>NZ_JBQEPM010000031.1:0-508 GCF_052045595.1 Pedobacter sp. 22163 | reverse complement strand
CTTTTTTAACTTCTTCCAATATGTCAAAGAACTTTATTAAGGTGTAAGGTTTAGGGTATAAGGGTGGAGGGTTTCATTGTCCTCTGCCCAAGCCTAAGCTTATTCCTTATTAGTAAAAATCATGGAGTCGAACCATTCGGTATCTTTTGATACCTTGCCCCAACGGCAATTCCTTCTTTCTTAATCATGTCAATGTATATTATCTATCCCGATAATAAGGTATTATATTTCTGTTGTGGTGTGTTTCAGCTATAGGTCTTACCCTACACCTTCAACCTTTTAACCCTCAACCTTA
The DNA here is from genome assembly GCF_052045595.1 of Pedobacter sp. 22163. Classification (NCBI taxonomy): domain Bacteria; kingdom Pseudomonadati; phylum Bacteroidota; class Sphingobacteriia; order Sphingobacteriales; family Sphingobacteriaceae; genus Pedobacter; species Pedobacter sp. 22163. Next base: position 213 of record NZ_JBQEPM010000031.1, on the reverse strand, counting down.
ATGGTGGAGAATAACGGAGTCGAACCGTTGACCTCCTGCGTGCAAGGCAGGCGCTCTAGCCAGCTGAGCTAATCCCCCAAAAGGATTTTAATGTGTAGTCCCGTCCAGATTTGAACTGGAGACCCCTACATTATCAGTGTAGTGCTCTAACCAGGCTGAGCTACGGGACTGTTGATTTAAGGTAAGCTTTTATCGTATGCAGTATAGTATCTT
>NZ_JBQEPM010000030.1:0-657 GCF_052045595.1 Pedobacter sp. 22163 | reverse complement strand
CTATAACGACTTCAACACGAACGGTAAGGTAGATGCGGGCGACCGTATCAACTACACTTTCGTGGTGACCAATACAGGCAACGTAACCTTAACAAATGTGACGGTTACCGATGCAAACGCAACAATTTCTGGCGGCCCGATCGCTTCACTTGCGGTAGGTGCATCTGATAACTCAACCTTTACCGGTTTCCATACGCTTACCCAGGCGGAGATCGATAACGGAGGTGTGTTCAATGTGGCTACTGCGACCGGAAAAGATCCGAAGGATAAACCGGTTACGACCACTTCAGTGGATCCGACACCATTGTCGCCTACCGATCCCAACTATCCGGTTACGCCGCCAACGCCTGCATGCCCAGGCTGTACGGTTACACCGATCGTACACACAGGTGCAATGACCCTGGCCAAAGACGGAAGCTATAACGACTTCAACACGAATGGCAAAGTAGATGCGGGCGACCGTATCGACTACACTTTCGTGGTGACCAATACAGGCAACGTAACCTTAACAAATGTGACGGTTACCGATGCCAATGCAACCATTTCTGGTGGCCCGATCGCAAGTTTAGCGGTAGGTGCTTCAGACAACAGTACTTTCACAGGTTTCCATACGCTTACCCAGGCGGAGATTGATAACGGAGGTGTGTTCAACGTGGC
>NZ_JBQEPM010000029.1:0-847 GCF_052045595.1 Pedobacter sp. 22163 | reverse complement strand
ACCGATAACTGGGGCTAAGTCGTAACAAGGTAGCCGTACCGGAAGGTGCGGCTGGAATACCTCCTTTCTGGAGTAGCACCGCCTACTCGCCACGCAACATGATATTTCTAAAAAAGGTATAAGGTAGAGGGTAATAAGGCTTAAGGTCTTGATACTTGATACTGATGACTTTAAAAAAAACAAGAGAAAAAAGAAACACCCAGAAGACAACGGAGTGCGGCCTATAAGGGTACAAGCATAACGGAGATTAAGATGGGGGAAGCCAAAGGATGAGCAGTAGCGGTAAGATACTATACTGCAAACAATAAAAGCTTACCTTAAATCAACAGTCCCGTAGCTCAGCCTGGTTAGAGCACTACACTGATAATGTAGGGGTCTCCAGTTCAAATCTGGACGGGACTACCACTGAAAGTTTGCAATCGGCGGTTTGGAGTGAACAGTTCAAATCTGGACGGGACTACACATTACGATCCTTTTGGGGGATTAGCTCAGCTGGCTAGAGCGCCTGCCTTGCACGCAGGAGGTCAACGGTTCGACTCCGTTATTCTCCACCATTAAGGTTGAGGGTTAAAAGGTTGAAGGTGTAGGGTAAGACCTATAGCTGAAACACACCACAACAGAATATAATACCTTATTATCGGGATAGATAATATACATTGACATGATTAAGAAGAGAAGAAACGCCATGGGGCACATACCAACAGTATGAAACGGTTCGAGACCGCGGTTTTTTACTAATAAGGAATAAGCTTAGGCTTGGGCAGAGGACAATGAAACCCTCCACCCTTATACCCTAAACCTTATACCTTAATAAAGTTCTTTGACATATTGGAAGAAGTTAAAAAAG
>NZ_JBQEPM010000028.1:0-873 GCF_052045595.1 Pedobacter sp. 22163 | reverse complement strand
CGAGGGCACTGAAAAAGTCCTCTTAATAATTGGGCTGAAAAAGAGCAGATAACCTTGGTTTCTCTGCTCTTTTTTTTGTATCTTAAATTAGATTTTAAGGTATCCGATGCTAGCTCACCAACAAAAGATCCAGTTCAGTTCCTACTCAGGATTATATGACCTGATCATCCCCAAAGACAACCTTCTTCGAAAGATCAATGATCTGATAGACTTCAGTTTCATTCATGATGAGCTTCTAGAGAAGTACTGCCAGAACAATGGACGTATGGCTGAGAGCCCTATCCGTATGTTCAAGTACCTTTTACTTAAGACGATTTTTACTGTGTCAGATGTGGATGTTGTTGATCGCTCTCGCTACGATATGTCCTTTAAATATTTCCTTGAGATGGCACCTGAAGCGGAAGTGATCGATCCGAGTTCTCTGACCAAGTTTCGCAAACTCAGACTAAAGGATATGGACTTACTGAACCTATTAATTGGCAAGACGGTATCCCTAGCCCTTGAAAAGGGCATCATCAAATCCAAGTCCATTATCGTGGATGCTACTCATTCGTTATCTAGATCCAATCCTTATTCTGCAATTGAGGTGCTTAGGCAGCGTAGCAAGTTACTTCGAAAGGCTGTCTATTCGATGGATGAGGACTTTAAGAAATTGATGCCAGAGAAGAATGAGTCGATCGATCTTGAAAAGGAGATTGCCTATTGCAAGAAATTGCAGGAACGGATTGAGTCGGACAGTACCTTGAGCGAGATCCCTGCGGTTAAAGAGAAATTAAACCTGTTAAAAGAAACGGTTGAGGATACCCAGGAGCATTATACGCTCTCCAAGGACATGGATGCCAAGATCGGACACAAGACAGCAGACAGCAGTTT
>NZ_JBQEPM010000027.1:0-1432 GCF_052045595.1 Pedobacter sp. 22163 | reverse complement strand
TGGACTGCCCCCAAAAAGTTGGACAAACTTATTAATTATTTAATACTTGTGTCCGGTATTCAACCGGGCTCATTCCATTTAAGTTCAATCTTATCCTTTTATTGTTATAATAACTAATATACTCATCAACATCACCCTTCAGCTCCTCCACCGACAGGTATTTTTTGCGGTAGAACATCTCAGACTTTAGCGTACCAAAAAAGTTTTCCATTACAGCATTATCCAGACAGTTGCCCTTTCTGGACATGCTCTGTGTAATTCCATTCTTGTGCAGGATAACCTGATAACTCTTCATCTTGTATTGCCAACCCTGGTCGGAATGCAGTATGGGTTTGGTATTACCTGGTTTTTTTTTCAATGCCCGGTCCAGCATATCGGTAACCTGCCCGAAGTCCGGCCTTAGGGATTGCGAATAACTTATAATCTCTCCATTGAACAGATCAATTATGGTAGAGAGATACAGTTTCTTGCCAGTTACATTGAATTCTGTCACATCAGTTGCCCATTTTTCAAACGGCCTGTCAACATTAAACTCCCTATTGAGTATATTGGGGACTGTTTGGCCCTCTTCTGCTTTATATGACCTGTATCTCTTAAGCCTGACGGTACTTTTCAGTCCCATCTCTCCGGTAAGCCTCAATACTGTCTTATGGTTGATGGTGTGTCCTTCCTTTTTTAGCTGGAGCAGCATCCGCCTATAGCCATATCTGCCTTTATGCTGATTGTAGAGCGCATTGAGGCGGTTCCTGACCACTCCGTACTTGTCGTCTGTACCACTGCATTTTATACAGTAATAAAATGAACTCCGCGCCATACCGGCCACTCCTAAAAGCACTGACAGGTCAAACATATTCCTTAATCCCTGAATGATCAGCGCTTTTTGTTTTTCTTTGATTCTTCTTTCTGGATTAAGGCCCGTAACTTTTTTAAAAACGCGACCTCCGCACGTAAACGATTGTTTTCTTCCAGGACCTGTTCATGATCTGTCTGGAGGGAAGGTGCTTTTTTCGGAATCTTTGGATTCATGGGATGATGTTTTTTCCTTGTTCTTTCAGACAGCCCCTCGAATCCAGCAGATTCGTATATCCTTAACCAATTTGATAGGACACTGTTACATCTGATGTTAAACTGAAGGCATGCCTCCCTCAAAGATACCTTATTGGAGATAAAGTAACGGATAACCTCAAGTTTGTTTTCCAATGAATAGACTGTCGACTGGGGGATTAGTCCGGCCTCTCCAAAACGCTTATAGAACTGTACCCACTGATAGACCATACGCCGTTCGATACCATTTTCCCTTGAGATTGAATCCAAAGGTTTCTCTCTACTTAAGACCTGACCGATGATAGCCAGTTTAAATTCCAGGCTATACTTAATTTTTCTGCTCATAAAATGCTCCTCTTTAAGTGTCCAACTTTTTGGGGGCAGTCCA
>NZ_JBQEPM010000026.1:0-1629 GCF_052045595.1 Pedobacter sp. 22163 | reverse complement strand
TTTCTTTTACTATATAACAAAAAAGATTAAGCTACTTGTAGCTTGAGTGCATTAAGTGTTTTTTCCAGTGCTGCAATTCGCGCTTTTTTCTGTTTATTAAGGTGCTCTTCATTGTTTAAAGGATTGAATGATTGTTTCTCGGTAACCATTTTATAATAGATACATGCCAGTTTTCGGGCTGTGGCTACAACAGCATATTTATAACCACCCTTACTTTTCATCTTTCTGAAAAAATGCCCCATTAGATGGTTGCTGTTCTGGACTCCGCCGGCAGCCATCCGGAAAGCCTGGGATGCTGCATTGGGCTTTTTTCTTTGCAGTTTACTAGAGATAAGTTTTCCTCCGGATATCTTGTTGTTGGGACAAAGGTTGAGCCACGAGGCGAAATGTGCTGCCGAAGGCCATTTATACAGATCTGTTCCAGTTTCCGAAAGTATTTCCAGGGCGCTTACCTCACTTAGCCCGTAGATATCCAGTACATTAATCCCATGGATACCCTTCAGGTAAGTTCGGATATCAAAGAAAGGCTGGTTCTTTGTCTTCTTCTGTTTGAATAATCTACCGGTCGGGGTTAGCCTGATCTCTTTTTCAGGTTCAGCTATGCCCTCATTGGTTCTTGCATGCATCCGCTGCAACTGGTGTTCAATCTTTTGGTCGCACTGTACCAACTGCTCCTGAAAAAACTTGTACTGTGTATAATACTGTTCCAAAAGGAACAATTGTTCCTCACGCCAGTTACCCTTAAGTGAACTTATAATAGTGTTACGATCTGCCTTGATCCTGCAATCAACCAAGGTCAGGAAGTTTTCTGCATAACGTTCCCCTGAAAGAATAGCCTCTACCATAGCTTTCCCTGTTTTACCCATGAGGTCACTGATGACTGTATGTATCTTTAGGTTCATGAGTTCCAGTGCCTTTTGCATCCTAAGTACAGATGTACTGCTATCGCGGATCAGCTTTCGTCTTTGACGGACCAGGGTACGAAGTACGTCTGTCTGATCGTCAGGCAGAAAACAGTTCTTCAACAGACCACAGCTATGCAGCTTTTGTATCCATTGCGCATCGCTCTGGTCATTCTTTTTACCACTGATGTTGCGTGTGTGGCGGGCATTGACCAAATATACCTCAAAGCCTTTTTCAATCAATAATACACCAAGATTTTTCCAGTAAATCCCGGTACTTTCCATTGCAACTGTTGTAATCCCGCACTCGGTAAGCCATTCTACAATAGCCAGAAGATCATCGGTAAATGTACCGAAGTCTCTTACATTGGAGCCCTTGCAGCATTCCTCAGGTACGGCTACCACATGTAGTGTATCACCGATATCAATACCTGCCGCATTTGCATTAACTAAAGGTAGCTGAACGAAATCTTTAATCTTTTGCTTTTTTTCTGTGTTTTTTTGACCTTTACCCATAAAATTCATTTTAATAAACATCCTGCAAAACCGGCAGGCTTGAAGATTAGTTTACTATACGAACTGCAATGTTCAATCGACAACTTCAACTGCTGGCTTGGTCAGATTTGATGATGACTTGGGGGTCAATAAGAAAGACGACCTTGTGCAGGATGTTTTCCCAAAGTTATTATTCTCGCAAACTGAAGCATAGCTTAAATAATATTTGATG
>NZ_JBQEPM010000025.1:0-1828 GCF_052045595.1 Pedobacter sp. 22163 | reverse complement strand
CTATACCTTTTTTAGAAATATCATGTTGCGTGGCGAGTAGGCGGTGCTACTCCAGAAAGGAGGTATTCCAGCCGCACCTTCCGGTACGGCTACCTTGTTACGACTTAGCCCCAGTTATCGGTTTTACCCTAGGACGCTCCTTGCGGTTACATACTTTAGGTACCCCCAACTTCCATGGCTTGACGGGCGGTGTGTACAAGGCCCGGGAACGTATTCACCGCGTCATTGCTGATACGCGATTACTAGCGAATCCAACTTCATGGGGTCGAGTTGCAGACCCCAATCCGAACTGTGAATGGCTTTGTGAGATTCGCATCATATTGCTATGTAGCTGCCCTCTGTACCATCCATTGTAGCACGTGTGTAGCCCCGGACGTAAGGGCCATGATGACTTGACGTCGTCCCCTCCTTCCTCTCTGTTTGCACAGGCAGTCTGTTTAGAGTCCCCACCATAACGTGCTGGCAACTAAACATAGGGGTTGCGCTCGTTGCGGGACTTAACCCAACACCTCACGGCACGAGCTGACGACAGCCATGCAGCACCTAGTTTCGTGTGATTGCTCACTCATTTATCTCTAAATGATTCACTAACTTTCAAGCCCGGGTAAGGTTCCTCGCGTATCATCGAATTAAACCACATGCTCCTCCGCTTGTGCGGGCCCCCGTCAATTCCTTTGAGTTTCACTCTTGCGAGCGTACTCCCCAGGTGGAACACTTAACGCTTTCGCTTAGCCGCTGACTGTGTATCGCCAACAGCGAGTGTTCATCGTTTAGGGCGTGGACTACCAGGGTATCTAATCCTGTTTGATCCCCACGCTTTCGTGCCTCAGCGTCAATAAGACCATAGTAAGCTGCCTTCGCAATCGGTGTTCTGAGACATATCTATGCATTTCACCGCTACTTGTCTCATTCCGCCTACCTCTAGTCCATTCAAGCCCATCAGTATCAAGGGCACTGCGATAGTTGAGCTACCGTCTTTCACCCCTGACTTAACAGGCCGCCTACGCACCCTTTAAACCCAATAAATCCGGATAACGCTTGGATCCTCCGTATTACCGCGGCTGCTGGCACGGAGTTAGCCGATCCTTATTCTTCCGGTACATTCAGCTATCTACACGTAGATAGGTTTATTCCCGGATAAAAGCAGTTTACAACCCATAGGGCAGTCTTCCTGCACGCGGCATGGCTGGTTCAGAGTTGCCTCCATTGACCAATATTCCTTACTGCTGCCTCCCGTAGGAGTCTGGTCCGTGTCTCAGTACCAGTGTGGGGGGCCATCCTCTCAGATCCCCTAGTCATCGTCGCCTTGGTGGGCCGTTACCCCGCCAACTAGCTAATGACACGCATGCCCATCTCAATCCCATAAATGTTTGATCATTGGATTATGCAATCCTGTGATTTTATGCGGTATTAATCCGGATTTCTCCGGGCTATCCCCCAGATTAAGGTAGGTTGCATACGCGTTACGCACCCGTGCGCCACTTTCTCATCCAGCAAGCTGGATGATATCGTTCGACTTGCATGTATTAGGCCTGCCGCTAGCGTTCATCCTGAGCCAGGATCAAACTCTCCATTGTAAAATGTGTTGTAAGATGCTGACCAGTTTTAACTATTGTTAAAAATAGTCTTCTTTTTGTTATGTTGTCTGTTAGACACCACCTTTAAAATAAAGCTACGTAATCATGTACTTTGATCGGTACTCCATTACCTCGCTACGCTACATTGACATCTCTTTTAAGAACTTGTTGACCAGGTAAGCCTCACGGCCGGTCATCTATATATCGTTAAACTTCAGTTCGGAAAAGTCTTGTTCGTCTCTCCGTGTTTC
>NZ_JBQEPM010000024.1:0-2065 GCF_052045595.1 Pedobacter sp. 22163 | reverse complement strand
ATGAACATTCAATCTGTGCAGATGTGATTTTTGGTAAATAAAAAAAACGACCAAGTAAAAACATGTTTTACTTGGTCGTTTTTTAAGCCGACTCATAAATGGAAGACTTTTTCAGTGCCTCGAAATCTTCTGAGGCTTTTTTTATGCATAGGTTTTGCCTTTATCTTTTATAAATATTTTCCTCTACTGTAAAATATATAAGACAAATTATCTTTCGTTGCTTAAGTTTCGTTAGCTTTCTTTTTATTTGCTGGATAGTCTATTTTGGTTACAAACATTAAGCTGAAACTTCGACTTTACTATTTATTTGAGGCTTGGTGTTAAGGTAAATAAATAGCATCCTGAGCATACCAATTATGGTATGAAGTGTTAACATTATTAACAGTATAAGGTGCCAAAACATTTGCAATACAATAAAGCAGAAAGCGAAGAAGTGGGTTATGTACTGAATGTGCTCAGTAGCATACATGCTGTAGATGCTAAATTGAAAGAAGAATTTGAGAAACATCTTTTAACACTCAGAATTAAAAAAGATCATATATTGTTCAATGAAAACGAAGTATGCGAATACATCTATTTCATTGTTAAAGGAGCCTTAATGGGCTGCACCACTCATAATAAACGAAAAATTACCACCTATATATCTGTTGAAAATGATTTTGTTAGTTCTATATCAGGGCTTCATGGATCCGGCTATTCACAAGAGTACGTAGTGGCCGTTGAAGATACCCATTTGCTGGCCATGCATAATGATGAACTCAACCGCCTTTTTTCGCATCATTTCGAACTGAATTATATTTTCAGGATTGTTTTAGAAAAATATTATAAAGATGCGCAGCAAAGAGCGCATATTATACGGGTAGGAAACGCCAAAGAAAGGTATCTGTATTTTGCCAAAACGAATCCAGGCTATTTAGACCGCTTGCCATTAGCGCTGGTAGCTTCTTTGTTAAATGTTAAGTTATCCACACTTTTATCCATCAGGAAAAATTTTTCAGAGAAAGACAAAAATAAGGAATTGGAAGAGTGGGGACAAAAATTAGAATTGCATATCAATAAACATCAATCCTTCAGACATAAAGATATCAGGCTCCAATCTCTTGCTAATGAGATTGGTTTAAGCAGTCATAAACTTTCTATTGTCTTAAACAGCTATTTCAATAAGAGCTTTATTGATTATATCAATCATTATCGTGTAAATTGGATTAAAGGAAGTATCCGGAACCCTGATATCATGCACAACTTTACGTTGGAGGCACTTGCCTACAGTGCTGGTTTTTCTTCCCGGAGTGCCTTTTATAACGCCTTTAAAAAACTGGTAGGAATGAGCCCGGTAGAATATTCGAAAACCCTAAATCAAGAAAAACGGTAGCTTAACGTTTCTGTTACAGAAAGGCGCTCTTAAGGTAATTTTTATTGTATAGTTGTGTCGATTTATAATACAGGACAAACTTGGCTCTGTATTATGCGCTACAACGTGCGTGTTTGGCTAATTTCGTACAACAAACATAAACTATTAGATTTCATAGGCTGATATTAGCCAAAATTGATTAAAACTATGATAAGAATAATGCGTGCTGAAGACTGGAGTGAAGTTAGTGCCATTTATCAGGAAGGAATCGATACTGGTACTGCGAGTTTTAGGACCCCTGATATTTCCTGGGAGAACTGGGATTCATCACACCTTAAGGCTTGTAGATTTGTGGCCTGCAAAGGTAAAGAAATTATAGGCTGGAGTGCGCTTTTGCCAGTATCGGCGAATTATGATACTGGTAGGGTGGGTGAAACAGAAGTATATGTTAAACATGGTTATAAAGGCCAGGGGATAGGTTCTTTATTGTTAGATGCCCTGGTTAAAGAAAGTGAAAAGAAAGGCATTTGGATGCTTCAGGCCGGGATATTTTTGCAAAATTCTGCTATATTGAAAATCTATGAAAGAGCAGGGTTGGACTGCCCCCAAAAAGTTGGACACTTAAAGAGGAGCATTTTATGAGCAGAAAAATTAAGTATAGCCTGGAATTTAAACTGGCTATCATCGGTCAGGTCTTAAGTAGAGAGAAACCTT
>NZ_JBQEPM010000023.1:0-2630 GCF_052045595.1 Pedobacter sp. 22163 | reverse complement strand
AAATTTTATTTTTTTCTTCTTCTCTTATCCCCTGTCTGCTTTTCAATATGCCGATTTTAATCAGCTTTCCGTTCTTCCGATCCGGGCTGCAAAGGTAGCAATCTTTTCATCTCCCGCAATATTTATTTTAAAATAAATCCTGCCCGCTCTATCTCCTGCGCCATCCTTTCATTCAAAACCCTTCCTCCGAAGCGGGATGCAAAAGTAGAAAAAATTAACGCTTCTGCAAAGCTTTTACCCCGATTACCTGAAGGTTTAAGTTAACTCAATGGTTTTCAACAGGAAAAAGTTTTGCGGACAGCAAAACTTTTTGAACGAAAGCTTGTTTGGCGCCTGGCCAAGCTTCGCAGGCTTCCGAAGTTTTCCCTGCGCCCGGCCGTTTAAAACTTCGCAAGTCCCTGCAAAATAAACCCGATAGCAGCGGACATCCCGATTTTTTTCATCGGGATAAAGCGGATAGCGGGAACACACCTTCATAATAGCACAGAACCTGCTTTTCATAAAAAAACAAAAGCACTCTTATATATAATGTAGGAATAACCTGTACGGACAGAATAGACTTCCGAAGTTTTCCCTGCACCTATGCCTTTTAAACTTCGGAAGACGCTGCAAAATAAACCTGACAGAAGTGGAAAACCTGATGGTGAGGAACGAACCAAGGCTTTGCAACGGATGGCGGGACAACACTTATATAGTAATACTGAACCTGCTTTTCCTAAAATCACAAACAATATATCACTAGGCAAACTTCCAAAGCTATCCTTACACCCCTGCTCTTTTAAACTTCGGAAGTTATTTACTGAAATCAGACCTATATAGTAGTAAGAACCTGCTTTGCTAAAAAGCGACAAACAAAATTAATATTTGCAAATAGAATACTGGCAATTCTTTATTTTCTGATAATGGCTAATAGCTTTTTACCAGCAATAACAACAAGCACAGAGACTATTCCAGCGGCTAATCCAAAAGCAAATTCCCTAAGAATTGAAGGAAAAGTATGAAGAACATGATGTAAAAAGCCAACATTGTGTGCAAAAATTCCACCTGAAACCAAGATCAGCGCTACCGTTCCTACAACACTTAATATTTTTATTATAATCGGTAAAGAACGAACCAGTAGGTTTCCAATAACAGAAAGGATACCTTTTTCACCCGAGGCTTTCATTAAGCGATAGCCAGTATCATCCATCCTTACAATAATGGCTACGATACCATAAACACCAACCGTAGCCAACATAGCTACAGCTGACACCGTCATAATTTGTATAAGCAGCTTCTCTTCGAGCACACTTCCCAAAGCAATAATTACGATTTCTATTGATAAAATAAAATCGGTAATAATAGCTGATCTGATCTTCGCTTTCTCCGCTAGCTCTCCCTCTTGGATAACTTCTTTTGCTTCGACATGTGTGGGCTTTGACCGATGAATAAAATATTCAACAATTTTCTCTACCCCTTCATACGCCAGGTACAATCCGCCTAGTACCAGGATCACCTTAATCGCTACCGGAAAAAAGAAATTGAGCAATAGCGCAATTGGAACAATAATAAGCTTATTCACAAATGATCCTTTAGTGATTGCCCATAGTACGGGCAGTTCTCTCGAGGAAAGAAAACCAGTTGACTTTTCTGCATTTACTGCTAAATCATCTCCTAAAATCCCCGCAGTCTTCTTGGCCGCTACCTTAGCTGTTACCGCTACATCGTCCATTAAAGCACCTATATCATCCAAAATTGCAAAAAAACCTGAAGCCATATCTAAAAATCAATTATGTCGCAAAATATCAAATCCTTTTCAGATTCGAACAATCATATTCAAATCTTTAAGACTATTAGAATACAATATTTGAGAAATGGCAACTATTTGATAAATCTATCTCTGAACATCCATAAAGTGTTTGGCAAGGAAGAATCAATTACCCTTTCTTGGCATGACACCGCTAAGAGGCAATCATCTACTTGTTTATCAAAGAGTTGACTATTAACATAGCTTTCAATCAACATGTTTTAGAGCGCAATAACAGTAAAATGTAGGTCGGGTTCCGTCCTGCTGTCCGCTGCAATCCTTTTGAGAAACCCTTGGGATAAACAATCTACCCCTGCCCAAAAGGGATTTCCGCTGCCATCAGGGCTATTGAACCTGGGATTGAAGTGTAGACGATTGATGAATATACTCTGCTCAAATCAGTGTAATCTGCGGGAACAACCCCTTAACTCATCTTAACTCCTTAATGATAGAAATAACCGCTGTTACAGTTCCTTTCAACATTAAGGGATTAAGGGCATTAAGAAAATATATTGGAGCAGTGCCTTAACTTTTCTTCACTTCTTAATGGCGCAAAAATTAGCGGAGCATAATAGAATGGCCATAAACTCTTTAGTGACCAGAAAACCGATCCAGGCCCATTTCACCATTAAGGTTTTAAGGGCATTAAGAAGATTATGTTGAGAAAAGTGAAGGGTACAGAACAGAAATGCCCATAAACGAAGAAAACCCTTCAACATTTCTGTTGAAGGGTTTCTTTTAATATTTGGCACCGACCTACTCTCCCACGTGTTACCGCAGTACCATCGGCTCTGGTGGGCTTAACTTCTCTGTTCGGAATGGGAAGAGGTGGACACCACCGATA
>NZ_JBQEPM010000022.1:0-3339 GCF_052045595.1 Pedobacter sp. 22163 | reverse complement strand
TGAAGGGTTTCTTTTAATATTTGGCACCGACCTACTCTCCCACGTGTTACCGCAGTACCATCGGCTCTGGTGGGCTTAACTTCTCTGTTCGGAATGGGAAGAGGTGGACACCACCGATATAGGCACCTAAATTTCTTTAGATAAGCTATCTCGAGCTTAAATGACATATTATTGAAAGAAGTTATTATGAAGAACAAACAACAGTCTGTTTGCTTTGAAAGCTTCGGATGATTAGTACTACTCGACTGTGCTGTCGCCAGCTTTACATCTGTAGCCTATCAACGTAGTAGTCTGCTACGGTCCTATATGGAATTCTCATCTCGTGGCTAGTTTCGCACTTAGATGCTTTCAGCGCTTATCTATTCCCAGCGTAGCTACTCTGCAATGCCCCTGGCGGAACAACAGATTCACTAGAGGCTAGTCCAACCCGGTCCTCTCGTACTAAGGTCAGCCCCACTCAAAATTCCTACGCCCACAACAGATAGGGACCGAACTGTCTCGCGACGTTCTGAACCCAGCTCGCGTGCCACTTTAATCGGCGAACAGCCGAACCCTTGGGACCTTCTCCAGCCCCAGGATGTGACGAGCCGACATCGAGGTGCCAAACCTCCCCGTCGATATGAGCTCTTGGGGGAGATCAGCCTGTTATCCCCAGCGTACCTTTTATCCTTTGAGCGATGGCCCTTCCATGCAGAACCACCGGATCACTATATCCGTCTTTCGACCCTGATCGACTTGTCTGTCTCACAGTCAAGCAAGCTTATGCTATTGCACTCCGCGTACGGTTACCAAGCGTACTGAGCTTACCTTTGAAAGCCTCCGTTACCTTTTTGGAGGCGACCACCCCAGTCAAACTACCCATCAAACAATGTCTCCCACATGATGGGATTAGACACCGAATACAGAAAGGGTGGTATTTCAACGTTGGCTCCACGACGCCTAGCGACGCCGCTTCAAAGCCTCCCACCTATCCTACACATCCTGTATCCAATGTCAATGTTAAATTGTAGTGAAGGTGCATGGGGTCTTTCCGTCCCGTTGCGGGTACCCGGCGTCTTCACCGGGACCACAATTTCACCGAGCTCATGGCTGAGACAGCGCCCAGATCGTTACACCATTCGTGCAGGTCGGAACTTACCCGACAAGGAATTTCGCTACCTTAGGACCGTTATAGTTACGGCCGCCGTTTACTGGGGCTTCGATTCAATGCTTCTCCTTGCGGATGACATCCCCTCTTAACCTTCCAGCACCGGGCAGGTGTCAGGCCTTATACCTCATCTTTCGATTTTGCAAAGCCATGTGTTTTTGTTAAACAGTCGCCTGGGCCTTTTCACTGCGGCTGACATTGCTGCCAGCGCCCCTTCTCCCGAAGTTACAGGGCCATTTTGCCGAGTTCCTTAGCCATGATTCACTCGAGCACCTTAGAATCCTCTTCCCGGATACCTGTGTCGGTTTGCGGTACGGGTTTTTATAACCTGAAGCTTAGCGGTTTTTCTTGGAAGTCTGATTACCTGCGCTATCCGCTTACCCGAAGGCTCGCGGTACTATCGACTTTCAGCACACTCGGCGGATTTGCCTACCAAATGTATACCTACGGCCTTTAACGATCTATTCCGTCAGATCGCGGCAGTGTCACTACTCCGTCCCCACATCGCAGTTATAAAAAGTACTGGAATATTAACCAGTTGTCCATCGAATTTCCCCTTCGGGTTCTCCTTAGGTCCCGACTGACCCTGATCCGATTAGCGTTGATCAGGAAACCTTATCCTTTCGGTGGGCGGGTTTCTCTCCCGCCTTATCGTTACTTATGCCTACATTTGCTTTTCTATACGCTCCAGCACCCATTACCAGATACCTTCGCTGCATATAGAATGCTCCCCTACCGATATATTTCAATCCCATAGCTTCGGTGAACAGTTTAATGCCCGTTTATTATCCATGCCCGATCGCTCGACTAGTGAGCTGTTACGCACTCTTTAAATGAATGGCTGCTTCCAAGCCAACATCCTAGCTGTCTGTGCAATCGGACCTCGTTAGTTCAACTTAACTGTCACTTGGGGACCTTAGCTGATGGTCTGGGTTCTTTCCCTCTCGGCGCGTGACCTTAGCACCCCGCGCCTCACTGCAGATCATATTTCATAGCATTCGGAGTTTGTCTGGATTTGGTAGGATTTGACTCCCCCGCACCCAATCAGTAGCTCTACCTCTATGAAACTTAATATCCACGCTGTTCCTAAAAACATTTCGGGGAGTACGAGCTATTTCCCAGTTTGATTAGCCTTTCACCCCTACCCACAGATCATCCGGAAACTTTTCAACGTTTATCGGTTCGGTCCTCCAGTACGTGTTACCGCACCTTCAACCTGTCCATGGGTAGATCACAAGGTTTCGCGTCTACCCCCTCTGACTATACGCCCTATTCAGACTCGCTTTCGCTTCGGATCCGTGCCTGAAGCACTTAACCTTGCCAGAGAGGAGTAACTCGTAGGCTCATTATGCAAAAGGCACGCCGTCACACCACTTGGATGCTCCGACCGCTTGTAAGTACACGGTTTCAGGTTCTATTTCACTCCCCTGTTCGGGGTTCTTTTCACCTTTCCCTCACGGTACTGGTTCACTATCGGTCTCTCAGGAGTATTTAGCCTTACCGGATGGTGCCGGCAGATTCCCACAAGGCGTCTCCGACCTCGCGGTACTCAGGATACTACTAGCCTAGCATTCTATACGTGTACCGGGCTATCACCGTGTATCGCTGGGCTTCCCATCCCATTCCACTTCTGTTTGCTAATGACACATTGTAGTCCTACAACCCCAGTCATGCCGTAACAAGACTGGTTTGGGCTCTTTCCCTTTCGCTCGCCACTACTTAGGAAATCATTGTTATTTTCTCTTCCTCTGCTTACTTAGATGTTTCAGTTCGGCAGGTTTGCTCATTATATGTGACTAGTCTTCAACTAGCCGGGTTGCCCCATTCGGAAATCTTCGGATCAATTCCTATTTGCAAATACCCGAAGCTTATCGCAGCTTATCACGTCCTTCATCGCCTCTGAGAGCCAAGGCATCCCCCGTGTACTCTTTATTACTTTCTTCTACTCATACGCCTTTTGCGCCGTATGGTATGCTTTTTTTGCTCTTGTTATGATGTCTCATACCTTCCTTTGAGTTGCCTCTCGGGTCGGTGAGCACAAACACAACAGTCGCCTATTGTTGTTTGCTCTTCTTTTTTAACTTCTTCCAATATGTCAAAGAACTTTATTAAGGTGTAAGGTTTAGGGTATAAGGGTGGAGGGTTTCATTGTCCTCTGCCCAAGCCTAAGCTTATTCCTTATTAGTAAAAAA
>NZ_JBQEPM010000021.1:0-8974 GCF_052045595.1 Pedobacter sp. 22163 | reverse complement strand
CTCTTTGCGGTTAAATAATAGTTAAAATGAATAATTCCCCAAAAATTATCATATCAGGTGGTGGCACCGGCGGGCATATTTTTCCCGCCGTGGCCATAGCCAATGCGTTAAAACGCATGGTGCCAACCTGTGAAATTTTGTTTGTGGGTGCAATAGGCCGAATGGAAATGGAAAAAGTTCCTGCAGCCGGCTATAAAATTATAGGATTAAATATTAGTGGGATGCAACGTGGCTCGATTATTAAAAATCTCGCGCTCCCCTTCAAGGTAATTGGTAGTGTGCGCAAAGCCATGCAAATTATTAATGATTTTAAGCCCGATGCCGTAGTAGGCGTTGGTGGTTATGCTTCAGGTCCGCTATTGTATGCAGCTTCGCTGAAAGGAATTCCTTACCTCATCCAGGAACAGAATTCTTATGCCGGAATAACCAATAAGTGGTTAGGTAAAAAAGCTTCAAAAATCTGTGTTGCTTTTGATGATATGGATCAGTTTTTTCCAGCTGATAGGATTTTAAAAACAGGAAATCCTGTACGTCAGGAAGTAGTTGATATTAAAGGAAAACATTTTCAGGGTGCCGAACTGTTAAAGCTCGATCCATTGAAAAAGACCATTATGGTTACCGGCGGAAGTTTAGGCGCAGGTACACTGAATAAAGCGATTGAAAAACATTTACCCGATATCCTTGCTCAAGATGTGCAGGTGATCTGGCAAACAGGTAAATATTACTACAAAGGGATTATCGAAAGATTGGGATTAGCATATCATCCCAATGTTCGCATCCTTGAGTTTTTAAATAAAATGGACCTCGCTTATGCAGCAGCAGATGTAATTGTGAGCCGGGCAGGAGCTGGAACCATAGCAGAACTTTGTTTGATTAAAAAACCGGTGATATTGGTGCCTTCGCCTAATGTTGCAGAAGACCATCAAACTAAAAATGCGATGGCCCTGGTTAAAAATGGCGCAGCGATATTAATTAACGACCGCTCTGCAGAAGATACATTAGTTAAAGAAGCACTGGCGCTGTTAAACAATGAAGAACAGTGCGAAATGTTAGCCGAAAACCTGGCTAAGATGGCATTGCCAGCGGCAGACGAAATTATAGCGAACGAAGTACTGAAATTAATTAAATAAGATATGAAAAATCAGATATGAGATATGAGAAATTAGATTTGAGGTTGGACACTACGTCGGAAATCTTAGATCTCACATCTCACATCTCACATCTCAAATCAAATAAAATGGAACTAAGTAAAATAAATAGGGTTTTCTTTGTAGGTATCGGTGGTATCGGCATGAGTGCGCTTGCCCGTTATTTTGCTAAACGCGGACAAGTAGTTTGTGGTTACGATAAAACCAGGACTAAGCTGACCGAAACCTTAGAGCGGGAAGGCATTCTCATTACCTATCTTGATGAAGCCTCTTCGCTGCCCTGTGCATTTTTGGATAATCATGATGATACCCTTGTGGTTTACACTCCAGCGATTCCAAAAGATGCTAAAATTTTAAACCATTTTATAAATAAAGGTTTTGCACTTAAAAAACGTTCTGAGGTTTTAGGGATCATCAGTAAAGGAATGTTCTGTATCGCAGTTGCGGGTACACATGGCAAAACCACCACATCATCTATAGTTGCGCATATTTTAAAAGATACCGGCTACGATTGTACCGCTTTTTTAGGAGGAATAACCAGTAACTATAACAGTAATGTGCTTTTCGGCAAGAACAATGTTGTAGTGGTAGAGGCCGATGAATACGACCGTTCTTTCCTAACCTTGCACCCGGATATAGCAGTGGTGACCTCAATGGATGCCGATCATTTGGATATTTACGGAGATAAAAGTCACCTCGAAGAATCATTCCGTTTGTTTGCCGGTCAACTTAAAGCCGAAGGTGTGCTTTATGCGCACGAAGGACTGCCGCTTGAAAAAAGCATCAGTTATGCAGCAAGTTCAACGGCGACTGCAAAGGCAGAAAATTTAAGGGTAGAAGGGTCGAAATTTGTTTTCGACTATACCGATGGTACACAAAGTATCAAAGACATTAGTTTAATGCTTCCCGGTAAGCATAATGTCGAAAATACAACGGTTGCCATTGCCATTGCGCTGCAATTGGGTATTGATGCAGAAAAGGTAAAACAAGCGGTTGCCAATTTTAAGGGTGTTAAACGCCGCTTCGAATATATTGTGAATAATGGCAATCAGATTTATATTGATGATTATGCACATCATCCTGAAGAACTGAGGGCTTGTTTTGATGCAGTAAGGCAATTATATCCAGATAAAAAGCTAACCGTGATTTTTCAGCCACACCTCTTCACACGGACAAGGGATTTTGCTGATGAATTTGCAAGAGTTTTAAGCACGGCTGACGAACTGCTTCTGTTGGAAATTTATCCCGCAAGAGAATTGCCGATTGAAGGGATAAATGCACAGTTTTTATTGGATAAAATCACTTTGACAGATAAAAAAATATGTAGCAAAGATTTTGTGGCTCAGCATGTTAAGGACACAAAACCTGAATTAATTTTAACAGTAGGTGCGGGAGATATCGACACGATTATCGAACCACTTAAAAATACTTTAAACAATGCTTAAACGGATAAACTGGAGCGCAATTTTTACTGGCTTTGCCTGGCTGATCAGCTTGGCAGGGGTGGTGGTGCTTTTGAGTTTTATCAATGTGAAGAAACAGACAGTTAAATGTACCGATGTTAAGATCCTGATTCCCGGAGCTGATAATTTCATTGAGCGCGAAGAAATCGATGCCATTTTAAAAGAAGATCAAGGTGTTCTTTTAGGTCGTAACTTGGAGAATATCAATATTCATAAGATCGAGAAAAAACTGCAGTCTAACCCTTACATCGGCTTTGCAAAGGTGTATGTAGATATGGACGGGGTGTTGCACATTGAAGTAAAACAACGTCAGCCTATCCTCCGCATATTGAACGAGAACGGGCAGGATTTTTACATCGATAATGATGGACTGAAAATGCCTATTTCATCAAACTTCACTGCCAACGTGCTTGTAGCAACAGGGCATATTACAGAGGTTTTTGGCAGCAGAGTTGATACCCTGCACACGCAATTGGCAAGAGATTTATATAAAACCGCACAGTATATTAAGAAAGATACCCTTTGGGATGCTCAGATTGAACAGATTGTAGTTGATCAGAAAAACGACATCGAACTGATCCCAAGAGTAGGTAATCAACGTATTGTTTTGGGTAATGCCGATTCGCTTGAAAAGAAAATGAAAAACCTGTTGCTGTTCTATAAAAAAGCAATGCCGCAGGTAGGTTGGGATACTTATAAAACCATCAATATTAAATATACCAACCAGATTGTTTGCGAAAAAAGAGATTCGACAGAATTAGGGAAAAAAGCAAAAACAATTTCTGCAGCCGATAGTTTGAGGATACAGCGAAGCGTAACTGATTCACTGATTAAAAGCACAATTGTTGCGGCGATGGATGATCGGCCAGAGGCAGATGAAGCCGAAAAGGTGACGCCAAAAAGAGAAACGCCCCAAAAGCCCGAAGCTAAAAAAGTTGCGCCTAAAAAGGTAGAGGTGCCAAAGGTTGAAGCCAAAAAGCCCGAGCCGAAAAAAACGGAAGTGAAAAAGGAGGCATCTAAAAAAACAACGGCAGTTAAAACAGAAGTAAAAAAGCCGGCGATTACGTCGGCTACAAAACCAAAGGAAACGAAACCTGCGGATAAAAAAGAGAAACCGAAGCAAACGGTAACAACACAGCCAAAGCCGGCAAAATCTGAGGCCCAACTGAAGAAAGAGAAAGAAGCAAGAGAGAAAGAAATCAGGGCCCTGGAAAAACAGTATAAAACTCAGCAAAATTAACGAATATGGACAAGGCAAAATTTACCAGTCAGTCGCCCATCGTAGTAGGATTGGATATCGGTACTACAAAAATTTGTGTTATCGTTGGTCGTAGAACACAACACGGTAAGATAGAAATCTTAGGAATAGGCAAGGCAGAATCGGCGGGTGTGACACGTGGAGTGGTTTCTAACATTCAAAAAACCGTACAGGGCATTGCTCAAGCAGTTGAAGTAGCAAGCGGACAATCCAATGTAGAGATACAGGTGGTAAATGTGGGTATTGCTGGTCAGCACATTAAGAGCTTACAGCACAGAGGAATTTTAACAAGAAGAGAATTAAACAACGAAATCGGTAAAAAAGATATTGATAAGTTGATTGATGATATGTTTAAACTGGTAATGCCGCCGGGTGAGGAAATCATCCATGTATTGCCACAGGAATTTACCATCGATAACGAGCCGGGAATCAAAGATCCGATCGGTATGGCAGGGGTTCGCCTTGAAGCTAACTTCCATATCATTTCTGGTCAGGTTACAGCTGTGAAAAATATCATCAAATGTGTAAACAATGCAGGTCTGCAAACTCAGGATTTAATTCTTGAGCCATTGGCTTCTTCTGAATCGGTGTTGAGCGAGGAAGAAAAAGAAGCTGGTATTGCATTGGTTGATATAGGCGGTGGTACTACAGATATTGCCATTTTCCACGAAGGTATTATCCGTCACACGGCAGTTATCCCTTTTGGTGGCAATAGTGTTACCGAAGATATTAGAGAGGGCTGCTCGGTAATGCGTAACCAGGCTGAGTTGTTAAAAACACGTTTTGGTTCTGCATTGGCTGAAGAGAATAAGGAAAACGAAATTATATGTGTTCCAGGCTTACGTGGCCGCGAACCAAAAGAAATTTCAGTTAAGAACCTGGCTTACGTTATTCAGGCACGCATGGAAGAAATTATTGAGCACGTATATTACGAGATCAAATCTTCCGGATATGAGAAAAAACTGATCGGTGGTATTGTAATTACCGGTGGTGGTGCTTTATTAAAACACTTATCTCAGGCAGTTGAATATGTAACCGGTTTAGATTGTCGTATTGGTTATCCTAACGAGCATTTATCTAAATATGAAGATATGCCTAAAACCATTTATGATGATCTGAAAAGCCCGATGTATGCAACCAGTGTAGGTTTGCTGATCAAAGGAATCCAGAAAGCAGAAGAGTTAATTGAAGAAATGAAACAGCCTGGCGTTTTTGTAGAAAAACCAAAAACAGCCAAAGAAAAAGAGAAACGCGGACCAGGTTTGTTTGATAAATTACTGGCAAAAACGAGAACTTTCATTCAGGATGACATGAATGTAAGCGATGAAGATTACTTGAAAAGTTAATTATTTTTCCACAAAAGATGAGTTTTCCACATTATCAACAGTTGTGGAAAACGTCTGTTGAAAAAGTGTTAATATTACATTGAGTAATGAACAGAATTTAAAAATTTTTAAACAACTGATTCATAAAGATATGCAGTTCGAAATGTTAAAAGATAAGTCTTCAATCATCAAGGTAATTGGTGTTGGGGGCGGTGGCGGCAACGCAGTGAACCATATGTACCTGTCTGGTATTACTGGTGTGGATTTTATTATTTGTAATACAGATGCCCAGGCTTTGGAATCTAGCCCAATACCTAACAAGGTACAATTAGGTGCTAGCTTAACCGAAGGAATGGGGGCTGGTTCTATCCCTGAGGTTGGTAAAAACTCGGCTATAGAGAATATAGATGATATTAAGGCCATGTTAGGTAGTACGACCAAAATGCTTTTTATTACAGCAGGAATGGGTGGTGGTACCGGAACAGGAGCTTCTCCAATCATTGCGAAAGCAGCTAAAGAACTTGATATTTTAACTGTTGCCATCATTACTACACCATTTTCTTTCGAAGGGAAAAGACGTAGACTGCAGGCTGATGAGGGAATGGAAGAGTTGAAGAAATACGTAGATTCTTACCTGGTAATTTCTAATGATCGCCTGCGCGAAATCTTCGGAAACCTAACCTTAGGTTCTGCCTTTGGCCAGGCCGACGATATTTTAACAACGGCAGCAAAAGGTATCGCCGAGATTATTACAGTGCCAGGTTATATCAACGTGGATTTTAAGGATGTGCGTACTGTAATGAAAGATAGTGGCGTAGCCATTATGGGAAGTTTTGCCGCTGAGGGCGAAGACCGTGCGTTACAGGCCGTAGAAGGTGCTTTAGCCTCGCCGTTATTAAAAGATAATGAAATCGAAGGTGCCCGTTATATTTTATTGAATATTAGTTCTGGTCTGCGTGAAGTAACCATGGATGAAGTTTCGATTATTACCGATTACATTCAGGAAAAAGCTGGTTTATCGGCTGATTTGATCTGGGGTAACTGTACCGACGAATCTTTAAGCGATAAACTTTCGGTAACCATTATTGCTACAGGTTTCCAAACATCAGAAGAACGCGTAAACGAAGAAAAAAATAAAAAGAAAATATCACTTTTAACACCTGAAGAAGCGCCGCTAGTTCGTCCCGTTGAACCAGTAAACTCTTTCATTCAGCCTAAAACAACGCCATCTTACGAGCCTGTTTTAAAAACGAAGGAAGAAGTTTCGCAAGCAGATCTTTTCGGTGGTATGTTCAATAAATCAGAACCTCAAAAAGTTCAGGAGCCGGAAAATAATGTGGTTCGTCATACTTTGATGGAGGAAGAACCCCAGATAGAAGAAGCACAGGAAACCGGTTTTGAGTTTGAAGTAAAATTAGCTGAAACTAATTTTGTGTTCGAAACACCGGCTGCCCAAATGCCGCCAATGCCTGAGCCAGAGATCGAAATGCCGGTTGTAGGTTTAGACGATGACAAAAGTGATGAATCGATGGAAGAGCAATTGAAAAAATCTAAAGAACGTATTTTACGTTTAAAAGATTTAAGCATGAAACTGCGCACAACCAATGGTTTACAGGAACTGGAAAACGAACCTGCTTATAAACGCAAGCAAATGCAGTTGCAACAAGTTCAGCATTCTTCTGAATCGCAGGTGAGCAGGTTTACTTTAAGCAACGATCAGGATGGTGGTACTGAGATCAGACCTAACAATTCTTTCTTGCACGATAACGTTGATTAAAACAAACCAAATATAATTTTAAAGCCCCGAAGTAAAATCGGGGCTTTTTTGGCATAAAATTGGAGTGTTAAAAATCTTAATTAATACCTAAAAGATCATTAGGTTGATTTTAAGACGAATAAAGCTTAAATTCGCAAAATTTTATTATAAAAAACAGATAATACATTGGATATATTTGATAAGATAGCAAAGCACATGGGGCCACTTGGGCAACACCAAAAATGGTCTCATGGGTATTTCTCATTTCCAAAATTAGAGGGAGAAATTGCACCACACATGCAATTTCGTGGAAAAGAGCATTTGGTTTGGAGTTTAAACAACTACTTAGGCTTAGCCAATCACCCGGAAGTTAGAAAAGCAGATGAAGAAGCTGCTGCAAAGTTTGGCATGGCTTACCCTATGGGTGCCCGTATGATGAGCGGTAATTCAAACTATCATGAACAGCTGGAGCAAGAACTTGCAGAATTTGTGGGCAAACCAGATGCATTTTTATTAAACTACGGTTATCAGGGTATGGTATCTATTATCGATACTTTGGTTGACAGGAATGATGTTGTGGTGTATGATGCAGAATCGCATGCGTGTATTGTAGATGGATTACGTTTGCACATGGGTAAACGATTTGTTTACAAACATAATGATATTGAAAGCGCCCGTAAGCAGTTAGAGCGTGCTACCAAATTGGTTGAAGAAACTGGTGGTGGTATTCTTTTAATTACCGAAGGTGTTTTTGGAATGAGTGGAGCTCAGGGTAAATTGAAGGAAATTGTTGATCTTAAAAAAGATTTCAACTTCCGTATCCTGGTTGATGATGCGCATGGTTTTGGTACAATGGGTAAAACCGGTGCAGGTACACACGAAGCACAAGACTGTATTGATGGAATTGATGTTTATTTTGGAACCTTCGCCAAATCTATGGCTGGTATTGGTGCTTTTGTTGCTTCAACAGAACAAATTACCAATTTCTTAAGGTATAACATGCGTTCTCAGACTTTTGCTAAGGCATTACCAATGCCAATGGTAATCGGCTTGTTAAAGCGCTTAGAATTGCTAAAAAGCCAACCTGAGTTGAAGGATAAACTTTGGGAAATTGCAATGACCCTGCAAAAAGGATTACGCGAACGCGGATTCGATTTAGGTGTTACCGATTCGGTAGTTACACCGGTTTTCTTAAAAGGCGAACTATCTGATGCCACTGCAATTACTTACGATTTACGCGAGAACTATAGCATCTTTTGCTCTATCGTAGTTTATCCGGTAATTCCAAAAGGTATGATCGAACTCCGTTTAATTCCTACAGCTGTTCATACACTGGAAGATGTACAACGTACTTTAAATGCTTTTAGTGAAGTAGCTGAAAAATTAGAAAACGGATATTATAAAGAGAATCTTTTCGCTACAGTTTAAGATCTATATAAATTTTACAAAGCCCTTTAAACGTATTTAAAGGGCTTTTTTGTTTAAATTTTTTCTGTAAAAAACTGTATTTCAGTCACTTGATATAATTCTTTTGTGGAAAATATGTTTATAAAAGCACAGAATGTGGAAAAAAACGGCATAGAAGGCTGTTTTTTATTGTTCTAAAAATTTTTTTATTTCATCAAACACTTTAAATTAGAGTAAGATAATTAAAAACTAAAACCTTAAAGAACCATAGGAGTAATTAAAAATGAAAAAATTCGAAGAAGTAAAAAGTTTAGTGGCGGCTTTAGAAGCTGATGCAGACAAATTTTATAACAAAGGTAACAGCGCAGCTGGAACCCGTATACGTAAAGGTATGCAGGATTTGAAAAATTTAGCTCAGGCCATCCGTTTAGAAGTTCAGGAAACTAAAAACAAAGCTTAAGCGATCAAAAATATTATAATGAAAAGCCTCAGAAATCTTCGAGGGCACTGAAAAAGTCCTCTTAATAATTGGGCTGAAAAAGAGCAGATAACCTTGGTTTCTCTGCTCTTTTTTTTGTATCTTAAATTAGATTTTAAGGTATCCGATGCTAGCTCAC
>NZ_JBQEPM010000020.1:0-15772 GCF_052045595.1 Pedobacter sp. 22163 | reverse complement strand
CAGTATAACGAGGGTATTGCGGTAAACGACAATACACCAATGACTTTAAGTTTTGTGGTATCGGCCCGTAAGCTAAAGCTGGGCAATGCAGAACACGAAAATGATTGGCCTAAAGCTTAGTCATCAATAAACATATAGTAATTAAAAGCGCCCCGATTTTTTCGGAGTGCTTTTAATCCGTTGCTATTTTCATCACCCTACATCTACCTATCATCTCAATCATCCCAAAAATTAATATTGCTTTTTGATGCATATATTAATTTACAAAGCCATCTCAAAAATTAATGCTCAATTATGTCTAACCATTCCAAACATGTTGCAGTAAAAAACGATTACTATTCAGGTAAAATGTTTGGTTCGGCATCAACACACAATATTCATCTGAACACACGGTTTGCAGAAAATGGATCCATTTTTAATATAAGAGCAAGTGCATACCCAGCATTTGGCTTAGGGTAATTGTTGTGATCAAGATAAATTAATATGGAAAAGAAACTCATTGCAGAAATCAATATAGAAGGAAAAGAAATTACGCATTTTGCTTCCTTCGTCCTTCAACAGGCTTTTAACGAACATCACTATTTTGAACTGCGCTTTAATCACGACCAGATGGGTGCGCCAGGACTGATCAGTTTAGATGATAGCCGAGATTTTGTGGGTAAAACTTTAACTGCTTCTTTTGGCCATTCGGCAGAAGGGATGCAGAATTTTGTAGGCTTGGTTTCTAAAGTTGAACTATCACAAAGTCATGGTTATCATGGCGTTTTAATTGTAAGTGGGTATAGTCCAACTATTTTAATCGACCGCGGACCAGATTTGGGTTCATATTTAGATAAAGACCTGAACGAGATCGTGAAATTGGCAACTAAAGATACGCCTGCCAATGATTTAAAAGTGGTGGCCAATGCCGCAAGAAATACATCAATCGATTATATTATTCAATACCGTGAAAGCGATTTTGCTTTTTTGAACCGCCTTTCGGCCGAATACCACGAATGGCTTTTTTACGATGGCAAACAGCTTAATTTTGGAAAACCCAATGTACAAAAAGATATATCCCTGTTTTATGGCAGAGATGTTCAGGAAATGCAGTATGCAATGGAAATTGCACCGATAAAAAATAAACGGTTCTCCTATAATCCGAAGCAGAACGAAATGCTGCTGAGCGAGAGTACAGGTAAAGTAGATGGTACGCCCGACCTATCCCATGCTGTAAAAGCTTCGAACCTTACTTTTAGTAAAACCTTCAACCAGCCTTCATTAATCAGGGTAGATAATAACAACGACATTAAAAACCTGGTAGAAAATGAAGAGAAAGCCAATACAAGTGAACTTTTAAAAGTAAGCGCCAGGGGCGATAACGCAGGTTTAAGCATAGGTAGTATTGCCGAAATTACAATGAGCATCCGTAAAGAGCTTGCTTTTACCTCCGAAAGCCTGGGTAAATTTTTAATTACCAGTATTACACATCATATCGATGAAAATGGCAAATACCACAATACTTTCGAAGGAAAAGTATCCACAACCGAACGTTTACTGGTAAAGAACTTCGAAAAACCACAACCAGATATGCAACTGGCAGATGTGATTGATAATAACGATCCACAAGGCCAGGGCCGTATAAAAGTGAAGTTTAAATGGGAATGCTTAACCAACGACGTTACGGAATGGTTGCGTGTAGTTACGCCAAGTGCCGGTGTTGGCGATAGGGGCAATAACCGTGGATATTTCGCGATCCCAGAAATAGATGATCAGGTGATGATTGCCTTTGAAGAAGGAAATATTGCACGGCCTGTAGTAATGGGAAGTGTTTACCACAGCTCGAGCGTAGATAGTAGCCCGCTTATTCAAAACCACCTTAAAAGTATCATTACCAGAAGCGGGCATTTAATAGAATTTGATGATAATCAGGATACACAGGGCATTAAAATTACCGATATCCACAGCAATATTATCCATATCGATACCAAAGGAAATAATATCACCATTACTGCTTTGGAAAACATGACTTTAAACTGTAAGAATATGCAGATTAATGTGGAGGAAAATATGGACGTGAAAGTGGGTAAAGATCAAGCTTCTTCTATTGGTAATAACCAAACCACTTCAGTAAATAAGGATATAAATACAACAGCAGGAAACAATTATTCACTGAGCGCAACTGGAGATATTCAGGAAAGTTCAGATATACGGTCAGAGTTTGTAACTAAGGATTTTGTAAGGCAGTCAGAAACATCGAATGAACTTGCAAGTGAGATTTCGATGTTTAGCCAAAAAGAAAATATGAGCCTGCAAAGTGGTAAAACTGTAGAAATTAACAGTGCAGAGAAATCAAAATTATTCTAGTTATGGCAATTACAAAACAATCAAACAATATGAAAATCAAGGTTCGCTCTGATTATAATATGGTTGTGGGGCAAAAATCTGTAAAATTGGCCGATAAGCTAAATGTTGAGGCGATGTACAATAATTTGGTTTTGGCAAGTAACAAACAGGTTGTTGGCGAAGGAAATAAATAGCTATGGCAAATGTTCAATTTAAAAGTTATGCGCCAACATTACTGGAAATCGAACCTAAGTGTTTGGTGCATTTTCGTCCACATGGCAATTACAATGGCGAGTTTGGCTTCGATTGGGTAAGGCTTGGTGATTCGGGGAGCAAAGGCGATGTGTGGTATAAAAACATTACCGGTTATTATGATACCCCAAAATTGGCGAATGGCGACTACGATTATTGCAACCCTAAATTTGTGCAAAGTACAAAGGAGTATGATAATATGGTTTTCGGAGAGTACAGGCGTTTTTCTGTTCCTTGGAAAACAATTAATAAAGATGCCCCATACATTTATCCTATTCCCTATATGACATTGCTTCCCGAATATTCGGCCAAGCTAAAATTGATAGTTGAAGTGGAGGAGGAACCCGAAAAATTCGAATTTAAGTATAACGAAGAATATTTTGAAGTTACGGTAGATAAGGGCTTTCCCGTAACAAAGGGGATTTCTAAAATAGACAGTGCAATAACCATAAAATGTAAAGCTTATTTCGAAAGGGATGAATTTATTGAGGTTTATGCTTTAAAGGGGAGCGAACAATATCTGGCAGGCCAGCTTATCGTAAAACGCAACCATACCAAATTCCATCACTTTGTTAAAATCTGTTTTGTAAACGTAATTATGGGCAAAAACAAATCAAATATGAACCTGGCGAATGAAAAAGCAGCTTTAAGGAAATATTTGAGACAGGCCTACATCAAAGCGGAGATTAAGAGTGAAACCATTGTACTCTCGGGCGAAAAGGAAATCCGTGCTGCGCTTGATAACTATAGCAGCGATCCTAAAGAATCTGTATTTTACATTTTGGAGAAAAGCCTTTACGAGCAAAGGCAAAAAAACTATCTCGCATCCAAATACAATACCTACCGGAAGGTGTATCTTACCCCAATGATTATTGAAAGTAATTCATGTGGACGTAAGGGCTACCTATTGGGCCGTTCGCAAGATATTCCAAGCAAAAAGGGATCGGAAAGACCAAGCGTGATCATTGCTGATATAGTTAAAACAAATAAAAAACTGAAAACTTCACCGAGCACTGATGAGGCAACTGTTGCTCATGAAATTTTTCATAGCATGGGGCTTCAGCACACTTTTGTTAATGGCAGCAAATATGTTTTCAAAGAATACGAAACAGACAACATTATGGATTATTACGGCAAAAAAACGGCAATCAAATCCAAGCAATTATACAAATGGCAATGGGAACAATTATGGGCACTGCTATAAAGTTTGTTAGCGTAAATGCGCTGCTTTGCCTCTTGGTTTTGTTGTTTTCGTGCCAGCAAACCAAGCCAGAAAAGGTAATAGCAAAAAACACAGCATCAGATAAAATAATTAAAACAGCACAACGGGATAAAGCGGCACAAATGAGAAAGTTTGATATTGATAATTTCGAAAAGCAGATGATCGCAGATCCTCTTTATGATGGAAAGACACTTGAAGATGGATCTTATGTGCAGGAATATTATATTCCTAAACCCAATGCAGATACAGCGCCTTTCAACCGAAATTCCGCTCAGCTTTTTGTAGAAAAGATTCGCCATAAAGATGGATTTGAAGAACTGGTTACCTATTACAGTAATGGAAATATTAAAGAATACAACAAATTTTTTTCGATTGAACTCGAAGTGGGTATCTGGAAGTATTATGATGAGCAGGGCAACGTGACCAAAACCATTAATAAAGATTCAGATTACAAATTTACGCTGAACGATGTAATTGCATATGGTAAAAAAAATGAGGTCGATTTTCACCAAGATGGTGATTTACAGCGGGGTTTTAGCAACCGGTTTAAAAAGAATGTATGGACCATAAGCTGGATTGAAGATGTGCCATCAAAAGATAGCATTGAGCATTTTTGCATACTTGATGGCGATAGTGGTGCGGTATTGGAACGCCAAAAACGGGATGCACCAATACGCAAAGCGGGTTAGGTGGTTAATAGAAATTAGCTGATTTTGATTACAGAGGCAAACCAATGGATATTTCAAATAAAACAGTACACTATTCAGGTATAAACGCCCTTCGTTTAGAATGGCCTGCAGAACTATCTGTAAAATATGGTGTTTTAATCACTTTTAATGAAGGAGAAGAAAAAAGCAATGAGGTTAAATACGAGGTACAGATTACCAGATTGAAACCCAGTGCTGAAGGGCAGCCTTTATTCCAGATTGAGCGAACCAGTGATGTCTTTATTAATGAAATCCTCCCAGATCTAATAGCCGACCGTTTAGCTTATGCCGTTGGAAAAGTATTCTATCCTTTGGTAATTACTGTTGATCAAAATGGTGGTTTTCAAAGGATTTATAATCACCAGGAGATATTACAAAGATGGCAGTCTGTTAAAAAGAAGGTGCTGGATAATTTTGAAGGCAGCCTTGTAGAAGGCTATATAGAGCGGATGGAAAAACAGTTAGTCAACCCTGATAGTATAAACCTGGCATTTTTAAATAATGATTGGTTTATTCACACTTTTTTTAAACCCCTTTATAAAGAATACGGACAGAACCGCAATTCTGAATCGATATATAAATTTCCGATAGCCAGAGGCTTTAATGTAGAAGGCTATCTAACGCAAGAGAAATTAGGTGCGCAATCCAATAGCTTTGGGGCAATAGAATTGATTCATAATGGTACTATTAAGCCTTTGGAAGATGAATTATATATCACAAACACGGCTACTGGTAATTACGAAGGATATTACCTTTTACACCCGAAGTTTAAGCGGATCATATCTGTAGTTTCTGATTTCAGTTACGGAGCACAGGAAAAAGCGAAAGTAAAGGTGAAAATTGCATTGATTCCCGAAAATGATCAGGAGTTTGATCACGATTTCGAACTAGATACCAATGTTAAAGGTTTGCCGGTAACAGAAATGGTGGTACTTGATGGCCCATCAAAAAAAGGATTTTGGGATCGTTTACTAAATAATTAAGGCAATGGCAGAGAAACATATTGTAGTTCAGGGGGCACAGTGTATGTGCAAATTTGGATCGGCGCCCGATAAACTCAAAGTGCTTACGCATACGAAAGAATATGCGAACGACAAAGATGGCAGTCAGAAATTGATAGCAACAACTATAGATATAGGCACAACCTTCGAGAAAAACATGTTTGGCTCATGTTCAAAAATGTACAATAAACCCTGTAATGCGGTAGTAACCAAATGGTCGGGTTTTTATGAAGATACCATCCTTACAAATGGAGGTAAAATTTTGCTTGAAGATAGCAAAGCTACCTGCCCAATAGGAGGCACCGATTGCATCGAGATCATTCAACATGGTCAAAAAGCAGAGGCCTCGAAACAAAACTTTGATAACGCAAATAAAGACGTACAATCGCAGCTCAACCCCATGTCAGAATCTTTAGATGAATCTGCGAATAATTTTAACGGTGTAGAAGCGAGTGTTAAAGCATAACGTATGGCAAAGGGAATAAAGAAAATTATTTGGACCGGCGAAGGTAAAGTATATAATGCCAATAAAGGATCTATACCCGGTCAGTTAGTGGTAATAGCTCCCGATCAATATGTTTGGTTCAAAATAGGAGAATGGCAGCCTGGCACTACCGAACAAGATAGAAAGAAAGATGTAAAATGGGCTGTTTTTAACGAGAAAAGCGTCATAGATCTTCAGAAAACAATACCCAGCAATTTTAGCTATGGTTACCGTATCCCTAAAAAATTATGTGGACCCTACCTGTGGTACATTGAAGCAACATGGAGTGGAAATTTTGATAGTAAATCAGGCTTAAAGATCAGGGGCGAATCGCCTGCAAAAATAGTAGACAGCAGGTGGACTCAAAATGAAGGCGGAGCAGATGTACGTAAAACTTACCAGTTTTCATATGGAGAACTCATCTGGCTCAGGCTATTTACGGAAGGTTTAAATGGCTATGATAATGTAGAGGTAAGGGTGTTCAGAAAATTGAGATCCGCTATGGGCTTATGGCCAAAAGATGATGAGGTAACCCGTAAAATTTATAGGGTAAGTGTAACTAATGGCGAGATTAACCTAAAAATTCCCAATACATATTCCTGGTATCAATCTATGAATGATAGGGCAGATGTGGAGGAATTTTATGTGCGTGTGGTGCATCCCGTAACGGGTAAATACATTGAAGATACGGGTGGTAAAGGTGATACTGCCCATGCCCGTTTTTTAAGGATAAAAGATAAACTTAAATCGCAGGTAGTAGAAATACCCGAAAACAGAACACCCGTTACCATTTACCAGCCCGATAAAAATGAGGCAAGGTTTGAGTTGTGCAAGTTTGAACAAATTAATGTAACCGAAGAAGGAGGTAAACCCGAACTTGTTTTCGATAATGGAAGTGGAGTTAAAAATGTTATCGATAAACGGGAAAAAACGTTAGAGTCTATTATTTTTAAATTTGATAGTACGGAACTTTTACCCGAAAGTCTTAAGCAGCTTAATAATATATTACGGTTCTTGCTCGAACATCGATACAGCACCATTCAACTTGATGGTTTTGCTTGTGTAATCGGTAAACAGAACCATAACAATGTATTATCAGAAAACAGGGCAAAAACAGTAAGAGAGTTTTTTATCAAAGGAAAATTAGATCCTAATCGGATTAAAACAGCCGGGCATGGAGAGGTAAACCCTACGGACGATAAAAAAGGGCGCGATAATATAAAATATAAAAATGAGGCAGATTATCAGAATAACCGGAGGGTAGATATTGCTTTTGAATATTACGGGCATAATGCACAAACCATTATTTATGAAACTATAGCTGGCAATAAACCCAAAAACATTACCGTAGAACCCGTAAAATTCGACACTAAAGCTTGTTTCGACCGCAAAAAGCATAATAAAACCATCAAATTGATCAACATTGATGTAAAAGCTGAGAATGAGGGCAAAATTACAGTTCCGGCAGTATCAACAATGAGTAAATTTAATGTTATTCCGTTAAATTACATTTGGCCCAGGCGTAATGGTTTAATGAATAACTACGAGGTTCATATTCATAGCTGTAGATACTTTTCAGTTCCAAATAATCCTACCCTTGCCATCCATGTTTATTCCGATATCAAATGGACGGTAGAATTTAAATGGTCGCACACACAGCCTTTCGCGTATTCTTATGGCAACAAATTATACGGTTATGAACTAAAAAATGCCCAAAATAAAGCTATTGGTGCAGTAATAGATGCAGAATGGTCTAAAAAGTACGGTGAAATGGCACAAAAGTTTGAGCTTTCATTAACCGGAGAGTGGACCGCGGCAAATGGCAGTAAACAAAAAGTAGAGTTTGGTAAGGAATGGGAAGAACGTATTGCTAAAACCCTGCGTATTTTTAATAAAATCAAACAGCTGGCTGATGATGTGGTTCAATCGCCAGTGGCAAAAGGGAAATGGAGCTTTGAGGTAAAACCACCTGTTATTGCTTTATCGGCACAATGGTACCTCCAAAAAACAAATGGTAGGGTTGGCGAAATTGTAGAGATCGGTGCTGATGCCAAACCGCTTGTTGAAGCCAATACTTTTATCGATCTGTTCAAGATGTTTGTGGAGTATGGTGGAAATGCCATTTGTCCCGGTGCCGGAACAGTAATTAACTGGGTACTCGAAAAACTTGAAAAAAATGTCCAGATTACATTTTTAGTAACTTTTGGTGGAGCAATAAATGTTAGTGGCCAAACCAAAATAAATGTTCTCTTTCCCAAAGAAACCACTGGCAATGTTAAAATTACAGGTGAAATAAAAGTTTCTGTAGAGTTTAAGGCATTGGCTAAAGCCGGCACGGCGAATATGGGTGTTGAAGGCGTGTTAACAGCTGATGTTAAAACAAGCGTAACCGGCGGCATTGAGGTGGGTGCCGATAAAACCGGGATCTATGCCAGTCCAATCGCGTCATTTGCCGGTATTAAAGCTAAATTTGTTGCGGCTACAACAGTAAAATTCGGTTTTATTAAAAGAACATTCAGCTACGAAGGCGAGTCTGTTATCGTAAAACCGGATGAGATAAAATTTGAAAAACATTATATTTAATACTATGAAACTAAAATTATTGTCATTCACTTTATTACTAGTGATTTTAACATCTGCCTGTAAAAAAGAGGTTATAGATATTGCGCAGTTAACTTTCAATAAACCCTTGGATATTGATTTAAACAGTTATGCTTCTCGGGTGGAAAACCAGAATGGACATATCGAAGTTTCAAATGGTGGTTTTAAAACAGTTGATAAGGGCGAAAAAGTTGTTAAATATTCTTTCGATGAAAAGGAAAGCGCCAATCTTAAATTCGACGGTGCAGCAATTAGCCCTTCATTTGGGGCAGTTATTACCACCTATAACAACCTGTTATCGTTTGCAACATTTACCGTTAATGCAGAGCAGACTGCTGGCAGTATACAATATCTCAAGAAAAAATTCGGGAAACCTGATAGTGCTTCGGTAAACAACATCATAGCCGAAGCGTTGAGTGCCAAAACCAAGGAAATGCTTAAAGAAAGTTTTCCCGAATATTACAAAGAGTATAAAAATGATTTCAATAGTATGGTTGTTGATTATCCACAGGTAACTTCATGGGTGAAAAATGATATCCTGTATCGGTTAACGCTAGATCCGGTAAATAACAGTTTAAACTTTAAACTCGATATTATTACTAAAAAAGCATTTGAAGACGCCGTAATTATGGGCTATCATAAAAATATTGACAATCCTTTTAAATAACCGAGTAGGCATGATAAAAGAACCCTATTATTTAGTTGACTTCAATGTCTCTCTTGCAAATTTCGATATATTGATCAATGATGTGCTGGCCTTCTCATATGATAGCGGGGGGAGCATTTACTCAAATTACCCTATAAATCATTTTATACTGAACAGCGGGGCGCAGCAGGTTAAAGTGAGGTTTAAGCCTTTGGTAGGTTCGCAAACGATACATCAGGATGCCGAAGCTATTATTAAAATACAATTCCTCGATGCTTCAACAATGGATCAGGAACAACTTAAAACCGTATACGAATATAAAATGCAGCGGGCTAAAGATGATAAATTGCCTCTTTTAGAGTCTATCGGAGAATTTAAGGCAGTGGTACCTTATCAATTAACAGGCTGGACCAATGCTGGTACTATCGATGTTGAAAATGAGGCTGCCATCGAGAAGGTACACAACTATTACCGTCGGATTTATACGCTTTTTAAAGATAAGGATGTGAATGCGCTTGCATCGCTCTTAAAAAAAAGATATGAAGAAACAGATACATCTATGTACCTGGAAGAAGATAATATTGCCGAACTGAACAGCATTTTCAAAATGCTCGATGCTGAAGGTTATGTCATGCAGGGTTTTCCGGAAGTGCCAAGGGTAGAGTTTTACGCAAAAAACAGGGTGGTAAATTTAATCAGAGAGGATAAATCTCCGATTATTTCTTATTTAAAAACGGAAGAGAACGAAGAATTTGGCTTTCCATTTTACATACACCTGCCAAAAGGCAATAATGGGTTCGAAATTATCCGCTAGATGTAACATTGCCAGAAATAAAAATTATGAGCGGAATACTATATTATTAGTGGTGGTATTTGTCAAGCAGAAATAGTCCATATGATATATTGATTCTAATTATTCTTTTTAAAGGAACATATTAATTGTCGAATCTGATGGTGAAAAATCTGAAAATACAATAATAGGTAAGGTTAATTTGTTATCAACTAGGTATTTGCAACTTAAAAGTTAACGCACCCAAAAATGGATAAATGTTGAAGCAGATAGCCATCTGTTAATGGTAAAGAGGTGATTGTCTATACAGGTAAATTGAGTAGTTATGACAAATGTTAAGTTTGGAGATTATAATCCATCGCAAGAGCCTAAAGAAACGGTACAATATGTTTATTACACCCGTGAAGGTGAATACCTGGGTGGGGTAGCGGGCAGTGCTAAAATTTTTATTACTACTAAGGAAAAGTATGATCAGGCAGTGGCTGCAAAAAAATGGGATTCTCTGAATGATGAAGCTAACTTGGTTAAATACGATAGTAAAGCGTTAGGCCATGCAGATTTTAGGTACATTGCTTACATTATAAGTCACGAATCAGGTAATGCTGATATAAAAGAGCTCAGATGCGTGGCCTTTACCAGTCGTAACAGGGCTGTTTCTACGAAAAAAACCTGGCGTTCTTTGTTAGCCTCTGGTTATTCCTCTGTACCAAACAAGAAAGAACTTCCTGATAATAATGATGACAAATCAAAATTGGCGAGATACGCAGTATTGGATGTTTGCTTTGGAGTGAAAGACATTACCGATGGCGCAGAGTTTTGGGATGGAACCGATTTTCTAGCATGGGGCAATTCTGAAACAAATCCCTACAATAAACTGGGACAGAACAAATTTGATGAATATAAGTTCGTTGAAATTCCAAAAGCGATTTATGATGATTTTGTAGCTGCGAACGGTACGTCGGCAAGGTACAAAGATAAAGGTAACCATGATGAAAATGCAGATCAGGGCACGCACGAACACCTTAAAAAGAAAGTTAAAAAGCCAGTGCTTGGACCAGATGGGAAACAGTTAAAAGGTACTGATGGTAAACTGCAGTTTAAGGAAGTTGAAGTGCCTGACAGAATTAAATATGCCATTCCATCAGCCGACTTTGAAGATCAGCAATACTGGGTAAGCGGCAATTTTTATTATGATACCAACGTGAAAACCACAAATGGTATTTCTGCTACTATCACTGCAGGCAAAAGTATTTTCTGGAAAATAACTCCGAACCGTTTAACAGCAGCAACAACAAAATAAAATATGACCAAACTGATATCTGCCTGTATTCTTAATTTGTTGGTTGTTTTTAGTGTAATAGCACAACAGCCGCCTCCCAAACCAGCAAAAGTTTGTTTTGGGATTTTACTGACCCGATTTACAGAAGTCAAATCTGAGGAGGGGAAAGAAAAGGATACGAGTAAAATCTTATATCTGCAGAATAGTTTAAAAGATAGCCTGTTCGTATATAAAATAGCAGATGGCATACTCTCCGAAGCTACCGCCTATAATTTGTCGGGGGATAGTAAAGGCCTTTACCTGCGTGCTAAATCCATATTAAATGGTGGGGGTAGTATTGAACCATTAAAGATTACCTTTTCAGATGCAAAACGTACCGTACTGGTTAATCAAGATGAGTATAAATTATTCCCCGAATTTTATGCTAAGATTAAGCAGCAGGTAGGCATAAAGCATTCTATCATTAGTCTTTTCAATCTTTTGGAAGATTACTTAGAAGATTATTCTATCAATGATATTTATCAGGTCTTATTGTCCGATAGTCGGGAAAGATGGGGGAAAGGTATTCAGCAATCTAAAATTACCACACAGAGAAGCCAATCTGACTTGAAGGATACCTGGAATTATAGGTATCAGTACAACCGTTCTGGTAAACTGGAATTAGTTAAGGGCACATCGGCAGAAGAAACACATTTTAGTAAAAAAATGAGTTATCTTAATCCAGGTCTCATTGAAATGAACATTTACCGCAATACCGAAGACCGGCAGATTATATCCCGTAAAGTAACCTATAATCCTTTAAAACTTAATCTGCTCAAATTAACAGAACATATAGAAATAACGGGAAAAGATACAGAGGTGATAACTACTACAACCATCAGCAGAAAAATTATTGGAAAACCAATGTCCTTGCAGATGTCGCAGGAAGAAGTAATCAAACTAGTGGATTTAAATAGATAGAACTGTGAAAGTTTGCGGAGAGGCTTAGGAGGATCTTAACTCGTTATTTACTCTTTTGGCTTTTCTGCCAGAGATTCCTTGTTTTATTTAATTAAATTGAGGAAGATTGAGCAAAGAATCAATGTGAGCTTATTCCAAAACGGCTATCACCTATCGGTAAAATAATGTGGAATTTGGATGAAGAGTAAATCTTCCTTCATCCCTTTAAAAACGTTATGCAGCATTTTTTGTACAGTTAATTATTATATCAAAATTATGGCAGAAAACATTAAATTAGGTACATATACGCCTCCTCCGTTGCCAAAAGGTACAGTCACCATCAGAATCGGTGTTTTCTTTGATGGTACACAAAACAACAGGAAAAATACCAATGCCAGGCGGGGCAATTTCGCAACAGATGCCGAGAAAAAGGAGGGAGCTGCAGCCTATAAAAAAATGTCCAATAAAAGTGACGATAGTTACATGAACGATCTTTCTAATGTAGCCCGTAAAGAACTTTGGTATGCAAAAGATAAATATGTAGAAAGTGTATATATAGAAGGTATTGGCACAGCTGATTTCGGAGCAGATTCCGATGATTTAACAGATCACCTTGGCGTTGCCTTTGGCTCAGGCAAATTGGGCATCTTAGAAAAAGTTAAAAAAGGCTGTCAGTTAGTAGCCGATAAGGTAAAAACATTAAGGGGTAAAGATAAAGTAAACACACTAACAATAGATGTATTTGGTTTTAGCCGTGGCGCTGCGGCCGCAAGAAATTTTATTTATGAATTGAGTAAAACAGACAGTCAAAGTATATGGGGTGCCCAACTGGAAAAATCGAAATTGGAGTATAACCGCTTAGAAGTACGGTTTGTAGGTTTGTACGACACAGTTTCTTCTTATGATCCAAGCGCAACCAACAAGAGTACGCATGGGGATTTTAATAACGATGTGGGCGAACTTCATTTAAACACGCTTAGGGCTAAGAAAATAATCCACTTTTGTGCTAACGACGAACACCGTAAAAACTTTATGCTAACGCCCACAGCAAGGGCAGGCGGACAGGATTTTTATCTGCCAGGCGTGCATTCTGATGTTGGTGGTTGCTACACCGATAACATGAACGAATCTAAACAGATAATGGATTTCGATAACACCGTGGGAGACGGGTATAGTGACGATGAATACAACGAAATATTAAACAATGATTTAAATAATCTTATTGCACAGGCCTGGTGTAAAGAAAGTGAAGTTGTACGCCCTAACTCCTGGCACGAAACCTACATGAACCGTAAGGGCATACGCAACACTTATAGTTTTGTTACGCTCAGTCTCATGTCTGAAAAACTAAATAAAGAATATGCTGCGACCGTTGATATAGCCAACTTAAATAAAAATTACGCTTTACCAAAACCCACAAAGGCTGATGAACTGGATCTGAATAAAGTAAAAGAACGCTTAACAGCCTATATAAATGGTAGCCAGCCCAAAATGGAATACTATACCAACAAACAAATAGAGGTATTTAGAAAGCAGGAAAAAGAAAACAAGATGTCGGCCGATACATTTAACCGTGTAGTAAACGATCATAACCTGTTGTTAAAATTAAGGAATAAATATATTCATTGGAATTCTCAATATGGAGATATACCACAGGCATACGTGCCAAACTTTAAAATTGCGGGTAAAACTATTGTTAGAAGCCGTTTAATTGAACCTAACTCATGAGAAAAATCATAAAACATATTATCATAAGGCTTTTAATCTTATTGGTCCCATATTTGGCCTTTTGCTTTGTATTTGCAGAAAATAATTATCAGCGGCAGGCTTATGATCTTGATTTAATTCCCTTGTACCTGTTTTTTGTGCTGATGTTTGCTCTTTTAGTTGAAACAGTTGTTCTGTTCTTTAAAAATAGGCCAAAATGTATTGCCAATGCATGTATTTTTATTTTTCTGCTTATGCTTTACTTCATTTTGCCCCATTACCAGATGGCGCAGATCTCTGATACTTTTTTCTGGTAGTTTAACCTGAAACAATAATTATGAAAAAAATACTTATCTGTTTCCTGTTACTTACTACAATATTAACTTCCTGTAAAAACAAACCTATGATCGTTAAATACGAATGGCTGCCAACTTCGAGTGCACCAGCGTTATATCCAACAAATATATATAAGGGTAATTTTTTGTTAGAGGATGGCAAAAGCGTTTATATACCAACTTCGGGAATTAATCATACAGGATGGGGTTATAGTGGGCCTTTGCACGCACAGGGTGATGATTTAAAAGCACTGCCTGTAAAATTAGATATTACCTGGGCTTCTTTTTTGGAAAACAAATTTTATACAGGCAGTTGGGATATGCCTATTGATAAAATAAAAAAACTTTTTGAAGCGGGAACTTTAGATTGGCGTGGTGATGGCACCGATCCTTCAAATTATTCTTTAATAACAGTTGGTTGTGCACCAGGTGGAGTGGTAGTGGTTTGGGTTTATGGCGATGACCAGCAAATAGAAGTCGCCCGTTTTCAGGCTACCGAAACCCACATAGCGATGAAAGATTTTGTTCCGGGAAATCCAACCATTACACAGCAGGAATATTTTGACATGTCTGCATCCGTTCCAAAAGCCTATGAAAACTTAAAAAAACATGGCATTCAATACGATATCTGGGATATTTATAGAAAAAAATATAACTGGCGTACCCGTATAGAAATCCCCAGGCATAAACTAGTTAACATTGGGATAGAAATGTTTAATGGTGAAGAAGAAACTTTATTTAACCAAACGGTAATCGATAATGTTTTTAAACCAAGAGCCGTACCAAGATTGATCGATTTTATTTTTGAGGATGAATCAAAAGTTCAAACTGTTTTTCAGATAAAATATTTCGATGAGGAAGAAATATTTAATTTATTCAAACAGGTAGATCCTGCAAAACCCCTTGAGATAGTTTTGCGAATGAATGAAGATTTAAGCAACCGCAGGGTAGTATTTAAGCAGGAAGAAAAAGAATTTACGGTCAAAAAAATAGATCTTGAAAACATGTGGAAGTACGAACAATAGTGAAACTTACAGATGATAAGTTGTTTTAGGCGTTTTTACAATTGAAATCGCTACAGGCTGTTTGCCGAGGAAAAAAAAAAATAAGGTTTAAAAGAAGAAAGCCGTTACCTCAATCTGTTTCATAAAGTAACACCCTGTCCCAAAATGCTACAGTATTTTAAGCTATTGTGTGTAGTAAAAATGAGACGTAGTGTGGTTTTAAAAAAAATACATTTTTTTTCTTGACAAAAATCTGCATTCTGCTAGCCGTAGGATAATATTTTCGAAAGAGACATGAGTGTTAGCCATTATATATGAGCTACATATACAATAATTGGCTTAATTATTGGTTTATATATGATGTAGCGGAGGCTACACTAAATCAAATTTTTTTAACCTTTAAATTTTAAAACTATGGCTTTCAAAGCTAGATTAAATTTTTCAGGCAAGGAGTACGATGTGCTTCATTGTGCCTATGCG
>NZ_JBQEPM010000019.1:0-18697 GCF_052045595.1 Pedobacter sp. 22163 | reverse complement strand
TGCTTAGAGTAGCAGCCGTCATTAAAAGTAAAACTAATTATAAAAACAACTATAAAATAGCAGCATAAAACTTGGATTAGTCATAACAATCATTGCGAGGAACGAAGCAATCTTAATGCTCACGCTAGTAGCGATCGTTGTAAGATTGCTTCGTCGGCTGAAAAAGCCTTCTCGCAATGACGGTATCTCCGGAACTGGATTATTTTCGGCCTTTATGTTCAATTACATACTTACCAGCTGCTAAATCTATCTTCCCAATGTTGTTTATTTTACCGTTTACATAATTATCCATGCCAGGCGTAAGTGGGAGGTTAATAGTGGCTGTAGAATTTGCAGGAATGGTAATATCGTACCTGATTCCATTATTAACTCTTTTCCATGCACTTACAATTTTACCATATGGACCAATATGACTGGCCTCAAAAGAATTTAGGCCTGCCATAATGTGTGGATCCAAAATTATATGTTTAAAGCCTGGCTGTTTTTCATCTGGTTTAATACCACCAGGCGATTTATATAACCAGGCACCAATTTCCCCAAACATAATGTGGTTCATCGATATATCCGATTTTGCATCAATGGGCCAGTTCTCGTATAAAGTGGTGGCTCCGTTTTCCATCCACCAGCCCCAGCTTGGATAGGTTTTTTGAGCGGCAACTTTGTAGGCAATATCACTGTAACCATTTTCGCTCAGCGCATTTAAAATGGCTTTAGTTCCCAATAATCCAACATCTAAGTGGAAACCGTCAGCCTCTACACGTTTGGCTAAATTTTGGGCCACTAAGGCAACTGATTCTTCCGGAACAATTTTCCAATAGAGCGGAACACTCATTTCGGTCTGTACGCCAGAACCATAAATCCCTTTTTCTTTATTCAGATATTTGGTATTAAAAGCATCTTTAATTTTTTTGGCCAAAGCTGTGTACTTTTCGTAGTCATCGTTTTTACCTAAAATTTTTGCCGCCTTGGCTAAAATAACTACATCAGCATAATAATAACAGGTAGAGGTAAGCTCAACAGGAGATTTAGATTTCACTGGGATCCAATCGCCCAAACCCCATGTGGTTAAACCTGTCGGATACGTTTCGTCAATATGGTTCACGTATTTTCTAATATTTCCGTAACAATCGGCAAGCAATTTTTTGTCTCCATAAAACAGGTAAACATTCCATGGAATAATGGCAATTGTACTGGTCCAATCGGGGCCGTTGCCCCATTCATAACCCCAGCCATCGGTAGGGATAATGGAAGGTAAAACACCATTTGGCTGTTGTTCATCCCGGTGATCGGCAAGCCATTTTTCGTAAATGGTAATAGCATCAAAGCCATATAGACCGGTTTCTATCGCAATCTGTGCGTCGCCTGTCCAGCCATTTTTCTCTCTCTGCGGACAATCTGTAGGGTAGCCAAAAAGATTTGATAGGTAAGAATTGTTGGTAGCGTAATAGATTTTATTGATGATCGGCTCTGAAGATTTAACATCACCAACAACTGGAACATCACTGTGCATAAAATAGCCTACCAAATCTTCTTTTTTTAGTTGGATGGGAGCGGAGCTGCTCACTTCTATATATTGGAAACCCTTATAATTAAAATGGGGCATGAAACTTTGTTCACCTTTTCCATTTAAAATCAAAATATCGGTTTGGAATGGGTCAGTATTATCAGTTGGCCGGTAATGGGCATCAATATTGGAAATGTCTACATGTCCGTTGGTATATAAACGCTCGCCATGTTTCAGTTTTATAACAGTTCCGGCCGGTCCGTTTACCGTGATTTTGCTTACGCCTGAAATATTCCTGCCCAGATCGAAAAGATAAGTGGTGTCGTTAAACTTTCTTAAACTTTTACTTGCTATTTCTTCAACATTGCGGATAGGGTGCATGGCCTGTGCGACAATATTTTTAGATGGTGCAGAACGGTACATTACATTTTTCCAATCTGTATCGTCAAAATCTGGTGTGTTCCAGCCTGTTTTTTCCATGCCGGCATCATAATGCTCTGCGGTATAAATACTATTAAAAATAATCGGGCTCAATGCTGTTTTCCATTCCTTACCCGATTTAATGGTTTCGGTTGTGCCATCTTCATAAGTAATGCGTACATCGAGACAAAAGGTTGGCCTATTGCGCCAGGGCGCACGGTCGAAATACCAAACTGCGGTCGATTGGTGGTTGTACCATCCGTTGCCCAGCAATACACCAATAGCATTTTTGCCT
Source organism: Pedobacter sp. 22163 (assembly GCF_052045595.1). Taxonomy (NCBI): domain Bacteria; kingdom Pseudomonadati; phylum Bacteroidota; class Sphingobacteriia; order Sphingobacteriales; family Sphingobacteriaceae; genus Pedobacter; species Pedobacter sp. 22163. The sequence goes on along the minus strand of NZ_JBQEPM010000019.1, from coordinate 16,478 downwards.
TTGCTTATGGCCTTGGTTACATCGTAGGTAACGTATAATGTTCGTCTATCAAAGCGGGTATACATCGGGTCCATGCGATGGTTGCCGATTTTTTTGCCGTTGATGGAGAGTTCATACAAGCCAGCTGCAGCGATGTAAGCCCTGGCCGATCTGATTTTTTTAGTTGTGGTAAATGTATTTCGGAAATAGGGAGCAGGTTTAAGCTTGGTATTTTCATTATCCGAAATCCATGCGCCTTGCCAGTTTTCCATTTTCATCATCCCGGTTTCGAAGCTGGCGATATACACCTGGTTTGATTTCTTTTGGCCTCCATCAGCAATATCAACCCGCCAATAATATTTAGTAAAAGGTTTTAGTAACTGGCCCGAATAAACAACCAAATTATCACCTGATTTAACCCAGCCTGTATTCCAAAGTTTTGCACTGGTTTTAACAAGCGAAGCCGAATCGGTATCTACCATAACGCGGTAGGCTGTTTGTTTGGCTCCCTGGCTGGTATCGTTCATTTGCCATGTAAAACGCGGATTTGGATTGTCTAAGCCGATCGGGTTAATTAAATACTCGGTTTTTAAAGCGGTAAGCGATTGAGCAAGCGTTTTGGAAACAGGAGCAAGGGCAAAAAATAAAGCAGTTACCTGAAGAAGTCTGAGGTTCATAGTTTAAAGGTTATTCGAAACTAAGGTATTAAAATAATGTGCTGATAAGAGAACGCAATGGAATTTTTACGCATAAAAAAAGACGAGCTTTAACTCGTCTTTGTATCTGTGCAATCATTAAATCTTTGTACCACTTTTTATCCTAAAATTTCTTTCAGTTTTTCCGTTTGGTGATCGGCCAGTTTTTGTAGTGGACCAGATGCCAACATCTTCATCATCATGTTCAGATCGGCTGAGATAATGTGTTTAGCTGTAGTTGTTCCGTTTCCATTATCTGCCACTGTCCACTTTAACTCTACATCAAAAGGTGCTTTTTCACTAGGAATTGCTGTTATTTCCTGATTTTCGATACGGCTCGAAATCTTAATGGCCAATTTTGCCATATTTTGGATGGTAAACCGTGCATCATCTTCAGTAGATTCCCAGTTATAGATATTTTCTGGCATCAGTTGCTGATGATTGTTCATATTGGATAGAAATGCATAAACCTCTGCAGCTGGTCTATTTACCTCTACTGTGCTTTCAATAACAGTCATTATATATTTTTTAGATTTTTGTTTTTTACTCAAAACTTAAGACTCTGAACTCAAAACTTGTCCTTGTCCCCATTCTGAAGGGTTTAAACGCCATTTACTTAATAATTCCATATCACTTTTGGCAATAATGCTGTGCTCGGCAGCATAATCGATTAAAGCGCCATAGTTTGATAAGGTTAAGTAACGACATTTTGCAGCTGCGAAATTTTCGTCTGCTTTTTCGAAACCATAAGTGAAAATTGCTGCTAAACCAGCTACCGATAAACCTGCAGTTCTTAGTGCATCAACAGCTTGTAGACTGCTTTTTCCGGTTGAAATTAAATCTTCGATAACTACTACACGTTGACCTTCTACCACTTCGCCTTCAATTAAACTTCCAGTGCCATGTTCTTTAGCCTTTGCTCTTACGTAGATAAATGGTAAACCAAGTTCTTGAGCTACTAAAACACCTTGAGGAATTCCAGCGGTTGCCACACCAGCAATAACATCTACCGAACCAAACTCTTCCTGAATGGCCTGTGCAAGTTTCTGACGGATGTAAGTTCTAACCTGAGGGTGGGAAAGGGTAATTCTGTTGTCGCAATAAATTGGCGATTTCCAACCAGATGCCCAGGTAAAAGGATTATTTGGTTGTAATTTGATTGCTTTTATCTGTAATAAAAATTCCGCTACCTTTAATTCAATATCACTTTTATTATACATGGCTCAAAATTACAGATTTATTTGTGTTTGTCATAACATTTATTAAGCCTCACTTGTTTTAGCGAGGGAAGAAAATGTCGGGATTTGAATTTAATCACGACTTCCAAATGCTACAAATATCGGAAATTTTGATGGGAGGTAAAAGCTATTTCTTGTTACTCCTTGTAAATCAACGGGATAAAGAATAGTAGTGCCTAAAATTAAGTCTATTATATTATAATTATCATGTTGTTAACTTTCTGAAACATTCATTGAAATTGGCTGCATTAAGTAAAATCCAATTGATTGAACGAACCGCGTACCAGATTCATATTTAACTTCTCTATGTCCAGCCTGTTATTTTCCAGTTTTATACCTTTACTGAAAGTACTAAGATCCCTTTTGACTGAAATTCTATTATTTCAGGTCCATTATAGTCTGTAACCAAAATATCTACCAGTGATAAATCATCAAACTTTAAATACGATGTTTTTCCTATTTTGCCGGTGTCGCAAAGTAGGTAAGTCTGATCACTTTGTGATGCCATAGCTAAAGTATTTGAAGCTTCGTATTCACTACCAGCATATAATCCATCGCAGGTAATCCCATCTGCACCCAGAAAGGCTTTCGAGGCGTGGTATCGGGCAATGTGTTCAGTAGCAATTGTTCCATGAACAGCCTGCCTGATTGGATCAACTTCACCACCAATCAGGTTAATGGTTACGGCACTATTCTGTAACTCGTTAACTACAGGCAGGGAGTTGGTAATTACCTTTATTTTTTTGTTTTTGATGAACTGGCATAACCTAAAGGCCGTACTTCCACAATCAATGAATATGATATCTCCATCATTAATATCTTCTGCTGCCCCTTTACAAATAGCATCTTTAGCTTTAAAATTAACAGCTGCTTTGTTAACAAATGATACTGGCTTTATTAACTCACTTACTTTCATTGCCCCACCATGTGTACGGTACAGCAGCCCGCTGGCTGCCATATTTGCAAGATCCCTTCTTACGGTAACTTCAGAAACACCTATTTCTAATGCCAACTGCCGAATATCAACTTCGCCAAACTCCTCTAGAAGTTGCAAGATTTTATGTGCTCTTTTTTGAAATGTCATATATAATCAGTTAATTCGATCAAAAATAATCATAATCAATCAAAAATAATCATTTATGGAAAATATTAATATCCTTAACACACAAATACTTTCAGATAATTGGTACACTTTGAAGAAAGTGAGTTTCGAAATGACAAGGCTGGATGGGGCTAAATCTATTCTGGAGCGAGAGGCGTACGACAGGGGAAATGGCGCCACAATTTTATTGTACAATAAAGAATATAAAACAGTTGTGCTTACACGCCAGTTCAGGATTCCGACATTTATCAACGGAAATGAGACGGGTTACCTGATTGAATGTTGTGCCGGATTGTTGGATAAAGATAATGCCGAAGATTGTATCAGAAGAGAGACCGAAGAAGAAACCGGGTTTAGGATTGATCATGTAGAAAAAGTTTTCGAAGCCTATATGTCTCCGGGTTCGGTTACCGAGCTTTTATACTTTTTCGTTGCTGCATATTCAAGTGAAATGAAATTGCATAACGGAGGCGGACTGAAAGAAGAAAACGAATATATCGAGGTATTAGAATTACCGTTTGAAAATGCCCTGGAGATGATAAAAAGTGGTGAAATAAAAGATGGGAAAACGATTATGCTCCTTCAATACGCCTTGCTAAATGGCCTGATGTTGTAACAGCATTGTTTGAATTTTGCAATGATTTATTTGATTTGTGTAATTGTTCTTAGCAAAGCGGTGTATACCTTTGTTAAGGTAAAATTAATTTGAATTTTTATGATAGCAACAAAAGGATATGCGGCACAAAATGCCGAAACTGATCTTGCACCCTGGAATTTTGAGCGCCGGGAAGTAGGACCTCATGATGTTCAGTTCGAGATACTTTTCTGTGGGGTTTGCCACTCAGATCTGCACCAGATAAAAAACGATTGGTTTCCGGGGATATTCCCAATGGTTCCTGGCCATGAAATTGTAGGCAGGGTAACAAAGGTTGGAGATCATGTTAAAAAATTTAAGGTTGGTGATCTTGCCGGTACCGGTTGTATGGTAGATTCTTGCCAGGTTTGCGAAAACTGTAAGCAAGATTTAGAACAATATTGTTTGGAAGGAAATACGCAAACGTACAATGGTTTAGAAAGAGATGGTAAAACACCAACTTATGGTGGATATTCGGATACGATTGTAGTAAGAGAAGAATTTGTACTCCATGTGTCGGATAAATTAAATCTTGCTGCCGTAGCGCCGCTTTTATGTGCAGGTATTACCACTTATTCTCCTCTAAAACACTGGAAAGTAGGAAAAGGCCATAAATTGGCTGTACTTGGTTTAGGTGGTTTAGGCCATATGGCCGTGAAATTTGGTGTAGCTTTTGGTGCCGAAGTAACGGTATTGAGTACCTCGCCAAAGAAAGAAGAGGATGCCAAAAAACTGGGTGCCCACCACTTTGTGGTAACAACCGATCCTGCGCAGGTTAAAGCTGCCAGGGGTACGTTCGATTTTATTTTAGATACCGTATCTGCTGAGCACGATTTTAATATGTATCTTTCTTTATTGAGAACAAATGGTATACACATTTGCGTAGGTGTTCCACCTAAACCGGCAGAAATTGCTGCTTTTAGTTTGCTTGGTGGTAGAAAAAGTCTTGCCGGATCGGGTATTGGTGGGATTGCTGAAACTCAGGAAATGTTAGACTTCTGTGCAGAGAACAATATCGTATCAGATATCGAAATGATTGATATGAAAGATATCCACCATGCTTACGAACGTATGGAAAAAGGCGATGTACGTTACCGTTTTGTGATTGATATGGCTACGCTGTAGATCTAAATATCAGATAATTAACAATGAGGGGTTTAGGGCTGAAAAGGTTTCTAGACCCCTATTTGTTTATCAGACAAATTAATTTCCTAAGTCGTATAATTTTGCTTTACAAATTCTGATATGGAAATGTTATGATCAGATTCTACTTTGGAAATCTGTTTTTTGTTATCCAACAGCAGATTTTGGAGCGTAGCTAGCGAATCTTTAAGGTAAGAGATGGATAACATCTGAGAAATCCTGCTTCTGATCTTTTCGGCCAGGAACAATTCAACCAGGATCAATGTGATTAAAAAGATATAATGCGTAAAAATCAGGTTATTGGTATTCTTGCTTAAGGCGGGAAGCCCTAACCAAACCATAACCATATCAATTATTAAAGGAATGCCGATAATGGCAATAACCGAGATTGCACTTGCTTTTAGCGCAATGCTTTTTTCTGCTTGTTTTATCTGTTCATTAAAAGCAGAAAATTTACTGTTCAGTGGTGTATTTCTATTGCTTTGTTGTTGTTCTAGCTTCTGAAGGTCTTTTCCATGCGCTATATCTATTATTCTAACCTGCTCTACGATGTATGATTCGGCATTGTTAAGCTTTTCCTGATCTTCTACGATAGATTCTTGCTCGGCTATAATTTTATCCATAACCATTAAATCGTCGGGGATACCATGACGAAGCTTTTGTTCTGCGGCAATAATACGGTTATCTAATTGTTTAAACTGCCTTTTAAGCTCTGCAATTTCTTTATTGTAATGCTCTTTTTTTGAAGCATAACTGTTCTCCAAACTATGAAGTTCGGATGCGTACTCGAAATTCGCCAATAACTGTTCATTGCCGGCAAAACGCTGATAAAGCCCGGTTAATGTGATAAAGAGTGCTCCGGTTGATTTTTCTGGGTTAGAAAGATCATTTCGGTATGCTTCCAGATCTGTTTCGGATAATGAAGGTATGGGCATGGCAGATTAAAAGGTTAAAATTATAAAAAATATTCATCGTTGCAGGAATTATTCGCCATTGTTTTCTAGCTGAATGCTCCAATACAGATAACTAACCATTTTTTTACATTCTAGTGTGCATGTTTTTGGTTATACAGGTTCATCATTGATTAAATATTATTTTTTTTTCACTCTTTAATAAATTATTCTATATTTGTAGCAAGCAAGGGGTGAGAGCCTTGCATCAATCTTTGATTGAGAGCGTTAATTTAGATAAGGTTACAACATTAATTGTTGTAACCTTTTTTTATATCCTATAAATAACTCAACAATTTTTCTACTTTTAGGGCATTGCAAAAATATATAGGTTTCGGAGAAGGAACTCTTTAAAATATAATCAGGAAAGGAGTGGGTTGCTATAAAAAAGCATCATTCTCTATTTAATGTGTGTTAAAAATATATGCCAAGAAATTATAGAATTTATATCAACGATAACACTTTGTATATCTCAGATTTTTTGCCAGAGCAAAAAGAAAAAATTCAACAACTGGAATTTCAGGATTTTAATCTGCAAACATTCTACAAAAAACTAAAAAATGGTTCTAAAAAGAGCTATATTTTCTTGACAAAAAATCCTCAGGAGACCTTCAGAAAATTAAAGAAAGATTGCACCATTATTAAAGCCGCTGGTGGTTTGGTAGAGAGCGCAAATGGCAATTTTCTGTTTATTTTTAGAAATAAAAAATGGGATCTGCCCAAAGGGAAGTTAGAGGAAGGTGAAAAAATGAAAGAAACTGCTGTTCGTGAGGTAGAAGAGGAGTGCGGAATCAGGGTTTTTAAACGCGAGGAAAAACTTTGTAAAACCTATCATGTTTACCCAATTGGTACAAAAATGGTAATCAAGAAGACCAATTGGTACAAAATGAAGGTTAAAGGTGAACCCAAATTGGTACCTCAAAAGGAAGAAGGCATTGATGAAGCAGTTTGGCTGGATAAAAACCACATTTCGCCAGTAGTTAAAAATACTTTTCCATCAATTATGGATGTGCTGAGGGCCGGAGGGATACTATAAGTGTTCTACCCAGAGATCGTCCCGCTGAACTTGTTTATTAGCGGTTTATTATGTTTTTAATGGCCTAATAGCTACTACGTGGTCAGCATCTTTTGTTTAGCTGTGGTGTCAGATATTTCTATCTGACACATGTAAGTTTATCTAAAATTAAGGAATTGGTGCTTTAACAGTCAGAAGTTAACATATGACTACACAAAAATCCCATTGAGTTTGTCACGTTGAGTTGTCGAAACGCCTCCAAGATATTTAAGTAGGTCCTTCGACAGGCTACCATTGACGTTATTTCGCAAACCGCTATTAATCAGTATTTTAATCGCTTTTGTATTTCCATCCAGCTAGGCCATTGCACGGTATCTCCGTTCCACTTAAATCCGGCCTAACAAATTTTTCGGGCTGCACTGCCTAAGCCAACCTACTAGCTTCGAAAGAAAAATTTTCAGCCGGTGTTTTTTGTTTCTTTTTTGACACCAAAAAGAAAGAAGCCTGTCCGGCCAGGACTAATAAAACACCCCGTCCTGCGGATACCCCTCTAAGAGAGGGGAATTACATATCGCAGACGACCGATAATTAAATGTCATTTATATTGATTTTTATAAAATAAATTACCCTAAGGATGACAATTTAATATTTATATTACGGACTTGCACATTATTCATAATCCAACTCATCAACTACTTTTTTAACCTGCTTTAAATACTTGCCATAGTAATACCAAGCCCATAATTCGGTAATTACGCCTATAATCAGAATGGTAATAAAACAGTTTAATAAAATGTAAACAGATGAAAGATTAGCTAAAATTTTGTTGAAAATTGAAGCCTTTTCTATAAACAGATAAATTGCAATGAATGCGACGCCGATAAAGGCAACAATGTAGGTGAGGGCTTTATATAGTTCGATGTTAAGTTTCATTTCGTAGAAAAACCAGAGGATGTTTTTGCGTGTATCTAAACTCATATCGTAAGAGTTTTTGTAGAACAGATAAAACTTAAAAAAATAATAAGCGGTAAATCCACAGGTGATGGCATAAAATATTAAAAACACCTGATTCATTACCGATGAAAATCCAAAAAAGTAAGGGACAAAGGCCATGAGTACCAAAAAGAAAATCTGGTAAAAAAACTCGTGTTTCATTTTAGCCCTTATTTTATCAATTGGGGTATGTGCCTGTTTTATTTTAAGCATATCGGTAGAAATGTTGCTTCCGTCGGGACTTTCAGCATTCCATTCATTTTTTATATCGTCAAAATTCATAACCGTTTTTCTTTATGATGAATTGTAATTTTTCTTTGGTTCTGTTCAGTTTAACCCGTGCATTTACCTCGCTAATGCCCAGGTTTTCGGCAATTTCGCGATGGGATTGATTTTCGAGAAAGAGAAATATCAATGCTTTTTCTATTACAGTCAGCTCTTGCATGGCAGTGTACAAACAGGCCAGTTTCTCTTCTTTTCCTTCGTTCTCGTTTACATCTATTATATCAATATTTTCGTCTAGAGGTGCTTTATCTACTTTTCTATTGTCCTTCTTAAAGTAAATTAATGCCGTATTTAAGGATACGCGGTACATCCATGTCGTAAATTTGGAGTTGCCCTTAAAAGTTGGGTAGGCTTTCCAAAGCTGTAATACGATTTCCTGAAACAGATCGCGCTGTTCTTCAGCACCGTTCATATACATTTTAGAAATCTTATGTATAATGGCTTTGTGCTGGTTGATCAGGGTGAGGAATGTATTTTCTGTTTCTTTCATTTAATATATAACCCATTGGTAACCGATTCTTTAAAACGTTACATTTTAAATTTAAATAATATTAAACTACAGTAAAGGAGGAAGAACAAAGATGGGATTCCAGCAGATTGGTCGTTTTTCCCGCGCAGGAATCTTACAACACACACTCTGTAGCGATCGTTGTAAGATTGCTTCGTCGACTGAAAAAGCCTCCCCGCAATGACGATCTTTTGATCGTGGTGTCAGATATTTCTATCTGACACAAATAAACGTAGGTTAGAAATATGTGTAAATGCATCTATCAGTCAGGTGGTAACACCTGACAGCACATCATAAAAAACCAAGTGCTTCTGTGGGTACAAATGGACTTACATCGCCATGGTTTCTTAAAATATCGCGCACAATGGTAGAGCTGATGGCCGAATATTCGGGTTTGCTTAACAGTAAAATGGTTTCTACTTCGGGCATCATGGTCTGGTTGATCTGGGCGATGGCTCTTTCGTATTCAAAATCGGATGCTGAACGGATACCGCGTACCATATATTTGGCATCAATTCTTCTGCAGAAATCTACTGTTAAACCTTCGTAAGTTTGGATTTCGATATTCTGATAGCCTTTAAAAACAGTCTGTAAAATCTGAAGACGCTGCTCTGCACTTAAGAAATTCTGTTTAGAACTGTTTAGTCCGATACCCACTACAATTTTATCGAAAAGTGGTGTGGCACGTTGCAAAATGTTTACGTGAGCAATAGTGATCGGATCAAATGAGCCTGGAAATAGCGCTATCTTCATGATTCAAATATAGATTTTTATGGCGAAATTATTTACCACAAAGACACTAAGAACACAAAGAAGGTTATTTTTTGACATGGAAGCACGGATTTACATGGAATGCACCTCGCTTAATCTTTTACCATTAAGAAATTTAGAACATTCAACGGCGCTATAACTGGAGCAGGCTGCTCATTTTAAGCCTGATTGCAATGGAAAGCCCGGAACCTGATCCTTTATCGGGTGAGGACTTGCAATGAAAAGCAGGACCAAAGGCTGCCACAAAGCACTGTGTGCTCGCTTTCTAAAAATAAAATAATTATGCGCCATTAACCAATGAACTAATGACAAATTGAACCACTATAACTCAAAAAAACTGAACGATGAATTGCCGTATTTTCTGGTTTCGGTGTAACCGGGCTGGCTGTTCAGTTTCATGTTACTTTGGTGTTCTACAATTAACAGGCCATCAGGCTTGAGCAATTGTTGCTCCTTTATGATAACCGGAATCTGTGGAATGTTGGGCATATTGTAGGGTGGATCGGCAAAGATCAGGTCGTAAGCACCAGTCATTTGTTTTAATAACTTGAAAACATCGCCTTTACGTACATCAACCTGATCAAAGTGGTGTTGTTTTGCTGTGTTTTTAACCCAGTTTATGCAACCGTAATCCATATCAACAGCTAAAATACTTTCTGCACCACGTGAGGCAAACTCAAAAGTTAAATTTCCGGTGCCGCAGAATAAATCCAGAACAGAGCAGGTTTCGAAATCATATTTGTTGTTGAGGATATTGAAAAGTGCCTCTTTGGCCATATCCGTAGTTGGGCGTACCGGTAAATTTGCAGGGGGCTGCAAACGGATACCCTTTAATTTGCCACCAATTATTCGCATAAATCTAAAGCAAGGAGACCGCTGAAATAATGCTTTGGCATATCGGCCAATAATTCACTATTTTGTTTTCCAGCAGGAAAGAAGAAATAAAGTTGGTTAAAGTATTTTAACAAGCAATTATAATGCTCATCATCTTCGTTTATAATGCCTTGTAAATAAACGGGAACGGCATCAATTAAACCCAGTTGTTCGATCATCAGCAACAGGAAATAATTAAACTCCTCAGCGTTTTCTGATTGATAATGGTTTTGAAAAACTATCTTTTTATCTTTTATGTAGAGTACATTGAAAGATACTGCTGTAAAATCGATTAACAAAGATTCGTCTGATAAATGATTAAATAAAACCATTAATGGTTCAGACTGTGGAAATAAATCTGTTTTTTCAGGCAGGTTTGATTTTAAATGCTCATCTAAACAAAAAACAGTATTAAAACCTAAATTATCATTGTGTTTAGTGTAAACTTTAGCATCGGAACCTAAATATTTAGCATAAACGGATAGATTTTCACCATCAAACCATTCATCAGGGATAAAAATAAAATTTGAGGTATGGATTGCTGCTTTTACCGTTGCATAGTTTAATGATAGGTAACTATCGGTTTCAAAGGCAGATTTCAGTTCTTTCTGTACATCTTCACAACCTTGTTTATCAAAAATGATATTAATCTCTTCTGTATCCTTACCTACCACAGCATAAGAAAAGCTGTCATTTGTTATTTTTAACAATAAATGGCAGTTTGCAGATGCATCAGCTTTAAAATTCGGGTCGACTAATAAGAGACTATTGTTACTCATTGAAACAAAAATAGACTTTTTTGAGGATTAACGGTAAGATGAGGTTAATTTTTTGGTTTTGATTTGTAGTCCTTCAGCTTTTGCCACGGAAACACGGAGTCCACGGAAACAACCCTTCGCCATTTTTGCTTACTAAACGACTTGTGGACCGGTGAATTTTTTACCGACCGAGACACCTAAGTGAATTGATATTCGCCCAGAAATATGAAATCAACTTTGTGTGCTTTGCGCCTTCGTGGTGAATCTTGTCTCTGCGCGCTTTGCGGCTAAAAGAGCATCAAAAATAGCTGTGTTTATCTGTGAAGATCTGTGGTAAGAATGTCTGTGTTTTTTTACCAAAATCAAACCTTTCGGATATTCAAAAATCGAAATATTCGACTTAAATTCGGAACATGAGTTACAAGCCTACCTATAAAGCGGCAAACACGATTGCAGCAACTATTGAGCAACATTTTGTTAAACTGCATAAAAATGCAATTGCACAGGGTGAGATAGATTTGGCTACTCAACCGGATCGAAAAATAATTGAAGCGATAATTGATGTTGCTTTTTGGAGCAGCTTGCGTAAGGAAGAGGGGCATTCGCCACGGATTTCGATTGCTTTTTTACCGCCGGACCAAACGTCGAAACCATTGCGCTTTGCAAAAAAGCTAGCCTTAAATGCCAATACCTTAACCAAAATTGCGCCTGGGATTGAACGTTCAGGGATTCACTTAGGGGTTTGGGAAGAGGATGGCGAACTTTATATATGGGGTACAACCCTCAATATTCCAAACTTTTGTTTTGTTGTTGATGTTTCTGAACCTGGATTAATCGTAATTAAACACCGAAGGATTTACGGCATAGGTAAGTTTACCAATGTTGCTGTGCTTAAGGGAGAGCAGATCCGCATTGTGGATGATACGAGTTGTGCAAATAAAGATTGTCCGCCTATTTTGCAGGCCTTATTAGATCTGACTGTTTTGGCCAGTTGGAACGATCCCATTAATATTTTGATCCAGTTTTCGGTTTCTATGCGTGCCCATGGCCGTGGTGGGGCCTTGCTGATTGTGCCAAAAGACGATACAAAATGGGAAGAATCCATTATCCACCCGATACAGTATTTGGTAAAACCTCCATTCTGTGGTTTATCCAATCTGGCGAAACAGAGCGGCAACCAGAGTGAAATTTTTTCGCAGGGGGCTGTTCGTCGCGAAGTAGAGCATTTAGCAGGTTTAACAGCTGTTGATGGTGCTACGATCATTAACGAAGAATTTGACCTGATTGCTTTTGGCGCAAAAATCGGTCGTGCTAAAGGCAAACCAACGGTAGAACAGATTGCATTTTCGGAACCCATTCTTGGTGGCGAAGATAAAATTCTTTATCCCGGACAGCTCGGAGGGACCAGGCACTTTTCTGTGGCCCAGTTTGTTAACGATCAGCCGCAATCTATTGGTTTGGTAGCCTCTCAGGATGGCCATTTTACCATTTTCAGCTATAGCAAAAAACAAAATATGGTAATGGCACATCGCATCGAAACCTTACTTTTGTAACGAAAATTGTTTAATTGTTGCATTGCTTTATTGTTTAGCTCGGGTAAAAGGAGAATACCTTTTTGTTGAGGTTACTTCGACAATGTACCATTGGCGGATTCAAGTAGCGCAATCGTCATTCCCGCAGACGGGAATCTTAAAGCGCTTGCATTACGATTTCCAATCGAGTCGGAAATGACGATTCTTCGCAGTATGATACTTACAAAAAAGACATAACGGAAAGACCGACTGCCGGAACAAATTAGCAAAGCAACTGCTTTTCAAAAACAATTTATCAATAAAACAATTTAACAATACATGTTAACCGATAAAAGTCAGCTTATAGCTTCAGCATACGAACATACACCAACCAAGGAGCAATTGCTTTTTTGCGAGCGGATGTCGGTGTTTTTGCAGCAGGATGATGAGTACCGCTGTTTCGTGCTCAAGGGGTATGCTGGTACGGGTAAAACCACCTCTGTAGCGGCTTTGGTGAAGGTTTTGAAGCAATTTAACTTGCGTAGTGAATTGCTTGCGCCAACGGGAAGGGCAGCGAAAGTAATGAGCCAGTATTCATACCGGAAAGCATTAACCATACATAAAAGGATTTACCGCAAGCGCTCGGCAACATCGCCCGAAATGCAGTTTCAATTGGCGCCTAATCTCTCTGAAAATACATTGTTTATTATCGACGAGGCCTCAATGATTGCCGATGAATTTAACGAAACAGGTTCTTCAATATTAAGAGATCTGCTGGAGTTTGTGTACAATACCAAAAATTGCTTTTTACTTTTTGTGGGCGATACGGCACAGTTGCCTCCTGTGGGGAGTTTAGATAGCCCGGCATTGAACGAACAGTACCTCAAAGATAAATTTGCCTTAACCGTGTCATCTGTTGAGTTAAAGGAGGTGGTTAGGCAAGGAAAGAAATCCGGTATTTTGGCCAATGCTACAATGTTGAGAAATCAGATTGCTAAAAATCCTGAAAATCCGATGCCTAAATTCCTGACTAAAAGTTATACCGATATTTACAATATGGCCGGTGCACGTTTGGTAGAAGGACTGGAGTATGCTTACCGCAAATTCGGAATTGAAAATACCCTGGTGGTCTGCCGTTCCAATAAATCGGCCAATGTGTATAACCAGCAGATTAGAGCCAGGTTGTTGTACCGCGAAGAAGAGTTAACGGGCGGCGATCAGATTATGGTGGTGCGGAACAATTATTTCTGGCTACCGGAGAACGAGGATACTGCTTTTATTGCCAATGGCGATATGGCAAAGGTAATTCGCGTGAGGGGAGAAGAAGAACGTTATGGATTCCGTTTTGCCGATGCCACTTTAGAGTTTATGGATTTCCCCGCTGCGGGGCAGATTAGCTGCAAAGTAATGTTGGATACGCTCAATTTAGAAAGTGCTAATCTGCCTTATGAGCAGAATAAAAAGCTTTTTGACGGGCTCAATGAAGATTATGAGCATATTGCCAATAAACGGCAACGGATGCTGGCCATTAAGGCAGATCCTTTTTACAACGCCTTGCAAATTAAGTTTGCTTATGCGGTAACCTGCCATAAAGCACAGGGCGGACAGTGGGATGCTGTTTTTGCTGATCAGGGTTATCTTACTGAAGAAATGATCGATCTCGATTTTCTCCGCTGGTTATACACCGCTGTAACGCGAGCAAAAAAAGAGTTATATTTAGTCAATTTTGCGCCTCAGCTTTTCACGAAGACAGCGCAGGAGGATTACTTTTAGAGGAAGGTGATTACACAGATTTAAGGATTACACAGAATAGAGAGATTCCTCTGATTGAATTATCTTGGTGTACTTTGCGCCTTTGTGGTCGAACATACAAACCAAATTATATATGAAATTTGCCTTTAGTCTTAAAAACAAGCTAAAAATAGCTTTTCTGCTTTTCTGCATCATGTGCTGCACTTTGTTGATCCGCTTTTTGGAAGACAAAAGTGTAGAGAAGATTAACGAATCTTTTATTTCGATGTACAATGATAGGCTTGTTCCAGCGACAGATTTATATTTTATTGCCGAAAACCTATATTATAAAAATGAAATCCTTCAGGAAATATTATTCAGGGACGGTACTGTTCAGCCTTCAACCGGTATAGTGAAAATGAATAAACACAACCGTAAAATAGATTCGATCGTCAATAAATATGAACATACTTTATTGGTAAAACAGGAGAAAAGTTTTTTAAACGACCTTAAAAAAGCATTAACTGTTCAACAGGGAGTGGAGGCGAAAATAATAAACATGGCGGGTGCTGAAGGAAGAATAATTTATAAGTCGACGGGAAAAAATGCTATTGATGAAACACTGACTAAACTTTCGGCCTTGATTAAAATACAATCTAAAGTGGGTAATGATCTGATTAAAGGCTCCAAGATCTTCGTTTCAGGAACGAAAGTATATTCTACCTTGCAAGTTATTTTGGCTATTGTGATCGGAATTATGATCGTGGCCATTGTTTCGGCCTCAAATGCAGTGAAAATTCAGAGCGAGAAGTTTAATTTGAATTAGATTTTTAACACTTTGAATATGGTTTTACCACCAAGGCACGAAGGCACAAAGAAGGTCACGTTATCTCGATCATAGCGAGTATAATAATTTATTGGAGATCTATACAATGTTAATCTGTGTTTCTGTGGCTAACCAAGTTTCGTCATCTCGACCGTAGTGGAGAGATCTGTAGGTTCGGTTTTTTGATTACTCATGATTAGTCGCCACCTTTGGCAGGGAGTTTTCATTATTTTTGCCACGGAAGCACGGAAATGGCGAAAAAGTATTCCGTGTTAACCTGTGTTTCCGTGGCTGATGCTTTTATTCTGCTTCGTCGTCTGTAATCAATCTGATCGAATCGTCAGAAAGTACGATTAAACGCTCCTTATAGAGTGAGCCAATGGTTTTTTTGAAGGCGCTTTTACTGATCTGGAAACGGTGATAAATATCTTCAGGAGAACTCTTATCGCCCAGTTCAATTACACCACCACTCTTTTTTAGCTCTTTTAACATCATCTCTTTCGAATCGAGAATATGGCCGTAACCACTTGGCTGTAGGGTTAAATCGATCTTACCCTCCACCCGGATTTTCTTGATCCAGCCCTTGCGCATTTCGCCCGGTTGGATATTATCAAAAACCTCGTTATTATAAAGCAACCCGATATAAGTATTGTTGATAATGGCGTTAAAGCCAAGATCGGTTTCTTCGGTAATCAATAAACTTACTTCGTCGCCCTCTTCAAAATCGAAGCCATCTTCTTCAACAAAATCGTATAGTTTAGAAGAAGCCAACAGGCGATCGTTACTTTCGTCTAAATATAAGTAAACTACATATTTATAACCTTTTTGCATCGGCCGCTTTTGCTCGCGATCCGGTACATAGACATCTTTATCGATACCAAGATCCATAAATACGCCATCATCACCATCAGAAACCACTTTCAAAAAAGCAAAATCGCCCACTTCGGCATAAGCTTTCTGGGTAGTCCCGGTTAAGCGGCCATCTTTTTGTACAAAAACAAAAACGGTAATATTATCGCCAATTTCTACGCCATTCGGAACGTATTGGTAAGGCAGGATGACCAGTTTATCGCCATCGGTTAAGTTTAATCCAGCTTCTGTTTTGCTTAAAATTCTTAACTCGTTGTATTTTCCTATTTCAATCATGTGTTTTGGGTTTAACCATTTTCTTCAATGGCTTTTGCTGCAAAGGTAGCAATGTTTCGTTGCAAATCGGTTTTAAATCTGTTGGAGTAATTTTAACCACAGCTAAAAAGGATGCACACAGATCTTGATATCCGTGTGCATTTGCGATGAAAAAAATAACCTTATTTGTCCTTCACATGGTTACAATTGACAGATTCCTAAAGAAAGGTCGTCCTTTAGATTTGTATAATGGAATTATAGTTTATTTTTATCTATTAATAATATACAAATATTACCTAACTCGGTAGCGGCTCATTAACAGATCGTCAAGGTTTTTATAC
>NZ_JBQEPM010000018.1:0-50616 GCF_052045595.1 Pedobacter sp. 22163 | reverse complement strand
TGCATAGGTATAAAAACCTTGACGATCTGTTAATGAGCCGCTACCGAGTTAGGTAATATTTGTATATTATTAATAGATAAAAATAAACTATAATTCCATTATACAAATCTAAAGGACGACCTTTCTATAGAAGTCTGTCATCCTGAGGCACGAAGGATCTTTTAAGCGATAGATTACTGATTTCATCGATTAATTGCTTCAAAGTCTAAGTAGTGTAGATAAAGATTCTTCACTGCGTTCAGAATGACACCAATGATTCTGCGTTCGGGATTGTAAGGGTTCAGTACCGATCCTTCATCGGTACCGGAGCGAAGCGCAGCCCTGAAAAGCCCGGACCCTTGCGCAGCTTGGGTAACGCCCAAATCAGTTAAAACTTACAATCCCATATAAGACTTCGATAGTTTAAAGATTCTTCACTGCGTTCAGAATGACAGCAAGCATTATCGCGACAATTTTTCAGTATAAAACACTAAATATCAGCAATTTAGTCATTAAAAACAAAATCTTACCGACAAAATTTCCGATTGTAAAATCAAAATTACTGTGGCATTTGTTTTGACTTAAAAGAGCTATGAACTTCAACAATTTTACTATAAAAGCCCAGGAAGCAGTTCAACAGGCTTCTGAAATAGCCCAAGGCAATCAGCAACAGGCTATTGAAACGGCACACCTGCTTAAAGGTCTGCTTACTGTTGATGAAAACGTAGTTTCTTATGTTTTAAAGAAGCTGAACGTTAACCTAAATTCACTAAATCAAAACTTAGATTCAGAGATTGCCAAGTTCCCAAAAGTGAGCGGAAGCAATGTCTATCTGTCATCTAATGCCAATAGCGCCCTTCAGAAAGCGCAAACATTTTTAAAAGAGTTTAAAGATGAATTTGTCTCTGTAGAGCATTTACTGTTAGGCATTTTAGCCGTTAACGATAGCACTTCGAAGTTATTAAAAGAACAGGGCGTTAACGAAAAGGACCTTAAAAAAGCCATTGTAGAATTGCGTGGCGATAACCGTGTAACGGATCAAAATGCAGAAGCTACTTACCAGGCCTTAAGCAAATATGCAAGAAATTTAAACGAATATGCCGAGAGCGGAAAGCTCGATCCGGTGATCGGTCGCGATGAAGAAATCCGCAGGGTAATTCAGATTTTATCACGCAGAACCAAAAACAACCCTATTTTAATTGGCGAACCAGGTGTAGGTAAAACAGCCATTGCAGAGGGTATTGCCTTCAGGATTATTAAAGGTGATGTACCTGAAAATTTAAAAAGCAAAGTGGTTTATTCGCTCGATATGGGTTCGCTTATTGCAGGTGCAAAATATAAAGGCGAGTTCGAAGAACGCTTAAAAGCCGTGGTTAAAGAAGTTACCCAGAGCGATGGCGAAATCGTATTGTTTATTGATGAGATCCATACTTTGGTAGGTGCTGGTGGTGGCGAAGGCGCAATGGATGCGGCGAACATTTTAAAACCTGCCCTTGCACGTGGAGAGTTGCGTGCCATTGGTGCAACAACTTTAGATGAGTATCAAAAATATTTAGAAAAGGATAAAGCATTAGAGCGTCGTTTCCAAAAAGTAATGGTTGAAGAACCTGATACACAGGATGCCATTTCTATCCTCCGTGGATTGAAAGAACGTTACGAAACACACCATAAGGTAAGGATTAAAGATGAAGCAATTATCGCAGCTGTAGAAATGAGTCAGCGGTATATTTCAGACCGTTTCTTGCCGGATAAAGCCATCGATTTAATGGATGAGGCTGCATCTAAATTGCGTATGGAAATGGATAGCGTGCCTGAAAATGTGGATGCTTTAGACCGTGAAATTATGCGTTTAGAGATTGAACGCGAAGCCATTAAACGTGAAAAAGACGACAGAAAGGTAAAAGAGCTTTCAGAAGAAATTGCCAACCTATCTGCCGAACGTGATGAATTTAAAGCCAAATGGCAAGGTGAGAAAGACCTGGTAGATGCGGTAAACAACGAGTTAGAGCAGATTGAGCACTATAAATTAGAAGCAGAGCAGGCAGAACGTGCAGGCGATTACGGTAAAGTAGCCGAAATCCGTTACGGGAAAATTAAAGAGGCCCAGGATAAAGTTGAAAAACTTAAAGCCGATTTAGAAAGCCAGCAAAGCGATAGCCGTATGCTTAAGGAAGAAGTTACAGCTGATGATATTGCAGGCGTAGTTGGCCGTTGGACAGGCATTCCGGTTACTAAACTGATTGCCAGTGAACGCGAAAAATTACTTCATTTAGAAGAAGAATTACACCAGCGCGTGGCTGGGCAGGATGAAGCAATCGAAGCCATTTCTGATGCGATCCGCCGCTCGCGTGCAGGCTTGCAGGATAAACGTAAACCAATCGGCTCTTTCATCTTTTTAGGTACAACCGGAGTGGGTAAAACTGAGCTTGCGAAAGCATTGGCAGAATTTTTATTCAATGACGAAAATGCGCTGACACGTATCGATATGAGTGAATATCAGGAGCGTCATGCAGTTTCACGTTTAATTGGAGCGCCTCCGGGCTATGTCGGTTACGACGAAGGCGGACAGTTAACCGAGGCCGTTAGGCGTAAACCTTACTCTGTGGTATTGCTTGATGAGATTGAAAAAGCACATCCGGATGTATTTAATATCCTGTTACAGGTGTTAGATGACGGACGTTTAACCGATAACAAAGGCAGGACGGTGAATTTCAAAAACACCATCATCATCATGACCTCAAACATCGGAGCACATTTAATTCAGGATAATTTTAAAAACTTAATTGATGAAAACCGTGAGGAGATAATTGCGAAAACCAAAAATGAATTGTTCGAGGTATTAAAACAGACCATTCGTCCGGAGTTTTTGAACAGAATTGACGAGCTGATTATGTTTACACCATTAAACCGCAGCGAAATCAGAAACATTGTAAGCTTGCAGTTTAAACATGTACAGCAAACATTGGCCGAAATGGGTATCGAAATGGATGCCAGCGATGAAGCTTTAGATTGGTTGGCACAATTGGGTTACGATCCGCAGTTTGGTGCCAGGCCGTTAAAAAGGGTTATCCAAAAAAGAATTCTAAATGAGTTGTCGAAAGAGATATTGGCAGGTAAGATAGATAAAGACAGCAAAATTAAACTGGATATGTTCGATCATAATTTTGTTTTCCTGAACCAAAACGCTGGTTAACATTCGGCGATTAAACCCCGTCCCGATTATATTGGGACGGTTTTTTTTTGCTCTCCAAATCTGTATATCTAAGTTAAGGAGGAAGCATTTTTAGCTTTTTTTAACACTTACATTGTTGTGATAGCAATTTAAGATGACTAGAATTGTAAAACACAACCGCTTGATAATGAATACAAAAATCTATCCGCTCTTGATTTTGGCTTTTTTTACATGCAAGGCTTTCGCGCAAAAATTTCAAAAACCCGCACTCTTAAAAGATATTATAACCTTACCCATGCCTGATACAGGCACATTTGTTTCAGTGTTTTACACCACAAATGAAAATCCGGAGATCATTGCAACCCATCGTCTCGTCCCTCAAACCGAAGTTTTAACTACAGTTATAATGACTGGTAGCCTTGGTAAAGGGCAAATTTTTGCCATTGGCTCATCAGATTATTTTAAAAGTAAATTATTGGCCGATCAAAATATCCAGAAATTACTAAAAAATATCCTCGAAAATGCTACTGATCATCAAAAAAAACTAAAAGTAGCGGTAACCAAAACTGCCGACCCTGCCTTGGTTAGTCTGTTAAAAGCCAATAAAGCAAAAGTTTACATAGCCGAAAACACTAAAATAGAGGACAAAACTGATCTTTACTTTTTAACAGAAGATATATCGGATACCACAGAACGGCAAGCACTCGAAAAATTTGTTCGTGGTGGTGGCAGTCTGGTTTATGGTTCGCCATATCCCTATGTTTTTAAGCACCGCGATCATACCAAATCGTACCTAAACGATCTGGTGAAAATCAATAGTGTATTAAGCAAAGCAGGCATATTTAACGCATATACTTTGTTTCTGGTAGAAAACACAAAAGATAGCTTAACATTCAAAAATGAACCTTTTTATCTTGATCTGAAAAATATTACAAGAGAACTGGTCAAACCCGTCCCCAAAGCAATCGACCCAAACGAGTATGCCTATGTTATAGAACCAACCCTCGAACTCGCTTTTTTGTATAATGCAGATACCAGCCAGATCATAAAAAAAATAAAGTCGATATTATCCATTAGTGATACACTCGCCGTACCAAGCATAAAAAATCCTCTTGATATTTCTACTCCTGCAAAAAAGGCAGGCTATAAATTTTCCAAATACCTTTTTGATAAAATCCATAATACCAGCGAAGCAGCAAATTTTGTATATCCTGATAGCAAATTTTTTCCCGGAGAAGTGCCTAAAAACGCAAAACGGACTGTTGAACAGATCAATATAGAAGTAAAAGTGGGCTCACAGGGATTAGCTGATCCTTATCCAAATTATTTCAGGCTGCACAGTACCGGGGTTTACATACCAGCGGGTGAGAAAGTTAATATTGTGGTCGATCCTAAATACAAAAACCAACATTTAAAGGCTCAGATCGGCATCCATAACGACGATCTAAAACACATGGATAATCTAGTTAGGGGCGGTTTTGATTTAACAAGATCGTTCGAACTGGATAAAGATACCACAACAGTTTTTTCGCCTTATGGTGGACTGTTATATGTAAAGATTTCAGATAGCTCTACCTTAAAATCAATCAATATTACGGCAAGTGGTGTAGTTAAGGCGCCTTATTATAATTTAGAAAAAAATACCCTTGCAGAATGGGAAACAATCAAAAATAACCCAGCTCCATGGGCAGAACTTGCTACCAATAACATTATTCTTACCGTTCCGTCATACAGGATCAAAAATTTAGAAAATCCAGAATCGTTAATGAAATTCTGGAATCAGGTAATGGATGCTGATGCCGATCTGGCTATCATTAACCGGAACAGGACACATCCCGAAAGAATTATTATTGATAACCAGGTAGCTTACGGCTATATGTTTACCGTATGGGATAAAATTGTGGCACCTGATGACCAAAGCTGTGCCTGGATGCTTGATGAAAAAATTGTAGGCACAACCGGAAGTTGGGGGCATTTTCATGAGCTGGGGCATCGTCATCAATTTTGGGCGCTTGATATGGACCAGGTAAGTGAAGTAACCACAAATCTTTATTCGATGTATGTGTATGATAAGGTATTGAAAAAAGGAATTTATAATCATGAAGCAATTAGCAGCAAAGAAGAAGTAAGAAAAAGAATCAAGGGTTATCTCGAAAATCAACCTAGCTTTGAAAAATGGGGGAATGATCCATTTGTTGCCCTAAGTATGTATATCCAGATTATTGAAAATTTTGGATGGGAACCCATTATCAAAGCCAATAAAATATACCGTGAAATGGACCCCAGAAAATACTACGATCATCCGCTGAGTAATCAGCAAAGGATCGATCTCTGGTATACAACCATCTGTAAAACTACCAATGCCAATTTATCTTCCTTTTTCGAAGTCTGGAAAATACCTGTGAGTGAAAAAGCAAAAAATGATACACGCGACTATAAAACCTGGCTCCCCACCGAGCTCGTTGCTTATCTTCCACATTAAGGTATATTATCCCTTAGCTAAATCTGCGGGATTTTTATTTAAAAAGTAACTAACATGATAGTTCATTTTCTTGCTTTTTGTTTCAATAATGATTATTATTGATTACACACAAAAACACAAATAAAATGAAACCTAAATTAATCATCATGGCGCTGCTTTGCGCCGTCAGTTGGCATTGCTATGCCCAAACTGAAAAAGGAACCGGCTTTGCCGGAATCAGTCTAAGCTTTGGAACCTCAAAACAAAACAACACCTCACAAAGCCTGAACACATTTACCGCTACACCTCGTGGAGGCTACTTTTTGGCTAATAATTTTGCAATAGGCCTGGAGATCCCGCTAAATCTTTCCAAACTGCGTGGCGAAAGTTATATCTCCTGGGATGAAGAAGATGGAAGATACGAAGACCGCTATGGTCCAAAAGAATTTAGTTTCGGCATATCTCCTTTCATACGCAAATATGTGGATGTTAAAAATCGGTTTAAGTTTTTTGCCCAGGCTAATTTGCTCCTCCAAATCAACACATTCAATAGAATTGACGATGAAGGTTATCTTATCCGTACCGATGCACGTGCAAAAGGCTTTGGGGCAAGCTTAACTCCAGGTTTTGCTTATATGCTTTCTAACGATTCGAGTATTGAGTTTTCGTTTCCTATTTTAAGTTTCTTCCATCAAAATTATTATGCTGAAGAATCGCTGTACAACTTTGATAAGAAAAATAACTTGCGGTTGGCACTCGATAACTTTACCCCTACTTTCACGATTAATATTCACTTCTAACTTTACCTCATGAAAAATATATTAAGCCGGTTAAACTTAAAGGTATTGAGCTTAACCCTGCTTTTAACTTATGCATTTAATATAAAAGCACAAACTGCAGAAAACAAAGAAATAACATATTACAGAAGCATTTTCCCAGAAGAAAATGGAAAGATCAAATCAATCGGCGATACCAATTTTGAATACTACAAAAGTATTTTCCCTGAAGAAAATGGAAAGATTAAATCCATTGGAGATAAGAAGTTTGAATATTATAAAAGTATTTTTCCAGAAGAAAATGGTAAAATTAAATCTGTAGGCGATAAAAAAATAGAATATTACAGAAGCATCTTTCCTGAAGAAAATGGAAAGGTAAAATCAATCGGAGATATGCCTATCGAATATTATCGAAGCATCTTCCCCGAAGAAAATGGAAAAATCAAATCTATCGGCAATTTGGCAATCGAATACTATAGGAGCATTTTCCCTGAAGAAAATGGGAAACTCAAATCAATAGGCGGTGCCCAGATCGAATACTACAGAAGCATTTTTCCGGAAGAAAATGGAAAACTCAAATCAATTACAGGTGAAACAGGAAGCGTTTTCAATTTCTCTCCTACTGAACTGTACTATTTTATCCTGAATGCAAATTCGAAGTAGAATACAATCCATTTATTCTTATCATCGAACACCGATCTAATAAATCAGATCGGTGTTTTTTTATCACCTTTATAAAAGAGGATGGGCTTTTTTATTTCTTTTTCGTTTCAATATTCGGTAAGAATCCGGTCAGTAAACCGATTAAAGGCAAAAACGCACAAACATTAAATACGTATTCAATACTCGTAGAATCAGCCAATTTTCCCAATAGTGCCGATCCGATGCCACCCATTCCAAAGGCAAAGCCAAAAAATAATCCAGCAACCAAACCAACTTTACCGGGAATGAGCTCCTGTGCATAAACCAAAATTGCGGAGAATGCTGATGCCAAAATCATCCCGATGGGAACAATAAGTACACCTACCCAAAACAGGTTGGCATGTGGCAGTAATAACGCAAATGGAGCGGTACCCAATATGGATGCCCAGATTACGTATTTCCGCCCTATTTTATCGCCTATTGGCCCGCCCAATAATGTCCCCGCTGCTACCGAGAATAAGAATACAAATAGATAGACCTGCGAGGTTTGCACCGAAACATGAAATTTATCGATCAGATAAAAGGTGAAATAATTGGTCAAGCTCGCCATATAGAAATATTTCGAGAAAATCAGCAAGAGTAAAATACATACCGAGAAAATCACCTTAGTTCTCGAAAATTGGTTCACAACAGTTTGAATATTGATCTTTTTACTTCTAGAAAGCATAAATCCCCTGTACCAATTGCCTACGTAAGTTAAAATAATAATGGCTAAAAGTGCGATTACCGAAAACCAGATTACGCTGAACTGTCCGTAAGGAACAATGATCCAGGCCGCCAACAACGGACCTAAAGAGCTGCCTGCATTACCCCCTAACTGAAAAACAGATTGCGCCAATCCCCTTTTTCCTCCTGATGCGGCGTGGGCCATACGCGAAGCCTCGGGATGAAATATAGAAGAACCTATCCCGATAAAACATACTGAAAGTAATATGGTGTAAAAATGGGTCGATTGTGAAAGCGAAATTAACCCGATCAGGGTAAAACCCATGCCAACAGCCAACGAGTAAGGTTGAGGCTTTTTATCTGTATACAAACCCACAAATGGCTGTAATAATGATGCCGCCAATTGAAAGGTCAAAGTAATTAAACCAATTTGCGAAAAACTTAAATGATAGCTGGTTTTAATGATGGGATAAATTGCAGGAATTAACGATTGTATCGTATCATTAAGTAAATGCGAAAAGCTTAAAGCGAAAAGTATTGGGAAAACAGTTTTTTCAATAATGGAAGTGGTCGTGCTATTCTCAGTCATAAAGGTAAAATATAACGCCAAAAATAGTGATTATAAACTTTTAAACTAAGCGATATGTCCTTGCAAAAACCAAACATTTTTATAAAGTTTCGGTTTTATAGTTATGGAAAAGAACAAAAAAATTATTGGCCTATGCGGAAGTCTAAGAAAAGGATCGTACAATGCCATGCTGCTTAAAGTCGCAGGCAGTTTAATCCCCGAAGGTATTGCTTTCGAAATTATAGCTTTTGATGATATTCCTGTTTACAATGCAGATCATGATTTACCGGAAGTTGAAGAAAGGCCGGCAAGCGTGGTGAAATTTAGAGATGCATTGGCCACTGCAGACGCTTTTATTATTGTTTCTCCTGAATACAACTATTCTATTCCAGGCGGATTAAAAAATGCCATCGACTGGGCCAGCCGTGGAAAAGATTCGCCTTTGATGCATAAACCAGTTGCTGTGATGGGCGCCACACAGGGCATGTGGGGAACGGTTAGAATGCAAACCGCATTTTTGCCTGTTTTTACTTTCTTAAATATGAACCCTGTACTGCAACCAGAAGTATTGGTTGCACAAGCACAAAATAAATTCGATGCGGATGGAAATCTAACCGATGAGAAAACCATCGGCATTATTAAAAAGAAAATAGAAAATTTAATTTCTGCTTGTAAGGTTTAATCCAAAACCGCAACAGGTCCTTCCCAAAAAAACCTGTCATTTTAGACGATTAAAATCTGACATTTATATAAAAAAAGTCAGATTGTCAATCTGTCATGTCTAAAAAATTAATCAGTCGATTAATTTTTAGTCACACGAAAATAATATTGACTTAACACTAATTTTATATCTGTTTAACAATTAAGCAGTTGACCAAAAACTGATTTTTTAATGACGCAGGCAAAGATTTTTGGCACAAGTGTTGACTTTTATTCAAATATAGTCAGAAATTAAAAAAGTAAAATTGACTATATTTTTATAACAAATAAATAATAAAAAAGATGAAAAAACTATTATTATCTTTAGTAGCAGTAGCAGGTTTAGTTTATGGTGCACAAGCACAAACTGAAAAAGGAAATTTTATGTTAGGTGGTAACGTAGGTGTAAACTCTACAAAAGTAGATGGCGCCCCAAAAGCGGATTTCAGCTTTAGCGTATTACCAAGTGTTGGTTATTTTATCAGCAACAACTTTGCGATCGGTACAGGTGTTGGTTACGAATACGATAAAAAGGTAAGCGAGAAAACTCAAGATGGTGCTTTTAAAGTTGCTCCATTCGGACGTTACTATGTAGGTTTGTCTGATCAATTCAAATTCTTCGGACAATTATCTGTGCCTTTGGCTTTCGGTCAGTTAAAAACAACTGATGCGAACGGTGATAACGCTGTTAAAACCGGTACTACTACTAAAATCGGTGTAGAACTTGCTCCAGGATTTGCATTTTTCCCAACAAAAAGAATCGGCATCGAACTTTCGGTTAAAGGTTTAAGTTATGAAAACTATACTTTAAAAGCTGAAGGAACTGGCGCTAAAGTTAAAACCAATACTTTCGGTTTAAACGCTGATACTTTCGCACCAAGATTAGGTGTACAGTTCTACTTTTAATTAATTCTCCCTTAGGGGAAACTTAATAAATGACTTTTTTTCGAAGAGCGTCCCGGTTTACCATCGGGACGCTTTTTGTTTTACTTTTTTTCTCTGATGGCTTTAAATTCAGACCCATCTTTCCATTTCGGATACGAATTTTCATTACTGATGCGGTAACCCATATCAAAGAGCATCCGAACATCTTCTACAATACCGGATAAATCCCATGTTTTGGAATCGAAATTATCCTGTGGTGAATGGTAACGGAATTTAGTAAAATCAGCTACCTGCTTTAATCCCCACGCCCTGCCATTTTTAATGTTATCTACCCCTGAACCTGTAAACAGTGATGGTACACCAACCTTGGCCAGATTAAAATGATCGGAACGATAGTATAATCCCGATGAGGGAACAGGATCTGGCACAATTACCCGCCCCTGTTTTTTAGCCGCCGTTGCAGCATAATCTTCCAATTCTGACTGACCAAAGCCGTACACCACAATATCTTTGGTTTTACCGGCGATACCCATCATATCCATATTGATATTGGCAACCGTTTTAGCCAAAGGGAAAGCCGGGTGTTTGGCGTAATACTCAGACCCTAAAAGACCCTGCTCTTCGGCGGTATAAGAAATAAATAAAATGGTGCGTCCGGGTGCTTTAGGCAACTTTTTAAAGGCCGAAGCAATTTCGAATAAAGAAGCTACGCCAGTTGCATTATCAACCGCTCCATTGTAAATAGAATCGCCCTGTATTTTTTCTCCCACGCCTAAATGATCCCAATGTGCCGAATAAATAATAGCTTCATCTTTACGCTTATCGCCTGGTATTTTAGCCAGAACATTATAAGTAACCGATTTTTTGATGGTATTTTTAACCTTTAGTGAAGTGGTGATATTTAAATCAACAGCTTTAAAACCTTTTTTCCGGGCGCTTAGAGCCAATTGATCGAATGATTTACCATCCAGTGCAAATAGCTGTTTCGCCTTATCTAAAGTAATCCAGCCCTCTACTACGGTCCTGCTCATTCCATTGTCTTCGCTTTGCAGGGTAAGTTTAGATTTCGACCAGCCACTGCGCACAACTGTCCAGGGATAAGCTGCCGGCTCGGTATCATGAACAATAATAATCCCTGTAGCCCCCTGCCTTGCAGCTTCTTCAAACTTGTAAGTCCATCTGCCGTAGTAAGTCATATTTTTACCTTTAAACAAGGTAGAATCGGCAAAGCCCGGATCATTGATCAACACCACCACCGTTTTCCCTTTTACATCTAGATTTGCATAATCGTTCCAGCCATACTCGGGCGCAACAATGCCATACCCTGCAAAAACCAGCGATGAGTTACTCATACTTACCTCATCTTGCACACGGCGCGTGCCAGCCACAAAATCGGTTAAATAATTGAGTGTTAAGGATGCTGTTTTTCCTTTGAAAACCATTTTATCTTCCGGCACAGATTTAATTTCTACCATGGGTACCTCCTGAAAGAAACTATCTCCATTGCCCGGCTGCAGGCCTAGTTTTTCGAACTGAGTTTTTAGATAATTAATCGTTTTGGTTTCTCCATTGGTAAAAGGTTTTCGCCCTTCTAAACTATCAGCCGCAATTACAGATAGATATTGGGTTAAACTCGAATCGTTAATGGCTTTAATGGCTAACGAATCGGCACTATCGCCAGTACTTTTTGCACCCTGTTTACAGGAGCCAAAGAACAGAAGTGCACAACTGGAAAGTAGAAGGAGTTTTTTCATTTATAAAGAATTGAATTTCAATAAAAAATTTCATTTGCTGAAAAATACGAAGAAATTAGGAGTTTCTGTGTTTATCATCCCTAATTTGAGAATCTCCAGCAGATCTCACAGATTTACGCAGACAAAGCTCGAACATCCTTAATTCCAAAATTCGGCGCTTATCATATTAAATCTGAGGGAACAAATATATCTCCCACAGATTGGCGCAGACAAAGCTTAAACACCCTTAATTCCAAAATTCGGCGCTTATCATATTAAATCTGAGGGAACCAAAATGCCTCCCGATAATCACCAAAGGTTTACGCAAAACATGTTTCAATTATTGCTTAATTAGCTTAAATTTCTTTAACTGTTGCCCGTTTTTATTGATCACACCAACATAAACACCTGTTGATAAAGCGCTGAGCAAAAAACGGTTCGAACTTGTGGCCTTTTCCTCAAATACCTTCTGTCCTAAGATGTTAAAGATAGATAAACTGTAATCTTCGAATGATCCGCTCAGAATGGTTAAATAATCGGCTACCGGATTGGGAAAGAAGGAAAATTCATTGCCTTTAAGAAACACTGCCGAAACCAGATCGCTCTGCACCTGGCCGTTGGCAGTTTCGAAAGTAACACGGTAAAACTGGATTCCAGCTTTTGGTTTTTCATCAAAAATTGCATAATCGAGTTGATTTGAAACTGGCTTGGTCTGCTGTAAAATACTAAAAGTATTTGGCCCGGTCTGTTTTTCCCAAATGATATTCTTTAAATCCAAAGTACTGCCTATCTTCAGATCAACCCTTATCCGGTTCTCATCGGCCACTAAAGCAAATAAACTCTTTACATAACAGGCAATTCCCTGCTGCGTATAATCGATTGTATAACTTTTTAAACCTGTAAAACCTGTCCCGTTAGCTGCTATCGCAAAATACTTACTATTAATCTTACTTGCATCAAGCTTAACTATAGTATCAGTAAGGGTTAGCACCGGAGAAAGAATATTATCTACAATATTGTACAGCGTATAATCTTTTGCACCGGGTTGTGGGTCCCAGTTGAGCACCGCCCCGTCTTTACATACATAGCCAACTTTCAAAGTCCTCGGACTAGAAATCGTAAATGATTGGCTCAATATTACATTTCCATCCACTTCCATTTTCATCATTGCTTTTGCAAACAAATCTGGAGCATTCCAGTTGTAAAAACCTTTACTTAAATCGATCCCCGAAGCAATTGATTTCCATGTAATCCCTTCATCATAGCTCACCGATAAATTTCCGGTTTTACTGGTGTAAGTATTTTCCCACCTTATGTAGTTATCTTCATTGGCAAAAAAGTATTCGTTTTTTCCAGGATTGATGAAAGAAAAAGTGTTTTTGAATGTATAACGATAAGCCATTGCAAAACGCTGGTTATTGCCCTGTGTGATCCTGTTACCATTAACATGAACCTTATAAGCACCCGCCGGGGGATTATCGAGGCTAACCTGCTGAATGGTATTGATAACGTCGGCTTTGCGCACCGCTGGCTTTGAGAGGGAATCTAAATGCGGAAAGCTGCTTAACACCCAGGGCAGTGTTAAATTTCCGGCAGGATTTTCGAGACTTAAATCCAATCCATTAACCAAACTTTGTGCTGCATTTACAACAGCAGGAGGATCGTTCCAGGTAATGGTGAGTTTCACTTCAGCTACATTAGCCGGAATTGCCAAAGGAATAAGCAAATCCTGATTTTTGGCCACTTCATACAAAGACGCCCTGTTTTCATCTAAAGTTTTTAACGATTGGGCTGCATTCAATTTTCCATAGCCATATAAAAAATCAACATGTGGTGTTCCCAAATCATCAGCTGAATTAATTACTGTTGCCCTAATTAATGAAGCTGAAGCTCCTTTTTTATATTTCTGCTGATAAAATTGTTCTAACAAAGCGATTGATCCACTGGTAATTGCAGCAGAGCCCGATGTTCCGTCTTCACCCAAGGCAACAAGTTCCGGTTTTACGCGTCCATCATAGGCAGGACCTTTGCTGCTCTGATTTTCAGAAATATTTTCTCTGTTAATCCCTCCGATCACCAATAAGTTCTTGGCCTGCTTAAAATTGCCTGTTAAATTGGCTCTGGCGGTTATCCCTTGATAAAAACCAACTGACGGCGTTGTTGTTCCTTTATTTCCGGCAGAAAAAACATGGATCAAAGTATCAGTTTCGTAAATCTGCTTATCGTATGCAGCTGCTTCCATTCCGTAGTCATTGTCTATATCGGTACCATACGAATGGTTTTGAACTTTAATCTGAAGCCTGTTTAAATCAGTAACCAAATCTGGCATGAGGTTAGAAAAATCAGAATATGCCAATTTGGATTTAGGTGCGGCACCTAAACCACGGATAAAGGAATTGCCGTTCCCTAATGCCAAAGTGGCCATAGTGGTAGCATGGGAGGTTGGTGTTTTGCCGATAATTGCGCCAGGTAGCGTTTTACCTAACAGATCGAGATCGCTTGCATCGTACATCCCTTCTTTAAAGGAAACATTTACCCCCGCCCCATCAATACCCGGAAAAAGACGATGGGCATTAGAAATTTGGTTTAAACCGAGATCGATGCCATTAATCACCACTTCCTCTTTAGCAACCGGCAAAACATCAGCGTATAAAATATCATCCAGCTCCAATATCAACATTAAATCAGCTGGTAAAATATTAACCATAATCAGGTTGTTGATATGATCTATTGATTTTATGCTTAAGTTTTTAACTGAACCAGGTAAAGTATTTATATTTTTAAAGGATAACCTAACCAGAATAGAATCGTTCTTTTTTGTGGACTTGGCAAGCACTTTGGTTAACCGATCGCTGGCCTTCCATAATCCATTAGCTTTTTCTTGATAAATAACATGATTAGAGAGGTTGGAGACAGGCGATTTTTCGACAATAAAATAATCGCCGGCAAGCTTCTTTTTAGGGTTTAATAATTGAATTTCGGTAGCCGTCAACGTATGATTGAACCGAACCAAAATGAGCCCTTCGGCACTTAATTTTTGTGAATCACCAGTTTTGGAAATATATTTTTCAAAATATTTTTCTATTCCAGCAGGTTGTACTTGTGCGTTTAAACTAAGCACAGACAGACAAAAACATATAACTAAAAATACAGTACTGACTTTCAAAAATTATTTTATTATAAAATTTTGTTTACATCGTTTATCTTCTCTAAATTAGGATTAATAAGGTAATCCACAAATTTTATTAACTAACTTATTCAACCTAAACTAATTTAATTCTAACTAAGATGAAAAGAACAAAATTTTTATCGATTGCAGCAGCATTTCTTCTACTCACGAACCTATACTCTTGTAAGAGTAATAATACAGAAAATGCGGTAGAAAACAAAACTGAAATTTCAGCAGACAAATTATCACAGATCAAATCTCTAGGCTTTAGCACCGACAATATCCGCAAAACAGATGAAGGTTATTTGGTAGAGGGCGATATTCTTTTAACTGATGACAATTTAGCTGAACCTTCTACTGGTGCAAATTTAAACATTGCCGAAACTGAACAGTACCGAACCACGAACCTGGTTAAATCATTACCACGTGTAATTACGGTTTCAGTAACCAATCTACCTCAGGTATATAGCGATGCTGTAAACACCATGATTTCGAGGTACAACTCATTGGGTTTACGTATTACTTTCCAAAGGGCTAGCGCAGGTACAACCGGAAACATTAACGTTGTTGGCTTTAACGAAGGTCCAAGTGGCGGCTTTATTACCTTAGGCTCTGCGGGTTTCCCAACAGCATCAGGAAAACCGTATAATCAGATTAAAATGAACACCAATGCGGCTGCCTATGGCACAAACCCAGATTTGTTGTATCTAGCTTCTGTGATCCAGCACGAAGTTGGCCATTGCATAGGTTTCCGTCATACGGATTACATGAACCGTGCCTTTAGTTGTGGCGCAAGTGGTGCAGGCAACGAAGGTGCATCGAATGTGGGCGCAGTTAGAATCCCCGGAACGCCTTCCACTCCTGATGCGGGCTCATTTATGTTGGCCTGTTCTAATGGTGGTAACCGTACTTTCAACGCAAATGATGTGATTGCAGTAAATTACCTTTACAAATAAAAAAACACTAACGGATTACCTTAACAGATCAGAGCCCCGAAATTTTCGGGGCTTTTTTGTTTGCCTCTTATTAAACAAGTTATTTTTAACCACAGATGCACACTGATCAACACGGATTGAATTTGTGTCCATCCTTTTTAGCTGTGGTTAAATCGCAAAAAAGTGGTTTGTGCGGACACAAGCCGTCACAATTATGTTTAAAATTTTAGTCGGCTACCTCTTTAATAAACTTTCCACTGGCGTCGTACCAAACATTTACATCCGGTGTACCTTCGATATCGATTTTGTAGGTTATCTTCCCAGCAGTATTAATCCAATCTACGTCATCGATTCTACCTTTAGGGTATTTTGCTTTAATATTCTTAGCAATTACTGCCGGCAATTGGGCATTAGGAATATCTTTTTCGAAAGAAACTGTTTTGCCCGAAACCGCATAAGTAGCTTTATGAGCTACCTTTCCTAAATTAAAATCGACCTCATAATTTGCACCTTTCTTTTCCCAATCTACATCTGTTGCTTTTGGATAAGCTTTATTAAATGCTGATTTAATAACTGATGGAACATTTTTTTGATCTATATCTTGAGCGCTGCTACTGGCCATTCCTCCAACTAAAAGTAATGATGCCAAAATTGTGCTTTTGTAATTCATATTAAAACAACAGCCATATCCTTTAAATTGTTTCTAATCACCAGAATGGTTTGTGAGGACACAAACCATGGAAGGAAAATTTGTTTCGCAAAAACAACAGATGACTCGTAGAAAAATGGTTTAACCACAGATGAACACTGATAAACACGGATTGAATCTGTGTGCATCCTTTTTTATCTGTGGTTAAATAACAACAAAATGGTTTGTGTGGACACTAATCATGGAGGAAAATTGTTTCGCAAAAACAACAGGTGGCTTACAGGAAAATGGGTTAGCCACAGATGGACACTGATAAACACGGATTGAATATGTGTGCATTCTTTTTATCAGTGGTTAAACAAATAACAAAATGGCTAGCGAGGGCACGAATCATGGTCCAAAGGGGAAATTTTGCAATAGAACGGTTTAAATTTGGAATACAACCCTAAAATATTAAACCTGATAGCGCCAAATAGCTCCCGATTTAAACCAATATTGTATTTAAGAAAAATTCAAATCGGGACTATAGGCAATAGCAGGACTGAAATAACCGAAGAATTACCGGAGCCTGCTTTCCAAAAAGCTATCTAACTCAAGAAACAAACACTAATTAGATAGATTGCCGCGGCTAATGAAGGATTAGCCTCGCAATGACGACTCATGTTGATAGGCAATAGCAGGACTGAAATAACCGAAGAACTACCGAAGCCTGGCTTTCCAAAAGCTATCTAACATCAAAAACAACACTTACTGAGTAGATTGCCACGGCTAATGAAAAATTAGCCACGCAACGAGGGCTTATCGTTGTAAAAATGGTTTGTGAGGACACAAGCCATGACAAATAGAACTTTGTTTCCCAAAAACAACAGATGGCTTGGAGTAAAATATTTAACCACAGATAGACACCGATAAACACGGATTGCTCTGTGCATCCTTTTTATCTGTGGTTAAATGAAATTTATTTTCCGTTCTGTTCGATATCCCTGTCCATTTCTACTAAATCAACATCGCTCGGTTCAGAAAAATCGCCGATTAAATATTTGTTAAAATGATCGGCCAGTTTCCAGAAAGCATACTCGGTCATATCTCCAAAACCATGGCGCTGACCTGGAATAATTAAGAAATCGAAACGTTTGCCGGCTTTCATTAGTGCATTGGCCACGCGGATAGAATTTGCCGGATGCACATTATTATCTACATCGCCATGCATCAATAACAAATGCCCTTTTAAGTTTTTGGCAAGATCAGGGTTTTTATCAATGCTGTATTTAAATGAGGTATCGCCTTTTAAGGAAATGGTTTCTTTTACACCATGGTGTTTTTCGCTCCACCAACGGTTGTAAATGCTATTATCGTGGTTTCCTGCGTTCGATACCGCAGCTTTAAAGAAATCGGGATAAACCAACATAGCAGCGGTTGACATAAAGCCACCTCCAGAGTGACCTGTAATACCCACTTTCGATTCGTCGATATAAGGGTATTTGGCTGCCAATTGCTCAATAGCCGTTTTCTTATCTGCCAAACCGTAATCGCGCAGGTTACCATAACCGTAAGTATGGTACCATTTAGACCGCGAAGGGTTGCCACCGCGGTTACCTACCGTAATTACAATATAACCAAATTGAGCTAAACGCTCGGTACGGTCCATACTTTTGCTAAAAGCTTTGTTTACCGCTTCAGTTTGTGGGCCTGGGTAAACATATTCGATAATCGGATACTTTTTATTCGGATCGAAATCGAAAGGTTTATACATTACGCCGTACAGATCGGTAATCCCGTCATCAGCCTTTACTTTGAAAGGTTCAGGGAATTTGTAACCTGCTGTTATTAATAATGAAAGATCTGTAGTTTCAAGATCCATCACTTTTTTCCCGGTTCCGTCATAAAGTGTCGCTTTTGGTGCAGTGTTTACCCTCGAATAATTATCAACAAAAAAAGTATTGTTATCATTCATATTCGCCACATGGTCAAAATCACCTGCATTTAACAATTTCATGTTCGAGCCATCAAAATTGATGCTGTATAAATGTAAATAGTAAGGGTCTTCTTTACCTTCCCGGCCATTTGCCGTAAAATAAAGAATACGTTTTTTCTCGTCGATATTTACGATACTCTCACAGTGGAAAGCACCTTTGGTAATCTGGTTTTTCAGCTTCCCATTTCCATCAAAGAGATAAAAATGTGCCCAACCATCGCGCTCACTCCAATGAATCAGTTCGTTGCCATCATTTACCAAACCTGGGCGGTTAACTTCAACATAGGTATTAAAACGTTCGTCGATTAAAGGCGTAACTTTTCCGGTAGCAATATCAACCGTACCAATGTCGATACGTTTTAAATCGCGACTGGTGCGTGAAAAATAGAATCGGCTATCATTACCCAACCAGATAGACGGACGGAATTCGTTATCACGGTCTTTATTTAATGATGGTTTGCTCCAAACTGAAACACTTTGATCTTTAAATGCGGCAACACTCAGTTTTTTATAAGATTTTGCAGCAAAATCGAACAACAGCACTTCATCCTGAGGGGCTTCAGCCTCTCCCGGCATCTGATATTTATAGGTTTCTAACGTTGGGCGGCCAGGTGTAACACTATTAATAACCCAAAGATCTTTAACCTTACGCGAATCGGTTCTATCCAATACGAAATATTTCGAGTTCGGCGACCAAAGCACATAAGCACCACGGCGTTTTTTATTGTTTTTCTCGTTCTCTACGTTGTTCTCGCCATCGCCATCACTTCCATATGAATAAAACTTAACACCATCTTTAGTTAGCTGATGTTCTACGATCGTACTGTCATCTTCATTTTTAACTGCTTTTTTGTAGTTGTCTTTATCCATCCAATACAGGTTGTAGTTGCGGGAGAAGATAATGGCCGATGAATCGGGCGCTACCGATCCCCATGATGGTTTTGGCTTTGGCTTACTGAAGTTTGGCACCTCAGTTAATTTCGCGCTGGCCAGTTCGTATTTGAAAGAAAATATTTTCTTCTGCATAGAATCTGCAGCTTTTTTGTCTTTTCTATCTTTTTTCAGCTCATCAATGCTGCTTTTAATTTCGAAAGAAATACTTTTTTCATCAGCAGCAAATTTCAGATTTTCCAACGGCAAATGTTCGGCATCGAATGGATCGCGAACAATCAGGGTAATATCTGCAGCTAGCTTGGCATTATCAAACATCAGCTTTTTGCTTTTTGATGCAGGATCTACGAGGTACCAGAATTTTCCTTTCGGGCTTTCGAAAGTGTACCAAAAGCGGTTGCTCAACTTTAGCCAATGTGGGTCTACAGCTGTAGAATAAACCATTTTTTTCAACTTATTTGGCGAAAAACGCGATGCAAGCTGATAATTTGCTTTAGGCTGTACTTGAATATTTTCGGTTAGGGTAAATGTTTTGTTTTGTGCAACTACAGCTAAGGATAAAAACTGCGTACACAGCAGGAGTTTATAAAGTTTATTCATCAAAATTTGTTTGAGCCGCTAAATTATTTAATTAAAGCATATTAAGCAGGCTTTAATGTGTAATAAAAGCGATAGTTAGCTCAATTTTATGCACCCGAAATTAATTATTAACACAATTTATTTTGATGGTTAAATAATTGACGGATTTTATAGTTTTGTAGTTATATATCCTCATAATGAAATACAGCTTTTTAACCCTAATAACAGCCGGAGTAATCTTATTTGCCAGCTGCCAATCTAAATCTCAAACAGAAAATGCCACGGCTAAAGATTCTGCCGGGCAAACTTCTAAAAATGCTACAAGTACAGGAACACCGGTTGACGTTTCTAAAATAAAAGTTGCTGATGCCAAAACCATTTTAGCCAGAAAACAGGTACCTATTTTATGTTATCACCAGGTAAGAAACTGGAAACCAACTGACGGCAAAGTAGGTAAAGATTATATTGTAGAAATCCAGAATTTTAAAGACCAGATGAAAATGCTGGCCGATAGTGGTTATCATACCATTTTACCAGATCAGCTTTATGCCTACCTGAACACTGGTGCTGCGCTACCGAGCAAACCCATTATGTTAACTTTTGATGATACTGACCTGGATCAGTTTACCATTGTGCGCCCTACTTTAGATAAACTGGGGTATAAAGCCGTTTATTTCATCATGACCGTTTCGATCGGCAAAAAAGGCAAATTTGTAGATTACATGAGCAAAGAGCAGATTAAACAACTTGCTGATGAGGGAAATGTGATCGGTAGCCACACTTATGATCATAAAAACTTTAAAAAATATGCAGGTAAGGATTGGGAAGAACAATTAGATAAACCAACAAAAAAACTGGAAGAAATTACAGGTAAAAAGATGACAGAATTTGCCTATCCTTTTGGTTTATGGAATGCAGAAGGTATTCCTGAGCTTAAAAAACGGGGTTTTAGAATGGCTTATCAATTATCAACCAAACGCGATGAAAAAGACCCGTTGTTTACCATCCGGAGGATTATTGCCAGCGGTTACTGGTCGCCAAAAACATTGAGCAATAGTATTAAAAATAGCTTTTAAGCAAAATATCTCCAGCAAAAGCTGGGGATTTTCTTTTTAACGAGTTACCTCCACAACATGAAAAAAATTGCAATAGTTGTTTTATTGTTCTTTCAGATCGTTAAGCTCAATGCACAATCACCACACCTGAGCGGAAAAGTAGAAGTTGTAATGGCCACAGGGCAGATTACCTGCGATTTTATACTCAGCAATATCCCCAACCTGGGAAAAGACTATCAGATTCTGTTAAACAAGGGCTTTAACATTAAGGCGATAAAAGATTCGGCAAACCAAACCTTAAACTATGCCGGATTTTATGGTGGCGCCATGCGCGGCGAAGGTTTAACCTATACTCCATTGTTTAAAGACAGTACAATGGTTAACCCGGTTAAATTGCACATTACTTATACAGGAGCATTCCCAATTTACACTGATACACTAAACTTTATAGATTTTAAGGGATTAATTGCTTTTAATGGCAAAACGATGAGGGCTACAGATCAATCTAAATGGTATCCGATTATTTATGATATCAAAAACGACAAGCTGATTGAACAAATGACCTTCGATATCCAGGTAACAAGTAAGGATGCTAAGATGATTTTTGTAAACGGCGATCTGCCTAAACCGGGGCCAATTGCCAGATTTAAATCGAATATTCCCATTGCGCCGATGCTTTTTGCCGGAGATTATAATGTACAAAAAACCAATGGCGCGCTATTTTTAAACACGCAAATGAATGATAAGCAATTGAATGTTTTTGAACAGAATATTGCTGAAATGAAAGCCTATTATTATAAGGTTTTAAAAATCCCATACAATACAAAAAATGTATTTATTGAACATGCACCTGTAGAAAAATTTAACAAAGGCAGAAGCTGGGGTTTTGTGGCTTTTCCAACCATTGCTTTTGCGGGTATTAAACTGGGTGATATGATTGATGAGGAGCAACATAAACTTAAAAACCAGAACGATTATCCATTTATCGCACATGAAATTGGGCATTATTATTTCGGCAACGTCTTACAACCCAACTCTACTTTGTTCTGGTTCTTCTTAGAATCTACCGCAGAATATTTATCGGTCAAAGCAAGTGAAGAAAAATTTGGCAAAGCATTCGGCACCAAATATTTTGAAGATAAAGGGAAACAGCTAAAAAATTTTAAGGCGAAACCTTTAAATGCGATTAAAGAAGCGAATGAAATATCAGGTACTTACCGTTATTCATACGGCCCATTTTTATTGCGCGGACTGGAACAATCAATCGGAGAGCAGCGCACTTTCAAGTTCCTTAACACCTGTTTAATCGCTAAAGGTGAATTAACAGATTACGCTTTCTTTAAAAGAATTGCTTTAAAATCAGGTATTACTCAAAAAGAGTGGGATATTTATGAAAAAGAGTTTATCCTTTCTGAAAACGCTGTATCTTTGATCAAATAAATTAAAACCTTGGATAAACATCTAAAACCTGCTACTCACATCCTTTTATCAATTTTATTTTTAGGATCATTTTCACTGGCTTGTTCGAGCAATAAGCAAAAAGAAAAAATTGTTGCAACAAGCACGATCAAAGAGGTTAAAATAGATTCGGCCAATACCAAACCTGCCGATAACAAAACCATTCTGGCCCGTAGAGAGGTACCTGTTTTGTGTTATCATCAAATCAGAAATAATATTGCCAGTGACAGTAAAAGAGCACACGACGACATTATTGCCCCTGATAAATTTAAAGACCACATGAAAATGCTGGCCGATAGCGGTTATCATTCTATTTTACCCGATCAGCTCTACAATTATCTGGTTTATGGTGCTAAGCTGCCGGAAAAGCCGATTATGATCACTTTTGATGATACCGACGAAGATCAATTTACCATTGGGAATACAACATTAAAAAAACATGGTTTTAAAGGGGTTTATTTTATTATGACAGTATCGATCGGCAGAAAAGGGCGGATCAATTACATGACTAAAGAGCAGATTAAACAATTATCTGACGAGGGAAATACGATTGCCAGCCATACCTATGATCATAAAAACTTTGCGCAGTTTACCGATGCCGACTGGACAACCCAAATCGATGAGCCAACTAAAAAACTGGAAGAAATTACAGGGAAAAAAGTAGCGTATTTCGCCTATCCCTACGGTGTTTTTAAAGCTTCAACTTTACACAAGCTGAAAGAGCATGGCTTTAAAGCTGCATTTATACTTTCGACGGCAAGAGACGAGAACTACCCGCTTTATACGCTCAGAAGAATAATTGATCCGGGAAGATACACGGCAAAAAATTTATATTACAGCATTAACAAGAGCTTTAATAAAACAAAATCATAACAAAGAGGTTTAAAACTTAGCGCGTTTGAATGAAGGTTAAGCACATCAACGTTCAAACTTTATAACATTAAACTTTATACCCTCCCTATGAAATATTATTTGCTTTGTTTTCTTTTCGGACTACTGATCATAGCTGCCTGTAACAACCCTAAAAATGGAGCCAATACCGCTGAAACTACAAATGATAGTACAGCGAATACAAAGGCCGAACTTACAGAAAGTTTTTACAAGCGATTGGAAGGTACCATTGCAGGCAAAAAAGTAGTGATGCATTTGCAAAAGGTTGATGATGATGTAAGTGGCACCTATTATTATGAGGGCTCGTGGCTTAACCTATCAACCGATACTTTAATCGGGAAAGATAGCCTTGTGCTCACTGAATACAGTTTTTATGAATCGTACTTTACACAGGATTTTAAATCGCCACATTTAGCTTTAAAATGGAATGGAGATGGTTTTAATGGCAATTGGGAAAGTGGCGATAAGACCAAAAAATACCCGATTGCTTTAACAGAAAAATATCCTGAGGGCAGTTATCAATTCAATGCAGGCATTTATAAAGATTCGGTTAAGGCATTTGCCAATCAGCCAAAATCGCCTGTAGCTGAAATCAGTTTTGAATACCTGGAAAGTAAAAACAACGATGAATACGGCAACTGGCTAAACTCGGAACTTAAAAAAATTTCGGGGCTAAAGCCAAATATAGACCGCTCCATTGGCTTTAAAAACATAGCCACCGCTTATTTTAAAGATTATAAGATGCAGGTTGCAGAGCAATCGAAAAATAGCCGTGGCGACGATTTTCAGGCATGGATGAACTACACCAATAATAGCCAGCAATCTATCAATTACAATGATAATGGTTATGTAGTGGTCGATTTCCTTGCTGATGCTTATACTGGTGGTGCACATGGAAATTACAGCAGCGTAATGTTTTGTTTAGATGTGAAAAACAAAAAACAAATGGTGCTTAGCGATATCATCAAAATAGATTCGAATACCTTACAAAGTATTTTAGAACGCAATCTTCGTAAAGAATATAACATTAAAGCCAAAGATGCACTGAACACTGTTCTTTTTGATGACTTTATTAAACCGAACAAAAATTTTTATTTCAATGCGAATGGAATTGCTTTTATGTACAATCCATATGAAGTAGCGAGTTATGCACAAGGGCAGATTGTAGTATTTATTCCTTACTCGGATTTAAAGGCCTATTTGGCGCCTGCGTTTGCCCAAAGAATGAGTATTAAGTAGCTTACAGTTGATTATTGGTTAATCGATTAACTTTTAGAACTGGTTAACTGAAAACTGCCAACTGAAAACTTATCATCTGCGCTTATCATCTTAAATCAGCGGGAATGAATAGGATAAATTGTTCCCGCAGATTACACAGATTACACAGATTTTTAACGCTTAACTTCGGGCATCAACCTGGTAACTGCAAATATAAACTTATCTACTGCTACGATAAAGTTACCTACCTCTCCGATAAAGTTGTTAACTGCATTGATAGAACTCGAGATGGGAGGTATAATTCTGTTGACTGCAAACATAAAGCTACGAACTGCAGGCATAAAGCTGTTAACTGCAAGTATAATGTCGTTAACTACAAGTTTAGAACTGTTAATTGCAAATATAAACCTACGAACTGCAAGTATAATGTTGTTAACTGCCGATTCAAAACTATCTACTGCAAATTGAAAACTGCCAACTGAAAACTTTACAGTATCTCTTTTACGATATATTCTTTACCATTAAAATTAAAGCTTTCATTTATTGCTTTTCCGATCAAAAACCTCCCTATCGGCGAAGCTTGCGATACCGCAAAGAATTTTTGTCCATCGGTATTTAGTTCTCCTGCACTGATGCTGATGTAAAAATTGCCTTCTGAGGTTAAAACCAAACTTCCGTTTTTAACCAGGCGATCTGATTCTACATTTTCGATCTGTTGTAATGCAATTTTCTGTTGCCCGGCTTCATACAGTAATTTGCTGTTGCGGTCCATCTCCTGCTGCATCATTTCGCGCGTGGTTTCGTATTTATCGCCTGCACTACTTTTTGTATCATCATTAGAAGCTTGCCTGGCCTGTTGCAGAGAATATTCAATATTTTCTATCCTATTTTGAATAAAAGTTAGGCAAAGCTGATAAAGTTTAGATTTTAATGCAGACATATAATAATGGAAAATGTAAAAACGGATGATATTAAAAGGAAAACAGACTATTTCCTTAAGGCAAAGGCCTGTTTTAAAATAGATTCGATTTTCTTTTTGGGGGTATCTTCGAGGTGGTTGATCAATAAAATTTTCATTCTGGCTCTTTTCTCCTGCAATAAATCTTCGTGTTCAATTTTATTTCCGTCAACCAAACCGATGTAAGGCTGATGGAGTTTTTTGTGTATCCAAAGATAGCAGAACATTTTTCCTTTATGGTAATAAAAAGGCATTCCGTATTTCCAATGCTCTGTAATATCAGCATAGCCCATTAAAAGCGACCTTAAATATTGCAGGCAGCTTTTAACCGGCTCATCTTTTTGTTCGAAATAATTATCAAGAGGATTTAACATACATTAAATAATGTGAATTTTTAGAAAGATCGTCATTTCGATCCCGAAAATTCGGGAAGAAATCTTTTAAAGTTAACCTATTGGAACTTTTGTTTAAAGATCTCTCCATTCCGCTAAGCTCCAGTCGAGATGACGAGGACACTTGACTAACCAATAGCCCGAAGTCTTTTGTCCTTAGTCTGAAGTCAATTAACCGATTACAGTATCTACTAATGAACCAATGAACTACCCCTCTATCCACCTCACCTTTTCTTCCATCGAAGTTCGGTTTGGCGCCCAGGGTTTTTCGTTGTGATAGCCCATGTAAAATAAGCCGATGCACTTTTCATTTTCACCCAGACTTAAGAAATCACCTAAATCATCAATTAAAGGTGGAGAGCTCCAATAGGCACCTACCTGCAGGCTTTCGGCAGTTAAAGCCATATTTTGAACAGCACACGAAACGGCCGCCAGCTCTTCCCACTCCGGTATTTTACCACTCACCTGCATATTGATGGCAATGATGCAATCGGCCTGACTCGTTTTTTCGGCAAAGCTGTCGTACTTTTTCTGTAAAAACTGTTGCGGACTAACCAATTCCTTATATAATTTACCCAGTTCTTCACCAAGTTTTTTTAATCCTGCTTTTCTGATCACAACAAAACGCCAGGGTTGGGTTAATTTGTGTGTTGGTGCATAGTTGGCTGTTTCTAAAATCTGGTTGATTACTTCAACCGGAATTTCTTTTTTTATATAGCTTGCAGGGAAAATACTGCGCCGTTCTTTTATAACTTTTGAAATGATATCGTATGTTGTACTCATTTGGTAAATATAAGGTAAAAGGTGGAAGGCAGAAGGTTTAAGGCTAGATTTGACGTTTAATTAACTGAAAACCGCAAACTATTAATTGCAAATTATAAACCGTTAACTCCGAACTGCCAACTGTTTCCTGATCTGTTTAACCTTTGCAAAAAAGCCTATGCTTTCTTTATCAACCAGAAAATCCATGGTTTGCAAAAGTTCTTCTCTTATCCAATTGTGTTTGGTGTTCAAATTGGCCAAAATGTTTAAACAATGTGATTTTACAGCTACAGGAATCTTCTCATCAATTAACCAGGCAAAAACAACCTCCACCAAATGATCGGTTTCATAACCGGCAAGAATCTTCTTAATTTCTGCAGAGGCATTTTCCCTGGTCATAAAAGCCAGGATTTTAACATAATGCCTCAATGCCGATAAATTGTT
Organism: Pedobacter sp. 22163; assembly: GCF_052045595.1. Taxonomy (NCBI): domain Bacteria; kingdom Pseudomonadati; phylum Bacteroidota; class Sphingobacteriia; order Sphingobacteriales; family Sphingobacteriaceae; genus Pedobacter; species Pedobacter sp. 22163. The sequence goes on along the minus strand of NZ_JBQEPM010000018.1, from coordinate 23,599 downwards.
TTGTTGTGGAAATTTCTCCAAAAAATAAAGTATGTACGGTAAAAATCTCTGCTGATGGGCAGCATATACATTTTCTAAAATCCATGCGGCCCTAAAACCTATCTGTTCATCGTGATAGAAACTTAAATCGATCAGCTCTTTTACTGAAAAGGTGTCTTCTGAAGCAATTGCGGCTAATTTTTCTACTTTGCTTTTCTGAAGTGTTGTTTTTATTGTTTCGAGCAGGGAGTGGCTTTGCATGCGACTAAAATAAACTTTTTGCTGGAGATAAACAGATAACAGTCCTATGAGAATTCTATTTTTTTACGACAAATTACCTCGAGATAGGTCGTCATTCCCAACCCGATAACTATCGGGTAGATTGGGAATCTAAATGCTATATGCAGCTTGCATTAAGATTAGCTTCGCTGAGCACTTCGTGGTTCCCGCATGCGCGAGAATGACGCCCCCTACTTTGAAACAGTTTATTAAATAATCAATACCCTTTAATGTTCCGGGACGAAAGATTTATTTCCAAAAATATCTGTTTTGAAAATCCCCATCTTCTTACCGTTAACATCTTCTACAACAGTATTACCAAATACATCTTTTTTATACTTAGCCAATACATTTCCATGGTCATCTCCAACTACGGTATCGCCAAAAACATTATTTTTCTGTTTGCCTATTACTTTACCATTGCCATCTTCTATGCTGATGTTGCCCGAAATATCTGTTTTATAAACATTTAAGACCTGGCCGCGATCATTTTCAATAACGATATTACCGTGGATATCTGTTTTTTGTTTGATGGCCACTTCTGTTTTCCCATCACCGGGAACCAAACCTCCTAATAACTTTGGCACCAGATTTTGATCACGTTCACTTTCTAACACCGTATTGCCAAAAAAGTCTTTCTTTTGCGTACCTACAGCTTTCCCGGCTTCATTTTCTAAAATCGTATTGCCGAAAAAATCCTGCTTTTGCCTGGCTATGGTTTTACCATCTTTATCTACAATGATGGTTTTACCAAAAAAGTCTTTCTTCTGTTTGCCGATGGTGTTATCTTTCGAATCGACCAGAATGGTATCGCCAAAAAAATCTACTTTATATTTATACTGGGATTCTTGGCCAAAAGCCACGACGGAAATAGCAGACATGATAATGCCTAGTGTTAATTTTTTCATATTGATTTCATTTTGTGTGTATCACTAAAATACTAAAATTACTTTGAGAAAAAGCCTGAACAATCATGTATTAATCTTGTTAATTTGAAGCTTAGGATTTTAAACCATGGGACAAAAGCTTCCCCCCTTTGTTAACTAAACCCGGTAGTAGCGAACACGGAGTGCAACGTAGTAAAGTGGATAACGGGACTGCTGCTCCCTACAACGGCCAGAACCCTTCATTTCCCAACAGTCAACTTTACAACAACATTACAACCTTAATTTTTCAACTTTACAGCGAGTAAATGCCTTTCTACCCTCAACCTTTTTGCGTATCTTTGCGGCTTATTTTGATTATAGCATGATTTCAGTTTCTAATTTATCGTTACGATACGGCAAACGCACATTATTTGAAGATGTTAACCTAAAGTTTACCCAGGGCAACTGCTATGGCGTAATTGGGGCTAACGGCGCAGGTAAATCTACTTTTCTTAAAATTTTATCGGGAGAGGTAAACCAAACTTCTGGTAGTGTGGCTTTTACTCCAGGCGAAAGAATGGCAGTTTTAAAGCAAAACCACTACGAATTTGATGAGTTTTCGGTATTAGAAACCGTAATGATTGGCCATAAAGAACTTTATGCCATCATGAAGGAGAAAGATGCCATTTATATGAAGGAAGATTTCTCGGAGAAAGATGGCGAACGTGCCGGAGAGCTTGAAAATCTTTTTGCCGAAATGGACGGTTGGAACATGGAAAGCAATGCTGCAACCATGTTAAGCAATTTGGGCATTACCGAAGATAACCACTATAAATTACTAAAGGAGCTAGACAATACGCAGAAAGTACGTGTGTTACTGGCACAGGCCTTATTTGGTAATCCGGATATTTTATTACTGGATGAGCCTACCAACGATTTGGATATCGAAACCATTGCCTGGTTAGAAAACTTTTTGGCCGATTACCAGAATATTGTATTGGTTGTATCGCACGACAGGCACTTTTTAGATGCAGTATGTACGCATATTGTGGATATCGATTTTGCTAAAATGAGCATTTACACCGGTAACTATACTTTCTGGTACGAATCTAGTCAGTTGGCATTAAAACAGCGTAGCGACCAGAACAAAAAAATGGAAGATAAAGTGAAGGAGCTACAGGAATTTATCCGCAGGTTTAGTGCAAATGCGTCTAAATCAAAGCAGGCAACTTCACGTAAGAAAGCTTTAGATAAGATTGATATTACCGAAATTAAAGCATCGAGCAGAAAATATCCAGCTATTATCTTCAATAATACTGGTCGTGAGGCTGGTGATCAGATTTTACAGGTGGAAAACCTGGGTAAAAACGGAAACGATGGTGTTTTGTTCGACAAAGTTACCTTCATGGTAAATAAAGGTGATAAAATTGCTGTATTATCTCAGAACAGTTTAGCTACTGCAGCATTTTATGATGTGTTAACGGGCAGAGATACAGAGCACAGGGGTGAATTTAAATGGGGTGTAACCATTAGTACTGCAGATATCCCGAACGATAACTCTGAATATTTTGCAGGTAAAGATGAAAACCTGGTAGATTGGTTACGTGAATACTCTGGTACCGATGCAGATGAGCAATTTGTACGCAGCTTTTTAGGCCGTATGTTATTCTCGGGCGAAGAAGTACTTAAAAACGTAAAAGTACTTTCGGGAGGCGAAAAAATGCGTTGTATGTTCTCCAGAATGATGTTACAACAAGCCAACCTGTTAATGTTTGATGAGCCAACCAATCACCTGGATCTCGAATCTATTGAGGCACTTAACAATGGCATGAAAGATTTTAAAGGTGCGATATTATTTACCTCACGAGATCACCAGTTAACAGAAACCGTTGCCAACCGTATTATCGAAATTACACCAAAAGGTACTATAGATAAGTTGATGACTTACGATGAATATATCAACAGCAGCGATGTTGCAAAACTAAGAGAAGAAATGTATTCTTAATTTTCTTCAATTAAAATATCGATTTAAAAGCCACATGCACCCCATGTGGCTTTTTCTTTATAAAAAAACACTTCTGCTGTAGCGTTTCCATCTCATTAATCGTTTTACAAGAAAAAAGCGTTAATGGCCATTAACCAATTTTGTTCAAAAAATTGATTTAAAACATTAAAATGAAAACGAATTTGAAAAATTTTAGCACTACAAAAATTATTCTCTCTCTCTTAGCGATAGCTTTAACCATTACGGCTTGTAAAAAAGACTTTAACAACGACCCTATCGAAGCGGCCGGTATTGGCTTTGTTCATGCATCACCTGGAACTGGCGCCTTGGATTTTATCATGGATAACCAAAAAATAAATAGCTTTACCTACACTAAAGATTTAGGATACTATGCCGCTTATCCAGGAACAAGATTAGTAGGTGTTGCTAAAAAAGACTCTCTAAAATATTTAACCACAGCTCAAGCTACATTAAAAGAAGGATCATTTTATTCGGTTTTCGTAGTAGATACTTTAAAATCTACAAAACTTTTAATCCTTGAAGATGATTTAAAAGCACCTGAAACTGATAAGGCTAAAGTTCGTTTTGTAAACTTAAGTCCGGGTTCTGCCCCGTTTGATTTAGCAATTGCAGGTACAGATGCACCTTTATTTACTGCAAAAGCTTTTAAAGAGTTTACCACTTTTAGCAATATTGCACCGAATGACAGCTATACTTTCGAGTTAAAGCAAAGTGGAACAGTTAAAGTTAGCTTACCTGCTGTTAAAATTGAAAAAGGTAAAATTTATACCATCTGGGCTAAAGGCTTATCGAGCAAAACCGATAGTACTGGAGTTGGCTTATCAGTGATGACAAATAAATAAAAATATTTCACGCTACCTGTGAAAATGAAAACTGACACCACTCAAAAAATTGGGTGGTGTTATTTTTCTTAAATTTGCAACAATTAATCATGATAAACCTTTAATAAATAGTCCTTTACAGGGGTGATAAAAAAAATACTCAGTTTTGAGGAAATTTTAAAAGGCTGTGTAAAAAACGACAATAGCTGTAAAGAAATGATGTATAAATCATTTTATGGCTATTTAATGGGCATTATTTTAAGGTATACAAAGAACCCTTCTGATAGTGAAGAGCTTGTAAATGATAGTTTTATCAAGATTTTTAAACATGTTGGTGGCTTCAAAGCACCAAAAAATCCGGAAGAATTACAGCGATCGTTTAAGGGCTGGATTGCCCAGATTGCCTCGCGGACGGCAATAGACAAAATAAGGAGTTCGAAAGTTCAGTTTTATGTTGATGATTTAGCAGAAAGTGAACATCCGGTTACCCAGGTTTCGGTCGCTTCGGAACTACACGTTAATGATATTTTGAATTTACTAAATCACTTACCAGATACGCAGAGACTGGTATTTAACTTATATGAGATTGAGGGCTTTGCTCACGATGAAATTTCCAAGATGTTAAACATTCCCGAAAGTTCCAGTCGTGTTTACCTTACACGTTCTAAAAATAAGTTACGTACCCTTTACCTAAATACCATGGTTAATTCATACGAAAAAAATGGATAAGGAATTAATTGAGCATATCACCGCGCAACTCCAAAACCATGAGGAAACATACCCTAATGGTGCCTGGGAGCGCTTTTCGGAGAAAAAAAATAAGAGACGAGGCATTGCTTTTTGGCCTTTGTGGGCTGCTGCTGCCTTAATTTTGGTATTCGGAGGTGTGTTTTTTACGCAAAACAATAATATAGATCAGAAAAAAGATATAGCAATAACTAAACCTAAAGCTCGGCAAAATGCTACTGCCGATGGGAATACAAATGCAAATACTGAGACTAAAACCAATCCTACTTCATTAAATAATGGTATTAGCCCTGTAAATAACCTGGCGGCAAATCGTCCAGCCAAAATTACGGAAAGCACAAAACCATTATTAACAACGCAGACCGGTTATCCGTTTATTAATACATCGGACCAATTGACTTCTGTAAACAATAACCTTTTAGATAATAAGCTTGCGGGTGCTAATCTTTCAGACCTAAAAACAAAACAATTTGATATTTTAACGGAAAAGAAGAAACCTCAACCTGCTGCGCAAACAAGTTTTGAAAAACTGCTTGCCCAGGATAGTTATGCGAATCAACAAAAACCGCCATCAAAAACAAACGTGAATTCTAAATGGCAGCCTGATGTGTATATTGCGCCAGCAATGGGTAATGATAATAAAGTAACCATGAACTATGGCTTTTCTTTATCGTATGCTATTGCCAATAAATTATCGATAAGTTCTGGCGTTTCTTATGCTTCTATTAGCACTACTGAATCGTTAAACGCTTCTGCGCCACAAACCTTATCGGGCAAAAACCTCGAGTCAGTTGATGCCAAAGTGCGTGGAATTAATGTTCCTTTAGAATTAAAATACAACATAAGTGATAAACTCTACACTAACATAGGGGTTTCTGCACTAGCCGTTTTAAACAACTCGCAGCAGAACAATTACATTATAAACCAAGTTCAAAGTTTTTCTTCTCCAACAGTAAATGGCTATGCCGATTCTAAAACATTGATTGTAAAAGAAAAGACCACTGAGCCACAGCCCGAAGCCAATATAGATCCTGATAAATATATCGGATTTTATAATTTTTCTTTGGGTTATAAACAAAAAATATCCAAAAAGAACAATATTGCCATCGAGCCTTTTTTAAGGTTGCCGATGAAAACTTTCTCTAAAGAAAACCTTAATCTCACCAACGGTGGGCTGCGTTTGAAGATCGATTTTTAGAAAAAAAACTAAGATATTTAGTATATTTGGTTAAATACCCAATATGAAGAATATCAAACCATATCCTACTGAAGAGGAGCAACCTCCAATTAAAACCCTTAACGAGGTCGATTTTTCTGCATCTTACAGTTATGCAGATTATATGCGCTTCGAATTTGAAGAGCGTTTAGAACTTATCAATGGTTACATTTTCAAGATGAGCCCTGCTCCTTCCAGGATTCATCAAAAAATATCGGGAAGAATTTACGCACCAATTTATAATGCACTGAATGGCCATAAATGTGAAGTTTATTCAGCACCTTTTGATGTACGTTTAGCAAAGAAAAGTGTAGATGACAAAGAAGTTTTCACCGTAGTGCAACCCGATATTGCTGTAATCTGCGACCAATCTAAACTGGATAAACGTGGATGCATTGGCGCACCCGATATTGTTGTCGAAATTTTATCACCAGGTACTAATAAAAAGGAATTGGTCAATAAATACGAGGTTTACGAGGAAGCAGGTGTTAAAGAATACTGGATTGTAAGTCCATCAGAAAAAATATTTTTCAGATATATCCTTGATGACAAAGGCAAGTTTCAACCAACAAAACTGCTCACCGAAGGCGAAGAGGTAACTACAACGATCATACCAGGCTTTAAGCTTGTTCTTGAAGAGGTGTTTAAAGACTAGGATAATGTTATGAAAAATATTAAACCATATCCTACTGAAGAAGAGCAACCTCCAATTAAAACCCTTAATGAGGTCGATTTTTCTGCGACTTACAGTTATGCAGATTATATGCGCTTCGAATTTGAAGAGCGTTTAGAAATTATCAAAGGCTACATTTTCAAGATGAGCCCTGCTCCTTCGCGAATTCACCAAGGTATTTTAGCCAACATTTTTGTCCCAATATACAATATACTCAAAGGGAAACCGTGTCATGTCTACTGCGCCCCTTTTGATGTACGTTTAGCAAAGAAAAGTGTAGATGACAAAGAAGTTTTCACCGTAGTGCAACCCGATATTGCTGTAATCTGCGACCAATCTAAACTGGATAAACGTGGATGCATTGGCGCACCCGATATTGTTGTCGAAATTTTATCACCAGGTAATAATAAAAAGGAATTGGTCAATAAATACGAGGTTTACGAGGAAGCAGGTGTTAAAGAATACTGGATTGTAAGTCCATCAGAAAAAACATTTTTCAGATATATCCTTGATGACAAAGGCAAGTTTCAACCAACAAAACTGCTCACCGAAGGCGAAGAGGTAACTACAACGATCATACCAGGCTTTAAGCTTGTTCTTGAAGAGGTATTTAAAGACCAGGATAAATTCTATGAAAAATATTAAACCATATCCTACTCAAGAGGAGCAACCTCCAATTAAAACCTTTAACGAGGTCGATTTTTCTGCAACTTACAGTTATGCAGATTATATGCGCTTCGAATTTGAAGAGCGCTTAGAAATTATCAAAGGTTACATTTTAAAAATGGGCCCTGCTCCTTCCAGGATTCATCAAAAAATATCGGGAAGAATTTCCAACCCCCTCTATAATGCATTAAATGGTAAAAAATGTGAAGTATATACCGCTCCTTTTGATGTTCGTTTAGCTAAGAAAACTCAAGATGATAAAGAAGTTTTCACCGTAGTGCAACCGGATATCGTGGTAGTTTGCGATCAGACTAAGCTGGATAGACGTGGATGTATTGGCGCACCGGATATTGTTGTCGAGATTTTATCGCCTGGCAATAATAAAAAAGAGCTGATCAATAAATACGAGGTTTACGAAGAAGCAGGTATTAAAGAATACTGGATTGTAAGCCCTTCGGAAAAAACATTTTTCAGATATATCCTTGATGACAAAGGCAAATTTCAGCCAACAAAACTACTCACTGAGGGTGAAGTAGTAACCACAACGATTATACCTGGTTTTAAACTCATGTTAGATGAGGTTTTTCAAGATTAAAAAATGGATATTAACTAAAGAAGTCAAGTTTTAAATGGCAATTTGCTATTTAAAACTTGACTTCTTAGATATCGCTTATCTATAATTAGTGTCCTGAATGACCATCAGCTCCGTGAGCATGACCATGAGCCAATTCATCTTGAGTAGCTTCACGTACATTTAAAATCACACCGCTAAACACTAAATTTTTACCAGCCATTGGGTGGTTTAAATCTACTGAAATGGTTTCGTCGTGAACAGCAGTAACACCTGCTCTAAACTGGTTACCATTGTTATCTTGTAAAGGAATCACATCACCTACATTCGGCAATTCGCCACCAGCTTCAGTAAACATGGTTTTTGGAAGGTCGGCAAAAGCACCTGGATCAATATCACCGTAACCATCTGCTGCAGATAGCTCGAAGCCATATTCATCACCAGTTTTCAAACCGGTTAAATGTTCTTCAAATTTAGGCAACATCATGCCAACGCCATATAAAAATACTAAAGGATTTTCTTCGTCAGCTTTTTCTACAAAAACTTGTTGTCCTTCTTCGTTAGTAGTATGCAATTCGTAAGTTAACGCTACTACAGAGTTTGGTGAAATATTCATTTAAATTAATTTATTGTAAATACTCTAATGCGTCCTCAACAGTGTTAACCGGCAACTGGCATACTTTATTTCGGCAAATATAAACTTTTGTTTCATTGCTTTGCTTACCTTTTAACAGCGGCAGGTTACTTTTTGTTCCGCCCAATGTAATTTTGTTTGGAATATAATGTCCGCTTAATGCTAACTTAATACTATCGGTTTCTAAACCGGTAATGGCAATTTCGTTTATGCCGTAAATTTCGTTTAACAATTGAATAGCCCAATTTGAGTAAGCAGAGCCATAAGTTTTGATCTTCGGTTGAACCGCTGCAAGCATTCCTGAGGCTTTTTCAGTATAATGTTCAATATCGAAAAGCAAGCCCAGTTTCTTTAAATTCTGTGCCATGGTAGAATTTGAAGCGGGAATTACATTATCCATTACTTCGTGTTTACGGGCAATTAAATCTTCACTTTCAGCTGAGGTATAGAAAAACATCGGCGAATCTGTATCCGTAAAATTAGCGATCACATAATCGGTCAATGATTTTGCCTCTTCTAACCATTTTTCATCAAAATCAGCCTCGTATAAGGCAATCAGACCTTCAATAAAAAAGGCATAATCATCTAAGAAACCCGTGATGGAAGCCTTTCCGTTTTTATAATTACGGTATAAGCCACCATTTTTTGATTTTAAGTGGTTTAAGATAAAACTGGCCGCAGCTGATGCTTTTTCGTAATATGGTTTATGATTTAATACCTCTGCAGCATCAGCCAAAGCTTTAATCATCATGCCATTCCAGGCAGTTAAACACTTATCATCCAAGCCTGGTCTGATTCTTCGACTACGCACAGCCATTAACTTTTCTTTAGCTAAGTTTACCTTATCGTAAAGCACCTCCGGCGAAATATTAAATTCTGCAAGTAAATCATCATCGCTGATCGTTTTACGCAGGATATTCGTTTGTTCTTCTTCCCAATTACCTTCTTCGGTAATGTTGTAATAAGCGCCGATTAATTGGGCATCTTCCCCCAAAACCTGATCGAATTCTACCTTATCCCAAATGTAAAACTTACCCTCTACTCCTTCGCTATCTGCATCTAATGCCGAATAAAACAATCCATCAGCTGAAGTCATCTCTTCAAAAACCCAATTTATGGTTTCGACTAATGTTTGTTTAAACGAATAGAATTTGGTGCACTGATACGCCTCTGCGTATAAACTGATGAGCTGAGCATTATCGTAAAGCATTTTTTCGAAGTGCGGCACATGCCATTTATCATCAACCGAATAACGGGCAAAACCGCCACCAATCTGATCGTAAATACCGCCCCGACTCATTTCTTCGAGTGTATGACAAACCGCTGTAAAAACAGATTCATCATCTTTTAAAAAGCCATAACGCAATAAAAAGACCCAATTATTGGGCAAAGGAAATTTTGGAGCGCGATTATAACCTCCATAACCAATATCGAAATGACGTTTCCATGGATCGATAATTTCAGTTAAATGTTCATGGGTATACTCTTCTGCTGTTATTGCTGGGATTATTTTTTCGCTGTCTTTGATGCCCGAGGTTAACCGCTCGGCGTATTGAATAGCTTTATCGGGTTCATTCGCCCAAAGCGCGGCAACATTTTCCAGAATGTTGATCCAATCGTTTTTTCGGAAATAAGTGCCACCATAAATTGGACGCTGATCGGGCAAGCAGATACAGTTTAAAGGCCAGCCCCCGCTCCCTGTCATGAGTTGGATGGCATACATATAAATCTGATCAATATCAGGGCGCTCCTCACGATCAACCTTAATGCAGATAAAATGACGGTTCATCACCTCAGCCACTTCATGATTCTCGAAACTTTCGCGCTCCATAACATGGCACCAATGGCAGGCCGAATAGCCAATGCTCACCAATATGAGTTTATTTTCCGTTTTTGCCTTTTCTAATGCTTCTGCGCCCCACTCATACCAATTAACAGGATTATGGGCATGCTGCAACAGATATGGAGATGAGGCGTGGATCAGGTTATTGGTATCAGACATGGCAGTTAATGTAAAATGTAAGCGGAAAATTGAATTCTAATTGGAGGCGTAAATCTATTAATATTCTACAAACCTGTTTCGATTTAGTTTTGTTTTTATACTTTAGTTGGAAATCTATCTGAAGGAATGGAATTAGCCATAAATGAGTTGTTTATTTGGAAATTTGACACAGAGCGTCAAGAATTGAGCTGAACCCATTATCGACTATTATTCAGATTTTCAAACCCTATAACCTTACACCTTAATCATCAACCTCAAAAAAATGAAAATCACCCATACCGAAATATACCGTTTTAGCATCCCTATGGAACCTTTTGTTATTGCAACGGGAACCATGCATTTTGCTCAGAATGTATTGATCAGAATTTTTACCGATACAGGTATTCACGGGATTGGCGAATGCTCTGCTTTCCCGATGATTGTAGGCGAAACACAGGAAACCTGCATTGCGATGGCTAAAGACTTTGCCGCCATTCTAAAAGGGAAAGATCCTTTAGAAATTCCGGAACGGATGAACGATTTATTGGGTTACGCCGATCATAACAATACCATTAAAAGCGCTTTCGATATGGCATTGTTTGATATTGCAGCCAAAAATGCAAAATTACCGCTTTATAAATTTCTTGGCGGAACCAAACGTACCATTGAAACTGATATGACTATTGGTATCGATACACCTGAGGGGATGGCCACAACAGCATTGAAATATAAAAGCCAGGGTTGCCGGATTTTAAAAATTAAGCTGGGCAAAAAAGTACACGATGATATAGAAAGGGTAAAACATATTCGCGAAGCGGTGGGCGAAGATTTAATTTTACGTCTGGATGCCAATCAAGGCTGGAGTTTTGATGACGCATTATTTGCCTTAGGCGAATTAGAAAAATACAATATTGAGTTTTGCGAACAACCCATGCGTACCTGGTATGATGATAAATTACCCGAGCTGAATGTAAATTCGCCGATTAAGCTCATGGCCGACGAAAGCTGTTACAATCACCACGATGCCCGTAAATTGATCAATAGCCAGTCTACAACTTATTTAAACATTAAATTTTCGAAATCCGGAGGCATTTTAGAAGCGCAAAAAATCCATGAAGAAGCCTTACAACGCGGCGTAAAATGTATGATTGGGAGTATGCTCGAAACCCGGATTGCTTTAAGCGCCAACCTACATTTTGCATTGGCCAGTCCGAATGTTGAGTTTTTTGACTTAGATACCGCCTTGCTTGGCCATTTGATCGATCCTGTGGTTGGTGGCCTCACTTATAATGGATACTTCCTTGATGTGCCCGAAGAAATTGGTATTGGTGCTGAAGCTGATGAATTTTTCTTAGCGGAATGTGAAAATTGGACTATTTAGTTCAGTTGTTCATTAGTCAATAGTTCATTGGTCAATAGTTCATTGGTTTTCCTGCCTGGCGCCTTTAGAAGATTAAATTATCCATCAGCTAGTTTGAAGAATTAATCAATTACCGATTCCATTTGATCAACGAACTATTGAACTTACTAACAGATTGCTTCCCCGAAGAGCGGGGCAGGCTGTCGGCTGAAAAAGCCTTCTCGCAATGACGAAAACGGTTATGCATCATGCCTAAGAACCAATGACCAGTGAACTAATGACTAATGACCAGTCAACCAATGACTAATGAACTAATAACCTATCTAACGCTAAACTATCTCCATTAAAAGCATTAAAATCAACCACATGACCAATGCCGTTAATTTTGGCTTTATCAGAGTGCTGCCAAAACTTCCAACGGCTTTTATCCATTCTTAATTTTGGTTGATAATAATGGGCAATCCACAAGGGATAATCATCAAAATGGTCGACTAAATAATCTTCATAAAATTTAAGACCGGTATAAACAATCGGCCTGACTTTGGTTTTCATTTCTATATAATTGAGAAAATCAGACAATTCTGCCCTCATTTTCAAAGGAGAAACGCCATCCAGCGATTCAATATCCACAACAGGCGGCAAATCCCCTTTCTCGATATTTACCACTTGCAGGAAAAACTTAGCCTGTGTTTTGCCATCCTTTTTTGGTCTGAAAAAATGATATGCACCGCAAATAATCCCTGCTTTTGGGGCTTCACGCCAATTGCGTTGAAAATATGGATCGACCAACATTAATCCCTCTGTGGCCTTGATAAATGCAAAACGGATACTAACCTCATCCTCTTTCATTTCCTTTACTTTTTGCCAGTTTATTTTGCCCTGATAGTAGGAAACATCGATACCGTGAACGGTATATTTTTTAGGGATTTTGATGTTAAAGCTTTCGTAAGTTCTGTAATTTGGGTCTTGCCCCCAATCTTTAACCCATCGCCAGGTAGCAACAAAACTTCTTAAAACATAACCGTAGTAAAATGGAGAGAGCAAAACCAACAGTAAACCTGCAATAACCAATTTAAGTTGAACCGAAACACCCTGCTTCTTTTTTCTGCTTGTTGTGGGTTTTCTGGCTACAGGTTTCCTAACGGCAGGTCTTCTGGCAACAGGGGTCTTGTTTATTGGGGTTCTTTTCTCTGGCGGCATTTGATCGGTTTCCGGATGCAAATTTGTGAAAAATTACGGGATATTTTTCTGCTCATATTTTTTAATCCGACAAGCGGATATTGAATTCAGATGATTAATTAATATCTGGCTTTTGCTATTTTTACCATATCTAAATACAGCATGTTCAAACTTATTTTCAACACCTATAAAACATCATTCAGCGGATTAAGCAGAGAAACCTGGCTATTGAGCATTGTAATGATGTTTAACAGATGTGGGAGCATGGCTGTTCCATTTATGGGCTTATACGTTACTCAAAGTTTGCATCGCTCCGAAATGGACGCGGGTTTAATCATTACCTTATTTGGTGTAGGTTCTATTCTGGGTTCGGCAACAGGAGGAAAATTGACCGATATGATTGGTTTCCGCCCGGTGCAAATCCTTTCTTCGATAGTAGGCGGTTTACTTTTCATCCTCTTTTCTACCATTACTCACTTTTACAGTTTATGCATTTTAACTGTTGTCATCAGCTTTTTTTCTGAGGCATTCCGCCCTGCAAATTTCACGGCTGTTGCACACTACGCTGCAGCAGGTACTATAACAAGATCGTACTCTTTAAACAGACTCGCGGTAAACATCGGTTGGTCGGTAGGCATTAGTTTGGCAGGAATTATCGCTTCAATTAATTATAAGCTTTTGTTTATTGTTGAAGGTGGCGTAAGCATTATTGTTGGTTTATTAATCCTGTCGTTTTTGCCACAGGTGAAAGATTTTATTAAAAAAGCTAAAGAAAACGCCAGCAACATGGTTATTCTGAAACCTTGGGAAGATGTTTTCTATGTAAAGTTCATTCTGCTTACTACTGTTTTTATTACCTGTGCTTTTTTAATGTTTAGGGTTGTTCCGGTATTTTTTAAGGAACAATGGCATATTGATGAGTTTCAGATTGGAATTATAATAGGCCTTAATGGGGCTGTAATCGCTTTATTTGAAATGATTATGATCAACAAGATTGAAGCAAAAAGATCACCCATGTTTTTTATTACAGTTGGTGCGGTTCTATTTTCAATTTCATACATCATTTTAAGTGCCCCGGTTAGTTTCCATATTGTTGCAGCAGTACTTACCATTGTCGTTTTTACCTGCGGAGAGATGCTCACATTGCCGTTTATAAACACCATCGTAATTAGCAGAAGTAACGAACATAACAGAGGCTTATATGCAGCAGGCTATACCTTGAGCTGGTCGTGTGCGCAGGTTATTGGTCCATTGTTTGGCTTCTTCATTGCCAAAAATTTCGGTTATAACTGGCTTTGGTTCGGACTGGCCTGTATGCTTTTATTATGCACCTGGGGATTTAATACACTGAATAAAAAGCAGGCAAAAACTATTTTGCAAAAAAGTGAAGCTCAGCTGGAAATTGAATAAAATCTCCAGCTGACAGCAACTATTTAACTTTCTGGGCTTTTACCCCTTCGTTTGTAATTTTTACGGGAAGAATATTACCATCTGCATCAAACTTCATTTCATCAATACAGGTAACACGATGATTGCCATCAGTTTCGGTTAAGGGGCGGCGGTGGTAAACAATGTAATATTGTCCTTTTTTCTCGTTGATAATTACAGAGTGGTGGCCTGCGCCGGTAGCAATGGAGGCATCTTGTTTTAATATTTTGCCAATCCTTTTAAATGGCCCAAATGGCGAATTGCCAACGGCATAAGCTACTGAATAATCGGGACCAGTCCAGCCGCCTTCGCTCCACATGAAATAATATTTACCATTTCTGATGAACATATATGGCCCTTCTACATAATTATCAGGTGTAATTTCTTTAAAGGTTGTACCATCTTCAAAAGGCAAAAAGCCAGTAAAATCTTTATTCAACTTGGCAATATTGCAGTGTTTCCAGCCACCATAAATTAAATAATACTGGCCGTCTTTATCTTTAAACACAAACTGATCAATAGGTTGAGCGCCATTATGGAATTTATCTACCAAAGGTTTCCCTAAATGGTCTTTATATGGTCCCTCTGGTTTATCGGCAACGGCTACGCCAATTCCACCAATTTCTTTATCGCTTTGAATATCGTTAGCCCCAAAAAACAGGTAATATTTTTTGTCTTTTTGCACAATTGCGGGCGCCCACATGGCTTTGTTGGCCCATTTTACAGCAGCAGTATCTAAAATATGCGGGTGTTTTTTCCATTTCACCAAGTCGTCTGATGAAAAGGCGTCCAGAAAAACCTGCTCTTTGTATTTGGCAGAATAGGTTGGATAAACCCAATACTTATTGTTAAAAATAGCTGCATCAGGGTCTGCATACCAGCCTTGAAATATTGGATTTCCAGACTGATTAATCGTTTTAGTATCTTGAGCTAAAGAAGTTAGTCCAGATAAAAGTAAAAGAGATGAGAATAGATATTTCATGGCAGCAATTTAGAAAAAAATCCGTGGTAAAAAAATTAGCTTATTTCATTTGTAGCTGGAAAGGATGGAAAGTAAAGTGCAAAGATGTATAAGGATAGTATGGTCTTCGACTCCGCTCAGACTGACAATATCTACTAATAATAGGCTCTGGTAAATGCAGAATGCATATCTAGCTTCAGGTTAAGCGCTAATATTGTCTAAAGGGGGGATTTATTGTATGAGAATTGATATTAATAACAGCAGAGAACATATTAACCACCAAGTCACAAAGAACACAAAGTTCAGTGCCTTGTGATATACGGCTAAAAACCAAACCACATAAGACACATAAGTTACATATAAGCTCAATGCCTCATATGTTCTTACATGCCTTATATGTTGAAAAATTATAATAAAAGTAAGCCCCTGAAACAAGTTCAGGTTGACGGATCGAGTGCATGATCATCATCCAACAGCTATCGGATGCGAAAGGGCTTTTTCGGCCTATGAAGCAATCTTTATGGCAAGGATCACTAGCGTGAAAGATTGCTTTGTCGTTCCTCCTCGCAGTGACGCCGATTTTTACAACCCATCAATGGTAGCCTGTCGAAGGACATATGTTTTTTTATTTCGACTAATGGTCTTCGACTCCGCTCGGACTGACAATAAAAGTTAAATTCATTTAGTTGTTGGAAATCAAAACTTGTAGCATTTCAGCTAAACCTGCCCTGCCCTCCGTTTCAAATCCTCGGCCTCATGCTTCGGCCTGCGGGTTTTACACTACGGTCAGGTTTAGGTTGCAAGGTCTGTAATACTATTTAAAGTTTTATAGCGGATGCAGGAACAGGCTTTGCTTCGAAGAACGAGACGCAGTTAAATAAACCCGACAAAGCTAAATAGCCCGGAATGGAGCGCAGCGAAATGAGGACTATAAGCGATGGCGGGACTACAGCACCTATGAAAATGTGACGCTCATTTTCAAAAAAAATCCCTGCTTATATTAAATAGGCAGGGATGGTCTTCGACTCCGCTCAGGCTGAACAAAATATAATTTTGTTCAGCCTAAAATGCGTGGTTAAGCTTATTTGCTCAATTCTGCGAAATATTTATGGAATAATGGCAAAGTCTCTATTCCTTTATAATAATTGTAAATATCATATTTCTCATTTGGCGAATGTAAAGCATCGCTATCTAAACCGAAGCCAAAAAGTACCGATTTAATACCCAATGCATCTTCAAACAAGGCCACGATAGGAATACTACCACCACCACGTGTTGGAATAGCTTTTTTACCAAAACTATCTTCAATTGCTTTTTCGGCTGCCTGGTAAGCAATACTATCAGTTGGGGTTACCACTGGTTCGCCGCCATGATGAGGCGTAACCTTTACTTTTACATTTTTAGGCGCTATGCTTTCGAAATGTTTGGTAAAAATCTCGGCAATTTCTTCTGAGCTTTGATGTGGAACCAAACGCATAGAAATTTTTGCATTGGCTTTACTCGGCAATACGGTTTTTGCACCTTCGCCAATGTAACCGCTCCAAATTCCGTTTACTTCTAAAGTTGGACGGGTACCTGTACGCTCTAAGGTTGAATAACCTTTCTCGCCCCAAACTTCTTCGATATCTAAATCCTTTTTGTACTCTGTCTCGTCGTAAGGTGCAGAATTTAATGCTTTTTTCTCCTCATCTGTTAACTCAAGTACTTTATCATAAAATGCAGGGATAGTGATGTGGTTATTTTCATCGTGTAATGAAGCAATCATTTTACAAAGGATAGTTGCCGGATTGGCCACAGCACCACCATAAACTCCTGAGTGCAAATCGCGGTTCGGACCAACTACTTCAACTTCCATGTAAGCTAAACCACGCAAACCGGTTTCGATTGACGGATGTTCCATGCTGATCATCGAAGTATCAGAAATTAAAACTACATCGGCTTTTAAACGTTCGGCATTGGCGTTTACAAAAATACCCAGATTTGCAGACCCCACCTCCTCTTCACCTTCGATCATAAATTTAACATTGCAGGCCAAAGTATTGGTTTGCATCATCAGTTCGAATGCTTTTACATGCATATAAAACTGTCCTTTATCATCGCAAGCACCGCGGGCATAAATTTTACCATCGCGTACTGTTGGCTCAAAAGGTGGTGTATGCCAAAGTTCTAATGGATCGGCCGGTTGAACATCGTAATGACCATATATTAAAACAGTGGGTAAAGAAGCATCTATAATTTTTTCGCCATAAACAATAGGATATCCTGCGGTTGGGCAAATTTCTACCTGATCTGCACCTGCATCTTTTAATTTCTGCGCAACATAATCAGCTGTTTTTAAAACATCGCCTTTGTATTTCGGATCAGCACTTACCGATGGAAAACGCAATAACTCAAACAACTCATCTAAAAAACGTTGTTTGTGCGTTTCTACATAATTTTTAATCTCTTGCATAACAAAATGAATTTGGACAAATATAGGTTTTACCAAATAAAAAGGCACTTAAGCGCCTAATAAATTATCCCCATTCCAGGGTAAAATTTTGCTTATAGCCAGACGGTTAATGAGTTGTTTATTTTTTTTAAGCCCCAAAATCACGGCTCTATTTTTTAAACTTAAAACGCGTCTTTTAATAAATACAAAAAAATGATTTAATGTTTGTAAAAAAATATAGCACAGCATTAATTATATTTACTTTTTTGTAAATTGCGCCAATAACAGATATCCTTAAATCCTGTACGAAAGAATTTTAACAATGAAGTTTAGCGCAAAAGTATTTCTATCTCTGCTGCTGCTTCTTGTTGTCCGCATTTCTTCCTTAGCTCAGGGGCAGCCCCCTACCCGCGTAAGTTGCCCGGAAGCAGCCCAATATTATTCGAAAGACAGCATAAATATTGTAACCTTTGGAGCCAGTACCGTAGAAGGCGTTAATGGTGTTGGTTTTCAAACCATGCTTCAGAACAATTTCATAAATTGTTATACGAATAAAATCGTGGATATTACCAATCATGGTATTGGTGGCCAGACTACTTTTCAGGGATTACTCAGAATTGATAATGCAATAGCCAATAGAACCGGTTTTATTGTAATTGATATGGGCATTAATGATGCCGTTGCAATGACTACTGGCAAAGGAAATGTAGCCGAAACCGTTGCTAATATGCGGGCATTGATTACAGCAAGCCTTAAACAGAAATTAGTTCCAATTTTATGTACACTCCAGTTTGTTGATGACAGGACCGTTAAAAGTAATGTGGCTGTAAATACCAACATCAGAAATCTTAATACAGCCTACAGAAAATTAGCTGCAGAATATAAAATATATTTAGCCGATGTAAATGCGGCCATGAGACGTGATTTTTCGCTTTATCAGGATGCCTTTCATCCAAATGCACGCGGTTACAGATTGGTGAGCTATGTAATTTTCGACGCCATTAATAAAGCAATTTTTGATAAATTCTTAAAATTTACCGTTTCTCAGAATTACCCTAATCCAGCAGCCATGCAAACATTTATTGATGTTGTTTTGCCCGAAACGGATAAACTTAATATTCAGATTTACGATTTAATGGGCCGCTTGGTTAAAACAGTTGTAAATGAATACCTCAATACCGGAAAACATACCTTAGAAATTAATACCTCGACCTTTGTTCCCGGCATTTATTTCTTTAAAATATCTTCCGATTCAGGTCAATATAATTCTGCAAAAAAGTTTATTGTAGCGAGGTAACAAAAGATTTAAATATTAGTCTATTTATAGATTAATATGTTTTATACCTTTAACCATGACTACTGAGACATTTTTCACCAATGAAGTTATTGATCTCGATCTTCTTCCAAAATACGAAGAAATTCAGTTAAGCCGGCCACACCCCGATTATTGGAAAATTATCTGTATTAATCTACTGATCTTTTTTGGCCTGTTGGGAATAGCTATTGGGATACTCCTGTTTTTTATTGATGAAGCAAGACCAAATGCCAAATGGATTATCCCCCTTTATTTAGCTTTATTTGCCATCTTTTCGTTACTCTTTCGCGCCAGTTTTAAGAAACGGGGTTATGCTATCCGCACACATGATGTAATATACAAAAGTGGAATTATTGCCGAATCGACAACAATTGTGCCTTTAAACAGGATTCAACATATCGAATTAAATGAAGGGATTTTTTCCAGAATATATAAACTGGGATCATTACAGCTATTTACCGCAGGTGGACAAACAGGGCATATCCATATTTCGGGGATTGCAATTGATGATGCCAAGCGTATCAGGGATCTGCTTTTGAAAAAACTAGACCTACTTGAAAATCCAGCAACAGAATTGAATGCCAATGAATAACGATTTTAGTAAACCGCAGCGCGAATCGGCCTTTGGCATCATTGTAATGGGTGCACATACCATGCTAAAAATTGGAAAGGCGAGTTTTTTCTTATTTATTATTGCCTTTGTAAAGATGTCGAGCACTTCTTTCACCTACCTGATCTTAGGCATTTCTGCGATAATTGTATTCAGTTTTATATTTGCTTATTTATGGTATTTAAAATTTACATTCTTTTTAGATAAAGAAAAGCAGGAATTTGTAGTGAATAAGGGGATATTCAACCGCGATCAGGTAATTATTCAGCTCGATAAAATACAGCAGGTTAACATTAACCAGAATATTCTGCAGAAAATTATTGGAGTTTATGGCTTAAAA
This sequence comes from Pedobacter sp. 22163, assembly GCF_052045595.1. Lineage (NCBI taxonomy): Bacteria > Pseudomonadati > Bacteroidota > Sphingobacteriia > Sphingobacteriales > Sphingobacteriaceae > Pedobacter > Pedobacter sp. 22163. The sequence goes on along the minus strand of NZ_JBQEPM010000018.1, from coordinate 3,516 downwards.
ATCGATACAGCCGGTGCTCACGGCGAAGAAGTAAGTATAAAAGCAATTGATGAAACTTCTGCCTATAACCTTAAAGAACATTTATTAAATAGCAGAACTGTAACTGAAGCACAATCGGAAATTGAACACGAAAACCACAAGACAGCAGAAACACCATTTTTAAGAATAAGTGCCTGGACTTTGTTTAAAGTAGGACTTACCTCTAATTATGGACAAAGTTTAGCTTTACTTGCTGCTTTTTTTTACACCGTTATTTATGAGGGCAGACAATTGCTTGATGCTTTTAAAATTAATAAAGATGAAATTCAGAGCACGGTAACGGGTATGTTAACCATTGTGACGGTTTTTATCTTAATTGCAAGCCTTTTAGTTTTACTGTTGATTATTAATCTGGTTAGAACCTTTTATAAGTATTTCGAACTCGAAATTAGCGAACATAAAAACACACTTTTACTCTCTTCAGGGCTCATTGCCAAGAAAAACACCTTGATTAGTCCGAGTAAAGTCCAGATTACCAAATACAGCCAGAATTACTTTCAAAAAAAGATGACTATGCTAAATATGAGTTTAAAGCAGGCTCATTTTGGTCAAAGTAAAAAAGGGCATGAAATGCAGGGAAATACCTTAGAAATTCCTGGATGTAACCCTGGCGAAAGGGATGAATTGTTAAAAATGATATTGGGTCAAATACCTTTAAAAACAAAAGCATTTATCCCCGACTGGCGTTTTTTGAATTTGCCTATTTTCTTTAAACTGATTTTGCCTGTGGTGGCATTTTTAATCATTGCATTTAACGTTCCTGAGGTTAAACCCTATATCGGCGTATCAATTGCTTACTTAATCATTGGTATTTTGATGATTTATATCAGTTATCGCCGACATCAGATTTCAGTAAGTCAAGATTTCATCATCAAAACCAGCGGGATTTGGGATATTTCAAATGAAATTGTAGTGCCAAATAAAATTCAGGCCATTACCACTCAATATCCATGGCATAAAGGGGTTGATGTTGGTCACCTCACTTTACACACGGCTGCAGGTCAGATTCATTTTAAATATGGCAATTATACCGAAATTAAACAGCTGGTAAATTACTGGTTGTATCAGGTAGAGGTTAAAAATGAGAATTGGATGTAATTTTTTTGAAGAAAAAACAATTAATATGAATACCAGGGAACAGATTATTTTAAATGAAGATAGATTATTAACGGCTATAAAGCATGGCAATATGGAGGATCTGGACCTGCTTTTGCATGAAGATTTACTTTTTAACCTGCACAATGGAGTAACCATAACAAAGGCGATGGATATGGAAACTTATACATCCGGAAATTTAGTCGTGAATTCTATTTTACCGGCTGAACAGCAAATTAATCTGATTAACGATACGGCAGTTGTTAGCGTGAAAATTGAACTAAAAGCAGTATATAATTCGCAATCCATCGAAGGTATTTTCAGATATTTAAGAGTTTGGAAGGTCTTTGATCAGGAATGGAAAGTAATTGCCGGAAGCTGTGTGTCCATATAAAAAATAACAGCTGCCAGGTTTAAATCCAAACAGCTGCTATAATTCGATTAATTCTGGTATGCCGCAGCAAACTCAGCAGCAAAATCTTTAAGCTTAATGTTACCTAAAACGGGCCTGTTTCTATAATAATCTACAAAAAGTTTATTACTCTTAATCGCATCGCCCATTTCTACATAGTTTTTGGCTATTTCTTCAGGTAAACCCGCTCCTACCATCCCGTTAAATGCATCTTCATCGCTAAATTCTATCCAAGGTAAGTCTGGTTTACCTACTGCAGCACCCAATGCTTTTGCAACATGAGCCGGCGTACTTTCATCATCACTGGCTACATACTGTATGGTTTTACCTGTAAAATTGCTTTCCAATACTTCGGCAGCTACCTCGGCAATGTTACGGGGATGCACCAAAACAAGTTTAGAATCGGCGCCATAATTAGCCCCTAATATGTTTGCATGTTTAACCATATCGATGTTGGCTAAAAAGTTAATGTAAAAATAACCAGTACGTAAATGTTTCACATCTACCCCATTTAATTCGGCAAAAATATTTTCTACATCATGTAATCCTGCAATTGGGCCTGTTCCATCTGGCAGATCTGCACCTACACTACTTAAATTTACTACTTTTTTAACCCCAGACTCTTTTATGGCAACAGCATAATTTTCGCCGATACTTTTAATATATGCCCTAAATTTTGGTGCTGCAAAATTTGGCGGAACCATGGTGTAAATGGCGTCAGCCCCACTAAAAGCATTCTTTAAAAATCCGGTATCGCTAACACTACCAATTAAGGGTATTGCACCGAGCGATTTAATTTCTTCGGTTCTATCAGTGTTACTGCTAATAATTTTTACTTCATGGCCTTTGGCTACCAATATTTCTGCAAGGGGTCTGGTAATATTACCTATTGATCCTGTTAATGTTATTTTCATGATTTTTTGTTTTTAAATATTGAATACAAAGCTATATTTGTACTTACTTTTATACAAGTACTTACCCCAAAGTATGTAACCATGACAGCTGTTAAAGAAAGTTCGACCCGTAATTTTAATAAAGGTGTAGCGCTAACCAGCTGCCCGGTTACCTTTGTAATGGAAAAAATCGGTGGTTATTGGAAACCCATTATTATTTTTCATTTAATGAGCGGACCAAAACGTTACAGCGAGTTAAAACGTGCAATACCACAGATAACTGAAAAAATGCTTATACAGCATTTAAAGCAATTGCAAAATGATGATCTTGTTCATCGGGATGCACAAGCCGTTGTCCCTCCGGTAGTTACCTATAGCCTCACAAAATCGGGGCAGGATCTTTTTCAGGTATTGGATTCGATGGTAGATTGGGCCGTTAAAAATGGCTCTGTTTAACTATTATTACATACTGATCTGCGCAATCTGATAAATTCTGACCACGAAGTAGCGATTAGACCTAAAAAATCCATAAGAACAGCTAATAAACAAATTCGATAGCTACTTGCACGGGCATTGCGCTCCGAAAAAGAAAATTAGTTGACAAATAGGCAATATATTTTTTTTATTGATTGGAAATGAGAGGGCGGTTTTTCATTGGAGATTGCAGTCCTGCTGTTCGCTGTAGCCCTCATGCTTCGGGGCTGCCGCTGCCATCAGGTTTATGAACAGCGTGGGTGCAAGCTGCAGCCTCAGAAATGAATACGGTTTTGGCCATTTAGCGCTGGGTGGAGCGGCACGCCAATGTCTTTAAGTTAATGGTAAATCGCAAAAAGATGTCACCCTGAGGCATAATTTATTGTATGAAAATCAGTATTAATGAGAAGTGAATTTAAAAGATTAAATCTCCTCAGATTATCGTCCTTTAGATTTGTATAATGGAATTATAGTTTATTTTTAGCTATTAATAATATACAAATATTACCTAACTCGGTAGCGGCTCATTAACAGATCGTCAAGGTTTTTATACCTATGCAATGATAAAATCCGCTACCGTTTTTCCCTTAGTGACCAGATAAC
>NZ_JBQEPM010000017.1:0-55226 GCF_052045595.1 Pedobacter sp. 22163 | reverse complement strand
TAGCAGCCGTCATTAAAAGTAAAACTAATTATAAAAACAACTATAAAATAGCAGCATAAAACTTGGATTAGTCATAACAATCATTGCGAGAAGGCTTTTTCAGCCGACGAAGCAATCTTACAACTATCGCTAGTAGCGAGCGCTTTAAGATTGCTTCGTGCCTCGCAATGACGTCCCTTCTTAAAAGATCCTGTCAATGGTAGCGTAGTCGAAGGACCCTTTAGAAGGAAAGCTTTAGGATAATCAGGATCCGTCTCAACGATGACGACGATGGGTAATGAACCAATGACCAATGACTAATGAACTATTGAACTAAACAAACCTTCAAATGTCATTTTAACAATCTTTATCAGATGGAATAATAATTTAACAATGTCGTAACATTTGTTTGATATACAGAGTCTTACCTTTGTAATGTAAATCAGATGATATGTTAGAATCATTCTTTGCCGTGTGTTTATTAATTGTTGTACTTTATTTCTTTAGCCCCTTTGAGGTAAAACTCGATGAGGAAGAGGAGTGGTAACACAGCTAATTTATCTCTGAACTGCTTTAATCGAGCGGTAATAAGACTCCTCCCCCTAAAATTTCCCGTTTATGGATAAAAGAAATGTCGATGTAGTCGTAATATCCGATGTACATTTAGGCACCTATGGTTGCCATGCAAAAGAACTTCTAAAATACCTTAAGAGCATAAAACCCAAAACACTGATCTTAAATGGCGATATCATCGATATCTGGCAGTTTAGCAAAAGTTATTGGCCCGAATCGCACATGAAGGTGATCCGTAAACTGATGAAATTCGTATCGGAGGGTGTTCAGGTTCACTACCTCACGGGGAATCATGATGAGATGCTCCGCAAATTTGATGGCATGGAAATGGGCACTTTCCATCTCCAGAATAAGTTGATTTTAGAGCTGGACGGTAAAAAAGCATGGTTCTTTCACGGCGATGTTTTTGATGTTACCATGCAGCACTCTAAATGGCTGGCTAAACTTGGTGCGGTTGGCTACGATACACTGATCCTCATTAATAGTTTTGTAAACTGGGTACTTACCGCATTTGGGCGGGAGAAGATGAGCTTTTCGAAAAAAATCAAAGCTAAATTTAAAGATGCCGTTAAATTCATCAATAGTTTTGAGCAAACAGCAGCAGAACTGGCCATCGAAAAAGGGTATCAGTATGTTGTTTGTGGTCATATCCACCAAGCCGAGCAACGCGAAATCGCCACAGAAGATGGAAAAGTGCTTTACCTGAACAGTGGAGATTGGGTAGAAAGTTTAACCGCTTTAGAGTATGAAAATAAAAACTGGACGGTTTTTAAGTACGAACATCAACATTTCACGAAAGACGAATTGGATGAAGGAATCCTTTCTGATGCAGAGGATTTGAAAAGTAAACTAGACATAAATATTCTTTTACAGAATATAAAATATGAAATTGCCCAATAATTTTAGATATTCGGGCATAAATGAAGATACTTTACGCAATACAGGGAACAGGTAATGGTCATATCAGCAGGGCGCGGGAGATTATTCCCTTGCTTCAGCAATATGGCGAATTGGATATTTTAGTAAGTGGAACACAGGCCGATGTGAAACTCAGTCAGCCTGTAAAATACCAATTGCATGGTTTCAGCTTTATCTTTGGGAAAAAAGGTGGTGTAGACCATTTTAAAACATGGCTGAACATGAATCTTTTCCGATTTAGAAAAGATATGAAGCAGCTTCACCTTAAAGAGTACAACTTAATTGTTAACGATTTTGAACCTGTAAGCGCCTGGGCCTGTAAACTGCAGGGCATAGAATGTGTATCATTGAGTCATCAGGCTGCATTTAAATCTAAAAAAGTACCGCGCCCGAGAACTTTAGATTGGGGGAAACTGATTTTGAGCCGTTATGCACCTACCAAATATCACATTGGCTTTCATTTCGACCGTTACGATACTTTTATCCATACGCCGGTAATCAGGGCAGAGATCCGAAACCTGAAAAGTGAAAATTTAGGACATTATACGGTATATCTTCCAGCCATTGACGATAAACGTTTGGTAAAGCTTTTTACACAGCTGCCTGAGGTTACCTGGCAGGTTTTTTCTAAACACAGTAAAGTTGCCTACCAGGAAGGGAATGTTTTTGTGGAACCTGTTAACAACGAAAAATTTAATAAAAGCCTGGCCACCTGCGAAGGTTTGTTTACCGGCGGCGGTTTCGAAGGACCTGCTGAAGCACTTTATCTAAAGAAAAAACTGCTGGTGGCACCTATGCGTTTCCAGTTTGAACAACAATGTAACGCCTACGCCTTAAAACAGTTCGGTTTGCCTGTAATTTGGGGAAGTACCAGGAACTGGTTGCCGATTATTAAAAACTGGGTAGAAAACCCTCAACAGCACGAGTTTAATTTTCCGGATGAAACAGCGCAGATCATTGATGATATGGTGAGGAAATACGCGAGGGTTTAGTCTTGAGTCTTCGGTCCTGAGTCCAAAGTCAATTGGCCTATGATGTGTCATCCTGAGCGTAGTCGAAGGATCTCTATCATGATTTTACTTACCAGAGTTAGCTGTTTGATTTTGGAAATGAATGCCAGAAGCTTTTGGCTTGCACAGCCCCGTTATTCGCTATAGCCCGATAAAGGATCGGGGCTGCCGCTGCTCCCGGGTTTATTTAACGTAAAGCAGCGCTTTTGGGAATGGTTAGCTATCTATCGCCTATTTGTACCTTCCACTATGGCCTATCTGCTTTGGTCTTTAGGATTATTCTAATCCATGGCACTTACTGCGTAATCTAAACCTGACAGGAGCGGACACCGAACGTAGAGAGGTAAAGCGGATGGCAGGACTATCGGAACCGATACAAACAGGAACCTGCTTTTCTAAAAAAGAATAAGATATCTTCTTTATGCCCCTTATCAAACGGTCTTCGACTCCGCTCAGACTGACAATTTTTGAGTGGATTTAATGAGATTATATTTTAATCTTTTCCGCTTATTTTTAGTCCGTGGCACTTACTGCGTAATCTAAACCTGACAGTAGCGGACACCGAACGTAGAGAGGTAAAACGGATGGCAGGACTATCGGAACCGATACAAACAGGAACCTGCTTTTCTAAACAAGAATAAGATATCTTCTTATGCCCCTTAATCAAAACGGTCTTCGACTCCGCTCAGACTGACAGATTTATGGATGCCTGTTAATAGGATAAAATATAACCCGTCCCTTTGGTCTTTAGTCTTTAAGCTTTGATCTTTCGGCTTTGATCTTTCGGCTTTGGTCTTTCTGCTTTTGTCCTTCCGCTCAACGCTTAACGCCCTCCGCTTTAATCTTGAAGCCTTAGTCTTTCTTCTGCTACTATTAAATTATTTTCTTTACTTTGCCTACTCTTTAAAAAGGCATGATTAATCAGTTTAGAAAGCTAAATCCAATTAACCTCGTATTCTTGCTGGCATACACATTCTTTTTGCGTATTGCCATTTTTCATGAAACGCACGATAAGCTGAACTTTGATTTTTTGGAGCCATTTGCCCGGTTATTGATCAATATAGATTTAGACAATGCCTTTACGCCATATACCAATATTTTTATCGCGGCACTTCTGGTTTATGTACAGGCTTTAATTTTCAACCGGATTGTAAACAACCATAATTTATTGGCTAAACCCAGTTTCCTGCCGGGGCTGATGTTTATAACAGGAACAAGCCTGTTCATGCCTTTTATGATCCTAAGCCCGGCATTGTTGTGCAACTTTCTCTTGATCTGGATTATAGATAAGTTTTTAAAACTGGGTAAAAGTGCGAATTCCATTACCACTGTTTTCGATATCGGGATGATTATCGGGGTTGGAACATTGATCTATTTTCCGTTTATGGCCATGTTGCTGATGATCTTTTTAGCACTGTTGCTTTTCAGGTCGTTTAACTGGCGAGAATGGGTAGCTGGCTTGATCGGCTTTATTACAGTTTTCTTTTTTCTGGCTGTATTTTATTATTGGAATGATAATTTAAGCTCGTTTTATCAGATCTGGAAACCATTGGGCAATAAGTTCCCTTCGGTTTTCAAAATCAACTATAACGATTACCTGGTGCTGATCCCGGTAACGGTAATTATCATACTGGCATCACTACAGCTCCGCGAAAATTTCTTCAGGAGTTTTATCAGTACACGGAAAAGTTTTCAGCTGTTATTTTTCATGTTTATTATTTCTGCAGCTAGTTTTTACCTCAAACCCGATTTCAGGACCTGGCATTTTTTGCTGTGTGTACCGCCGGGATCGGTACTGTTGGCATACTATTTCAGCAATGCCAAAAAACGTTGGTTTTATGAAACACTGTTCATTTTATTTGTGCTTTCGATACAGTATTTTCTGTTTGTTTAACCTTTTTTAACAAATAACTAGAGCGAAACTTGACAAAGATTAATAGCTTTGTGCATGATTTTAGAATTAAAGCTTTTTTAGTTTTAATCAAGATGGATAAAAAATGGGATCATTGGAATTTCTAAGAACATATTATTTGCAGTGGGAGATTTTAAATGCGTAGGTTAAGCATTGATATTGGAAATTCTGCTGTGAAGGTTGCTGTTTTTGCAAATAAGGAAATTATTCACCATCAGCGTTTCAATAAAATTGGGATACTTGATCTGGCTCAATTGATTGAGAAGTTTTCGCCAGCGAAATCCATCATCAGTAGTGTTAACCAGGAAGTTGGACCATTAGAAGTATTTTTAAAAAAGCATACCGAGTACATCCGTTTTTCAACCATGTTGACGAATGGCGTACAAAATAGATATAAAACGCCAGTTACTTTAGGATTAGATAGATGGGCTGCTATTTTGGGTGCAAATGGCTTACATCCAGCAAACGCAAGTTTAGTGGTAGATGCAGGTACCTGCATTACTTACGATGTTTTAAGTAGCACGAAGGAATATTTTGGCGGTAGTATAAGTCCTGGCATTAAAATGCGTTTTAAGGCTGTACATGAATTTACCGGCCGTTTACCTTTGGTGGAGTGGGATGCAAATGAGGCTATTGTAGAAGGTACTGATACCCAATCGGCAATCAAAAACGGGGTTTTACAAGGAATAATAAACGAAATTGAAGGCTTTATTGCCCTAAATAATAAAAAAGAAAGTGCTCTGAAGGTAATTATAACGGGGGGTGATGCTAATTTTTTGTATAAACAATTACAAAACAGCATCTTTGCGCCTCAAATTATAAAAGATCCTTACTTAGTATTAAAAGGATTAAATGAAGCTATTGCAGATTAAAATGTACAAAAGAATAAATTATATTGCAGCCATACTCGTTCTAGTTTGTGGTTTAAGTGCTCAGGCACAGGTTACCACTTCATCACCATATTCAAGATATGGACTTGGAAATATAAAGGGATCTTTATTGCCCCAGCTTAGAGCAATGGGTGGAATTTCTACCGCTGTAGGTAAAGTAACAGGGTTCAATTATATTAATATGCAAAACCCTGCATCTTATGCCGGAATAACTTTAACTACCATTGATGTGGGAATGAGTGCTGGTTTAACCAATCTTTCGCGAAACAATTTAAGCGAAACGAGCTTCAATTCTACTTTTAGCCATTTGGCATTTGCCGCTCCGGTTACCAAAAGATCGGCCTTGAGTTTTGGTATTTTACCTTACTCAGATTTGGGTTATTCTTACAGAAACACCACCAAAGTAGATACAACCACTTTAGACCAGCTTTATGAAGGCGAAGGCGGCTTATCAAAGGCTTATTTAGGTTACGGCTATCGTTTTGGCGATCATTTAAGAATTGGTGGTAACTTAGAATATATTTTTGGTAACCTCCAAACTACGAGGGCTACCGAATTTCAATCAGTAGGGTCATATAATGCTAAACTTCAAAATAAAAATAGTGTTGGCGGTATAAATTACTCTTATGGCATTCAGTACGATTTTAATATCGGTAAGAAAACAATTATGACCCTGGGTTATTCTGGAAGTACTTCCGGGAAAATAAATTCAACGCAAACTTCTTTTGCTACGTTCTATACAAGAGATCAAAGTGGTAATGAAAACCCTGCAGCCGATACGTTAAATATCGCAAATAACGGAAAATCTAATCTTACCTTGCCATTAACGCACAATTTTGGGATCTCTATCCAGCAAAATGATAAGTGGATGATCGGTGCCGATTTTAGAATGAGTAAATGGTCTGCAACAAGTATCAATAATGTGAGTCAGGGTTTGCAAGATAGCTGGGGCGCATCGCTCGGTGGCCAGTGGACACCAGATGCATTTTCTTACAACAGTTATATGAAACGTGTAGATTACCGCCTTGGTGTTAATTACGATAAAACTTATATCAAAATCGGTAATCAGGATATCAAACAAATGGGCGCATCGTTAGGTTTTGGCTTCCCGTTGCCTACTGCTAACGGTGGTACAGCATTTTATAAAATCAACTTCACAACCGAGTTCGGACAAAGGGGAACGTTAAGCGATAACCTTGTTAAAGAGAAGTTTATTAACTTCCACTTAGGCTTCACCTTGAACGATACCTGGTTCCGTAAGTACCGTGTAGACTAATGAATTTAAGGACATTTTTATATGGTCTGTTTCTGGTGTTGCCTTTTTTTCTGGCTTCCTGTGGAGACGACGACCTAAAAAATGCCAGTTCAGTTTCACCAAATAAAGTAATCCTGTCCAGAGATCGGACCATCGGTGTCGATATCACGTACAGTGATTCGGCCAGAATTAAGGCTAAGGGTTATGCGCCGATAATGGATAAGGTTACGCCTTCGAACGGAAGTGCTTATCAGGAAATGATTAAGGGTGTAAATATCGATTTTTATAACCCTAATGGAACCATTGATGGGAACCTGGTTTGCGATTACGCCATTAGGAAGGATAATGAGCTTAAAACCGAATTCAGGAAAAATGTAGTCGTAAAAAACAGTAAAGGCGATACTTTCTCTTCGCAGGAGCTGATTTGGGATGAGTCCAAAAAGATTTTTTATTCCAATCAACGGGTATATGTGAAAGGAGTAGATGGAAGCATAGGCGAAGGAATCAACTTTAAAGCGCCGCAGGATTTTAGTACGTATGAAATGGACAGCGGAAATGGTGAGCTGAACATGAAGGAAGGCGTAGCGCCTTAGTCGCAATGTATAAATGATGGAAGGAGTGAATTATTGAATGTTTAAATGGATTTATTCATCTCATCTTTCAATAAGTCCATCATTCAAAATTTCGCCATTCAATAATTCTGGTCATTCAATCACTCAAAATTCTCTCATTCAATCATTAAAACCAGGCTTGTATTTGCTTAAAAATTAAACACTTGATAAATAAAATTTTGTGTTTTCTTTTTTAAGGCAAATTTGTATCTTGCGCCCTCTTAAAAAAGAACTAAATAAATTTATAAAGTATAATATGGGATTAATGACATTTTTGCGTAACCGTGCAGGCTATATTCTAGTTTTCGCCATCGGTTTTGCAATTGTTGCATTTTTAGTAGGTGATGCAATTAACGTGGGTAAACCTTTTTGGGCAGCAGATCAAAAAGTTGTAGGGTCAATTGATGGTAAGGATATCAGTATTGATGAGTTCGGACCAAAGGTTGATCAGGGTGTAAACCAGATGAAACAACAATATGGCGGCAGTGCAAATGCACAGATGACTGCTATGGCTGTTGATCAGGCATGGAATGCAGAGTTGGCAAAAGTTTTGTTAACTAAAGAGTACGATCGTTTAGGTTTAACAGTTTCTGAAGATGAACTGGTAGATTTATTACAAGGTCAAAACCCTAGCCCCCTAATTAAACAATATTTCTCTAATCCTCAAACAGGACAGTTAGACCGTGCTACCTTGATGAACTTTCTAAAATCGAAAGAACCTCAGGCTTTGCAGCAATCTAATATGTTACAGGAAGAAATTAAAAACCAGGCCCTTCAGACAAAATATTCTAACCTGATCCGTAATTCGGTTTATGTAACTTCTTTAGAAGCTACTGATGAATATACCAACCGCAATAAACTGGCTAATTTTAAATACGTAAGTTTAGATTATACTTCTATTCCCGATGCTGCTGTTAAATTAACAGACAACGACTACTCAGAATATTATGAGCAGAACAAAGCACGTTTTAACAATCCACAGGAAACCCGTGCTTTCGAGTACGTTTCTTTCAGTATCAGCCCAACCAAAGCAGATTCATTGGCAATCAAAGCCCAGGTAGACAAAATTGCTGCTGATTTCCAGGTGGCTAAAAACGATTCACTTTTCGCTGCCATCAATTCAGACGTAAAAGTTCCGTTTACTTATATCACAAAAGGTAAATTGGATCCGGCTGTAGATTCAGCGGTATTCGCTTTGCCTGCAGGCAGTTTTTACGGTCCGAAATTAACAGGTAACTCATACAAAATTGTAAAGGTAGTTTCAACCCGTATCTCTCCTGATTCGGTAAAAGCTAGCCACATCTTAATCGACCCGGCTAAAGTTGGTGGTGAAGATAAGGCAGTAAAACTAGCTGATTCATTAAAAGCATTAATTTTAAAAGGTGCGAACTTTGCCGAACTGGCTAAAAATTACAGTGTAGATGGTTCGAAAGATAAAGGTGGCGAATTGCCAACTTTTGCCCGCGGTGCTATGGTACCTGAGTTTGAGAATGCAGCTTTTGATGGGAAGACAGGAGATCTTAAAGTCGTAAAATCTCAGTTTGGCTACCATGTGCTTAAAATTGAAAAACAGATCGGTTCATCTAAAGTGGCTAAATTAGCTTACGTAGAAAAAGCATTAAATGCAAGTAGCAAAACCCAGGCAGCTGCCTACAAAGCAGCAAGCAATTTCTTAACTGATGTGAAAGGTAACGACTTTAGCAAATTTGCTGCACAAAAAGGATTAAAAGTTGCCGTTGCTGATAAAGTTGCATCAACACAAGGATTTGCAGCTGGATTAGATAACCCACGTAAATTAATCCAGGATGCTTACGCAGCAGATAAAGGTGATGTATTACCTGAAATTTATACCATGAGCAATGCTTATGTTGTGGCGCGTTTAACTACCATCAGCCCTAAAGGTATTTTATCTTTAGCTGATGTGAAGAAAGAAATTGAGCCAATGGTAATTAATGCGGTTAAAGCAAAACAATTAAAAGAAAAATTAGCCAACGCAGGTAAAGGAAGTATCGATCAGGTTGCCGCTAAAGTTGCACGTCCGGTTAATCCAGTACAGAACGTGGTATTTGCCAATCCGGTAATTCCAGGTGTGGCACAGGAAAATGCTTTAGTAGGAAGCGTTTTCGGTTCACAGCCAGGTAAACTTTCTGCTCCTGTTCAGGGCGAACGTGGGGTTTATGTATTTTCAGTTGATGGATTTACTAATCCTGCACCAATTGCAAATATGTTTAAACAAAAAGAAAGCATGATGTTAAGTTTAGGACAGCGTTCATTAGGATCGGCTTTCCAGGCTTTACAGGAAAATGCCAAGATAAAAGACAATCGTGTGAAATTCTATTAAATAGAAAATACGTAATTTTGTAACCGTTCCGATGATTAGTCGGAACGGTTTTTTTATTTAAGGCCATGGAAATTCAGGAAAACATTATTAATAAAGTAGCCAATAGCGGTTTAATAACCTTAAATCTGGAAGATTTTTATCATAAAGGCGAAAGAGTGGTTTATGATATTGTAGATAATCTATTCCATGGTTTAATGCTAAGGGAAAAGGATTTTAGAGAATTTATCAAAAATCACGATTGGGCGCAATATCAGGATAAGAATGTAGCCATTATCTGTTCGGCTGATGCAATTGTACCTACCTGGGCTTATATGCTGCTGGCGAATAAATTAAAGCCATATGCCAACGAAGTAGTATTTGGCGATTTGAATACATTGGAAGCTGTTTTGTTTACCAAAGCATTGGCTAAAATTAATCCGCAAGATTATGCCAACGAGCGTGTGGTGGTAAAAGGATGTGGCGATATCGATGTTCCGGTTTCAGCCTACGTTGAGGTTACCAATCTGCTTACTCCGGTAGTTAAAAGTATTATGTTTGGCGAACCCTGCTCTACGGTTCCTGTATATAAAAGAAAAGATTAAATTTTGGTTTGCTTTTTGTATATCTTCATGCGGGAAGAGTTTAGTTTCTTTTAAAGGAAAACCTTTTCCTTATTCGGTGCGTCATCCTGATCCGATAGTTATCGGATTTATTTCAGGATCTCTCATGCTGATAATGAATACACACACAAATGAGTACAAAAGCAATGAAGAAATTATTTATAACCGTCACGGCTGGCTTATGCAGCCTTTTGGCAACGGCTCAGCAACTTCCCTTAAAGAAAGAGCCTGTATTTCAGGAAGGTGAAGTTTTGCAATATAAATTAAGGTACGGATTTATAACGGCGGCAGAAGCCACGATTAAGGTAGCCAATTCTGATTTAAAGTTTGATAACAAGCCTACCTATAAACTTACTGTTGATGCGCAGACTTCCGGAACTTTTGATGTGTTTTATAAGATAAGAGATCATTACGATTCGTATATCGATAAAACTGACCTTTTACCCTACTTCTATCAGGAGAATATCCGTGAGGCCAGTTATAGGCGCCAGGATAAGGCACGTTTTACACAGGATGCAAAGAAGGTAGTTTCGAACAGAGGAACTTTTACAACGCCGACTACTCAGACTTTTGATCTGGTTTCTGCTTATTATTTTGCCCGAAGCCTTGATATCAGTAAAATCAAGATTGGTGATAAGTTTAAACTCAACTATTTTTTGGGTGATGAAATCTCAGCCCTGGAGGTAGAATATATAGGAAAAGAAACGATTAAAAGTAAGTTGGGGAACATCCGCTGCTTAAAATTTAGTCCATCCATTAAACCGGGAAGGATCTTCAAAAAAGATAGCAGGTTATACCTTTGGGTAACCGATGATGGAAACCGTGTGCCGGTAAAAGCCCAGGTAGAGATATTGGTGGGTGCAGTTACGATGGAATTAAAATCGGCCAGTGGCCTGAAATATGCTTTAGCAAAAGAATAATGATGATAGAAGTTGAACAGGTGCTGGTGCACGAAGACGTATTGAAAGAAAACTTTGTTTGTAATTTAAGCAAATGTAAAGGAATCTGTTGTGTGGAAGGTGATTCCGGTGCACCATTGGATAATGACGAAAAAGCCATTTTGGAAGAGATATATCCGAAAATTAAACACCTGTTGAATGAAAAGGGCATTAAAGCCATTGAGGAGCAAGGCGTTTACGTAGTTGATGAAGATGGCGATTTAACCACCCCTTGTGTAGATAAAAATAAAGAATGTGCTTATGTGCTTTTCGAGGGCGGTATTACCAAGTGTGCCATTGAAAAAGCATATGAGCAGGGTATTGTAGATTGGCAGAAACCGATTTCCTGTCACCTTTACCCTATCCGGATAACCAAATATCCAGAATTTGAGGTGTTAAATTACGACCGCTGGCACATCTGCCACGATGCCTGCACCTTTGGCCGCGAACTTAAAGTTCCGGTATACAGCTTTTTAAAAGGACCGCTTATCCGTAAATATGGTGAAGCGTGGTATGCAGAATTGGAAAGTTCTGTGGCAGCGATGTAGTTTATTTCTTTACAATGCAGTTATTTTGTTCAATTTTAATCAAATAACAAATTAATGGGCTTCACCATGCCTAAATAAGTCAAATAAATTAATTTTTCTTTTACCCCCCTTACTGCTGGTTTAAACTTCGCTGGTATTTTCATTGTTTAAGTGCCTTAAAGTGCAAATCAGTTTACAAAATTTGTTCATTTTTGTTTTTAGTTGAAAAAACAATGATTTTTTAGTTTATGTAAACTATTTTAGTACTTTATAAATCTCTTATACCGTGAAGAAAATCTTAATTACTGGTGGGGCAGGCTTTATTGGCTCTCATGTAGTCCGTCGTTTTGTAAATAACTATCCTCAATACGAGATCGTAAATTTAGATAAACTTACCTATGCTGGTAATCTGGCTAACTTAACAGATATTGAAAATAAACCGAATTATAGATTTGTAAAAGAAGATATTACTGATGCTAACGCGATGTTTGATCTGTTTAAAACAGAAAACTTCGATGCGGTTATTCACTTAGCGGCAGAAAGCCATGTAGATCGTTCTATTTCTGATCCAACAGCTTTCGTCATTACCAATGTAATTGGTACCGTAAATTTATTAAATGCGGCCCGCGAATATTGGAAAGGTGATTACGATAAAAAACGTTTTTATCATGTAAGTACCGATGAGGTTTATGGTGCTTTAGGTGAAACAGGCATGTTTACCGAAACCACGGCATACGACCCACATAGTCCTTATTCAGCATCAAAGGCAAGTTCAGATCACTTTGTAAGGGCCTACCATGATACTTATGGCATGGACTGCGTAATTTCTAATTGCTCTAACAACTATGGTTCTCATCATTTCCCTGAGAAATTAATCCCACTGGCCATTAATAATATCAAAAATAACAAACCGGTACCCGTATATGGTAAGGGCGAAAACGTACGCGATTGGCTATGGGTAGAAGATCACGCCAGGGCAATCGATGTAATTTTCCACAATTCGAAAACAGGAGATACTTACAACATTGGTGGACATAACGAGTGGAAAAATATCGACCTGATCAATTTGCTTTGCACCATTATGGATCAAAAGTTAGGTCGCGAAGCTGGCGAATCAGCCAAACTGATTACCTATGTAACCGACCGCGCAGGGCATGATTTGCGTTATGCCATTGATTCGAGTAAATTACAAAACCAATTGGATTGGGTACCAAGCTTACAATTTGAAGAGGGTTTGGCCAAAACGGTAGACTGGTATTTACAAAACGAAGACTGGCTAAACAATGTAACCTCAGGCAACTATCAATCTTATTACGAACAACAATACAGCAGTAAATAATGGAAATTGAACAAACGGGATTAAAAGACTGTCTGATTATTAAGCCAAGGGTATTTGAAGATCCCAGAGGTTATTTTTTTGAAAGCTTTAACCAAAATACATTCGAAGAAAAAACAGGTTTATCTGGCAGGTTTGTTCAGGATAACGAATCTTACTCTTCGTACGGTGTAATTAGGGGTTTACATGCCCAAACCGGAGAATTTGCGCAGGCAAAGTTGGTGCGTGTAACCAGGGGAGAAGTATTGGATGTTGCGGTAGATGTTCGTCCAAGCTCACCAACCTATGGTAGACATTTCGCCATACGCTTAAGTGCAGAAAATAAATTACAGCTTTATATACCAAGAGGTTTCATCCATGGTTTTTCGGTATTGAGTGAAACTGCAGAATTTTTATATAAATGTGATAATTTTTTTAATAAGGCTTCTGAAACCGGGGTAATTTATAATGATCAGAAACTTAATATCGATTGGTTAATTCCAGAGAAAGATCAGTCAGTATCTGATAAGGATCTACTTTTAAAACCATTTTCAGCTTTACAGCACATATGAACGAAATATTAGTAATTGGTGCTGGCGGACAGTTAGGCCAGTGTTTGAAGGTTGTTGCGGAGCGAAGAGGAATTACTGAAATTATTTTTCCAGCCGAGCAGGATGCCAATATTCTGGATCAGTCTGGTTTGAACGAGCTGTTAGCTGCAGCGCAACCTGCTTTTGTAATTAACTGTGCCGCTTATACTGCTGTAGATAAAGCAGAGGATGAAGTTGAGCTGGCTAAAGCCATTAACGAAACAGGTGCAGGATACTTAGCCTCAGCCTGTTTGGCAAATGGGGCGGCTTTGCTGCATGTTTCCACAGATTTCGTTTTCGAAGGGAATGAGGTAAAGTTGCTAAAAGAGGATGATGAAGCCAAACCGATCAATGTTTACGGTGTAACCAAATTGGATGGAGAAAAAGTAGTTGTTTCCACACTGCCTGCTCACTTCATTATTCGTACCAGCTGGTTGTATTCTGAGTATGCCAACAACTTTGTAAAAACCATGCTTAAACTTGGTGCCGAGCGTGATGAACTGAATATTATTGCCGATCAGGTGGGTACACCAACCTACGCGATTGATCTGGCAAATGCTATTTTTGATATTATCGCATCTTCATCTGCCTCGTACGGAGTATATCATTATAGCAATGAAGGGGTAACCTCATGGTTCGATTTTGCAAAGGCCATTTTTGATATCAGTGAAACAGTGGTTAAAGTGAATCCTATTCCAGGGTCTGCTTATCCGACCAAAGCTATCCGTCCGGCATTTTCAGTGATGGATAAATCTAAAATAAAAAATACATTTAATATTGAAATCCCTTACTGGAGAGATAGTTTGGTAGAGTGTATAAAACAAATTAAAATACAATAAATAGGCATCATTATTTCATTTAGGTCTGTAATGACCAATGAACCAATGACCAATGAACTAATGACTAAAATATGAAAGGTATAATCTTAGCTGGTGGCAGCGGAACCCGTTTGCACCCTTTAACTTTGGCTTGTAGTAAACAGATGATGCCGGTTTACGATAAACCGATGATCTATTATCCGCTGTCTACGCTGATGTTGGCAGGGATAAAAGAAATTCTGATTATCTCTACCCCACATGACCTGCCAAATTTCGAAAAACTGTTAGGTGATGGTGCTTCATTGGGGTGCAAATTTAGCTATGCTGTACAAGCAGAGCCCAATGGTTTAGCTCAGGCATTCGTTATTGGTGAAGAGTTTATTGGTAAAGATAAAGTGGCTTTGGTGCTTGGCGATAATATTTTTCACAGTGACGGATTGGCCAAATTATTACAAGCCAGTTCTGATCCTGATGGTGGTGTGGTATTTGCTTACCAGGTTGCTGATCCTGAACGTTACGGTGTTGTTGAATTTGATGAAAATAAAAAGGCCATTTCGATTGAAGAAAAACCTGTTCTGCCAAAATCTAATTATGCAGTACCGGGGTTATATTTTTATGATAACGATGTGGTAGCGATTGCAAAAAACATTAAACCTTCACCACGAGGTGAGTACGAAATTACTGATGTGAATCGCGTGTACCTGGAGCGGGGTAAATTAAAAGTAGGCGTATTGAGCCGTGGTACAGCCTGGTTAGATACCGGAACTTTTACCTCTTTAATGCAGGCCGGGCAATTTGTACAGATTATTGAAGAAAGGCAAGGTTTAAAGATCGGTTGTATTGAAGAAATAGCTTATCGTATGGGCTTTATCGATGCAGAACAGCTTAGGGCTATCGCTACTCCATTGGTTAAAAGCGGCTATGGTAGTTACTTGTTGAAACAGATTAAATAATAAGTTTAAGTATAGTTTAATGTACGCGTAATTCTAAATCACCAATTGATGCCATGTATCGATTGGTGATTTTCTTTTATTTGAAATTTTGTCATCCTGAGCGCAGCGAAGGATCTCTAAAATGCATATGCAATCTTAACCACATAAGAGATATAAGTTCATTTAAGCCTTACGTTCCATCCAACGCTGCGTACTTCGAGCTTTCTCTTTGTGTCCTTTGTGGTTAAAAGAATTAAGCATTCTACATTTATCTTATATTTGCCCAATTACCGAAAGAAAAAATGAATACAGAAAAGCGGATTGCCATTATTGGTTTAGGTTATGTAGGCTTACCCCTTGCAATCGAATTTGCTAAGAAATATAAAGTAATTGGTTTTGATACGAATGAAGAACGGGTGGCAGAGTTAAATCAACTAGGGGATCGAACAAATGAAGCCAATCTGGAAGACCTGAAAACTGTACTCGCTGCGTCGGAGATGGGATTAACCCTTAGTGCCAATTTAGCAGACCTGGCCACTTGCACCGTCTATATCGTTACCGTACCTACACCTATCGACCAGCTCAAACGGCCAGATCTGCAACCTTTACTTGCGGCCAGTAAAATGTTGGGTATCGTATTAAAAACAGGTGATACCGTCATTTATGAATCAACTGTTTATCCAGGCTGCACCGAAGAAGATTGCGTGCCTGTTTTAGAAAAAATTTCAGGATTAAAATATAACATCGATTTTTTCTGTGGCTATTCCCCAGAGCGGATTAATCCTGGAGATAAAGTTAATACCCTTACCAAAATTAAAAAGGTAACCTCAGGCTCTACGCCTGCAATTGCTGCTGAAATCGATGAACTTTATGCTTCTATTATTACTGCTGGTACGCATTTGGCACCCAGCATTAAAGTAGCAGAAGCTTCAAAAGCGATAGAAAATGCACAACGGGATGTTAATATTTCTTTTGTAAACGAACTGGCCTTAATTTTCGACCGTATGGGCATTGATACAACAGATGTATTGGCTGCTGCTGCAACCAAATGGAATTTTCTCAATTATAAACCCGGCTTGGTTGGTGGTCATTGTATTGGTGTAGATCCCTATTATTTAGCGCATAAGTCAGAGTCATTAGGCTATAAACCTGAAGTAATCCTATCTGGTAGAAGGGTAAATGACAATATGGGGATGTTTGTGGCCAATAAGGTGATCAAAATGCTGGTGGCCAAAGATAAAGTGATTAATGGCGCTAAAGCCCTGATATTGGGTTTCGCTTTTAAAGAAAACTGCCCTGATACCCGAAATACGAGGGTAACTGATATTTACAAGGAACTGAAAGCTTTTAGTATGGATGTTGATGTGTATGATCCATGGGCCAATAGGGATGAAGTGAAAGCGGAGTATGGCATCGAAATGATTGATGATGCTCAGTTTAAACATTACGATGCTGTTATCCTTGCTGTGGCGCACCAGCAGTTTTTAGACATTGATTATCGCAGTATTAAAGAAAAAGGGACACTCATTTTTGATACCAAATCTTTTATCGACAGAAATTTGGTGGATGCCAGGTTATAGGCACTTCGCTTCCAACCTGCTAATTTTGGCTATGAGTAGGACTATTAACACCGTGCGTCATTCCCGCGCAGGCGGGAACCAACGATTGCTCAGCAAAGCTAATCTTAATGGCAATAATCCGATAGCTATTGGATGGACGCCGGAATTGGGCGAGCCGAAGCAATCTCATTTGTAGTGTTTTTACCATTAAGTCACTCTACCTCGATTAATTCGTCATCTCGACCGTAGCGGAGAGATCTTTGTACTTTCTATTACGGTCGTCATTCCCGCGTAGGCGGGAATCTTAAAGCGGTCGCTATTTTCTCGCCCTAAGCTCTGCCTTGCCTCGGCTCACCGCCGCCGAGGGGCTCTTACCTTTTTCTTGATAAAAAGGTAACCAAAAATCAAGGCTTGCATCCTTTCTTGAACTAAGCTATCGAAATTCTTATTGCGGCAATATGGAGGCCCCGATGAAGAATCGGGACTTTATATTGCCTTGGGCAGCGGTGTATTGTGGGGTTGTGCAAGAATTTCAATGCTTATTTCTACGAAAATCTGCTAGGCCAGATAGCAGGGAGCAGAGACAGCCATCCGAAGAGATATGTTTTTTGAACTTTGAGGGGCACGCTGGGGCGTCATCTCCGTAGTGTTCCAAAGGAACTCCTTCGGAGGAGAGATCTTTGTACTTTCTAATACAGTCGCCGTCCGGTACCTATCGGATCCTGTGCAAACGGGAACCTTAACCATAAGCTGCTAATATATTCGTGCTTTTGTGTTTTGCCTTCCCCTACCATTTCCGTACCCCATTACCGACACAGCTGTGGCCCAAAATAACCCCAGGCTATGTTTTGCTTCACCTTTTATTTAGCTATTGTTAACCCGCCAATCTAAGGCGATACAAATCTTTGACATCGCTGATCTTCAACGTAACTCTATCTCAACCAAAGCAAGTGTGAAGCAGTAGGCAAGTAGGTGTACAGCAAGGCATAGCCAAGCCTGGCCGGAAGGTGGAGTAAACGTGGGGTAAATGTGGCGTAAAGGTGGGGTTTGGAGTGTTTTTTTGGATTTTAATCAGATTGACTGAATTGGGTGATCATCCCTTTTGTTTAACCTAATATACTAAAATTATGGCAACTGGGCGCTCTTGTTTTTTACAAACGCGGAAGTAAGGACCTGGTAAGACAAAAAGTTACTCATAAACAGCAAACCTAAGCCGATAAGAAAACCTAAGGTTTTGTTATTGCAACAGGCATTATCATAATGTCATTAAGTTAAGCAACGCGATCGTCAGTCTGAGCGTAGTCGAAGACTTCTTGAGATTGATAAAGCGCAAATAAATGCCCTTCGACTACGCTCAGGGTGACATGCTTTTGCGATTTATCCCTTAATTTAATAACATTGGACATTACCACCCGCCGTGTGTGCTTTTGTACGCATGAGTTTTACCGAATTGTGGATTGATATAGAATTTTCGGGAAAGGATGAAAACGAGAAGGGTGTAGTAATCGGTTTAGATGTACTTAGCCGGCTTAGATGCTGGAAACTCTTTTAGAGAACGATAGTAAGTTAGATCCTAAATATATCAGGCCTACAGAAGTCGATGGCTTACTGGGAGGTCCAACGAAATCAAAGACACAATTCGGATGGGAGCCTAAGTATAATTAAGCAGCTTTGGTTAAAAATAGGGTAATTTTTGATCTTCATTTAATGAAGAAAGATGAATATTTAAAAGAGGGATATTTTAAAGCCTTAACTATTTAGAATTACATTTCTGGAGCGCTGTCGGCAGCATGTAGGTTATATTTTTGTTAATTCTCTTGTGTAAATTAAGCTGTAATTTTTTTTTAAAGCATCATTTTCGACTTTTTGTCTGATTTAATCTACTCTTTATTGGAAAGTAGCATGAATTGTCTTAAATTTAACTCGTTAATTAGAATACTTTTGTTGTTCTATAAATAATACTTTTCTATCGGCAATATTATTGCAGTGATTATTTCGTTTAATAGAGTGATTATGATAGAACCGGTTAATTTGAAATTCCATTGTTTTAAATATGTTAAGCTTTTTTAGTAAAAAAAATAAGGTAACCGATATTTCCTGGTTGGGAGTTGATATGCACTCTCATATTTTACCGGGTATTGATGATGGATCGCCTGATCTGGCTACTTCTTTGCGTTTTGTTAAATCATTACAGGAACTGGGGTTTGATCAATTGATTGCTACACCACATATCTATCAAGAGTTGTACCCAAACACAAAGGAAACAATCTTTACTGCAAGAGGTTTACTACAACAAGAAATGGATAAAGCGAATATATCCCTTAAGTTAAGTGCTGGTGCAGAGTATATGGTTGATCAGGATTTTAAAATGGATGGGTCTTTATGTACTTTAGATCAGAAGCATTTGTTGATTGAGATGTCTTATTTAAATGAAAGCCCAGGGATAAGCCAGACTATATTTGATATTGAAATCAAAGGTTATCAACCTGTATTGGCTCATCCTGAACGGTATACATTTTATTTTAAAGATAAAAGTAGATTAAGACGATTTAAAGAAAAAGGCTGTTTGCTACAATTAAATTTACTTTCTATTCTTGGATATTATGGTAAAGATGTAAAACAATTGGCAGAAGGTTTGTTAAAAGAAAAAATGTATGACCTGGCAGGTACGGATTTGCATCATGATAAACACTTAGATGCTCTAACTACGGCCGTACATTCTGGGAAACTCTATGATCTTTTAGGTAATTATAATTTTAGGAATCAAGAGTTATTTAGTACCATATATGTTTAATTACATTTGCTAGCACTTATCTAGTACACTCTGATCGGACCTTAATTATAATTAATACTAAAGTTAAACCTTTTTACATATTACAATTAAATGATTAAGTTTGCAAACTGTTTAAAATAATCTGTTCTATTTTGAACGGAATATACCTATGAATAAAAATTATAATTTGATTAAGGGAATTAGTTTAGCTACACTGTATTGTATAATTGCCCTAAGTTCTTCGTGCGTGAGCAGCAAAAAAATTGCTTATTTTCAAGACATCCAAACCGTAAATCAGGCAAAATTGGAAAATGCAATTGCTTTTACCGAACCAGTGATTCAGCCTGACGATATTTTAAGTATTAATGTATTTACTCTGAATCCTCAAAGTGGCGCTGTAGTCAATCAGGCGGCTAATAATCCTGCGCTGGGTGGTAATACTAATAATAGTATTTCCTCGCAAAGTACTGGTTTTCTTGTTGATAAGAATGGCGAAATTGAACTATCGCTCATTGGCAAATTAAAAGTGGCTGGGTTAACCACCTATCAAGCTAGAGAATTGATAAGGGAAAAAGCTACCTTAATTTATAAGGAGCCTAATGTGCAGCTACGTTTTGCTAATTTTAAGGTTAGTGTTCTTGGTGAGGTTAATACGCCTTCTGCTTATACCCTGCCTAATGAGAAAGTAAGTATTTTAGATGCGCTAAGTTTAGCAGGAGATTTAACGATCTACGGTAAACGGGAAAATGTTCTTATTGTAAGAGATAACAATGGCAAAAAAGAATTCGCACGTCTGAACCTTAACTCCTCTGAAATTTTTAATAGCCCTTTCTATTATTTAAAGCAGAATGATGTGATATATGTAGAACCTAATAAGAGCAAAGTATCTGCTTCAAATTCTGCTCAGTTGCAGACCGTTGGAGTTATTGTGTCAGTAATTTCTGTAATTGTTTTGGCAATATCGAATTTTAAATAATTGTACTTAACAAATGAATAGTTTGCCAAAAAAAAATATGGAACAGCATAGCGAAGAAGAGGAAAGCATAAATTTTAAAGAAATTTTCAATAAACTTTTAGATAAATGGATATGGTTTGTTATTAGCGTCGGCTTATGTTTGCTTTTATCATTTTTCTATTCTCGATACACCCCTCCGACTTATCAAATAGGTGCGAAATTATTAGTTAATGATGATGAGAAAGGCGGAAGCTTAGGTGGCAAATCAAGTAGTTTAATGGATATAGGTGGATTGTTGGGATCTAAAAACTCTGTTGATAACGAAGCTGAAATACTAAAAACCAGATTCCTTATGGAGCAGGTTGTTAGACAAATGCAATTGAATATTGTATACTCAAAAAAAGCAAAATTAGTCAGCCGTGAGTTGTATAAATCACCTTTTGTTTTAGAAATTATTAATGGAGTTGATTCTATAAAAACAACTAGGTTAGATATTAAAAAGTTAGGTCCTGATAAGTTGATAATTGGTACTGACAATTTTGAGAAAGAAGTTCGTTGGTCACAAACCTTTAATATAAATGGAGTCGGGACATTAAGACTTTTGCGAAATTCTTTAATCAATATGGGGGATGGCGAATACTATGTTACCGTTAGTTCAATTGACGATAAAGTAGCTTCGCTCATGAAGCAATTATCGGTAGGGGTGACTAATAAACAAGTTTCAATAATTGATTTAGGATTAACTTATCCACTTCAAAAGAAGGGGGAAGACATTTTAAATACGTTAATTGATAAATATACTCAAGCCAATTTAAGTGATAAGAATGCAATTGCAGATAGCACGTATAAATTTATTAAAGAGCGTCTGAATGTAATAGCGTCTGAATTGGGTGATGTTGAGAATCAAGAAGAAAATTTCAAAGAAAGAAATAAGCTTGCGGATATGAGTGAGCAAGGGAAATTGCTTGTTCAAAACACAGGATCTTTCTCAACGGAATTGGCAAAAGCTGAAACTCAGGTTATTGTGATGGATGACTTAGAAAATTATTTAAAGGATCAGACCAAAAACAAAAGAGTATTTCCTTCATCTTTGCTACCACAAGATATGGTATTTTCAGATTTGATGAATCAATATAATTCATTATTGATTGAACGAGATAAGCAGTTATTAAGTCTTACTGAAGAGAGTCCATTTATTAAAAACATTGATAGTCAGATTGAGGGGCTTAGAAAAGGAATTTTATCAAATGTTAGAAGTACAAAAAATAATTTTGTTGTAACTAGAGATAAACTAAAAAATCAGTTACTTGATGCTGAGAGTCAGATTTCTGGAGTTCCTAAAATTGAAAAGAATTATTTAAAACTAGCTAGAAATAAAGGAATTAAGCAAGAACTTTATATTTTTCTAATGCAAAAAGCGGAGGAAACAGCTATTTCTAAAACATCTAATATCTCTATTGCAAAGACTATCGATCCTCCGAAAGCTGGCGTTATGCCTATCAGCCCGAGAAGAAGCTTAATTTTTCTTATTGGACTGATTATTGGATTAATTATACCTATTTCTTTAGTATTTGCGAAAGATTTGTTAAATACGAAAATAAATACTAAAGAGGACATTATTGCGATAACTAATGTCCCAGTTATTGGAGAAATTAGCCATAATTCTAGTTCTGACAATCTTATTGTAGCCAATCAAAATAGATCTGCAATTTCTGAACAATTTAGAGCCTTAAGGACAAATTTGTCTTTTTATCTGAAAACTGATGACGAAAAGGTAATTCTTTTAACCTCAAGTATGAGTGGAGAGGGTAAGTCCTTTACAGCAATTAACTTAGGGAATATTTTAGCCCTTGCTGGTAAAAAAGTTTTGTTAATGGAGCTTGATTTGCGAAAACCTGGATTATCAGTTAAATTAGGTGTTAGTAATGACATAGGATTCAGTAACTATACAATAAATTCTGAAGTAAAGGTTAAAGATATTGTTAAGCCTATAACTATCAATAAAAATATGTTTATCATTTCTTCGGGACCATTACCGCCCAATCCTGCTGAGACATTGATGAGTGAACATACGGCGACTTTAATTAAGGAGTTGAAACTACAATTTGACTACATCATTATGGATGCGCCTCCAATTGGTATTATAACAGACGCTCAACTATTGTCAACTTTTGCTGATGTAACATTATATCTTGTTAGGCAGAAAGTAACTCAAAAGGAACAACTTAATATTGTTGAGGAACTCTATAGAAGCGGCAAAATGAAGAATTTAGGTATAGTTGTTAATGACATAATGAGTAAATATTATGGATATGGATATGGATATGGTACTTATGGACAAGAAAAAAATGAAAAATGGTATCAAAAATTTTTTAAGCGAGCCTAAAAATTAATGAACTATACATTAAAGATAGTTGACATAAGGAGGGAAACTGAAGATACAGTTACTTTATGTTTTAAGCAACCTGGCTTAAAAAAGATTAAATATGAGGCCGGCCAATATCTTACTTTAATCTTCAGAATTAATGGCAGGCGTTATATCCGACCCTATTCATTTTCTTCTTGTCCAGGTGTTGATTCTTTTTTGGAAATTACCGTTAAGCGCGTTGAAAATGGTTTAGTGTCTAATTACATCAATGATATGGTACAGGTTGGTGATTCTATCGAAGTAATGCCGCCAATGGGTGATTTTATTTATGACCAAACGCAATCTTTCGAAGATATTTATTTCTGGGGAGTGGGTAGTGGAATAACACCACTGATATCTCTAATTAAATATATCTTATCTAGCACAGCAGCTGTAAAAGTACATTTGAATTATGGAAATAAAAACCATGAAAGTACAATTTTTAAAGATCAAATTGAACACCTGAAGGCAAAATATGCTGATCGGTTTATTGTACGTCATTTTCATACCAAATTATTTGTTGATGAAGCTAATCCACATTTAATTCAAGGCAGAATTGATCAAGTCAAGGCTTTTCAGATTTTGGATGAAAGTTTAGATGCGGAAAAATGCGCACATTATATCTGTGGACCTGCCGGTTTAAAGGAATCTGTAAAAAGTGCCATCCTAAATAAATTTGGTTCGTTGGAAAACGTATATTCCGAAGATTTTGAGCTAGTGAAGGACCCAAAAGACTTGGTTGATGTTCATACTCAAAATGTACTATTAAATTTTGATGGAAAACCATATCATCTCGAAGTAGCAAAAGGAAAAAGTATTCTAGAGGCCGCTTTAAATGCTGATATTGAATTACCCTACTCCTGCCAAACCGGAAATTGCAGTACCTGCAAAGGAAAATTGATTAATGGTAAGGCTAAAATGATTGGGTTGAGTAAAGAAAGAGAGGATCTTGCTACAGACGAATTTTTGCTCTGCTGTGCTCATCCCTTAACAGAAAATGTACATATAGAAATATTAAGTTAAAAAATATGAAGGTAGTAATACTAGCAGGTGGTTTAGGTACCCGATTAATGGAAGAGACAGAAGCTCGACCGAAACCGATGGTTGAAATTGGTGGTAAACCCATTTTATGGCACATCATGAAAATCTACGAGGCTTATGGTTATAACGATTTTGTATTGTGCCTGGGCTACAAGGCACAAAGTATTAAAGAATATTTCTTAAATTACTACCTGTATAATTCTGATGTTTCTATTGACATCGAAAAAAACAAAGTTGATGTCCACTTTTCAAATTCAGAATCTTTTAAGGTTACCTTGGTTGATACCGGATTAACAACGAATACGGCAGGTAGGATCAAAAAAATTCAAAAATATGTTCAGGACGAAACCTTCATGCTTACTTATGGTGATGGTGTAGCTGATATTGATATTACCAAATTGGTCGAATTTCATAAAAGCCATGGAAAACTGGCAACTTTAACCAGCATTCAAACGCCAGGTCGTTTCGGTAATATTGAAATGGATGAGGACGGAAAAGTTAACCATTTTGTAGAAAAACCGCAAGGCGATGGTATGTGGATCAATGGTGGGTTTTTTGTGCTAGAACCAGGTATATTTAAATACCTTGAAGGCGATATGGATACTATACAATGGGAGAACGTACCGTTGAAAGAAATTGCCAATGATGGGGAATTGGCAGCTTTTAAACATCCCGGTTTTTGGAAACCTATGGATGCTTTAAGAGATCGAATTGAATTGGAGCAGCTTTGGAGCAGTGGAGAGGCAAAATGGAAAATCTGGTAATATGTTAAGTGAACTAAAAAAAACTTACGAAGGGAAAAAGGTATTCCTGACTGGACACACTGGATTTAAAGGTTCGTGGATGTTGAAGACACTTCAACTTTTGGGAGCAAAAGTTAAAGGATATGCTTTGGCTCCTCAAACTGAAAATGACTTATACCATCTGATAAAAGGAGATGAGATTTGTGAATCTGTAATTTCAGATTTACGTGATCGGGAAGCGCTTAAAACAGCAATTGTGGGTTTTCAACCGGATTTTATCTTTCATCTGGCTGCTCAGCCATTAGTTAGGTTATCTTATGAGATTCCGTCAGAAACTTTTGAGGTAAATGCAATCGGCACAGCCAACTTGTTGGATGCAGTACGTTTATTGGAGAAAAAATGTTCGGTTGTTTTAATCACAACTGATAAGGTATATCATAACAACGAATGGGAATATCCATATCGTGAAAATGACCGTTTAGGTGGTTATGATCCCTATAGTGCAAGTAAAGCCTGTACGGAATTGGTAATCGATTCCTATAAAAATTCTTTTTTCAATAAATCTAAAATTGATGTCCATAAAAAAGGAATTGCTGTTGGCAGAGCAGGAAATGTAATTGGAGGAGGGGATTGGTCAAAAGATCGATTGATTCCTGATATTGCGAAAGCCCTATCTAAAAATCTGGAAATAGTAATTAGAAACCCGAATTCAGTTCGCCCTTGGCAACATGTTTTAGAGCCGGTGATTGCTTACCTCATATTAGGTATGAACTTAGAAAGTGATCCAATTAAATTTGGGGAAGCTTATAATTTTGGGCCATACGCTGCTGATGCTTTGCCGGTAAAAGAAATGTTGGCATTAGCTATAGGCCGTTGGGGAACAGGTAGTTTTAAAGTAGAGCAGGTTGCAGATCAACCTCATGAGGCTGGATTATTAAAATTAGATATTAGTAAAGCAATAGCTGACTTAAAGTGGCAGCCAAAATTAAATGCCAGTAAAGCAGTTGAAACAACTATAAATTGGTATAAATCGTTTGTGCATAGTAAGTCAGAGATAGATTCCATTACAGCTGCACAGATTTTAGATTATCTAAATGCATAATGTATTAATTACTGGAGCTACTGGTTTTTTAGGCTCGCACATTGCCGAGCGCTTAGGTCAAAGCAATATTAATATTATTGGATTGAAAAGATCTTCTTCAGATACATGGAGGTGTAAGGCATTTGAAGATAAAATCGATTGGATTGATTTAGATGGCCAAAATGATTGGAAGCAGCAAGTAATTGATAAGGGGCCAACTACAATTATTCATTGTGCATGGATTGGTGTAGAGGCACAAGATAGAAACAATTGGTCGCTTCAATCTAAAAATATTGAACTGCTCGTTGCTCTCTTGGAAATTACACAAAGGCTAAAAATTGACAAATTTATTTTTTTAGGTTCGCAAGCAGAATATGGTAATGTAAGCAACAAGGTGTTTGAAGATCAAGCTGTTCACCCTGTTAGTGCCTATGCCAGCATTAAGTTGAGCTGCCTACAGATTTTGGAAACCTATGCTGATTTAAATAAAATCAATTGGATCTGGTTAAGGGTCTTTTCTGTATTTGGAGAGCGCGAAGCTGATAATTGGTTAATTCCTTCAGTAATCAAAACGATGCAAGAAAAATCGGCAATGGATTTTACCAAAGGGGAACAAAAGTACGCCTACTTATATGCAGGAGATTTTGCACAGATATTGTTATCTGTAGTGAAGAAAAAAATCGATTCTGGTATTTACAATATTTCTGCCAATCAAACACAAGAACTAAAAACGTTATTGACACAGCTAAGGGATAATATCAATCCTTCATTTTCGTTAAACTTTGGCGCTATTCCTTATCGTGAAAACCAGTCTATGCATATTGAAGGAGATATTACGAAACTCACTAATCAAATTGGTTTGGTCGATTTTACTGATTTTAACGTAGCTTTGTCTAAAACTTTAAATTATTACCTATCTAAATAAGTATTATAATGAAAGCATCTGATTTTATAGCTAGCTTTTTAAGCAAAAAGGGAATTGAAAGCGTTTTTGAGCTTTCTGGTGGGATGATTACGCATATCTTAGATTCTTTAAATCAAACAACAGATATAAAAATTATCACCATGCACCACGAGCAGGCTGCTGCTTTTGCTGCAGAGGGCTATGCAAGAGTCACTGGCTTACCAGGTGTTGCGCTTGCTACGAGCGGACCAGGTGCTACTAATTTATTAACAGGGATAGGCAGTTGTTTTTTTGATTCTACACCAGCAGTTTTCATTACCGGACAGGTGAATACGCATGAGCAAAAAGGTGAACGTGATATCAGGCAATTGGGATTTCAGGAAACAGATATCGTAGCGATGGCAAGGCCAATTACCAAAGCTTGTTTTTTAGTTAATGACCCTGAAGAGCTTGAAGAGGTTTTTGAAAAGGCATTTGACTTAGCTACAGAGGGAAGACCAGGACCTGTATTAATCGATATCCCGATGAATGTTCAAAGGGCACAGATAGAAGTAAAAGAAAATTTCAATCAGGATAACAAGTCTATTGTTATCTCCGAAGATGATTTAGAAGCGCTTATCAAAGATATCAAAAATGCAAAGCGGCCATTAATTTTGGCTGGACGAGGCATTAAGGCCGCGAATACCCAATCGGCTTTTGACCAATTTGTACAAAAAACACAGATACCGGTAACAACTACACTATTGGGGTTAGATACTATCTCTTATGATGATAACCTTCGGGTAGGTTTTATAGGCAGCTATGGCAACCGTTGGGCTAATATTGCCTTTGGCGAGTGTGACCTGTTGATTGTTTTGGGTAGTAGATTAGATATTCGTCAAACTGGTGCCGACACTAAATTTATTGAAAATAGGAAAATCTATCATATAGATTGTGAAAGTGGAGAAATTAATAACAGGGTAACTGGTTGTGTAGGAATTGTTGCCAATCTTACTGATTTTTTCCCTCAGTTCGAAAAAGTATCACGATCAACTGAGTTTTACTTGCCAGCAGAATGGTTGATTCATGTGAATGAGTTAAGGGCAGAATGGCCTGATATTAATGAACTTACACCCGAAGGTATAAATCCCAACAAATTTATGCATGCGCTTTCAAAAGCTAGTACCGAAAATAAAGTGTATCTGGCAGATGTGGGCAGTCATCAAATGTGGTCGGCACAATCCTTAGAATTAAATAAAGGCCAACATTTTCTAACTTCTGGAGGAATGGGTGCTATGGGATTTTCATTGCCTGCCGGTATTGGTGCCTGTATAGCGCTTAATAATCAACCTGTAGTTGTAATCATAGGTGATGGCTGTATGCAGATCAATATACAAGAGCTGCAAACCATTGTTCGTAATAACTTAAAAGTTAAGATTGTTGTACTAAATAACCGCACACTTGGGATGATTAGGCAATTCCAGGATAGTTATTTCGAATCGAGGTACCAATCTACTTATTGGGGTTATAGTGCGCCAGATTTTTCAAAGGTTGCAATTGCTTATGGAATTGATGCCATGACTATTGAAAGCCCAGACGATATAACATCTGGAGTATCCTGGCTTTGGAATGATGAAAACAAAGACAAACCACAGTTACTTCAGGTGATGGTTGATCCACATACTAATACTTATCCAAAAATCGCTTTTGGAAAACCGATTACCGAAATGGAGCCGTTTGCAAAGCCAATTGAAATGGAAGGTACTTAATGAGATTTCAAAAAAAAGATAATAATACTCCACAATACAAAACATTATGTTAAAAAATATTACTGATTCAAATGTAGAAAATGCCTTGCGTGAGATTGCCAGGCAGAAAACAACACAAATAATTATTCCTGGGCAAAACTATATTCCTGTAACAGGTAAAGTTTTAGATGAAGAGGATATTATGTTGGGTGTTGATGCAACATTAGATGGATGGTTAACCGCAGGAAGATTTGCAAGTCAATTTGAACATGAATTTGCACAATATTTTGGCGCTACAAAGGCGCTTTTGGTTAACTCTGGTTCTTCTGCGAATTTGGTTGCATTTTATGCTTTAACCTCGCCGAAGTTGGGCGATAGAGCAATTAAACCAGGTGATGAAGTCATTACAGTTGCAGCCGGCTTTCCAACAACAGTTAATCCGATTGTTCAGTTTGGTGCTATACCTGTATTTGTGGACGTGGATGTTGCCACTCATAATGTGTTGGCTGAAGATATTGAAAAGGCAGTATCTCCAAAAACTAAAGCCATCATGATTGCTCACTCTTTGGGTAATCCATTTGATTTGGACGAGGTAATGCGTGTTGCTAAAAAATATAACTTATGGGTTGTTGAAGATGATTGCGATTCTTTAGGTGCGACATATAAGGGAAAAAAAACAGGGACATTTGGTGATATTTCTACCTTTTCATTCTATCCTGCCCACCACATTACTATGGGCGAAGGTGGTGCTGTAATTGTCAATAATCCAGAATTAGCAAAACTAGCAGAGAGTTTTAGGGATTGGGGTAGAGATTGTTACTGCTTACCAGGAAAAGATGATACCTGCGGTTGTCGGTTCGGGCAACAGTTAGGATCACTTCCTTATGGTTATGATCATAAATATACCTATTCTCATATTGGATTCAACTTAAAAGTGACTGATATGCAAGCAGCATTCGGTGTTTCTCAATTGAAAAAATTAGATCATTTTGTACAACGCAGAAGAGAAAACTATGCGGCTTTGTATTCGAGGATGAAAGAGCTTGAGGAGATCTTTATACTACCTGAGCCTACTCCAAATTCTGATCCGTCATGGTTTGGGTTTTTAATGACTTTAAGAGAAGGTGATTCAAATGATCGCCACATGCTAGTGCAACATCTTGAGGAGAAAAAAATCGGGACACGATTATTATTTGCGGGAAATCTTTTGAGGCAACCTGCTTATGCTGGAATAGAACATCGTAAAATTGGTGACTTAAAGAATACTGATATCATTATGAATCAGTCTTTCTGGTTAGGTGTTTGGCCTGGATTAAATGAAAGCCATTATGATTATATGTTAGATGTTATAAAGGCCTATATTTCTTAGGGTGCTAAACTTAATAAGAAAGTTGTGCGAAAAAGCTGGCATCGATAAAGCCATTGCTTTAACGATACTTAGCCGACTGATTCAAGCAGCCGGGGGTATAGGGTCAATAGTATTTATAGCAAAGTATTTAACAGCAAACGAGCAAGGTTACTATTATACTTTCGCCAGTATAATAGCAATTCAAGTTTTTTTTGAATTAGGGCTAAGTGGGATTATAACGCAATATACTGCCCATGAGTTTGCCCATTTGAACTGGAAGGATGGAAAGCTAGAAGGGGATGAATACTACAAATCAAGATTGTCTTCACTGTTACATTTCTGTACAAAATGGTTTGGTTTGATTTCAATTTTCTTGTTTTTCTTGTTAATAGGCGTTGGATTTTATTTTTTTAATAAATTTAATGAAAAACTTAACATTGAATGGGAGATACCCTGGATAATTTTATGTGTTTCAACATCTCTTAACTTATTTATTGACCCTATACTTGCATATTTTGATGGTTTAGGTGAAGTTAAAGATATGGCTCAAGTAAGGCTGGTTCAAAAAACCGCAATGATCGTATTATTGTTCTTATTTTTTATATTCGGTTTTAAACTTTATTCTGGTGCATTGGCTTCTTTATTTTCTATTTTAATAAACTACTGTCAAATATTATTTTCGGATAGAATTGTTAAACTTAGAGCAATATGGAGATTGCAATTGAAATGGAAAATTGAATATATGAAGGAGATTTTTCCATTACAGTGGAAAATAGCTTTAAGCTGGATAAGTGGTTATTTTATCTTTCAATTATTTAACCCTGTTCTTTTTGCAACTGAGGGTGCTAAAACAGCAGGACAAATGGGAATGACTTTGCAAGCACTGAATGGAATATCTTCTATCTCTATGAGTTGGATATCTACGAAAGTCCCATTTTTTTCCAGTCTAATTGCTAAAAAGAAGTTTACTGAGTTGGACTTTGTATTTAAAAAAACTATGTCATCATTATTCGTTGTAAGCATAGTACTGCTAATTCTCTTTAACTTAGCTTTAATGGTTCTAGAAATGTCTGGCTCTAGCTACTACTTTAGATTTTTGCCAATTAAATCCACCTTACTACTGACCACTGCATGCATATTTAACCTAGCGATATTTTGTTGGTCAACATATCTACGTTGCCATAAAAATGAACCTTTTTTGGTACTTTCAATTGTATTCGCAATTTTGACAAGTTGTTCGACATTTTTTTTAGGAAATTATTATGGTTTGTTAGGGATCGTTTCGGGTTATACTTTTTTAGTAATTGTTAGCGCCTATTTTTCATACAGAATATTTAGAAATAAACGTTTAGAATGGCACACGAATTAGTAGGAATGTTAACTATAGCAATACCCACATATAATAGGCCTGAAGCGTTGCTGAAAACATTGCAAGCAGTAATTTTGCAGTTAAGCCCAAAGGTCAAGGTATTAGTTGTTGATAATGCATCTGATGTACGGCTTGAAGAGTTTGTTCATGATAATATAAACACAAATGAATTTGATATTAAATTTATTCGAAACAAGATAAATGTTGGTGCAGATGTAAACTTTATAAAATGTTTTGAATACACAGATACAGAATTTATTTGGATCCTTGGCGATGATGACGAACTATTAGATGGTGCTGTAGATCAGGTGCTAGATGTAATAATATCGAATTCACATAAAAGTCTTATTGGAATAAATTTTCAATCAAACTTATGTTTGGAAAAAAGAAATGAAGATATTTGCATTGATACAATTTATGGTTTGGCAAATAAGTTAGATTATTTTTCAAACTTACTTTTCCTCTCTGCAACTGTATATAATCGTTCTGAATATATCAAGCATTTAAGGTTTTCTGCCTGGGGTGCCTATAGCATGGCTTCACAAATAGTGCCGCTATTAATAAGCATTTCTCAAGGAAGAACACTTATACTTGCTAAAGCTGAAACTGTCTTTAACAAACCGGAACCAGTTAAATCCAAATGGTCTGAGATTAGGTTAACATTATCATTGGTAGCATTATTGGAAGCACCAATAGCTCTTGAAAAATCTACATATAGATTGATTGGAAAAAAAATATATTCGAATTCTATTTCTATGCTTACTGTATTCGTTTGCATTATAAATAGTATTAATTATGATTTACATAAAATAGACAATTATCATCTTTACATATTTAAATTAATTTTCTCTAAGACTTTTGCTTTTAGGTCAAACAAGATTTATACATTTATTGAATATATTTTATGTTTAATATTACTAAGAATTACTTTTTTAACCAAATTGTTAATTAGAAACTCTTTTTTGAAACGTAAAATAGATAATTATACATCTTTTGATTTATTTGTAAGATAGGAAGTATGCCCAAAGTTAATATTATAATGTCTGTTTTTAATCAGGAACCATATATAATGGATTCTGTTAACAGTATTATTGGTCAAAGCTTTAAAGATTGGAATCTTATTATCGTCAATGACGGATCTATTGACAAGAGCCTCGCGCTATTAGAAACTTTTACCGACCCGAGGATCAAAATAATTAATAATGTAGAAAATAAGGGGTTAATCTTTTCTTTGAATTCAATGTTAGCCATTAGTTCTGATGCAGAATATATCGCTAGAATGGACAGTGATGATATTGCTTTCCCAACACGATTGGAAAAACAATTAAATTTTATGCTTAATCATCCTCAGACCGACATATTAGGCACTGCGATAAAAATTTTCGGGAATGAAATTAAGAGTAAAATTAGGTATGTGCCGCAGTCAAATACTAAAATCACTGAATCCCTTTTTTGTTTTAATCCGATAATGCATCCCACTTTGTTTTTTAGATCGTATTTATTAGATAAGGGGTTTTCATATGATGAAAATTATAAAGGTTATGAAGATTATGCTCTTTGGGCAAAACTGGCAGATAATTTCATTTTCAATAATTTAGATGAGCCATTATTGTGGTATCGAAGACATTCCAATAATGTAACCGCCGGATACAAGTTAGATATTGAGAAGGATAAAAGTATTTTTATTGAGATTATCAAATGCCTTTCAAAAAACCTTAACATAAAATTATCAACTAATTCTCTTGATATCTTAGCGATTATAACGAGTAGGGAGCGTTCTGTAATTAATCGAAATATCCCTATTGGAGGACTTATGGATATGATAAATGAATTCGAGGATAATTTCACTAGAAACCGGAAGAATTTTGATTATTTAAATCTACTTATTCATAATCGTGTATTTATTTACCTATTAATTACTAATAGAGTAAATGATATATTGAGATTTAAACTTAAGCAGCTTAAAAAATTTTCTATTACAGAAATAATAAGGTTTAATATAAATCAAAAACGAAATTATAGCTGATGTGGATGATAATTGATATTTCTTTAATAGTTATAATGATTTTGGGTATTTTCTTGTTTAAGAATATTTTTTTAAAACTTATCTTGCTTGTATCAATCTACCCAACATTCATTTTATGTGGCTACAAGTATAATCTCCCAATGAGAGGAGTACTTAATGTTTTTTACGATTACTTCGACGGAGAAACTAAGTCGTTTGCATTTTATACCTCTTGCCTTGCTTACCTAGTGACATTTATCACGCTATATTCAATTAGAAATAAAGAATGGAGAATGATAAGGATAGATATTCCTTTTAAATATAAGATGCTTCTTCCATTCCTATATTTAATCTCAGCTGTTATTGGCTATACAAGAGCATTTAATATTGATGTAGGAATACAGTCAGGGATTTTTGCAATCCTTTTCTCTGTATTGATTTTAACTTCGAAAGATAAAAAATTTGAATTAACATCTATTTTACATATTCTTTTTTTGATTTTTGTAATCCTTTCAGGAGAAAGGGTTGATGCCTTGCTAGCATTAATTTTACACTTTTTAATAGGGGAGAGAAACAACACCCGTAAAGTTAGTTTATGGAAAGTTATTCCAATTGTTATTGGGATGTTTCTTTTTGCTATTTTTATCGATGCTCAGAGAGCAGGTCAAGCATTTAATTTTCCATTTGTTGTTTCGTCCCTGATATCTCAACAAACTGCGGTTGACGTATGTTATGTGTATTTAACCGGTGTGGATTACTTTATAGCTAAGGGCACTAATTCTGCCCTTATGTTCAACACTGTATTTGGGGCTTTACCAGGTAAGTATGGGGGAGTTTTATCTGATTATAACTATTCAATTTTTTTAAGTAAAAATGTAATGACTAATCCTGGAGGAGGATTGTATTATACAGAAGGCTTGTTAATTGCTGGAATTCCCGGATTGATTTTTATTGTGTTTGTATGGAGTCTCTTTATTAAATTCGTTTACAAACGGAGAACACAAATTTTTACATTGATTTTCATATTGATCGTCGTTATGCAACTGCGAGTACAGTGGTATGGAGTAATATATATATACAAAATTCTTCTGTTGATATTTTTTACAAGTTTATTAAGGAAGATGTTGATTAAAATTTACAAAAAGAAAACTTTACATGGTATTTCAAGATTGGAAAATTAACAGTGGAAATGCTAAAGGAAGGATTATAACATTTTGTTACCGCCTAGCTTTTTTTATAAGACATAATAAGTTACTCACGGTATTATTTTTCTTTTATTTAATAATGTATAGATTAATAATTGAGTGGTGCTTTGGTACCGAATTGTCATGGAATATGAATGCCGGACAAAACTTAAAGATTTATCACGGACAATCTTTGATTATCAATGGTGAAACTAAAATTGGTTCAAATTGCACGCTTCGTAACTCAACAACTATAGGGAACAAGCAAACTTTGGATGGAAGCTATACAAAATGCCCTGATATTGGAAATAATGTGGATATTGGTGCAAACGTTTGTATTATTGGCGATATTAAAATTGGGGACAATGTGATCATAGGTGCAGGAACTGTCATTGTAAAAGATGTCCCAGCGAACAGTATTGTTGTAGGTAATCCAGCAAGAATAATAAAAAATAATGAAGGTATTAATAATTAACGACCATATATTAGGCGGGGGAGCAGAATCTGTTGTTAGAATGCAGATTGCAATATTGAGTCCTATGTTAGATATACATTTTCTATCAGGGGAGGATATTCATAGCAAACCGAATTTTTTCTCATATATTTACTCAAAAAAATCTTATAATGTTCTTTTCGATAAGTTAGTTAATGAAAAATATGATGTAATTCATTTGCATAATTATTATCATTTATTATCACCCTCAATCTTAAGAGCAATACTTGATTTTAAAAGGTTAGGTGGTAACATCAAGGTCGTTTATACCGCACATGACTATCATTTAGTTTGTCCGAATAGTGGTTTCTACTATTTTCACAATGGCAAAATTGAAAATTTTGACATTTCTGCTGAATGGTCTGAGATAAGGCGAAAAAATATAGATAAGAGAGGCTTTGTTCACAATTGGTTAAAAAAAAGGCAATGGAAAAATGCGTACATTGATAATGATTACCTCAATGCCATAGATATTATTACTACACCTAGTTTTTTTCTTAAACAAGTTTTGGATAGGCACATCAATAAAACAATTAAGGTTATTAGAAATCCCATCACTCTATCTTCAACAACATTGTTGCGCCAACGGTCTAAAAAAGAAATAATGGAAATAGTTTTTTTTGGCCGTCTTTCGATAGAAAAGGGTTTAAAAGAATTAATTGAAATGATAAGCCACATAAAGGAGATAAAATTTAGACTTACTATAATAGGAGCGGGTCCAGAATCTAAATCTCTGAAAAAGCAGGTAATTAATAGTAAATTAGATTCAGTAATTGAATTTAAAGGGATTATGGATAGAGAAGCTCTTCTAAAAGTGCTGCCAAATTTTGACGTATTTATACTTCCGTCAATTTGGTATGAAAATGCTCCGATGTCTATTATTGAAGCTGCAAATGCAGGGTTGAAAATTGTCACTACAAATTTAGGTGGGATGGTTGAAATTGCCAATGCTGTTGGTGGCGGTAATCATTTTGAAAAAAACAATTGGTTATCTTTGAAAAATTGTCTAGAAATAGTTCGAGAACAAATGAATGATGACAATTCCTCAAAAGGAAATCTCAGCCAGTTTTCCGAAAGTAAGTATTTAGAGAATATTCTTGAGATTTATAACAATTAACTTAATATTAATCGGATTTGAGTAAGTGGTATTATATATTGATACTGCGTATTGGTTAAGAGGCATAAAAAATATATAAAATAAAAAAAATGAAAAAAGCTTTAATAACGGGGATAACTGGTCAAGATGGTGCCTATCTTCTAGAATTATTATTAGAAAAGGGATACGAAGTTCACGGTATCAAACGAAGGAGTTCCCTATTTAACACTGATAGAATAGATCACCTATATCAAGACCCTCACTCAGATAATGTTCGTTTTAAATTGCATTATGGTGATCTTAGTGATTCTACTAATTTAATACGGATTATTCAGGAAGTTCAACCAGATGAGATTTATAATTTAGGTGCTATGAGCCATGTGAAAGTGTCTTTCGATTCTCCCGAATACGTAGCCAATGTAGATGGTATTGGAACTTTAAGGATATTGGAAGCGGTAAGAATCTTAGGTTTAGAAAAAAAGACTAAGGTTTATCAGGCATCTACTTCTGAATTATACGGTGGCATGCCCGAAAATAAAAATGATAGAGGATTTTATGATGAAAATTCACCCTTTTATCCGCGTTCACCGTATGGCGTAGCAAAGATTTATGGTTTTTGGATTACTAAAAACTATCGGGAGGCCTATAATATCTTCGCTTGTAACGGTATATTATTCAATCATGAAAGTCCATTAAGAGGAGAGACTTTTGTGACTCGTAAAATAACAAGAGCTGTAGCTAAAATTGCTCAAGGCTTGCAATCTAAATTGTATTTGGGAAACCTTGATGCTCAAAGAGATTGGGGCCACGCTAAAGATTACGTGGAAGCTATGTGGAGAATTTTGCAACAGGACGTTGCTGAAGATTACGTAATTGCTACTGGTGTGACTACAAGAGTTAGAGAGTTTGTGAGATTGGCATTTGAAGAAGTGGGCATTGTTGTTGGTTTTGAAGGTGAAGGCGTTGATGAAATTGGTAAAGTAATTTCTTGTTCAAATCCTGAATTCAAGGTTGAGATTGGCACTACTGTTGTTGCAGTTGATGCTACATATTTTAGACCTACAGAAGTTGATTTGTTAATTGGCGATCCTACAAAATCAAAAACTAAATTAGGTTGGGAACCAAAATACGATTTAGCAGGTTTAGTAAAAGAGATGGTAGCAGCTGATGTTGATCATTTCAAAAAAGAAAAGTTGTTGAAAGAAAACGGATTTTACATCAAAAGACAGTTTGAATAATATATGTAAAATGAAAAGGAAAATAGCTATTATTTCTGGGATCACGGGGCAAGATGGTGGTTATTTGGCACAGCTGCTGTCTCGTGAAAATTATACAATTGTTGGGTTAACCCGAAGTAGTCATAATTTTAGTACAAAAAATTTCAAGTATTTAAACATTAAAAATGATATTGTAATTGAAGAATGTGATCTATTAGACTTTTCAAGTATTATTAAGGTTTTGTTAAAATATAAGCCTGACGAATTTTATAATTTAGCAGCTCAAAGCTCGGTAGGTATTTCTTTTGAACAACCCATAGGTACATTAAATTATAATACACAATCTGTTCTTAATATACTAGAGAGTGTACGTTTATTGCAATTAGACACGAAAATTTATCAGGCCAGTAGCAGTGAAATGTTTGGTCAGGTGAAATCTTTACCAGTAACGGAAAGTACGCCGATGCATCCTCTAAGTCCTTATGCGATTTCAAAAGCATCAGGGTTTTGGATTGGTATTAATTATAGAGAATCTTACAAAGTATTTTGCGTCAATGGTATTTTGTTTAATCACGAATCGTATTTACGCAGCCCGAACTTTTTTGTTAAGAAAGTGATCAGAACATCATTGGAAATAAAGAAAGGCCTGAAAGATGAGCTTAGGGTTGGTAACATCGATGTGAAACGTGATTTTGGCTATGCTCCAGACTATGTTAAAGCCATGTGGCTTTCTTTGCAGCAAGATAAAGCTGATGATTATTTAATATGTTCTGGAACGTCTATTTATTTAAGGGATATTATAACCTACACAATGGATTATCTTAGCATTTCAAAAGATAAGTTAGTGGAGGATCCAGCGTTGTTTAGACCTACTGATATGGAAGATATGTTTGGTGATAACAATAAGGCAAAAACAGTTTTAGGCTGGGAATATGATAAGTCATTTTTTGATGTTCTCGAAATATTAATTAACGAAGAAGATAACAACTTTATATGATGAAAGTAGCGATTGTCCATGATGAATTGATGAGAAGAGGTGGGGCAGAGCAAGTGGTGATGACAATGCTTAAGGCTTTTCCTCAAGCTGATGTTTTTACACTTGCTTACAACCCAGAGGGTACTTATCCTGAATATAGGGATTACAAGATTACTACCTCCAAACTTCAATTTCTTTCTAAAAGCGTCAAATGGATGCAGCGACTATACTTTCCATTTGGTGTAATGGCCATGAAAGCATTGAAAGTTCATGGATATGATGTGGTTCTAATATCAAATACACATAGTGCTAAATATGTAAATATTGATAGAAATGCTTTAGTGTTTATTTACACTTATACCCCTTTTAGACTCGCGTGGAATCCGACTTCTTATAGCCAATATAATACCTCAAAAGGCATATCAAGATGGATATTTAATCAGGTTGTCGGAGTTTTAAGAAAAATTGATAAAAAGGCTGCTCAGAGGGGTGACTATTATTTAGGCATGACTGAAGAAACTGCTCAACGTATCAGAGATGCTTATGGTGTAACAGATATTAAACTTATCCCCCCAGATGTAAAGACAAAAAACTTTCATGTTTCCAGCAAACCTAAAGAGTATTATCTTTTGGTTTCCCGTCTTGAATATTATAAGAAGGCTGATCTGGCAATTGAAGCTTTCAATAAACTCGGCTTAAAATTAATTGTTGTAGGTAATGGTACGAAAGCTGAAGAATTAAAGCAGCTTGCGGAGAATAATATTGATTTCAGAAAGGGCCTTTCAAGCGAAGAACTTGCTGAGTTATATGCCAATTGTAAAGCACTTATTTTTCCACAACACGAAGACTATGGGATCACACCCCTCGAAGCAAATGCATCGGGAAGGCCGGTGATAGCCTACGGCGTTGGAGGCGTATTAGAAACCATGATCCCTTTCACTAATGATGCAACTAAGGCCACCGCAATTTTTTTCAAGGAGCAGACAGTAGAAAGTCTTATTGAGGCTGTGAAACTATCTGAACATCTTGAGTTTAACCCTGCTTTTATTAGATCAAACGCGGAAAGATTCGATGAAAATGTCTTCAAAGAGGAGCTTGAAAAATTTGTATTGCAAAAATATAATGAGCAAAAATAATTATGTATTAATTATGGCCGGCGGTGTTGGCTCCCGTTTTTGGCCAAAAAGCCGTAATGCTTGCCCAAAGCAATTTATTGATATTTTAGGAATTGGGAAATCTTTATTACAGCTAACCTATGAGCGATTTTTAAACATTTGCCCAAATGATCAAATATTCATATTAACCAATGAAAGTTATTCGGAATTAGTCACCGAACAATTGCCAGCTATTTTAAAGGCTAATATTTTGTTAGAACCTAGCCGTAACAATACTGCACCTTGTATTGCTTATGCTATTTATAAAATTGGTCAGTTAAATCCCGATGCCAATATTGTAGTTGCACCTTCAGATCATTTGATTTTAAAAGAAGATGTATTTTTAAATAAGATCGCGCTTGCTTTAGATTTTAGTTCGAAAAATGATGCCTTACTAACCTTGAGTATTA
The DNA here is from genome assembly GCF_052045595.1 of Pedobacter sp. 22163. NCBI lineage: Bacteria > Pseudomonadati > Bacteroidota > Sphingobacteriia > Sphingobacteriales > Sphingobacteriaceae > Pedobacter > Pedobacter sp. 22163. Next base: position 15,576 of record NZ_JBQEPM010000017.1, on the reverse strand, counting down.
CACCGACTAGACCGGATACTGGTTATGGGTACATACAGTATGAGGAATCGAGTATCGAGTATCAAGACAAATCAATCGAGATTAAAAAGGTAAATGCTTTTATGGAGAAGCCCGTTTTGGCTAAGGCAGAGGAATATTTACAAAGTGGAGATTATGTTTGGAATGCAGGAATATTTATCTGGTCAGCAGGTTCCTTGAAGAAAGCATTTGAGAAATATGCTCCCGAAATAACTGCGCTGTTTGAAAGTGGCTTGCCTTTTTATAATACACCTGAAGAGGCTAATTTTATTGCTGAAAATTACCCTTTAAGTCCTAATATCTCTATCGATTACGCCATTTTAGAAAAGGCTGATAATGTATACACTATTCCTGCTGATATTGGTTGGTCTGATTTGGGTACCTGGGCTTCTTTACATGCGGTTGGAGAAAAAGATTTCGATAATAATATGGTTAATCTTACTAAGATTAATTTGAAAGACACAAACAATTGCATTATACACTTACCCAATGATAAAGCGGCGGTAATAAGAGGATTGGATAACTACATTGTTGTTGATGATGGTGATGTACTTTTGATTTATCCAAAATCGGAAGAACAGGAAATTAAGCAAGTAGCTAAGGATATGGTTAACGAACACGGAATAAAATATGCTTAGTATACTAAGCCAAATAATATTAAGAAGTTTACATATTTGTAAACTTTTTTTGTATCTACGTATTTGCACGACTAGTCGACTATTTATTATTATATAGATACTTCTTTTCATTGGAAGGGTTTTTAAAGCTTATATTGTGTGATTATTACCGATTTTCACTTTGGTAATGATTTTTTAACTTTGAATTTAGATTTTGGGCATCAATTTTGTTCATTATGATTCATTTAAAACAAAAGCAGGAAATAAATGTTTAAGTTTTCCCTTTAAGCCTATGCAAACACGTTACTTATTTATACTCAAATATATTTTACCGATTACTGACCTGATTATGGTCAATATTGTGTACTTTTTTGCCTACGAATTTACGGCTTATATGGGAAAAGCGGTAAGTTCTGAACTACAATGGCATTATATTGTGGTGTGTAATCTGATCTGGATTGTGAGCACTACAAGCTTTGGTCTTTATAGTGAATATGGGTCGCGTAGAATCGAGCGGATCTATCGTGGAACCTGGAAAAGTGTAGTTTTACATGCGGTTTTATTTTCTATTTATCTTTTCTTTTCTAAACAAAATGATTTCTCTAGATCCTTCTTAGTGATTTTCTATGGGATGTTGGCCATTTTGTTTTTGGTGAACCGTTTTATAGGTACCTCTTTTCAGTTTTTATTATTTAATCATTTACGTGGGGTTAAATCAGTTGCTATAATGGGCAACAATGCGACAGGACTACAGTTAGCAAGTTATTTTGAAAAGCAGCGTTATATCGAATTTCACGGTTTTATTAATGACGTGCCGGAGGATTATTTAGACCGTAATGGTCAGATTTCTGATATGGTAGGACGCCAGTTTAAAATGGCAGTCGAAAAGGGGATTAAGGATATTTATGTAACCATTGCACCAGAGCGGATGGCGGATATGACGTTATTAACCGAAGAGGCAGAGCGTCAATGTGTACGCTTAAAGTTTATTCCGGATATTAGTGGTGCTTTATTATCTCCTTATACAGTAAGTTATTTGGGTAATGAATTTCCAGTAATTTCTTTACGTTCAGAACCTTTGGAGAAAATCCATAACCGCTTCAAAAAACGGGTTATTGACGTGGTATTCAGTGGTTTGGTGATTCTTTTTGTACTAAGCTGGTTATATCCGATTATTGCCTTGTTAATTAAAATGCAAAGTAAAGGTCCGGTTTTATTTAAACAGCTAAGAAGTGGTCGTGATGATGAGCCTTTTTGGTGTTTTAAGTTTAGAAGCATGCGGATGAATGCTGATAGTGATAAAAGACAAGCGAGCAAAAATGATGACCGGATTACACCGATAGGTAAATTTCTTAGAAGGTCAAGCTTAGATGAGTTGCCCCAATTTTTTAATGTGTTCATGGGACATATGAGTGTGGTAGGTCCCCGTCCCCATATGTTAAGCCATACCGAGCAATATAAAGGTATCGTAGATCAGTTTATGGTTCGCCATTTTTTAAAACCTGGAATAACGGGCTGGGCACAGGTAAACGGCTACCGTGGCGAAACCAAAGAAGATTATAAAATGGTAAAGCGCGTAGAACACGATATTTGGTATCTGGAGAATTGGAGTGCTATGCTGGATGTTAAGATTATCTTTATGACCGTAATTAATATGGCTAAAGGTGAAGAGAATGCTTTTTAATTTAGTAATCAATGAATAACAATAAGAAACCTACCTTAATTATTCTGGCGGCTGGAATGGCCAGCCGATATGGAGGAAATAAACAAACAGAATCTTTCGGACCTAGTGGTGAAACCATTATGGAATATTCCATTTATGATGCCATCAGGTCGGGGTTTGGTAAGGTGATTTTTATCATCCGCGAAGAATTTGCTAAAACTTTTGCTGCGCAAATTGAACCTAAATTAAGCGGTAAAATTGAAATTGATTATGCTTATCAGTCGCTGGAAAGCTTTAGCAATGATATTGAATTTTCGAAAGAAAGAACAAAACCTTTTGGTACTGCACATGCGCTACTTTGTTGCAAAGGTAAGGTGAGTGAGCCGTTTGCCGTAATTAACGCCGATGACTTTTATGGTTTGGATGCCTTTAATAAAGCCGATACATTTTTAACCCAAGAGATTCAGGATGATTTATTTGCATGCCTTGGATATAAATTAAAGAATACGGTAAGTGAGTTTGGCGCTGTTACCAGGGGCGAGATTAAAACCAATGCAGCAGATGACATTGTTTCTATCAATGAGCGAAGAGAGATTATTTTAAAAGATGGGCAAATTGTTAGCCTGGAAAAAGATCAACAGCAGATCTTGGCCGCGGATACGCAAGTGAGCATGAACTTTTTCTGTTTTACACCTGCTTTTATTGATTGGATGGAAGATAAATATTATCAATTTTTATCAGAAAATAAGGATGAGCTTAAAGCAGAGTTTCTTATACCAGAAGTAGCTGATCAATTAATCACAAACGGTGAAGCGCGTATCAAAGTTATTGCTACAGATGCCAAATGGTTCGGTGTTACCTTTAAGGAAGATGCAGCTATAGTGAAGGAAGAGCTGTTAAAACTTTCTAATACACAAACCTATCCTGTTGATCTTTGGGATGTAAGTACTCCGATAACACAATTATAGTTCTTTAAAGCCCGAAGGGGCTTTTCTTTTATCGAAATTTGGAGAGGATCGTTAATTTCATAATTAATAACGTTCTTTGCCTTTTGAATTAAAATTTACCAGATGAAGAAAATCTTATTCCTCCTATTTTTAGTCGCCTCCATTCACAAGTTAAGTGCTCAAGCTGTTTATCAACCTTATTCTTTCCAATTTTACCAGAAATTAAGTGGAGAGGTTTATAATCCAAATACAAGGATTCACAGCGCTTTAAAGCCTTTTTTTATTGATGATAGTTTGCTGCGTGACAAAAGTAACATGTTGTTAAGCATTGGCACAGACTCAACCAGAAAATCGTGGGTATCGAGAAAATTATTTCAAGAGCATCTATTGGATATTCAGAAAGAAGACTATACCGTTTATGCAGATTTTTTGCCAGACTTCCAGATCGGTCGTGATGCATCGGGTAAAAAAACTACCTATTTAAATACCCGTGGTTACCAGGTTGGTGGTACAATAGGAAAGAAATTTTCTTTCTACACCAGCGGATTTGAGAATCAAGGGCGTTTTGCAGCTTATTATGATAATTATGTAAACCAAACTAAAGTTGTGCCAGGCCAATCTTACGATAGGAGCTTTGGTAAATTAACCAAAGATTGGTCGTATGTGACCGCAACAGTATCTTATACACCTATAAAATATTTGAATATTACTGCAGGTTATGATAAAACTTTTATTGGTGATGGCTATCGTTCTTTGTTGTTATCTGACTTTTCATCTCCAACTCCCTTTTTAAAATTGACCGGGAATTTGGGAAATGTACAATATATGGTGATGTGGACATCTATGCAGGATCCAGGTGCGACCAAATTATCTTACGACGCGGGCAACCGTAAAAAAGGGGGGATTTTTCATTATCTCGATTGGAACGTTAACAATAAATTATCAATTGGATTTTTCGACTCTATTATTTGGGCGCAGACTGATGATGCCGGGAATAGAAGAGGATTTGACTGGGGTTATGCTAATCCAATTATTTTCTTAAGACCAGTAGAAGCTTCTAGTGGTTCTCCGGACAATGCTTTATTGGGTTTTACTGGTAAATATAAATTTGCAAAGGAACTGGTAGCTTACGGACAGTTTTCATTAGATGAGTTTGAGGCTAAAAATTTCTTTTCTAGCTCAGGTAGCTCCAGAAATAAATATGGTTGGCAGTTAGGATTGCGGGGAGCAGATGTTTTTCATGTAGAAGGATTAAACTATTTATTGGAATACAATACGGCTAAACCCTATACATTTTCTTCCAGAACCCGTATTGGCAATTACGCCAACTATAATGAGCCACTAGCACATCCTTTTGGCGCTAACTTTAGAGAGCTTGTTGGTTTGTTAAACTACTCTTACAAACGCTTTGATTTTAGCGGAGAATTGATGTATGCTAAGTATGGTCTGGATATCGCCGGGCAGAACTATGGTAAGAATATTTTCGAGCCATATACTGACGCGGTACAGCCTATTGGGAATTACACCACTCAAGGGATTCGCACAGACCTTTTTTATGCTGAGGGAAAAGTTGCCTATGTGGTTAACCCGAAATACAACCTACGCTTAGAACTAGGTGGTGTGGTTAGAAGAGAAAGTAACAGTTTAGGTAAAAATACAACCGGATTAATTACTTTCGGTTTACGGAGTTCGTTCAGGAATTTGTATTCTGATTTTTAGTAGACTACATGATATAAAAAGAGCCTCAGTTAATAAGATAACTGAGGCTCTTTTGTTAATTTACATGTCATCCTGACGATAGGAAGGATCTTTATTTGTATCATTGAGATTCTTCGCTGCGCTCAGAATGACAAAACATAATGGAGGCTTCTTCTACCCTGCCATACTATCTGTTGTTCTTTTTACAGCAACTTTTCTTACGGCCGCTACAATTGCGTTTTTATCATAACCGCATTCGGCCCAAAGTTCCGCTTGTTCGCCATGTTCGATAAACTGATCTGGAATACCTAAACGGATTACATTGGCGTTATAACCATGATCGCCCATAAACTCCAATACTGCAGAGCCTACGCCTCCAGGTAATGAGCCGTCTTCTACGGTGATTACATGTTTATATTTAGCAAATACTTCATGTAATAGCTGCTCGTCCAATGGCTTCACAAAACGTAAATCGTAGTGTGCCGGATAAAAACCTTCGCTGTTTAATTCGGCTCGTGCCTCAACGGCAAAGTTACCTACGTGACCAATGGTTAATAAGGCTACATCTTCGCCGTCACAGATCTTGCGTCCTTTGCCAATTTCCAATGCTTTAAATGGTCGTTTCCAATCGGGCATTACACCATTACCGCGAGGATAACGGATTACAAATGGCCCCACATTTTCTTGTTGAGCAGTAAACATCAGGTTTCGCAATTCTTCCTCGTTCATCGGAGAAGAGATTACTAAATTCGGGATACAACGCATGTAAGCAATATCATATGCACCATGGTGTGTTGCCCCATCAGCACCTGCCAAGCCGGCTCTATCTAAACAAAACACTACGTTTAGTTTTTGAATGGCTACGTCATGGATCACCTGATCGTATGCCCTTTGCATAAAGCTTGAATAGATGTTACAGAACGGAACTAATCCTTGTGTAGCTAAACCAGCCGAGAAAGTTACGGCATGTTGCTCTGCTATACCTACATCGAATGCACGTTTTGGCATCGCTTTCATCATAATATTTAACGACGATCCTGATGGCATAGCAGGTGTAATACCTACAATTTTATCATTCGCCTCAGCCAGCTCTACCATGGTATGTCCGAAAACATCCTGGTATTTTGGTGGTTGTGGCTTATCTGGAGTGCTTTTTTTGATTTCACCGGTAATCTTATCGAAAAGACCTGGTGCATGCCACTTGGTCTGATCTTTTTCTGCCAGTGCAAAACCTTTACCTTTTACGGTAACACAATGTAAAAGCTTAGGACCAGGAATAGCAGATAAATCTTTTATGGTCTGCGCCAAACGTTTTACATCATGTCCGTCAACAGGACCAAAATACCTAAAGTTTAAAGCTTCAAATAAGTTACTTTGTTTTAGTAAGGTTCCTTTAATGCTCTTTTCTATTTTTTTAACGTACTTATGAGCATTAGGGCCTAGTTTAGAAAGCCCTGTGAGTACATGAGAAATATCATCACGGAAACGGTTGTATGATTTTGAAATGGTGATGCTGGTTAAATATTCCTTAAGCGCACCCACATTCGGATCGATAGACATGCAGTTATCATTCAGGATCACCAGCACATTACTGTTTTCGATCCCTGCATGGTTTAACCCTTCAAAAGCTAAACCAGCTGTCATGGCGCCATCGCCGATAACAGCCACATGCTGTCTGTCTGTTTCGCCTTTTAACTGCGAGGCCACCGCCATACCCAAAGCGGCCGAAATGGAAGTAGAAGAATGGCCTACACCAAAGGTATCATACTCGCTTTCCGAAATTTTTGGGAAACCGCTAATGCCACCGTATACACGGTTGGTGTGGAATAAATCCCTGCGGCCGGTTAATATTTTATGTCCGTATGCCTGATGGCCTACATCCCAAACCAACTTGTCGTAAGGGGTATTTAATGCATAGTGTAAGGCTACTGTTAATTCAACAACACCTAAACTGGCGCCAAAATGGCCACCGTTAACACTAACTACATCAATGATATACTGTCGTAATTCCTGGCTTATTTGTTCTAAGTCAGATTCGCTATATTGCTTTAAATCAGCGGGATAGTTGATTTTAGATAATAGGGGGCCAGCTTTTACTTGCATTCGAAATTTATGGTAAAAAACAAGATACAAAGTAAGGCAAATTTGTTTTAATATAGAAGAGAAAAATAGTGGTTTATTATTGAGCGTTAAGCGGTTGGCGTTGAGGGCTTAGCGGATGAAGGTTAAGGGTTTAGTGGTTAGTGGCATGAGATTAACTTAAGGTTTAAGGCAAAAGGAATATTAACCACAGATAAAAAGGATACACACAGATAAACCTCAGTTTCTATTTGTGGTAAAATGGCTTTAGTTATTGACAATTGGGTTATGGGCATTTAGTTGTGTTTATGGGGTAGCAGATAAGGTTAAGGAAAACCGTTTTGGGTTTAAAAGCAAAATTAACCATAGATAAACACAGCTATGATATAGATCTGTGTTTATCTGTGTACATCTGTGGTAAAACTCTAAAATTAATGACATTAACTTTAGGGTTTAGTGGTTAATAGGCTAGGGTTTATATTATTAAGGGCTAAAATTTTTCGTTATGTTTGTCTCTTCACATGCAGGCAGAGAATTTTGAAATAAAACTTCCGGTATTCGAAGGCCCCTTCGATTTGTTGCTGTTCTTTATAGAGCGGGATGAACTTAATATCCAGGATGTGGAGATTGCCAAAATCACCAACGATTTTTTGGCCTATATCCATCAGCTCCTTGCTTTAAATGTAGAAGTGGCCAGCGAATTTATTTTAGTGGCCGCAACGCTGATGCGCATTAAATCTAAAATGCTTTTGCCAAGGATTGAGGTTGATGAAGCCGGAAATGAAATTAATGCTGAACAAGACCTGATTGCAAGGCTTATCGCCTACAAACAATTTAAATCTGCCGCGGAAGAAATGAAAGTTTTTGAAGAGGAACGGTTTAAACAGGATCAACGGGGTAATATTGCATACGATTTAACTTTGGCCGCTGCATCTTCCAGTCACCAGGATGAGCTTTTATCATTGGATTTCTATAAACTTTTAACCGTTTACCACCGGACGATGCAGAAATATGAGCTGCGCAGCGAAGAGGTTAAACACACCGTGGTACAATATCCTTACACTATCGAGCAGCAAAAACACTTTATTGCGAATCTGCTCGATATCAATAAACAGATCGATTTTGCTTTGGTGCTTAAAAATTCGGAGAATAAAGTGCATTTCGTTTATAATTTCCTGGCTATTTTAGAAATGTTGCAGCAGCAAATCGTAGAGATAACCATTGGGAGCGGCTTTAACAACTTTAATGTGAAAGCATTATCCTAATACGGCCTAAATTAAATTTGAAATTCTTACTTTTGCCAAAAAAATACAAACCTCATATAATGATGACACGCGACAACCAAATTTTTGAACTTATTGATAAGGAGTTAAACCGCCAAGAGCATGGTTTAGAGCTTATTGCATCAGAAAACTTTGTAAGCAAGCAGGTGATGGAAGCTGCCGGATCGGTACTAACCAACAAATACGCTGAAGGCTTACCGGGAAAACGTTACTATGGCGGTTGCCAGGTAGTGGATGTAGTAGAGCAAATTGCTATCGATAGGGCAAAAGAGTTGTTCGGTGCAGCATGGGTAAACGTTCAGCCGCACTCTGGCGCACAAGCTAACGCAGCAGTAATGCTTGCCGTTTTGCAGCCGGGTGATAAAATATTGGGATTTGATCTTTCTCACGGAGGTCACTTAACGCATGGTTCGCCTGTTAACTTTTCGGGTAAACTATACCAACCTTTATTTTATGGAGTTGAAAGGGAAACCGGACTTATTGACTATAAAAAATTAGAAGAAGTTGCTTTAGCCGAAAAACCTAAATTAATTATCTGTGGTGCATCTGCTTATTCCCGCGAGTGGGATTACGCTTTTATCCGTGCAGTAGCTGATAAAATCGGTGCTTTGGTTTTAGCTGATATTTCTCACCCTGCAGGTTTAATCGCAAAAGGATTGTTGGCCAACCCGCTTCCACATTGCCATATTGTAACCACTACCACCCACAAAACTTTACGTGGCCCACGTGGGGGTATGATTATGATGGGACAGGATTTCGAAAATCCATGGGGATTAAAAACACCTAAAGGCGAAATCCGTTTAATGAGTAACCTGCTTGATATGGCGGTTTTCCCTGGTACACAAGGTGGTCCGTTAGAGCACATTATTGCGGCTAAAGCAATTGCTTTTGGCGAAGCTTTAAGCGAGGAGTACGGAACATACATTAAACAAGTTGCGGCCAACGCACAGGCAATGGCCAAAGCATTTGTAGCTAAAGGATATGGCATTATTTCTGGTGGTACAGATAACCACTTGATGCTGATCGATCTTCGAAATAAAAATATTACTGGTAAAGTAGCTGAAAATGCTTTGGAGAAAGCAGAAATTACAGTGAACAAAAACATGGTTCCTTTCGATGATAAATCGCCATTTGTAACTTCAGGTATCCGTGTAGGTACTGCAGCAATTACTACACGCGGTTTAAAAGAGACTGAAATGCAGAAGATTGTAGATTTAATCGACCAGGTTTTAACCAATCCGGAAGATGAAGCTAACCTGAATAGTGTAAAAGCTGAGGTGATTAAGTTGGTAAGTGCCTTCCCACTATATAAATAAAATTATACACTCACCCGGCCAGAGTGGCATTAAGACAAGCAGTTACATTAATTTGTAGCTGCTTTTTTTTGTGAAGTAAGTTTTTCGGCCTAATGATGCAAAACAAACGTTTGTTTTATATATTTGACCAATAAAATGATGTAACTTATGTGTGGAATAGTAGGCTATATTGGCTACAGAGAAGCCTGGCCGATTGTATTGAAAGGTCTTAAAAGATTAGAATACCGGGGTTATGATAGTGCTGGTATTGCACTGATGAATGATAGTGGCCAGCATATTTATAAAAAGGCCGGAAAAGTAGCTGTTTTAGAAGAATATGCCGAAGACAAAGATAAGTCTGGTACAATTGGTATGGGGCATACGCGATGGGCAACACATGGCGTGCCTTCTGATCGGAACTCTCATCCCCACACATCAAATGGCGGTAAGCTGTCTATTATCCATAATGGAATTATCGAAAACTACGCCACCTTAAAGGAAGAATTGACTAGTCGTGGCCACGAGTTTAAAAGCGATACCGATACCGAAGTATTAATCCACCTGATCGAAGAAATCCAGGAAATTGAAAATATTGATCTTTTAGAGGCGGTTCGTTTAGCTTTGCAGGAAGTGAACGGTGCTTACGCCATCGTGATTATGGATAAAGAACACCCTGATCGTTTAATTGTGGCGAGGAAAGGAAGTCCGATGGTAATTGGTGTTGGAGCGGGAGAATATTTTATTGCCTCTGATGCTACGCCGATTATTGAGTATACTAAAACCGTAATTTATTTAAAGGATGGCGAAATCGCCCTGATTACCAAAAATGACCTTTTAGTTAAACAATTGGATAACGTAGTGCAAACCCCTTTAATTCAAGAGTTACAGTTAAAACTTGAGATGCTAGAAAAAGGTGGCTTTGATCACTTTATGCTTAAAGAAATTTATGAGCAGCCACGTTCAATTAAAGATTGTATGCGGGGCCGGATTTATCCTGAAGAAGGAAAAGTTCAGCTTGGTGGGATCAAAGAATTTGCAGAGAAATTAAAAAATATAGACCGGATCATTATTGTGGCCTGCGGAACATCGTGGCATGCAGGTTTGGTTGGCGAATACCTGATCGAAGAATATGCCCGTATTCCTGTTGAGGTGGAGTATGCTTCGGAGTTCAGATACCGAAATCCAATTATCACCGAAAAAGATGTAGTAATTGCCATTTCACAATCGGGCGAAACTGCCGATACCATGGCAGCCATCGAGATGGCTAAAGAACGTGGGGCAACTATTTTTGGGATCTGTAATGTTGCGGGTGCCTCCATCCCACGTTTAACCCATGCAGGTGTTTACACCCATGCGGGGCCAGAAATTGGCGTAGCTTCAACAAAAGCATTTACTGCCCAGGTAACGGTTCTAACCTTGATGGCCTTTTATATGGCGCAACAAAAAGGAACCATTACTACTTCAAAATTAATCGAGCTTTTAACCGAACTGGATCATATCCCTGAAAAAATTCAGGTGGCTTTAGAATCGAATGATCTGATCAAAGAAGTTGCAGAAAAGATCAAAGATTCTACCAACTGTTTGTTTCTGGGGAGAGGCAGTGGTTTCCCTGTAGCCTTAGAAGGTGCCTTAAAACTTAAGGAAATTTCTTATATCCATGCAGAGGGTTATCCTGCAGCAGAAATGAAACATGGGCCTATCGCTTTAATTGATGAAGAAATGCCGGTGGTTTTTATTGCTACGCAGAATTCATCATACGAAAAAGTGATCAGCAATATACAGGAAGTAAAAGCAAGAAAAGGTAAAGTGATTGCGATTGTAACCCAGGGCGATACGGAGGTGAAGAAAATGGCCGATTACTGTATCGAAATTCCTGATGCCAATGAAGCCTTTTTACCACTTATAGCAACTATTCCGCTTCAGTTATTATCGTATCATATTGCAGTGATGCGTGGTTGTAATGTAGATCAGCCTAGAAACTTAGCTAAATCGGTAACAGTAGAATAATTTTACAACAAAACAAATAAATAAGGCAGCTGCATTAATTTGTAGCTGCTTTTTTGTTTGTGCTAATGAGGTGCGGTGATGAGCTTATTGATTATAAAATGTTTGATATCAATTCATCATTAGAAAGCAAAAGCAGTAATACTAATGATGGTTTCTTCCCTACTTGCTATAGCCCTGATTTTCAATCCTACCGTTGGACAATATCTTTCTCTGACCGGATTTTTTTGCTCCTTTGTCTAAGGCGATCGTCATGCTGAATTTATTTCAGCATCTTTTATGCTATTAAAAACCTTCTATCCCGAAAAAACTACTGTTCACTCACAAATGTTAATTTTTTTTCGCTCTTTGCCGCGGGGCATGATACTTTGGAGCGCCAAAGTATCAAAACGCTTCGTCAATCCAGCAATGTGGCTCCCTAGCGCCCACGCTCATCAAAAAAACAGTGGCACTTCGTTTAATCAGTTCTTGTTTTTGTTTTCTTAGGTCTGATTGAGCCCTTCGGGGTTTGTGTTCAATTTTCGTAAAAGTTTTGAGGCAGCTTTTATGAACACAAAACCACTGCGTTTCAGGTTTGGTAATGCTATTTGTTCTTTTGTGTACCTGTTTTTTTGATTCTCCCGCCACTTGGGATTGACGGGCGTTCTTCGGTAAAACCTGTGAATTATTAAAGCAAGCTAGCAAAACGCCTAGACTATTCTTAAATATTTGTGTCCATACGGGTAGGATTTTCAATCGGGACTAGACTCTATTGGGTTTGGATGGCCAGTATAGGATTACCATTACCGTTTGGGGGAATAAATTGCCTTAAAAGTAAAGGGCCGATATTCTTTAGAAGAAATATCGACCCTTACCATCTAAATTAACGCTCTCGAATATATAAACGAAATTTATAGCCATTTTGTTTTGAGAAATAAAAAAAAATAAGTTATTTCTCGTAACTACCTAAGGTTGAGGGAGAAATTCTTGTGTTTCCTTTCGCATCCTGATTAAGGTAATTAAAGAAATACGGATCAGTACTTAAATCAGCTCCCTTTTTTCTGACGATGCTACTTGGAGATACCCGAAAATCTTCCAGATCTTGATTGATGAAAAGAGGATCGGTATTTAAAATATTGCCGTTGTTGGTGTAAACGCTGTTGGTGGATCGGATTAAATTGTTCCATAAATTGACCTGCACTATTGCAGACGTTTTTTTTTGGATATCCAGTTCATTCGTTAAACTCCCCCATATGATATTATTGGTTAAATCTACCCGAAGTTTGTTATAAGCATTTGCCGATAAATAATCTGAAAAACTCAGAGCGGCAGTTTTACGTGGGAAATTTGAATTATAAGCAGCAAAAGTATTCTGTTTTAAGTTGTAATTTCCTCCTCCTACCGCATATATTAAGTAATTGCCGCAGTTATACATCACATTATTAAATGCAAGCAATTCCGAGTGATACCCAATATAAGCCGCCACCTGCATGTTTTTAACAATGCTATTGCTTAAAATTAATTTTGGACTGTTGTTAACGGACAAAGAATCGGAGGTAATGCCAACAGACGCATTTTTGATGATTGCATTTTTAATCAATCCATATCCCGTTCGTTTTAAGAAAATCCCTTTCCATTGTCCGGGCTCATCGCTATATATGTATTCCAGTCTATCGCTACAAAATAGTACAGGTTCGGTAAGGCTGCCATTAACTACCAGGTTCCCTTCTATGTTTAAATTGGCATCCTTGTGAAAATAAATTTTAGTTCCAGGTTGGACAGTTAGTGAGCCCCCGCTCTTAACGGTTAACGAGCCGTTAATAATGTAAGGTAAAGCTTTTGTCCAGATGGTATTGGCATTAATTGTCGATTCGTTAACAAATACAGCATTCTGTCCATAAGCTAAAAGCTGAATTACCTGTTTATTCCCATTTGTATTTAATATGATAGAATCTTGAACCAGAAAGGGCAGGTTAGTTGAATTTGGATTGATCGAGACTTTGACAAAAAGGTTTATAGAATCCCGGCCGTTTATAATGAGATCATTTTTGTGCTGCGTTTGTTCTCCGTTAATGTTAATGCTAAAAGCCGAAGTATTGCCACCTGATAATCTGATTTCGGAAACTTTAACCGCATCATTATTTTTGTTGACAATCTTTATTCTTTTGGTAATTGATCCTACAGAGGTAAAAATGGTATCAAATAATACTTCTTTATTAGAGATATTTAGTTTAGCATTCGGATCGGTGGTTATACGCTCCCCTTTCCGGCAAGCTGAACCAAAGAATGAAATTAAAAGCACTAAACCAATACTTAAACGCATAAATCAAACTTAGAAAAATGTTTGGCTACTTACAATAGCGCCTAAACCGTATAACCGTAATTATTCTGCAAAGGCAAGCACCGCAATGCTCACTTTTGCCGCCCCGATAGCTAAGAGTGTATTGGCGCATGCTTCAAGCGTTGCACCAGTAGTAATTACATCATCAACCAGTAAAATATGTTTGCCGATTATATCTTCAGGAGAATTTACCTGAAAAACATCTTTCATGTTTTCATACCGGTTATACCTGCTTTTTTTAGTTTGGCTCTCCGTTGAAGTAGTTCGGATAAGGTGGTCTTCGCTAACATCGATTCCCATTTGTGTTGCAATTCCTTCTGCAATAAAGCTACTTTGGTTATAACCCCTAATCTTAAACTTTTTACGATGCAAAGGAACTGGGATAACCATATTGATATCCTGGTAAAGAATTCCGGTTTTTAGCCGCTCGCCCAGCATATTGCCTAATAATATTCCAACATCGGTTCTGCCATTATATTTTAAGTTGTGAATTAAGTTTTGAACCTTCGCTCCTTTTCTAAAATACAACATGGCCATTGCGGCATTAAGCGGTAAGCGGCCCCATAATTGTTTGGCAACCCTGTTATCTGCATATTGGTGATAATCTGTAAAAGGAAGATCATGTAAGCATTTTAAACAAATCAACTGTTCGTAGCGAAACAAAGAATTGCCACATGCATTGCATAAATTTGGGAATAGCAGTCCAAATAAGTCAGAAGTCCATTGTTTAACCAGAAGCATCTAACTAATTTATAAAATATTTTTGACTTCCGAAGTTTAAAGAACACAGGTGTAAGGATAACTTCGGAAGTTTATTCAGGTCACGCTGGTTTTATTACTACACTATGTATAAAGTGCTTTTGTTTTTTAGCAAAGCAGTTCTCGTGCTACTATGTAGGTTTGTCCCCGCCATACGCTATAGTCCCGATGAAGAATCGGGAGCTGCCGCTGCTGTCGGGTTTAGCTGGCAGGGTCTTCCGAAGTTTTAAACGGCCGGGCGCAGGGAAAACTTCGGAAGTTTCGGGCAAGGGGCTTCCTATTTAAACCTATCAGGTTTTAAAAACCTGATAGGTTTGTTGGGTCAGGTGCCCCGAAACATCCTTTCGCTCAAAAAGTTTGGTCCTGCGGCAAATTTTTTCGTGTTGAAAACCATTGAGTTAACTTAAACCTTCAGGTAATCGGCGTAAAATCTTTGCAGAAGCATTAATTTTTTCTACTTTTGCATCCCGCTTCGGAGGAAGGGTTTGGTTGAAAAGATGGCAGAGAGATGGAAAGGGCAGGATTTATTTTAAAATAAATATTGCTAAAGCGGAAAAGATTGCTACCTTTGCAGCCCGGATCGGAAGAACGGAAAGCTGATTAAAATCGGCATATTGAAAAGCAGACGGTGGATAAGAGAAGAATAAAAAATAAAATTTATTTTATTTGGAACTTCGGAAAAGATCCTTACCTTTGCACTCCCAACCGAAAGGAAGGGCAAAAAGTTGGAGCAGCGGATGTTGCACAAACAACAAAACAAGATTGAGATAAACGGAAACACGGAGAGACGAACAAGACTTTTCCGAACTGAAGTTTAACGATATATAGATGACCGGCCGTGAGGCTTACCTGGTCAACAAGTTCTTAAAAGAGATGTCAATGTAGCGTAGCGA
>NZ_JBQEPM010000016.1:0-62230 GCF_052045595.1 Pedobacter sp. 22163 | reverse complement strand
TTAAACAATGAAGAGCACCTTAATAAACAGAAAAAAGCGCGAATTGCAGCACTGGAAAAAACACTTAATGCACTCAAGCTACAAGTAGCTTAATCTTTTTTGTTATATAGTAAAAGAAAGAGCCCTTCGGCGGCGGTGAGCCGAGGCAAGAATGAGCCTCTGGGTAAAAAAGAATATGCGTCATTCTATTGATTTTTATACAATAAATTATCCCTCGGGATGAAAATCGAAGCTTTATCTCTCCCATTCCCCTTCTTCCATCCCCACCTTACCTTTCCATCCTCCACCTTACTCTTCCATCATTTAGCATGTTACATTTTCCATCTTTAACCTATATTTGCACATGCTTAAAAAAGAACGCTACAAACTTTTTGTAGAACATTTTTCGGCCAAGCAACCTGATGCAGAAACCGAGTTACATTATAATAATCCCTATCAGCTTTTAGTGGCGGTAATCCTTTCTGCACAATGCACCGATAAAAGGGTAAATATGGTAACCCCTGCACTTTTTCAACGCTTCCCTAATGCTAAAGCGCTGGCCGAAGCTACGCCCGATATTGTTTTCGATTACATCAGAAGCATCAGTTACCCCAACAACAAGGCAAAACACCTCGTTGGCATGGCTAATATTCTGCTTAATGAATTTAACGATGTGGTACCTTCGGGTATTGACGATTTACAGAAAATGCCAGGTGTTGGCCGCAAAACCGCCAATGTAATTGCCTCGGTAATTTACAATGCACCGGCCATGGCGGTTGATACCCACGTTTTTCGTGTAGCCAATCGTTTGGGTTTAACCAATGGCAAAACCCCTTTGGCGGTTGAAAAAGATCTGGTTAAAAACCTTCCGGAACACGATATCCACATTGCACACCACTGGCTTATTCTGCACGGACGTTACGTTTGTGTGGCCAGAAGCCCCAAATGTGATGTTTGCGAAATTACCTATATGTGCAGGTACTTCGAACGTTTGACTGCCCAAAACGAAAGAGATAAATTAAAAGCTTAAAAATTATTTTCATTTTACTATTGACATTAGCTAAAAAACATTTACCTTAGCTAAATATCTTAGCATTATAAATATCAACATTTAAGCATATTAGCCGATAAACGATTATATTTACGCAATCAATGAAAAAAGAAATGAGCACTGCAAATCCAGATAAATTAAAAGCCCTACAACTTACCTTAGATAAGCTAGAAAAATCATACGGTAAAGGTACCATCATGAAACTTGGCGATTCTGCCATTGAGCCAATAGATTTTATTTCTACCGGATCAATCAGTTTAGATATTGCTTTAGGTATCGGCGGTATTCCAAAAGGCCGTGTAATTGAAATTTATGGTCCGGAATCTTCCGGTAAAACAACTTTAGCTACACACATTATTGCCGAAGCACAGAAAAAAGGCGGTATTGCTGCTTTTATCGATGCAGAGCATGCTTTTGATCAGTTTTACGCGAAGAAACTTGGTGTAGATACCGATAACCTTTTAATCTCTCAACCAGATAATGGTGAGCAGGCATTAGAAATTGCCGATAACTTAATCCGTTCGGGTGCTATCGATGTAATTGTAATTGACTCTGTTGCCGCTTTGGTTCCTAAAAGTGAAATTGAAGGCGAAATGGGCGACAGTAAAATGGGTTTACACGCCCGTTTAATGAGTCAGGCATTGCGTAAATTAACCGGAACAATTTCAAAAACCGGATGTTGCTGTATTTTCATTAACCAGTTACGTGATAAAATTGGTGTAATGTTCGGTAACCCTGAAACCACAACCGGTGGTAATGCATTGAAATTTTATGCATCGGTACGTTTAGATATCCGTCGTATTTCACAGATCAAAGATTCTGACGAAGTTTCCGGTAACCGCGTTAAAGTAAAAATTGTTAAAAATAAAGTGGCCCCTCCTTTCCGAATTGCAGAATTTGATGTAATGTTCGGTGAAGGTATTTCTAAAAACGGTGAGATTATCGACTTAGGTGTTGATTTTGGCATCATCAAAAAAGCAGGATCATGGTTCTCTTACGGAGATACCAAATTAGGACAAGGTAGAGATGCCGTAAAACAATTGTTAAGCGACAACCCTGAACTGGCAGAAGAATTAGAAATTAAAATTAAAGCCGAAGTAACCGGCGATAAATTGGCTGAGAAATAAGCCCATCTTAACTCAAGAATATTAAAACGCCCTGCTAAAATTATTTGGCAGGGCGTTTTGCTTTACGCTATATATCTTATGAAATAGGCCTTTATTGAAAAAACACGATTATTAGTTTTGACTAAAAATGGCGTTAAAATCTTTAGTTACATATACAATAACCAAAAGTGCGGCAATAACCAAAGCACCCAAAATAATCACGCCCCAGCTTCCTTTTAGTTTGTTTTTGTCATTTCTGATCAACCAATATAAAATACCAATTAGCGGTATCGCACAAACAATCCAAAATATTAACGATGCTCCAGTCATATATATAAATTCAATTTAAACAATTCTCGTTGCCAGTTTTCAATTGGCGGTTTACAGTTTTTTGCCACGGAAGCACGGGTTGCACAGAGATAAATCATGGGTATATCTCACCCCGCGGTCGTCATCCTGAATTTATTTCAGGATCTTATCCAATGTCTAATTATCGTCATTCTGAAAAGATTGCTTCGTCGGCTGAAAAAGCCTTCTCGCAATGACGAACGACGGAATTAACCAGTTTTCGGTTGGCGGTTTACAGTTTACAATCATTAGCCACGAAAGCAAAAAAACAAAGATCCTGAAATAAATTCAGGATGACGTTCACTAAGCGGTAACCAGCTAACAAGTTTAGGCAATTAACCATAAACTATTGACTAATGAACCAATGACCAATGAACCAAAATTAAAACTCCATCCTCGCCATTGGCGAAACATCCTGCCCAACAAAATCCTGTTTCAGGTATTTCTGGTAGCCTGCTATGGCAATCATGCCTGCGTTATCAGTACAATACTGAAACGCTGGGATATATATCTTCCAGCCTAGTTCATCGGCAGTCTGCTGTAGGCCATTTCTTAAACCAGAGTTCGCCGAAACACCTCCTGCAATGGCAATTTCATTAATTCCGTATTGTTTTGCCGCTTTCTTCAATTTATTCAGCAAAATCTGCACAATGCTGTGTTGAACCGACGCGCAAATATCATTTAAATTTTCGGCAATAAAATTAGGGTTCTCTTTTTCCTGCTTCCTGATAAAATACAGGATAGAAGTTTTAAAGCCGCTAAAGCTAAAATTCAGATCGGCAATTTGCGGTTCAGCAAATTTAAATGCCAAAGGATTCCCGTGTTGTGCATGTTTATCGATGAGCGGCCCTCCCGGATAAGGCAAAGCCAGTAATTTAGCTGTTTTATCAAAAGCTTCACCCGCAGCATCATCCAATGTTTCGCCAATTATTTCCATATCAAAGTAATCTTTTACCAGCACAATCTGCGTGTGCCCGCCCGAAACGGTTAAACAGATAAATGGAAAACCTGGCTTAGGATCATCAATAAAGTGCGCTAAGATGTGCGCATGCATGTGATTGACAGAAATTAAAGGTATATTTAAAGCTAATGCAAAAGATTTTGCAAAAGAAACACCAACCAGCAGCGATCCTAAAAGACCTGGGCCACGCGTAAAAGCGACAGCATTGATGTCCTGTTTTGTAACCTTAGCATTAATTAAAGCTTGTTGTACGGCAGGCACAATATTTTGTTGATGTACCCTTGAAGCTAATTCAGGTATAACACCACCATAATTTTGATGAATTGTTTGGTTTGCAATAACATTGGCAGTAATTTTGCCGTTGTTACAAATAGCAACGGATGTATCATCGCAAGAAGACTCGATAGCAAGTATAACAGACAAATTATTAATATTTAAGCTGCAAAATTATTAAAAAACTATTTAAAATACTCCTTTGGGTAATCGCATCAATCATCTTGCTGCTTGCGCTTCTTATTTTTTCTTTACAATTTAAGCCTGTTCAAACTTATTTTGCGCAGAAGGCTGCCGCATATTTATCAAAAGAGCTTAAAACCACCGTATCAATCAAGAGTCTCTACATCAAGCCATTTAAATCTATTGTACTCGAAGATTTATTGGTTTTAGATTTACAAAAAGACACTTTACTGAGCACACCACAATTTATGGTGGATATTAATCAATTATCCATAGATAAAAAGATCATTGATATCAATACCGTTCAAATTAACAATGGGCAGTTTTTCCTAAAGGATTTCAAAGATAAGTCTTCTAATCTCGATTTCATTATAAACTACTTCGATTCTGGTAAACCTACTGTAAAGAAAAAGAAAAGCAAACCTTACGATATTAATATTGGCCGCATTATTTTAAATAAATTCGCCTTCAGGTATATCAATTACAGGGCAAAAGATACCGTTCAGGGCAAAAGTGTAAACTTCGAAAATGTATCTGTTAAAGAGTTGAGTGGAATTTTTGAAGGGCTCGATACCAAAAGCCATTTGATTAAAACCAATATCAAAAACCTAACTTTTAAAGAGCGTAGCGGGTTTTACCTTAAAAACCTGACAGCAGAAACCACTATTGACAGTAACGCCATCGAGCTGAAAAACCTATTGCTCGAAACCAATCAGAGCCGTTTAACAAACTACTACCAAATGCGGTTTAAAAGCTATAAAGACTTTAACCACTACATAGATAATGTTCGGATGAAGGCCATTTTTAAAGATAGCCACATCACTTCCAGAGATATAGCCTTCTTTGCACCTGAGCTGAACACCATGAAACTCGACCTTGATGTTGATGGCCAGATTACGGGTTTAGTGAATAACCTCAAAGCCAAAAAACTATCGTTAAGAACCGGAAAAGCCACGCACATTAAAGGCGATTTTATTTTAAAGGGACTGCCGAAATGGAAAGAAACCTTTATGGACCTCAACATTGAAATGGCGGGAACAAATAGAACCGATCTGGATGAGGTGCTGGCAGGCATTACCAACAGCAAAAAGAAAATTGTTCCGCTAATTGTAAACAAATTTGGCAATATTAACTTTAACGGAAGTTTTACCGGTTTCCAGAACGACTTTATTGCTTACGGCGAATTTAAAACCAAACTTGGCCGTATTGTTTCGGATGTGAACATGAAAATCGATAAAAACGATGTTCCATCTTATACCGGAAACGTAAAAAGCTACGATTTTAACCTGGGCAACCTGATTGATGAAAAAAGCCTTGGCCGTATCAGCTCTTCACTGTATGTTAAGGGCCGCGGCACCGAGCTTAAAGATTTGACCGAGAAGATAAACGGCGATGTAACCTATATCGACTTTAACAATTACCGTTACCACAATGTGAAGATAGACGGAACTTTTAACAAAAAGTATTTCGATGGTAAACTGAGCATTAACGACCGTAACGTTAAACTGGTTTTTGACGGCGGGGTAAACCTGAATCCTAAATTGCCGGTATTTAACTTTAATGCTACTATTTCTAAAGCAAGATTAAAGGCTTTAAAACTGCTGAAAGATTCGTTGCAGGTTGATGCTAAATTTACCACCAATTTCTCCGGCACCAACCTGAACAATATATCTGGCAAATTATTAATAGAACAAATTAGGCTGCAAAATCCGAAGGGCAGCTATAGTGTCGATTCTGTACAATTAATGGCCGAGGGCACCGGTACGAGCCGCGTACTTGATATCCGATCAGATATTTTCGATGCCAGTATTAAAGGAGAATACGATTTAAATTCTATTGTTTCGTATTACAAAGCCATCGCCAAAACGTATATCCCCTCATTAAAGGCCGATATTATCAAATACAAGAACCAGATTTTTCAGTTTAACCTGAAGGTTAAAAAATTCGAACCACTGGCGCAGATATTTGTACCGGGTTTAGAATTAGAAGAAGGGGCTACATTAACGGGCGATTTCGATTCGCGCAACAATACCGCAACTTTGAACGGTTTTGTTAAGAAACTAAAGTACAATGGTATTGTGGTAAACAATATCATCCTCGATGAAAATACCACCACACAGCAGCTTCAACTGATTGTAACTTCCGATCGGGTGCAGATTAACGACAGCTTGTATATTAAAGATGTAAACATTTCCAACATCCTGCGGAACGACAGTTTGGCTTTCAACGTAAAAATGTCGAACGCCGAAGAGGACAATCAGCTCGATTTAAACGGCCTGGTCGAGTTTACCAAAAACCAGGATACCACAGCAAGGTTAAGCGTATTGCCTTCTATCTTAAAAATCAACAACGAAGAGTGGCGCATCCAGGAGAAGGTACGCATCGTGCTCAACAATGGCAAAACCGAGATCAGCAATTTCGATTTAACCAACGGAAAGCAGCAGGTTATTATTGATGGATTAATTTCGGAAGACCCTAAAGATTTAATCAGTGTTGGCTTTAAAGATTTCAACTTAAAAACACTGAACCCTTTTACCAAAGGTTTTGGCGTTAAACTGGGTGGAAACCTGAACGGAAAAACCGATCTGTACGGCATATTAAAAGCACCGAGGGTAACGGACGATTTAAAGATCGATTCGTTAAACTTTAACGATATCTATATCGGTACTTTAACTGATACTTCATCGTACAGCAACGAAAGCAAAAAGATTAATGTATTTACCCGCATTATGGCCGACGATTCGGAGACTTTTAAGCTGACGGGAAATCTCGATTTAAAAGAAAAAGAAATCGATCTCGCAGTAAAAATGGACGAGAGCAAGCTTACTATCCTTGAGCCTTTCGTTAAACAACTCGTATCGAATTTAAAAGGAAATATCTCAGCTGATTTAACCGTAAAAGGCAAATTAGAAAAACCAGAAATTAATGGAACCCTATCATTAGATAAAGGGCAACTGATGGTAAATTACCTAAAAACCACTTATGTGATTACCGATGAGGTAGAAGTAAACAATAGTGTAATTGAACTCGGCGATTTTGAACTTAAGGATCTTGAAGGTCATGAGGCTACTGCACGCGGCACTGTTGATTTAAACGACATCAATTACCCTACATTGAAAGTAACGGTAAATGCAAACAGTTTAATGGCCTTAAACACTACCGCGAAAGACAATTCGGTATACTATGGCCGTGCTTATGGCACAGGTGTATTTACGTTTACCGGGCCAACAAATAAAATGAAAATTGATATTAAGGCCAAAACAGAAAAAGGGACAATTTTCAACCTGCCTTTAAACAGTTCCGAAACCATATCAGATAAAGATTTCATTAATTTTGTGAGCCGCGATTCGACTGTGCTGGTTAAGAAAAAAACCAACTTTGATGGCCTGACCCTAACCTTCAAGTTAACCATCGACCCGAATACCACGGCGAATATATTTACTACCCTGGGTAATTTAAGTGGCAAGGGTAATGCCGAGCTGAACTTAAACATCAATAGTTTCGGCGATTTCGAAATGTCTGGCGATTACATCATCGAGACCGGAAGTTTCGATTTTACGGCCCAGGAGGTAATTAACAAAAAATTCGAAATCAGGCAAGGTGGAACCATCCGCTGGACGGGTAACCCTACGGCTGCACAGATTAACTTAAAAGCAGTATACGCTTTGAGAGCGAGTTTGAACGACCTTTACAAAGCAGCCAACCGCGATGCCAGCAGTAATGCCAACCAAAGGGTAAATACCGAGGTTGAGATGGGCTTAACGGGTTTACTCTTAAAACCAGATATTAAACTTGATATTAACTTCCCTGCTCAACCGTCTATCAAAGAGGAGCTGCAAACCTATTTCAGCGATCAGAACAACCTGAACCTGCAGGCTTTCAGTTTAATTATCAGAAGAAGTTTTGCCCCTGGAAACGGAGGAGAATCGATCGGAAACCAGCTCAGCTCTACCGCAACCAGTACGGCTACCGAGTTGGTTTTTAACCAGTTTAACAATGTACTTTCTTCATTAAACTTAAATTTTGTCGATCTGAATGTGCGTTCGTTGAGCGAGGCCAATGCATCGTTCAAATTCTTTAGCGATCGTTTAATTATCAACGCGGGTATTGTAGACCGGAACAGTGTGAACGATTTTACGGTTATCGATTTCTCTAAAGACAATGTGGGTAGAGAGGTTGAGGCCCTTTTCTTAATCAAAAAAGACGGAAGCTTAACCGTTAAGGCTGCAAATAAACCACCTACGCAACAAAGTATCTTCTTAAACAGTGGGATTAGCTCAACGGCAAACGTAACCTCTTTTGGCTTGGTTTATACCCAGCAGTTTGATACGTTTAAGGAGTTTATCCAGAAAATTTCTGGCGCTTACCGCCGAAATTTAAAGCGGAAACAAAGCCAGGCCCCTGTAAAAACGAATAAATCGATCAATAAAGAAGCGATTATCAATCAGAGTAAAGGGAACCAACGGAAGTAGAGGTTTCATTGGTTCATTAGTCAATAGTTCATTTGTTCAATAGTCATTAGTTCATTGGTCCGGGCAAGGTCGTCATCCGATAGCTATCGAATCCCGCGCAGGCGGGAATCTTAATGCCTATTGCATTCTAGTCTTTAATTAATCACCAGAACCACACACAACATAGATCCTGAAACAAGTTCAGGATGACGAACCACAGAGGTGAATAATCGATATACCAGACTTAAATGATCTTATATGTCTTACATGGTAAAAAAACCGATAGAAGACTATTGTGTTAACTATATAGATCCTTCGCTACGCTACCATTGACAGATCCAGTAGAAAGTCGTCATCTCGACCGAAGCACCGCGGAGTGGAGAGATCTCTGAACTATGTTATTGAAATCAAATTTAAAGATTTCTCCGCTACGGTCGAAATGACGATACTTCTAATCGACTCAACTCTTTTACCTATCGGTTGGTGTCCCACCAACCGATACTTAATCAGCATGAACACTATGAAATAGAATCATTATCTTTTTGGTCGGCGAGACACTCACCAATAGAAAAAGATCCTGAAACAAGTTCAGGAAGACGAACCACAGAGGTGAATAATCGATATACGGAACTTAAATGATCTTATATGTCTTACATGGTAAAAAAACCGATAGATGGCATTGGATTAACGATATAGATCCTTCGCTGCGCTCAGGATGACAAATATCCTAACAAAAAAGACCAACAATCGAACACCTGTTCAACTGTTGGTCTTGTATAAGTTCTCAATTAGCAGTTTTTAGTTCTTACAATCCAAACTGTCAACTGTTAACTGCCAACCGAATTATCCTTTCATAATCGAATGGCCCATTTTATCTCTTTTGGTGGTTAAATAACGCTCGTTATGTACGTTACTTGCAATTTCAATCGGAATATTTTCTACCACTTCTAAGCCATAACCGATTAAACCTGCTCTTTTGGTTGGATTATTACTCATTAAACGCATTTTGGTAACCCCTTCTGATCTCAGAATCTGCGCACCAACACCATAATCGCGTTCGTCGCCTTTAAAACCTAATTTAATATTCGCTTCAACGGTATCGAAACCGGCATCCTGTAAGTTATACGAACGTAATTTATTAATCAGCCCGATACCTCTCCCTTCCTGGTTCATGTATACAACTATACCTTTACCTTCTTTTTCGATCATTTCTAGTGCTTTATGTAACTGCGGACCGCAATCGCAACGGCACGAACCAAAAATATCGCCCGTTACACAAGAGCTGTGTACACGTGCCAAAATAGGTTCATTGGCATTCCATTCGCCTTTAGAAATAGCTAAGTGCGTGGCATTGTTATCTAACTGCGTATAAGCCGTCATTTTAAAATCGCCCCAAGCGGTAGGTAAATCGATAGTAACCTCTTGTTTAATCAAACTATCCATGGTTAAACGGTAGGCGATTAAATCTTCGATTGATATAATTTTTAACTGGTGCTGTTCGGCAATTTTAAATAAATCAGGGAGTCTGGCCATTTCGCCATCTTCTTTTAAAATCTCTACCAATAAACCTGCAGGTTTCATGCCCGCTAAACGCGCCAAATCTACCGCAGCCTCTGTATGACCAGCACGGCGGATTACACCACCATCTTTTGCAATTAAAGGAAAAATATGTCCTGGTCTGCCCAACTCTTCAGGGTTGGTTTTAGGATTAACCAGGGCCAGCATGGTTTTAGAGCGGTCGCTTGCTGAGATCCCGGTGGTACAACCGTGTCCAACAAGATCTACGGAAACCGTGAAATTAGTTTCGTAAGCTGCCGTATTTTTACCCACCATCAGGTTCAGGTTTAACTCTTTACAACGTTCTTCTGTTAAGGGCGCACAGATTAAACCACGGCCGTAAGTCGCCATAAAATTGATGATCTCTGGCGTTGCATTTTCGGCTGCCGTTAAAAAATCACCTTCGTTCTCTCTATTCTCATCATCTACAACAATAATCACTTTACCAGCTTTTATATCTGCGATGGCCTCTTCTATTGTGTTTAATTTTGTTTGCATTTTATAAACATTATGGGGCAAATGGCGTGTAAGGTATATTAAAATCAATTTATACCACAAACAATAACCCGTACAAATGTACAACCTTATTGAGCAATATTTGGATTAAAATATCATCTGTAAGTAAAGGAAAAGACGCCTATTTTTTCTTCTTTTTAAACAGCTGGAGAAAGAGCTGTTTGTAATAATTTACATCAAACAAGGCCGAATCTACTGTGGCTTTGTAGGTTAAAAAGGCCGCCAGCGGCGATAAAACAATTACAGCAATCCACATCCCGAATATCGGGTTTAAATTACCTTCGCGTGCTGATTTTTCGGCCACTGTGGTAATAATGTGATACACCAGGAAGAAACAAATGGCTACCACCACAGGTAAGCCCATTCCCCCTTTTCTAATAATGGCCCCCAGGGGTGCACCAATAAAAAACAACAGGATACAAGATGCGGCCAGGGTAAATTTACGCTGGTACTCTACCGTAGCAAAAATAATTTCGCCGGTTAAATCAGTTTGGCGCGGTCCCCAGTTGGGCACATGTTGCATAATATTCGCCACCGTATTGTTTGCGTTATCCAGGGCCAGTTTGCGCGATCCGTTAGGGATGCTCTTTAATATTACATCATCAATCGCTTTAGGCACGGCTTTTACTTTGGTATATCCTTTAGTCACATTAAACTGCTTAAAGTTGCTGCTGAGGTTGGCAATGGTGCGCATTTTCATCGTATCCAATTGCTTGGTCAGCGAGTCGCGCTTTTTTACAATCCCTTTCAGGTTTAACATGGGTGTACTGTTTCCAAAAGCATTCGGATCGGTGGTATTGGGATCAAAAGACGACATATCGAAACGCGGTGAGGTTTCTTTAAAACGGTTCCGCGTAAAAATCTGCCTTGGGTTGTACATCCCATTTTTCGAAGCCTGTTCCTCGTACTGTATTCCATTTTTAAGGTAAAGCACCAAATACTTACCATCGGCGGTTTTATTCATTTTACCCTCTCTGGCCAGAATTACTTTCGGAATCCCGTTATTTTCACGGTGATCGTAAATCATGATATTGTGCAGCGTACCGTCTTCCTCTTTCGAATCGACACGGATGGCATAACCTGGAATGGCATTGTTAAAAACCCCTGGTTTGATCAAAAATGAAAGCTTTTTGTTTCTGACATCGTACAGCAGTGAGCCAAATTTGAGGTTGGCTTTGGGCAGCATGTAGTTGGCAAAAAAGAAAGAGGCTATGGTGAGCATCAAAATCACCACAAACAAGGGTCGCATGGCTTTCTGTAAGGAAATCCCTGCCGATTTAATGGCCACCAGCTCATAATTCTCGCCCAGCGTACCAAAAGTCATAATGGATGAAAGCAGTACAGATAATGGCAGCGCCATCGATACATTGGCGGCCGAGGCATAATACATCAGCTCCAGAATGGTGTACCATTCGAAACCTTTTCCAATTAAATCATCAATCCATTTAAACAGAAAAAACATCAATAGAATAAACATCATAACAAAAAATGTTGCTATGAATGGCTTCACAAATGCTTTTATTAATAGAAGATGTATTTTTTTCACCTTACAAAGGTAAACAATACGAAGATAATATTACGCACCCAATACGCTAATCAGATAATCGATCTGGTTATCCCAGATTAATTTTTTCTCTGCAAGAAGCTCATCGGTAGTAAAATCAGTAATCGAGAGGGCAACATCATTGGTTAGTTCGTCCTGTACAATTTCCATCTCAAAATAACATTGAGGTTCATCATCCAGCCACTTAAATTTAACCAGCTTATTTTCTTTAATGGAAACCAGTTTTGCTTTTTGCTGCTCATCGTCCCAGGTAAAAGTATATACCTGATCGCGGAAATTCACATCGTCCGCAAACCATTGCGATAAGCCGTTTGGCTCACTAATAAAACTATACAATATTCTTGGTGACGATCTAACTTCGTACTCTAGTGTAAATTTTTTCTTTTCTGCCATGTTAGTACACTACCAGGATAATTTCCGGACTATTTTTTAATATTATTTTTCTAAAGAAAGGTAATTTATTCTACATCTGCAACAATATAATTTTTATTGGTTCAAGGTGCGCGTTCAGTGGTTCATTCGCCATTGGTTCATTGGTTATTGGTGTAATAGTTCATTGGTCATTGGTTCATTAGTCAATGGTTTTTCCCTTCATTAGTTCATTTCGGAAGGCTATTTTGACGACGAACCTAGGGCGGGTAGTTAATTAACCGACTTTTAATTTCTGCTCAACATCCGCAATACTAACTAATAAAAAAAATCCGATACCTGTATGCATTATAAGATTAAGAAAAATATGCTGCATAGCTGACACTTTGTGAGGATAAAGAATACCACCAAATCTGTTATAAAAAGTGGGTGAACAGGTCTTTCACCATATAATTTTAGTCTATTTAAGTTTTCCATTGAACTTATATGAACCTAATATGTCTTATATGGTTAAGAAAGGCGGGCAATTGTTGAAATTATTTCAGTACAGGACAGGCAAAATTTGTTTACCGTTCTCTACCCCCCTTGTTTACCTTTCTCTACCTATTCTTTACCCTTTGTTTACCACTTGTTTACCCTTTCTGTACACCAAGTTAACCCCAGGGTTACCCTACGGTTACCTTTTCGTTACCCTGGCGTTACCTAATTTATTACCTAAAAGGTAAACGATTCTCGAATATCAGCTACGGAAAAAGTTACCTTGGAGATGACTTGGTAGCACCAAAGGGTAATCAATCTTTGAAACCATTAATTTTATGAGTACAAATGGCCAGCTGAAATACCTTTCGCACATGCCGTAAGCAATAGACTTGATCTATGCTAAGACCAGCAATGCGGCTAATTCTGCGGTATCCGCCGAAATGCCGCACTTTGTCGTGTTATCTACTTCTAAAAACAGCAGCCCTTAAGGTCTGAAACGACCGTTATAGTCTCCTAAAAACAATCAAATTTACTGAGCAATAAGGCTTTATAGTATTTTTCACATTTCTTTTTAATAGAATGTATATTTATTCTATATTTGCAGCTCTTAAAAATAACCACATCGATATTTACGTTATTTAGTAAATATTAAGCCCGGCGGGGTAGCTCAGATGGTTAGAGCGCAGGATTCATAACCCTGAGGTCGGCAGTTCGATCCTGCTCCCCGCTACTGATTAAAAGCTCATCGAAAGATGGGCTTTTTTTGTTTAAAGCTATTTCATTTTATCTAAGCCGAGTCGGAGACTCTTTTTTTATTGGCTCATCCGTAGAACTCCTGCGGAACTCTACGGATAGTGGGAAACAATGTGTGGTCTTCAAGCTGATTCCAGGCTGAATCTCTCATTACAAAAAAACCGAATCATCAAACATCTGGACTACTCAACACAACAAATTTGGACTTTACAACAAAATGAGTTATTCTTTTTAGACAGAACTTTGCAGTACAAAATTTAAGAAAATGACAAATTCAAACAAAGACAAAACAGTTTTAGTAACAGGCGGTTCCGGATTTATAGCAGTTCACTGCATTTTAAAATTAATGCAACAAGGCTATACTGTCAGGACAACACTTCGTTCGTTAAGCAGACAAAATGAAGTAAAAGACATGTTGAAAGTTGGTGGCATAAGTTCTTTTGAAAATCTTTCATTTATTGAAGCAAATCTTTCTGACGATAAAAATTGGAACGAGGCAGTTAAAGGTTGTGAATATGTATTACACGTTGCATCACCTACACCGGCTATTAAATTTAAGCATGAAGACGAATTAATCATCCCTGCAAAAGCTGGTGTACTGAGGGTTTTGAGCGCCTCGAGAGATGCCAGTATAAAACGGGTTGTGCTAACTTCTGCTTTCGGTGCAATTGGAATGGGACATAAAAACCGTACTACACCATACACTGAAAACGATTGGACAAACTTAAACAGCAACATTCCGCCTTACCAAAAGTCTAAAACCATTGCAGAGCAGGCTGCCTGGGAATTTATAAAAAATGAAGGAGGCAATCTTGAACTTTCTGCCATAAACCCGGTTGGTGTTATGGGTCCGGTTTTAGGAACGGATTATTCACACTCCAATCAATCCATAAGACAAATGCTCGAAGGCGAAATTAAGGCTTGTCCGAAAATTACTTCTTGTTATGTTGATGTCCGTGATGTTGCCGATTTGCACCTGCTCGCAATGACGCACCCGAAAGCAAACGGCGAAAGATTTTTAGCAACTTCAGGCGATGCCTTATCAATGTTAGATGTTGCAAGAATATTAAAACAAAGATTAGGCAAGGATGCAGCAAAGGTTCCGACCAAAGAAATTTCAAATTTTGTACTGTACCTTACCGCATTGGTTAAACCCGAACTAAAAATGTTAGTTAGTTTATTGGGTCAGTATATGCAAGCCAGTGGCGACAAGGCAAAAAAATTACTAAATTGGTCTCCCCGCACAAACGAAGAGGCGATAGTTGCGACGGCTGAAAGTTTGTTGAAATTAGGGCTAATCAAAAAATAAGAAATGAAAATAGCCATAACAGGTGCAACCGGAATGGTTGGCGAGGGCGTTTTGTTTGAATGTTTAGATAATTCGTCAGTAACAGAAGTGCTGATTATAGGCAGAAAACCCTATGATTTAACCCATCCAAAACTAGACGAGCTAATTGTAAAAGATTTTTCAGAAATCAGCAATCACTCAGAACTATTAAAAAATTATGATGGCTGTTTTTTTTGTGCAGGCGTAAGTTCAGTTGGTGAAAACGAAGATAGTTTTACCAAAAAGACCTACGACTTTGTAGTTCCATTTGCCACAGCATTACTGCAAATTAATCCGGCAATGGTTTTTATTTATGTATCCGGAAACCGCACTGACAGTACAGAAAGAGGAAAGGTAATGTGGGCAAGGGTAAAAGGAAGAACTGAAAATGCGCTGATGAAACTACCTTTTAAAGGTCAATATAATTTCCGCCCTGCAATAATGATGGGAAGCAAAGGACAAAAAAATATAAAGACGATTTATAAAATATTGGGACCATTAATAGCGCCATTTTTCCCAGCAAAAACTTTAAAACTTAAACAAGTAGGGCAGGCGATGATTAATGCTGTATCAAAAGGCTACCCAAAGCAAATTCTTGAAGTGGACGACATCATACAATTGGCAAAAAATTGATTTAAAATGAAAGAAACTGCTATATCCGCCTGCTATGTAAGCCCTTCACTATCTACAGAACAGTTTGTTCCCAATCATTGTTTTATGTACCTCATTGCAGGCACCATGCTTGCTTATGACGGCAGTAAAGAATATAAAATAAAGGCTGGAGATTATGGTTTGGCAAGGCGAAATCATTTGGCAAAATACACTAAACAGCCTGATAACGGAGCGTTTAAAAAAATCTACATTTTGTTTGAACAGGATTTTTTGAAAGAATTTCAAGAAACTTATAAATTCAAGGTGGAAGATAAAAAGACACCAGGTGGCATTATACCGTTAAAAAAAAATGCATTAGTCAAAAATTTCATCCAATCACTTACACCCTATTTCAATGAACAAGGAACAATTGACGAACAATTTTTAAATGTAAAGCGTAGTGAATTGCTTTTAATATTAATGAAAGCTAACCCCGAACTGGCAAATATTTTATTTGATTTTAGCACCCCTGAAAAAATAGACCTTGAAGCATATATGAACCGCAATTACAAATTCAACGTAAGTATAGAGCGCTTTGCCTATTTGACAGGACGTAGCTTATCCGCTTTTAAACGGGATTTTGAAAAAATATTTAATGCAACACCAAGCCACTGGTTGGTAGAAAAAAGATTGGAAGAAGCCTACCATTTAATTGACAAAAAAAACAAAAAGCCATCCGAGATCTACCTTGGCTTAGGCTTTGAGGACTTATCACATTTTTCATTTGCATTTAAAAAACTGTTTGGACATTCACCAACAAAACTAACCAAATTAAAGAAGACAAGCCGCTAATGGGATTGGGCCTTATAGGGGTCAAGAATTTTTAAATTGATTCGTGTGTTTTTAATCTTAAACAATACATTCTCTAAAGTCATCTAACTTTATTTTTATAATCTTTCTTTTTCCTATACTGGCCTTCAACTTTATTTTTTATCACTTTATCAAAATTTACCACTGCCTCACAATGCTCATAAAGTTAGACATATTGAAGCTTGACTCTACTGATTGAAAGCTCATCGAAAGATGGGCTTTTTTTGTTTAAGCGATTTCATTTTGTCTAAGCCGAGTCGGAGACTCTTTTTTATTGGCTAATCCGTAGAACTCCTGTGGAACGCTACGGATAGTGGGGAAATCGTTGGTAATACTTATAGTTATTATGATCTGGAGATTTTTAACAACATCTTTACAACAGTAAATAACGCCTTCTAAATTATGGAGCAAATAACTTGGCTAGCAATTGCCTCAACGGTGCCGATTGACTATGAATCAGAAACGTTTTACTATGATGCTAAAGAAAAAGAGTTTTTCATCTTAGGGATGTTAGACTACTTACTTATTGGCGATCATGGTGGGTTCGAATTCGAGTATAGCGAAGAAGAATGTATAAGATTGGTAGACAAGATACAGAGGATTGACAACCAAGATCCAACCCTGATTGAGATACCAGTATTAACTATTGTGGAAAGAATTAGCTTTCAACAGCGTTTTGTAAATGAACATACAAGTGGTGAGGTGCAAAATCAACTACTTGAAATCGTAAGCAAACAAAGCTATGAACACCAATTGATCCTTGATTCAGCTATTCCGCCAGAATCATTCGACAATTTACTGGGTACGTGGGAAGAAACCAAGTTTAGGCTGGCGCAAACAATAGCACTCCAATTTGAGCAAGCATACGGAGTTAATCTCAAAGAGGTGTCGATTTGGAGGATTGATAAACCCAGAGGGGTTAAGAAACTAGCGCCGATAAAAGCAACTGCTACTACCAAGGTTAAACCTTGGTGGAACCATTAGATCAGCATCACTTTGAGATAAAAGAGATTAAAAGAAAATAGCAATAGCTGCCCATTTCCAAAAAATACAAAACCTAAGTAGAATATCATCTGAAATTCATCCATTCTTTGCTAAATAATTTTTGCACTCAATATTATTTACGCATCCACAACGAAAGGACAGGTATGGAGTTCCTTTCTTGGCCAGACTTGCTGGATGAAAGGGTTTTAACTCGTTATTTAAACTTAACACAGATCAGAACAGTTGTCATCGTGAATAAAGAATTATGATTTATGTATGCTGCACGAATAGATAATTAATTAAAATCCTGCGGAATAAGGTTTTAAACCGAATCCTTTCCATTGAGCAAAAAAAATGCAGGCGACATCCGTCAACCTGCATTGTCATCATTAACTATTAACTTTCTTACCTGGATTTCTTTTCAAAGATCTCTTTGACCTTTGCCTCTAATGCCGGGCCGCGAAGGTCTTTGGCGATAATTTTTCCGCTTGGATCGATCAAAAAATTCATCGGAATAGCCTTTACATCGTACTGGGCTGCTGCTGCGTTTTCCCATCCTTTCAGATCTGCAACCTGTTTCCAGGTCAATTTATCATCCGCGATGGCCTTAAGCCATTTCGCTTTGTCCGCTGCCTTATCGAGTGATACCCCCAAAACCTCGAATCCTTTCGATTTATACTGTTCATATACCCTTAGCAGATTCGGATTTTCTCTTCTGCATGGCGCACACCAGGAAGCCCAGAAGTCGATCAGCACATATTTTCCTCTATAATCTGAGAGTTTGACCATTTTACCGTCCACATCGGGCTGGGTAAAATTTTGTGCCTCCACTCCTTCCTGCGTTTTCTTGAAGGCAGCGATTCGCTCACTAACCTGCTTACCGAAATAAGAATTCCTAAGCTCCGGAGAAATAGTTGCAAAGATTTTCTCCATCTTTATTGCATCGAAACCTGGGCTTAGCGTAGAATTAAGTGCCATTAATGCCATATATTTGGAAGGGTTTTGCTTGACATAATTAATCTTCGCCTCGAAAATTTCTTTCTCTATTGCTCTAGCCCTATTTTCCAGATCAAGGATATAAGTTTTGTCCTGTTTTTTAGCTTCAGGCTGGTCGGTATATTCTTTGTTCAATGCTTGCAGTTTTCCGTAAATAGGACTCAAAAGCCCGTCAACTCTTTTGCTTTCATCAGTTAAAGCAGAGCCTTTAATTACAGCTGTCCGTATCGAATCTCTTCCGGTAATGGTTATGTTCTCATTTCCCAAAATAATAGGCATGCCATCAATTTTGATTCTTCTGCCAGGTGTATCTATTGAATTGTCATGCTTTAAGCGTAGGGTTGCTTCCATGGGTGAGGGAACCGAGCCTTTAAAAGAGAAAGCCCCATTGACCAAAACTGCTGAATCTAATTTTTCGGCCCCTTCCAGTTTAATTAAAAGAAAGGCTTTGGCCGGTTTACCTAACTTCCCGATCTGGCCTTTTATAGTATAACCGGTTTGCGCAGAGGCGACAAAAGTGCTCATCGCGATTGTTGCTGCTAATAATATTTTTTTCATGATTTTTAGGTTTATTTTTTTGTGCTTTTAGCTGGAAGAGCTGGTTTATTTGAGGGCTTTGCAGATAAGAACTGATTATAGTTTGTTTGATTATTTAAGATCTCGAGTGCTGTAGCAAATGTAGTACTGGCCTGGTTCCGAACACGCAGTGCATAGCCTTTACCCAGGTAAAGCATATCGGCCATTTCAGCTTTTAGTTCGACGGAGACGGTTTTTCTAGCTACCCTATCTGTTGCAGGTGGGAGTTTAATCCCCTGTTTGGCAGCGCCAGTAAGAATTTCATCAATCATTTGCCCATCTACATTAAAAGAATTGTCAAATGCCTCGAAGTCCGTAAACTTCTTTACTAAGTTTTGTCGGTTCTGCTGCACGTAATTGAAAGCTGCCTGGGTAACCCGTCCACTGTTCATTAGTTTATTCAGCCATCCACTATATAGAGCAGTATCGATTGGTATAAACTTATCGGGCATAATACCACCGCCACCGTAAACAGTTCTTTTATTGAGGAGCGTGGTATGTTTTAAAGAATCGGGAAAGTTGACATGTCCGCCTTGGGTAAGTTCACCAGAGGCCATACGCCTGTTGAAATCTTCAAAATAATCGGTTTTTCCCTTGACATAAGGCTTCTGAATGGATCTACCTGACGGGGTAAAATATCGTGCTGCTGTCAATCTGATTACCGAGCCATCGCTTAACTCAAGTCCTTTTTGCATCAAACCCTTGCCAAAACTCCTTCTACCGACTACTACCGCCCTGTCCCAGTCTTGTAAGGCGCCTGTTAAAATTTCGCTTGACGATGCAGTAGATTCATCAATTAAAACTACCAGATCGCCCGTCATGAACTGTCCGAAACCACCGGTTAAATAATGATCCCTTACTCCGGAGTTGGTTACCGAATAAAAAACCATTTTATCTTTGGGCAAAAATTCATCTGCTACGCCAATAGCTGCCTCCACCAGGCCACCTCCATTAGACTGCAGATCTAGAATTAATTTGGTCATCCCGAGAGCTTTTAGCTTCTTGAGCGCAGCATCCATCTCCCTGCGGGTTGACTGGCTGAAAATAGCGAGCGAGATATAGCCCACATTTTTGCTGACCATGTAACTTGCATTGATCGAGAGATCGGCGATCTGTTCACGCATAACCACAAAATCAAGGGGTTGGGACTGAGATCTCCGGATAATATTTAAGCTAACTGACTTTCCTTTTTCTCCCCGCAACATCCGCATCACTTCCTGGTTTTTTAAACCTTTGCCAAAAATAGACTTTCCATCAACCTTGCTGATCTGGTCTCCCACCTGCAAACCGGCTCTGGCAGCCGGGCCATCGGGGTTAATACCGGTAATAAAGGTACTATCGGCCACCATAGCAAAGGAAATACCGATACCGGCGAAACTACCTGTCATCTGCTCGTTCATGGCTTCAATCTCTTCGCGGCTGATATAACTGGAGTGCGGATCGAGACTGCCCAACATCGCTTTGATTGCCGCATCGACAACCTGCTCATCGTTTACCGGATCCACGTAATTATCCTGAATGAGTTTAAGGGCATCCTGGAGTTTTATTTTCGGATTCATTTGTGCCCTAGCGGACACAACGATCAGAAAAGCGAATAAACAGGATACTAATATGTTTTTTTTCATTTGATTTATTTTTCTGCTTTTAATATTTCAATTGCTGTTGCCAGTTCATCTCTTAGCTGGCTTGGACTGCCTGAGTAGCCCTCCGAGCTATAGCGGACCAGCCCGTTCTTAATGATAATTTTTCTGGGGATTGCCGATGATTTGAACAAGGGTGCCAGGCTTCTAAACACCTGATCCTGCTCGCCCTTAGGGCCCACTGCATCATGCAAAAGGTTAAAACGATAATTTTGCTCACGGATGTAGTTAACGGACTTTGTTTTATAATCGCCAAATTGCATCGTACCAATCATGTACACAGCAACTTTTGGATCTTTTGCGTACTGATCTACCAGAAGCTGCATGCCTGGAAAAGCCTCAATGCATGGTCTGCACCAGGTGGCCCAGAAGTCGATAACCACAATCTGGTTTGCCCAATCTTTAGAACTAACCATTTTGCCATTGGCATTTTCCAGACTGAATGGAATGAGCGGATAGTTTACCATATTCGCCAGCACATGTGCCCGCATTTCATTTCGCTTATCGGCGGGTGTTAGTTTCGAAAGGTATTGCTCATAACCATCTTCTTTACCATTATGTTCGCTTTTGTAAACCTCTTTAAGTTTTATAAACATAATTGGTGTTACTGCATTTGCAGACACACTTGATTCCAGCAATGGTTTTATCGCTTTGCTATCGTTCAGTTTTTCCAAAATATTAAGGTGTAAAGCATTTAAATCGGCATTGCCAAAGGCTCCATTATCAGATAAGTATTTGAAATATTTTAGCGCCCCAGCATAATCACCTTGCGCATTTGCAAAATAGATATGCGTAAACAGCCTGTCATCGATTTGCTTATCGGCATTTTGCTGCGCTTTCTCCAGGTCATTCTCGAAATCGATTAAATAAGATTTATCTTTTTGTCTTTCCAGCAGGTAAGGAATAATTACGCTACTTAAACGGTAAAATAATTTCTGATCGCCAGTACCCCTCAATTGTCCTCTGGTTAAATTCCAGCGATATATTTCGTTGGCAGTCTTAAAGTCTATATCCTTAAAAAGCCCTATAAATTTTTCGTTTTGGCCGCTTTCGAAATATTGTGTCCCCAAGCCTCTAAATATGGTATAATATATATAAGACATGCCATCCGGTGCTTTCTTCCATTCCAGATAAGGAAAAGCTTTGAGAAAATCTTCTGCTCCGGTTTCGAAATCCTTTCCATATTTACCTTCAGTATTTTTTCTGTAAACTAAGAACCTAGCCGTGCTGCTTTTTGGATAATTCTTAAAAACCAGGGCTTCTACTGTTGCCAACCCCTTTTCATTTTTCAACTTGCTGTAATAGCGTTGTACCTGGGATAAAAATTGCTCGGAAAAGTCTCCCTTTTTTAGCTCACGGCTTATCAGATCTTCAGCAAAAAGGCTGAAATCACCAGCGGACATAGTGAGCTGCTTAAGGTCTAAATAATTGAACAAAAGCTGCCTTGGTATTTGTTTCGAGAGCTTTTCTTCTTTTTGCAGCAGGGAATCGATCACTTTTTTATCCTTTGATGGATTAACAAAAC
Source organism: Pedobacter sp. 22163 (assembly GCF_052045595.1). NCBI lineage: Bacteria > Pseudomonadati > Bacteroidota > Sphingobacteriia > Sphingobacteriales > Sphingobacteriaceae > Pedobacter > Pedobacter sp. 22163. The sequence goes on along the minus strand of NZ_JBQEPM010000016.1, from coordinate 40,130 downwards.
TATTCAGCATCCAATTGCGAGTTAAACCCGTCCTCAAAGCAGCTTCTGCCAGGTAGGAACCCGGAACTGTTTTCTCTTTAGTGTTTACAACCTGATGGAAAAAACCCTGTCCGTTTTGATTGTCAACTGCCTCTGGCTTTTCCAAATCGCCCTGGTAAAATTTCAGCGCAATAAATGATGCGTGATCTGGAAGCTGACAACTTCCTAACCAGCTTCCGTTTTTTTTCTCCAAGGAAATTGGACTCGTATGCCATTTGTCATCGCTGTAAACTGCAACCAGTGCTTTAGGCTCATCACTGAATTCAAGATCGCCACCTTTGGGTTGGTATTCAAAGCTGGTTCTCTTGCTTTGCTTTAGTGTTTCAGGCTGCCAAACTAATGTTTGTGCAGCTAACTGCTGGCCGAAAAAAGGCCAAAGCAGTAGCACACATTTTGTAAAAAAATGTTTTTTCATGGATTGATTTTTCTATCTGGGATTTTGCTCCAGTTCGGGATTTAAAAGAATATATTTATCTCCAACAGGGTATAAATAAAGGTTACTATTAGGTTGTAAAGTGTAATTAACACCCTTAAAACTGCGGTTTTTCGTCAGGGCAAATTCACTGTCCTGATTTAGTCGTTTCTGATCAAACCAGCGCATGCCTGTTCCGAAAAACTCCCTTCTTTTTTCTTCAACAATTATCCTAAGTGCATCACTTGCATTTGCAGCTGATAACGCAAGATAATTAGCTGTTGTAAAGCGTTTTACCCTCAAACCATTAACAATATTCATCGCATCGGTGGTTTTTCCGGCCCTGGCTAAACATTCTGCTTTGATCAGCATCATTTCAGGCACAGTCGGACCATTATTGATTACAAATTCGTTGATGAGGTACCTGCAGGAGGCCCTGCCGGCAAATGAACTGCTAAATTGCGAACCAAACCGGCTTCTAACGTCTGAAAATAGTTTATATCGCAGGTCGGTCGTGCCTAACGATGCAAGTAGATCGCTACTCAACGAAATGGCAGGATAAACAACGCTTGAAATCTTCGAAAATATGATTTCCGGATTGGACAATCTCACCGGAATTGTGCCCGGCGCACTCTCATAAGCTTTCAGATCTAGCAAAGCACTTTGTAATGCTAAAGCACTATCGGCATACAAAGCTGCATTATTAAAATCCCGCATGTTCAGATATGTCTTGGCAAATATGGCATATGCCGATACCTTAGAAGGGCGCACATTGTAATCGGCAATTGCAGGCAAGCGGCTTATTGAAGTGCTTAAATCTTTCAAAATCAACGCATAAACCGCCGCAATTGATGTTCTGTTTAGCTTGGTATACAAACTAGGAGTAGTTAGAAGCGGAATGCCTAAATCTGTTGACGCTGTTGCAGCATTATATTGCTTACCATACATGTTTACCAATATGAGATAGGCATAAGCTCGATGAACCAGGGCTTCTGCATATATTCTCTGCTTTTCAGCCTCTGTTCCATCCTGTGAAGTTAATACGCCTTCCAACACTTCGTTACATACGTAAATGGTTTTATATTGCTTTTCCCAGTCGCCATCACTTTGGCTTTCTGAAGTATATTTAGGTGCCCAGCTATACACGTTACCCAGGATGTCTCCAAGTGAATTTTGCCTCGTAGCATCTGTAATTTCCGTATCATCGCCTGATAATATCGGGTAAGAAAAAGTACCTTCCAACACGTTATTATTGTTCATCGTGTTTCTAAAATCGGAAGTGTATTTTAATGTTCTGATTGAAAGCTGATCAATCTCTACATATTTTCTACAGCTTGCCAAAGCAATTACCAAAGCAAACCATATTATTGAATATCTTTTTTTCATGTTAATTATAGCGTTGCATTAATTCCAAAAACATAACTAGGCGTAGGTGTTACGCTACCAAAACTTCCGGTATTAATAAATTCGGGATCTATTCCATCTTTATTTGCCCGCCACACAATACCCAGATTTCTAACATTTGCCGAAAGTGAGACAGATTTAACAAGGTTGCGCGGCAGGAAACGTTGCGGAACACTATAAGCCAGCGAAACCTGCTGTAAACGGATGTTATCTGCATTTCTAACCAAAGCATCCGAAAAACGATAGCGGTTAACACTGTTGAAATTTACACCTGTTATACCCGGAACATCAGTAAAGGCTTCATCACCAGGTTTTCGCCATCGGTCAGCCAGTTCTCCCTGTCTTCCCAAAACACCAGAGTAGGCAAAATCTGAAGTTGTAGGATAATTGGTTACTGCATTTTTTAAGAAAACATGGCCGAAATAACCTACAAATCTCACCCCTAACTCTAACTGGCCGTACCTGAAGTTTTGATTAAGACCTGTTGTGTAAGGGGCATACCTCCTACCCACATAAACCAGATCTTCTTTGGTAAATGCATTGGTTAGGTTGGTGGTATTGCTAATGATGTTATTGTTTCGATCGTAAATCTGAGATTGCCCCTTATTGTCTAGCCCCGCCCAGCGGTATGTATACAAACTCCCTAAAGGCATGCCTTCAATTGTAGCTGTGGTTCCAGCAATATTACTGGCATTATTGGAGTACCTGAGGTCAGTCACTTTGTTGGTATTATACCCGAAGTTCAACACCGATTTCCAGCTAAATTTTCCGGCCCTGATCATTTCGCCATTTATCGAAAACTCATAACCGTTGCCACTTAAAGTTCCGCTATTGAAAAAGAGGCTCGACCAGCCATAGGTTGCATTGTAGGCAAAGGATGCCAAAATACCGGTTGTTCTTTTGGTATAAACGTCAAAACTTCCATTTAACCTGCCTTTAAAAAACCCGAAATCGATCCCCAGGTTTACCATTTTTGTGGTTTCCCAGCCCAGATCAGAATTGGCTGGATTATCGATAGTAGCTACAGACTGATTGGTCCTGCTATCGGTTCCTGAAACATTAATGATAGCCACATTTGTACCAGCCAGTGGTACTACCCCACTTGTTCCTAATGTTGCACGAACGCTAAAAGCGTCCAGCCATTTTAAGTCCTGAAAAAATGCTTCCTTGTTCGCATTCCACCTTAAACCAAGCGACCAGAAAGGCACAGCCCTTTTGCTCCTGTCAATTCCTAATAAGGTATAATCATCAAAACGTACACTACCGGTAACAAAATATTTGTCATCGAAACTGTAAGAAGCATTACTGTAATAAGATAAAAATCTTTTACGGTAACTGATCAGACTGCTCAAATTTGCCCCTAGCGATTGGCTATAGCCGTACATGGTTGGGTATTGTTGTGTAGGATTAACGGTTGCAATTGTTCGCGTGTCTGCATTGTACCCATACCTGGTTTCGGAAGTATTATCCGACTGGGTTTCCCGTATTTCGGCACCTGCCAGGATATTAAACTGGTGCTTTCCATTGATTGTAAAATCAGAATTCAACTGACTTCTAAGTGAGGTTTCTGAAGACGTATTTCCGTAGGTGATGTAACGCCCGCCGTAGTTAACCGTGTTTGATGCTTTCCCGTTGGTAAGTACGGTATAGGTATTTACCAATATTCTTCCTGCGTAGCTATTTAACTCATCCAGTGAATAGGTGCTACCAAACTGGCGCTGATTGGATATGGAAACATCTGCGTTTAACCATTTAGCAATCTTTCCGTTTAGTCCCGCACTCATTCTAAGTATATTGTTTTTTGCAACAGAATTTGAATAATTCAATTCATCAAGGGTATTGTAGGTAAAAGGCAGATAACCCTGAGCAACCATTGTATTGGCCAAAGCGTCTCCAATGATGATATTTCGGCCAATGCTATTTCCCTTGGCATCAACCAAGAGTTCATAAGGACGGAGTGCTGTTGTACTAACAGAAAGCGCATTTACTGCCGCTGCATTGTATTGCGACTTGGAGTACTGATAATTAAACAATGCCCTTAATGTTATTTTCTTGTTAAAAAAATCGGTAGATGTATTCGCGTTTACAAAAGCATTCTCACCAAAGTTACTTTTATAAATCGGGGTGTCTTTAGTGTAGTTCCCGGATATGTAGTAGGTAGTGGATTCTGACCCGCCTGAATATGAAAGATTATACTGGTGGTTAACGGCATTTTGCAATAAATATTTTTCAATTTGTGCCATTCCATCTCTTGAACCGATTTCTGCCAATGCAGCATCACGCTGTGCAACGGTAGCTGTACCACGTTTAACCCTAAACATCCATTCGGTAGCTTCGCTATTGTTAGGGGTATAAATTGCGTTAGCAGGTGATGCTGAGGCAGGGTCTACCAGTAATCCTTTATCTACCATCTCCTGCTCCAAATCAATGTACTGAGCACTGTTCATCCAGTGCAGATCTGCAATGGAAGGATTTTTTGAAATGCCGAAAATGTAGCTAACATTCAATGAGGGAGCAACTTTTTTACCCTTTTTAGTTTCGATAACAATTACACCATTTGCAGCCCGTGAGCCCCATATCGAGGTTGCGGAGGCATCTTTAAGAAACGTAATTTGTTCAATATCTGCAATATTGATATTGCTGATTATCGAATTGCCAAAAGCATTACCGCCCACTTGTTTAGTGAGCGTTGCGGCATCACTGGCATTCATTAAAGGAAAACCATCCAGCACAATCAGGGGAAATCCGATCCCACCCGCATAATTATTCACACCGCGGATTTGTACGCTGTTGCCTTTAACGTCGAATTTTACGCCAGCTACCTGCCCCTCCAACCGTTCCATAATATTTATTGCCGGGTTGGCTTCAAGTTCTTTGCTGGTAATAACCGTATAAGCACCTGCAACTCGTTCTTTACTTATTTTCTGATAACCGTTCGATACCACAGAAATTTCATCCAGAACTGCAGTTGCCTGACGCAGCGTAACGTAATAACTAATCGTTTTCCTGTCTACAAAAATTTCTTCTCCTTTAAAGCCCAAATAATTAATCTGTAATACATAACCGTTAGCGGGAACATCTTTTATGATTAAATCTCCTGATTTATCGGTAGTATGCATCTTATTGATGGTTTTATTGTAAACATTGGCTCCCGGGAGCGGCCTGCCCGATGAATCCCTTACCATTATCTTTACATCAATATCTTTAATAATATCAACCAGTTTATCAGCAACAGTTCTTTCTGTAATCACAATGGTTTTACCATCAACGGCAAAGGTAAGGCCCTGGTTTGTTAATGATTTTTGAACAGCCTCCAATACATTAACCTGCTTTACATTAATGGAAACTGGCTTAGCGTCAAGAATGATGCTGAGGTCGTAAATCATATCGTAACCGCTTTGTTTGCGAATCTCTTTCAGCACACGTTCCAACGGCGCGTTCTTTTCAACTATGGAAACCTTTTGTGCCCTGGTTGATGCACTTAATTGCATGAGCGCCAACAGAAGAATCGCAGCAGTTAGTCGCATAATGAGTAGCAGTTTACGGAGCTGCCTGTATGGCAGCCCGAGTGAAGTAAAATTTTTATACATTTGTTTGTTTGGTTATTGCATATGGCCCGGGCTTCGAAATCAGGACCTTATGCGGTTATTAGTTGATTGATTATGTCGACTACCAAATTATCCAGGGGTGCCGCCAAGCACTTCTGGTTTTTTTGGCATCTTTTTTCTTTATTTAGAAACGATTACCCTCCTTCCCTCAATTTTAAAATGTACTTTTCCTGTGAGTTGAATATGATTCAGTACTTCCGAAATATTGGTACTTCTCGACATCCAACCACCAAGCGTTAAGTTTTCCGGTGCGCTTTCATCGTACACTACCTCAACATCATACCATCGGGCCACCTTGCGCAGGGCACTGCGTAAATCTTCTCTAAACACAAATTCGCCATTTTTCCAGGCAACCGACATTTCAGTATCCGCTTTTTGAACCAAAATGTTTTGATTGCGAACTTCTGCCTGTTGTCCTGGTTTAAGTATGCCGGTTCTGCCATCGTTCAACACAATGCGCACACTCCCTTGCAACAATGTACTTTTAACGGCGGGCTCATCTGCATAGGCATTGATATTGAAATGTGTTCCTAAAACCTCCACTTTTTCCAATTGCGAATTGCCCTTTACTACAGCTACCGAAAAAGGCACCCTGCCGTTAAGTCCTTCCAGGTGTGCAACCTCAAAATAACCCTCACCTGTTAGGGTTACGTTTCTGTCGTTTTTAGCGAAAACGATTGGATATTTCAATGATGATCCTGCATTGAGCCATACCTTTGTTCCATCAGGCAGAACAACGGTATATTGCCCACCTGCCGGTGTACTAATGGTGTTGAAACCTTTGCCCTCAAAGCCAGTATTTGTGGTCTTATAAACCAATGTACCATCTGTTGCTTTTGTGATTTCAATGCCAGCTTCAGTTGCAATCTTACCTTTTAAATCTTTGGTTAACTTAATTGTTCTGCCATCTGCCAGGGTAAGAACAGCCTTATCGCCTCCGGCGGGCAGGTCGTATTGTTTATCGACAAAAAATCGATCTTTGGGGTGATCATTATTTTTGAGCAAAAAATAACTGACCCCAGCGATAAGTAAGATGCTGGCAGCAATTCCGATTGATATTAATGTTTTGTAGGGCCTGTTGATATTTTTTACAGGAACCGACTCCCTTCCTCGATCAGAAACCGCATCAAGTATTTTAGTCCGGAGTTTTGCCTCTAACTTTTCATAGTCGACATTCGGTTCATCCTCGCTATTCTCTTCAGCCTTCAACAGGTACCAGGTTTCGAGCCGGGCATTTTTTTCAGCCGAGAGCTTTCCCTCTAAGTAGTTTTCAATAAATTTCCTTGCGTCAAGTTTGTTCATGCTTATTATAGGTGGTATAATAGTAAGACAGGTAGCTTAAGGCAATGTTGTATTCAATGTTAAAAATAAATTAACTTTGTATTAAAAAAAGTGAAAGGGCTATAAGGAAATAAAGAATGAAGGCAAGTGGTTACCGAACTTGTTCCGTAGAGTAGATATCGCCTTATTCATCTGGGTTTTTACAGTGAGCTCTGAAATATTCATTACACCAGCGATTTCTTTGTACGATAAGTTCTGGTTGCGTTTCAATTCAAAAACCTCACGCATCCGTGGGGGAAGCTTTTCAATTTCTCCTTCAATGAGTTTAGACAATATGCGCTCTCTGATGCGGTAATCCGTGATTTCCTGCGCCTGATCGAGAAAGTTGCCCAAGTCTGACAAATAGGCGTGATGAACCTTATTTTTGCTAAAAAAATTTAGAATTGCATTTCTGGTCGAAGTATAAAGGTAGGCACCAATTGAAATATCAGCTTGCAATGATGGGGCTTTCTGCCAAAGTTTCGTAAATACTTCCTGAACCACATCCTCACTTTCATTTTCTTCTTTGAGCATCCTGAAGGCATGCTTATATAAGATAGGCCAGTACCTGCTGTAAATTTCTGCGAAAGCCCTCCTATCCCGGTCTATCAATAGCGAAGCTAATTTACTATCATCATATGTGGCATACTCAGGACTCATTGACGAGTAAAAATAGAGTTTATTACCCGTAATTAGAAATGCGCCATTTAGGAGTGCTAATCATTAGATTTTTTTTTAATTTAGAAAAACTTTTTTGTTTTGGCGGAAGTTAGACCTCCAATTTCCAACAGTGCCTATTACATAATTTCTTTTTTACTACCCTCAACGGATAGCTCTTACTATTGCTTCACAATGCTCATATATAATGTCGATCTTCCACAGATGGCCACCGAATCGGCGAAAGAGGCATAATTAAGATCTAATTCTGGTACGCATCTTTCCTTTTTAAGGATAATCTGCTAGAAATTATGAAAACTACATTTTTAGCCTTTATTTTCAGTCTTGGCATCATATTCGGCCGCAACAATCAAGCACCTTATGTAGGAAAATGGCGTAGCATATCAAGCACTTCTTCAATTAAAGAAGTTGTTTTTTTCCAGATAGAAACGTTAAATTTTCCAATCGAACATCCTCGATGCTCCAGAGATACTCACTATTATCTTTTGAAGAAAACAAGAATAAGTTTACAGGCTATTTTGAAACTATCAATGCTGGAAAAATAGCAAAGAAAAGTCCAGTGGAATTGATGTTTATAGAGAATGATATCATCGAGCTTCAAATATACAGCAAAAAGCTACTCCTTAAAAAACACTAGTCTTAAAATAAAATTGACCTTTGTCAAAATGTGCCTGTTAAGAAGGTCAGTAGAGCTATTAGAACAGTTCTGTATTCCCCGATCCGAATGATGAACCAATATGCGGAGTCCTACTATAGCTTGTCATTAACCCAACCCATAAAACACTTACAATAATTTCTTTTTCCTGTACTGTCCGTCAACTTTATTATTAACTACCTTCTCAAAATTAACCACAGCCTCACAATGGTCATAAAAGTTAGACATATTGAAGCTTGACTCTACTGATTGAAAGCTCATCGAAAGATGGGCTTTTTTTGCTTAAGCGATTTCATTTTGTCTAAGCCGAGTCGGAGACTCTTTTTTATTAGCCAATCCGTAGAACTCCTATGGAACTCTACGGAAAGTGGGTTACCGCCATGAGCTGCCTTGCTTATTGCTATTCTCCCTGTATTGGTGGTGGACTTAGAATTACCTCAATCCTATTCTCAGGCGTCGGTAAAGGAAATTTAGAACCCAATGTGACACCAAATGATTCATGTTTACTTTCTAAATGAACGTTTATACAGATTATTGTAGAATCATTACTATCAAGACGTAAAACATCTGCTGATTGTTCAAACTCCTCAAATACAATATCATATTTCATGATATTCTTGGCGTATGCAATACAATCGAGATATTTTCTTGAGTTTGTAGTTTTATATTGGACTTGCGTAATTAAATCATTCTCTACTGTCAAAATAATCCCTTCGCCATTAGCCATATAAAGAATCAGATCTTCTATTCTTTCCACCAAGCTGAATCCGAGTTTTAGAAGTAATTCATTAACCTGATATCTGGACAGTTTATATATCCCCCAAAGATGATGTGGTTTCATTTGCAATTGTTCATAATTAAAGTTAAGCATTCGAATCAATAAAGTAATCTCTGCATCCTAATTCCCTTCCCGCTCTCATTTAGGGGCTTACAGCGAGAAATGGAGGGTTTAGTCTTTATTCTCGTTCTGACGCTTAAGTTCATCATAAATCCCCTTTAAAATCTCATTTCTGTGATCATTAGATTTACTGATATTATCCAATCTGCTTAATATAAAGTAAATGATAGTTACAACTACAAGAATTTGAATAGTTAAAATAGCGATCGACATAAAATCCATAATGAGTGTTAATTACTTTTATCTAAGATAAAGAATAATATCATCCTAAACCAAGCCTGCTCTCAAAAGGCGGCTTAAGTGAGAAAAGGCTTGCTAGTCTTTAATTTAATGGTTTGGCGACAATTATGGAGCTGAACTCTACTCGCTGGTCACATATCTCATTCTCAGGGGATAATTTTCAAATCGGCACATCTATTTGGATTTATTCTTAATAAACTTAACTTTGCAAAAAAATGCCACACGGATCCGACCCCGTGTGGCGATACGGGCGCTAAGCCCTGACACCTTTAACATCAAATTAAAAGTAAATGCAATTTAAGAAAATTTTACGCTTAGGCGTGTGCTGCACCGGAATATTCGCAGCTCATGCCAGTTCTGCTCATGATCTGACAGGAAGTTATATAAATCCTACAGATAGTCTTGTTCAAAGCCGGAATGATGAACAAACCGGGCTAGTGAGGGGCAGGATCACCACTGCTGATGGTAGCGTGGCTGCTAATGTAACGGTAGTGCTGAAAGGCACCCGCTTTGGCTCGGTTACCAACGAGGATGGCTTATACCAGATCCGGCGTGTTCCGGTTGGCGATTATACACTTGTAGTTTCGGCGGTTGGCCTTTATCCAAAGGAAAAACAGATACATGTTTCGTTCCGTGGTACCGTAATTGCTGATTTTTCTTTAAAAGAAAATCGTTCGGAGTTAGACGAGGTACAGGTAAGCACGAATAAGAAAAAATATAAGGTGGATAAAGTGTCCTCTTCATTGCGGTTACAATCTCCCCTGATCGAAGTACCACAGAACATCCAGGTGGTAACCAGCAAGGTACTGGCCGATCAGCAAGTGTTTGATATTGTGGATGGCGTAACCAGGAATGTGAGTGGTACGTTGCGCGTAGGCCATTGGGATGCACAATATGCCAATATATTTATGCGCGGCACGAGTATTCCAGCCTTCCGGAACGGTATGAACCAAAAAATGCCCTGGGGGCCATTAGCTGACGATGCGGCAACTATTGATCGCATTGAATTCGTAAAAGGTCCTTCTGGCTTTATGATGGCCAATGGTGAACCCGGTGGTATTTATAATGTGGTGACTAAGAAGCCTACGGGTCAAAACCGCAGTTCGGTAAGTGTAGCGGGTGGAGGTTATAACCTGGGGCGCGCCGCTGTTGATCTGGATGGTAAATTAAGTCGTGATGGTAGATTGTTGTTTCGCCTGAATGTGGCAGCACAAACTAAAGACAGTTACAACAAATATAATTACACCGATAAATACATTATTGCGCCCGTAATTAGCTACCAGGTAGACAGCAATACTTTAATCACAGCTGAATATACTACGCAGCACGTAGAGGCACAGGCCCTGGGCTCTTACGGTTTTTCGCCAAAAGGTTTCGGCGATACAGATCCGAGTTTCTTTCTGGGTGACCCGGCACTGGACCCGGCAAAGCTTTATGACCACAATGCCACGCTTTATGTGAGCCACCGTTTAAATAATAACTGGAAGATTAATGCCCAGGCAGCTTATCTCCGTTATGGTTTAGATGGGGGTACCCCTTGGCCTTCAACCATAGCGCCCAATGGCGATATGAAACGTTACCTGAATATCAGTGAGGAGTTGGCCATTAACAAAAATATACAGGTTAGCCTGATGGGCGACATTGCTACCGGTCCGATTGTACACCGCATTTTAGGTGGACTTGATATGGGTAACTTAAAAACCTGGGGCGATTTTTCTAGTAAGACGCATGCTGATCTGCAGTTGGCAAACAATGCTACATTTAATATTTACAATCCGGTTTATGGTATTCCTTTTGCCAATATCCCTGTCTTCGATCGTTCGCGAAGCATTCAGAACCGTTCGGGATCAAATGTATATGCCACTAACCTAACCTATACCGGCGCTTACTTACAGGATGAACTTCGCATGCTGGATGGACGTGTGCGTTTAACTTTAGCCGGCCGTTTCACACATGCGGTAACGGTGGGTAAAACAAACCTTACACAGCTATCTGATAATGTTTTCAGCCCAAGGGCTGGTTTGAGTGTAACCCTGGCGAAAGATTTCAGCGCTTATACACTCTATGATCAAAGCTTCCTGCCTGTTGCCGGCCAGGACTATGCCGGAAACCCTTTCAAGCCGATCCGCGGCAATAACATCGAACTGGGTTTGAAAAAGGATTTCTTTGACGGCAGATGGAACGTAACGGCTGCCGCTTTCCGCATCAAGAAGAAAAATGTATTAACCGCCGACCTGGATCCGGCACACCTGGCTGCGAACCCAAATGCCCAGATTCAATTAGGGGGTATTATCTCAAAAGGTATTGAATTGGATGTAAACGGCGAAATTACCCCTGGGTTGAACCTGGTATTAAATTATGCGTTCACTGATGCTAAGGTAAGTGAAGATGCTAAACCAGAATTGGTAGGCAGGCATACCCCTAACTCCGCTAAGCACATTACCAATGGCTGGTTATCTTACCGCTACCAGAAGCAAGGGGCTTTGTTAAACGGTTTTGGATTGAGCGCGGGTTACCAGATCCAACTGGACCGTTATGCGGGATCAACTTCTGTTCCATTGATGTTACCTGCTTATTATCGTTTTGACGCAGGTGTTTCTTATGAAAAAGGTAAAATAACCATCGCAGCGGTAGTTAATAACCTTTTGGACCGCAGGCTGCTAACGCAGGGATCATACACCAAGCTGGCAACTGAAACTGCAACATCCGTTTCTTATTATACTTATATCTATGAGGTTCCACGCAATGCACGGTTGAGCATTACCTACAGGTTTAAATAAGCTTATCTGATCAATAAAAACAGGCACAATGACGAAGAATCAAAACCTAGGAAAGAAGAAGCAAAAGGACACGCTTTTTAAGCGCATTAACAACTGGCTGCACTTGTGGTTAGGTTTGATATCGGGTGTCATTGTCCTAATTGTATGCCTTACCGGCTGCATTTGGGTATTTAATGAAGAAATTACCGGTTTGCTGGAACCTGAAACAAAAGTAGCCTGGCAGGATAAACCTGTGGTTAAACCCTCCGAGTTGATGCAGATCGCAGCGAAGCTATACCCAGAGAAAGTGCCATCGTACGCCAATTACCAGCAAGGCAGGACCATCAACTTAAATTTAAGGGCGGCTAATGCCGGTCCGCGGGATCGCCGTACGGGAAATACCATCCTGAAAGTGAATCCTTATACGGGCGAGGTGATGAGTACCGAGGAGCATAAACCCGGTGAATCAGATTTCTTCAGGTTTATTTTAAACGGGCACCGTTTTCTCTGGATGCCTTCTGGAATAGGGCGACCAATTGTTAACTATGGTACCATGATTTTCGTAGTGCTGTTGATCACCGGGCTGATTTGGTGGTACCCGAAGAAATGGAATAAATCAACCCGTGATAAGAGTTTTAAGATTAAATGGGGTGCATCTTTTAAACGGGTAAACCTCGACCTGCACAACGTACTTGGCTTTTACGCCTTATTGCTCCTGGCGGCTATAGCCCTTACTGGAATGGTATATGGTATTAAATGGTACAGTGAGGGTATGTACTGGGTTACATCGGGTGGCGATAAGCTGGCAGAATACAAGCGTTTAGACTCAGACTCCACGTTAAAAGGAAAGGGTTATGCGCCCGAAAAAGCGATGGATATAGCCTGGAATCAGGTCATTGCGCGTCACCCTAAATCGATGGGTTTTTATTACAGTTTTGCGGATACGGCAGAGGCTAAGGCCGCCATCAATATCACCGTGTACCCCAATAAAGGCCAGTTTTATAATAGCCAGGGCTACACTTTTGACCAACATAGCCTGAAGGAGTTAAAGCGACAGGATGCCTATTCTGTCGAATATGCGCAAGCCTCATTTGGTCAGAAACTGCGAAAAATGAATTACGATATCCATGTAGGCAGTATCCTGGGATTTCCGGGTAAGGTAATGGCCTTCCTGGCTTCACTTATTGGCGCCAGCTTACCGATTACAGGATTCCTGGTATGGTATGGCCGGAAGTTTAAGAAAAAGAGTAAGAAGCCGGGGAAAAGTTTGGCGAAGCAAGCTGATACTGTCCCTTCCAAATCAGCAGAAGAACTACTCGTAGAAATATAAACACAAAGCCCCGGATCTGAAAAGCCGGGGCTTTGCGTTAACATCTGATCTAAAAGGTGTCGGTAAGACACGGGATCAGTATTAAATTTGCGACTTGTTCTTGGGAGAAGGTTTAGTGCCCCATCCAACTATAACTTATCATTAAACCATTCTGAAAACTTTTACCATAATTTCTTTTTCTGTACTGTCTGTCAATCTTGTTCTTCAGGGTCTTATCAAAATTCACTATTGCCCCCCAAGTGCGCGTAAAAATTCGATTTTCCGCGGATTGACTATCTAATCTGCAAAAGAGGCATAAGCCAGAGCTAATTCTGGTATGCCTCTTTTCTTTTTACTGAAAATGAGCGATATAAAAAAGACAATATTAATGGTTATAGTTCGACTTTTGTCAATTCCATGGAACAGACGAGGCGCTAGCAAACAGGTAGCGCTTTTTTAATCGGTTATCCGAAACTTCTACAGCGTCCTATCTTTTTCATCAATAGGGAGGTCATTGATGCTTGCGAACCTTTTTTCCATTAACCCATATTGATCAAATTCCCAAAGCTCATTACCAAAACTTCGGAACCATTGCCCTTGATTGTCATGCCATTCATATTCAAAGCGGACTGCTATTCGGTTCTCACTAAATGCCCAAAGTTCTTTCTTAAGCTTATAGCTAAGTTCTTTCTCCCATTTTTTAACCAAAAACATTTTCACCTCTTCCCGGCCTGAGATGAACTCCGAACGATTGCGCCACGCTGTGTTTACAGTATAGGCCATACATACTGTTTCAGGGTCGCGGCTATTCCATGCCCGCTCTGCGAGCATCACTTTCTCCACCGCTGATTCATAGTTGAACGGGGGTACCGGGGTTTTAATTTCCATTGTCATTTGATTTATTTGTTATTTGCAAAAAAGCCCGGCAGATACCGGATTTACTCATTGATAAAGGGACTTTCCGGCTCTTCTCTAACAGATACACGGCTTTTGTCGTCTGGCATTTAGATGCCCCTTGTTATGCTTGCGTTATCGTCACAGCTGCGTTTATTTTGGCAGGACAGCCAGAAAGTTCAATATTTCATTCCCTATCTCGCGAACATGCGTTTCAAGGGCAAAATGACCTGTGTTATAGAATTTCACGATAGCATCAGGTATATCCCGTTTATATGCTTCGGCCCCCGGCGGCAAAAAGAACGGATCTTTGTCACCCCAAACAGCCAAAAGTTTGGGTTTATAGGTTCTGAAATATTCCTGGAACTTAGGATATAGCGCAACGTTAGTTTTATAGTCCTTTAACAGGTCGAGCTGTATCTCCGTAGATTCTGGACGATCTAGAAAATGTTGGTCGAGTGTATAAGATTCAGGGGCTACCATGGTTGTATCTTCTACACCTGTGAAATATTGGAATTTTGTTCCTTCTGGGGTGACGAATGTCCTCAGGGCATCTCTGTTCTCCTTAGTTTCATGTTCCCAATATTTTTGGATCGGTTTCCAGCCGGTACTAAGCCCTTCAACATAGGCATTGCCGTTCTGGGAAATGATGCCGGTTATTTTTTCGGGGTTTGCAAGTGCAAGGCGGAAACCCGTTGGCGCACCATAGTCGAATACATAAATGGCAAATCTTTTAAGTGCAAGCCCATCAACAAAAGATTGCATGGTTTTGGCAATGTTGTCGAAAGTATATGCAAATTTTGTCCTGTCTGGTGCATCGCTGTACCCAAAGCCAGGTAAATCCGGAGCAAGAACGTGATATTTGCTGCTGAGCATTGGAATAAGCGCCCGGAACATATGCGACGAGGTAGGATATCCGTGTAACAGTAGTATCGTTGGTGCTCCGGCAGGTCCAGCTTCACGGTAAAAGATATTTTGTCCATTTGCAACCACTTTGCGGTAATGAACCTGGGCTGAAGAATTTTCTCCAATATTTTTTGTGCTTGTTTTTGACTGGGCCATAATAGCTGAATTAGGTAATAGACCGGCCAGCATGAAAATAGTGGCCAATTTAATTTTTTTCATTTTTTTCTTTTTTTTCAAAAGTAGCCGCTATCTTTAATCAATCAAAATGATTTAATATGATACATACTATCATTATTTACGATTTATGAATACAAATGATCTGAATTTATTTGAAGCAGTGGCACATCACGGGAGTTTTACGAAAGCTGCAGAGGCTATGTTTACTGTACAGTCAAATGTGACCGCGCGGATAAAAAGCCTTGAGGAAGAATTTGGAACGATCCTATTTGACCGCTCGTCCCGTAAAGTACGTTTAACTCCCGCCGGCGAAACACTGATGGCTTATAGCAAAAAACTAAACTACCTGATAGATGAAGCGAAGCGTTCGGTTGGGAAAACAGAAGAGATAAAAGGGCAGGTAAAAATAGGTTCCCTGGAGACCTTCATGGCGACCAAAGGACCTGAGCTGGTAAACCGTCTTGCCTCGAAATTTCCATTTATCGACCTGGAGTTTAGGTCGGCCATGCGCGGATCGCTAATAAGCGATGTAATGAATTACCGTCTGGACGCTGCATTTGTTCCTGCGCCTCTCGACGTTCCCGAACTCGATCAAATCTGGATCAAAGATGAAGAGGTGGTTGCTGTTGTACCGGAAAACTGCAAGAGCCTGGAGGATCTTTTAAAAAGAAATCCGCTCAAAGCAATCGTTTTTGATCAGGGCTGCGTATTCAGGGCAAGGCTCGAATCATGGCTGGTAAGCAAAGGAGTCTCGCAATACCATAAAACGGTGATGAACTCAATTGAAGGGGTTGTTAATTTCATTGAGTCGGGCATTGGCTTCAGCTTTCTTCCCAAGGAGATTATTTCTACTTTTTATGGCAACCGAAAAATCAAGACTTTCTCTTTGCCCAGGGAGCTGGGCCTGATGACGACAGTTCTAACCTACAGAAAAGATGTACCTCTTTCTCCTGCACTAAAAGCCTTTATAAGCCTATGTGATAACACCGAAAAAAATCGGCCTTCAGATGTGCAGACCCAGTAAATCCACTTACAATGGATAAAACAGATTTCATTGACCCCATCTCATCAAAAATATAAAACCTGTATACTGCTAATTTCCAGACAATTAATTTGATCAATAAAAGTGGTGAAATGGGGTCGAACGCATTGATTTATCAACTTAAGACATAAATCTGAGATGATTGAGATATCATTCTAATTGAAAAAAAATCATGATACTTTCTTTTTCCGATACTGTTCTTCCTCTTTATTTTTTACCACTTTTTCAAAATTTACTATCGCTTCACAATGCTTAAAAGGGTTGAACTTCCATAAATTGACTCTACTTAAACGGCAAAAAGCCTTGAAGTTTGATCTCTTTCCTTGAAAGAAGTTTAAATTTAAAGCTTTTTGTTTTTTCAGATATTTGTTCTAACGCGTTTAAAACATTATAATCACTGATAATGAGACTACTACAAGTTATATCAGGAGGCTTTCAAGTGAATTTAATGCTCAAAAATCTCCGTTAATTTGGCATTAAGTCCTTCACCTTTTACATTTATGGCGATTATCTTGCCTTCCTTATCGAGTAAAAAGTTTTGAGGAACCGCTTGCACGCCGTATAATTTAACAACTTCATTGTTCCAGAATTTGAGATCGGAAACGTTAGTCCAGGTTAAGCCATCTTGCTTGATTGCGTTTAGCCAAGCCTCTCTTTTTCCTGGTTGGTCAAGCGAAACACCCAAGATTGTAAATCCTTTATCATGAAATTTATTATAGGCTTTTACCACATTAGGATTTTCTTCTCTACAAGCAATGCACCAGCTTGCCCAGAAATCCAGAAGTACATATTGCCCTCTAAGAGATGAAAGTTTAATCATTTTTCCGGCGGTATCGACCTGTTCGAAATCTGGTGCAATTTTACCAACAGCCGTTATTTTCATCGCTTCTATAGTGCTTGCAATGTTTTTGCCATAACTGGTTTCTTTATACTTTTGACCAAGTAAATTATAAAGCGCTTGTGCGTTTACAATGGAAATATTGCTTACTAGATTATTGAGCAAATAAACAGATGCAAAAGAATTATTATGCAGTTTTATAAAGGTTTTGAGCCGCTCGACTTCTAGTTTATTATTTTCATCGTTTAGTTCCTTATAGTATCTGATTATTTCATCGTATTGAGGATTTTTTTGGTTCAGGTTCTTCAAAACATCTGGCCCAAATTTGGCTATAAGTTTATCGTTTATTCCTTGCCTACCTGCACTTCCATCTTTTGTAAAGGCCATATAGCGTTCGTTCTCAGGCGCATTTTTTACAACGGAATTGCTCAAGGCTTCCATGTTTGCATTTATTTGGATAATACCTGGCTCGGAAACTAATATTCCGTAAGGCGAATAACCGCCTTTCTTTTTCAGTTCGAATTTACTGTAAAACATGTATCTGGCTGGCCCCTTGTAAGGTACGGTGATTTCGAATTTTCCATGATTTACCTGCACAGAATCATGGGCGGCTACAGCTTTATTATATAACACTAAAGTGCTTCCGTTATATATGGTATCGGCTGTGCCTCGAAATATGACTACATTTTTTTCTTCCTTTAGTTGAGCAGATACAAGGTTCGTAATCAAGAGAAAAAGTACACAATAAGTTATCGTTTTCATTTTCTTAAGGATTTAATAACTGTTTTAACATTTTTTCCATATCATCATCTGTGCCGTGCTGTCCATCAAACCTGCCGATAATTTTCCCGTTTGGATCGATCAGGATTTTGGTTGGGAGTGCACGAACTCCATATTGTTGGCCAAGATCTCTAGGATTATCTATTCCCTTTACAAACATTTGAGCATTTAATCCGCGTAAAGTTTGTGGCCAGAGATTGGTTCCATCTTTATCAATTGCCGCCAACCAGTTTGGTACATTTCTATCATCGTCACCAATGCCTATCATCACAAAGTTTTTGTCTTTGTATTTATCGTATAGCTTAATCATTTGTGGCATGCTCGCTCTACAGGGAACGCACCAGGTTGCCCAAAAATCTAACAGTACATATTTTCCTTTCATGGCCGGTAACGAAAGTTCTTTATCGTCTTTATCTTTCACACTAAATGCAAAAGCCTTTGTTCCAACCAAGCCAACTTCCCTACTTTTAATTTCGGCCGCTAGTCTTTTTCCATCTGTACTTTCTTTTATCTCCGAGCTAAATTTATTGTATAGCTGTTTTATAGAATCAATACTAAAAACCGAAGTATAGTACTTTACCCGATCTGCGGTTACATAAGAGGCGGGATTGGAAATGAAATATTGATAGTTTATTTTGGCTTCTTTCGCTTTGAGAAATTTAAGTGATGCACTTACCTTTGGCTCATCCTGCGGTGCATTTGAAGCGCCATGGGAGGCGGGACCCACCAATTTGTTTAGCGAATCAATAGATTTATTTATGGCCTTCGTTTTGCTGTAAAGCACTTTCCAATCGAGCTGTGCGGGTGAACCAGTAATTTCTAAATAACCATTCGGTGCAGGGACTTTTGCAATTGTCATTTCACCTGGATTAAGATAGGCGGCATTTCTTTTCAGTTCCACATCCCGCTTGCCGATCACTTCACCTTTGTGTTTAAACACCAGATTGGAAAAAGTAGGCTGACTGATCAATCCTTTGATCTTGAAATTCCCATCCAATGCCGCAACACTTTCCTGTATAATTTTTCCTTCTCCATTGATGTAAATAATGGAAACGGAATCTAAAGTTTTATCATTGGTTCTGCCAATCAAGGTAAAAGATTTCAATCCTTCATTTTGCTGGCTAAAACTTTTCTGCAACCCGAAAAAACATGGGATCAGCATGAAAAAATATTTTGCTTTCATAAATTTGATATTTATACCGCCTGAAGCATTAAACCTCAGGCGGAAAAAATTGAATAGAACAGTATTAATAATTCTGTGTCAGGTTTGGATTGTAAGCTGTGGCACTTTGCGGGAAAGGAAAAATGTACAGCGGAGACTCCGGCTTTAGGGTATACGTGACTCCATTTACAGTACGTGTTATGGTTTCCTTATAAGCATCTTCGGTATTCCAACGTTTGATGTTAAAGTAATTCTTAAATGTATATAAGAATTCAAATCTAGCAGTTTTCTTAAGAAAGACCATGGCCTGCGCTTCGGTAGTTGCTATTTGAGGTGCATAAACGCTGGGATGGATTCGCCGTTGCCTAATCATGTTAATGATTTCCATTGCGCCAGGAACATTTTGTGTTCTGGCCAGGCATTCTGCTTTAATTAAATAAGTATCGCTTGTAGTAAGGCCAGCGGTATTTACCGCAAAAATTGTTGCTGAATAAGAGAGTTTCGCATTCGCTAAGCCGGTAATGGCAACAGCCTGAGCTGGCACTGGAAAGTATGGTTTTACATATTCGTTCTGGATATTTCCCGGCTCGTAGGCAGCAAGTGTTTCGAAAGTTGGCGCAATCAAAGTTGATGGCCCTTTATTGGAGGCGTAAAATAAATTATCTGCCGCGGTTACTGCAGGTTTTGCATAAGCAGTGGTTCCAACTGGTGCAAAAAGGCGATCATCTATTATGGTGCTATTAATGGCCAGGCTAGCATTTGCAGCAGCTAAAGCACCAGCATAATTACGCATGGCTAAAAGCACCTGCGCCCTAACTCCATAGGCAAAACCCATACCAACACGCATGTTATTTGCAGCTACATTTGGGAGGCTGTTTAATGCGAATGCAGCATCAATATCGGCAACAATGTTGGCATAAACTTCTGCAACAGTGCTCTTTTTATTGGGTTCTGACACTAAATTATCCTCTTTTACATAAGGAATACCCCCATCTGTAGCAGCTGTTGCCGGATTATAGGCTTTTGCATAAATGTTTACCAAAAGATAATGCATGTAGGCTCTTAAAATGTAAGCCTCAGCTTTTAGCGTATTTGCTTTAGCACGATCGCCACTTGCCCCATCTGCATTTTTAATCACTACATTACAAACGTTGTTGATAATGAAATACATTTTTTCATATTTAACGTCGGCCAGTGCAAGGTTCTTACGGTCTATGCTTTCATTATAAGTAGTAAGTGCTGTATTCAGGTCTTTTGCATTTAAGCTGATCAAGGTAGCCACATTGGTTACGTATGGATAAATATCGCCAACCAAAACCTCGGCATCATTACAATTAAAAGCTTCTCCAGCTGTTACTACAAAAGCTGGTGAGGAGATGGATACAGCAGTGTTTAAACTGAAGTTATAATTCAGCAACAAGTCCAGATCAGATACCCGGTTAAGCACATTGCTTCCCTTTGGTGTAATCTCTGTGAACTTGCTGCAACCGGATAATAAAAATATAAAAATCAGTATTATCGTGTTGCCGTATATTTTCTTATTCATATTCATTTCTCTATAAATTAAAATTAAGACCAAACACATAAGAGGTTAGCGCTCTTGCGCCCCCTGTTTCCGGGTCGAGATTTACATCGTTATTTACCCACAGTGATTTAGGATTGTTTAGTTGGAAACGTAAACCCACTCCTTTCGAACCTAATTTGTACGCCAATTTTGCAGGTAACTGATATCCTAATGTTATATTTCTGATTTTGATAAAATCTCCTGAGTAAACAAAAGTATCTGAGTAACGAAGGTGGTTTGATGGCGTTACAGATGTTCCTGGATAAGTACCAGGTGAGTATTGGCCATAACCAGGAACAATTGTGGTGGTGTTTCCAGGCGTCCAGCTGTCTAAAAGATAAGAAGGACCACCACTATACCCTAAACCACTTGCATAAATTTCCGGATAAACACCTCTTAAATACTGGCCGCCAAAATATACCGCCAGGATGTTAAGGCTAAATCCTTTATAATAAACCTCGTTCGTTAATGCAATATTATTGATCGGATCTGTTCCGCCAGAGTAAACAATTGCACTCATATCACTTCCGGTTAAAGCTACTGTACTTAACGTACCATCAGCCTTTAACCATTGTGGCTGGCCAAGGTTATTAAGTCCCTTATATTGAAAAGAGTAAAGGGAATTTACAGGATAACCCACTCTGTACCCGCCCTGAACCAAAGGAATTGGCAATACAGAGACCTCATCAACATAGGTAATTTTGTTTTTATTGTGGCTAAGTACCAGGCTGCTGCTCCACTGGATGCCATCAACTTTTGTTGGATCCGTCCAGCTGTACCCCAAACTCAACTCGATTCCGTTATTGACTAAACCGCCATTGTTGATAATCTGGCTTGTAAATCCTTCTGATGGGTCTATTCTTTGCGTGAACAATAAATCTGTACTTTTCTTTCTGTACCAATCTAAGGCTCCGGTTAATCTTTTGTTTAGCAATGCAAAATCTAAACCGATGTTAAAAGTTGCTGATTTTTCCCATCTCAATTCTGGATTGGCGGCGTTTGTAACTACAGATACGGGTGCATTTGTAGCGGCATTTGGTGGAAGTGTAGAACTCGCCGTTAAAAAACTGGTTACATCCTGACTCATATTTCCGGTGATGCCATAGCTGGTTCTCAGCTTTAAGAAATCAATCCATTTTTGGGCAGACATAAATTCTTCATTGCTGATATTCCAGGCCAGCCCGGCAGAATAAAGTGGTTTCCCCCTGAACCGTTTATCTAAACCAAACACATCGGCATAATCTATACGATAAGATCCCGAAGCCGCGTATTTATTATTGTACGAATAATTGGCCACTGCATAGCCTGAATTGGTGCGGTGAGTAATTTCGGGAATCAGTCCGATTGGTGTGTTTAAATACGTATTGTAAAGATTCGTTGTACTCGAATTCGGTTTAAAAGTTTGCGAGGTATTATAAGCGAACAAAGCAGGATAATTTACCGTTGTGGTAGACTGCGATTGCAATTGATCATCATAACCTAACAACAATCCATTTGTTCCTTTATCTCTTGTTTGTCGAAACTCGGTTCCGGCGCTAAGGTCGATTCCATGTTTACCAAAAGCCTTTCTATAACTCAGTTGCCCCCTGGCAGTCCAGTAATCACCTGTACTGTTTGTTGTTGCCAGCTTCCCACCATTCTCTGGCAAGAGGTTTTTATAGGTTTCCGGCGTAGTTCCCTGTGGTACTTTGTAATAAACATTTTTAAGATACCTCATAATATAACTATCAGGTTCAGAATAGTTTGAGCTATTGTTGATCAAACTTTCATATTGAAACTGGGGAGAAAAGGTTAAACCTGGCAGAATGCGCAGATTAAGGTTGGCAAAATACCGGGTATAATTTTGTTTGGTTAACCTTTGATCTTGTTCCAACTCCTCTAAATGATTCACGTTCATGCTGTATCTTGGCATAGAAGCCGGATTTGCATTGTACATATTGTAATCGCCGGTAGTATAGTATATACGGTTTCCGTTTGCATCCAAAAGCTGCAGATAAGGTGATACATTGTTTGCACTTGTAGCAAAACTACTCGCACTTGCTTTGGCTTTACCCAGAATCCCATTTACCCCAAAGTTTACATCCAGCCATTTGCTAAACTGGTAAGTACCTTTATAAAAAATATTCAGCTGCCTGTTGTAAGCATTAATAATCCCCGAATTGGTCGTTTTGTAGTTTAAGATTAAACTTGAGTTGTATTTGTTGCCATCTGTTCTAATAGACAGATCGTATTGTTGCAAAACCGTATTTAGCAGGGCATTGTCTTTGTACTGCTGCCTAAAATCGTTCTGTCTGAAGTCATTTAACCTGCTATCCAATTGAGTTTGAGTGATCTGGTTTTGCGCTTTTTGATACCAGCCATACTGCACAGGTGTAATCGGATCGCCTCTGTTGATTGCGGTAGCAGTATTGGCAATAGTGCCCGCAATATTGGTGTAATAATTTGAGTAGTAGCTGTTTTCTAAATCTACCTGTTGCGCAGGCGTTAGCATATTATAACCCAGGTTGGCTTTTTCAGTCAGGGTTACATCAGCGGCAAAATCGATAGTGGTTCGTCCCCCTTTTGCTTTTTTCGTGGTGATTACAATTACCCCGTTCGCAGCTCTTGCGCCATAGATAGCCGCAGCAGCCGCATCTTTTAAAACGGTAACACTCTCTACATCGTAAGGATTAACATTCGCGATGGCCCCCTCTATCGGTAAACCATCCAGAACAACAAGAACCGCACGATTGGCGTTAATTGTACTCACGCCACGGATTGTAGTTGTGCCCCGGTAGTTAACAAGGCCAGGAACACGCCCCTCCAGGCTATTAATAATATTGGTATTGTATCTTTTGGCAATTTCTTCACTCCCAACGGTCACTGTAGCTCCGGTCATCCTTTGTTTTGCAATAGCCTGAAAACCCGTATTTACTGAAACTTCCTGGAGTAGATTTGTTTTCGTTTTAAGACTAATGTTTAGCTGGGTTCGGTTGGCAAGGTTAATTTCTTCGGTATCCGTCATAATACTGGTAAAAACAAGTACATCGTCTTGTTTATTTGCAGTGATGGAAAATTTACCGTCGGCATCTGTAGTAGTTTTTTTGTTGGTACCTTTTATGGAAACGGTAACGCCTGCTACTGCCTTGCCATTTTCGTCGGTTACGGTTCCATTAACCATAATATCTTTGAAGAAATCGATAACCCGGTCTATCATTGACGTTTCTTTGGCACTGATTACAACTGTTTTGTCGCGGATGGTATAGTTAAGCGGCTGTTTACTGAAGATCGATTGAAGTACTTCTTCTATCTGCACGCCATTAACATTGATATTGACAGGTACTGCCTGTTGCAACAGATTTTCGCTAAAAACAAAGTCGTAACCGCTCTGAATTCTCAGTTCTTTAAGAACAGATTTTAACGGTACATTTTTCTTCGAAATACTGATCTTTTGTGCGAGACCGGCTGCACTGACATGCATTAATGTAGCGATTAATATAACGGTGGTTAGGCGCATAATTAGCAGAAATTTATGGATATAGCCGGCCGTAATACCGGTTTGTTTGGTATAAATTTTATACATTTGTTTGGTTTTAAGGTTAGTAGTGTCTAAGAAAATTATTGACGTAATACCGCATTTGCCGGGTTCCGAGGCCAATCGGGATCTGGCTTTTTAGTATTACCGCTTTGGTTTTTATTTCATTACGGTAATCCTCCTTCCCTCAATTTTAAAGTGAACGTTTCCGGTCAGTTCCAATATCTCCAGCACTTTGGAAACATTGGCAAACCGGGAGACCGAGCCTGTATAAAGCTGCTTCGAAACTTCTCCCGAATAAACAATTTCTACATTATACCATCTTTTTATCCGGTTCATGATACCCTGGATATTTTCCTGTTCGAACATAAATTTGTTGTTTTTCCAGGCTACCGCAAGTTCAGTATCAATATCGGAAGTTGTAATGTTTAAGCCCGATCCGGATGCCTGTTGACCAGGCTTGATGATCGTTTTTTGGTTAATCATTACACTTCCTTCCAGCAAGGTAGTTTTAGCCGCTGCATCTTCAGCATAACTGTTGATGTTAAAGTGGGTACCCAGCACCTGTACTTCCTGTTTATCGGTATGTACAATAAAAGGCACATTTTTATTTTTATAAACTTCAAAATATCCTTCACCGGAAAGTTCTACCCACCTGTTTTTCGCTCCGGCAAATGTTGTTGGAAATTTAAGCTCAGAAGCCGCGTTGAGCCAAACTGAAGTACCGTCTACCAATAAAACCTCAATCTGTTCGCCATTGCCCGTTTTTAGCGTATTGTAGCTAACTGTTTTGGCTTTAGATTCAGTAAGCGTATAAATCAGCTTGCCATTTTTGGTTTTTGAAATATTTACCCCTTCTTGTTTTGCAAATTCACCACTCGTTTTTTCTGATAAGAAAATTTTACGGCCATCTGCTAAAGTTAGGGTTGCTGAGTTTTTTCCAGGGGGAACATCATTTGCATAATTGCTGCTTTGCGCCCTATCGGAAGTTTTTTGGGTATACAAAAATATTCCTACTGAAACTAAAATCAATAAACTGGCTGCAATGGATATTGGGATCCAAAGTTTTCTATTTGACTTTGGATAAACCAACGGCAGCTTAGACTGAATTTCTGCCTTACTCCCTTTTAAATCTTCAGTGCTTGGCTGTTGAGTAGAATTTGAAGCATAACTGATGTACCAGCTTTCCAGCTGGGCATTTTCCGTATCGCTCAGTTCTCTGGTCTGACGTTTTTTTAACAGTTCGTTAATTTGTTGCGCATTCATAGGTTTGGTTTACAACAGGATTTCTCCTTTTATAATACCAAGACGGTTAACAGGCGCAATCGTCATATCGGATAAAGAAAAAGATATATTATAGAAAAGGAAAGGCACTCATAAAGGAATCCAGCTTCGGCTTTAATATTTTGAGGGCCTTATAAACCTGCTGTTTTGCAGTTTGATCGGTAATGTTCAGTTTGGCGGCAATTTCCTTATAGCTCAAACCATCTTTTTTATTCATTAAAAACACTTCCTTCATTTTAGTTGGGAGATGGTCTATTTCTCTTTCTATAATTTTAGAAAGTTCGCGTTCTCTAATTTCATCATCCGTAATGTTATAGCCTTCTACTAAAAACTTGTTGAAGGATGCCGCATATTTCAGAATGATTTTTTTGTGTGATAAGAGGTCAAAAATCCTATTCCTTACCGATATGCTCAGGTAGGATAATAAGGAGACTTTAAATTCGATAGTTGATCTTTTCTGCCAGAGCGTTAAAAAAACGTCCTGAACCACATCATTAATTTCGTCTTTATCTGTTAATATCCGGTAAGCATGGCGGAGTAGAATTTCATTATATCGCTCGAAGATTTCGGTGTAGGCGTACCCATCATCATGTTTGAGCAAGATGATCAGATCAACATCCGAAAAATTACTATACGATTTCATAACGAAAACGAGCCATCTAAATTTAATCTGATGTGGATCAACGGATATTTAAATACTCACGGCTAAGATAAGTACTAAAGTTTATAAATTATATTTAGTCCATACGCTCCTTTTATTCATCTCAATAAGCCCGCTTTAAACCACAACATCAGCATTAAAAATGCTAACAATTATACAACTTAAGAAAATGAAGGTCTAACCATCCCAATATGCTCGATTCCGTCCTCATTGTAAACTTCGCGACTTTTGTTAACAGAGCTTAAGATGCAATTGACATTTGCACTTGTACAGATCCTGTAACATCAGCGTTAAAAAAGTATGTTTTCCTTTGCGAAAAAAATGTAATAGAAATCACATCCGGAAACCACTTAGGGTAGTTGCGTTGTCCTCAGTTGCCTATAATGCTGGGTACCATTTTGGGGAAGAGTTTCAGATCAACCATGAGTGATGGGTGAGGTGCCACCAGTAATCTTAGACTTGTCAGGAGAAATGGTATAAACTTGTGGCGAATTGAATTGCTCATCGACCGGCAAGAATAGAGAAAATTCCCGCCAGCATATAATTATTGACCTGCAGAAAATAACGCCGATTTGG
The DNA here is from genome assembly GCF_052045595.1 of Pedobacter sp. 22163. Taxonomy (NCBI): domain Bacteria; kingdom Pseudomonadati; phylum Bacteroidota; class Sphingobacteriia; order Sphingobacteriales; family Sphingobacteriaceae; genus Pedobacter; species Pedobacter sp. 22163. The sequence continues at coordinate 13,410 of NZ_JBQEPM010000016.1, read as the reverse complement.
CATTGCGAAAATCAGAAGGGGCGTAGCCGGTTTGTTTTTTGAATAAATTGCTGAAGTAGGACGCATCATCAAAGCCTAGGTTATAGGCAATCTCCTTGGCAGATTTATCGGTATACATTAACAGGCGCTTTCCTTCCAGTATGATCCTTGCCTGTATCACCGCAAGCGGGGATTTGTGGTTATATAAGGCAAAGTAATTGGCAAGTGTTTTAGGCGACTTATTGAGCTGATTTGCATAAAACTGCACAGTATGCTCCTTTCGATAATTATTTTCAACCATCAGGTTGAATTTACGCAAAACGTCCAATTTATCTCCAGTCAATGTGGGCTCGTTTAAATACTGTTTTTTACCTAAGCGGGTAACGATGATGATGAGCCGCTTAAGCATCATTTGCAACATGTCTCGCTGTATTGCATCCCGGTCTTCAAATTCATCTATAAATACCTGTAGTAATAGATTCAGTTTTTTTTGGTGCTGCTCATCCAATGCGATAAACATCGTCTCGGCTGAACCGTAAAATAAAAATCCCACGCAACTAATTTCCTTATCATGATCTACAATGCAATAAAAGTTACGGTTGTATTGCCATGCTATAACCTGTTGCGGCTGCTCAAAGGAAAAAGTCTGGCTAACCATGAGTGGCAAAATGGTTTGGGCGGGAAATTCGTATTGAATGCCGTCAATGGTTACCGTCTGCTGTGGCCCGTCATTAAGGGCGATAGTTAAAAATTTATCCTGACGATCGCGCTGGAAGAACAGACGGTCAAAGTAGTTTTCATGCACGGTTAGGTGAAGTTCACCTGCAGAAATAGGATCAATGTAGTGTAGCTTCATGTTACTGGAATTATCGTACAGTTTGCAAATATAGCCATATATTGCTTCGAAGAATATTATAGCACCTGTATATCAGATTTGCTAACCATACTTTTTACCGGCGGGCGCAGAAGCTTTTAAAACTGATCTGCCTAACGCAACTGTTAAATTTTATAACACAGGGCATTTCACATTTGAAACGCATGTAGGAGATATCAGCAACGATATCTTAGCATTTCTAACCACATTACCTAAATAGTAACTCAAAACTTCCAGGGCCTATATTGTAAGTAAAAATAAAGTTGCAAAAAAAGCGATTTTTTTTTTGCACGGGTTTGGTATGCCTTTTTTAATCACTCTACAAAGGAAAAAGGATGGCACATCAAAAAAAATTATAAACATGTAACAGATCCACAAACAAAGGTAAGGTAAACTGCAACAAAACTATTAAGGGCAGATTTTACATGCAGTCGGGAATTCTCTCTATTCGTAAACCCTGTGCTTAGCTGCACCTTTGTATTGTCAAACAAAAACAGACATACAATTTAAAAAGTAGCATCATGAAAAATTTCACAATCCCAACTAAAGAACAAGTATCTCCAGCTAACCAGGCCATTTTTGACAACCTGCAGGGTATGGTAGGTTTCGTACCTAACCTGTATGCCATCTTCGGTCATTCTGACACCGCCCTTGGCGATTATCTGGCATTGCAAAACAGGAAATCATCTATTCGAGCCAAAGAGCGCGAAGTAATCAACTTGGTAGTTAGCCAGGTAAATGATTGTTCTTACTGCCTGAGTGCACACACTCAGTTTGCTAAAATGAATGGTTTTACCGACGAGCAGATCTTAGACATCCGCAGGGCGGATATCGGTTTTGATGCTAAGTTAGATGCTTTGGCTAGATTGGTTAAAGCCACTACAGAGAACCGCGGCCACGTAGAGGCAGAAATTTTAGAAAACTTTTTTGCAGCTGGATATACAGAAGCAAGCCTTATTGATGTAACCATTATAATTGGCGACAAAGTCATTACTAATTATTTACACGCCTTAACAGATATCCCTGTTGACTGGCCCTTAGCTCCGGCTTTAAACTGATCAATAAATCTTGTCATGGTGGCGGATGAGACCGCCACCAATTTTAATCAATAAATTCAAATTAAGCTTATTATGTTTTTAAAAAAATCAGTTCTACTAGCTGCAATAGTTGCAAGCTCAATAAGCCTAAAAGCTCAAAATACTACTCCTGCCTATTTTTCTCGTTTTGATCATCTGAAAATGACCCGTACCGCAGACGGTATTCTTGAAGTGAAATTCACGACTAACAATGGGCCTATCGTATTTACCGGAAAGGACCACCATGACTTTGTTGAAGCGTTTTCACAAATTGCCCAGGATAGAGATAACAAGATTGTTATCCTGACAGGTACGGGCAATGAATTTTTTGCACAAATAGATGGCCCCAGCCTGGGCGACATTACCAATCCACGCGAATGGGACAAAACCTGGTGGGAAGGCCAACAATCGTTACAGAATCTGTCAAGTATTGGCGTACCGGTTATTGCAGCAGTAAACGGTGCCGCGACTGTCCATTCAGAATATGCATTAACTTCCGATATAATTTTGGCAAGTAACGATGCATATTTCCAGGATTATCCTCACTTAACATTTGGCATTGTTCCTGGCGATGGTATACAGACAGTTTGGAAAAGGGCAATTGGCGATTACAGAAGCCGCTACTTCTTGTATACAAAACAAAAAATCAGCGCATCTGAGGCTAAGAGCATGGGCGTTGTAGCCGAAGTATTACCAAATAACGAGGCCTTGAACAAGCGGGCATTTGAACTGGCCAAAAAGCTTTTAACAATTCCTGAATTAACAAGGAGACACATGCGCACCATGTTTGCAGACGACCTTCGTAAAGATCTGTTACAACAGGTTGGTTATGGACTAGCTGTTGAAGGTATTTCTGCAACGGATTTGAAAGTTGCAGCAGAGGAAAAGGCAAAAAATAAATAAAAGCCAAGCCACCATAAGATGAAAGATCAATCTATTACAACTGTTAATTCGTTACGAAACGAATTAACGGGATTCCAGACCTCATGGAATTCAAAAGCGCCGGAAGGCTTGCAGAAAAAATTTGAGCATGGCATTGCCGAGATCCAACAGATCAATCAATTGGCATTAAAAGTTGGCAGCAAGGCACCCGGCTTTGAATTAAAAAATGCGCTTAACAAACCGATCAAACTCTCCGATTTATTAAAAACTGGACCTGTAATACTAAGCTGGTACCGTGGCGGCTGGTGCCCTTATTGTAACATTCAATTGCGTTATCTGCAAACCTATTTACCTCAGTTTAAGGCTACCGGTGCAACCTTAGTTGCGCTATCGCCTGAGCTTCCGGACAAATCCTTAAGTACCACTGAAAAAAATGAACTGACATTTGAGGTGCTGACAGATTACAATAATGAGGTCGCTCACCAATTTAATATCACTTTTACCCTTAATGATGAGCTGATAGATATTTACAATGATTTCCATAAGCTGGAAAATTACAATGGTGTAGCAACAAACGAGTTGCCGATTCCTGCAACTTACGTTATCGGCACGGATGGTTTGGTAAAATATGCTTTTGTAGATGCCGATTATCGCAAACGTGCGGAACCAGCAGAAATATTAGCCGTTCTCAAAAGCCTATAATCATATGGAACTTATTACACACGTCTGCCTTCGCATAAAATTCAAATTGATTTTGAACATGAAATAATTAAATGAGTTTGAGAGAAAAATTAGACCTATTAACTTCAGTAAAAAAAGATAGCTACCTAAAATCAGGTAGCTATCCACAGTCAGCATTAAGGTACGTTCAGGGAACGCTTGTGTTTGTATTTTATCTTTGTGACAATTCTTATATAGATTTCAAAAAACGTTTTGCAAATCAAAACAAGAAATTTTCAACGCTTTCTACGGCGCTTTTTATTGCTCCATTCTGATCTTAAAAAATTCACATATAGTAAAATCATCGCGGCGAAAAACACAATAACCGCACCAGTCAGTACCTGCCGCATCCATTAATATTTAGTAATCTTAAATTCAGTTCTTCTGTTCAGCTGATGTTGTTCTTCTGAACAATCCACACCATTTTTGCAGTTATTAACAGGTTCAGATTCACCATATCCTTTGGCCGTAATCCGGTTACGGTTTATTCCGCGCGAAATAATATAGGCAACTGCCGATTCTGCTCTGCGCTGCGATAACTGCTGGTTATATCTGTCGCCCCCTCTGCTATCGGTATGTGATCCAAGTTCGATCCATATGGTTGGATTTTCCTCCATGATCTGCACAAGTTTATCTAATTCCAAAGCAGCATCCTTTCGGATATTCGATTTATCAAAATCATAATAAATGTTTTCGATCCGAATGCCTTGGTTAAGCTTTATGCGCTCAAGATTTAAATCTATCTGAACCGTTTGCTCATGCGCTGAAGGTTCCATAACAGTTTTGACCTCACTACGGAAATCCGTTTTATCGCCGCTGACTGTATAGCTGGCCAATGGAACCTCAAAACTAAATGATCCGTCCTGAGCTGATTCAACAGACAGTCGTTTGCCGCCCGGGCCAAGTAAAGTCACCACTGCTCCTGGCAAAATTCTGCCAGTTCCTTTTTCAAAAACCCTTCCTGTTATTAAATAGGTTGAGCCTATCTGCATCGACACGCTATAGATATCATCACTTCCCTTTCCCCCGTCACGGTTAGAGGAAAGATATCCTGGCGATTGGGCGCTGGACGGAAAATAAGCCAGGTCATCCTTCGGAGAATTAAAAGGGTACCCCAGGTTTTGAATACCTGTTATTTTGTCGGCATGGGTGATAACCCTAAAAACATCGAGCCCGCCCATTCCAATATATCCGTCGCTTGCAAAATACATATTGTTGTGCTCATCAAACGAAACTGTCCGCTCGTTTCCATCTGTGTTGATTTCCTTTAAATTTACCGGCCTGCCCCAGTCTCCCGACTGCGTTTTAGTGCAAACGTAAAGATCTGCTCCACCCTTTCCTCCGGGCATATTCGAGGAGAAATAAAGAATTTGCCCATCGGCTGAAATGTAGGGGTCACTGAGCGAGTACTCAGCAACGTTGTTAAATGGGAAAGGAATTGGGTCCTGCCAGCCGCCTTGCCCATCACTTTGTGAGGAGTAAATTTCAACATTTATCGTAGCAGGTTCCTTTCCGCTCCTTTTAGTCTTTTCCGGTATCTTGGTCATGGTAAAGAAAATAAGTTTTCCGTCTGCTGTGAAGCTTGCCGGCCCTACATGATACGCAGAGCTACCGGAAATGGGTACCACTCTTACACTATCCTCCCCGATATGCTGTGTATATAATTTGAGGTATCCGTTTCCTGTCCAGCCATAAATATCCTTATCAGGCTCCTTTGCGCCGTCGAACTTTAAAAACGGTCTGTTTGCCGCTGTTGCTGCTGAATGAGCATTGCGATCGGATGCAAAAACAATCTGCCCCGATTTTTGAATAGCCCCCCAGTCAGACTGAGAAGAGTTGAGCGCGGATGCATTTATAAGATCAATCGGTCTTGGATTGCGCATCCATTTTAGCGCAGAGTCGCACGAGCCTAACCATAAGTTACGCTGCCGTTCAGTCACTTCACTATGTCGGTCTATGTAACGCTGGAACTGGGTCTTTGCTTCAGTGTATTTTGCGTTATGCTGTAGGGCACTCGCATATTTCAGAATATTTTGATCATTGCTTCCAGGCATGGCGGAGGCAATGGCGTACCAGCTTTCCGTCTGTTTGTAATCGTTCATGTACCCATAGGCTGAAGCCAGTCGTTCTGCCGTACGTAGCGCTGCTTTCTTGCGATAGGCCTGCTCATATAAATCTGCCGCCTTGTTAAAATTAAATAAATCATATTCCGTGTCAGCCTGCTTGAGGATATATTGGGCTGATGCCGGGCAGATAACCGTAAGGGTGATTATCGTAGCTGCAAAACAGGCCAGTAAATGTTTGTTGTTCATGATTCCTTGCTAAATAGTGATTAAAATACCCTTGGGGTGGCCATTCTGATATTCGGTTTGATAAAGGAGTATCCAATGGATATCTCGTGTGTGCCACCACTGTAGCCTTGTAGCGGTCCGACTGAAAAGTCGTATGCATAACCGATCCGTATCTTTTCCGACGGAAAGAACTGCAATGCGGCAACAGCTGAATTGCGCATGTTCAGGTCTTTTTGAAGATGGCTTTTATCATAAAGCTTTACTCCGGTGCGGTAAGCACCCCCCACCCAGAAAACATCCTTGATCATCAGAAATGCGTTTACGTCGAGGCTTGTAGGGCCACCTCTGTCATCTTTGATCAAAAATGAAGGTTTGAGCTGAAAGGATTCGTTTAGCGGCAGTAACATTCCGGCCGTCAGGTAAAAATGCGGTTTGGGCTGTGGAATAAAGGCGTAACGGTCGATATTAACATAACTGGCAATCAGATTATCAGCAGATAACCCGGCATAGAAACGGTCGTTGGCAAAATAAACCCCTGCACGCGCATCGGGCACTATCGTACGTTGAACGTCAACAGGCTGGTTGGGTTCAGGATTATTTGGGTTGAGCATTCCGCCATCAATACCAAGCTGCACCATGCCCACACCAAGCCCGAGCGAAAGCCTGGAACTTCCATCATCGTTCATTTTGATGCGGTAGGCATAGTTTCCATAAATACTCAGGTTGTTTTGCGCACCAAGTTTGTCGGAAGCCACCTGAAGGGCAAGACCAACATTCCCACTGTTTGCAATTGCATCAACTGCTAATGCAAGGCTTTTGGGCGCACCGTTGATGCCTGTCCACTGGCTCCTGTAAAAAGTGTGCGCATTGAGTACTTCTTTATAGCCGGCATATGCTGGATTTATATAAATCCCATTGAACATGTACTGACTGTACTGAGCATCCTGTTGTGCTGAAACTGTTCCGGCAACCAGCACTAGTGCACAGGTTATTGATATAATAATTCTTTTCATCATTGTCTTATCTTAGGAGCCGGCATTACCGGCTCCTCAACTTCTTATTATTTTTTAAAGGCCCTGATCAATGTGATGTATCCCTTAAATACCTCAACTTCACTTCCCTCAGTCCGTTTTACACGTAACAGGTAGAAATAAGTTCCTTCGTTCAATCCCTCTCCTGTCCAGGTATTGTCATAGCCTTTGGCATGGAATACCTCATTGCCCCAGCGGTTTACAATTGTAAGTTCGCTAGACTGATATTGGTTCAGGCCGATGATCTCGAAGGTGTCGTTTATTCCGTCTCCATTTGGCGTGAACAGGTTTGGCACCTTGATGGCATTAAAGTCGGCACTTATCTTAACTGAAGCTATATTGGTATAATATCCATCTTTATCTTTCACCCTGTATGCGAACTCATCATCTCCTGTATGCCCGGCACGTGGCTCATAGCTAATCGTACCATCAGCATTGATTTTTAGCGTGCCGTTTTTCGGTTGAGCAGTAATCTCAATGCTACTAAGGTCAAAACCTGAAGCTTTTGCATCATCATTGTTCAGCACCGGTATTTTCACAATCTGATTTGCCTTTGTAGAGGCAGCATCATCCACCGCTACCGGAGATGGAGTTACAGGCGTTACGGTTGGTTTGTCATTTGTACTGTCCGAACCGGATACATCACCTACGTGTGTTCCTTCTGGGGTTAGCGCATCCACCTTAGCCGTGTTACTAACACTGCCTAGATCCCTATCTGCCTGACTCAGTTTATAAACCACACTATGGTTGACCGATTGCCCAGGTAATAGCCCTGTAGGAAGAGGCAATAAAAGACCTGAAATTCCAGCCTTGGCATCGTTCAGTGTAACCGAAGTTAAAGTCGTCATGCCTGTATTGGTGATCGTAAAAGTATAGTTGATTGAATTACCGGATACCACCGCTGTTTTGACAAGTGCGATTGATGAACGCTGTGGCATAGAGGTTTGTGTAGGCTGATCATTATCTTCAGCTGTACCCGAGCGATCTGTCACCTTGTCTCCCGATGGTGAACTGGCGGTAACCTCAGCAGTATTCTCTACTTTTCCGTTGTCCCTGTCTGCCTGGCTTACCGGATAAGTATATTGGTAAGAAACCTCGGTTGCAGGTTCTAATCTGCTTGCTACAATTACATTCAACGACAGTTTATTATCTGTAAGCGTAACTGGTGCCAGCTCAACATTTCCTGTGTTTCTGATCTTAAACGTATAAACAATATTGTTTCCATCTGCACTTAGTACTCCAGATTTCACTAATGAAATCGCTGGTTTTGCTGTAATTATTGTCACGGTCGGGTCTCCAGCTGCAGGCGTTGATGGATCATCAGAATCTACTACGACTGTCCCTCCCTTAGGATCTGTTCCTGAAGCGGTGGCCTGGTTGGCAAAACTGCCGCTGTTTACATCAGCAAGAGTAAGGGTGTGCCTTGCAGTCACAGTCACCTGGGCGCCTGGCTGCAACAGCGCGATGCCCAAAGGAATAATACTTCCCGGATCTGCTTTTGCATCAGTAACAGTGATATTTTTTAAAGTCACATTACCGGTATTGGTAACAATTAATTTATAATTAATTACATCCCCTACTTTACTCACCACATTTGTTGCGGTCTTCGTAAGGCTCATCGATGGAGCAGCAGGAATAATAGTTACCGTAGGGTCGCCAGGGTCGCCTGTTGAAGGATCATCAGAGTCCTTGTCCACACCGTTCCCTTTAGGGTCTTTGCCCGTAGCCTTAGCCTGGTTGGTCACACTGCCACCGTCGAGATCCGACTGGGTCATCGTATGCACAGCAGTCAAGGTAACTGTAGCACCCGGTGCAAGGCTTGCTACAGGTGAACCTGTAACCACTGCATTGGCATCGCTCACTGCGATATTGTTTAAGGTAACATTACCGGTATTGGTAACGATTAAGTTGTATTTAAGTTCAGCACCCAAAGTATTCGGTACCGTGCCGTTCACCGATTTTGCAAGGCTCATCGATGGAGCGGCAGGGATAATGGTTACCGTAGGATCGTCTGGCGTTCCTGTTGAAGGATCATCAGAATCCTTGTCCACACCGTTCCCTTTAGGGTCTTTGCCCGTAGCCTTAGCCTGGTTGGTCACGCTGCCCCCGTCGAGATCCGACTGGGTCATTGTATGCACAGCAGTCAAGGTAACAGAAGCGCCCGGTGCAAGGCTTGCTACAGGTGAACCTGTAACCACTGCATTGGCATCGCTCACTGCGATATTGTTTAAGGTAACATTACCGGTATTGGTAACGATTAAGTTGTATTTAAGTTCAGCACCCAAAGTATTCGGTACTGTGCCGTTCACCGATTTTGCAAGGCTCATCGATGGAGCGGCAGGGATAATGGTTACCGTAGGATCGCCAGGGGTTCCTGTTGAAGGATCATCAGAATCCTTGTCCACACCGTTCCCTTTAGGGTCTTTGCCCGTAGCCTTAGCCTGGTTGGTCACGCTGCCACCGTCGAGATCCGACTGGGTCATCGTGTGTACAGCAGTCAAGGTAACCGAAGCGCCCGGTGCAAGGCTTACAACAGGCGAACCTGTAACCACCGCATTGGCATCGCTCACTGCGATATTGCTCAAGGTAACATTACCGGTATTGGTAACGATTAAGTTGTATTTAAGCTCAGCACCCAAAGTATTCGGTACTGCACCGTTCACCGATTTTGCAAGGCTCATCGATGGAGCGGCAGGGATAATGGTTACCGTAGGGTCGCCAGGGGTTCCTGTTGAAGGATCATCAGAATCCTTGTCCACACCGTTCCCTTTAGGGTCTTTGCCCGTAGCCTTAGCCTGGTTGGTCACGCTGCCACCGTCGAGATCCGACTGGGTCATCGTGTGTACAGCAGTCAAGGTAACCGAAGCGCCCGGTGCAAGGCTTGCAACAGGCGAACCTGTAACCACCGCATTGGCATCGCTCACTGCGATATTGCTCAAGGTAACATTACCCGTATTGGTAACGATTAAATTGTATTTAAGCTCAGCACCCAAAGTATTCGGTACCGTGCCGTTCACCGATTTTGCAAGGCTCATCGATGGAGCAGCAGGGATAATGGTTACCGTTGGGTCATCAGGGGTGCCTGTTGAAGGATCATCAGAATCCTTGTCCACACCATTTCCTTTAGGGTCTTTGCCTGTAGCCTTAGCCTGGTTGGTCACGCTGCCACCGTCGAGATCCGACTGGGTCATCGTGTGTACAGCAGTCAAGGTAACTGTAGCACCCGGTGCAAGGCTCGCTACAGGAGAACCTGTAACCACAGCATTTGCATCGCTCACCGCGATATTGTTTAAGGTAACATTACCGGTATTGGTAACGATTAAGTTGTATTTAAGTTCAGCACCCAAAGTATTCGGTACCGTGCCGTTCACCGATTTTGCAAGGCTCATCGATGGAGCGGCAGGGATAATGGTTACCGTAGGGTCGCCAGGGGTTCCTGTTGAAGGATCATCAGAATCCCTGTCCACGCCATTTCCTTTAGGGTCTTTGCCCGTAGCCTTAGCCTGGTTGGTCACACTGCCCCCATCGAGATCCGACTGGGTCATTGTATGCACAGCAGTCAAGGTAACAGAAGCGCCCGGTGCAAGGCTCGCTACGGGAGAACCTGTAACCACAGCATTTGCATCGCTCACCGCGATATTGTTTAAGGTAACATTACCGGTATTGGTAACGATTAAGTTGTATTTAAGTTCAGCACCCAAAGTATTCGGTACCGTGCCGTTCACCGATTTTGCAAGGCTCATCGATGGAGCGGCAGGGATAATGGTTACCGTAGGGTCGTCTGGCGTTCCTGTTGAAGGATCATCAGAGTCCTTGTCCACACCGTTCCCTTTAGGATCTTTGCCCGTAGCCTTAGCCTGGTTGGTCACACTTCCCCCATCGAGATCCGACTGGGTCATTGTATGCACAGCAGTCAAGGTAACAGAAGCGCCCGGTGCAAGGCTTGCTACAGGTGAACCTGTAACCACTGCATTGGCATCGCTCACTGCGATATTGCTCAAGGTAACATTACCGGTATTGGTAACGATTAAGTTGTATTTAAGTTCAGCACCCAAAGTATTCGGTACCGCACCGTTCACCGATTTTGCAAGGCTCATCGATGGAGCAGCAGGAATAATGGTTACTGTAGGATCATCTGGCGTACCTGTTGAAGGATCGTCAGAATCCTTGTCCACACCGTTCCCTTTAGGGTCTTTGCCCGTGGCCTTAGCCTGGTTGGTCACGCTGCCACCGTCGAGATCCGACTGGGTCATCGTATGCACAGCAGTCAAGGTAACAGAAGCGCCCGGTGCAAGACTTGCTACAGGAGAACCTGTAACCACTGCATTGGCATCGCTTACTGCGATATTGTTTAAGGTAACATTGCCGGTATTGGTAAGCACTAAGTTGTATTTAAGCTCAGCACCCAAAGTATTCGGTACCGCGCCGTTCACCGATTTTGCAAGGCTCATCGATGGAGCAGCAGGGATAATGGTTACCGTAGGGTCATCAGGGGTTCCTGTTGAAGGATCATCAGAATCCTTGTCCACACCGTTCCCTTTAGGGTCTTTGCCCGTAGCCTTAGCCTGGTTGGTCACACTTCCCCCATCGAGATCCGACTGGGTCATTGTATGCACAGCAGTCAAGGTAACAGAAGCGCCCGGTGCAAGGCTTGCTACAGGTGAACCTGTAACCACTGCATTGGCATCGCTTACTGCGATATTGTTTAAGGTAACATTGCCGGTATTGGTAACGATTAAATTGTATTTAAGTGCTGCACCCAAAGTATTCGGTACCGTGCTGTTCACCGATTTTGCAAGGCTCATCGATGGAGCAGCAGGGATAATGGTTACCGTAGGGTCATCAGGGGTTCCTGTTGAAGGATCATCAGAATCCTTGTCCACACCGTTCCCTTTAGGGTCTTTGCCCGTGGCCTTAGCCTGGTTGGTCACACTGCCCCCATCGAGATCCGCTTGGGTCATCGTGTGTACAGCAGTCAAGGTAACAGAAGCGCCCGGTGCAAGGCTCGCTACAGGAGAACCTGTAACCACAGCATTGGCATCGCTTACTGCGATATTGCTCAAGGTAACATTACCGGTATTGGTAACGATTAAGTTGTATTTAAGTTCAGCACCCAAAGTATTCGGTACCGCACCGTTCACCGATTTTGCAAGGCTCATCGATGGAGCAGCAGGAATAATGGTTACTGTAGGATCATCTGGCGTACCTGTTGAAGGATCGTCAGAATCCTTGTCCACACCGTTCCCTTTAGGGTCTTTGCCCGTGGCCTTAGCCTGGTTGGTCACACTGCCCCCATCGAGATCCGCTTGGGTCATCGTGTGTACAGCAGTCAAGGTAACAGAAGCGCCCGGTGCAAGACTTGCTACAGGAGAACCTGTAACCACTGCATTGGCATCGCTCACTGCGATATTGTTTAAGGTAACATTACCGGTATTGGTAACGATTAAGTTGTATTTAAGTTCAGCACCCAAAGTATTCGGTACCGCACCGTTCACCGATTTTGCAAGGCTCATCGATGGAGCAGCAGGAATAATGGTTACTGTAGGATCATCTGGCGTACCTGTTGAAGGATCATCAGAGTCCTTGTCCACACCGTTCCCTTTAGGGTCTTTGCCCGTAGCCTTAGCCTGGTTGGTCACGCTGCCACCGTCGAGATCCGACTGGGTCATCGTGTGTACAGCAGTCAAGGTAACAGAAGCGCCCGGTGCAAGGCTTGCTACAGGCGAACCTGTAACCACAGCATTGGCATCGCTTACTGCGATATTGTTTAAGGTAACATTACCGGTATTGGTAAGCACTAAGTTGTATTTAAGCTCAGCACCCAAAGTATTCGGTACCGTGCCGTTCACCGATTTTGCAAGGCTCATCGATGGAGCGTGTACAATCGGTGTAACCGTACAGCCTGGGCATGCAGGCGTTGGCGGTGTAACCGGATAGTTGGGATCGGTAGGCGACAATGGTGTCGGATCTACCGAAGTGGTTGTGATATTGTTATTTTTAGGGTCTTTTCCGGTAGCGGTCGCCACGTTGAACACTCCTCCATTATCGATCTCCGCCTGTGTTAGGGTATGGAAACCGGTGAAAGTGCTGTTGTCTGAAGTACCTACCGCAAGTGAAGCGATCGGGCCACCCGTAATTGTTGCGTTTGCATCGGTAACCGTCACATTTGTTAAGGTTACATTGCCCGTATTGGTCACCACGAAAGTGTAGTTGATACGGTCGCCTGCATCTACCTTACCGTTCGTGTTGAAGTCATTGTAAGAACCGTCTTTGGCCAGGGTCATTGCGCCTGTGTGTACAATCGGTGTAACCGTACAGCCTGGGCAGGCAGGTGTTGGCGGCGTAACCGGATAGTTGGGATCGGTAGGCGACAATGGTGTCGGATCCACTGAAGTGGTCGTAACCGGTTTGTCCTTCGGATCTTTTCCGGTAGCGGTAGCCACGTTGAACACACCTCCGTTATCAATCTCCGCCTGGGTAAGCGTATGGAAACCTGTGAAAGTACTGTTGTCTGAAGCACCTACCGCTAAACTTGCGATCGGGCCACCAGAAATGGT
>NZ_JBQEPM010000015.1:0-102564 GCF_052045595.1 Pedobacter sp. 22163 | reverse complement strand
AAGATGAGTTAAGAGGTTGTTCCCGCAGATTACGCTGATTTGCACAGAGTATATTCATCAATCGTTTACACTTCAATCCCAGGTTCAATAGCCCTGATGGCAGCGGAAATCCCTTTTGGTTAATGATGAATTGTTTGATCGGCGAGGATATCCAAAAGGATTGCAGCGGACAGCAGGACAGAACCCGACCTTATAAGTTGTTGTCATTGCGCTCCAGGTCATAAAAATGAAGGATTCTGATTAAATACTATCCTCATAGCTCCAGATGATTTATTTATGCCGTTAAGGAACTGTTCCCGCAGATTACACTAATTTGCGCAGAGCCCGATCCCTCTGCCGTTTACACCTTCGGGCCCAAGTTCGATAGCCCTGATGGCAGCGGAAATCCCTTTTGGTTAATGATGAATTGTTTGATAGGCGTGGATATCCAAAAGGATTGCAGCGGACAGCAGGACGGAACCTAACCTATATTTACTGTCATTGCGCTCCAGATTATCAAAATATTTAATTTTTTTGATTATGCTCAACTATAGCTACTCAAAGATGATTATTTTACTCTTGTTAAAAAATGTAAAATCTTTCAGCCTCAAGGTAATAAAACCGTATTATTGTAGTATTACGTACATATTATGATGATGAATGTTAACCTTAAGAAATTAACTTTTCTTGCTTTTGTTTTGTGTGTAAATTTTAGCGTTTTTGCTCAAAGTAAGAATGTACAACTCCCTGCCAATTGGTTTAACCTCGATTTATTGGAAAATGGATATTTCGGTATCAGTACGGAGAAAGCTTATCGTGAGCTTTTAAAAGATAAAAAACCTAAGCAAAATATTATTGTAGCGGTAATTGATGGTGGAGTAGATACCAAGCATCCTGATTTGCAAAATGTCTTATGGACGAATAAAAGAGAAATCCCCGGAAATGGAATCGACGATGATGGCAACGGTTATGTTGATGATGTTCATGGCTGGAATTTTATCGGATCAAAAAAGGGTAATCTGGAGTTTGATAATTTGGAATTGGTGCGTTTATTAAGGATTTATACGCCAAAATATCAGTCGACAACTAATTTGACACCTTTAGACAGTACACAAAAAGAAGAATTTAAGCTGTATAAGAAGATGGTTGGCGATTTCGGCAAAAAGTACGAAGATGCCAGCAATACCTTTTCAGTTTTGATTGCCATTAACAAAGTTTTAGATTCTGTAGCCAAGATCAATAAAAAAGAAATCCCCACTATGGAGGATATTGACCGATATAAAGCCGATGATGAAACTGAGGAGCAGGTAAAAACAATCATCAGAAAAGGGGCCAAAGAAGATGGTAGTTTCGAGAAATTTTATAAAAGCATAAAAGAGGGGTACAAGCAATACGATGCGATGCTGAAGTACAACTTAAACCCTAAGTATGATATGCGTGAAGAACTAGTTGGCGATGATTACAGTAATGCTTATCAAAAAGATTATGGAAACAATGACGTAAAAGGCCCTGATGCTTTTCACGGTACACACGTGTCGGGAATTATTGGTGCTGATCGCACAAATTCGATAGGTATTTTGGGCGTAGCCAATAATGTGAGTATTATGGCCATTAGGGTGGTACCTACAGGTGATGAGCGGGATAAAGATGTAGCCAATGGCATCAGATACGCGGTTGATAACGGTGCTAAAGTAATTAACATGAGCTTTGGTAAAAGCTATAAATGGGATAAAAAAGCAGTAGACTCAGCTGTAAAATATGCAGAACTTAAAGGTGTATTATTGGTACACGCAGCTGGAAACGATAACCAGAATAATGATATCGAGGAGAATTTCCCTAATAAGTTTTTCGATAGCAAAGAGGCTGAAGCTTATAAAGAAGCCAATAAAAAGCCTAGCAAACCAGATTTTACCCCACCTAAGCCTATGTCACAAAATAACGGAATGGGTATGAGGCCAGCTTATGACCGATCTGCATTAGTAAAGCCAGTACCAATCGACTCAGCAAAATTTAATCTGCCTCATGCCAATAATTGGATCGAAGTTGGAGCAAGTGCATACAAAGATGATGATAACCTGAAAGCCGATTTCTCTAATTATGGCAAATATAATGTAGATGTTTTTGCCCCTGGATTTTTAATCAACTCAACGGTGCCAGGTAACAAATATGAAGAAGCTGATGGAACGAGTATGGCCTCGCCTGTTGTTGCTGGCCTGGCGGCATTGATTTTAGGCTATTACCCAGATTTAAAACCAGCGCAGGTAAGAGAGATTATCATGAAATCTGTTTCGAAAGTAGCACACAAGGTGAAATATAAAAATGAAAGAGGTGAGAATGTTAGAACGCCTTTTAGCGAAATATGCGTTAGCGGAGGTATTGTTAATGCCTACAATGCCCTTAAATTGGCCGAAACGTATAGATAGTTTTCAGTTTAGAATTGGCAATTTTCAGTTTGAAGAAATAGTTCGGATAAATTCCTGAAAGGTGCCAAAAGGATAATTTTTGGCCTTCATCCACGAAATAAGATTTTCTGTGCGTTTTGCCATTTTTGTACCTGTATTTTTTCTTACGTAAGCCGGGAAACCAAAGCGATCAAAATCTTCTAAATCTGTAAATTCCCAAGGGTGGAAATAGATATTCAGGTACTTATCTTTTTTGTATGTCCAGCTGGCTAATGTTTTGTAAATGCCTAAAGGCAGATTGTGAAAAGATAACCAAAACAGTGGAAACCTAATTAACGGGCTTACCGAAGCTGGAATCTGCAATACGTTATTTTTAATGAAGTATGTTCTGGAAACATTAAAATTGTTGTACCGTCCTGGTAAATAGGTTGGATTAATGGACGTATTATAAGTATATCCGGCTTTTTCGATTTCCTTTTCGTCAACGGGCATCATTCTCGCCATGCGGTAACCCGTAATTTTTTTGCCCGAAAGTTCTTCCAATTTTAGTTTGGATTGGAGAAGATGTTCGGGTTTAAAATCAGAATGGTAATAGCCATGCGAGGCAAGTTCGTGCCCTGTTTCTGTAATCCTTTTAATCAGATCCGGAATATTTTCGGCAAAAGTAACCGTACAAAAAAAAGTAGCCTTCACCTCAAATTTATCCAAAATGTCTAAAATCGTTATGGTGCCAGCCCTCGAAATGGCAATCTGATCTTCAAATGAAATATCTTTTCCGTATTCAAAAGGCATATCAAACTCTTCGATATCAAAACTTAACAGTACCATTTTATTTTTGCTGAATATTGGTTGAACGGATAATATAATTAGGACGGTTTTTAGACTGCATAAACATTTTACCTACATAAATGCCTATAATACCTAAGATAATGAGTTGTAGCCCTCCAAAAAAGACAATAGTCATAATTACAGATGCCCAACCAGAAACCTCCACATGATTTACAAAAGCGTAAATAATATAGGGTATGTATAATATAGAGGCAAAAGAAAGAATAAAACCAAGGTAAACCGCAGAATATAAGGGTTTTATACTGAAAGAGGTAACGCCGTGTAAGGCCAGCCTTAACATCTTTTTAAAGGTATATTTGCTATTCCCCGAAAAGCGTGCAGCAGGATTGTAACGAATGGCGAATTGCTTAAAGCCAAGCCATTTTACCAAACCACGTAAAAAGGGCTCGTTTTCATGAAAATTCCTAAAAACGCTAACAACCTTTTGATCAAGTAAGCGGAAATCGGCTGCACCTGGTTCGAGATCAATATCCGATAACCAGTTTAAGGTTTTGTAGAATAGGTTTGATGAACTTCTTTTTCCTTTGGATAAATTTTTATCTTCTTCCCTGATAGTGTATACTACCTCAAAACCTTCCTGCCATTTCTGTAGCATTTCCGGAATCAGTTCCGGAGGATGTTGCATATCGCAGTCCATAGAAATTACACAATCGCCAAAAGCATGGTCCATGCCCGCTTTAACCGCTAATTGGTGGCCAAAATTTTTAGAGAATTCGAGAAAGAATATGTTGTTTGCGGTTGAAGCATAATCCTTTATTTTTTCGAGCGTATGATCGGCACTTCCATCATCAACCAGGATAATTTCATAATCGTAGTTGATGGTCGAAAAAACTTTTTTAATACTTTCGGCTATTACAAAAATATTATCGGCTTCGTTGTAAGCAGGAATTACTATAGAAACTAGTTTATTCATTTATCGGCAATCAGATAAGACTCAAAATCTTCTTTCATCATTTGATAGACTATGGTTAGCCAAATGATAACGCAAGGTAGGGCTTTAAGCGAATATAGACGAATAAATTCTTTAACCGGCCTTGGGAAAATATCGGTTGGCGATAGGCTGGTTAATATAAATGCAAAAATAAATAAGGCAATTATCCATCCTTTTTTAGGGTTTTGCTGTACGATAAACCAAATGGCAATACCTGCAAAAGCGATAACATAGGTTGGCGATTCAGAACCGCTGCTAAATATAACCGTAAAAATAAGTGTCGATGCCAATAACATTAACCTAAAACCAAGGTGTTTATATTGCTTAATCCGTAAATAGGGCAAACCAAATAATACAAGACCAACCAGTAAAAATGGAGCATTGGGAATGTTTATGTTACCTGTTGCCCTTCTTACAATACCCATTAAAGAAATATCCTGGAATGAAGTCAATGATGCATTTAAATCATTTTTATGGGCAAGGGAATGATACCAGTCGCTATATGATTGAATTACAAACGCCGGAGATGAAATAACCATTGGCAAAGCAAATAATACCGCAAAAGCAATAAAACAGCCTATGATAAATTTTAGCTTATTCTTGCTAAAAAAGAAAAATGCCAGTCCAACAATTCCATATAATTTAACCAAAGTACCAAAAGCGATAAAAAAAGCAGACTGTATTTCTTTCTTTTTAATAAGGTAAGAAAAACTGAGTAAAATAATCCCCGTTAGGGCGATATTAAACTGAAAACTGAAGAGTGCAGTTAAGGCTTCGTGTGCACAGATCCAGGCAATAATAGTGCGCTTGTTTAACGATATCGGCAGACTGTAAATTCCCCAAAGCAAAATCAATACATTGGCCACATTCCAAAGAATAGCACCTAAACCATCGGGCAACAGTACAAAAGGCGCAATAAAGATTGAAAATACAGGTCCGTAGTGGTTACTGTCAAAATATTCTGGATAATTACTGTATAAATTTTGCAGATCTACAGTATGCCAGTATACATATTTGAAAATCAGATAATTATTGTAAGAATGATGGTGATACTGTTTGTAACCCGCAACAATAGCCAGTAGAAGATAAATGGCAATTACGCATTGCTTTTTTAAAAGGAATGAAGATAGCTTCGTCAGATTGGTTTGTGTGAACGTGTTCATTATGATTAATGCTGCTAATATAACTATTTCGGTCCATCAATCCGAAATGGATCAGCTTAGCCCGATCAATATTAATTAATTATGAAATTATTTATGGTATATCGATTTAGTAAAGCCTTTTACTAGCTTTATTATCCTGAACCAAATAGATCATCAATCTTTCTAAAAAACTATGAGAAAATTACAACTACCACTTTTTGTGGCCCTGGTGCTAACCTTTAGTGCCTGTAAAAAAGAAGAACAACCAAAAGGCAATTTTTCAAACTCCAATCTAAAAAGCACGGCAAATGCAAATGCTCAATTGTTAAGCTTTTCATTAAACAGTTGGATGAGTGTAGTAGCCGACCAAACAAGCATCGCTGCCATTTCTATTCCTGGTACGCATGATTCTGGCGCAACACAAGAGCAAGTTGCAGGTACTGCAAAATGCCAGAACCTGAGTATTACCGATCAATTAAATGCGGGCGTCCGTTATCTAGACATTCGCTGCAGGCACATTGATAATGCTTTCGCGATCCATCACGGGGCAATTTATCAGAACCTTAATTTTAATGACGTACTAAATGCGTGTATCAATTTTCTGAATAGCCATCCAACCGAAACAATCATTATGAGTGTTAAAGAGGAGCATACGCCAACAAACAACACCAGGTCGTTTGAGCAAACTTTTGATGCTTATGTTCAGCAAAATCCTGTAAAATGGGATTTGGGGAATAATATTCCAACACTGGGCAGTATCCGTGGAAAAATCAGACTCTTAAGAAGGTTTTCCGGATCATCGCCTAAAGGAATCGATGCTACGGCCTGGGCTGATAATACCACATTTGATATCAATAATGCTGCAACGTTAAAAGTTCAGGATTTTTACAATGTTAACGATGTGAATACTAAATGGACAAAAGTAGAAACATTGTTAAATGAGGCAAAAAATGATGCTTCCAACAGGCTTTATCTGAACTATGCAAGTGGTTATAAGGCAGGTATATTCAGTATCCCAAGTATTACTACTGTATCTAATTTCATCAATCCAAAAATCAATACGTTTTTTACCAACAATACCCATGGTAAATTCGGAATCATTCCACTTGATTTTGTTGATTCGGGCAGAAGCCAATTAATCATTAATACAAATTTCTAATCTTAACGCATAGATTTATTGGTTCAGTAAAATATAAAATGATGCACTGTATTGTAAAGTACGGTGCAACATTTTATAAAAATTCATACATTTCGATGATTAATTTTAATTCTTGATTTATTTTTGGAGTGACTGATCATATTTTGACTGTTTAGCGGTTTTTATTGTCAAATTATAGAAGAATTAGAAATAATTGTGTGATTTTTTGTAGTCTTACCAAAAATTATAGATTTGGACCGAAGATATAATTTGCAACCATTGTAGGTTAGGGACTAATTTTTTAGCACTTATGGATTGTTTTTAAATTCAGTGTAATTAATGAATGAGGCGTTTTTGCACTGCAAAAACACGTCGCCAACCAAAAAACCTGCTTTGAAAATATTATATTAGTATATGCAAAATAAGGAATTGGGAGAGGAACGGGATTTAATTCTCAAAATAGCTGTTGGCGATCAACAGGCCTTTCGCTTGATTTTTGATGCTTATAAAAATAAAGTTTTTTCTTACGCCAACCGCTACCTTAAATCTAAAGAAAGAGCTGAAGAGGTGGTTCAAGAAACCTTTCTGAAAATCTGGTTAAAAAGAGAAAATCTCAATGCTGTTGAAAACTTTGGTGGATACATTCGAAGAATTGCCGTTAACCTTACTTTAGACTTGCTTAGGGCTATTGCCGCTGAAAACAAAACATCAGACTTACAGAAAGTTGTGTGGAGCGAGCAGGACACAGGGACTGAAGATGCCATTATGCGGAAAGATGCGCAAAGCTACGTTGATCAATTACTGGCTAAACTTCCTAAGCAACAAGGATTGGTTTACCGCATGTGCCATATTGAAGGGATGAAACAAAAAGAAGTTGCAGAAATACTTCATATTGCACCCGCTACTGTTAAAGTTCATTTACGGGAAGCCTTAAAAACATTACGTAGCCTGGTTGGTGAAAATAATGCTATACCACTCATCTCTTTCGTTTTTCTGGGACTATTAAAATAAGCGCTTCATCAATTCTATAGGGTTTTGCTAAGATTTAAGTTGTTTCTTAGTATTGGTTGTTTTTTTTTAAAAAAAACTTTTTTTGACTACCTCTTTTTGTGTTTCACAAACGTCAACTATTAAAACGAACAAAATAATATCTTTTCTATATCGCCATTTGTATGAAAAATGAAGAAATAAGTGAACTTCTGGAGAAGTATACTCAAAATACGATCTCCGAAGAAGAAAAGAGCGTTTTATTTAATCATCTTAACGCCTCAAGCAATGTTGAATTTGAAAAACGCTTAATGGAAAAGGATTGGGATTTATTTCAATCTGAAGAAACTATAGCAGAAAGTAAGGCCAATAAAATTTTTAATGAAATTGTCGGCGCGGAAGAAAAGAGGTCTTTTAAATTAAATTTTGGCTGGATAGGTTGGGCCGCTATATTATTAATTGCAGGTTTTTCTACTTTTTATTTTTTAAAACCTGCCACACAAAAAATAACCGCTAAAACCAATCTCGCAGTTGTTAATGTAGTAGCAGAAACGGAGCATAAAAAAATAGTATTACCGGATGGGAGTACAGTGATCTTAAACAATGGTGCGGTTTTGCTGTATCCCCAACACTTTGATGGCAATACCAGAGAAGTTACACTTAAGGGGGAAGGATATTTTGATATTGTTCATGATTCGGCCAAGCCCTTTATTGTTTATGCAGGAAAAGTTAAAACAACTGTTTTAGGTACCGCTTTCAATATTAAAGCCATTGACGGACAGCAGGTTGTGGTAACAGTAACGCGTGGAAAAGTAAGTGTGCAAGATCATCAAAAGCTTTTAGGGGTACTTACACCTAATCAACAGCTAACCTTTGATGAGAAAAGAAAAATGCCAAGCTTGACCAAAGTGATATCGCAGGAAGTTGTAGACTGGCAGGCAAAAGATATTTTCTTTGAGGATATTACCATGAAAGATGCCATTGACGTACTAGCCAAACGATTTGGAACCAAAATTACATTTGTAGATGACCGGGGCAAAAATTGCCGTTTTACCACTACTTTTCAGAAGGGTGAAAGCCTCGATGAGATTTTGCAGGTGATAACTTCTTTTAATAATGCAGCATATGTAACCAAAGCCAACGAGATTTTTATTTCGGGCAAGGATTGCAATAATTAAATAATCAATCAACTAAAACCAAACAAACCGAACTACATGAAAGAACTCTACTATTTCCACATCTGATGAAAAAATCTCCCTGTCCTTGCAAGACAGAGAGATAAAGTTTGCGCTGTTCCAGCTGGAATTGGAACAGCATGTATTAAACAATTTAGGCATCATTTAAAACATTTAAAATTATGAAATTTTCTGCACAATCAGCAGAGGGCGGGAATCCCTGTAAGAAATTTTTCGCTTCCAAAAAATCACGATATCTAATTCGTCAGATTATGCGTTTAAGCTTTGTATTAGCTATAATAACCTTTGCCACCTCTTCATTAATCTTTGCTTCTAATACCAAAGGTCAATCGATCTCCAATACAGAAGTAGTGCTTGGATTAAATCATGAGAGTGTATTCTCTGCTATTGAAAAAATTCAAAAGCAAACACCTTTTATTTTTATTTACAGGAATACCGATCTTAAAGAACTAAAGGAAATAAATATCCCGGTGCAAAAACGTACGGTTCAGGAACTGCTTGATGTGCTGTTTAACTCCAAACGTTTTAAAATAACGCAGTTAAATAACAGGATTTTAATTTCTTCGATAAAACCAGAAGTTAAAGCGGTGCCTGTCGACATCAGGATCTCTGGTATTGTGGTAGATGAAGATGGAGTTCCCATCCCTGGGGTTTCAATCCTGCTGAAACAAAGTAATAAGGTAAGTACTGCGACCGATAGAAACGGCCAGTTTGGAATTAACGTGCCGGATGAGGGAACAAAAGTGTTGCTTTTTACTTGTATTGGCTATCAGAATGCAGAACAGGTTATCGGCTCGGAAAATTCGTATAAGATTGTAATGAAACCTTCAGTTGGTAGCCTGAACGAGGTACAGATTATTGGTTATGGTACTACAACGAGAAAAACGAGTACAGGCTCTATTGCATCTATTACAGCGAAAGAAATCGAAAAACAACCAGTTGGAAATCCCTTGGCAGCACTATCCGGCAGGATGTCGGGTGTATTGATCGCCCAGAATAACGGCGTTCCGGGGGGAGCCATTCAGGTGCAGATCAGAGGGCAGAATTCGCTTTCGCAAGGAGGGATTCCCTTGTATGTGATTGATGGTGTTCCGTTTACCAATTTCAATGGAGGTCAGCCGCCAACAGATAATTTAAATGCTTCTGGAATTTCTGGCGCAAGTGGGGGAATTAGTCCATTCAGTATGATCAACCCATCTGACATTGAACGTATCGATATTTTGAAAGATGCTGATGCCACTTCAATTTATGGATCGAGGGGTGCTAATGGCGTAGTTTTAATTACGACCAAAAAAGGAAAACCCGGACGCGTAAAAATTGGACTCAACCTTAACACTGGCTTTACAGAAGTGAACCGTTTTATCCCCATGTTAGATCTGGAACAATACCTGGCACTGCGGACAGAAGCGTTTAAAAATGATGGTGCAACGCCGAATAGCAATAATGCCCCCGATTTGACGGTATGGGACAGAAACAGCTCAACCGATTTCCAAAAAATGTTTATTGGGAACAGGGGCCATATAAATGAAATTCAGGCATCAATGTCTGGTGGTAATGAGCAGACCCGCTTTTTCTTCAATTCTGCATACCGAAAAGAAAGTACTGTCTTTTTAGGCGATAATAATGACAAAAGATTCTCTTCGAGATTGAATTTAGACCATAGCTCGCTAAATAAGAAATTCACAGCTTCGTTTTCTGTTAGTTATGCTAATGATAATACCAATATACCAACCGAAGATATTTCATCAGTGTACAATTTGCCGCCAAATTTGCCACTTTACGATGCTGCAGGTAAATTGTTTTGGTCTACAAATTATACTAACCCGCTGGCAACTTTACTAAAGCGATACAATGGGGTAACCAATAACTTAATTGCTAATGCCAATTTGAGGTACACCATTTTACAAGGCTTAACGGCAAAAGCAAATTTTGGTTATACCAATACCAGGTTGGATCAGACAGCTACAAATCCGGCATCAGCTCAAAATCCTGCGAACAATCCTTCAAGTTCGGCTGATTTCACTAATCTGAATGCCCAAAACTGGATTATTGAGCCAACGTTAGATTATGTTAAAAATATTGGTGGAGGAGTGTTAACTGCGCTTATTGGAACAAGTTTTCAGCAAAACACATCCAACGGCCTTTATCTTTCCGGAACCAATTATAGCAATGAAGCGCTCTTGGGTACATTGAGCGCTGCCGGTACCACTACGGTAAGGTATAACAATATTGTAAAGTATAAATATGATGCTATTTTTGCCAAATTGAACTACAACTGGCAGGAAAAATATCTTTTTAATGCTACATTCAGAAGAGATGGTTCATCAAGGTTTGGAACGATAAACCGCTTCGGTAATTTTGGTGCTATTGGTGCAGGCTGGGTATTCTCAAATGAAGGATTTATAAAAGACAAACTTCCTTTCCTGAGTTTTGGTAAAATTAGAGGAAGTTACGGCACAACAGGAAATGATCAGATTCCTAATTATATCTATTTACCGTTGTATTCTTCATCTACTGCGTATTTGGGCAATGCCGCCACAAATGTTAACACATTACCTAACGAATCAATTCAATGGGAAGCCACCAAAAAATTGGAGTTTGCTATAGATCTGGGTTTTTTAAAGGACCGGATCTCTTTTACTGCCAACTATTACAGAAACAGGTCTGCAGATCAAATCACTTCGAATGCGCTAGCCAGTCAAAGCGGATACAACAGTTATATGTTAAACTTACCAGCTACAATACAGAATAAAGGGCTGGAACTTGAACTGAATTCCATCAATGTGATGACAAAAGATTTTTCGTGGAAAACTTCTGCGAACTTCACTTTTACCAGTAATAAAGTTACAGCTTTCCCAGGTCTGGAGAAATCTTTTTATTCATCATCTTATATTGTAGAGCAACCAATCAATGTCATTCGTCTGTATCACTTTCTAGGCGTTAACCCTGCCAACGGCGCAGCGGTTTATGAGGATAAAGATGGTGATGGTAGTATTACCACCAGGGACCTTTATATTGCAGATTTAGGAACACCATTTTTTGGAGGTTTCAACAATACTTTCACTTATAAGAATTTTGAACTTGGCATATTTTTTCAATTTAACCACCGCTTTGGCGTTACGCAAATTGTAAATAACAGGCCTGGGGCACTTGGTAACCAAAACGACTATTGGTTGGGAAGATGGATGCCGACAAACACAAATGCTAACTTACCCGGAGCATCGGCAACAGCAGGATCAGTAATTGCCGCTTCCTATAACAATTTCACATCTTCTGATGCAGTATATGGGGACGCCTCATATTTAAAACTAAGGTCTGTAAACCTATCGTATTCTTTGCCTACAGAATGGTTAAAGCAGATTAAAATGTCTAGCTGTAACATCTTTATTCAAGGCCAGAATTTATATACATGGGCAAAGAACAAATACATCTTAGATACCGAGACAACGATTCAAGGTGGGCCTCCGGGTTTGGGCACTGGTACACTTAGTCAGGTGTTACCTCCATTAAGAACAATTGTATTTGGTGTTAACTGTTCATTTTAACTGATTAAATCATGAAAAATATATATAGAAGTTTCTTTTATAAAGCAATTATCCTTACAACAGTCTTAACTGTTTCTTCTTGCAAAAAATTTGTAGAATTGGGGGCGCCCCCCACTCAGATTTTGTTCCAAGATGCCTTTAAAACAGACGCCGCTGCACAGAGCGTTGTGATGGGCCTGTATTCTTTTTCTTCGCAGGCTACCAATGGCTTAATTACTTCGCTTACTTTTTACTCGGGGGTTTCTAGTGATGATTTGCAGTATAATGCAAGTGTAGTATTAACCCAGGAGTTCGCAAACAATTCAATCTCAAATAATAATGGCACAGCTAATACCATATGGGGAACAACTTACCAATTGGTAAAAAATGCTAATAACGCTATTAGTGGTCTTAGCGCTGCCACAACTTTGACCCCTTCTGTAAAAAATCAACTTTTGGGTGAAGCTAAATTTATGCGGGCGTTTGCTTATTTCCACCTCGTAAATCTTTATGGAGACGTACCGTTGCCACTAAAAGACGATTATTCAGCCTTCGAAAATGCAGCTTTACCGCGTACAGCAATAACAGGAGTTTATACACAGATTATAAAGGACTTAACTGAAGCGCAAAATCTATTACCTACAGCTTATGTAGGCACATTTAGAGGTAGGGTGAACAAGTATGCAGCAACAGCACTTTTAGCTCGTGTTTACCTCTATCAAAAAGATTATGCAAATGCAGAAGCACAGGCTACACAGGTTATAAGTTCAGCCATTTATACACTTCCAGCTCCAGAAGCGGCTTTTGTTAATGCCAGTAATGAAATTATCTGGCAGATCGGTAATATTTCGGGTCTTTCTGTGCCTGGTGCTGCATATGTAACCTTGCCTTCGGTAATTCCAACTTATACTCTTGCAGATGTAACGTATCAAAGCTTTGAAAACATAACTGATTTACGCCGAACCAATTGGACAGTTAGCAAAACAATTGGCGGGAAAACCTACTATGGCATAAGCAAATATAAAATAGGCACTGGAACTGGCAATGAATATAATGTTGCGCTTAGGTTTGCTGAGCAATACCTGATCCGTGCAGAAGCCAGGGCACAGCAAAACAATCTTTCTGGTGCAAAATCAGATATCGATATGGTTAGAAGCAGGGCTGGCTTAGGTGGTGTAAGT
Source organism: Pedobacter sp. 22163 (assembly GCF_052045595.1). Classification (NCBI taxonomy): domain Bacteria; kingdom Pseudomonadati; phylum Bacteroidota; class Sphingobacteriia; order Sphingobacteriales; family Sphingobacteriaceae; genus Pedobacter; species Pedobacter sp. 22163. Next base: position 89,235 of record NZ_JBQEPM010000015.1, on the reverse strand, counting down.
GCTACTTTAGATCAGGCGCAAATGTTAACAGCCATTGAACAAGAAAGAAAAGTAGAATTTTTTGGAGAATGGGGCCACCGCTGGTTCGATTTAAAAAGAACCAATCGTGCAAACGCTGTAATTGGTGCATTAAAACCGACCTGGAAATCAACTTCCATTTTATTCCCGATTCCTCAGGCACAAATTCTTGTCAATACCAATTTAACACAAAATCCAGGTTATCAAAATTAACTATTGGGAGCTTGTTTGGCTCCCATAACTACATCAATCATGAAAAAGACAATAAAATTAATAGCAACAGCTACCTTGGTTCTCTTAGTAGCAAGTGCGTTTAACATACAAAAAGGATATAAATTAACGGGTAAGATAAAAGGGATAGATAAGGGATTAATTTATCTTTCGCATAACATTGGCGAGAAAGAAATTAAGGATTCTGCTGTTATTACCAATGGCAGTTTCACTTTTAGTGGTACCGTGCCTGAGGTTAAAATGTATGCTTTAAAGCTTAAAGGCGGTAAACAACAAAAAAACTTTCTTTTAGAAAATAGAAACATCTCAATCATTGGCGATAAGGATTCGTTGTTTATGGCCAAAGTGATCGGTTCGCCGGAAACCGACGTTTATTTTGGTTTTTATAATGGCCCTTGGAAATCGATAACATCAAAAGCTGGTGATATTTACCATCGTTTAGATAGCGCAAACCAAAAAGGCAAAGTGACCTTAAGCCCGGCACAGCGTAAATCCTTCGATGATGAATTTAAAGCACTTGATGTGCTTAACCAAAATGCAATAAAAGCTTATGTAACAGCACATGCCTCTTCGGTAGCAGTTGCCGCAATTGTAGAAGATCGCTTTATTAATTATCCATATCCGGAACAAGCAGCAGCTATGTATGCATTATTTGCTCCAGCGGTTAAAGCTTCATTTTATGGAAAAGCCATTAAAGCCAGTTTAGCATTAACCAATAAAACTGCTCCGGGAAAACTGGCTCCAGATTTTGTAATGAATGATGTAGATGGAAAACCACTTAAACTTTCTGCACTTCGTGGAAAATATGTTTTAGTAGATTTTTGGGCAAGTTGGTGCGGTCCCTGCCGTAAGGAAAATCCGAATGTAGTTGCAGCCTACAAAAAATATCATGATAAAGGCTTCGAAATTTTGGGCGTATCGTTAGACAGTAAAAAAGAAGCCTGGCTAAAAGCAATTAACGATGATGGTTTAACCTGGAAACATGTTTCTGAACTTAAAGGCTGGTCAAATTCTGCCGCGGCATTATATGGTGTAAAATCGGTTCCTGCAAGTTTTTTATTGGATAAGGACGGAAAAGTGGTTGCAAAAGATTTACGTGGAGAAGAATTGAACAATACATTATCAAACCTATTTAAAGATTAATCACATGAGTACATTAAATATCAGTAACAAAATGTTAGGATTGCTTTCTATCCTCATTTTAGGAAGTACAAGTGGTTTAAAAGCACAAACCAAACCAGTAGATACAACCAGGATTTATCTAGACAAACTGGTAGCTTCGAAGGAACCTGCAGATAAAGTACTATTGGCAACCAAATTACAAAAACTGGCTGCTGCCGATCAGGAAAAAGATGTTGACCTGGCCATTAATTATTATTATCGGTTAAAAAACGTAAAAGCTTCCGATTCGCTTGTTCAGGTAGAATTACAGAAGTTTCCTAAAGGTTCGAGAGCGAGGGCGCAGGAAGCTGGCAAAATTTATGACGAGAAAACAGCACAAGGTAAAGAAAATGCCTATAAAGTCTGGATTAAGAAATTTCCGGTTTCGGGTTCTGGAGAAGAATTGATTGTGTACGATTATGTGGTATCAGCTATTGCTTCCAAATATGCCAGAGAAAAAAATGCGGCTAAGGCTATTGAGTATATTAACAAGCTGCAGGTAGATTTTTGGAAAGGAAACGGGTTTGGTGGTGTTGCAGAGGCTTTTTATAAAACCGGCGATTTAAAAAATGCAGCTGTATATTATAAAAAAGCCATGGAAATTGCTAAAACTTATTACGATGGAAAGTTACCTAACGAAAATTCATCCAAATTTGCTGCATCTGGGTACCCAGGTTTAACCATGACTTATGCAGGTATTCTTTTCGAACAAAAAAAGTATGATGAAGCACTTATTTATGCCGATTTAGCGGCTAAAAACCCAAAAACAGCTTCTCCAAGATCAAATTTTCAATACGCCAAAATATTGATGGCATTGAATAGAAATCAGGAGGCTTATACTAAATTGGAAGAGGCCGTAAAATCGGGCAAAGCCAATGATGAAATGAGCAGTGCCTTTAAAACACTTTATATCAAAGTAAAGGGAAGTGATGCGGGTTTCGACGCCTATGCTGCTGAAATCAGAAAAGGGATTCTGGCCAATCTACAGCAAAAACTCAATAAAGAAATTATCAATAAACCAGCTGTAGATTTTACATTAACCGATATTGAAGGCAAAAAAGTTACATTGAGCAGTTTAAAGGGTAAGGTGGTAATCCTCGATTTTTGGGCTACCTGGTGTGGGCCTTGTAAGGCTTCGTTCCCTGCAATGCAAATGGCGGTTAATAAATATAAAGAAGATCCAAACGTGAAGTTTTTGTTTATTCATACCTGGGAGAAAACAGCTTCGCCAACTCAGGATGCGAGCGATTATATTAAATCGCAGAAATATAGTTTCGAGGTGTTAATGGATACCAAAGATCCTGATTCGAAAATTAACAAGGTGGTTACTGATTATAAAGTATCGGGAATTCCTTCAAAATTTGTGATCGATCCTGCAGGGAACATCAGATTTAACCTAATGGGTTTTGATGGTAGCAATGAAGCTGCAGTAGATGAAATTTCGATGATGATCGATATGATTAAAAAAGGTTAATCCTTTGTGTTTTACTGAAATTTTAACCCTGTACAAATAACTGTACGGGGTTTGTTTTTTTAAAGGCCATTATTTCTCTATTAATACGGTAACACCGTGATTTACTTTGTTATGCAGTTCTTTGCTTCTAACCCTGCTTAAGGTTTCTAATCTCATTCCTAAATAGCTTGCCAAATAGCGTAGCGGTATTTTGTTTAAGTCTACTTTTCCGCTTTCTGCCAGCTTTTGGTACCGTCGCAATGCATTGGGTATTCTGGCCAGTATAGATCTTTCAGACGCAGCATAGTAATGTACCGCTAAAAGTTTTCGCCCGATAATGTTGGCTTCTTCGAAATGGGAATACGCATAGTCGATTAACGTATAAGGAATGCGGATCAATTCGCAATCTTCTAACGCCTGTAAATATTCTACAGAGTGGTTAGATTGTAAATCAGGGTGACGAATGGCGCCTACAATATTATTCCCAAAACAAAACCAGGTGGTAATATCTTTGCCCCCATCTTTTATAAAACCACGAACAATGCCACTTTTTACAAAGTAAAGTGCTGCATTACTATCAATAGGGGAAACAATGTGTTTATTCTTTCTGATTGTGACTAATGAGCAATGTTTTTCGTACTGTGCAATAAGGCTACTGGAAAGCTTATGGTATTGTTCCATATACTGGAGAAGTGGCCGTACAAAAGAACTGTTGTTAGAATTGGGCATAATGTTATAAACTTTTAGGTTCAAAAAGAGATCTTTTTTGATAAATAATCATCCTGCTGTTATATAATATACAAAAATAATCTGAAACGTGTATTTAAATAAATAATAATAGGCGAAGGTTGGTGGCCGTAAGCCCATGCGCCATTAGTTCGATTTTGAATTCTACCAGGTCACCTGTATTAATACTTTCATTAAGATCTGCTAAACAAAATGCAATTTCCTGTTCGTTTTCATCTTGTATAAGTCCAAAGCCAAACGATTGATCGATTTGTATTACCATGCCCTTTCTCATTATACGTCTGTTTGCGTTTTAACTGACATACGTGTAATGTGGCAACAAAGTTTTTTGACTTGTTAATGCTTTTCTAGTCTTAGCGTCTCGCTAAGGCTTTAGTTTTTTGCCACGGAGACTCGGAGAACACGGAATTATATTATGAGGTTTTAGCAAGAGACTAAGGCAAGAGTTAGTTCAGCAGGACATAACAAGAGATTGAACAGAGCAATCGTTAAAGATTTGCTTCGCAGAGCCTTCGGGTTCTTCACTTCGTTCAGAATGACAACGATATCATCTCTTCCCAAATGAAAAAAACCTTTCCAAAATGGAAGGGTTTTTTATGTCTAATTTAATTTTAAAAGCTCTATTTGTTTGTAACTAACTGTAAAACATTTGTTTATGATTTGTTTTCCTTTTGTGGTATAAGAGTTGGCTAATGGCATGTAAAATCAATACAATCATGACCATACTCATTTTTTTAATCCTAATCCTGCTCTGCTGGGCTACTTACAAATCAATCGACTGGTTCGAAAAAATCTAACATTATGATCGCATTATTCATTATCGCCATCGCCGTATTTATCTATATGATCTACGTGCTGATCAAACCCGAAAAATTTTAATCCTCTCCTCTACGGAGGATAATTAACAAATCAAAAAATGAACACTGAATCAACAGGCATTATCGCCACCTTCCTGCTCACCCTGGTCATCGCAATACCATTGGGTAAATACCTGGCTAAGGTTTTTGCAGGAGAAAAAGTCTGGACAGATTTTTTAAAACCATTGGAAACTGGCATTTACAAGCTTTCCGGAATCAATATTAAAGAACAGATGAACTGGAAACAGCAGTTAAAAGCACTGCTTACCATTAATATATTATGGTTGTTTTACGGCTTTTTTGTACTCATCTTTCAGGATAAACTTCCATTCAATCCCGACGGCAACCCTGCGATGTCGCCAGATTTGGCTTTTAACACCATTATCAGTTTTGTTGCCAACTGTAACCTGCAACATTATTCGGGCGAAAGTGGTGTAAGTTACCTTACCCAGCAATATGTGCTCATGTTTCTTCAGTTTGTAAGTGCCGCAACCGGTATTGCGGCTGCAGTTGTCCTTTTCAAAGCTTTTAGAGATAAAACAACTAGCGAGCTTGGCAACTTTTGGGAATTCTTTGTAAAATCTATTACCCGTTTATTATTGCCATTATCTTTTGTGATGGCGCTAATCTTAACCTTTAACGGTACCCCGGCAAGTTATGAGGGTAAAGATCAATTTATTTCCCTGCAAGGCGATACCGTACATGTTTCGAGAGGGCCTGCTGCTCAAATGATTGCCATTAAACATTTAGGCACTAATGGTGGAGGTTATTTTGGAGCCAATTCGGCACATCCATTTGAAAACCCAAGTTATTTTACCAATATGGTTGAGCTGATTGCGCAGGTAATCATTCCTATTGCAATGGTAATTGCATTTGGTTATTTCATCTGCAGGAAAAAACTAGCATGGACCATCTTTGGTGTAATGACCATTGGTTTGTTTATGCTGCTCATCCCGATGCTTAGCTCGGAGTTGGGCGGAAACCCAGCTTTAGCGAAAATGGGTATCTCACAAACAACGGGAGCAATGGAAGGTAAAGAGGTCCGTTTTGGCCCGGCTGCCTCTGCTTACTGGGCAACTGTGACGACAATTATTTCTACCGGATCGGTAAACAGCATGCACGATAGTACCATGCCGATGTCAGGTACATGGCAATTACTTGGAATGATGATTAATTCATTCTATGGGGGTTGCGGCGTAGGTTTATTGAATTACTTCATTTACCTCATTGTTGCTGTATTTATTTCAGGTTTGATGGTGGGAAGAACGCCGGAGTTTCTTGGGCATAAAGTGGAGGCCAGAGAGATTAAAATTGCGGCCATTATCACTTTGTTAAGTCCGTTTTTAATCCTTGCCGGAACTGCCATTGCAAGTTATGTTATTACAAGTCATGGCGATGCCGCATGGGCAGTACAACCTAAAAATTGGCTCAATAACCCTGGTTTCCACGGATTTTCAGAAATGTTATACGAAATGACTTCATCCAACGCCAACAACGGCTCAGGGTTTGAAGGATTGGGCGATAACAATATCTTCTGGAATCTATCCACAGGCATTGTGATTTTTCTAGGCCGTTTCTTACCGATTATCGGACCTGTTGCCATCGCCGGATTATTAGGTGCTAAAAAATTCATACCCGAATCAGCCGGTACGCTTAAAACAGATACCAAAACCTTTGCCCTGATGACTTTTGCAGTTATTCTGGTGCTGAACGCATTATCTTATTTCCCTGCTCTGACTTTAGGACCCTTGGCGGAATATTTTACCATGCTTAAATAAATCTGTGAAATCACATAATAAATAAAAAAATGAAACCCAATAATAAATTGTTCGAACCTGCCTTGGTGCAGACCGCGCTAAAACAATCTTTCATCAAACTAGATCCGAGGGTAATGGTGCGTAACCCGGTCATGTTTACCGTCGAAATCGGAACGCTGGTAATGGCTTATGTTACCGTATACTCTTTTAGCCACAGTGGACAAGGATCGCCATTATACAATTTCTTCATCTTTTTAGTGCTTTTGCTTACTGTGTTGTTTGCAAACTTCGCCGAAGCCATTGCAGAGGCAAGAGGAAAAGCACAGGCAGACAGTCTTCGTAAAACAAGAGAAGAAACACCCGCAAAAGTAATTTTGGCTAATGGAACCATCGAAATCCGTTCATCTAATCAGTTAAAAAAAGGCGATGTGTTTATTTGCGAAACAGGCGATACCATACCAACTGATGGAGAGATTATTGAAGGTATTGCCACCATCGACGAATCGGCCATTACCGGCGAGTCTGCTCCTGTAATCCGCGAATCGGGAGGCGATAAATCTTCGGTAACAGGCGGTACAAAAGTATTATCTGATGAGATTAAAGTTCAGGTGAGTACTGCCCCAGGCGAAAGCTTTTTAGATAAGATGATTGCCTTGGTTGAAGGTGCATCGCGCCAGAAAACACCAAACGAAATTGCTTTAACCATTTTACTGGCCAGTTTTACGTTGGTGTTTATCATCGTATGCATAACACTAAAACCTTTTGCTGATTATGCCAATACGCCGATTACAATTGCTGCACTGATCTCGCTGTTTGTATGTCTGATCCCAACCACTATAGGCGGACTTTTATCTGCCATCGGTATCGCCGGAATGGACAGGGCATTAAGAGCCAATGTAATTACCAAATCAGGTAAAGCGGTAGAAACTGCAGGAGATATTGATGTATTGCTTTTAGATAAAACTGGAACGATCACTATTGGTAACCGTAAAGCGACCAATTTTTATCCAACAGCAGGTGTAAATATTAAAGCTTTTACTGATGCCTGTCTGCTGAGCTCTTTGGCCGATGAAACCCCAGAGGGAAAATCAATCATAGAACTTGCTGCTGATCAGGGTGTTATGTCTGCCGGAACACCTCAGGGATCTACTTTTATCAAATTTACTGCAGAAACCCGCTCAAGTGGATTAGACACCCTTGAAGGAAGACGAATTAGAAAAGGAGCCTTCGATTCGATCAGGAATATTGTAGAAAAAGCTGGGAATATTTTTCCTTCCGATATCGAAAATCATGTAAAGGCCATTGCTACCAATGGAGGAACGCCACTCGTGGTATCTGAAAATGAAAAAGCCCTTGGCGTAATCGAATTACAGGATATCATTAAACCAGGGATCAGTGAACGTTTCGAACGTTTAAGAAAAATGGGTGTGAAAACTGTGATGGTTACCGGAGATAATCCATTAACAGCTAAATATATTGCTGAGAAAGCCGGTGTTGACGATTTTATTGCTGAGGCCAAACCCGAGGATAAAATGAACTACATCAAAGACGAACAGAACTTAGGTAAATTGGTAGCCATGATGGGGGATGGAACCAATGATGCACCTGCCTTAGCACAGGCCGATGTTGGTGTAGCCATGAACAGTGGAACACAGGCTGCAAAAGAGGCAGGTAACATGGTCGATTTGGATAACGACCCCACTAAACTGATCGAAATCGTAGAGATCGGTAAACAGTTACTAATTACACGTGGTACGCTGACCACTTTTTCCATCGCGAATGATGTGGCCAAGTATTTCGCCATCGTTCCGGCATTGTTTATCGCTTCAATTCCTGCCTTGCAAAGCCTGAACATTATGGGCCTGCACTCACCAGAATCAGCCATCATGTCGGCAGTAATTTTTAACGCCATCATTATTCCAATCCTGATTCCTCTGGCATTAAAAGGGGTAGCTTACAAACCTATCGGCGCAACTGCCTTATTGCGCAGAAACCTGTTTATATATGGTATTGGTGGTGTAATAGCCCCATTTATAGGGATTAAAATAATCGATTTATTGGTTGGCTTATTTGTTTAAAAACCTGTCATTCTGAGTGCAGCGAAGAATCTGCAAGCGAAAGGGAAGCCCCTAAAATCTGGCACTGCCTTAAATCAAAGATGCTTCGTCCCTCAGCATGACAGCAAAGAAAAATTAAAATTATCATCATGAAAAAGTATATCATTCAATCCATCCGCTTAACCCTAGTACTGTTGGTACTGTTATGCGTAGTATATCCAATCACTGTGGCCTTTATTGGCAAAATGTCTAAAGGGAACGGTGGAGGAGAAAAAATCACCAAAAATGGTAAAACAGTTGGTTATGCCTTGTTGGGTCAATCTTTTACCAAACCGCAGTATTTCTGGGGCAGACCATCGGCGGTTGCTTACAATGCAGCTGGTTCTGCAGGTTCTAACAAAGGGCCATCCAACCCCGATTATTTAAAGGAAGTGCAGTCGCGTATTGATACTTTATTAAAATACAATCCGGGCATCAAGAAATCAGATATCCCTGCCGATATGGTTACTGCATCAGGAAGCGGGCTTGATCCAAATATTTCCGAGCAAGGCGCCGCGATTCAGATCCAGAGGGTTGCAAAAGCCAGAAATATAGATGCGAAAAAGGTGAAAGAACTTATTGCAATGAATACCCTTAAACCGTTTATGGGTGTTTTTGGTCCTTCATCGGTAAATGTGTTGAAATTAAACCTTGCCCTTGATGAGCTTTAAATGGTGGTTTAACGATAAATCGTCCGACCGTAGTGAATAGATCTAGTTACTGCCTGTTTAAGATCTCTCCATTCCGCTGCACTTCATCCGATAGCTATCGGATCGAGATGACGATCGTGCTATACTTTACTCAATAAAAAAATCAGATAAAATAAATAGAATACAGATGAAAAAATTATTATTACTTGCCGCTACACTTACCATCACTTTTTTTGCAAAAGCACAGGATGAACCCAAAATTAAAGTAACGGGTTATCTTGAGGCCTATTATGGATACGATTTTAACAAACCAGCCGATCATAACCGACCGGGGTTTATTTATTCACATAACCGTGCAAACGAAGTTAACCTGAACCTTGGATTTATTAAAGCCGCCTATGATACAGGAAATATCCGCGCAAACTTAGCAGTCATGGCCGGAACTTATGCCAATGCCAATCTTGCTGCCGAACCTGGGGTATTAAAAAATATCTTCGAGGCCAATGCAGGCGTAAAATTATCGAAGTCGGAAAACCTTTGGATCGACGCCGGAATCTTTTCTTCACACATTGGTTTTGAAGGTGCGGTTTCGAAAGACTGTTGGGTACTCACCAGGAATATTTCTTCAGAGAATACCCCTTATTACGAGTCGGGTGCGAAAATTACCTATGGTACCAAAGATGGCAAATTTACGGCAACGGCACTTTATCTGAACGGATGGCAACGCATTAGCCGCCAGAATGGAAACAACAAACCCGCAGGTGGACTTCAATTAAGTTGGAAACCAACAGCTAAGATTACGGTAAACTACAGCAATTATCTTGGAACGGAAGGGGCCGATTCGGTTAGGGTAAACAGGTTTTACCACAATATTTATGGCATCTTTCAGCTTACTGATAAATTTGGTGTAACCCTTGGATTTGATTACGGAACGCAGCAAAAACAAAAAGGAAGTGATGATAAAAATGAGGTGATCTCACCGGTAGCAATTCTACAATATAAATTTGCACCAAGATGGGCAGTTGCCGGAAGATTCGAATATTATGAAGATAAAAATGGAATTTTTATTGCAACCGGAACGCCACAGGGTTTTAAAACCAAGGGTTACTCGTTAAATCTTGATTATTCGCCCGTAGCAAATGCAGTAATCAGATTGGAAGGAAAAGCCTATGATAGTAAAGACAAAATATTTGCAAGAGATGGCGCTGCGGTAAATGCGAATGCAGCCCTTACAGCGAGTATAGCGGTTTCATTTTAATACGATTCGTCTGCGTGGGTATGAGGATTACTCTTTAAGATTTATCATCCTGAGAGGTAATTTATTTATAAAAATCAATATAAATGACATTTGAATTTAAAAGAAATAATATCGTCATTTCGACTGAAGCTTACCGATTTAAGCATTTGTTTTTATTTACTGAAGGCATGCTTGCTTGTTTCACAGGTTTCATCGGTAGCGTAATGGAGAAAATCTTTAAACTTTTCGGTAACATAGTTCAAAGATCTCTCCATTGCGCTGCGCTTCAGTCGAGATGACGACCCACTATTCGAACTAAAATTAAACAGCTGAAAAGTACATGATCATGGAAGAAGAACAAAAAGAAGAATCGGTCAGGCACTTTTTGGATCTGGTAAAAAAATCGAGGCGCGGAAAGCTCAAGATCTATATCGGCATGAGTGCCGGTGTAGGTAAAACTTACCGGATGCTCCAGGAATCTCATGCGCTGTTGCGGAATGGGGTAGACATTTGTATCGGCTATGTTGAAACCCACAAAAGAGCAGAAACAGAAGCCCTTGTTGCAGGCCTTCCCACTATTCCGCGAAGGAAAATTTTCTATCGTGGCAAGGAAATCGAAGAGATGGACTTAAAAGGAATTATGAATCGCCATCCTGAGATTGTTATTGTTGATGAGCTTGCCCATACCAATGCAGGAGGAAGCAAAAATACCAAACGCTGGCAAGATGTTTTCGATTTACTTGAGGCAGGAATCAGCGTGATCTCGGCCGTAAATATTCAGCACCTGGAAAGCATTAACGAGGAAATTGAGCAGATTACCGGGATATTGGTTACCGAACGTATTCCAGATAAGATATTGGAAATTGCCGACGAGATCGTAAACATCGACCTTACCGCTGACGAATTGGTTACCCGGCTTAAAGAAGGCAAAATTTACGATCAATCGAAAATTGAAAGGGCACTTGGCAATTTTTTTCAGTCCGATAAAATTCTTCAACTGCGCGAACTGGCCTTAAAAGAGGTGGTGCACCAGGTAGAACGGAAAATCCAGACCGAAATTCCAAAATCAATCAAACTTCGGCCTGAACGTTTTTTAGCCTGTATTTCCTCTAATGCCGAAACTGCAGGGGTAGTGATCAGGAAAACTGCAAGACTGGCTTCCTATTACCGGTCGCCATGGATTGTACTGTATGTGCAGAGTGATAGTGAAAGCATGGAACGTATTAAACTCGATAAGCAGCGCCATCTGATTAACCATTTTAAACTGGCTACCGAGCTTGGGGCCGAAGTGATTAAGGTAAAGAGTAATGCGATAACCAAAACCATCATCGATATTGCCAACGAGAAAGAAATTACCACCATTTGTATCGGGAAACCCCATCTTAATATTTTTCAGGTCATTCTGCGTACAGCAGTTTTTAATGGTTTACTGAAGAATCTGGCGATGAAGGATATTGACTTGGTTATCCTATCGTAAATAACGATGGCTAGTCACATCATTCTCAAATAATCAAAACCATATCCCTTTATATCGGGTTGAAATAATAAGACCTATAGAAGCAATATGGAAAAAAAAGATACCAAAATACAATTGATCAACGAGATCACCACTACAGGATTACAAACAGCGGCTAAGAAACTGGGCGCTTCGGCGAGTAAGGCACAGATTAGAAAAGGTGTTTCTAAAAACATCAGTTTAATCGATAAATTATTGCGCATTGTGCTGGTTAAAAGTAAAGATTCGTCGAAAAGGGTACAAAGAGATATAGAGTTTGTTGGCTTGGGGGTTATTGCAGCACATACCTTTTACCGCGGCTTTAAAAAGAAAAAACGATTGTTGATTTTTGAAGGCGTTTTTCTCACCGCAGCACTTGGAGGCGTATTATTAGCAACGCAACTTAAAGCATTAAAACGGCAAATTGTGTGATATTTTGGAGTTGCGGAAAGTCGTCATCTCGATCCAATCGCTATCGGATGAAAGGTAATGAAATGGGGGATCTCAATGATTTAGCTTCGCTAAGCACTACCTGGTTTCCAGACCACGTTATACGCTGATCGAAATGACGATTTCTTTATTGTGGTTTACACCAATACCGAACCACCATCTACCACAATTACTTGCCCTGTGCCGTATTGTTGTTTCATAGTGTATAAAAATGCCTGTGCAATATCGCTGGCTTCTCCAACACGCTTTACAGGTAAACGTTCACCTACACCGACATAGAGGTTATTTCTATCCTCATCGCTCATGCTGTTCCATAAATTGGTTTTAACCACACCTGGCGATACCGAATTTATACGTATTGGTGCCAGTTCTACAGCCATTGCACGGGTAAAACCTTCCATGGCGCCACAAATACTGGCCGCTACGCCCCAGCCGGCACTTGGTCTCGGGCTGGCAATACCTCCTGTTAAATTAATAGAACCGCCTGCTTTAATCTTTTTTGCTGCATATTTAACTGAAGCAAAAGCCCCCCAATACCTTAAGGTAAAAAACTGACGGGCATCTTCCAGGCTGGTTTCATTAATCGTATTCAATACTATATTTTCGCCTGCGGTATATACCAGGTGATCAAAAGGTTCGACTGAATTAAAAAACTGCTTAATGTTTTCTTCTTTACTCAGATCTACGGCAAAGCCTTTGCAGTTTTCGGGTAAGGATTTTAACGCCTCATTAATCCTGTTTTCATTACCAGAAACGATTACCACTTTTGCGCCATCGTGCGCTGCGGCCTGTGCGGTTGCAAAACCTAGGCCCGAGCTTCCACCCAATATAATCACTGTTTTTCCTTTCAGTGTAAATTCATTTGCTTTTATTTTCATGATGTTGTAAATTGAAGTGCAAATTTTGAGATATCAACAACCAATTCACTTACCAATTGGTAAAAACGGTCTGAGCCTGTATTTTTGTTCAACTCAATTCCATACTATATATAAATTCCAATGCCGAACAAACTTATCAGCTACCTGAAACTGTACCATCAAATTTCGGCAGCAGAAGAGCAGTATATCGTGGAAGCCTTTAATCCCAAAATGTTTAAAGAAGGAGAAGCGCTCTCCCAGCCAGGCAGTATTAGCAAAGAACTTTTTTTTATTGTTGACGGCGTACTCAGGATTGTTATCCGAAATGAAAAGGGGAATGAAGTGACCCATTATTTTTTAAAAGAAAACCAGTTTTGTACGATATTGAATAGTTTCCATAAGCAGATACCGGCAGAAGAATGTATACAGGCAGCCTGCAATTGTGAGGTTTTAGGGATTAACAGAACAGCGCTTTTGAAACTTTACGAACAGGTACCATATCTTAAAACAGTTATTGATCAGATTACACAACAAGCTTTAATAGACAAGATCAATATCCGAAATGTCTATTTGGGGCAGGATTCTGCCAATAGATACCGGTTGTTTGTTACCCGTCAGGCCGACATTGCCCTGCGCGTATCATTAACTGATGTAGCTTCTTATTTAGGAATCACGCCACAATCTTTATCCAGGATCAGAAGGCAGATCAATAACTAGTGATTATCTTAACTTAAACGTTAATCACCTAACTGATCAGGGATACGTCCATGGAATAAGAAAATATGTTTATTGGAAGATGATAAAGGAGGCTATTTTGGCATTTCTTGCTTTAACCCGCCCCTGTTCGAAACAGTACCGATTTTTGTAGCCTTGCCATTCATTTTAGCATATTCCTATGACACTTTTTACCCAAAAAATTGTTCAGTTTGTATAACCCTAGGGCAATAATTATTTTAGTATAAACATTATTAAAAAGGAAAAATGGATTTACAATTAAAGCATAAAACGGCTTTTATAAGCGGCTCTACCGCTGGGATCGGATTCGCGATTGCCGAAAGTTTATTAAAAGAAGGTGTAAAAGTAATTATCAATGGCCGGTCGCAAAGCGGTGTAGACGATGCAGTCAGATCATTGCAAGGTATTGCCGGGAATGAATTTATTTCAGGAATAGCTGCTGATTTTTCGAAAGCCGATGAAGTAAATAACCTGATCGATAAATTACCGGAGATAGATATTCTGATCAATAACGCAGGCATTTTTGAACCTAAAGCTTTTGAAGAGATCAGTGATGAAGATTGGTTTAGGTTTTTCGAAGTTAACGTAATGAGTGGAATCAGGTTGTCGAGGCAACTCTTCCCTAAGATGTTAAAGAAAAATTGGGGCAGGATTATTTTTATCTCCAGCGAATCGGCTGTGTTTATCCCGGATGAAATGATCCACTATGGCATGACTAAAACTGCACAGCTGGCCGTTAGCCGTGGTTTGGCAGAATTAACTCAAGGTACCGGGGTAACCGTCAATTCAATTTTGCCCGGCCCTACCAAATCAAAAGGTGTAGGTACTTTTATTGAAGATTTAGCCAAAAATGGAAACATCACTATTGCTGAGGTAGAAGCCGATTTCTTTAAGAACATGCGGCCCACTTCCTTACTGCAACGCTTTCTTGATGTGAGTGAAATTGCAAATGCCGTTACTTTTTATGTAAGTCCGTTAGCCTCCGGAACCAATGGCGCTGCCATTAGGGTAGAAGGCGGTTTAGTGAGATCGATATTATAGTATATTATAGCTGATTTAGGCGTTTATATTATGCTAGTGAACTTTTAATTTATCATTTCGGATGCTGAAAAAAGACTTCTAATAATATTGGTGTGCACAGAAATATTTTTTTGCTGCACGTAGGGGTAAGTGTCGTGTTTGTTGTCTCATTTTAAAATTAGACAGAAATGAACACAACTTCGACAAAAATTAAAAACAGCTGTGCAACAAACATCAGCTTCAAAAATGCATCTGGTGTTAAAGCATTGGGTTTAGCGATATTATTAAGTATTGGATTAAATGGTTTTGCCCAAGAAAGCAAAAAAGGTAAAGTAAATATTGGTTTTGTATACCCAATAAGCACAAACGGAACCCATGCAGCGCTAGATACAAATGTATTTTCTTTAAACGCTTTGGTTGGTGTTTCGGCAGCAGAAAAAGGACTCTCATTTGCAGGCCTTTCCAATATCGTGCGTAAAAATGCAAGCGGTACACAGTTCGCAGGTTTTTCTAACCACATTGGTGGCAAAGCAAGTGGGGCACAGTTTGCAGGTTTTATCAATACCTATGGTGGAGGGAATGGGGCTGCTATAGCAGGTTTCGCCAATATCTCAAAAGAAAATAGCGGTGCTCAGGTCGCTGGTTTTATGAACTGGACTTCTAAAAATGTTTCTGCCGTGCAGGTAGGAGGTTTTATGAATAAAGCCGCCGATGTAAAAGGATCGCAAATTGCAGGTTTTATCAATGTGGCAAAGAAAGTGAAAGGCGTTCAGCTTGCAGGTTTTATTAACGTGGCCGATAGCAGCGATTATCCGATCGGCATTATCAATATTGTTAAAAATGGCGAGAAAAGTATTGCTTTAACTACCAACCAGAATTTAACTACCATGGCCATATTCAGATCGGGCGGGAAAGTATTATATGGTATTATCGGCGCTGGTTATAACTTTAAAAATAAAGATGAAGTTTACGCTTTCGAAGCAGGTTTAGGTGCTCACTTTTTTCAATCAGAACACTTCAGGTTAAATGCAGAACTTACCGGGAGTTCGTTACAAAACTTTAAACGGGGCAATTATTTCAAATCTACGTTTCAGTTACTGCCTTCGCTTAGGATAGGCCAGAATTTAGAAATTTTTGCTGGTCCGTCGTTCAATTTTGTATCAACCAATACCGAAGAGGGAAAAACCTTACAGAAACACTATGTGAAAAGCTGGGATAGAAAAGACAACACCCTACATGCACTATTTTTAGGTTATACAGGTGGTTTGGCAATTAGTTTTTAAGATGAATGATTTAATGATTGAATGACTGAATTTTGAATGAGGGAATGATTGAGTTTCGCATACATCCAACACTCACTCAATCAATCATTCAAAATTCAATAATTAATAAACCTATATATTTGATTACAATTAAACCCGTGGAATTAACAGCAGTATCTTCCGAAATTAGCCATCAATACCATGATGATACCGAATTTGAACATTTGTTCAAAACGCATTACAATGCACTGCACGCTTATGCTCAGGTGATTTTAAAAGATGAAGATGTTGCTGAAGAAATTGTACAGGGAATGTTCTTAAAGTTTTGGGAAAAAAGAGAAAACCTTAGAATACAATCTATAAAAGCATACCTCTACAAATGTGTTTACAACGATAGTTTAAACTACATTAAACAGGAAAAAACCAAAAGCAAATACCAGGAATTTACGGTACACACCATGAATACAGAACATGAACCTGCTGCTGCAAAAATCGAATTTACTGAACTACAGCAGCATTTAAAAGATGCCTTGAACCATTTACCAGAACAATGCCGCACCATTTTTCAAATGAGCAGGTTCGAAGAATTGAAATACCGCGAAATTGCCGATCATTTAGGTCTCTCAATCAAAACGGTAGAAAATCAAATGGGAAAAGCTTTAAGGATTTTAAGGCTAAAACTTGCCGATTTCCTGGTGTTTATTTTACTCGGATTATGGTATTACAACGATTTTTTTAATTAGAAGAAAGCGCATGACTGATGAATTATTGATAAAGGTTCTTCTAAAAGAAAGTACTATAGAAGAAAACGAAAAGGTAGAAAAGTGGCTAGACGCTGCCGAAGCCAATAAAAAGCATTTTACGCAGTTAGAAACCATCTGGCAGGTAAGCAACACCCTAAAAAATGATAACAAAAGGGATGAAGAGCAGGCGTGGGCAAGTTTTAAGGCGAGAAGAGCAGATTTAAAACCAGGGGGCGACAACATTAAGCGGTTAAATGCTGGTAAAGTTTGGCTAAGGATAGCAGCAGTTTTGTTTATTGCCATAGGTGGATGGATCGCATATAGTTTGTACGGCCCAGGAAAATATACCGAACTCGCGGCTACCTACCAGGTACGTACAGAAACCTTACCTGATGGATCAGCGCTGACCTTAAACAAGAATACCAAAATAAGCTATGCCACTAACTTTAAAAACAACAGAAAACTGAATTTGGAACAAGGTGATGTGTTTTTTGATGTGGCCAAAGATAAAGCGCACCCTTTTGTAATTGATATCGAAAAGATCAGTGTAGAAGTAGTGGGTACGTCCTTCAATATCAAGCATATAAAAAAGGATACCGAAATTAACGTAGAAACCGGAATTGTGAAGGTTCGCCTGGCCAATGATGAGATTAAGCTTTATAAGGGTGAAAAGATTATCATTAATAACAATACCCGTAAACTGATAAAAGAACAAAGTACCGATCAGCTTTATAATTACTATCGTAGCAATCTGTTTCAGGCGAATAACATTTCTTTATCCAAGCTGGTAAATGCTTTGAATGAGGCTTACGGAAGCAACATCACTTTGGATGAAAAGATTAAAGCCTTAACAATTAATACCACTTTAAAAATGGGATCGGTAAACCAGAATCTTGAAATTATCTGCCAAACCTTAAATTTAAAGTTATCACGTAACGGCAATACCATTTTGTTGTCTGCTAAAAAATAATGAAGACAAGACTAATTATTTTATTGCTCTTTATTTCGGGTTATTGTAGCGCACAGGTTACCGCAGTCGATTATAGAAGAAATTTATCCAAAGGAGTAAGCTTAAATGTTAAGCAAGAACGGGTTGGCAATGTTTTGCAGATGATAAGCAAGGCTGGCGGATTCTATTTTTCTTACAATGGTGTGCTGTTCAGGCAGGATAGTCTGGTTAGCCTTAATGTTAAAAATGTTCCGGTACGCGAGGTTTTAGATCGGCTATTTGATGGTAAGGTAGATTATAAAGAAAATGCCGGATACATTATTCTTCGCTATGCCGTAAATCATTTAACAATAGAAGCAGCGCACATTGCAAATGGCGATAATGAATATGCAATAAGCGGTTATGTGGTTGATACCAGAACAGGCAATAAGGTTAAACAGGCCAGTGTTTACGAAAAAAAGCTGCTTCAGGCTGCACTTACAGATAACAACGGTTATTTTACATTGCGTTTTAGAGGCGAGCATAATGGCGTAATTTTAACGGCAAGTAAAGAAACCTATCGCGATACAGCCCTGGTTTTCCTGGCTGACATCAATATAAAACCTGAGAAATACGAAGATCCGGACAAAGAAAAAGGCGCATTTTTCACCAATACTTTTGGGGGGCGCGGAATATGGCGTTTTTTGCTCTCCTCAAAGCAACGCATCCAAAACCTGAATATTCCTGATTTTTTGGCACAGACACCATTTCAGGCATCGTTTACCCCTGGCCTAAGTTCGCATGGCAGCATGAGTTCTAGTGTAGTAAACAAGGCATCTTTAAATATACTTGGTGGTTATACTGCCGGAACAAATGGTTTTGAAGTAGCGGGTGCGTTTAATTTAACTAAAGGCGATATTAAAAAGATTCAGGTGGCGGGTTTGTTCAATGTAGTAGGTGGATCGGTAAAAGGTACTCAATTTTCAGGCGCGTACAACGATGTAAATCTCAATATGGATGGTGTACAGGTGGCCGGTTTGTTAAACAGGGTAGAAAGTAAGGTAAGGGGGCTGCAATTGGCGGGGGTAGGCAACCTTGCAGGCAAAGATGTTAAAGGCGCGCAGGTAGCCGGACTGATTAATGTGAGCAAAAATACCACAGGTGTTCAGCTGGCAGGTGTAATGAATAAAACCTCGGGCCGTTTAAAGGGCATGCAGCTTGCCGGATTGGTTAACCAGGCTAAAAACATGGATGGTTTTCAACTGTCTGTGGTAAATCTGGCCGATTCATCATCCGGTATCAGTATCGGGTTGATCAACCTATCCAATGATGGCTATCGCAAAATAACGGTATATAGCAATGAGCTAATCAATACCAATGTCGCCTTTAAAACCGGAAATGCCAAATTATATACCTTATTAATTGCAGGTAAAAATTTTTCAGATACTGTCCGGGCATTTACTTTTGGATTAGGCCTTGGTCATGATTTTATATTAAACAAACGTTTTGCTATCGCCGCCGAAGGAACCATTCAATCCATATATCTAGGTAATTTTGAAGAAGCAAACAACCTCTACAGGCTACAGGCAAATCTGCAGTTTAACGCTTTGTCGAGGCTTGCTATTTTTGCAGGACCTGCGTATTCCTATTACGTGAAGGGAGAAGCCATTTCTGGCGAAAATTATAAAAAAGACGTGGCGCCTGTCTGGAGTCGTCATTTTAAAAACGGTGCACAAGGTTGGTTAGGTTGGAATTTTGGCTTTACGGTTTCTCTATAGTTCGTTTATTTTTGTCAATTTTATGACTTCAATTAATTAAATGGTTATATTTGATTACCAATTTTAATCTTATGTTATTATTTGCGGTTCCGCTATATTTTATTGCCTTTTTTGGGTGGATCATTTACGCTGCCCTGGTTAAGAAGAACCTGAAACAAAACATGCCAATGTTTTATTTTGGAGGTGTGTTTAGCTTGATCTGGATTGTGATTGTAACCATTGCCTATATTTAGTTACATTAGTCATTATAAAGGATTTGACTCCTGCTTGCGTCATCGTTTAAAAACGCAGAACAGATGCTTAACCTTAAGGCCTACCGTTTCATTGTAAACTAGGTATTCTACTGTATTCGCTGTTTGAATTGCCAGCTTTTTCTTTAATATTGACTAAGTTATTTTTGTTTATGCCTTTGAAATCTATTATCCAGATAAAGAAGGAGCGCTGCCGCCTGAAACTGAATAAAGAAGGAGTTAACTAGTTTAAAGTTTATGCCGACTATACCGAAAATTAAAATAGTTGATGATAGCGATCTAAGAGCTGAAATTGATAACATTTACGCGCAAACAGATCAGGCCTCTTTAGCAAAGTGGGCCATTAAGTGTGCGAAAAATGTGTTAACCTGTTTGCCGGATGAAATTATAGATTTATCTGTTGTTGAAATCGGATTCGAAATAAATAGACGCTGGCAAGCTGGAAAAGCAAGTGTTCACGAGGTCAGACAAGCTGGTTTCAGAATTCATGAGCTTGCCAGGGCTTGTAGCACCGAGGTGACGAAAAATGCCATTCGAACGGCTGGTCAGGCGGTAGGTGTTGGGCACATGAGGGAGCATGCTATGGTATGCGCTGATTACGCAATTAAAACCATTGGCTTAGCTTTTCCTAAAGATTTAAACCGGATTAAAGCCGAACGTACCTGGCAATTGGAAACATTAAAGAAGATAATAGCCAAGGAAGGAGAAGAGCCTCAAACCGAATAAAAATGTTTTAATTAAGGTAATGGTTTCTTTAAATCGGATCTTAAATTTTAAAAAATAAATATTAATGGCGCAACAATTAGAAGTTTGGCAAAGAGGGCCGCTGCCCGAAATTATCCCGATGTTACAGCCTGTAGCACATGCCTTATTACAAGCAAGAGAAGAGATTAATGAGTATATGGTCAACTTCCCAATCGAATTGCTTTGGCAACGCCCCGCCGGAATGGCATCTACAGGTTTTCATCTTCAGCATTTAAGTGGGGTACTCGATCGGGTATTTACTTATGCCAGGGCAGAAGGTCTTTCTGAATTTCAGTTTGCCCAGTTGGCTGAAGAGGGTAAAGATTCGGCAGCGGGATATACCGTGGCAGATCTTGTTAACCGTTTCAACAAACAGGTAGATCTTGCATTAGCGCAGATCAAAAGTACAGATGCAACCACATTGCCCGATTATAGAGGCGTAGGTCGCGCAGGACTCCCTTCAACTGTTATCGGCTTGTTGTTCCATGCGGCAGAGCATACCATGCGCCATGTAGGGCAATTGATGGTTACCGTAGCGGTAGTGAAGAATTATAAACAAGTTTAAAATCACCACTGCCATAGGGTTGTCACTCCGTCTGCTAAATTTGTTGCATGTTTAAAATAATTGATGGGGCATGTCTTCCGGAAAATTATTTTATTAATTGCAAGATAGTGGAAAACAAAGTAAAAGATATAGAAACTTTTTGTCCTGCCAACATCAAAGAATGGCGGGAATGGTTAGCCGCCCATCACGAACTTAAATCGTCGGTTTGGCTTGTTTATGGCAAAAAAGGTTCGGGTTTGCCAAGCATCACCTGGAGCGAAGCTGTAGATGTGGCCCTGTGTTTTGGCTGGATAGACAGTATAAAAAAGTCCATAGATAGCGACACGTTTATGCAGTTTTTCTGTAAACGGAAACCCAATAGCGTTTGGTCGAAAATCAATAAGGAAAAGGTAAAGCGCCTGTTGACACAAAAGCTTATCGCAAAAGCAGGTTTAGAAGCCATTAAAAAAGCTAAACAAAATGGGTCATGGACTACTTTAGATGCAGTAGAAACACTTAAAATACCTAAAGATTTAGCCTTAGAATTTAAAAACAATAAAGACGCAAAGATTTTTTTTCTTGGCCTAAGTAAATCCGCTAAGAAAGCCATCTTACAATGGATTGTACTGGCAAAAAGAGCAGAAACCCGGCAAAACAGAATTCTTGAACTTGTAAAATCTTCATCAGAAAACGTATTGCCTAAGCAATTTCTGCGCTAAAGGGCAAACCATCTAAATTAGCTGTTTAATAAATACCTACATTTTTAAAAATGGATATTACCAAAAGATTTGACCGGATATTACAGATATTTTTTCTGTTGCAATCTAAATCCGTAGTCACTACTGAAGAATTAAAAAAGCGCTTCGAAATCAGTTTAAGGACAATTTATAGGGATTTAAAAGCACTGGAGATTGCCGGCATTCCGATCGTAAATGAATCAGGATCTGGTTATTCGATTATGGAAGGGTTTAGGCTGCAGCCATCAAGGTTTAGTCAGGAAGAAATTCTCAGTTTAATGGTTGCCGAAAAAGTGATGCAGAAACATGAAACCGAGTTTATTAAAAAACATTTTGAGGCGGCACTCATCAAAATAAAAAGCTCTTTTCAGGTGAATCAAAAAAGAGATTTCCTGCATTTAGAAGATGCTATACATCTTAAAAACGACTTTAAATCGAATGATTACCTGCCGAACATTATCGATGTTTTACTCAATAGTACCTTAAAGAAAAAAATAACCCATATCGATTACCTCAAAAGTGGCGATATTCATACGGTTGGCAGATCTGTAGAACCAATCGGTGTATTCTACGAGCACAGTCTTTGGTATCTTTTGGCCTATTGCCATTTAAGGAAAGATTACCGCAATTTTAGGTTAGACAGAATTAAAAAAGTTCTGGTGCTTGAAGAAAGCTTTACTATTGCACACCCACCAATTAACGAATTCAGGGATAAAAGTCTATCTGAAAATATGATGAAAGTCGAAATCAGGGTAGACCGGAAGTATGCGCATTTTTTATATTGGGAACGGCAGATTTTCGGATTTACAAGCGAAGAAATTTCAGATGATTTTGTGATCATGTATTTCGATTGCTCCCTTTCTGTGGTTTCTTTTGTGCGCTGGTTTGTTAAATTTGTTGATGTTGCCGACATTATAGAACCAGCCTATTTAAACAATGAGCTGATTGAAATAATGGAAGCTGGTTTGAAGAGAATACAAAACAAAGAGGTTGTATCATAAATATAGAATTGTCATCCTGACGGATAGTTTATTTTATAAAATCAATATGAGTGACGTATAATTGATTTCTTTTGCAATACGCCACAGTCTTGCCTCGGCTCGCCGCCGCCGAAGAGCTCTTTCTTTTTGGCATCAAAAAGAAACAAAAAATGCCGGCTGAAAATTTATTCATTTGTTGTTTGTAACTTTCAGTTGCATTCATGAGGGCTTCGCCGTTTTCTTTCAAAGCCAGTAATAGGGCTTGGTCAGTAGAGCCCGAAAAATTTGTTAGGCCGGATTTAAGTAGAACGGAGATATAGTGCTACGGCCTAGTTGGGCGGAAATAAAAAACGGACATAAATCATTCATGTTTAGGTGATTATAAAAGAACGTCAATGGTAGGGATAATTTATTTTATAAAAATGAAGGGAAAATTTAAAAGATAATAAATCCGCTCCAAGTATCGTCATTGCGAGAAGGCTTTTCCAGCCGACGAAGCAATCTCTATGCAAGGAACACTCGCATGAAAGATTGCTTCGTCGTTCCTCCTCGCAATTACGATTTTTCTATTGAGTCCATCAATGGTTGCTTGAAGGGCTTATTTAAATACCTCATAAGGTGTTTCAACAGGCTCAACATGACAGCATCTGAGGTGAAATAGCCTTTATGATACAGTCTCCTGCTTTTTAATAACGGTCCCAGAAAAATGGAGGCTCAATGCCTAAGTCCCTTAAATATACAAAGCCCTGCCCACGGTGGTGTATTTCGTTATCGATAAAATACAACAGGTGGCTAATGATCGAAAACTCGTATTGCCCGAATAATTTAATTGTTTCGTGAAGCTGATCTTCAGCGATTTGGTTAAAGTATTCCACAATTTTTGGGGTATCCTCATCCCATTTTGCTAGTAGCTCTTCTTTGTTATTAAGCGGGAGATCATGACTAAAAGGAGCTGTTTCTCTGGTAACCATTTCTTTTAAACCAGGAACATTAATCGATAACAACTCTTTAATTAATGAAGAAAAAGGCCTCATTCCACCGACCGAAAATTCGAATAATTCTTTCTCGGGAAATTTTTCGATGGTTTTTCTGGTTAGTTTTCTGTGGCCTAACCAATGCTGTAGTAATTCGCTTTTAGTAATCATAGTTGCTGACATCTTGTTATATTAATTTAATAGAACAAAACTAAGACTGGCCTATGACAGCTGTTTGTCAGCCGAAAAACAACATATTTTTTTTTATTAAATTTCTATTTATTTTTTGAATCTGGAAGGTAGGAATAGCTTTTAACGATCATAAAACAAGTTCATCTTGTTCCATTATTTGTCTTGCAATACGCTAGCAGATAAATCTTGCATTTGGTTGATGTGTCCACGGTACATATTGCCCCAGTCAGACATTGCATCCAGCATCGGTTTCATGGTACGGCCCAAATCGGTTAGGCGATATTCTACTCTTGGCGGTACTTCCGGAAAAACAACCCGGGTAATAATCTGGTCTTTTTCCAGTTCTCTTAACTGCGCCACCAACATCCGTTCTGATATGCCTAAAATGTCTTTTTTAAGCTCGCCATACCGCATGGTGCCATAAGAAAGGCGACACAATATTGCGGGTTTCCACCTGCCGCCAATTACGGACAGCGATGAAGACATGCCACAGCTGTCGATCATCATTTTTTCGTTCAAAGCATTGGTTGATGTTTCTTTTCTCATTTCTTACTTTTTTGTTAGTACCTAACAATTTGTTGCTTACCTGCAAATGTAAAGTATCTCTTCTAATTTAGTAGAAAATTTAAAATATACACATGAAAAAATTAACAGATAAAATTGCTTTGGTAACTGGAGGAAGCCGGGGCATAGGTGCAGCGATTGTAAAAAGATTAGCTGCCGAAGGTGCGAAAGTAGTATTTACTTATGCCAATTCAGCCGAAAAAGCTTTGGCCGTAGTGGCTGAGGTTGAAGCTGCAGGTGGGCTTGCTGTGGCATTAAAAGCAAGCAGTACTGTATCAGTAGAAGTAACTGGCGCAGTGGCTAAAACAATTGCCGATTTTGGCCACATTGATATCCTGATCAATAATGCCGGTATTTACATTGGCAAAGCCTTTGAGGAACATACTCTAGAGGACTATAATGAAATTATGGCCGTTAATGTACAAGCCGTTTTTGTGGCCGCTTTAGCTGCGGTAAAAGGCATGCCCGAAGGTGGCCGGATTATAACCATTGGCAGCAACATGGGCGATAACGCTCTTGGTCCTGAAACCACTTTGTATACCATGAGCAAATCGGCGCTTCAGGGTTTTACACGCGGTTTAGCACGCGATCTTGGTGCTCGAAAAATTACGGTAAACCTGATTCAGCCCGGACCAATAAATACCGATATGAATCCCGCAGATGCACCATTGGCTGATTTCTTGAGAACCCGTATGGCTTTGCCAGATTACGGTACGGTAGAAGATATTGCATCATTTGTAAGCTTTATTGCAAGCGAAGAAGCCAGATACATCACCGGTTCGTTTTTAACAATCGATGGTGGATTGAACGCTTAAAGCAACCCGCCAGTAAAGCCAGGCTTTGGTCGGGGCGACAAACCTTGGCCAAAATATCGTAAAAAAAGATGATACTAAATCATCTTACTATTAACCGCACGTGAAAGGGCTTCAACCATATTACTCACTTCCAATCGTTCAAAAATCCGTCGCCTATAATACTTTACGGTATCAGAGGCGACAAATATTTTTTCGGCAATTTGGTTAATGGTTAAACCTTGGGCGTGCAATTGCAATATTTCGATTTCCCTCTTGCTGAGTTTTGGTTTCTGTGATTTCTGCCAGATTTTACTTTCGATATTTAATTCCCACACATCATCGGTGCCTTGTTTGTAAATACAGATATTACCAGCCTGCTGATGGTGCGAGATGGAGACAATACACATCGCTTTCCACATCTTCCCTTCGCCAGTTAAAAATAAGGGGGTGAGTTTATGGTTAATCAGTGTGGCTTTACCTTCCGGGTTAATCAGATGAAAATCGTAAGTAATGCTATATTGTTTTTTTTCTCCACCAGGCAATTTTGCGAAAAAATCGAATCCCGCTTCGTTAATCAGACTCAATAATATGAGATCCTTTTCAGGTACATTTTTAAAATAAAATTCATAGCCTAAATCCAAAACTTCGTTAGGCGAATAACCACATAAAAATAAAGGATTTTCTGAAACGTACTCAAATGCCATTTTTTCGTAATCGATAACATATACGCTTTCGTAGGTTAAACGTGCAAAAGCTTTTATAGCTTCCATATAATCTTGCTGCTGAAGATCTTCGGTTGATATTTTTTCAACTTTATTCTTGGTCAGCAGAGCGGAGGCGATGTTGTCTTTCATTTAAGGGATGGCTTAATAGCAAATTTACACTAAAGTGTAGCCTTTGAAAATATTTTTGTACCCACTTTTATAGAAAAGATTTTGAATGATGAAAAAATGGTCTGAATTAAGCTTGGCAGAATTAAATAAAACCAGGTCGAAGTTAAAGGGTGCCTTAATTGCATTTATCATATTAGGAGTGCTTATTTCTTTAGTCTTGTTTTTTCTCAAGGCAAAATTGGTATTATTCATCCCGGTAATGGTGCTGCCCATCACCTGGCTGCCTATTTACATCTCCATAAAATCGGTAAATGATGAGATCAGATTACGTAATACAACAAATATTAATCAATAAATTATATGCATCCTGATCTAATAAATTGCAAAAACTGCAGTCATGTTGTAAATAATAATTTCTGTGGCCGTTGTGGTCAGCCGGCGCATGTTAAAAGGGTAGATGCGCACTATATCTTACACGAAATACAACATATTCTACATTTCGAAAAAGGAATATTGTTTACCGTAAAAGAACTGCTCATCAGGCCCGGCCAAAATATTAGAATATTCATTACCGGGAACCGGAGCCGTTTGGTAAAACCGGTTATATTTATCATCGTTAGCTCGTTAATTTATACCGTAATTAGTCATTTCTTCCATATCGAGGAAGGTTATGTTGAATTTAAGGAGGTAAAAAAAACAAGCATTGGTTTAATTTTCGATTGGGTACAGGGGCATTATGGTTATGCCAATATTTTAATGGGTGTTTGCATTTCCTTGTGGTTAAAATTATTTTTTAAAAAATACAGCTACAACTTCTTCGAAATATTGATCCTGCTGTGCTTTGTAATGGGAATTGGCATGTTAATCATTTCGTTTTTTGCCATTGCTGAAGGACTTAGTAAAATCAGTTTCATGAAAGTTTCGGGCATTACAGGGGCAGTTTATACTACATGGGCTATAGCGCAGTTTTTTAATGGGAAAAAAGTGGCAAGCTACTTAAAAGCAATTATTGCTTATAGCTTGGGAGTGTTAACATTTGGCCTCGTATTAGTGATTTTTGGAGTTTTAATCGATGTGTTGATCAAACATTAAACAGACATGAAATTTCCATATTTTACCATGATCGCTATCAAAAATAGATGCGACTTAGAACTTATGATCATCCTTTTTTTATGTTAATCAATATGCTGATTTACAAACCACTTTGCCATTGCTTTCTGCAGTTCGCTAATCTCCATCACATTATCTGTAGCCCAGGCTACAATTCCGTCAGGGCGGATCAGTGCAGCACATAACCCCAATTGTTCTTTCGCAGTTGTCGAAATATAATCAATTTGTCCATTGTATTCACTAGCTAACTTTTTGATTGAAGTGTTTTGGTCGAAATCAAGCAGTATTCCTCGGCCATTGTACATTAGTTCGCCAATTTCCGTTCCGTTTTCAAATTCAAAGTTAGGAACACTGCAACCAACCAGTGGATGCATGCCATTTATATTAATTTGAGTAGAAACACCCCAAACCCTCCCCGCAAAATAGGTGGCACCATCAGTGGTATTGATAAGATCGGTAATAATGGCGTGTAAGGCACGGGCATTAGGGTCGGGTTTCATAATTGCTACTTGAGCACGGGACCAATCGAGTACCTGTGCGCCAATTGGGTGTCGTTCTATGCTGTAGCTGTCTAATAAACCCTCGGGAGCTTTTCCCTGGATGGTGGCTGCAAGTTTCCAGCCCAGGTTCATGGCATCACCCAAACCCAGGTTAAGCCCCTGGCCACCTAATGGTGCATGGATGTGGGCAGCATCACCAGCTAAAATTATGTGTCCGTTGCGGTAGCTTGTAACTTGCCTTGCCCGGTCGGTCCAGGTGCTTGCAATATGGAGTGTACTGATGGTGACATCGGTGTTTGAAACACGGCGCAGTACCTCTTGCAGATGTTCTCGTGTAACTGGCTTTGCCGAACCATGAAATGCACCAGCATCAAAATCCTGTATGGCCAGGTAACCTGGCTGCGATTGCATGTACATCCCTGTTGAAGTAATGTTTCGGCCTGGTTTAAGCAACTCTGGATTGAGTATGTCTACCTTAGCTGAGTAACCTGTAAATTCGGGCTCAGTTCCGGCAAATTCGAAACCGCCGGTTTTGCGTACTGCGCTCCGGCTGCCATCACAGCCTACAAGCCATTTACTTTCGAAAGAATGCGCACTCGCCTGTACAGTTATACCTTTGTCATTTTGATGGAGACCCGTAACGGCAAAACCTCGTTTAATTTCAACGCCCAAGATTACTGCACGTCGGGAAAGTACCGTTTCCAGCTCCTCCATTTCAGTAATTAAACTGGTAGGTGTAGCATTCGGTAAGCGATATTTCCATTGGGTGATATCAATATCGCCGTCATGAAATGGAATACCAGCGAAGTGCCCTGCCTGGCGGCGGGCTCCCTGCACAGCATTTTGGTGAGGGTTTTTAAGGTGTTTATGTATTTCAAGTTCTTGAAGCAAGCCACGGCGATAAAGCGCTTCAATAGTTGGTGCCGATAAGCCACGGATACCGAAGGGAAGCTGTTTTAAAGGAGAGTGAGCCTCTACTGTTTTTTCGAGTATCAATACCCGACATTTGGCTAAGGCCAATTCGCAGGCCAGGAACAGGCCTACAGGGCCTGCACCAGAAATGATAACATCGTAAGAAGCAGGTATGTGTTTGGTTTTTTTTTTAAGTGTTGTGTTCATATCGTATGATTGAAACACAAAATTTAGCAATGTACTTAAGTTAGGCTTGTATAAACGCGACAATTCTCCGTTGGGTTCAGGATGAGAGATTAAGCAGGTCGTTGCTTAACGCCTGTTTGCCTTTCTTTGCCTTTCGGGCGAATGCTGCAGGGCTAGTGCCACTATAACGTTTAAATTCTCTGCTCAAGTGAGGCTGATCCGTAAAACCAAACTCATGCGCCAAACTGGCCAGGTTGGCGTTTGGATCATGCCACAATCGGTTGCGTACCTGCTCAAAACGCATCAGGCCCGATACATCTTTAACTGTATGGCCAGAAGATCGTTTAAAGTTCCTTTCCAATGTGCGCACTGTTACATGGGCCGCCGCCGCAACCTCACTCACAGGTATAGTACCCATTGCTTCCTGCATTGCCATTCCAGCTTTGAACAACATGCTGTTCGCAGCAACCTGCGCCCTTGCCTGTAAGAAATATTGCTTTACTTCTGCCACCGCCTCATCTATTTTTCCATCAAGAATAAATGCGCTCAGTTTGGGTTGAAGCTGGGCCATGGGGTGCTCAAATATATGTAATCCATGTTTGTTGGATGGGAGACCGAGCAAATCGAATACAGTCCATGGAAAGCACCTGATCCCGACGATCTCAAAACGGTTTTTTGCGTAAAAAATAGCAGGCTGGTTAAGTAATCCCATCATAAAAGGTGAGGGTAAGGGTTGCAATTCACCATTGGAAGAAATGTTACAGCCGCTGCCAAAGTGAAAAATAATCTCTGCGTAACCATCAGGTACAACTTCAAAGCTTGATAGCTCTGCTCCAGATACTCTTCTGTTGTACCAAAAGCACTTTATCGTATCCTGCAGCTCCTCTGGAGGTTCGAATTCTTGATGATGCATTTTTAATTGCGGCATATTCTAGGGGATTGCATGCAAGTATAGTGCTAATTATACTTATTTTCAATTGGCAAAAACTTCGTAAGGATTTTCGTTATCTGATTTCTTGAAAGGGTGGCTAATGATTATATTCGTCTATCAGAAAAAAATCTGACGCTTCTCATGGATGAATTTGAAAAAAAGGGCAGGAACGATATTCTTCGCTCATTGGCAAGTATGCTTTTGTTCAGCATATATGTATTGGTAACTTATCATGTGGCCTTGGGGTACATAGATAAGTCTAAACTTGTAGTGCAAGTTATTAGGTTAGTGCTAACAGGACTGATGCTCTACCTGGTATTTAAAGGCTATAGTTGGGCTCGAAATCTTTTTACTGTACTTACTGCTCTGAGTATGTTGATCCTGATACCAGCGATATTCAATGATAGTGCAATTGAGAACAAGATTCCCCTGTTTACCGGTTTGATCATCTATTCTTTAGCTTTATACAGAGTGAATTTTTTAGCAAGTGCAAAAGCTTATTTTGAATATATCAAGGCAAATCGATGAGGATTTGGACATTAATTTTTCTTGCCATCTGTGTAGTTGTGACCATTGCTGTGGAAATCTATATCAAACGTAACAAATGACATTTTTAATCTTATACCTCGAAAATAACTTTAAAACTTGCTCCTTCCCCCGGGATTGAATTCACCTGAATCTTTAAGTTAAAGTAATTCGCTATGCTTTTTACAATGGCAAGCCCCAACCCATAGCCCGCATTTTCGGCATGGCCGGTTTTTTTAAAACGATCAAATACATGTGGTATATCTTCTGCTTTAATACCCTGGCCACTATCGCTAACCTGAATAGAATAATAACCTTTTTCAAGATGATCTGAAATCTGAATACTTCCATTTTCTTTGTTAAACTTAATGGCATTGTTAATTAAGTTATAAAAGAGCTGAAACAAAAGATCATGGTTGATGTGGCTTAAACGTTTGTTATGGCTAAGGTTGATGTCGATCTGAATGTTTTTTTCTTCGAGCCTATGGCCTATTTCTTCCACTATTTCATTAAAGAGCGTTTGCGGTTCTATCTCATCCTGTTTGGAGAATTGCTCATTTTCTATTCTTGAAATGAGTAGGAGCGAACGCGATATTTTCTTTAACCGCTCCAGTGTTTTCATCATATCAACAATGTGTTCCTGTACCGCTTCGGATGCCGATTCTTCAGTAAGCAGGTTTTCCATCTTGTTTTGTAAAATACTAATGGGCGTCATAAACTCATGAGAGGCATTGGCCGTAAATTCACGCTCCTTTTCAAAAGCCTCGTTAATCTGGTCCATTAATGAAATGAGCGAATGATCGAGGTATTTAAAGTCTTGTGTACTGGTGTTGATATGGCCATGTTTCTTTTTAAAGGGAAACCGGCTATTGGTTAGCCTTAATTTGATAATCTGACCGAGTGGTTTAATTAACTGCCGGGTAAAAATCAAATCTATAATAATACTTAAGGCAATAAGAATGATGAGCACGTACAAAGCAAAACGTTGGAGCGCATCGTTATAAAGGTTGATACTGGCGGTGGCTTTACCGATTTCTAAGAGATAGTTTTTTTGGTTTTTTTGAAAAGTAAAACTCAGTACCCGATACGCGATGGTATCTTGTTCTACAATACGTTTGGTATCGCGTATGGTATCTAATTTCAGTGTTTGTGCTACCGTTTCGAGTGCAATGTATTCATCTTTCAGCATGGTGTAGCTTCCATAACTGTTATCCCCTTCGAAGTAATAATCTATTCCCTTTTTATTGATGTTTTGGAGTACTTTTTTCTGCTGGTTTCTAAGCGAAAAGTTGGTGTAGTTAGAAGCAATCTGCCCGATCAGAAAAGGAAGCAATAAAATAAACAGACCTACAATAGCGAGTTTAGATCCGGTAATAAATAAAGTAAGTTTAGTAGATAGTTTCAAATTACTTCTTAATTCTATAACCAACGCCTCTAACAGTTTCCAGCCATTCGGTAGGGGCGTAAACATTTAATTTCTTCCTGATATTTTTAATGTGTGCATCAATGTAGTTCGAGTCGTAATCATCATCAACAAAGTTGCCCCAAATATGTTCGCTTAACTGCATCCGGGTAAGCACCCTGTTTTTATGCAGTAAAAGGTAGCTTAGAAGATCAAATTCTTTGCGCGAAAGTTCAATCTGCTCTTCCTCAAAAAATACAAAACGTTTTTGCAGATCGATGTTAAAGTTTCCGAGCGGAATTAACGCTTCGGCCACTTTAAATTTTCGCCTGGCAATGGCCTGCATCCGCGATTGAAGTTCGGGCAGAAAGAAAGGCTTCGCTAAATAATCATCTGCA
The DNA here is from genome assembly GCF_052045595.1 of Pedobacter sp. 22163. Classification (NCBI taxonomy): domain Bacteria; kingdom Pseudomonadati; phylum Bacteroidota; class Sphingobacteriia; order Sphingobacteriales; family Sphingobacteriaceae; genus Pedobacter; species Pedobacter sp. 22163. Next base: position 57,183 of record NZ_JBQEPM010000015.1, on the reverse strand, counting down.
CCCATATCTAAGCCCGCCACCCGGTCTTCTAATTTTCCTCTGGCCGTAAGAATAATATAGGCCGCATCCGGGTTACTTTTCTTCGCCTTGCTGAGCAGTTCGAAGCCATCGCCATCTGGCAAACCTAAATCAATCAGCACATAATCATATTGGTTTAGCGCTAGCTTATTAGAACCCTGTTTAAAACTATGGGCCAGATCGCACAAGAAGAAAGCCTTTTTAAGAAACTTTTCCATTTCAAAGGCAAGTGTTTTTTCATCTTCAATGATCAGTACCTTCATGCGGATTAAAATTGGTAGTAAACTGCTAAACCAAAGAAAGACTGCTGGTGTTTTACATTTTCTTCTTTTCTGTTTCCAAGTATGGAGAATTGATAACTGGCCTCTGCAAGGAAATTTCCATTACTCCAGTTTAAAGGTAACTTAAAATTGTAAGACAATAGTTTAAACTGATTAACGGTGTTTTCAACTACCTCGGTTGTGCTCCCGTTAACAATTCCGGGAGCGGTATCACTTTTTCCCTTTCCATTCCCATTCGGGTTCTGCCTTTTGTTTTTTTCGATGATATAGGTTTCGTAAAAGCGGGTGGTGCCTGCTGTAATCTCTACAGCAGGCGTAATTGAAATAAGATTCTTTTCGTTGAACACCGTTCCCAGTTCAATTTCTTTTGAATTTCCGAAACTGATAAATCCATCGGTTTGCTTTCCGAAGGCCAAATCGAGACTAAGATCCGTTTTAAACCAAGGCCACTGGTAGGCAGCCGATGCATTGATGTTATTGTTGTTGGATGCCTGAAGCAAAGGAGAATTAGCAGGGAAAAAAGAATGGGTATAGGCTAATCCGGCGGTAAATTTTTCATTAAAATCATAATCGTAACCTACGCCCAAATCTGTTTCCGAAATGGTTGAGCCATAGTTTAAGAGCTTATAACCACCGCCAGAAAAATATAAACCGCCTGGAAACCGTAAGGTAGCGTTAAAGAGTACATAGGGGTATTTTTCAGGGGTAACCTGCCCGTAATAATTAATGTTACTGTTGTACATGGCCGCAAGTGTAAGCGTAGCTTTGGTCGAATCTTGCTGTGCCTTTACATTTGATATCACCAAAAATGAGAAGAAAATTAAGAGACGGATGCGCATATATTTATGGCCTTTTAATCTTAGGTTTAATAATTTTGATGGGCTTTACCTTTACATTGGGCTTTACCGCCATGGGTTTTAGCTGTTTCTTGGCTTTTGGTACTTCTTTGATCTGAATTGGCTCTGGTTTTTGATTTTCGGGCTGCTTGTCTTTTTTTGCCTTATCCTGTTTCTTAATCAGTTCTTCCTGCTGATTTGAAACAGTTAAAGCGGTAGAATCTTGTTGCACGGCAAAAACGCCCGATAACGGGGCAATTGCCAGGCAAAAAATAACGGCGAATCGGATCATTTTATAAATATAAAAAAAGTTTACCCCCTAAGAGGTAAACCCTACCTAAAAACCACCATACATGGTGCGCTCACATTTCAAAAGTAGAATGGCAACATGAAATTAAGATGAAAAAAATAAAATTTAAATTTCATGTTGGTTTCATCTTGGCCCCTCAACTTTGAAGCGTAAAACTTTAAATAAAATCTACAGTTATGAAAACAAATTTTGTAAATACCATTTTAGCCGTCTTCGTTGTAATCGGGATGACTGCCTTTTATGGATGTAAAAAAAATGAATCAAGCCAGGGAACAACTAAAGTTCAGATTAAAATGACCGATGCCCCGGGTAACTTCGATAAGATTAATTTAAGTGTAAAAGAGATTGTATTGGTATCGGGCGATAAACCTTATGTATTTGCAGCCAGTGCAGGTATATTCGATATTCTTGATTTTAGGATCGGCACCAGTAATCCTGATATTTTGGTTGCTTCAGGTGAAATGCCTTCAGGTGAAATTACCGAAATCAGACTGGTACTTAACGAAACCGGAAATACAATTGTAGTAAATGGGGTTCAGCAGGAACTTAAAACGCCAAGCGCACAAACATCAGGCTGGAAGGTGAAATTAACCGCTAATCCTGAACTGGTTGAAGGTGCTGCTTATACATTACTATTAGACTTTGATGCAGCGAAATCTATTGTAAGCACCGGGAACGGAAAATATTTATTAAAACCAGTGGTACGTGGCATTGCATCAGCAACTACCGGATTAATTTCGGGAACTGTTTTGCCTTTAGCAAGCCATCCAGAAGTATTGGTTATTGCTGGTACAGATACTGTGGGTACCGTTGCCGACCCTTTAACAGGTAAATTTACAGTTGGTGGCTTATCTTCAGGTACCTACTCGGTTAAATTTGCACCGGTTGTTGGTTATAAAGATAGTACCATTACTGCTGTTAAAGTGGCTTTAGGGCAAAACACTTCATTGGGCACGGTTACTTTAAAACAGTAAAACCCATTATTCATATCTAAATTTAAAACGATGAAAAAGCTATTCTTGCTGTTGTTACTCGTGGTAAGCGGCAGCCTTACTTTTAAAGCTCAGGCCCAGGTAAGTGTAAATATAAACCTTGGTGCACAGCCTGCATGGGGTCCGGCTGGTTACGATTATGTAGATTATTACTACCTGCCAGATATTGAGAGTTATTATTATGTGCCTAAAAAACAGTTTATTTATATGGGTGCAGGAGGCTGGGTTTTTACCACATCGCTTCCACCGAGATATAGCGGATATGATTTATATAACGGCTACAAGGTAGTAATTAACTCACGTCAGCCTTACCGTTATTTCGAGACCCACAAAGTAAAATATGCCAAATTTAAAGGTAACCATGGGCAATCGGCAATAGGGAAGAGCAAAGGACAGAAATATTCACCTGCAAAGGGTAATGCCAAGGTTTATAAAGGCGATAAAGGAAAACCCTCACTGCATTTTAATAAAGGAAACGGAAATGGCAAAGGCCATGGAAACGGTAAGGGAAAACATTAGTTGTTTGTGTAATAAAGAAAGAAACCCTCCAAATTTGGAGGGTTTTCTTTTTTAATTTCTTTTTTGTTGGCCTGGCGCAAAAGGTCTGGCAGATTTTGAACCTGTTCCTTTTTTAGCTTGCCCCGGAGGAACTTTTCCGCTATTACCAGCAGTTCTGGTACTATAACAAGCACTGGTAAGCAGCATTGCCGATAACGCTACAATAAGATATATCTGTTTCATAATAATGATGTAGCGATAACTGTGCCAATTGCTGTTCTCTCTTTTAATCAAGTCATGAATTTACTATCCCAGAAAATCTTTGGGATAGGTTTGTTGATTGTATTTTAAATCCATCTCTTTTAAAAACGCTTTTCGCTCCGCTGTTAGTTCAGGAATCGGCAGCGTTTGCCCAGGAAGAACAGGTATACCTATTTCCTGGAATAGACTTTCCAATCCGGCGGGTACTACCGTGCAGAGCAACCGAGCAGGTTTTTCTGAAATGTTCTTAAAGCAGTGAATGGCTCCACCAAGGGGGATATTTACAAAGCCATCTTTTGAAACGATTTGTTTGCCATTTTCTGTTTTAAACTCCACTTCTCCCTCCAATACATGGAACATTTCCTGTGTATCGGGGTGGGCGTGTGGTGGTGGGCCACCTCCTGGAGGAACAGTCATTTCAATAACCGCATAGTTGCCATTGGTTTGCTCACCAGAAATGATGATCCTGTAATTACCGCCTGCTATACCTAAATATTCGCCTTCATTTTTATTAATGATTTTGATATTGGATTCCATCTCTCTTAGATTTTTCGATGTATATTTTTACGCTTCAATCCATTGGCTAAGGTCATTACCATGATCTGATCATCAGCGATCTTCCTATTTTAATCCCCTTTCTTTTAAAAGGTTCTCTAATTCCTGATTGTTATATTTTGAGTTGTTGGTCAGCTTATAAATGAAAAATAAGGGGATGAGTGTTAAAAAACCTAAACTGTTTTTCATCACGCTGAAAAATACAACACCGATCAAAAATCCGATTAATATTGCATTGGTTATAGCTGCCGATTTCCTTTTTTTTGCTTCCTGCAGCAATTCTTCATCTGTTAGTTCCGATAGATTTTTTTGTTCCATTTTCCGTGGTTTTTGAGCGTAATCTCTTGTGGGTAATTCTCAAATATACGCGATAGACACAACTACTGAAAGCGATAGATCAGGTTTAATTAAAAAAGCCCATCTTTCGATGAGCTTAATCAAAAGGTTATTTAAGAAAGCCGTTCGAATAAGCTATCAATGAAAGATTCAAAAAGAAAGGTCGTCATTGCGAGGAGGAACGACGAAGCAATCTTTCATACTAGTGATCCTTACCATAAAGATTGCTTCGGCGGCTAAAAAAGCCTTCTCGCAATGACGATTCCTCACAGCCTCTTTTAAGCCTAACTCAGTCTTATGCAAACTTTTTCTGCAACCATTTACGTACCGGTTCATCATACCACTTTAATGCGGCATATGCCAAAATAATCCCGCCGACTAAAATGAGCAGGGCATAAGGCCAGGCCTGCACAATTGTTGTGCCTTTATGGTTGCTGATCCAGGCCACGTAAAAATAAACCAGTGGATAATGTACCAGGTAAAGTGGATACGATATGTCGCCTAAAAACTTGCATATCCTTTGCTCTCTTTGCGTTTGCAGCACACTACTGGCTCCAAGGTATACGATAAGTGGGAATATGATGATGATGCAGACAGATTCATAAACCCCGTTCATCCAAAGGTGCTCCGCTCCTCCAATGCGCGGCATATAAAGGACCAAAGCCACTAAAAGGCTGCACCATAAAAAGGCATTTTTAATTTGGATGGGATTGGCGATGCGCGAAAGTAACAAACCTGCAAAGAAGGGGTATAAGGTACGGGTAAAGCCAATACGTACCTGTTCTACATTCAGTGTCCAGCCGCCACTTACATCGCCGTTTGTAATGGCCAGCTGTGCCAATGCAATAGCAGCGATAACGACTAAGATACTTGATGCCGTTTTAGAAAACTTCCTGATCCACACCGCATAAAGAATGTTGGCAATGTATTCAAAAAACAATGACCAGCCCACACTATTCATGGGATGCATTTCTTGCCAGCCACGTATATCAAGCGATAGTGGTATAGGCAGGATGGTATAGCCAATAAGCAATACCAGCAGCATCTTCCAGAGTGGAATGGTATGGATGAGCGGCCATATGGTAGAATCTGTAAAATAGAATCCGATGGCACCAAGGGTCATCCCCAAAATTACCATGGGTTGCAAACGTACAATACGGCGTTTGAAAAAACTGCCTACACTCATTTTATTCCATCTGTCGTCATAAGCGTAGCCCATTACAAAACCCGACAATAGAAAGAAAAAATCTACAGCCAGATAACCATGATTCACCAGGATATCGAGGTGCCCGGTGCCTAAGGGCTCGGTTAAGTGAAAGGTAACAACAATTATAGCGGCGACACCGCGAAGGCCATCTAATATAGGGTAATGTGGCTTGGTGGCCAGTTCATTATTCAGGTTAGTACGCATGTAAGGGCTTGTAAAATTGCAAGCCGTAAAAATAACCAACATTCTTTACCCCATAACTTTGCATCTATAATGATACGTAACGTATTAAGGCTGCTGAAGAGATAAATTGTTTTTTAACCATCAATCAAAACCGGAATTAAAATAAAAACGGCTTTATGGGGTGTACGACCAATTGCATATCCGATCGTCATCCTGTCCCGAAACTTCGGGATCAGGATCTTTCCTGCTACAAAAGATGCTGAAACGAGTTCAGCAGGACGTGATGGACTTGAAATATGCAATTTGTCGTGCACCTGGCTTTATGAATTAAAAACATTAATCATTACATTTGCCCTTGGTGAAAAACTTTGTATTCCTTTTTTCTCTTTATCTGATCCTTCTGGGCCTAATGCCCTGCCAGGACAAGGAAGATATGGTTTCCAAGTCTCACACAGAAAGCACTGTGCACAGCGATCAATCAAAAGCTGAGCATATGCATGGAGAATCCTGCCCGCCATTCTGCAGCTGTGCCTGCTGCTCGGTCGGTCAGCACTTTCCAACTGAAAAGTTAGCAGATCTGATTGTTCCTGTATTCTGTAAACCATACCCGGTTTTCCAGTGCTCGGCATTGAAAAAACAACCACTCGATATCTGGCAACCACCTAAACTCGTTTAATCAATTTTTTTATCTCATGGAGCTGTCCATGAAAGCATGCTTTTTTACATGCACAATTTTGCACCATGAGGTGCAATGATGCCCTGCTATTTATTGATTTTTGAATTAAACGAGAATGCTGAACAGAATAATACAATTCTCCATCAGGCAGAAACTGCTGGTGGGAATTATGATACTGGCGCTGATTGCCTGGGGCATATACTCCCTTAGGCAGCTGCCCATAGATGCCCTTCCCGATATTACCAATAATCAGGTCCAGATTATTACCTCCTCACCAAGCAACGGTGCAGAAGATATTGAGCGCTTTGTAACCTACCCGGTAGAACAGACCATGGCCACTATTCCCGGAATAGAAGAAATTCGTTCCTTTAGCAGATTCGGCCTTTCAGTTGTAACAGTAGTGTTTAAGGAAAATATAGAGATTTACTGGGCCCGCCAACAAGTGAGCGAAAGGCTTGCCGAAGTAGAAAGAGCCATTCCGAAGGGGATCGGCACGCCTGAGATCGCACCATTAACAACTGGACTAGGAGAGATTTACCAGTACGTTATCCATCCCAAAAAGGGATATGAAAAAAAATATGATGCCACCAAGCTCCGTACCATTCAAGACTGGATTGTTCGCCGCCAGCTTCTGGGCGTAGAGGGCATAGCGGATGTGAGCAGCTTTGGGGGATACCTCAAACAGTATGAGATTGCCCTTAATCCCGATAAGCTCAGGAGTATGGATATATCCATCAGCGACATTTTTAAGGCACTTGAAAAAAATAACCAAAACACTGGCGGATCTTACATTGATAAAAAGCCCAATGCCTATTTTATCAGGAGTGAGGGACTTATTAATAGCATTGAAGACATTGAGAACATCGTTGTGCGGACCAATGAGAATAGCATTCCCGTGCTGATCCGAAATGTAGCTGAAGTGCGGATCGGTGCAGCCACCAGGTACGGTGCCATGACCAGAAACGATCAAGGCGAGGTAGTAGGGGCTGTAGTAATGATGCTAAAGGGCGCCAACTCTTCCAAGGTTATCGCAAATGTAAAAACACGGATGGATCAGATTGCAAAGAATCTTCCAGAGGGCGTGGTGATCGAGCCATTTCTCGACCGCACAAAACTGGTAGACAGTGCCATTGGTACGGTGACCAAAAACCTGGCAGAAGGCGCATTGATTGTGATCTTTGTACTGGTATTGCTTTTGGGGAATTTCCGTGCCGGATTGATTGTGGCCTCGGTTATTCCACTTGCCATGCTTTTTGCCATATGCCTGATGAACCTTTTTGGCGTCAGCGGAAACCTGATGAGCCTCGGCGCTATAGACTTTGGGCTAATCGTAGACGGAGCGGTAATTATAGTGGAGGCATCTCTCCACCATCTAGGTATCCGGAAAAACAAGAACAGATTAAGCCAGCAGGAGATGGATGCCGAAATTTTTGAATCTGCTTCCAAGATCCGTAACAGCGCCGCTTTTGGCGAAATCATTATCCTCATCGTTTACCTGCCGATTCTAGCCCTGGTTGGTATAGAAGGTAAGATGTTCAGGCCGATGGCTCAAACGGTGGCTTTTGCTATCCTTGGCGCTTTTATCTTGTCGTTAACTTATGTGCCGATGATGAGTGCGCTGTTTCTAAACAAAACCATCAGCACCAAAAGAAATACCTCAGACAGGATCATGTCTTTTTTTCAAAGGATGTATACCCCAATGCTCAATTTTGCACTCCGGGCAAGGGTGGCTGTTGTGGGCATTGCCATAGGATTATTTGCCATTTGCCTTATTATTTTCAATTACCTGGGCGCCGAATTTATTCCCACGCTAGAGGAGGGCGACTTTGCGGTAGAAACCAGGGTGCTTACCGGAAGCAGTCTTTCTCAGACCATTGAGGCTGCTACACGCGCTGCAAAGGTATTAAAGGCAAATTTCCCTGAAGTAAAAGAGGTAATCGGAAAGATTGGCTCTAGTGAGATTCCAACCGACCCCATGCCGGTAGAAGCCTGTGACTTGATTATTATCTTAAAGGATAAGGGCGACTGGACAAATGCTTCGACGAGAGACGAGCTTGCAGGAAAGATGCAGGCAAAGCTTGAACAGTATATTCCTGGGGTTACTTTCGGGTTCCAGCAGCCCATCCAGATGCGCTTTAATGAACTCATGACTGGCGCCAGACAGGATGTGGTTATCAAGGTTTATGGAGAGGATTTTTCGAAACTGAGTACTTATGCAGCTAAGATTGGGGCTATAGCCAGAAAAATCGAAGGGGCTCAGGATATCTATGTAGAACAGGCTTCAGGACTTCCACAGGTGATCATTAAATTTCATAGGGAAAAGATTGCGCAGTTCGGACTGAACATCGAAGATGTGAATACGGCTATCCGCTCGGGATTTGCCGGAGAGGTGGCTGGCCTGGTGTTCGAGGGCGAAAAACGGTTCGATATGGTTGTCCGCCTGGAAAAAGAAAACAGGCAATCGCTTGAGGATGTGAAGAACCTGTTTGTAACTGCACCCAATGGCAACCAGATCCCGCTGGAGCAACTGGCTGATATCCAGTACAGGGAAGGGCCAAACCAGATCCAGCGTGATGATGCAAAGCGACGGATTACCGTTGGTTTTAATGTGAGGGGAAGAGATGTGGAAAGTACTGTAAAGGAAATCCAGCAGAAGATTGATAGAGAGGTTAAGTTTTTACCAGGATATTATCCAACCTTTGGTGGCACTTTTGAGAACCTGCAGGCAGCCACCAAAAGATTGGGTATTGCCGTACCACTGGCCTTATTACTCATTTTACTGTTGCTTTACCTTACTTTTTCATCGATTAAACATGCGCTTTTAATTTTTACCGCAATTCCATTGTCGGCCATTGGTGGCGTATTTGCCCTTTGGGCGCGGGGTATGCCGTTTAGCATCTCTGCAGGCATCGGCTTTATTGCGCTTTTTGGTGTAGCGGTATTGAATGGCATTGTACTGATCAGTGAATTTAACAGGTTAAAAAAAGAAGAAATGAACGATATGCTCGAAATTATCAGAACAGGAACTTCAGTTAGGCTTCGCCCGGTTATTATGACGGCCCTTGTAGCCTCTTTGGGCTTTCTTCCAATGGCGATCTCTGGCGGAAGCGGTGCTGAAGTACAGCGTCCATTGGCAACGGTTGTTATCGGTGGATTAATCTCTGCCACATTACTGACCCTTTTGGTACTTCCAGTGCTTTATATCTGGGTAGAAAAAATGGGCCGCAAAAAACTAAGAATCGCTCCTATAGCGGGAATAATTGTAGTGTTTGTTACGTTGTTTGGATTTCAGCCTGCTAAAGCTCAGACGCCGTTGACCCTAAAACAGGCGATATCTTCGGCACTGGAAAACAACAGGGCGATTAGCGGGGCTAACCTTGGTGTAGGGCTGCAACAGGCACTCAGGAAAAGCGCCTTCGAAATGCCCAAAACTGAAGTGTCTATGCTTTATGGGCAATATAACAGTCTGATCAAAAACGACAACAACTTTACCGTTTCGCAAAGCATTCCCTTTCCAACACTTTTCGCTGCAAATGCGGCATTAGGGGATGAACGTATCAAATTAGGCCAGCTTCAGGTGGCTTCAAGTAAAAACGAACTCATTTTTCAGGTGAAAACGGTTTACACCAATCTTCAATACCTTTATTCGAAGGAAAAACTGCTGCTCGAGCAAGACAGTATTTATAAGGGTTTTGTAAAATCAGCTTCGCTAAAATACAAAACAGGTGAGGGTAACCTGCTTGAAAAGGTAGCCGCAGAGACACAGCTTAAGGATGTACAAAACCTGCTCCATCAAGACCGGTCTGATATCGAAATTTATAAAACGCAACTGGCTACGCTTCTTGGCAGAGGTGAGCTACCCCTAATCGCCGACAAGTTTTTAAAGGAAACACCCGAAATTTCGATTGGAGATACGGCTCTTCTAAATGAAAATCCAGCCATTGCCTATTTCAGGCAACAGATTGTGATTGCCGAAAAACAGCGCAAAGTAGAACTCGCGAAAGCAATGCCCGATTTTACCCTGAGTTATTTTAACCAGTCGCTAACCGGTTTTCAAAATGTTAACGGCAGTGATGTTTTCTTTGGCCGCGATAAACGTTTTCAGGGCTTTCAGGTGGGGCTTAGCGTTCCGTTATTTTACAGCGCCTATGCTGCTAAAGCAAAGGCCGCATCCATTAACAGGGATATTGCCTCGAACGACCTGGAACTCCATCAGCGAAAACTAACAGGTCAGTACCAGCAGGCCCTGGGCGAATACCTGAAAAACAGGAAACGTTACGACTATTTTATTACTTCTGCCCTAAGCAATGCGGCACTGATATTAAAGAACAGTCGCATTGCCTACCAGAACGGAGAAATAGGCTATTCCGAATACCTGTTAAACCTTAAACAGGCAAATGGTATTTACGAAGGGCGCCTGATGGCCCTGCTCCAGTTAAGCCAGAGCATTAACCAGATTGAATTTTTAACCGGTAACAACAAATCATTTTAAGCATAAATCTCATGAGATCCATATATAAATATCTTACCCTGCTGTCCTTTCCATTTTATCTGGCTGGCTGTAGCAGCCCCAATACAGAAAAGGAGCCCGAAAAAGAGATCGTTCACGAAGAGCGCGATATTGTAACACTTACCCCAGAGCAGTACAAACTATCAGAAATTACGCTTGGAGATATTGAGTTGAAGGAATTAAGCGGAACGACGAAAGTAAACGGTATGCTCGATCTTCCTCCGCAGAGCCTGGTATCTATTTCTACACCGCTGGAAGGTATTGTAAAAAGTACCGATATGCTACAGGGAAAACGTGTAGCCAAAGGGGCGCTCGTAGCCGTAATGCAGAATCCGGAATTCATTCAGATGCAACAAGACTACCTGGACTATAAAAGCCAGCTACAGTTTTTAAAGCAGGAGCTCGACCGCCAGGAAGAATTGGCAAAAGAAAACGTAAATTCCAAAAAAGCACTTCAGAAAGCAAGGAGCGAATACCAGAGTATGAGTGCAAGATTGCTTGGACAACGTTCTAAACTTTCCATTATGAACATCAGTTTTGCGGTACTGGAAAAAGGACAGATCCAGAAAACCTTTAACCTCTATACCCCAATGGCGGGTTATGTTACGCAGGTTAACACCAATATAGGTGCCTTTGCCAGCACTACCGATGTGCTCTTCAAAATTGCCGATACCGAGCACCTGCATGCAGAACTTACAGTATTTGAAAAGGATGTACCCAAGCTTAAACTTGGGCAGAAAGTCCGCTTTGTATTGGCCAATGAAGAAAAGGAGCGCATGGCTACGGTTTATCTCATCGGCAGGGAAATTAGCAAAGAACGTACCGTGCAGATTCACTGCCACCTGGATAAGGAGGATACACAGCTGCTTCCGGGCATGTACCTTAAGGCTTATGTAGAAAGCGGCATGAACAAGGTTGAAGCACTACCCAATGCGGCTATTGTTGAGTTTGAAGGCAAAAAGTTCGTATTTATAGACCAGCCTGTTGATAAGGGCAGTAACACTTACCGGTACAGGATGATGGAAGTAAAAACAGGTGTTGCCGAAAATGGTTACACCCAGGTTTCTTTCGCCGGGCAGATCAGTGATGTAAAGGTGGTGACAAAAGGTGCCTACGATCTGTTAAGCAAGGTAAAGAATGCTGAAGAAGAAGGTGAGGAGCATTAAGTGTTTAAGCGCTGTAGCTGGTAGAATATTGATGTCATAAATAACATCTGTTTTTTTTAAAGATCTGTCTACGCGTTTGAACTGCACCAATTTAAATATTAACTTTAGTCGCCAGATAAATTAAGATGACTACAAGAAGAAATTTTTTGCAAACAGGGATATTGGGGCTGACTGCCACAACGCTAATCAATGTCCCGTCAGTTTTTGCAGCGCCTGCTAAAGGTAATGCCCCGGGTAAAGACGCTTTTAAATTAGCGATTGCCGGTTATAGCTTCCTTAACTTTAACCTCGACGAATCACTTAAAATGATGAAAAGGGTTGATGTACATTACCTCTGTATTAAAGACTTTCATTTGCCTTTTAAAAGTACAGCAGCAGAAATTACTGCCTTTCATGCTAAATTAAAGGATAATAACGTAGTGGGATATGCCGTAGGACCAATATACACCAAAAATAAAGAAGAGATCGACAATGCATTTGATTATGCAAAAAGGGTTGGTGTTGATCTGTTGATCGGAATTCCGGCGCATGCAGACCTGGAATACGTTGCCCAAAAGACAAAAGAATATAATATTCGTTATGCCATTCATAATCATGGCCCGCAGGATAAACTATATCCAAATGCAGAAAGCATCTATAATCTCATTAAAAACCTGGATCAACGTGTTGGGATATGCTTTGATATGGGGCATAACAAAAGATGGGCGGGATTCAGTTGCAGACCTTCAGAAATTCTCGAAACGGATTTTTGATATGCATTTAAAGAATGTAACGGTAGCGGCAAATGAAGGTACCACTTGCGAACTCGGCCGTGGCGTAATTGATATTCCCGCATTCGTAAAAATGCTGAGAAAGGTTAATTACCAGGGCTGCTGTAGTTTAGAGTATGAAAAAGACATGAAAGATCCCCTGGCAGGAATAGCTGAATCTGTTGGCTATTTTAGGGGTGTTTGTGATGGCACCCGCTAGTTCTGTTTGCAATTAATGATAAATTCATAATTGATATGTGGTCCTTTCCTTCGACCGCATATCAATTTATACCTCCTGTTTGGAATTGATCTGCGCGCTTAATCTTACCAAGAGACTATACACTAATGATACTATATTTGTGAAAACAATTAATGCGAACAATTCAATACAGGCAATTCAAGATTTTGCAGCGGATTCTGCAGAAGTCTAAATTTAGCACATAAGCATGCCGATTATCGTTAAAAACAAGATTCAGGAAAATAGGATGCTCAAGGTGTCGCCATTTAGAAAAGGCGTACGCATCACCGCACCGCATAAGCACAATAGCTATTTCGAAATTATCTATCTTTCCAGCGGCAGCGGTTTTCATTATATAGATTCGCAGGGTTTTGAAATCTTTCCCAACAGTGTTTTTTTTATAAGGAAGGAACAAATGCACTATTGGGCGCTTACATCCGAACCGGAGGGCTATGTTGCCATCATTAAAAAGGGCTTTATTGATCAGAGTATTGACAGGGAGATTAGCAGGTTATTGCTGCAATTGAGCAGGAATGCAGTTCTACAATTGAAAAATGCAGCAGCTATTGATAAAATCTTTCAATTGCTTGTAGATGAAGTTGATGTATTGGATCAGTCATCTCATACCGTTGTAGAAGGGTTGTTAAAGGCATTGTTGGGGAAAATCCAATCGGAAGGCGAACTATTGCCTGCAGGTAAAAAGCAGGATGGCAATGGCCTGTGTTATCAGTTCCGTGAAATTCTGAGCCAGGAAAAACAGTTAAAAAACAGTGTTGCCCATTATGCCGACAAATTGAATACCTCTCCACAGAACCTTAATCTGGCATGTAAGAAAGAAATGAATATCTCTGCTTCGGTGGTACTTTCGGAATTCATTATCAATGAAGCTAAACGTTTGTTGATCTATACCGATAACACGGTTGCCGAAATAAGCTATAACCTCAGTTTCAATGATACATCACATTTTGTAAAGTATTTTAAGCGCTTTACCGGTTTTACGCCCCAAAATTATCGGGCAAGCCTTGTTTAATACCATACTATTTTCAAATGTACCGTGAGAAAAGGAATTTTACCTGCTTCTTTGCGGTATTTAATATCCATTTAACAATAGAAGATCTTTAATCATTTTTTATACCGTTTATGCAACTCCCCAGATCCATCGCGCTTCTTTTGCTTATTTTTTTTAGCCAAACCGTCAACGCTCAAAATGTTACCATTAAAGGCATTCTTATCGATCAGCAGACCAAACAGCCCCTCGAATACGCCAGTATGGCGCTCTTAAAAAAAACAGATTCGACAGTAGTTGGGGGTGTATTAACCAGGCCTAACGGGGCATTTGAGATCAGTAAGCTTCAGATTGGTGAATACGTACTGAAAGTAGCTTACATCGGTTATAAGAACAGGTTTATTCCCGTAAACATTAATGATACAAGAATAGTTAACCTGGGTTCGGTCACGCTCACACCAACCAGCGAGTTGTTAAACCAGGTGAACATTAGCAGTGGAAAAGTTAATGCCTCCAATAAGATCGATAAACAATCTTACCGCGCAGACCAGTTTGAAAGTGCAAAAGGTGGAACCGCTATTGATGTATTAAAGAACCTGCCTTCCGTTGCGGTTAACGGAGAAGGGCAGATCAGTGTTCGGGGATCGACTGGATTTCTTGTGCTCGTAAATGGCAAGCCCGTACTTACCGATGCACAGACTGTTTTAAGCCAGTTGCCTGCCAACAGCCTGGAGAATATAGAACTGATTACTTCCCCTTCTGCTAAATATGATCCTGATGGAAAGGCCGGTATTATCAATATCGTTACCAAAAAGGGTGCTAACGACGGATTTACATTGACGGCCAATGCCCAGGCCGGACTTCCAAGCACAACTGACTATGACAACAAGGAAAAGCCCAAGCGCTTTGGTGGCGATGTTACGCTGAACTTCAGAAAAGATAAATGGGATATCTCTGTAGGTGGAAATTATCTTAGAAATGATAATGCGGGCTACCGTGAAGGAGATGTGTTGACCAAGAATTTTACCAATAATACCATTACACGTTTTCCCTCGAATGGTGAACGTAGTTTTGATAAATATAATTACGCAGGTAGATTATCTGCAGTTTATACTCTGGATAAAAACAACTCCATTTCTGTTGGTTTTTTTAGTGGAAAGCGTTATCAGGCACGTTTGGCAGATCTGGTTTACACCAATAGCACCTCAGATCTTTCAACAGGGCTGCCCATTAGGTCGACCACTTATTATAACTCCAACCTGCAAACAAAGGAAGGTACTTTTACACTGGGCAATTTGGATTATACCCATACTTTTGCGGATAAATCCTCATTGACAGCCTCGTTGTTATATGAAAATGCAAATCTTTATGGGAATACCAAAAATAGAAACCTTGGTTACCCCAATACAGCCGATACGATACAGTACGTTTTTAATCCATATAGGAACCCGATAAATGGCTATAGGTTTAAGTTAGATTATGCCATTAATGTTGGTAAAGGGAAACTCGAAAGCGGTTATCAGTTCAGGTATGATACCCAGGATGGGCAATTTGATTATTTTGTAAGCCCTGCCATTTCGCAGCCGGATGCCAACAGGTTTAGAGGGAGTGCCAAAGCAAAAAACCAGATCCATTCGGTTTATTCACAGTATTCAGGTAAACTGGATAAACTGGAATATATTGGAGGAATGCGTTACGAATATGCCGCCAGAAGGTTAAATCTTTCTTACGATCCTGCAGTTCATGAGCTAGACCTTTCTAACCTTTTCCCTTCCCTGAACCTGCTTTACAATGTTAACGATGGGTTGAAGTTAAAGGCTGGTTATTCAAGAAGGATTCAGCGTACCAATAATTATGAGCTTAACCCTATACCTGAAAGAGAGCACTCAGAAACATTGGAACAGGGCGACCCAGACCTAAAACCATCTTTTATCGATCTTGTAGAACTCGGACTGACCAGAACCTTCAAAAAGGGCTCGTTTTTTACAACCCTGTATTATCAGAACATTAAAAATCCAATACAGCGTGTAAACAGCGTTTATGCAGATACGATCTTGAACCGGGTATTTACGAATGCAGAAAAAGCACGTTCTTTTGGCTTTGAAATGGGAGCCAATCTCCAACCTGTTAAGTGGTGGAGCTTGTATCTTGGTGCCAATGTTTATAATTATAAGGTATCGGGAAATTTAAATGTACTGGGCAGCAATTCGGTAGTAGATAATGCAAACTGGGTATACTCAATAAATGCCAATACCAGTTTTAAACTGAATAAAACCTGGAGTGTGCAGGGAAATGTTAATTATTTATCAAAGCGGCCAACAGCACAGGGCGAAGATTCAAAATTCCTGGTTCCCAATACCGCTGTTAAGAAAACATTTATGGATGGACGTTTTTCTGCAACCCTACAGTGGCAGAATATGGATCTTGGCATGAATCAATCAAACAGACAACGGATAACAACATTTGGAAAAGATTTTTATACCACCACCAACTATATTTATGAAACCGATGTGTTCATCCTGAATTTCAGCTTTAACCTGAACAAACTTATCGGTAAATCCAAGCTCCCTACCAGCGAATTTGGTGATAAGGAATTTTAAGATGGCAGTAACCTCTATAATGACATATTCTAAAAATCGGCGTCATCTAAACCGGAGCAACTGCGGTCGGGATGACGATTCGTTGGCGCTGCGCTTACATGGTCAAAACCCTGATTTTTACGATATATATTTTAGCATTCCTGTTTTTTGTCACGCTATTTAAGTTCGCTACAAAATTTACTGCACGCATACACTTCTGGGGGAAACAACACAATATGTCTTAAATCAATACGCTATTATCGCATTAAGAATACAACCATAACATGCGAATATCAGACAGCTTTCCCGTTCTGTTTTGATAAGAAAAATCGTAACTTGCAGTAGACCAAATATACTAGCATGCAGTTGTTATTGCCCTACGCAGACCCAACGAAATATCTACAGGAACTGACCACGAAGTACGGTTTTTCCTCAAGAGATACCTGGTCGTCCAAGAGCATTATCCTTCCAGAGCATATGGGGACTGGATTTGTTCAGGTTTTTATTAAAAACGATATCCATTTTTTTCGCGGCATCTGGGATTTTAATGAACCTACACAATTTTATTCTCCCGACCCGGTCGGACAGCGGGGGTTGATCGATTTTCGGATCAGCAATGAAGATCAGCTCTTACATTCCGCTGCGCTGGAAGGCGCTAAGAAATTTAGCTGGGAAATTACCCGTGTTGATGGAATACGGTTTTTTATCCCGGAAGCATACTTTATAGGAAGTATAACGGAGTTAAGCAGGCGGTTTCAAAGCTGTGCACATCATCCTCAGGTTAAACAGCTCATCAAGCAGCTCTTTGAAATTTCCGCCCGCGACTTTTCCAATACCATGCTTCTGGACGCCAAGTTGACGGAATTTATATATTACCTGATCCGCCATTTAAGTCAGAAGGAAATAGAACCTGCTGATGGCGATGGCCTTACCCAAAGACGTTTGGATAGTATAAGAGAAGCACATACCCGGATCATGTCTAACATGGACACAGAAATAAGCGTTTTACAGTTGAGCCGTTGGGTTGGCCTGAATGAGTGTGATCTTAAAAGGGATTTTAAAAAAGTATACGGACTCCCGATCCGGCAATATATTATTCAACAAAAAATCCAGATGGCAAACCTATTGGTTGCCGAAAACCATGTTGATCTTGCCGAGGCAGCAAGGAGTTTGGGCTATACCAACATCAGGTATTTCGAAATGCTTTTTAAGCGTTATTACGGTAAAATATAGAAATTCCCGTTTCGACTGAATTAATTCCCGTTTCGATTTTTATAATGCATGCATAATAATTAGTTTCATATCAGCAAGCAAAACTTGCCGCTAACCAACTATTTTTATGCTGAATTTATCTGTGCTTTTGGAGGATAGTGCCTCAAGATTCGGAACCCGCCCGGCTTTCAGCTCCGGCAGCACTGATTTTACTTTTCACCAGGTAAATCTTATGGCTAACCAGTTGGCCAATGCACTTAAAAAATTAGGCATCCGCGAAGGTGAAAAGGTAGCCATGACTTGCCCAAACTGCATCTGGTTCCCCATTATTTATTATGCAGTGCTAAAAACTGGCGCTGTAATGGTTCCACTGAATATCCTCCTTAAGTCTGATGAAATAAAATACCACCTTCAGGACTCGCAGGCAGCGTTTTATTTTTGTTTTGAAGGAACTCCAGAAATGCCAGTTGGGAAATTAGGCTGGAATGCTTTTGATCAGGTGTCTGGCTGCAGGAATTTTATTTTGATCGGTGCTGACAAACCTGTTGGGGAAAGAAGTTATACGTTGGCTGAACTGATGGCCGGGGAAGATGAAGCCTTTGATAGCTGCGTTACTGATGCAGAAGATACGGCTGTGATTATTTATACATCTGGAACTACAGGAAAGCCAAAAGGCGCAGAACTTACCCATATCAATCTTTATTGCAATGCCGTTCTCTCGGCTGAACTGTTTTCCCTTTCTCAAACAGATGTTCAATTGATTGTTCTTCCGTTATTCCATGTATTTGGCATGACGGTGTTGATGAACGCAGGGCTTTACAGGGCAGCTCATGGTATCCTTTTGCCACGGTTTGATGCGAAAGATGTTATCGAAAATATCAATAAATACAAAGTAAGCATCTTTGCAGGCGTACCCACAATGTATTGGGTAATGGCCAGCTATATTCATCCCGAAATTGCTGACCAGCAGGTGAGTAATGCTTTGCGGATCTGCATTTCTGGCGGCGCTTCTCTGCCATTGGCTGTACTGGAGGGCTTTGAGCAAAGGTTCGGTGTTCAGGTGCAGGAAGGATATGGAATGAGCGAAGGCTCTCCGGTAGTCACCTTCAACGATCCAAAGATCGGGCGCAAACCCGGATCTATCGGTACCCCGGTTTGGGGTGTCTCCGTTAAAATAATTGATCCGGTCGGTCGTGAGGTTGCAAACGGCGAAAAAGGAGAGCTGATCTATAAAGGACACAATGTGATGAAAGGCTATTTCCGCAGACCGGATGAAACACGGGAAGTACTGCGCAACGGCTGGCTGCATTCTGGTGATATTGCCATAAAAGATGACGATGGCTTTTATTTCATTGTTGACAGACTAAAAGATATGATCATCAGGGGTGGGATGAATGTTTACCCAAGAGAAGTAGAAGAGGTGATGATGAAGCATCCGGCAGTCTCGCTTGCCGCTGTTGTGGGTGTGCCGGATGACAAGCTAGGTGAAGAAGTAAAAGCATTCATTGTATTAAAAGAAAACCAGCAGGTCGCTGATAGGGAGATTATCGACTGGTGCAGGGCGATGCTGGCCTCTTATAAGTGTCCCCGCTATGTGGAATTCAGAGCGGCATTGCCTTTAACCGCTACCGGAAAACTGTTTAAAAAAGAATTGAAAAATAATTTATAATGATGAAAAAGACCATTTTGATAAAAGTGCTTATTTTCTTGCTGCTGGGATCAATGGATGCCATGGCACAGCAAGATACCGTAAGGCTCAATGATGTAAAATATGGAAGTTTTGAACGTAACCTCATGGATGTTTACCTTCCACCGGGCCGGACGCCTAAAACTCCTTTTGTGATCCTGATCCATGGCGGTGCATGGGTGCAGGCCGGCAAAGAATATGTCAGAGATTTTCAGCAATACCTGCTCAGCGAAGGTATTGCTTCGGTTAATATCAACCACAGGTATGCCAATGATTCTACTATCCACTATAAACAGATTATGGACGATGTAGATAACGCGGTAAAGTACTGCGCAGACCATGCTGATGAATGGAATACCCGTTCAGATGGTTTTAGTACTGCGGGTTTTAGCTCAGGGGCACATCTGGCACTTTTGTATGGGTATACCGCACCGAGGAAAATTAATGCCATAGTAGATTTCAGTGGCCCTAATAACTTTACCGATACCGCCACACTCAATTATTGTGTAAAGGCAGGACTGATCGGATTGGTAGAAAAAATTACCGGCGACCGCTTTACAGGTGTTAGCCATGTCCCGGCAAGTTTTTCGTTGGCAAGTCCATATACCCATGTTAAAAACATCCCTACTTTCATTGGGCATGGAACCATCGATCCGGTAGTAAAGGTTATTCAATCAAGGCAGCTGGCCGAAAAACTTCAGCGCATGCATGTTCCTGTGAAATTTATTGAAGTGCAAGGCCTGGCGCATGATCTGGATAAAAAACCGCAGGAAAAATTGAAACTATACCAGGCAGCTGTTGCATGGCTCAAAAAATACGGACAAAAAAGATAAAATTATGAACAGACTAAGCACATTGTGCCTGGCCATGCTTATGGCATGTACGGCCGTTTTCGCACAGCAGACTAAAAAACAGAAAAACACAGTTAGGCCACTTACTGCAGCAGAGGTGAGTACCCGCTTATCGCCGGAAATCAAATTACTTGCCTTCGGGCCGGTCTCAAAACTTGATAGTACGTTTATCACCAATGCCAGAAAAGCGGATAAGGCACGTCCAACGCCTAAGCTTAAAAACGCAGATAGTGTAGAAGTCTCAGACTTAAGTATCCCGGGGCTGGAAAAAGGCGATCCGCTGGTGCCCATTCGGGTTTACAGGCCAAAGTACGCCAACGGGAATGTTCCTTTACTGGTATGGTTCCATGGTGGCGGTTTCATTGCAGGGAATCTGACCAGTGATCACCAGGCTTGCGCTACGATGAGCATCCGCTCCCAGGTTGTGGTGATATCGGTCGATTACAGGCTTGCCCCAGAACATGTATTTCCGGCCGGGGTAAACGATGGTTATTCCACCCTGCTCTGGGGTATTTCCAATGCAAAAACTTATGGGATAGACACCGCTAAAGTTGGTGTGGGCGGCGGAAGTGCCGGAGCAGCAGTTGCAGGAAGCATCGTACTTAAGGCCAGGGCAGAAAAAGGGCCGAAAATAAAGGCACAACTGCTGGTTTTTCCTCCCGCAGATATGGATACAACCCATGTATCGGTAGTGGAGTTATGGAATATTCCCGGTGTTAAGGGGGCCGACATGACCCGCTACCTAAAATATTATCTTGGGGAGAAACAATATAAAAATGTTCCTGAGCATGCACTGCCAGGGCTGACCCAAAATTTAAAGGGCCTGCCGCCAACCTATATTTTAACCTGCGGCGTCGACCCTTTGAGGGATGGTGCACTCTTATATGCGCAAAGACTTATCAATGCAGGAATATTTACAGAGTTGCACAATTACGCCGGGTACCCTCATGGCTTTGTTCCTGAGCGGGCAAATACAGAACTCTACTACATGGCAAAAAAACTACTGAACCAATAATATAAGCTATCGGTTATGAAAAGAAAATTACACAAAAATCTAAATTACGGAAAGCTTTTTATGCTTTTGGCCATGTTACTGTTTGCGGGTATATGTACCGCTCAAACCAATACTTTTTCAGGTATAGTTACCGACGAGCAGGGAAATGCTGTTCCCGGTGCAAGTGTTAAACTGAAAATAACCGGACGAAGCACAACTACCGACCAGAACGGTGAGTTTGTTTTTACCAATATCAGTACCCAAAAGGAAACTGCAACCGTTTCTTTTTTGGGTTTCATCACCCGGGAAATAGCTTTGTTAGCCAACGCTAAAGCGGTGATCAGGATGACAACAGCGGTGAACACGATGGATGAAGTGGTGGTTACGGGGATGTTCGATAAGCGGAAACGTATTGATGCTTCGGTCGCCATTACCACCTTAAACAGTGCACAAATTGAACGCACTGTACCAGCAAGTGCTGCCGACCTTTTAAAAAATGCACCAGGCGTATTTGTAAATTCATCAAATGGTGAGATCAGGAACAGTGTTGCCTCACGTGGCATCACCGCAGGTTCGCAAGACGGCAGTTTTGGCTATGAATATGTTTCGATGCAGGAAGATGGAATTCCGGTAACCAATATTACCTATTTCAGTTATGGGCCCGATTTCTTCCTCAGGCCAGATGCAACCCTGGCCCGGTTAGAAGCCGTACGGGGCGGAACGGCCTCTGTTACAGCGGCAAATGCGCCCGGGGGAATCTTTAATTACGTTTCTAAAACCGGAGGTAATACCTTTGAGGGCGAACTCAGAACCAAATATGGCTTTCAGGGAAGTGATGGCGGTAATCCGCTCGCACGCGTTGATCTGGACCTGGGCGGGCCCATCAAGGATAACTGGTTTTACAATATCGGTGGTTTTTACCGGTATGATCAAACTGGCCGCTATCCGGGCTATCCCATTAATAAGGGTGGACAGATCAAGGCAAACCTTTTAAAAAAATATAAAACCGGTTCCCTTAAAATAATCGGGAAATACCTCCATGATAAAAATGGATACGCCCAGTTACTGCCGACCAACAGTTTCTCAGATCCAAAACCAAGTGAAGGATTCGATATATTTTCAACCATCCTAATGCCCAAATTTGATTTTACCTCCCCACGGTATATCGGAGGGGGCGATATCTCGTTAAATCCGGCTAATGTGGTAGAAAGCAAATATAAATCGATAGGAGCCTTGTGGGAACAGCAGTTGGGCAAAGGTTGGTCGCTCAGCAATGCTTTCCGCTACTCCCGGAATGATATCAATTACAATACCACAAACGGCTCGATTATGAGTGGCACCGATTTTAGCAGTTACTTTCTGCTTTCAGGGATGACCGGACTTGGATTTGGAAACTATTCTTTCAAGGATGCCAAAACCGGAGCAGAACTGATGAGCATCAATGCAGCACCCGGACCGGGGGGGCTGCCGGCATATACGATCGTTAAGGATGTATTGCCAGGACAAGGCGTAAGCCCACATTCCCTTTATTTTTCTGTATTGGGCAGTTATGAGAACCAGGTGAATGAGCTTATTAACCAGTTTGCTGTTAATAAAAAGCTTAAAAATATGAGCTTTAACGCAGGGATGTACTATGGAAGATCGAAAGCTCACCGTTTCTCCGGAATTAATGGAGTTGCTTTGGGTACCATTGAAAACCGGCCAAAACTTGTAAACCTCACCTTTACGGGCATTACCCTGGGGGGCACTACCGGGGTGCATCAGGTAACCAATGCTGAAGGAATTGCACAGGCTAACGGTGATACAGGCGGCTTCCTTGATTTTAACGTAACGCAGGCACAATACGCCTTTTTCTTCAGCCAAACCTGGAACATGACCGATAAACTGACCTTTGATTGGGGAGGAAGGTACGAAACGGCCAAAGTAGAGGCGCATAACCAGCGCACTTACTTTAAAACCGGTTTACAGGGCGGAACAGATAATGATCCGAAAACATTCTTCAATAACAATACCCTCGATCGTATCAGCTCGGTAGAATTTGAAAAAAGATTAAATACTTTCTCTTTTTCAGGTGCACTCAATTATAAGTTCGATGACAATACAGCCGTGTATACCCGTTACTCAAGAGGTAAAAAATCGCCGGATATGGATGTATATTTTGCTGCCAACAGGCCCGAAACAGTGGCCTTGCTAAATCCTGAAGTACGTACCACCGAACAGGTAGAACTTGGCCTGAAAGCCCGGAGGAAAGATCTTGATTTATTTATTACGCCTTTTTACAGCATGTTAAGCGGAGTGCCAAACGGTTCGATTTTTACCAACGCAGATGCAACACTTTATACCACGCCTTCCCTGTATAGCAAATACCGCACATTTGGGATAGAGATAGAAGGCGATTATAACCTAACCAAAACCTTTAGCCTGAGGGCTGTTGCAACCTTTCAGCGTTCCAAAATTGTGGAGGCAGAATATTGGGTAGCCAACGGTCCTGGAATGGCAGACGACACTAAAATATCTTATTCCGGTAACGAAACAGATAACAATGCGCGGATCATATCACGCATTACACCCACTTATCACAATGAAAAACTCTATCTTTTTCTCACCTGGTCTTATCTTGGCAAAAGACAGGCCAATGCCCCTAACGTGTTTTACCTGCCTTCCTTCTCCAATTTTGATATCGGCGCAGGGTACAATCTCACGCATAAAATAACTTTGAGCGCAAATATCAATAACCTGTTCAATAATTATCAGGTAATGAGCTGGGCCCGGCCCGGAAACCTGTTAACGCAGTTAAGTGGGGCAGGAAGCTTTAACAAGGCACAGTTTGATGCTGCAGTGGCCAATAATACCCCTTATTTTACCATTTCCAACCCACCAAGGGCCTATTACTTAACTGCTTCGTACAAGTTTTAATTTCTTAGCTATATTTGATATTAACAATACCGGTCTTATGAAACGTATAATCCTGTTCCTCTCCATTACCACCATGTGTTTGTCGCTGCACGCACAGCAAACGGTACATTCCGGTGCCTTTCATCCTGAGCGTTTAGCCCGGATAGACCGGGTGGTTCAAAGTTACATCGATAGCAATTGGATTGTGGGGGCAGTATGCCTGGTAACGAAGGATGGGAAGCCAGCCTATTTTAAAGCATTTGGTATGGACGATAAAGAAAAAGCCAGGCCGATGCATAAAGATGCCATATTCCGTATTGCATCCCAAACCAAAGCCATTACCAGCACGGCGGTAATGATGTTATGGGAGGAGGGAAAGTTTCTGCTTGATGATCCGGTATCTAAATATATTCCCTCATTTGCCAGGCCTAAAGTACTCGATAAGTTTAACGAAAAGGACAGTAGTTATACCTCCCTGCCCGCTAAACGCGAAATTACCATCAGAGATCTGCTCACACATACTTCCGGATTGGGTTACGCACAGATCGGTTCGGCCAAAATGCAGGCTATCTATGCCAAGGCTGGTATACAGGCTGGATTTTCGGACCATAAGCAGCTTTTGGCTGATGCTGTGAATAAACTGGGCACTTTGCCTCTTGAATATAACCCTGGCGAACGTTTTAACTATAGTTTAAGTATTGATGTGCTGGGAAGGCTGGTGGAGGTCGCATCAGGCATGAGCTTAGACAGGTTTTTTGCCGAAAGAATTTTTGCTCCCCTGGGGATGAACGATACCTATTTTCATCTGCCTGAAACCAAAAGGAGTAGATTGGTAACTGCCTATACCGAAGATGTGAAGAACCGTAAGCCCATTAAATGGGTTGATGGTACATTTCCGGGTAGTTCGATAAATTACCCTGTAAATAACAATGGTTATCTTGCTGGTGGGGCGGGATTGGTATCTACCATAACGGATTACGCTGCTTTCCTGCAACTGTTTATCAATAAAGGGAACTATCAAGGTAAGCAATTGCTGGCAAGGCATACTGTTGATGTGATGACCAGGAACCAGATCGGGGATATTTCATTGGGTGACGATAAGTTCGGAATTGGCTTTCAACTCACAACAGCTAAGGGAAGTGGCAAATTAGGCTTATCTGAAGGAAGCATTTCCTGGGGAGGTTTTTTCGCAACCTCCTACTGGGCCGATCCAAAAGAAAAACTTTCAGGACTTTTATTCCTCCAGCAGTGGCCCTTTAAACATAGTGAACTCAGCGACAAATATAAAGTACTGGTTTATCAGGCACTGAAATAATAACCTGCCAAGTAAAAACGCTTGTCGGTATCCTTATTAAACTTACTAATTAGCAAATCTTAAAAACTAAATGTAATCGGTTGGTGTTAGGTATCATGAAGTAAATCAGATAATTAAGCGGCAAAACGGGGCAATTGTGCATATTGCTTAAATTTTTGCTGAATAGGTACATAGCCACAGGAAAATTATGAATACCAGAAGAGATTTTCTACAAAAAATGGGTGCATCAGCGTTGATGCTGCAATTGGGATCAATATCGACATTTGCGAACGCTTTTGATCAGATCGAACAGCCTTACCAGGGTAGGGTACTCAGAGTAGCCATCATGGGTTTAGGTGGATATGGCACCCGTGTAGCAGACGCGATGAAGGCCTGTACCAAGGCAAAACTGGTAGGTGTAATTAGCGGTACGCCTTCAAAAATTAAGGAATGGCAAACGAAGTACAACATCCCGGAGAAAAATTGTTATAACTACGACAACTTCGATCAGGTAAAAAACAATCCGGATATAGATGCAATTTATGTGATTACGCCAAATGCGCTGCACCATAGTCAGGTTATCCGCGTAGCAAAAGCCGGAAAACATGCCATATGCGAGAAACCGATGGCATTGAATGCCAAAGAGGGGCAAGAAATGCTTGATGCTTGTAAAAAAGCAAATGTAAAGTTACTGGTTGGCTATAGATTGCATTTTGAACCCCGTACACTGGAGGTAATCCGAATGAGAAATGCGGGCGACTTCGGTAAAATCAGGTTTTTCCAGGGACAATGTGGTTTTAAAGCAGGCGATCCTACGCAATGGCGACTAAACAAAGCACTTGCCGGTGGTGGATCAATGATGGATATTGGAATCTATGCGATTAACGGGGCCAGGTATATGGTGGGCGAAGAGCCGATCTGGGTAACGGCTCAGGAAACCAAGACTGATCCTGTAAAGTTTAAAGAAGGTGTAGATGAAACCATACAATTTCAATTGGGGTTTCCGAGCGGTGCGGTAGCGTCCTGCTTGTCTAGTTATAACATCAATCACCTGGATAGATTTTTTATGAGTGGCGACAAAGGATTTGCAGAAATGCAACCTTCTACGGGTTATGGTCCCATCAAGGGAAGAACACATCTGGGTGAACTCACGCAGCCCATAACTACGCACCAAACTGTACAGATGGATGAAATGGCCACTATTATTTTTGAAGATAAAAAGCCGGTAGTTCCTGTAAACGGTGAAGAAGGTTTGAAAGATCTTAAAATTATTGATGCCATCTACCAGGCCGTAAAAACAGGAAAACAGGTCAAACTTACTGCTTAGCTTTGGGCTGTTAGTGCTTTTTTGCTCAATAAAGTCCCAGCGAAATAGCTTCAAGGCCTGGTTTAGTGCAACCACAGTACGGCCATTATGAAAAAGCAAGCCTGTAAGAAAAGCTAATTTGTAGATCCCACAGTTGCCAAACTTCAGACAAATAATTATTGGCATTCATGAAATAATGAACAGATATTCTGGTTACTACCAATTAACTTTGCAAGCATACCCATATCGTTCCAGACATGAAGTGGATCACAAGAGAAAGACCAAAAATAGACCGCATTGCCTGCCCATGGCTGATCAAAAGGTTTATAGACCCTGAAGCAGAGATTATCTATGTGCCGTTTGAAAAAGTAATCATTACCGCAAGCGAACTTGGAGCGATTCCCTTTGATCTACCAGGTGTAGAATATAGCCATTATAATGACCAATGTACCTTTGATTATTTTTTAAAAAAGCATGGGTTAAAAGATGTAGCCCTCGACCGTATGGCCGCAATTATCCGCGGAGCAGATACCGATAGGCTAGATTTTGCGCCACAGGCGGCCGGTCTCTCTGCCATTTTTCTCGGTCTTTCCCGTAACATCACCGATGATCAGGAGCTGCTCGAACTTGGGATAAAGGTATATGACGGCCTTTACACCTGGGCAAAACACCTGCATGACCAAAAACATACCCAGTCGCCTGTTGAGCATCTTTTACTTGATGTTTACAACCGATACCTGAAATCCAGTTCTAAAAAAGCCCCCGAATGGACCAGGGAGCTCAAAGAAATGATTCAGGACCAGATGGATACCAATATGAGCATGAGCCTGCAGCAGGTATCAGATGAGTTGGAAATCAATCCGGCCTATCTCTCCAGGGAATTTTCCCGGTATTTTGATAACCTTTCTTTTGGCGACTACATCCGTAAAATGCGCATTGAAAAAGCAGTCGCCCTGATGCAGACGCCTTCTTATAGCCTTACCGAAATTGCCTACCTGACCGGGTTTTCCGATCAGAGCCACTTTAACCGGATTTTTAAGAAGCAGACTGGCGAAAATCCATCCGCGTTCCGAAAAAATTTGCTTAAAGGTAAAAAGGATACAAAATAGTCAAATCCATACAATTTTTGGGGTTTTCCATTGTCTAATATTGTGTTGTCAAGTACATATAGAATCATGGAAGATCATCATATATCCCGCATGCAGCTGATTCAGGACGGAACATTACTGGGAACAGTGATGTTCTTACTCATCGAAAAGCGAGCGCTATTCCCTTGCCCGTAAATACAGGGCTATCTTACAATTTCAATAATGATTATGAATGCCTGCACAGGGAATGGTGCTTTATGATGCCCTGTACAGCTGGGAGAAATAGGTACAAACAGAAAAACACAGATGGAAAAGCAACCAATAATAAAGGAAAGACCAGCTTATAGTCTGGCAGAGATTGCCAAATATTTTCTCAAACTCGGCACCTGGGGATTCGGAGGGCCGGTGGCATTGGTTGGTTACATGCAAAGGGATTTGGTAGAGCAAAAAGGCTGGCTTAGTGAAGAAGAGTATAAAGAGGGGCTTGCATTGGCACAACTGGCCCCCGGGCCTTTAGCGGCACAACTGGGGATCTATATTGGCTTTGTGCATTACGGATTGTTAGGGGCTACCCTTACCGGGCTGGCTTTTGTATTGCCATCTTTTATTATGGTGGTGTTATTGGGTATGGCTTACCAGTTATACGGAGGCTTAACCTGGATGCAGGCCGTTTTTTACGGGGTTGGTGCTGCGGTAATCGGTATTATAGCCATGAGCGCCTATAAACTCACCATCAAGTCCATCAGTAAGTTTGAGCTTGCGGCCATGAAATCCAAATGGCTGTTATGGCTTTTTTACGTCATTGGGATCATCATTACGGTAATTACCGAAAGAGAAGAGGTATTGCTTTTTCTGGGTTGTGGCATACTGTATATGCTGATCAAAGCTCCGCCGCAATGGATCAAAAAACCGACAACGTTACCTGCCGGCATTCTGATCAGTACAGGATTCTGGAACTATGACAGCAAAACCCTTCAGGAAATCGGCTGGTTCTTTGCCAAAGCGGGTGCTTTTGTTTTCGGCAGCGGACTCGCTATTGTGCCTTTCCTACATGGCGGAGTGGTGAAAGAATTCGGCTGGCTAACCGAACACCAGTTTGTAGATTCGGTTGCGGTGGCCATGATTACCCCCGGGCCGGTAGTGATTACAGTTGGTTTTATCGGCTACCTGGTAGCAGGTTTTCCGGGAGCCTGTGTAGCAGCCCTTGCAACTTTTCTTCCCTGTTATATTTTTACGGTTGCCCTGGCCCCATCGTTTAAGAAGATCGCCAGGAATACCAGCATCAAGGCATTTGTTGATGGAATTACGGCAGCAGTTATTGGCGCGCTAGTGGGATCGGTGATTGTGATCGGATTACGTTCCATTAAAGATATTCCAACGGCGCTTATTGCGATAGCAGCAGTACTTGCGCTTATTTACATCAAAAAACTTCAGGAGCCATACCTTATTGGTGCTGCTGCGATTATCGGTTTACTCATCAAATTTATATAAATCATTTAAAATGTTAACAAGAACCCCCTTTTCAATTATCAGAACAGTCATACTAACGATTTGCCTCATGGCGGCAGGAATATTTTCCGCAGGTGCCCAACAGCCCCCATCTTACCCAAAAGTAACAGGCTATTTTGCGATACTAAATCCTATAGGCAGTTGGAACAAGAACGGTTTTACCGATAATTTCTCAAGTGTATATACCATTGGTTTTCCTTTCGGGATCAATATCCTGAAAAATGACCGTTTCGGAGTCAGCTTTGAGCTGGTACCTTCAATCAGGACCGAGCATGGCATTTCGAAGGTAAATGCTGTTCTTTTTCACCCTGGCGCGATGTTCCGTTTCAAACACGGCTTTACTTTTATCGGCAGGGCAGCATTTGAAACCAGCGGCAGGTTTGGTTTTACACCTGTTTTAAATCAGGTACTTTTAAAGGGTAAAAGTGTCAGTTTCTATGCAGCAGTTCCCGTTCCGGTGAGGTTTGGGAACGATCAGCCTGCATCTCTGGGGGCGGGGATCCAGCTTGGGGTTGGTTTCTGATCACTCTTCTAGTTTTAGCATCTCGCTAATACCGGTTCAAACTGATTATAGATAGCTATAAACCACAAAAGTCCATCTTTCGATGAGCTTTTGTGGTTATGAAAGGAAAGCCAGATGAACACCATCCTCCATTTATTGTCGATTCCTTAACATCTGGTAATCACTGGTATGCATTTGCACACATACCAGTGAATAAGAAATTACTGGGCTAAGTAGGTCATGCCACCATCAACAAGGATTTCGGTGCCAAGCAAAAACGAAGATTCTTCAGAAGCAAGGAAAACCGCTGTTTTACCAATGTCTGAGGGTTGCCCGATCCTGCCTATCGGCATTGCACTTGCAAATTGTGTTTTCACGGCATCAATGTGTTCTGCAGGAACGAACTTATCAAATGCAGGTGTATCTGTAGTACCCGGTGTGATTACATTTACCCTGATCTTTCTGGCTAACAAGTCGTTCGAAAAGCTTTTCGCCAAAAAGATCACTGCAGCTTTTGCAGCACCGTAAAGCCCGAATGAGGGGTATGCCCGATGTGCGGCATTTGACCCGATAAGAATTATAGACCCACCATCATTCATATATGGTAAGGCTTTTTGTACTGTGAAATAAACGCTTTTCAGGTTAAGGTCCATGGTTTTGTTATAATCCGCTTCGCTCACATCTGCCACTGTTCCGGTTGTTCCTGCACCTGCGTTGGCTACCAGTACATCTATTTTGCCGAATTTTTCGGCTGTATCTTTAAAAACCCGCTCTAAATCGGCAAGGTTAGTTACATCCGCATTGATGGCTATAAAATCATTGCCCAGTTGAGCCGCAGCAAGTTCTAAAGTTAGGTGATTCCTACCTACAATAGCTCCGGCAGCGCCTTCACTTTTAAATGCTTCAGCAATACCAAATCCAATACCGCTATTCCCGCCCGTAACTACGGCTACTTTGTTTTTTAATTTACTCATGATTTACTATTTAATGTTGATTCAAAGATGCACCTCTGCAACGAGCTGAATCTTATCAAAAGTCATTAAATAGGCTTGATAAAGATCAAGCTATTTTAAGGCGTTCTTCCTGATCCGGCTTAAGGTTTCTGGTGTTAAACCCAGGTAGGAAGCAATTAAATTTTGCGGGAACCGCTGTATAAAGTGAGGATAATCGTTAACGAGTTCTTGAAACCGTTCTTCGCCAGTTTGACTGATGGAAGACTGCATTCTTTTTTGGGTAGCTATGGTGTTGTTTTGACTCAGCACGTTCTGCATCGCTGAAAAGGCAGGAATAGGCTTTATGAATTCTTCTACCAGGTTATGGGTGATTTGTAAGATCTCCATATCTTCCAGCGCTTCTATATTAAAGCGGCTTGGTGTCAGCTTGTAAAAACTTTCAAAATCGGCTAACCACCAGTTTTCAATACTTAATTTTAGTATATGTTCATGTCCTTTTTCATCCACCGTAAACGTCTTGGCAGCCCCTTTTACAATGAAACCGGTATATTTACATACATCCCCTTCCTGTAAAAAGTACTGTCGCTTACGGATTTTTTTGGGTTTGAAATGTGCGATAAATATTTGCTTTTCTTCCGCTGAAAGCGTTTTGCCAGAAAGTTTTTGAACGTAATCGAACAGCGCTTGAAAATTATCCATCTTTAGTTTCTTAAGGAGAATCTTCAAAAATAAAACTTTCAGCCTATTTTATGCAGCCTTTTTAATTATTCAAACCTGTTCTGCTCAGTTGCAGGAAAAGGTACTTTCATCCAATCGTCGAATAATGCCTGCCTGCATAACGAAAATTACAACCCCGTCCATTAATTAGGCTGGAAGCAGCACACCTGATCATTTTTGAACGAGATTGCCAATTAATTGAACGAATATGCAAAATGCCTTGACCTTACTATAGCCACTTTTGTAAACAACAATTACATAACAACAAAAAAGACTATGGGACTATCAGGTTTAGGAATTTTTCATACCATCATTGGTATCGTTGCCATTGGAGCGGCAATCATTTCATTTATACGCTTTGGCAAAATTGATTTAACGCAGCTTAGTGGGAAAATATACTTTTATACTACTGCTGTTACGGCTTTAACTGCATTAGGAATCTCCAAACATGGAGGCTTTAATGCCGGGCATATTTTTTCGGTATTCATTTTTATTTTAGTGGTGGTGGCTTTTTGGCTTTCGGTAAAGCGAAGTACCAATAATAAGGCCCGCTATATAGAGAATTTTTTACTCTCTTTCAGCTTCTTTCTGTCGCTCATTCCCACCGTTAACGAAACCTTTACCCGGGTTCCGCTGGGGCATCCACTGGCTAAAAATCCTACCGATCCTATAATTGCCCAAACCTTGCTCGTGCTCTTAATCGCATTTGTTGCCGGTGCCATTTACCAGTACATTAAACAACGTAACGCGCTTAGAATACGGTAAACCAAAATGCGATTTTGGGATAAAGGATCTTTTTATACCGGATAGACTAATGTATGGACGCAGAAAAGCCAAACCATGCATTAGTTTTTCTATTTTTATAGCTGAAGGTTTTTTAACATGATCATTGACCATAAAAAATACGATTTGTTTGGTAAATCCACTATCCAGAACATCAGGATAAAGGCGCCTTTTACCTTCGATTTTCCCATTACCGATAATGCCTGCTTTTTGTACATGTTACAGGGTGAAATGCAATATCACCGCGACGAAGACCGGGTAAATATTCCGCATAAACATGCCTTGTTTTTAAATTGCATTCAGGGCAGCAAAACCATCAGTAACTTAAATGAAGAGGGGATTAACGAAATTATGGTCGTTAATTTTCATCCCGATATTTTAAAGCGGATCTACGACCGGGAGATGCCGGTTATACTTCAGGCACCCGATCGGATGGTTTCGAACAAAAGTATTGAAGTTTTAAACAACAGTTTTTTAATCGAAAAATATATCGAAGGTTTGCTGTTTTATTTTCAGCATCCGGCGCTGGTTAACGAAGATATGCTGGTTTTAAAGTTAAAAGAAATTATCCTGTTGCTGGCCCAAACTGCTAATGCCAGGGCCATACAGACCATATTTGCACAGCTTTTTTCGCCTACTACCTATACCTTTAAGCAAATTATTGAGGCCAACCTGTTTGAACAGCTCAGTATCGAAGCCCTGGCACAATTGAATAATTTGAGTTTATCGTCTTTTAAACGCGAATTTGCCAGACATTACAACGATACACCGGCCAATTATATCAAAACCAAAAGGCTCGAAAAAGCTGCCGAAATGCTGTTAATTTCAAACGAAAGGATTAAAGACATTGCTTTTAATTGTGGCTATAATGATTTGGCCAATTTTACCAAAAGCTTTCGCGATAGGTATAAGTGTACACCTAGTGATTTTCGGGAACGTTAGAAGCGGTAGCTATCCGTAAAAATTACGGCTGACATATCAATATGTATCACCAATTAAGGCGTCCGGATAATATATAACTAAATCCTGCAGCTGAGCCGTACAGGCAAAATATTTGAGCCGTAGAAGAAAGCCTTGGGTGTTCCGAATGTTGATCTTTGTTTCATGAACAACATCACAAAAATTCAGTTGGGTCAAAATGGCCCATTCGTATCTAAACTTGGTTTAGGTTGTATGCGCATGTCTTCTGTATGGGGTAGTGCAACACCCAGCGAAACAGAAAGTATTGCTACCATTCAGGAAGCATTAGATAATGGCATTAATTTTTTAAACACAGGCGACTTTTACGGCGCCGGTCATAACGAAATGTTAATTGGCAAAGCGATTAAAGGCAGGCGAGATGATGCTTTTATCAGCGTAAAATTCGGTGCCATCTTTCACAACGGCCAATGGCTCGGATTAGACCTGCGGCCCATTGCGATCAAAAACTTTATCAATTACTCGCTAACGCGTTTAGGCATCGAAACCATCGACCTCTACCAGCCTTGCCGAATGGACGACAGCGTGCCGGTAGCAGATATCATCGGAACGGTTGCCGACCTGATTAAAGAAGGTAAAGTACGTCACATTGGAGTGTCTGAAATTACGGCTGATCAGCTCCGTCAGGCAAATGAAACCCACCCCATAAGTGCGCTGGAAATTGGCTATTCGCTGGCCGATCGTCAGATCGAAAACGAACTGCTGCCTGCAGCAAAAGAATTGGGCATTGCCGTAGTGGCCTTCGCCAACACCGCAGAGGGTTTATTAACCGGCGACATGAAAGCGCCACTTGGAGAAAATGATTACCATAACCATTTCTCCCGTTTCCAGGGTGAAAACCTGGTTCATAACCTCGAAAAAGTTGAAGTATTGAAACAATTGGCGCAAAACAAAGGCTGTACTCCAACGCAGCTTGCTATTGCCTGGGTAAAGGAGCAAGGCGATCATATTATGCCTTTAGTAAGCATGAGCCGCAGATCGCGCTTGCCCGAAAATATTAAAGCGCTTGATATTGTATTTACACCGCAAGAAATGAACACTTTAAATACTACTTTTGCAGTAGGTGCCATACGTGGCGGTACTTATTTACAACGTTAAATGACCAATCCAGCAGAAATCCTCCCAGGCCTGATCTTTTATTCTTACCTCTCTGCCCAGCGGAAAGAGAAAGTGTGTTTCTGGAACCACCATACCCTGGTATTGCAGGTTTCAGGGCAGTTCACTTTAGAAACCGCTGGGCAAAGTATATCAATGACCGGAGGAGAACTGCTGTTGATTGGCAAAAACCAGTTGGGTACGCTCACCAAAACACCGCTACCGGGAGGAAACTATGAAACCATCGTCATATCCCTTCAGGAAGAGCTTTTGCGCAAGATCGTATTGGAAGAAAAGTTAACCGCAGACCATAAATACATTGGTCCGCCAAATGTCCTGATTCCATCCAACGAATTCCTCAAAGGATATTTCCAGTCTATTGTTCCCTATGCCCGAAGCTCGGGTGCCACCATGACCAATGAAATGGGCATTTTGAAAGTGAAAGAAGGGATTAAATTACTATTACTTGCCCTACCGGCACTGCGTAACTTTTTATTCGACTTTTCAGAACCCCATAAAATAGACCTGGAAAAGTTTATGTTGAGCAATTTTCATTTTAATGTGCCCATCGAAAAATTCGCGCAGCTTACTGGGCGCAGTCTGGCCGGTTTTAAACGCGATTTCCTGAAAACATTTGGTGCGCCACCCCGCCATTGGCTGCAGGATAAACGCCTAACAGAAGCCAAACACCTGATCGAAAGCAAACACCAGAAACCTTCTGCCATTTATCTCGACCTGGGCTTCGAAAGCCTGTCGCATTTCTCACATGCTTTTAAAAAGAAGTTTGGTATGGCACCTACTGCGGTAAATGCGTAAGGTGCGGATTTAAGGAAAGGATATTCTGGTTGTTGTTTTGGGCTGGGGCACTGAGACTAATTTCACTAAGTTAAGTATTATGCCGTTGTCAGTCTGAGCTTGTCGAAGACCTTTCTATAATTGAAAATGAAAAACATGTGTTATTCACTTCTGCTTTGCTCAGCGTAGCGTTAGTAGGTGTATGTCTTAATATGGTCACTACTATTCGTCACCCATTTTAAATATTCGCGAATAGTCTCCAAATTCTGTGTTTTTCAAATTTTCTTCGATTACTTTTTTTGCGATGTCAAAGTCCACAACTATACAACCGGCTTCCATTGTTCCGCTTCCAATACTACCACCATCAGCATAGCCAAGCCCAGTTGAACCTAAAAGTTCGTCTAAGTGGTTTTCAAGTCTATGGCGTTTATCAAGGTCTTCATCTGTACCGAAGCCGTCGATAAAATATTCAACTTCCAGGAAAGCCATTTTATCATCATCAAATTCGGCATAACCTTCTTTCAGTTTAGCATCAATTTCCTTTTGTACTTTCTTGCGGAAATTTGAAAAAAGCCCACCTGTAACTTTATTTTGCTCGCCAGGTTCTCCAACAATACCCAAATGTATTGTTGCTGTTTTTTCGTCATCCGAAGTCTCCCAATAATGAAGCTGATTATTTATTAATTTGTACAGTTTAAGCATGCTAATTTAGATTTCTTGTCAATTCTCTTTTTTAGAATATTTGTCTGAAAGTTAAGCTGATCCTGCCATTTTTGGTGTCTGATTTGGGTATTGAATGCTGCCAGAGGACTTGAATTTCTTGTGTCATATATACCAAGCTACCTGATGTTAGTTCATAATTTATAAACAAATCTGGATTTTCGATGTTCCTGAATTTTAAAGTTCTTGTTTCTCCGACAGAAACAATCGCAATGCCGGTACCAGTAGCTAAGATGTCGGTTTGATCTGAATGGTAGCCCATTTTAGATTTGCCGTCTAAATAATAATTAATCAAACAGTTGTTAGGTTCGAAACCAATTACCGTTTTCAGTTTTTTATTGATGACCTCAAGTTCTGGTAAAAACTCTTGATAAGGATATTCGATTTGAGAATAATTATAAGCCTTACCAAAACTCGCAGTTTTGCGGGCAGTCATTCGTTCATCCCATTTAACCGTTGATATTAAAAGGTTAAGTAATCGGCTGGGATTGTCGATAAAATTTTCAATATAGGTTATGCCGTCCATTTATAAGTCTAAATATATTGTTTATTAAATACATTTAGGTGTAGCAAGGTTTAAATTAATGTATTTGATAATAAAAAGCAAGTCAAGCCTTTGCTTAGACGATATGAAGAATTTTTGCAAGCGGCATGCCTGCTCTCAATGTCATTAAGCTAAGCCATTCGGCATAAGTAAAAATAATCCACAACGAAAGCACAAGTCTGGCCTTTTTTGAGGCCACGGCGCCAAGACTTGCGCTAGATTATGGGATAATTTTTACTATTTTGTAGCGGGAATCAACTTAATATGATGTTAACCTTTGCAATTATATACGTATCTTATCATCATAACCGCGGCCAATTTATCTTTGCTCAGCTATTAGATAGCAAGTTAGATTTTGAAATTAAAGATGCAGTATTCGGTGGTATACCTATTTATAACTATGTTGAAATGCCAAGAATGCTTGACAATAATGGTGAACCACGTTTAGATGTATTCGTATTTAGGCCCATAAAACCGATGCAAGCTGGTGATTTTGTTAAAGGTCAGCTAGTAGAATTAATATTGCCTGACGAATAGCCGTCTCCGATTCTTTTAGTATAGCGCAGGATTGAGCTGCTGACCTTAAGGGCATTACTTATCTACGGTCATAGCCTGGATGGCTTATGCATTTATAAAATAATTGAACTAACTAAGGTTTGCTAATTTTGGTCGTAGTGTCTAGCTAAGAGCCAAGCAAAATCAATTTTAAAAAAAAGCCCATCTTTCGATGCGCTAGCGTTGATCAGGCCATAGTTAGGCCAGCCGATGCTGGATTTATTTTTTTGTCGCCTTGTAATATGCCGTTGCTGCTTCCGGATCAGAAACGGTTACTTTGACCAGCCTGGCGTTATGATTGTGCAGCTCGATAGGCTGTTTCATAAATGGACCCCAGTAGCAGAAATAGCCTAACTTTCCTTCATCCAGCCCCTTTAGAAAGGTTTCGGGAATATCGTAATCTGTTACCTTGTAAGTTCCGAAAACTATGCGCTGGTGTTTTTGGGTTGCTTCAAATTGTTTGTTGATCATTCTCCAGACATTAAAGAAAATGAGGTCGACAGTCTCTATTTTCCTTGCAGCGGTCAATGTTGCCCATTTCTTCGGCGAAGATCCCTGGTACATGTTTACCTTAAACACTTCTTTGTTTTTCCCATGGATGATTTCCAGTACGGTCTGGATCGTATCGCGGGTTAACTCATATGTGGTATTCTGCAACCAGTCATCACTTTTAGCAATCGGCCAGTCTATCTTGGTGTAACCTAAATACTGCAGCTCTTTAATACGCGCATCAAAGTCCTTATAATCGCTCAAATGCAGTTTAAGTCTGTCAACATCAGGGGTAATGGGCTTTTGGGCGAACAGGCTTGAACTGATAATTAACAGGAATAAGGCTTGGAGCAAAAATTTGGTTTTCATAAAGAAATGTTTGGTGAGCGAAAATTGTCGGCCGAAAATACAGAGTATTTAACAAATCCCAAAAAACAGGCCTAAAAATGTCGGATGAGCCCCCAGTCTTAGCGTCTCGCTAAGACCCAAGCCAAACTAATTATAAATAGATCTAAACAAAAAAAGCCCATCTTTCGATGCGCTTTTAATCTTAGCGGGAAAGTGCAGAATACCGAGCTTTTTGTCAGCAACCGTTATTTTTACTAAAGTCACGTTTAAAGAGTACCTTATTATTCTGCTCAATATAATCACCTGATACAATCAAATAGGGGTGATTGGGCGAATAGCCGGCGCTGTGGCTTCTTACTGTTATTTTGTCGTTAACTTTCAGGTCATTAAACTGCTGAAATTCCTTAAGCGTGAATTGCATCATGTATGCTTCGCCATCAATCCTGACGATAAGCCATTTTGGTCCTGATTTCGCATTTGCGCGCTGAAAAGTAACTGAGGTGACCACAGCCTCCATATTGCTGAAATCCTTTAAGTACTTCCTTATTTTATCATGACTGGCATGTACCTTTTTACCTTCAGGAGAAAGCTCCCATTCTTTGAACTTTATACCATCAGGAGAGGCCTCCCATTTTTTTCTGTCATTCACCATTCGGGCTTTCCGCTCAGCGGTAGACAAGGGCTTTGGGGATGGCTTAACTTCACGATTGGCAAATACTAATCCGCTTACCACAACCAGTGGTAAGATCAGCACATAAATGGTTTTTTTCATATGTTTTATATCCTTTCAAATTGATTCAGCGAATCTAGTTTGATATTTTTTGGATGGAGTGATTTTGATTGTAAATAAAAATGTAAATTTTGTAAATAAATTGTAAATCGTATTTGAAGCGCGATTTTAGCCCCTCGCTCAATGTTTAAGTTAAGCACTAAGGTAGTTACCCTGAGGGATAATTTATTTTAGAAAAATCAATATAAATGACAGTCGGATTTAAGAGAGATAATATCGTCATTTCGACTGAAGCTTACCGATTTAAGCATTTGTTTTTATTTACTGATGGTATGCTTGCTTGTTTCACAGGTTTCATCGGTAGCGTAATGTTCCAGAGGAACTCCTTTGGAGGAGAACCCGAAGGCTTTGCGAAGCAAAATCTTTAAATTTTTCGGTAACATAGTTCAAAGATCTCTCCACTTCGCGTTGCTTCGGTCGAGATGACGACCTTTCTTTTGATTCTGTTAATGGTAGCGTAGTCGAAGACTTCTTGAGATTGATGAAACGCAAATAAATGCCCTTTGACTACGCTCAGGGTAACATCTTTTCGCGATTTATCCCCTTAACTTAACGACATAGCATCCCCCATTCTGATTGTAGCATCTCGCTATGACCCAGGCAGCAAAAATAATTTAACCACGACTTGTCCCGATTTTCGGGAGATAAAAAGGATGCACACAGATATGAAAATCTGTGTTTATCTGTATGCATCTGTGGTTAAAATTTACTGCGTACGTTTCTTTTCCTCCTCACTGGCCGAGGTTCTTTTCCTGGCAGCTGTTGGATTACCGCCCAACCGGTACGAGAAGCTTAAAGTAGCACTGCGTGTATCGTTCTTCTCATAAAAACCATTATGTTGATTCTCGTAATCAACATCAATACGGTAGGCATTTCCATAAAATATATCGTTTACAGCCAACCTTAAAGTACCTTTGCCCTTTAACAAACTCTTGCTCACACCTGCGCTCACATCATAAAGCTGTGCAAGTTTATAAATGCCCTGTATGGTAGGAGAAGAGTACCATGCACTGATTTCCGCTTTCAATCCCTGTGTTTTGTTCAATGTAAAAGCATGATTGGTGCTGAGGTAAATACCCCAAACATGATAATCATAACGGGCCTGTAAATATCCCGACTTTTCCTGGCGGTAGGAGCCCTGTGCATAATTGTTGATTTCCCACCAGGTAGCTGCCTTAATAGGAAAGGAAGCCGAGAAACCCATTTCCTGACTTAAATCGAGGTTCCTTTGGGTATCATAAAAGAGTTTTGAGGTGTTATCCTGTACCGAGATATTACTAAAATAATCAACCACTCGGCGTAGGTAAAATGAAATGTTATATTGCTGTTTATAGGTATAACCCAGTTCGCCATTGTAAATAAAAGCAGGTTGCAGTGCAGGGTTTCCTTCCAGGTAAGTGTAAGGGCTGGTATAAGATTTAAAAGGGTTTAACCTCCAGTATTCAGGCCTGTTGATCCTTGAATTGTAAACGAGTTTTATTTCGTTGTCTTTATTCATTTTATACGCTACAAAAAGGGTTGGGAAAAGTTTAAAATAGTGGTTCCGGTTGTTGGTATTTAATACCAGCGATTTCCCGTTTGTCCGGGTATATTCGCCACGTAGACCGCCTTCAAAGCTCCATTTGCCGGCATCTCCGCTAATACTGGCATAAATAGCCGATATGTTTTCTGCATATTCAAAGCGGTCGCTGCGGTTAGGTACCAATTCAGGGCCGGTTGCCGGATTATTATAAAAATCAAAACTGTTGCGTGTGCGGATACTGCTATATTTTACACCCGATTCAAACGTCCATTTCTTCCATAACTTATCCGAATAATCCAGTTTTCCCGAATAGATATCGATATTCTGGTCAGATGGGGTAAAGATGTGGTAATTGTCGGGAAGCAGATTGCCGTTGGCCAATGTGCCATAAGTATCTACCTGCTGGCTGTTTTTGTTCTGGTAAGTAACATAATCTAAATCAACATTAATATTCCGGCCATTGGTATCCAGTTTGATCTTGTAGTTGACATTGAAACTATATTGATAGGCTTTTCCATTAGAAACGTTTTGGGTATGAAGAATAGAATCTGGTACTGCCGAGTGGTTGTTAACAATAGTGGTTAATGTATTATTAGGTCTGCTGTTCACACCATTGTAGCCATTTACCAAAATCCCGATTACCTGTTTGTCGGTCAGGTTGTAGTCTGCGCCGATTTTATAACTATTGGCCTTTCCCGAACGTATTCCCGATTTATCATTCTTCCAGTCGGCATAGTTTCCTGGCGAATCGAAAATGATGTACTCACTTTCTGTATGGTCCTTTTTACGTCTGCTGTAGCCATAACTGCCATATACATTCAATTTGTCTTTCCGATAATTGAACACCATACTAGGGTTATAGCTGCTATAGGTTGATTGGGTATAACCGCTGGAAAGTACGATGTTAAAGCCGTCGCCTTTTGGTTTTTTGGATATAATATTGATTACTGCACCGCCCTGGGCATCATACCTGGCCGTTGGATTGGCGATGATTTCTATTTTGGCAATATTATCCGAAGGAAGGCTCCGGAGATATGCAGCCAGATCTTCGCCCGATAACCTGATGGGCTTATCATCCATGTAAATCACCACACCTTTGTTATTCGCCGTTACCCCACCGTCAAAACGTGTCTGTACGCCCGGTGCTTTGCCCAATGCATCCCAAACCGTTGCACCACTTGCTACAATGCTATTTTCGACATTGAATATCACCCTGTCGATTTTTCTCACAATAAGTGGTTTTGAAGCAGATACCGTTATCTGCTCCAGGGTTCTATCGTCACCGATCATCACGATCACAACCGAATCCATCGGAAGATTCAATGCCTGAACCGTATTTTTATATCCAACAGCATTAACCTTTAACATGTAACTGCCTTTAAAAAGCTGCGGGAAGCTGAACAATCCGTTTTTTGAAGTCTGAATGGCTAGGGTCGAGTCTCCACGGCGCAAGCCAATAGTTGCCCCGTCAATCGGTTCACCGGTTTTATCGGTTACCAAACCTTTACGTAATTGCGCTAAAGTGATCAAGGGGAAGCAGAAAATAAGGAGTAGGGTTAACTTTTTCATGTTTCAAAACTAAATGCTTTGCATGTTAAGCAGAGTTAATCTCGGTTAAATATGGTTAAATCTTGACCCCAGACTTCCATTGATAAAATGAATTGTTCAATTTAGGAGAATGAAATGGCTTCGCTCCAGATATGTTCTTCCGCTGGCGGTTATTACACTGATTATTAGCCTGTGCCTGCAATGTGCATGGATACGGCAGTTGTATCTGGCGCAAAAGAAATCTGTTGTTGCAGTACTCGAATCTATTGTTAGCGATGCTTCGAGGCAGATAAGCTATCAGACTATCGTGAAGGGGCACGAGAAAAGTATCCGTTTTCAGCAGTTTTTTCTCTCACCAGAATGGCTGGTGCTGAAGCATGCTTTTGATGATTTAAAAGTGGATAACCTGCGCAGCCGGTTCCATTATGGAATTACCAATGATAGTTCGGTGGTAGAAATGAAAATGTCGTTCCCGAACAATCCTAAAAAGCAGACCGATAACAAATCAACAGCCGTAATCGATGGCAAATCGCAACGGGAAGTTTCGCTGGAAGATCAGCGGGACCTAAAGGAGATGGATAGTTTGGTAAACCGTCGGCTTGATGGCTTGGGTGTGGCTATCGATAGGAGCTATGCCCTTTACAACTATTCAGATGGGAAGTTGGTGAAAGGGAAAGTGGTTTCTAAAGATGCATCTTCTTTCATCAGTGGGAAATATACCTATAACCTTAAGTTTCAGAAACAGTATCAGCTAGTGGTGCCAAGTATTACCTGGTTGATCATTTATCAGATGAGGTATTACCTCATTTCATCGTTCCTTATGCTAGCGCTTACAGCAGCCGCGTTCTACCTGCTCATCAGGCTGATGAAAAATCAACAGCTTTATGCCCAGGCGAGAATGAGCTTTACCAGTAACATGACGCATGAACTCCAAACACCAATCTCAACGATTGCTGTGGCCCTTGAATCGATCAGTAAATATCATTTGATCGATGAGCCAGAAAAGTTGCAGAATTACATTAATATAAGCCGTCACGAATTACAGCGTTTGCAAGCGATGATCGAAAAGGTGCTTAAGCAGGAACAAATGGACCTTGGAAAAACAAAATTGCAATTTACCCTCTTCGATATTCAATCCGTACTCAAACAGGTGATTTTTTCAATGGATATTCAGGTACGCGAGAAGAATACGCA
The DNA here is from genome assembly GCF_052045595.1 of Pedobacter sp. 22163. Lineage (NCBI taxonomy): Bacteria > Pseudomonadati > Bacteroidota > Sphingobacteriia > Sphingobacteriales > Sphingobacteriaceae > Pedobacter > Pedobacter sp. 22163. Next base: position 14,413 of record NZ_JBQEPM010000015.1, on the reverse strand, counting down.
GCTTATACTTGTGCCTTCTGATGAGCCCTATTTTATCAAAGGTGAAGCCATGCATATTGCTAACGTATGTTATAACCTTATTGATAATGCATTGAAATATTCGCCGGCGCACTCCAAAATTGAGGTCTCCTGCAGCATTGCTGATCATGAGTTAACCATTAGCTTTAAGGATAACGGTCCGGGGATTAAAGAAATCTATCAGCAGCAGGTTTTCGAACGCTTTTTCAGGATTTTTAGTCAGGATAATATCCACAATGTGAAGGGATCCGGCCTGGGGCTTCATTATGTAAAACAGGTGGTAGAACTCCACGGCGGACGTGTTGCGCTGCAGAGTAAAATAGGTAAAGGAAGTAATTTTATGATCATTTTGCCATTGTATGAAGAAAACTAAGGTTTTATATGCAGAAGATGAGCCTTTTTTGGCGCGCATCGTACTTGATGGCTTAACCAGCAGTGGTTACGAGGTAAACCTGGCTTTAAATGGCGCACTTGCCTGGGCGCAATTTGAAGAAGAAAAGCCTGATATCTGTATACTCGACATCATGATGCCTCAAAAGGATGGTTATACGTTGGCGGCCGAAATTAGAAAATCAGATCCCAATATTCCGATCATCTTTTTGAGCGCAAAAGCCCTTACCGACGATGTGGTGATGGGATTTAAAAGCGGTGGAAACGACTATCTTAAAAAGCCTTTTAGTATTGATGAGCTGCTGGTGCGGATGGAATCACTTTTAAAGCGGTTTGGCCCTGCGAACAACGGGGAAAACGATACCGATAGAAAATACCGGTTCAGGAACTGTGAACTCGATCCTGTAGCTCAAAAACTAAAAACTTCTATAGGTGAATATTCACTTTCTTATAAAGAAGCTATCCTGCTCGAATTATTACTGAAAAACCGCAATAACATTTTGGAACGTGAGGATGCGCTGATCAAAATATGGGGAGAAGACAGTTTTTACAATGGCCGCAGTATGGATGTGTTTATGGCACATCTGCGAAAACTCTTAAAAAGTGAACCTGAAATACAGATCATCAGTTTGCGTGGAGTAGGGTATAAGCTCATTTGTTGATGACGTGTTAATTAAAGTTATCATTCTGGTCGTAGCGTCTCACTATACCCAGGCAAATCAATTTATAACAAAAAAATAAGGTTAATAACATATTATAATATGCGATGTCCAAATTAGTCAATAAATAAATATCACATGGTTCTCTGCAACCTATTTCCAATTTAGTTTTTCCTTGAGTTCCGGATACCTGGTTCTTCCAACTGGCAATTCAGTTCCATTCTTTAGCCTTAAGAAGTGTCGGCCCCCGGCTTTTCGCAACAAGGCCTCGAATTGCGACTGTGATACCAGGTATGACTTATGTATCCGGAGAAAGGAATGGCTCAAGAGCTGAGACAACTGCTCCAAACTCTTATCGTGAAGGAAAAGTTCACCGCTTTCAAGATGGATTTCAGAATAGATATCTGAGCCCTTGAAAAAAACTACATCAGCTATGGGAACAATCTTCAGTGTACCCTTAAACTTAACGGAGAGAAATTTGAGCTGCCGTGTTCCCATGGTAATCCTTGCACGTGCCCGGTCTAGGGCAAGTGCTAACCTTTCCTTTTCGAAGGGCTTGGAAACAAAATCCACGACCCCAAAATCAAAGGCATCTATGGCCTTATCGCGCTGTGCCGATACGATGATGGTATGAAAGGATTCTGCAGCAAACCGCTGCAGGATTTGTAGGCCATCTTCTCCATTTAGGTTCAGGTCCAGGATCATGAGGTCAATCTTATTGGTTTCAAGGTACGCGTTTGCGTCGGCCAGATCACCAATAAGTGTGATTTCGGCCAAACCAGCTAGGATTGTGCTGCACATGCGCCCGATCCGGCGGGCGATGAGGATTTCATCCTCGACGATCAATATCTTCATCTGTTAATGGTAACTTTGGTAACCCATCCATCTTCGACGGCGTGTGATTCGAAATGCCAGTTGTTCCCATAGCTTTCATTCAGCCTCGCCCGGATATATTTGAAGCCCGTCCCGGTTCCCTGTGCCTTTAATCTGGAATTATTTGCCCTAACCCGAAGGGTATAGGACCTTGCCGTGTGACCGGACGAATAGCATAGGTGGAGTCTTACGGTCCCGTCCTCAAGTGGCCGGCTGTGCGTAACCCCGTTTTCAAGGGCGGTATGGATGATGGCTGGAGGGATAGATTCAGTCGGGTCAATTCCCTCAACGGTGAACAGATAGTTGATGTCCTTACGGTACCGCATAATGTCCAGGTGGAAGTTGCAGAGGGCTATTTCGTCTTCAATCGGGACCAATTTTTTTTCGGCCATTTCAGAAAGGAGTTCAAATTCACCTGCGAGTGCGGTAATCATGGATATACCCTCATTGGGCGATTGTTCAACCAGTTCGGTCAATGCGGTCAGGCTGTTCATCAAAAAATGGGGTTGGATGCTTTTTTTTAACAACTCGGTCTTTAAGCGTTCCGACAATAGCATGTTCTGCTGGATATCGCCCATCATTTTTTCAGAGCGCTTGCTTAAAAGATAGAGCATGCTGACCAGGAGGAGGCCAAAGCTAATATAAAGACTATAATCGAAACTCAGGAAAAAAGCGGTCATCAGGCTGGCTGAGAGCGCTGCCAGTACACCCAGGTATCCCTGGATCCTCAGCTGTGCTGCCCTCAATACCACGACCAGACAGGCGATGCCTGTAAGCAGCCCAAGTACCTTGGCGCTAAGGTCGTATCTCCCATGGTAAAAAATAAATGCGGTCAGTAGGATAAGAATGTAGCCCGAATTAAATAAATAAGGACCGAAGGTGCCGAACTGCCGGTTCAGGAAATACGGAATGAGGATGGAGATGACCAGGGTAAGTATACCAATCGCTTCCAAACGGATAAACTGGAACGGATAGGCATAGTTGCTGGTTGCTGGCATATATTCGGCGGCCAGCAGAACAAGGAATAACAGGCATAGAATGGCAAATACCAGAAACAGCGGTTCGGATAGATGTGCACGGTAGAGAAAGAGATAGTAAATAGCTCCGATAAGGAATATTCCGCCCAGCATGGACATCAGAACAAGCATCAGCTGTGGCATACGGTTCAGGTCTTCATAGGTGCCGGCATGCACATTGAAGAACGTATACTTTCGCTGGTGGTGAAAGTTAGAGATCCTCAGGGCAAGAACATGGTGGCCTGGCTTGGAAATGGTATCTCCGATGCTGAGCGTTAAGTGGTGGTAGCCTGGAACCTCCAGATCCTTTGTTCCTGCCACCTTTCCACTCGAACCAATATATCTTCCATCCCAATAGGCATCATAAGATCCCAGGGCGATAACCTGAACAACAAAAGGGGAAACGGATTTTTCCCTGTCCGTCACTTGGAAATGGAAGCGCATTGTGTATATGCCCTTATGGGTGGTCCCATTGGATGTATTCCAGCCTGTATCATTATAGCCGCGGGTTAGCCACTTTGGATCGCTTCCGATTTTAAGGCGAACTTCCTTGGGCCGGGTCGGTCCGGTTGTGCATCCACCCAGTATAAATGCCGTGGCAATAAAAAAAAGAATACGACATCTCAGCATTATCCAAAGATAGATAGTTTCAGCACATCATGGAGTGTCGTTCACGAGTCTCTGATGCTGTTCACGGGGATTTTTGTCTGGCTTCAAATGAAAGCTGCTATCATTGCGAAAAAGAAGCCATGATACTTTCAATGAAAAAAATGTACTGCCTTTTGTTCCTTATCATCCAGGCGACCTGTGCTATTGCCCAGCAACCTATGGCAGTGAGAATAGACTCGGTATTTTCTCTTGCCCATAAAAGGGGCATCTTTAATGGGAACATCCTGATCAAAAAGGGTGGCAAGATTCTGTACGAAGCATCCATGGGATATGCCGGGGCTGGTAAAAAATCAATGCTCAGCAGGGATCTGCTGTTCGATATCGGTTCGGTCAGCAAGGAATTTAATGGTGTAAGCATCCTGATGCTACAGGAAAAAGGGCTCTTGAACCTTAAAGATCCGCTGTCAAAATACATCCGGGGCTTGGGCAAATGGGCAGATCGGGTACAGCTAAAGCACCTGATTAACTATACCAGCGGGATCCCGTTGTTCGACCCATTGGCGGAAGAAAAAGATGAGACCATTTGGGAGAACCTGCGCAACCTAAAGGATGTTGAATTCGAGCCTGGCAGTGCCTATCTTTACAATCACTATAATGTATTCCTGCAGATGCGGATAATCGAGGAGGTAAGTGGGATAAGTTATGCCGATTTCTTGGAGAAGAATATATTCGTTCCCCTGGGAATGAACGGTTCAATCGTGGACAGCCCAACTGACGGGGCAAGGATGGCAAAGGCTTTCGATAATGAATTCAGGCCTGCAGCATATGCCCAGGGCATGAGCGGTTGGGTGCGGTTGACGGCAGAGGACCTGGGTAAATGGGTAGAGGCGCTTGACCATTATCGGATTATTTCGAAAAGTTCGTATAAGAGCCTTTCTGAGAATTTCCCTGGTGGAGAGAGTAGTCTCGGGTCTACTGGCTTTGTAAACGGGGAATTAAACTTCCACCAGCATCAGGGTTCCAACAGTAATTATGAGGCGCTCATCTACAGCCTGCCGCAACAGGATATTTTAATTGTAATGATGACCAATAACCAGCAGATGAAGGTTCATGGCCTTAAGTCTGCCATATTGGGCGTTCTACAAAACCACCCTGTTCAGGTACCCAAAAAATCGGTGTATCTTGAGGTGAGGGAAAGAATATTGGCCAGCCGGACCAAAGGGATCGCCTATTACAACCAACTGCGGGCTGATCGCAGCGATACCTATGATTTTTCATTCGAGATCGGTGATCTGATTAGCACCGGGAAGTACCTCCATCGCAGGAAACACTATGAGGATGCCATCTATATGTTTGAACTGGCTGTCAAGCTCGATGGGAAACCTGCCGATATTGCCTATGGCTATGAGCAGATGGGAAACAGTTATCTGGGTAAGGGCGATAAGGTTGAGGCCATCAAATGTTTTCAAAAGGCAATAAAGATAGATCCCGATAACCTTAACGCGAAAGGCATGGTTTCGTCACTTTAGCCAGATAGATGTGGCATTGCTAAGCAATAGTAGATTCCTTGCTGCACATTATTAACCAGTGCCTTAAAATGGATGGAGCTGAAGCCTTACATGGTCAGATCAAGATCGACGGTGTATTTAAGAATTTGAAGTTCGCCAGGTCAAAATTTATGGCTATAAACCAGGGAATATTCAGCAAAACCACATATTATAAAAGCGTTATTGTTGTCATATTTTTACCTGTTTTAAATTAAATATTGTTAATATATATAAATGTCAGTAATTTAGTCTTATATAATCGTCGTCTCCTAATATTTCTAACTTACTGTGTCCGTTGATAAAAGCCCTGATCCGTGGTTTATAAGGAATAAGCAAAAAATCCATTGGCTGGAAACTTCCAATGATAAATTTATCTATTTTGTTATATCCATTTTCCTGGTGGTACTTGTTCATCTGGTATTAATTCAACTCGATTCGGGACTACCAATAGCGGTTTTATATGGCCCGTTGGCATTTTCAGCCTATCTCAGTTTACAAAAAAGGCCTACATTCACCGTCTTTTTTGCGTTAAACATGGTGTTTTTTGCGCTATTGAGTTTAACATATCTTTATCTGAAGACACCATGGGCGATGTTGAATCTGAAAAGAGATTATATCGATTATTATTACCTGTTTTATTTCTTGGCGATGATTATCTCGATGGCTGCGCATAGTATTTTCCCCCTGATTACGCTAACGAAAAAGGAGAATGTTGCCAGAGATGAGATGTTTTTGATGAATTTCTTCTATTTCAGCATTTTTATATCAGTATTGATTGTTTTCATTTTAATCCGCCAGTTTGTATTTCCAAAGATTTTGAATGGATTTGATGTAAATCTGCTTATCAATTTGTTGCTTTTCATGGGTTGGCTGATGATCGGCAACTTCATCAGGACGCACATCAGGGATGGAGGTTTGAATTTGAAACTGCACGAAACGGTTGCGCCGGTTGACCTTATCGGTAATGAAACCGGTGGGAAGAATGTCTACTTTGAAAAAGTTGATGCTGTGTTATCCAATGCCGATTTCTTTTGTGACCCAGAGTTTTCACTTGCTGTATTGGCTGCTAAAACTGGCATTGCTCGGTTTCAGCTGACCAATGCATTGAAGGTTTTTTATGATAAGAATTTTTATCAGTTATTGGCAGAGCTCCGTATTCAACATGCCAAAGTAAAGCTAGAAGCAGATTTGGATTTAAAGATAGAAGCACTCAGCTATGAATGCGGGTTTAAGTCGAAAAGTGCATTTAACAAATATTTTAAGGAGATTGTAGGATTAACCCCAAAAGAATATAGGAGTTCGGTTAAACAAAATGTGCCTGTAGCCATCTGCTGAAATTATGAATATTCTTTTATTGCTTATATTTTTGCTTGCGGTTGCTTCATTAATCCTGATCCACAGGTTGGGTGTAAAGGAGAGTTTTCTAAAAGTGATGCAAGCTTACCATTTTTACTCTATTGGTCATGTCTGCTATACGGCGATAGCCATTAATTTTTTCGGCGATATCCGTTTTGTAGATGCGGGTGCACCATTTGCCCTGGGCTACGGCCCGTTGCTTTATCATGGGATTATCACCTCTATAAAGGAGATGGATAAAGAAATGCGAAACCGCATCCTTTTTCATGTCATACCTATCCCTATCTTCTGGATTGCATTCATTGTATTGTTGTCTGACCCCTTGTTAAGGGAGCAGTTTCGGTGGAAATACTATTTAGTTCTTGGGATATGCCAGGGCGTCTCCCTCTTGGGTTATGGCGGTTGGGCCATTTATTTGACAGGTTCTAAAAAAATAGTTTCCCAATTAGGCGATAGGAGCAGGATGATCAATGTTGCCTCTGTACTGATTCTGTTTATGGCTTCTTTTGGTGTTGTTGTGATGTTTTCGCGCGTACTACCGCATAGGTCTATGCCTCCCACCATCGGCCTTTACATTATATATGGCTTTTTGCTTAGTGCTCAGCTGTCAGTTGCGAGGTATCTTTACAAAAGAATGAAACGAATTGCAAAAGCTGAGGGCAACTCAGCAGAGCAGATAGCTTTACAGAAATCTGAACCAGCTTACGAAAAATCTGGCATTCCGACAGAATTATTGGCCGAATACAACCTGCGGTTACAAAACCTAATCTCCAAAAACCACATCCACCTTGATAGTTCGCTTTCGATCGAAAAAGTAGCGGGCTTATTGGGAATTTCCGCCCACTATACCAGCCAGCTGTTTAGCAGAATTCATAACGAAAGTTTTATCAATTATATTAATAAGTTACGCATCGACCATGCCTGTTTTTTACTGACGCATGATGAACAAAAGAGCATTGACGAGATTATATTCGAGTGTGGTTTTGGATCGAAAGCAACTTTCAACCGCGTCTTTAAAAATCTGAAAGGCTGTACCCCCTCTCAATTTCGGAACAATTAAAAGGAGATAAACCTTTAAGTTGATTTAATGTAGTATTAAGTATACATAATTCATAAATCTAGTACATCCCAATGAATTGATACTTGATTTCTGTGATCTCAGCGCATATTTGCGGCCACTTACGGGTACATACTGAAAAACGTTTTTTTATCAGGATGTTCCATGAAAGTGAGCGGCAATCATGATGTTCTCTGAAAATTAACGCTTTCAAGGCCTCCATTATTGTCCGTTCGGACAAACGAAATATTACTTATATGAATACACATTTACCAAAAAGGATAGCGGCAGCTATTGATTGGGTATGCTTTTTTGTGCCGTACTTTAAACGTTCGGCGCTGATGAAAACGGCCATGCTCCTGATACTGTTCGCTTTTTCAATTTCAAACACTTTTGCAGACGGTAGTAGAGACCTTTATCCTTCAAACGCTTCTGGAGGTAGGGCAAAGCTGCGGTCCAGTACGGTGTCTTCGGCTTCCTATCCATTTCCTGGACTCAATGCTCATTTTACCTACGCGAAAGCAGGGGAACTGATTACCATGGCCAGTAGTGAGATGGGTACAGGAAGTGCAGCGATCAGGTTAACCGCGCCTGATGGGACAGTAAGCAATTTTACCGGCAATACAAACGGGCTAATTGCCAATAGGACTGCTGAACTTGCAGGGCCCAGGTTGCCTGGAGTGGCCGGAGGAAATTTTTATACACCTGTTTACTACGCCGTTCCAAATGGTGGGACAGGAGTTTATAAAGTAGAATTTATTGCTGGGGGTGGTGTAAATAACAGCACTACCAATGGGAGGCAAGACATCGCAGCAACTGCAGCTTGGGCAAATAATGGCACGAATACGCCCCTCATTTCGGCATGGGACGTATCCGTTTTTTCATCTAATAGTGCAACAGCGTCCTATATACCTGGCAGGGTGTATGCCAATATTCTCACCCTGGATATCAATGTAGAAAATTCGTTCCCCACCAATCGTAATTTTTTCGGTGTGATGTATGTTCTTACCAAGGATGGTTACACTTATCGAACCAATAATAACGGGAATAATGGCATTAGTTTTACATTTTTTGTTAATAATAAAGGCTTGGTAGATGCTTCCGATCAGCCTAAGTATAAAAGTGTAAATACAACGACCGGAATTGCATCCCAGATACAGGATCCCCGTACTGCTGACACGCAATCTTCGATTACCCACAAGATGTTCTATAAATTACCTTCCAACGACCTTCCGGTTTCTGCACCAGGAGCGGTGCCCGGTGGATCGACATGGCTGAAAAATGCAAGGCTAAATCCAGAGGTAACTGATCTGGACATTATTGGTACAGACGGAACAGTAGGACAGGTGAGTAATAAAGGTGGAAAAGTGGTTTTTACCGCTAATCTTGCTGGTCGGTACAGTATTAAAATCATCAGTAAAAAGTCTGTGGGAGATCCTTTGTACTTCCCTACAAGAACGCTGACAGGGACGGCATTAGCTGGCGCTAACTCAGTGGAATGGGATGGAAAGGATGGGGCTGGAGTAGCACTCCCCAATGGCTCAATTCCTGCAACCCTGACCGTCCAGTTACAGGGAGCTGAAGTTCACTTCCCCTATTTTGATATGGAGGTTAATCCTAATGGATTGATCTTAGACTTGCTTGCGACAGATAATTCATCAGTTCAATCAAATATTGTTTATTGGAACGATGCCGATATTCCAGTAAAGGATGTTGCTTCGAATCCGATAAATGCCAGCCAAACGGCTATTCCATCAGGAACCTCCAGTACAACCAACGGCCATAAATGGGGCGCTGTTAATAGCCCTACTTCAAATACATTTGGAGACAATATGTCAATGGACACCTGGACGTTCGTTTTGGGTGCTGAAGAAACCCTCGACCTTCAGGTAGAGGTAAAAACTGCTGATCTTGAAGTAGTTGGCATCACACCATCTGCATCTACCATTGCAGCTAATGGAACGATCAATTATACGGTTGTTGCCAGGAACAACGGGCCGAGTGATGTAACCGGTGCACCGTTCGCATTTAATGTCCCTACGGGCTATGAAATCACAGGAGTTGTTCCGTCAAGCGCTTGCGCAACCGAATCTTCCAATACGATTTCTGCCGACAAACTAAAATATAACTCAAACCTTACCTTGGCAAACGGCTGCTCGATCAGTTACGTAGTCACGGTGAAGGCCATACCATCGGTAGCTGCAGGCTCGGTGCTGAATGTCGGTGCAACGATTCTGCGTCCGAACGACGTAACGGACCCTGATGCGACCAATACGCTCGCCAATGTACCTCCAACTGATCCGCAGTTTGAATGTAGCAATAACGGAAAGGGCGGAGCTTGTAACAATATCAAAGCTAATACTACAGTTCAGGTAGTTAATACTCCTCCGGTAGCATCTCCCGATCAGGGAACTGTTATTGAGGATGGTACGCTCAATGTCCCTGCTGCAAGCGGACTGCTGTCAAACGATACTGATATTGATGGCAATACCCTCGCAGTCACCAAGTTCACCATTGGTGCTACAGATTATCCGTTAAATACTGCTACGGTTATTCCTGGAGTTGGAACGATAACTATAAATGGAAATGGTAGCTACATTTTTCAGCCAGTAGCTGACTTTAATGGTGCAGTGCCTGTAATCAGTTACAGCATTACTGATGGTAATGGTGGCATTAGCACAAGTACCCTTTCAATCACGGTTACCCCGGTTAACGATGTACCTGTTGTTGCAGCGATCAGCAAAAGCGGAGCGGAAGATACCCCGATACCTTTTGCCGCTGTAGACTTTACCTCGAAATTTACCGACAAGGATAACAACCCGTTAACCAAGATCCGTATTGTCGATCTTCCGTTGAACGGTACCCTGCAGCTTAACGGGGTTGCCATCACAGTGGGCCAGGAGATTATTGCAGCGGATCTGGACAAGATCACTTTTGTTCCCAATGCAGACTGGAACGGTTCGACCAGCTTCAACTGGAACGGCAGCGACGGTACGGCGTATGCAGTTTCGAACGCACCTGTAAACATCACGGTTACTCCGGTAAACGATGTTCCGGTTATTGCCGCGATCAGCAAGAGCGGAGCGGAAGATACCCCGATACCTTTTGCCGCTGTAGACTTTACCTCGAAATTCACAGACAAGGATAACAACCCTTTAACCAAGATCCGTATTGTTGATCTTCCGTTGAACGGTACCCTGCAGCTCAACGGTGTTGCCATTACGGTAGGCCAGGAGATTATTGCAGCGGATCTGGACAAGATCACTTTTGTTCCCAATGCAGACTGGAACGGTTCGACCAGTTTCAACTGGAACGGCAGCGACGGTACGGCATATGCAGTTTCGAACGCACCTGTAAACATCACGGTTACTCCTGTAAACGATGTTCCTGTTGTTGCTGCGATCAGCAAGAGCGGAGCGGAAGATACCCCGATACCTTTTGCCGCTGTAGACTTTACCTCGAAATTTATCGACAAGGATAACAACCCGTTAACCAAGATCCGCATAGTCGATCTTCCGTTGAACGGTACCCTGCAGGCCAACGGCGTTGCCATTACGGTAGGTCAGGAGATTATTGCAGCGGATCTGGACAAGATTACTTTTGTTCCCAATGCAGACTGGAACGGTTCGACCAGTTTCAACTGGAACGGCAGCGACGGTACGGCTTATGCAGTTTCGAACGCACCTGTAAACATCACGGTTACTCCTGTAAACGATGTTCCTGTTGTTGCAGCGATCAGCAAAAGCGGAGCGGAAGATACCCCGATACCTTTTGCCGCTGTAGACTTTACCTCGAAATTTACAGATAAGGACAACAACCCGTTAACCAAGATCCGTATTGTCGATCTTCCGTTGAACGGTATCCTGCAGCTCAACGGCGTTGCCATTACGGTAGGTCAGGAGATTATTGCAGCGGATCTGGATAAAATCACTTTTGTTCCCAATGCAGACTGGAACGGCTCGACCAGTTTCAACTGGAACGGCAGCGACGGTACGGCGTATGCAGTTTCGAACGCACCTGTAAACATCACGGTTACCCCGGTAAACGATGTTCCGGTTGTTGCTGCAATCAGCAAAAGCGGTGTTGAAGATACCCCGATACCTTTTGCCGCTGTAGACTTTACCTCGAAATTTACAGACAAGGATAACAACCCATTAACAAAGATCCGTATTGTCGATCTTCCGTTGAACGGTACCCTGCAGCTTAACGGTGTTGCCATCACAGCGGGCCAGGAGATTATTGCAGCGGATCTGGACAAGATCACTTTTATTCCCAATGCAGACTGGAACGGTTCGACCAGTTTCAACTGGAACGGCAGCGACGGTACGGCTTATGCAGTTTCGAACGCACCTGTAAACATCACGGTTACCCCGGTTAACGATGTTCCGGTTGTTGCAGCGATCAGCAAAAGCGGCGCGGAAGATATCCCGATACCTTTTGCCGCTATAGACTTTACCTCGAAATTTACAGACAAGGATAACAACCCATTAACAAAGATCCGTATTGTCGATCTTCCGTTGAACGGTACCCTGCAGCTTAACGGCGTTGCCATTACGGTAGGCCAGGAGATCATCGCAGCGGATCTGGACAAGATTACTTTTGTTCCCAATGCAGACTGGAACGGCTCGACCAGTTTCAACTGGAACGGTAGCGACGGTACGGCATATGCTGTTTCGAACGCACCAGTGAATATCACGGTTACTCCGGTAAACGATGTTCCGGTTGTTGCAGCGATCAGCAAAAGCGGTGTTGAAGATACCCCGATACCTTTTGCCGCTGTAGACTTTAACTCGAAATTCACAGACAAGGATAACAACCCGTTAACCAAGATCCGTATTGTTGATCTTCCGTTGAACGGTACCCTGCAGCTTAACGGCGTTGCCATCACAGCGGGTCAGGAGATCATCGCAGCGGATCTTGATAAGATTACTTTTGTTCCCAATGCAGACTGGAACGGTTCGACCAGTTTCAACTGGAACGGTAGCGATGGTACGGCATATGCTGTTTCGAACGCACCTGTAAACATCACGGTTACTCCGGTAAACGATGTTCCAGTTGTTGCAGCGATCAGCAAAAGCGGAGCGGAAGATACCCCGATACCTTTTGCCGCTGTAGATTTTACCTCGAAATTCACAGACAAGGATAACAACCCGTTAACCAAGATCCGTATTGTTGATCTTCCGTTGAACGGTACCCTGCAGCTTAACGGTGTTGCCATCACAGCGGGCCAGGAGATCATCGCAGCGGATCTGGACAAGATTACTTTTGTTCCCAATGCAGACTGGAACGGTTCGACCAGTTTCAACTGGAACGGTAGCGACGGTACGGCATATGCTGTTTCGAACGCACCTGTAAACATCACGGTTACCCCGGTAAACGATGTTCCGGTTGCCGTAGCCAATACCAATACGACGCTAGAAGATACTAACTTAAATGTTTCAGACGGTGCGACAGGAGTTACAGGAGATATCTTAATAAATGATACAGATGTTGAAGGAAATACCCTAACTGTAACGAATTACAGCATATTCGGTGTAACAGGTACACAGACTATTGGTACTCCGGTTGTCATCACCGGCGTGGGCACAATAACCATCAATGCTAACGGAAGTTATGCCTTCCAACCAGCAGCCAATTATAACGGAACTGTTCCTTTAATTACTTATAACATTAGTGATGGAAATGGTGGTAATGCTGCGAGCACACTTGCCATTACCGTAACTCCAGTGAACGACATTCCTTCATTTACCAAGGGAGCTGACCAAACAATTGCGATCAATTCTCCAGCTCAAACCATAACACCATGGGCTACTGCGATTAGCAGCGGGCCAACGGATGAGAGTGCACAAACCTTGAGTTTTGTAGTTACCAATGATAAAAACAGTCTATTTACTACGCAGCCGGCAATAAGCTCAACTGGTGTTTTAACCTACACCCCAGCTGCCGGCCAGTATGGTAAAACCACAGTTACGGTGTACGTGCAAGACAACGGAGGTACAACGAATGGCGGGGTAGATCAATCTGCTACACAAACCTTTGTGATCAGCATTAAGCCTGTTGGTACAACTGATACCGATACTACTCCGGTTAATACAGCTACAACTACAATTGTAACTGCGAACGACGGTCCGAGCGGTGTAGGCACTTCCGTTATCCCTGGAGGTACAAGCCCGGGCAACGGAACTATCACCATTAATCCAGACAAATCTATTACCTACACCCCAAACAATGGGTATGTGGGTAATGATACCTATACTTATATTTTAGAAACTCCAGATGGCGTAAAATCTGATCCTATTACTGTTAACATTACTGTTTACAATCCAAAAATTTCATTAGCGAAAGAAGGTCATTACAACGACTTTAATGGAAATGGCAAAGTAGATGCGGGCGACCGTATCAACTACACTTTCGTGGTGACCAATACGGGCAACGTAACCTTAACAAATGTGACGGTTACCGATGCAAACGCTACGATTTCCGGCGGTCCGATCGCTTCACTTGCGGTAGGTGCTTCAGACAACAGCACTTTTACCGGTTTCCATACACTTACACAGGCGGAGATTGATAACGGAGGTGTGTTCAACGTGGCCACTGCGACCGGAAAAGACCCTAAAAATAACAATATCACGACCACTTCGGTAGATCCGACACCATTGTCGCCTACCGATCCCAACTATCCGGTTACACCGCCAACACCTGCATGCCCAAGCTGTACGGTTACACCGATCGTACACACAGGTGCAATGACCCTGGCCAAAGACGGAACCTATAACGACTTCAACACGAACGGTAAGGTAGATGCGGGCGACCGTATCAACTACACTTTCGTGGTGACCAATACAGGCAACGTAACCTTAACAAATGTGACGGTTACCGATGCAAACG
>NZ_JBQEPM010000014.1:0-109700 GCF_052045595.1 Pedobacter sp. 22163 | reverse complement strand
TCAACATCTCTATTTAATGAAAAGCTGCACTGTAGTACATCAAATTCTTTTGATCCTAAGTTTAAACGGGTTTTGAATGCCATTGTAGTAAATTTTAATGTTTTGAAAAATGAATGAATTGCGGTGAGCATGGGGTTTGGCGCATGGCGCTTAGCGTTTAAATACCTTAAACCCTAAACCTTACACCTTCAACCTTTCTGCCCTCAACCCTTAGGCTTTTGGCCAATCGTTAAGGTGCTCGGCGTTGCCCAATTTAAGCTTCCTGGCTGAAATCTGGAATTTGAGCGTCATCGGGTGATCGCCCACAATGTTGATCCCTTCGGAATATTTAACAATGTAGCCATCCTCGAAGTTAACTTCTTTCATTTTGGCATCTTCCTCTGTTTTCTTGATCAGAAGCGTTCCTGTAATAGGTTTGTACTGGTTGTTTACCATCGCCTCGATTATTGAGGTGTCTTCGGTTGACTCGATCTCAATATCGATGGTACCGCCGTAAACTCCGGAAGAAGGTCTTCCCTTAGCATCTACATCACGGTTTAACGCATAGGCACAATGAAGCACATCGTACTCCTTGCCTGAAAAATTTAATCTAGCTTTGAAAGCCATAGTTTTAAAATTTAAAGGTTAAAAAAATTTGATTTAGTGTAGCCTCCGCTACAGTATCAGCATAACCAAAGATCAGGCCAATTACACTTTATATTGCTCATCTATAGCGAATAATCTTATTTTTGAAATCA
The DNA here is from genome assembly GCF_052045595.1 of Pedobacter sp. 22163. Taxonomy (NCBI): domain Bacteria; kingdom Pseudomonadati; phylum Bacteroidota; class Sphingobacteriia; order Sphingobacteriales; family Sphingobacteriaceae; genus Pedobacter; species Pedobacter sp. 22163. The sequence goes on along the minus strand of NZ_JBQEPM010000014.1, from coordinate 108,963 downwards.
AGATAAAATCCTGAAAACGCACTAAACGATTAGTTAAACGAGTTATTATTGTGGAAAACGTGTGGAAAAGTTTTAAGATATTTTTAGTGTTACAAATACATTAGGGTAAGTGATTGCGCTACAAAACCGTAGCGATTGTACACAAAGTGTCGTGTTTTAGGACAGCGTATCACTAAAGTAAATGTGATGGTCTGTAAGATACAAACCATGGCGGCATAAATGGCGAAATTTAAATGAGCTGTGAGCCGAATTTTTCCATTTTGGCCAGCCATTTTTGGCTATAGTGGTTCTCGAGCGAATGCAGTTCGCCAATGGTATTGGTTAATACAGGGCTCATCTTACATTTTTCGAACACTATTTTTTTAATGGATAAATAAGTAGTTTTCTTATTAGCTTTCCACTCTTTAAAGGTTGCCTCATCCAAAATTGATACAATCCTGGCCGACCTGCCGCTAAAATTGTTGTTTACATTCTGCTGTTGGGTTGTAAAAATCTGATCGGGCATAAAAAGACGATCGAAAAAACCTTTAACTTTTGCCGGGATATGATCAACGTATACGGGACAAAAAAGCACCACATGGTTACTCTGCCTAATGGCAGTTAAAGCTTTTTGCAGGTCGGGCTCTAACTCGGCAATCTGTCTGTTGTTAAACAGCTTGTTCGAATTGAATATCAGATCGATAATGGCCAACTCCCTAACGGTAGCACCAACACTTTCTGCCCCTTGCTTATAGGCATTAATCAGGAAACTTGTAGATGCGTTTTTTTCAATATCTCCATTGAGGAGAAGTACTTGCTTCATTTTTTTTGATTAATCTGATCAGGCCGATGCATTACAAAATTATAAAGAATTTGTTAAGTGTTATGCATAACCCATAAAAAAACCCAACGCTGAGGTTGGGTTTTTATTTTCAGCTATCAAAAACTATTGCTGATTATATTCTGAACTCCATGTGGTATTTTCATCTTCACCTTTGTGTCCATCCAGTTTTACCACAAAACTTTTAGCCGGAAAATATGGTGTGATGTGGATATCCAGGTGGATCCTGTCTTTCTGTTGTTCATCTCTCTCGAAACGCATAATCTTAAATCGCTCGATTAAACGGTCGGCGCCCTGGATACCATCCAAGAATTTAACAATCTGGCCACGCAGATCCTGTTCCGTTTTAGAAGTCCAGTTTTCGAAAGCCCTTCTGTTCAGGAAATCGAATAATACTTTGGTAATATAATCGAATACACGTACAACAGAATATGTTTGTAAACCGATGTTATCGCCATTAAATAAGGTTTTAGCAGAGAAAGCCATTACTTTACCATATTCGTTAACCATTGGCACCAAGCCTACTCTTTCTAAATGAGAGATTTCACTTTTCTTTAAATCGAATTTTACACCATCTACCTCATTTATAGCACCATGTTTTTTACCTGCAGTAACCTGCGACATTAAAGTGTAATACATTTTACCTGCAAGTGCTGCTGATCCGGGTACGGTTAAATCGTCTTCCTCACCCACTTCTGCAACTTTACCGCGGCCAACCAACCAGTTACAGGTCATAATTACATTCGATCTGAATGCATCACCTCCGGTAAAGTTTGCTGCGGTAAATAAATCAAGTACATCATCCGGCTGATCAAGATCGGCAAAATCGGTTACCAGCATGGCTTTGTTGTTATGCGCAATTTTACCCCATCTCTCTAACACTTTATTAGAGCCCATGTAGCCAGGCACAACCATTAACGAGTAGTTATTACGAAGATCCAAACGGTCATAATTCTGTTTTAGCTCATCATCTACGTATTCGATAAAACGTGGATTATCAAGATCTTTGATCTGATCCATTGATGCATTTAACAGCACCACATTTTTAAGTTTGTCAGATTCGGTATTTTTATAGAATAAATGTACCGAACGGTATGCCTGCTCCAACTCTCTTGTACTTTCTAATGCGGTACCGATGTTTTTATTCAGGTTTTCTTCGGCAGCATTCAGTTTTTGGGTACTTTTTTCTACCATATCGGCAACTGAAGTAGAAGATTCAAGTACATCGATCCAAAGCTGGATTTTCTTTTTCAGTTCTTCGCGTTCTTTCTTTTTCTCATCACCGGTTAAAAAGATCTGTTTACGGGCTTTACGTTCAGGGTTTAAATTCTGCAGACCATCAACAGTGGCTTCCAACAGATCAAAACCGCCAACACGGGCCAGTTTTTCGAGGCTATCTTTAAGTGATGTTTTTTCTAAGGTTTTGGCTTCAGCTGGTTTAAAGCCTGCCTGGCCTGTATTTTCGTCGGTTTTTAATTCTTGAGGATTTGACATGTTTTCTTGGCGTTAAGATTATTTATTTTGCTCCAATTCGTCAACAAAGTTCTTCAAAGCGTTAATGAAGGCCGACTTTGTTTCTTCGTCATCAAGAGTAGCTTTTAAGGTTTTGTTCGATTTTAACTGTTTGATTACATTAAGCGACATTTCTCTTTCGATGTTCACATTAGTAAGGTAGTTACTTTGGTTGATGATGTTTTTTACACCAAAATCGCCCAGATCGTTAAAGTTTATTGTCTCGCCAACGGTAGATCCATCCTGCTTTTCGAAAGCTACCTTCACATTTGGTTTATAATGTGCGAATACATCTTTCACCGTTTTTAATCCCTCTACTTTTTCGGGTTTTATCGGCTCGTTATCGGTAAGTTTCTGTACAAAAAGTGTTTTGTTGTGGGCAATTTCTGCGAAGGCTTCTGAGGTGTCAATTTTTCGCTCGTTACCACCAATTTCATAATTAAACATAGTATGTTGATTTAGGTTTACGATTATTTTTTCTAATAATATAATAATTAACGTTTTAACTCAATTTTTGTTCCAATGTTACGGTTTCTGGCTGAATAATACTCCATTCGAGTTTATCTTCCTCAGCATGTTTGCTTACCACAACCTTCGATCCTTTTTTTAGTTCACCAGAAATGATGTATTTCGAGATCGGCCTGCGTAAAAGATTTCTGATAACTGCAGAGAGCTGCCTTGCACCATATTTTGGTGTAAAACCATCTAAAGCGATCATTTTTTTGGCGTCTTCTGCAATTTCAAAATCGATACCCATTTTATTGAGCGATTGTACCAAACTGCTTAACTGGATTTCGAAAATACGCACCACATTACTTTCGTTTATCGGCGCAAAAGGAACTATTTCGGAGATCCTGGCTAAAAATTCGGGGCGGAAATGCCCGGCCATTACCTCCATTAACTGATTTGAAGCAGGAATTACCCCTTTTCCAATCTGTTCGGCAATCCATTCGCTACCAATGTTCGAGGTAAAAAGAATCAGTGAGTTGCTAAAATCACCCTCTTTTCCTAAACGGTCGTGCATGTGGCCTTCGTCCAGGATCTGTAAAAAAGTATCGAAAACGGAAGGGTGTGCTTTTTCAATTTCATCAAAAAGCAGTACTGAATAGGGCTGTTGCCTGATTTTATTCACCAATAAACCGCCTTCTTCGTAACCTACATAACCGGGAGGCGCACCATAAAGTAAGGCGGCACTATGCTCTTCCTTAAATTCAGACATATCGAAACGGATCATCGCTTTTTCATCGTTGAACAAAAATTCGGCGATTGATTTGGCCAGTTCGGTTTTACCGGTTCCGGTTGGCCCCAGTAAAAAGAAGGATCCTATTGGCTGTCCTTTTTTATTCAATCCGCTGCGCGATTCGAGTATAGCATCTGAAACAGCTTTTAAAGCCTGATCTTGTCCTACCACACGTTTTTTAAGGTAAGCTTCCATATTGAGCAATTTTTCCTTTTCACCAGCCTGCAGTTTACCCATTGGGATACCTGTTTTGTAGGCCACTATAGAAGCAATGTCCTGTTTGTTGATGCGATCACTTTTTTCAGCAGCATATTTTTTTAACTCCTGCAGGCTTTTGGTAATATACCCCTGGTACTCATCGGCTGTTTCGAAAGCATCGGTCTGTGTTTCATCGGTTAAGCGGCCCAGTAAAACCGGACTTAATTTATTCTGAAGCAAAGAGAAAAGCCATTTATAATCGGCAAATTTCTCTGCTTCCGATTCTTCGGTATTGGCATTTAAAGCTTCCAGATCGGTTTCCAAACTTTCGATTACCTGATCGGAGGTGTCGTTCATCATTTTCATGGCGGCCATTGTACGGTCGAGCAGATCGAATGCAGAATCAGGGAGCCTCCTATCTTTCATGTAACGTTTGGCCAGGCGCACACATTCGCCCAAAGCATCGGGTTCGATGGTTAAGGTATGGTGCTCTTCGTATTTTATGGCCAGTTTTTGCAGCATTTTAATGGTGCTTTCTTCGTTTGGCTCATTTACCTGCAACACTTCAAAACGCCTGCTGAAAGCCTGCTCAGGCTCAATAATTTTGCGGTATTCATCGATGGTTGTGGCACCGATAACCGTAATTTCGCCACGGGCCAGTTCTGGTTTAAGCAAATTACCTATACCCGCACCCAGCGGCCCCTTACTATCCAATAAAGTGTGGATTTCATCAATAAACAGCACAGCCTTTTCAAACTGCTTAATTTCTTTGATGATGTTTTTTAAACGGTCTTCTATTTCTCCCTTGTAAGAGGCTCCTGCAATTAACGAACCTAAATCGAGTTCAAAAAGCTGCACGGGTTTTAAACTCTCGGGCACATTCTGGTTCACGATATCAATGGCAAAACCATCAACCAAAGCGGTTTTACCTACGCCAGCATCACCGGTTAGGATTACATTTGGTTTGGTGCGGCGGCAAAGGATTTCCATCATCTGCCTGGTTTCTTTATCACGGCCAATAATAGGGTCGGTTTTACCATCGCGAACCATCTGTAACCTATCTATACAGTATTTATACAGGGCGTTGCCAGTACTTTTGTTTTCAGTACCAGCGCTTGTTTTATCAGGCGAAACCACCCTCGAAATTTCTTCATCTTTTACATACAGATCCAAAATCTCGCGTTCCTTAATCGGGAACGATTTTAACTGATCGGGCTGAAAACCTATACCCGGTTTTGCCAATGCGGTTAATACACATACCGGGGTAATTAAATCCAATCCCAGTTTAATGCGTACATTATCGGCCTCTTCAAATATCACCGCAATTTCTGGCGCACCGCTTACAGTATCCGTAAAACTTGCCGATTTTGCCTGTTCGTCAATCCGTACTTCAGCCCATTCGCTGATATATTCTTCATCTTTACCAATAGAGGTAATGAACGAACGCAGGCCAACATCTTTATGCATCAATCCTTTAAGCAGGTGAGCCGCAGTAAACACTTCGTTTCTGTACTCTTTAGCTAAAGACTGTGCAATGTGCAGGGCTGTTTTGACCGATTCGCTTAAATTTGTAATTGCCATATCCCTTAGTTGGTTGTAGGCAATACTGCCGGGTTAAAATTATTTTCGGTGATGTAGTAATATGTTTTGCCGTTCGAAATAAACTGCTGCTCAATCTGGGTAGCCCTTTTAATCTGCTGAACAGATTGATTTAATAATTTAATGTAGCTTTCGAACTCTTCAAGCGGCATTTTAGAACTGTTCTTTAAATCACCAACGGTGTATTTCTCTAAAAATTTGTTGTTTAAAGGTAAACCAGTTACCAATTTAATGTAGTTGGCCAAGGTTAAACGCTTTATGTTGCCCGATGACTCTTTAATACCCAGCATCTGTTTTGGCATTTTCACATAATTTTTAACGAGTTTACTCCTGAAAGAAGACTGATCGGCCTGCAAATTTTGCCCCAACATAATCGAAAACACATCTACAATCTGTTTGTATTCCATGTTATTTAAAACGATGGCATATTGTAATGTTGAAGGGTTATTTTTCACTGCATCAGCCGACAGATTTGCGGTGCTATAGTATTTAAACGCATTGTGCGGCATGCGGTCTGCAACTTCCGCGCCAACGGGTTCCGGCAATAAACCTTCTACATCGGCAGTCAGGTTTTTACGTGATATACCTGTTAAACGGAAAGCACTATCCAACGAGCTGATCTGATTATAGATATCGGAATTGGTTTCTTTTACGAAACGGCGTAAAGCAATCGTCATGCTCTGGTTGGAATTTACCGAACCTTTTGTTGGGAAAACTACCCCGCCCTGTATTAAACTGTTTTTAGGGTAATCTAAATAATAAGAGATAGAATCCTGTAAACTGGTATTATAAGGCTGGAAGCTTTTTAAACCCTCACCTTTTACCATGGTGTTTTTTCTATATTCGGCAGAGCGGATAGCCGATTCGGAAACGAGTTTACGCGACTGGATTACAAAATCGTTAAATGACTGATTAAAATCGCTATACACCTGTAAGGCTAAAATACGGGCATCTGCCTGCGCAACCTGCTCACTCAATTCGTTAATGAGGTAATTGTTGGTTCCCCCCGTATTTCCGGTACTGCCAACTAAAATAATTAAATTGGTTTCGTTCTTTTTTGCTTTAAATAAGCCTAATCCGGTTTTTATTGCCTGAAAAACAGGTTCCTCGCTTACTTCTCCATTACACCTAACGGTATTTTTAGCCTGATTTGAAAGGAAAGTCATCAACTGCCTGTAATCATTCTGGATCGGGCTTACAAAAATGCCTTTTAAAGCGCAACCACTTTCGCCACGGTATACTACACCACCAAAGTTCACTTTTGTTCCTTTACCAAAATCGCCCATAATATTTTCGAAAGAAGCGATGGTATTGGTCATTCCAGAAAAATATTTGGTCATTGGGCTACCACCGTCCACTACAAAAACAACATTTACTTTGGTTTTATTTTTACGGAGGTTCAGGTAGTCTTGATAAGAAAGCGCAGAACCGTTAATGGTTAATATTTTATTGTCTTTTTTATTGTAAACATCTGCAGCGATACCTACCGTGTTACCTCCTTCATCGTTCGAAACAACAGGTACGCTACGCAGGATTAGGTTTTCCCTTGGCAATAATGGATCTACAGTGAAAGTTGTTCCTTTATCGATTCCGTTTTTGATGGCTACCGAGGTAGAATCATCCCTGTCGTAATCGCCGGGTTTAACCGAGGTAATGTACAAACGATCGCCCCAGCTGTGTACGGCTTCGGCAGAAACCCAACCGTAAATACTTTTTAAAGCGGTATCTGCAACCAGCTGGTCATCAGCACCTATCAGGTATTTCTTGCCATCTTCTGATTTTTTGTAGATATAGGCAATTTCGTGCAACCTTACTTTTGTACGTCGGTCTTTAAGTTCGGGTGTATTGTAAACCAGGATAGAATCGGTAGTATCGAAATAGAACTTGGGTTCGGTTAAGGCATTTTTCCCGTTTACGATACCGATGGCTTTTTCTGCATAACCTGTTTTTTGGTTAGAGAAAGCGCGTTGCCATAAAAGCAGTTTAGATTTTGCGATCCAACCATAACTGATGGCACTTTTTTTATCGTTTATTTTTCTGCCCCTGATCATTCCGGCCTTGTATTTAATCAGTTTCAGGTAGCCGTTTTCCTCTTTTGAAACATAGAAAGGTTCCATAAAGCTGATTTTTTTCATAATCAGGCTTCCACCCGGTGCAGTAGTGGTATAATTATCTTCACGGTCTGAAAAAACAATCCATGGCAAACTGCTGCTACTGGTATTGTCCATTACGTTTATACTTTCTGAAGGCCTTTCGTAAGATTTAGGCATGTATTTTACTCTTTTGCCAAAGGATGCCGGCGATTGTGCGTAGGCAAACGATATTCCTATAAAAAGGAGGGTTAAGGCATAGTATTTTTTCATAATCTGTAGATGAGCTTTAAAATTAGGTGAGCGGTTAATTTATCTTGTTTTGGCCGGTGCTTCAGCAGTTGTTGCCGCAGGTTGGGCCGTTCCCGAATGTTGCTTAATGTTTACCAAACTGGCACAGGTAGAATTTGGCTTGATGGTTAGCTGCGCCTCGTCAACGGCTATTTCTCCCCCAAAGGTTAGTCCCATGCAGTATGAATAAATATCGGTCTGTTTTTTCTTACCGTTCATTTCTACATTTACCGTTACTTTTTCGTTGCCGCACATGTATTTGTTAACGAGATAGTAATAGTTGGAGTTAAAATCGGCACCATTGGCAATGGCTTGTAAACGGGCCCTGATATCATCGATGGTTTTACGTTCGCCATCACCTGGGGCAACAATATCTTCAACGATTTCGGCATTTGGATCAGTGATCAAAATGTTTAGGAAAGCAGGTTTACGGCTTTTATCCGAGCGCAGGCGTACCACATATTTGCCTGGGGCACGGTAGGTGTATAAAGCGGTTTTTCCTTTAACATCTACTCGCCCGGTTTCGCCGAACGACCATTCAAAATCTTTTCCTTCCCCATCTCCTTCAAGCCTGATTTCTTCGTTAACCAAACCTGCCGTTGGTCCACTGATGGTTAATACACTATCTACAACTGGTGTATGAACGGTATCGCGTACAGTAACCGGAAATTCCTGACGGAGTTCGCCATCAACGGTTAAGCGCACAATGTAAGTATCGGGCTTTGTGTAGTGGTAAGAACCGGTTTTTGTGGTGGCTTTTTCGCCGTTTCCGAATTCCCATAACCATTTCGTAGCTTTTGGTGTATTATCGGTAAAAACCAGACTTTCGTTTAAATAAATTTCATCTTTTAAGATTCGCGCATCAATTGCCCTTTTTTCGAACAATGAACTTTTAAATAGGAAAATAAGACCTGTTAAGAGCAATACAGCTAATAGGATGTAGAGAATAACATAGCCCTGCGAATTTGAATTAACTTGCTTGGTGTTTGTGTCAGACATAGGTAGCGTTTTTTTATAGGTTGTTTTTGAGGTATTTATCTGGTAGATATGGTTTGCTGCAATTGCCGCCTGTTGAGAATACAATCGTCCAATTGTCTTTTATGCAATTCGATATCCGTAATGTTTCTGTTCTGTTCCTGCCTATCATAAAATAACCTGTCGTACAGCTGTGCCGTTTGAACAAATATTTTATAACGCTGGTCTGATGCTTTACGGTCAAACGCAGCCCTGATAGAGCCTAATGAATTCTGTATATCGTTTTTCAAGAAAACCGCCTGTACATTTGGGTTGTAGCGGGTAATCTGTTTGTAAGTGGTATCAATGGTAGGCGAAGTTTCTTTTACCATGCTTTCGAATGTTTCGTTCTCGCTGATTTTTACCTCCAGCTCTTCTTTGGAGATTTCGTAGCGCGATTTATCGCTATAAAAAATACCAAAACTTAAAAGCCCCACGGTAAAAACAAACAGCGCTATAAAAAACAAGAATTGTTCGCGTCTTTCTTTTATACTTAATTTTATCATAATCGTTTAATTATCGGCCGAACCGTCCGTTTCTGATCCTGGTTGCCGTAGCCTGGTTTGCGCGGTGGCAATCGTTTATCTGTTCCTTATACCTTTGGATATCGCCCCTTGATTTAATAAGCGAATCCTGTAGATCGGCCATTGCACCAACATTATTGTTTATTTTGGTGTAGAGATCAAAACTCGGACTGGTTTGCGTTTTTTTGGAAATAAGGTCTTTAATCCTGTTGTTGGCGCTTTGGATATCGCCCAAAAGGATACTCTGTTTGCTCATTTCGTTGGCATTGTAATCGCGGTATTGGGCAAGTTCTTTAAAACGCACAAGGATAAGATCGAAATTGGTATTGATATCTTTTCTTAGGTAAGATAGTTTTTCGGTTTCCTTTACCTTTTTATCGAGCAGGGTATACTCATAATCGGATGCGGCAAAAAAGAGATAAATACAGAGAATAGAGAAAAGCGTTAGGAATACAAAGTTTAAGATAAACCTTGTGTAAGCGGTCCTAATTTCGATGGCATTAATGGGTTTCATAGAGCATTAATAGTTTCACATAGCAATAGTATAATAATTAATCCGACAATCAAACACACTAAAATCACACAAACTTTTTCAAATTAACATTGTACTATAACAATTTTTAATATTTGTTGTTTGGTTATTAAAAAGATATTATTTCTTTTACTTTTAGCAAACTTTAAGCCAAACCGTGTATGTCTGAAAATTTTTACAACAAACCCTTCAGATTTAGGTCGGTTTTCTCAGGCGGCGGCCTTCAGCCAACTGACCTCGGAAAATCGATTTCGAACCACATAGAACTGATTATTTTTACCCGCTTTGGGGAGCACCGGTTCCATAATGATTTTGGCTGTGAGATATGGGATCTCGACTTTGAGCTAATCGTGAGCGAAAGCATTTGGGAGGAAAAATTCCGCAAATCGTTGCTAAAATCCATCACCGACTATGAATTTAGGATTTATAATACCGCGGTAGAAGTACACATTACTGAGGTAGAAAATGTATATCCCCTACGTAAGATAACCGAGATTAAAAAAAAGGTAGATATTAGTGTTAGAGCACTAATAAAAACCACAGGAGAAAAATATTTTTTTAACACCGCTTTATTTCTTAGCCCATTATCAACTTAATCTAAAACGCCCCAAATATTCTACACATGAAACCAGTTTTTTATTCATCAAAAGATGAGATCCGGAACAGAATTTTAAAAAATGCCGAAGATTTCTGGAATATTAAAGACAGTAACGACTTCGATCCACTTGTTAGACTGATTATTGAGGCGTTAAGCAACGAGCTTTTTAATGTATCCAATGATGTTAAAAATTTAGAGAACAGGATTTTTGATAAGATCAGCCGTATTTTAGCTCCCGATCATTTAACTTCATCGTTACCGGCCCATGCTGTTATGCACGCCAGGCCGATTGAACAACAGGATTTCCTTTCAATCTATTCGCAGTTTGCATTTAAAAAGAATATTCCGCAGGAAAATGATAAGGCCAAGAAAACCGATATTTTTTTTAGCCCGCTGCATACCGTAAAATTAAATAATGCATCGATAAAATACATCGTTACCGGAAATACCCTTTTTAATGTAGAACAATTGGGCAAACAGCCTATACACAATACCCTGCCGGGCACTTCTGTAGAGAAAAATACCATATACATAGGTTTTAACGGCATTAAAGACTGGATGGATTTTAATAAACTGAATTTATTTTTCGACTGGAAAAACTATTCGGTGCCCGAAAACACTTACGATCTGCTCTCACTGGGAAAATGGTTCTACAAAAACAACGAGCTCGCCGCCTATACAGAACGTTTTATGGATGAGCCTTTAACGGGTAAGGTACAGGCACCGTTTCAGCACAAACAATTGCTTAACCTGATCAAAGCAGATGTTTTACAGTTTTACAGCAACAGGTTTATTACCCTGGGCGATCTTAATGATTTTAATATCGACGAAAGCAAGGAGCTACCTCCTGAGTTTGCCAACCTATTCCAGCCGGCTGTTTTAAACCAGATCGATAATTCGGTAAAATGGCTTAAAGTAATTTTTCCGGCAGCTATAAACCAGGAAATGCTGAACGAGCTTCATATTTATATCAATGCGTTCCCGGTGGTAAATAAACGGCTAAGCCAGATCAAACACCGGCTTAAAACGATGAACAATATTATACCGATTAAAACGGAATCATTGGATCAGATGCTTGCGGTAGAAAACCTTAAAGATAATAAAGGGAAAAGTTATAACGAGATTCCTTACACCAATGAGAACGAAAAAGGAGACGGATCTTTCTCGATCCGGTACGGAGGCACGGAACGTTTTGATACGAGAAATGCCAAAGAGTTGGTAGACTACCTTTTTGAATTGTTACGCGATGAGAAAGCAGCTTTTACCGCTTACGGACCTGATTTTTTAAGCACCATCCTAAAAAACCTGGAACAGAATATTGCGCTAATTGAACAAAAAAGCCGCTCGGCGCTTAAAGACATTAAAGAACTGCCCAGCTATATTGTATTGAAACCGATTGGCGATGCGGATATTTTATTCCTCGATATCTGGGTTACACAAGCAGAAGAGGCCAACCAGATTAATGCCGGAAGCCGTTTAGTGGTATACGATAACAATAAGGTAAATGCAGAGAGTATCTTTTTATTGAGCCAAACGAAAGGTGGCCGGTCGAGGTTGAATGCAACCAATAGGGTGCAGGCTTATAAATATGGTTTAACAACGGCCGACCGGATTATTACGAAGGCTGATGTGATCAATTTTTGCCGTTACGAACTGGGCAGCAAATTAAAGGGCATTACCCTCGCCAGAGGCTTGATAATGGATAATAAACCAAATGCAGGCTTTATTAAAACCACTGATATTTTGATCGAACCTGCAGATCAGCTTAACCTTAGCGTGCAGGATTGGGAAGAACTGTTGAGTTTAACTTTGGCGAAGTTAAATTTAAGGAGTACGATGAATGTGCATTATAGGATGTTGTTAAAGCCGGTGTTGTATAAAGCGGTTTAAGGTTTTCGATGCAAATTATCCTGTTTGTAAACAAGTTATCAAGATAGGTATCAATAAAAACATCGTCATTGCGAGGAGGAACGACGAAGCAATCTTACAACGATCGCTACTCACCAGCGCTTTAAGATTGCTTCGTCGGCTGAAAAAGCCTTCTCGCAATGACGAACTCTTGGTTTATTTAAAGATATACCGTATACCCTAAATAAGCACTTTCACCATCCTCGCTCAATATCGTTTCCTGATAATCGGGTGCGGTAAGGAGTTCTACGTTAACCTCTGCATCTACAGGGATTAAATAGCTGATGGCCATATCTAAAATAGCCCTGTTTTTTTGTCCGGGAATAAACTTAACCAGTTCCTGTGGTGAAGTTGGACCGATATTAACATTATAAGCTTCGTGTTCGGGGGTAAAGCTATCACCAATGATGGTATCAATCCCCAATGCACTTCCACCCAGCTGCATCTGCATTTCTTCAGCAATTTTTACCGGCGCAATATTGGCTGTAGCATCCACAATGGTAAGTGGTAGGTTAAATAGTGCAGTAAGTACTTTTGATACAAAACTAATATCATTTCTCTTTTGCTGGATTTCGGGTAGCAGGTGCATCCAGATGATGCTCTGTTCTTTATTGAGCAAATTAAATTCATCCCATCCAAATTCAAAAATCTGACTTAAATCGGAATAGGTTGTTTTTTTATCGAGCATATTTTCATATAGCTCGGTCATGATCCTTACATAATTAATTTCTGCATCAAAGGGTGTAAAAAATAACCTGGCTTCTTTTTCTTCCTCCCTCCTATCCCTGATATCTTTAATCATAGATTCCTCGTCCATACCCGCACTACCGGTTGGCGGACGGTGGAAAAGCCCTTCAGGCAGCATATCATATAATCCTTCGCGGTTGGTGCTGATTCGGATGCGTTCGTGCCTTCTTTTTTCAGAATAATAAGCAGTGGTATCCTCAATATCTTTTGCAAAAGCACGTTTATCAGGCCCCAATGGGATAATTTCAATCCTATCGGCATCAATTACCTTACGCTCAATCAGGTCGGCAGCGTGGGCAACGGCTTTGTAATCTGTAAATAGTTCGTTATTAATCAAAGTTTCCTTTTTCATTAAACTTTAAGGCTTCATTTTTGTTATAGGTTAAATTTTTATTACCGAAAAAAATAACGATTATAATCAAATATTAAAGATACTATATTTGCAATACATCTCATCTATAAAAATTTAATGGACGTTCAATCATTTTTTATCCGCTTTCTCTTGTTCCCGCTGATCTTCATCGTATCAACAGCGGTGCTTTCTATCATCAACAAAAAGAACCAGTTCCTCAATAACAAAAGACTTATCGTAAGTGTTCTGCTTATCGGCATTATTTTAGCCCTTCCGGGATTTTTAGGGTTCCTAAACTTTAATTTTATGCCCTGGGGCTACATTATATGCTGTATTTTTTATCTCTTAATGGGCACGGTTTTCGTTTACCTGTTAACCAAATACTACCCTAAAGATGTACTGGAGCGCAAGGTTTTTATCTTTTTCGCCACTTTAATTTCGGCTATTTTGGCTGTTTATTTGTTTCAGCTCGCCTTTAACTGGTTAAGCTCGGTAAACTTTGGGTGGTTTGGCGCTGGCAGTATCACCTGCTTTTTTGTTCCACTTATTTTTTGGTGGGCTTATGTTTCACTGCTTGGTATCCCTTCAGAAATCTACAAGATCTGGAAATATCCTGACACTCCTTTGGACATCAACATGGACCATGTAGATTTTAACCGTTTATTGGTACTGGAGCTGGAGCTTTACAAAAAAAGCAGCGATCCCGAACCTCTAAAGGTAAAGGTAAAAGCTGTAGAGAACATGAACTTCGGCATCTGGTTCCACAAGTTTATTGATGATTACAATTTAAAATTTGCCAAAAGCCCTGTAGAGTTCAGGGGCGACGATATGGAGAATTATAAATGGATTTTCTTTATCAAAACTTCTTTTTTTAAACGCAATATTTTCATCGACCCGGATCTCGACATTATTGAAAACGGCATTACCGAAAAAATGACGATTTACGCTAAACGGGTATCTGAAAACGCAAACAGGCCCAATGAAGTTGGAGAAAGTGCTATCTTTATCTAATCTATAATTAAAAACATCTACCATGATAAAGCCGCTAAAATATAAATCCATTAACTGGATTAATGGCATGAAGCTTTCCAGTGATCATTTTACATTAAGTGATCTTTATTTGCAGGACTTTGTACGCGATGCTGCCTCTCTACATTTAAATAACAGTAATTACGGATTTTTACCGCCTTTTGCAGGTTATAAAAGTTCTCACGATATCGAAATTATCGAAAAAGCAACCAACCATATCGAGGTAAGGGTAAGATATTGTAATGCCATTACGCCCGAAGGCTGCCACATTGATATTGTACAATCGGATAATATGGATACACTGGTACACAACCACTATTTTGGCCAGTCGGAACCGCGTAACTATGTTATTTTATTAGTGGTGAGTCCGTTTAACCGTGTACCAACAGGCACACCAAACCCTGAAGAAAACCCAATCCGTTACCCGGAACTTGCCAAAAGTTATGCTATTGCGGTTTTACCGGAGAGCGAGGTGGGTTCGCAAACAGCAGATAGCTATTTCTTAACCATCGGCCAGGTTTACTACGAAAATGGCAGGTTATCAATCAACAGCAGTTATATACCGCCCAGCTCAACCATAACAAGTCATCCAGCCCTGATTAGATATTATGAATCTTTTAGTGTTTTACTAAATGATTTACAGCTGGCGGCTTTTAAAATTATCGACAAAACAGGAGGAAGAGACAACATTACGCCGCTAGGCAAGAACATCCGCTTAATTTCAGAGAAAATTGTAGATTACATTGCAGGTTTATTTTACGAATACAGAAACATTGCACACCGCGAATCACCAGCAGTTTTAGTGGGTTATTTCTCCAGTTTGGCGCACATTTTTTTTACAGCCATTAAACTGATTGATCCCCGCGAAAGAGAAGAACTGTTAAAGTATTTTTACGAGTGGAAAGATGTAACCCCAGGAAACTTTGAAGAGCTTTTAGCCAAAACCATCGAACTGGTTTACGATCATAAACAAATTAACAACAGCATGCTAATGGCCAACGAATTTATGAATGTATTGGTAGCGCTTTGGAATAAATTGAGTGGATTAGAATATATCGGCCAGCGCAAAGAAAATATTGTGGTTGCCGAACAGCAGGTTGTACAGCAGGTACAGGCCAGAAAAACCTGGACATTGCTGGATTAATTATTTCTTGAAGTAAGTTAATAATGTAGCTGTACCCATAACCGGTACAGCTTTTTTTATTCTTATTTATTAATCGAAAGCAACCTGCTCCGGTCCTGAAATTTTATTGATGTGACAAGCGCACTTGCCCCCACTTACTTTAATGATGGCAGATTTAGTCTGCCCGGTTTCTACAGAGGTGCCCGTAATTTTCAGATCATCGCCCTGTTCTGACAAACCAAGTTTATTATTATCATCAACGATAATAAATACGCCTTTTATGGTACTGGTATAAATACTCGAATTAGCCATTACCCGCTCCCCTGTTCTTTGGTTAGTTACATTGAAATCTTTTACTTCAGCTCCAGCACCTTTATTGTCTACAAATTTAAACATTACAGAGGCAAATTCTTCAGTACACATTTTCGCTCCACAATCAGAAGTTTTATTTTTTTCGCACGAAAACAGGGCAATACCCATCAATAATAGCAGTGTTATTTTTTTCATCGTCTATTTGGTTTTTAATGAAAAACGACAAAGCGCAATAAAACGCTACAAAAAGAGAAATTATAGGCCCATATATTAACTAATTCACATCTTAACTAAACATTACTTCACCCTTTCCCAAACACTTGTCCGGCCAAATAAAGACACACCAACATAACCCCTGATATTCAGCTTACTATCTTTTAGTTTCAATGTACAGCTGTATGTTTTACCACTATAAGGATCATAAATCCCGCCACCATCCCACACGCCATCATGGTAGGTAAAATCGTAAAGCATGATTAAATCTTTAAGGTTACGTCCTCTTAATTTTTCATCCTTGTTTTTCACGTCTTTCCGGGAAGTAATTCCATTCGGTTCGTACATCGTTTTACCCCAGATCAGCTTGCCGAAATACTTCCCTTTTGCTTTATAAATATCAATTTTACCAGTTTTATCTTCACTCAGCCATACGCCTAAAATTTTATCAGCTTCTGGAGTTTGTGCGAAAGTTTTTGTTGCCGCAAAAAGGCACAGCAATAATATTATCCTTAGTTTTTTCATAATTATATGTTTTAACAATTAAATTATTTAACTTTTATTACCACTTTTCCTTTGGCACGGCCACTTTCTACATAAGCTATTGCTTCATTGACTGATTGAAACGGAAAAATTTTGTCTATCACAGGTTTAATAGCCCCGGCATTTATAAGCCTCGTAATTTCATTCAACTGAGATCCGCTGGCCCTCATAAACAGAAAGGAAAAATTCACATTCAGCCTTTTTGCTTTCTTTCTTACCTTCGAGCTTAACAGGCGCATAATCAGTTTCACGAACCAGGAGGCACCGATTTGTTCCGCAAAATCCGGATCGGGAGGACCAGAGATCGAGATGAGCTTTCCACCTGGTTTTAATACCCGTAGCGACTTTTCAAGCGTCAATCCGTCCTGGCTGTTTAACACGAGATCATAATCATTCAGAACTTTCTCAAAGTCATCCTTTCTATAGTCTATAACAACATCTGCACCGAGGCTTTTTACCAACTCGATATTGGCTGTACCTGTCGTGGTAGCCACAGTAGCTCCCAGATATTTAGCCAACTGAATGGCAAATGTGCCCACACCGCCTGAGCCAGCCTGAATGAAAACCCGCTCTCCTTTTTGCAGTTTCCCTTTTTCGATGAGTGCCTGCCAGGCAGTGAGGCCCACGAGTGGGATAGATGCCGCTTCTTCCATGGTCAGTTCTGCAGGCTTTATTGCCAAATCAGCCTCATTAACGGCAATGAATTCTGCAAAAGTTCCAATGCGATGATCTGCAGGCCGGGCATAAACATGGTCTCCAACCTGAAACTTTCGCACCTGCGCACCAACTTTAGTTATTATACCAGCCAGGTCATGCCCCAAAACAAACGGTGTTTTATAAGGCAAAAAAAGTTTGAATTCCCCTTTTCTTATTTTGGAATCGAGAAGGTTTACACCAGCAGCGTATACTTCTACCAATACTTCATCTGCTTTCAGTACAGGAATGGGTACATCTACAATTTTACCGCCTTCCTTGCTTTTGTATTTGTCTATTATAAATGCTTTCATATTATTGTATATTATTAACCACCAGCACAATATGATGGAATTTATGAAGTGATTTTTATTGCGATATTACTTTATAACTTTTCTTAGGATTAGCCAGATTAAAAACCATTTTTGGAAAAAGCCGGTTAAGTATATATACTACTTTAGTATCACCTATACGGATCGTGAGCTTATCTTTTTGAAGGCCAGCAATAAAATCTTTCACCATATCTGCCGCGCTCATTTTTTTCCCGTTCATGTCCGTGGTCATATCTGTTGCCACAAGTGGAGGTAAAAGTTCAAAAACCTTTACGCTGCTGTTCAAAATCTCAAGGTGTTTTCTAAGGGATCTGGTGTAAAACTGCAACGCTACTTTAGAGGCTGAATAAGTAGCTTCCAGTAATGATGGAACATAACTAAGTAACGAGGTTGTGTTGATGATTGCGCTTTCTTTCCTTGATTTCAGCATATCTATGAAAAGATTGTTAAGCCGGATCACCCCCAGGTAATTGACATTCATTTCATATTCCGCATCCTCAAAATGCTGCCCATTTGATATACCAAGGTTGATCGGATCAGTTAAAACACCTGCATTGTTGTACAATATATCAATGCCGCCCAATTGCTGCACCTGGTTAAAAAGTTTTTGCGCATCATCGGCTTCTGAGACATCACTTTTAATGGCTATAATTGCCGGATATAATTTCTTGGCATCATCTAATTTTCCCTGGTTTCTGCCAGTAATGATTACGCTGGCGCCTTTAGCCAAAAATTGTTTTGCCGCTTCCAGCCCTATACCTGATGCCCCACCGGTGATCAGTACGGTTTTTCCTTTTATTTGCATGATTATAATTTCTAATGATGATTTTATTTTGAAGCATTTACAGATTTCAGAATGGATTTTTCGAAAACCTTATAAACGAAATGCTGAAGCAGCAGTACAACTGATGATCCTTTTCCGACAGGATAACTAAACTTTGGATTCTTTTCCTTTATTGTTTGCAATAAAGTAGCAATAACCGGTGCAGGATCGGGTGCATTATCAAATGTATTTTTAGTATAGGCGGTTACCTTTTGCCTGAAGGTATCATACGCAGGAATAGTTCCTGTAGCAACAGTTCCACTTTCGCCGATATTGGTTTTAAAACTCATCGGCTCAACCATTACTACCTTGATGTTAAACTGGTTCAACTCAAAACGCAACGATTTAAAATAACCTTCGAGTGCATGTTTGGAAGCCGCATAATAAGACACATTCGGAAGCCCCACTAAGCCCAGCAAAGAACCGAGGGTGATTATTTTCCCATATTTTTGCTTTCTTAAGTAGGGTAGCAACTCGTTGGTTAATTTAATCGTTCCCCAAAAATTGGTTTCAAACTGCTGCCTGCCTAATGCAATGGGAGTTTCCTCCGCAAGTCCGTTTACAAGGTAACCAGCATTGTTAACCAGCACATCCAACTGTTTAATCTGACTGAAGAGCAACTGACCAAAAGATGTTATAGAACGGTCATCATTCAGGTCTAATGGAAGTAACTTATATGGCAGTTTTGCCTGGTATTTTTCGGGGTTGCGGCTGGTTCCGATAACCTTGTAGCCATTTTCGTGGAGCCTGCTGGCAACAAGCAGCCCAATGCCTGATGAGGCACCTGTGACTAAAACCGTTTTTTGTTTTGATTCCATATTTTTAATTATAGACTTTTTAGTATATTTATACACGTAGCTTTGCGTTGAATTTAAAATGCAAAACGGTATTATGTTTTTAATAGTTAGAAATTAAAAAAAGACCTTTTAGTATATTTATAATGAAAAAAAATTACATTGCGTAACTTTCTAATTCTGCTTTCAGGTTTTTGAGCAAACCCGCCATCGGTTTTGCCGTGTTCATAGACCTGCACATAATCACCGCACCTTCAACAGCAGCTACAGCTTTAAATGCATATACAGCAGGGTCAAGTTCGTCAGAAAACTCTCCGTCCTTAATGCCCTGTTTTAAAATACCAACAAATATTTCCTGTCCGCGCCGTATTACACCGGCTATTTTCTCTTTAATTGCCGGAAAATGGTCATCAGATTCAACCGCAACATTAAATATAGGGCACCCGCCTTCTAAATAGGTATTCAAAGGATCCTTGTAAAAATCGAGAAAGGCAAACACTTTAGCCTTAGCTGTTTTACCCTTACCGATAGTTGATAACATTTTTTCACCGTTGGTTTTCAGCATAAAATCAACAACTTGCAAGGCAAGGTCTTCCTTACCTTCAAAATGGCCATAAAGGCATCCTTTAGTCAATTTTGTAGCAGCAAGCACATCGTCTATATTAGCGCCTGATATTCCTTTCTGATTAAAGATAGGGGCTGCTGTTTCCAGAATGAATTGCTTTGTTCTTTCGGCTTTAGTAAGCATATTAATAAATTTTACACCACAAAAATATACCAAAAAGTTTAATTAAAAATACTTTTTAGTATATTCTTCTCTTTATGGTATCGAAATGACAATCAATCGATCCGAAAATAAAAAGCCCAACATTCCGTAGCGACTGATTTATGATGTGCGGATGCTAGGTTATTAACTTATACCGGGAAACTGTTCCATCGTTTTAAAAAGTGGCTCTTCTCGTTTTTGCCCGTCTTCAATTGCCCAATTTGCCATAGCGTATAATACTGGCCGCAAACCCTGTCCGATATTTCAGCAGCAAGGGCCATTAAGCGCCGCCCGTTGCACAGGCCAATGGCATAGGCACCATTTGCTTTTACAATGGCAAGGATGATCTTGAAATTAATTATAACAAGCACCGAATGAACATTTGTATAACATTTTTGCCGATTATTAGCCATATCCCAGATCTGAATACGGTTATTTTGCTTCCCTAACCAATTATATATCTTATATGAAAAAACAAAACTCACTTACAAGTGTAACCAGGAAGGTTACTCTTGTTGTGGCTGCAACCTTAGTGTTTGCAAGCGCTACATGTTTAACAGGCTGTAAAAAAGATGAAAAGATCGCGCCCGGGGAAGTTACTGCTCCGCCCCCTCCTACCAAAGCTGTCGCCACGGTAGAATCTTACCAATCGGGTACACATAACGGCTTCTTTTGGTCGCTTTGGAAGAGTGACGGTGCAACGGGCACAGTTAATTACGCCAATGGTACCGGTGGAAATTACAGTGTTAACTGGAACGGGTTTAACGGTAATTTTACTTGTGGTAAAGGTTATTCAGTAGGCTCAAAAACCTATAAGATAGGGTATAATCTGAGCACTTATTCAAACTCTGGAGGTGGTACTTTTGGCTGGTACGGATGGAGCAGAAGCCCTTATTATGAGTATTATGTGAATGAAACATGGGGTTCGGTTTCACCTCATAGCGGCACTTACCTGGGAACATTTGAAACCGATGGTGCAGGTTATAATGTATGGACCCGATGGATGACAGGTAAAAATATCGACGGTGGCGACGGTTTCAGGCAGATTTACAGCTCCAGGGTTACAAAGGTTTCTACCGGGCAAAATCGCGTCATTACTTTTGCCAACCACTATAACAAATGGCAAAGTTTCGGGTATACGCTTGGTCAGTTAAATATTCCTGCAATTATGGTTGCTGAGACATGGGGTTCTAATACGAATGGCAATATTAACTGTACCATTTGGGCAGCAAAGTAAATGCTTGTTTAAACCGATAACAACCACGTTACTGCCTGGCAACAAGCCGGGCAGTATATACTGCAGGTAATTCTGATCAATACCTGGATTAAAAATGCTTTTAATATTATTTAACATTAGTTATCATGAGATCCATACTTTATTTCCTTGCTTTTTTCATTTTTATCCTTCCCGCCTGCCATTCGCCAAATCCTAAAAATACAGATGGAAATAAAAAATCACTGATCGGAAAATGGCATCGGTTTTCCAAAGCGAATGGATATAGCGAATTTGATATTGATTCGCAATATGTAGTTTTCTATAATCAGAAAGTTGGCCGGTTTAAGCTTCCTTATAAAATAGAAAATGATTCCTTAAAATACCTTACCAAAGATTATGTAGCTAAGATTACAGACTACGGCGACTCACTTCTTTTAGAAGGCAACGATAGCACTCAAGCGGTGTTGCACAGGTTTAAAGAACCGCATGTTCCTTTTGCAACAATTCCTGAACAAAAAGATTCTGTATCATTTGCATCATATATCGCTGATTTCGATAAAAGATTAATCAGCGAGTTTGAGAAAGCCGGAATAAAAATTTCTGATGGTATGGAAAAACATGAGGAACCTGCATACGAAGAACTGTTAAAAAAAAAATCAGCAAATAGGTAAACGTGAAGTAAATGCTCCTGTAAGCTGCCATTACATGGAGCATTTAATATTCAGTTCAGTGACTGTTTTCTCCTTAGCAAGCCTGGTCAAGTAAAATTTCCCCAATGGGTTAATTTGCACCACATATTCGCTGTTACTGGTATCAATCAGTAAGGTATTTCCCGTTGCCAAGCTTTGCTGGCGGGTGTGCTCCTTGTATTGGCTGTTCGGTTGAAGATTTTCCGCATGCAGTGTCTTTTTACTTTTTAAAGTCCCGAAGGCCATAATTATCATGATACAGGCCATCAATAGCTTTAACTCAGCCTTCATTTTCCGCTTGGTCCAACCGGCAAAGTACCTGATGGCTTTCCGGAGCTGGTTCGGTACTGGCTTTACTGTTTTTTTGGACAGGCCTTTCAGGCAATCTACGCTGCGCCAGTTGCTGCCAATTACACGGCCTGCTATGCCCGAGAATGCGCCATTTGCGCCTTTTGAATACGTTGCCATAATTTTTGTTTTTTTAAGTGAAAAAATGTTTGTTTAAAAAAGGATTCTGTTTATACCGGTATGTTTAAATCCATGTCCAAACGTAGCGGCTTAGTAGCACTGGCGCCTCATTTTGAGCTAAAATGAGCTAAATTGAGCTAAATAAGACCGTTTTTGAGCTAAAATGGACCGCTAACATTTATGGGCAGCAGTGCAAACGCCCGGGCGCTTGTGGCGACCCGATGGAATTAAGTTAAGCGCTGCGGTTGTCAGCCTGAGGGATAATTTATCTTATAAAAATCAATATGAGTGACGTACAATTGTTTCTTTTCCATACACCAGGGGCTTGCCTCGGCTCGCCGCCGCCGAAGAGCTCTTTCTTTTTGGCATCAAAAAGAAACAAAAAATGCCGGCTGAAAATTTATTCATTTTGTATTATAGTTTTCAGCTGCACTCATGAGGGATTCGCCGTTTTCTTTTGAAGCCAGCAGTTAGGCTTGGGCAGTGCAGCCCGAAAAATTTGTTAGGCCGGATTTAAGTAGAACGGGGATATAGTGCTATGGCCCAGCTGGATGGAAATTCGAAAGTCGTTAAAGCGCTGATTAATAATGATTTACAATATAATGTCGATGGTAGCGGAGTCGAAGGGCTTTTAACATATCGAAAAACGGGTCTTCGACTACCTCAGACTGACATCTTTTGCGATTATCCCTTAGCTTGTTTACATTGGGTGGCGGCCTGCTTAAGGGCAGCATAACCGTTAGCGGTGGTGCCATTCTGCGAAAGCAAGCTCCGGCTTTACCTTTTAGGTAAAGAAAAGGTAACGCCGGGGTAACCCTGGGGTTAACCTGGTAGCAACAAAGGGTACAGAACGGGTAAAGCAGGGGTAATTAAATACGGCCCTTTTTGCTGGCTTTCAAGGTAGGCAGCCAGTAAATCTTTCGCGTAAAAGCGATCGCCACCAGGAAGTTTAATAGGCTTTAACGTGCCATCTTTTACCTTACGTTTATAGGTACTTTCGCTAATGTTCAGGTAATCTTTAGTACGAGGACTAAAATTGTAGTTTCATAATAAATAGTGTAAACGATTTTATCGAACTCTTTCTAACTTTTTCAGCACCATCAGAGGTCCGCTGGCACCATTTTAGGCACTCAATTTTTCATTTCAAACACGCTAACTTCAGAATATTGGTTGTTTCTTTTTATGGGGTTCATTCTTTTAAACATTCCCTGTATTTCGAGCGGCGTTGCTTTCGATAACATTTTGCTATATCCAAAAGTCAATTCATTCTTACCTTCTTTTAGTTGTTGAAATATTGCGTTAATAAAATCACCAAGGCGAAGTTCTTTATACTTTTACATTAAATCATTATACATATTCCTGTTTCTCTTGCCAATTTTTCTGTTCATTAGTGCTTCTGCAGGGATTATTGAAATACTTAAGCTATTTTCACTTTAAAATAACCGAAGCATGGGAAATCCCCTTAGAATTGAAAGTGTGGCTCAGATCAATAACGAGCGGGGGCAGAAGACCCTGCATCCTTTGGTCAGTGTTCTTGATCAGTCGTTATCGAAGCCGGTAAAAGAGGCACGTTATATTTCTGATGTGTACATGATCTTTTTAAAAGACGAGAAGTGCAGCGAGATGAAATATGGCCGCAATCACTATGATTACGAAGAGGGAACGCTTCTTTTTATTGCACCCGGACAGGTATTTGGCTTTGAGGAAAGCGAAAACATGATACAGCCGACAGGCTGGGGATTATTCTTTCATCCCGATCTGATCCGTGGAACCCATCTCGGTAAATGCATTAACGAATACAGCTTTTTCTCTTATGATGTTAATGAAGCACTTCACGTATCTGATGCAGAAAGAGAAATAGTGCTGGAGTGTTTTAATAAGATCCGGTATGAATTGGCTCACCCTATTGATAAGCACAGCAGAACATTGATTGTTAGCAATATCGAAATGTTCCTGAATTATTCTGTTCGGTTTTACGACCGGCAGTTTCTTACCAGAGAACATGTTCATAAAAATGTATTGACTGGATTTGAGGGACTACTGAACGACTACTTCCAATCGGAAAAGCTGCAAACGCTGGGATTGCCTTCTGTTTCCTATTGTGCAGCACAGCTCAACCTGTCTCCAAAATATTTCGGCGACCTGGTAAAAAAAGAAACAGGAAAATCTGCGCTGGAGTATATACACTTAAAACTGATTGATGCCGCGAAAGAACAGATACTTGATCTCAGCAAATCGGTAAGTGAGGTTGCTTATAGGCTTGGCTTTAAATATCCCTCACATTTTACCCGTTTCTTTAAACAACAGGTAGGGCATTCGCCCAACGAATACCGGAATTCTATGAATTGATTGAAGCCAAAAAATACGCGTAATATCTTGTCAGGCTGCAACGCTTTTAAAAACCAGATCCTTGCCATCCCTGATACATCCTATTTTAGTTTACTAAAAACCTCCAGCATCGTTTCATTATCCAGGCTGTTCATATCTACCAGTTTTAATGTTTTTACCATTTTTAGGGTCGTTGTTTTGTAGTGTTGAAAGTGTGGTGTTCGTAAATGAGATTGATATGCTCCTTTATTAGCGTATATTTCTATGATCCTAACCTCAGTGGGGGTCTTCTGTTGAAACATAGGAAAAATGGCAATTACACCAGGCTCGATCTTTACAGAAGCTGCGGCCTCCTGTTGCAAAATGGTTTTATAATCTTCGAGGTATTCGGGTAAAATTTCGATTTCAGAAATACGCACCATCATATCCTTTTCAATTACAGGAACCAATGGTTTTCCTATTATTTTCCTGATGGTATTTCCTTGTGTTTTATTAACGTTTGTTTCAACCAACATTGCTAATTGCTCCAATTGGTTTTCAGTTATGCCTGTATTCTTTCCCATGTTAATATGAGCCTGCAGCTGACTATCAACACCAGGCATAGAGGCCAGAGCGGCAATTGTTACCATTTCTCTTTGTTGATAACTCAGCACATCACTAACAAAAATATCGGCAAATAAATGTTCCTTTAAAAAAGCATCAACACGTGGCGCAAATGCTCCGAAGCCCGGGGCAGGTTTTGATTGTGGTGTCTTGGTGAGTTCTTCCAACACTTTTCTGCCCTGTTCGTATTTATTTTTAGGATTATTTTCTACAATAATTTTTTTCCCTACTTTATCGTTGATTCCTTTTTCTTCCCTCTCCTTTGCTACAGCCATAAAAACGTTAATGGCATTAAGGCTTCTTGGAAAGCCACAATACGCATAAAGCTGAACGAGCGCTTCTTTGATTTCGTTAATTGCAAGTCCTGAATCCAAGCCTTTATTCAATTCAACTTTTAACAGTTCGAGGTTTCCCGTAGCTGTAAGTGCCGAAATCTTTACCAGGCTTTGCTGTTGTGCAGATAAATCGGTATTAGCTGTTTTGTTTGGTTGTGCATTCATTTTGATCATACTTATTGTGAGCACAAAAAATAGTATTCCCTTTAAAAATCTGCTTTTGCCCATCATTTTGATTGCTTAATTTTTGTTCGCTGCATTGAACTCTTCATCAGTTACAGGGTTTAACCAAACTGCGTTGGTTTCGCCTTCATAATTGGTAATGGCAATGTGTACCATTTTTGTTCTGGCAGTAGCTCCGTGCCAGTGTTCCACATTTTCTGGAATGTTGATTACATCTCCTTTTTTGATGATCCGGGCTGTTTTCCCTTTTTCCTGGTAAAGGCCCTCGCCTTCGGTTACTATCAGCACCTGCCCTTTAGGGTGCGTATGCCAGTTGGTTCTTGCGCCTGGTTCAAAAGTTACGCTCCCCAATACAAAATCGTTGTTCTTATCTTTTGCCAGAAGCGTTTGCAGATAAGCATCTCCCGTAAAATATCCGTTGGTTAATTTTTCTCCTTTAGGGAAAAGAGCCGTAGTGTTTTCTGTTATCATTTTTTCTTGATTTTTATTGCTATTGCAGGCGGTTATAGAGAATGAAATTCCCATTATAAAAGCTAATACCATTATCCTGAAAATTGTTTTCATTGCAATGAAGTTATTTTATGTACTATTCACGGTTATTTTTAGTTTCAGATCGCATTTCTCACCAACGGTACCGCAAAGTTCGCCACTAAAGCTTGCAATGGGCTTATACAGAATACTGTTTTATTTACCAGTTTTACCGTTTTTGAGCTGAATAGACAGCGCTGTGGTCTTGTTTATTAATATTCACCAAATTATTTTGGCTACCTCATCAAAAAGAAACAGATATTACAGCATTGGAATGATATTGGGACTAAAAAAATAAATGCCTTGGTGTTTCCAGAAAACGAAAAAGCCTGTAAAAATTTAATTTACAGGCTTTTATTTAAAATTATTTTCGCGGAATGGACGGGACTCGAACACCCAACCATAAGCGCCTATAAATTAATATCTTAAAGGACAAACATTACAATCAGCTCACCAAATGCTCACCATTTTTTTGTTACAATTTGGCTGTAAATGAATATTTAAATTTAGTAATTAATTGATTGTGTTGCAACTATAAATGAAATTGGGTTCTCAAAATTCAACGGATTTGATAATAAGATTGTTGGAATCTAATCCCCGCTGGGATTCGAACCTTGTTCAAATATCAGCGTTTATTAATTATCTAGGGGACTGTGGATTTGGTACTCACCGAATCGCTCACCTTTTCTTTATACGTTTTAGCTGCAATTGCTATATGTAAATATATCAATATCTTTCTACAACAACATAAACAATCTAAAAAAAATTAACATAAACCGCTTTTGAAATGGGAACCACGTTCAACTGCCTCCAGCTAATTAACTTTTACGGATGTCCAGAAAATAAAATCTCTTAAAAGAATGGCATTTTTTTAGCCATCATATCAAAACTTAGTCTTATTTTTTTCGTGTAAATACCCTTAATAACTTTAAAATTGGTTCCTCAGCAGAATAGAGTATAAGGGTGTCTTTACTTATTTTAATTATTTTGGTTTTATAATTTCCGGCTTTCAATGTACTATCGCTTTCAATCTTGAATTTGGCAGAATCAATAATATTGGTTTCATTCTTGTTATCGATCATCTGTAATATACCATTTTCTTTGAAGCACAAATTCACATTTTCACTCTTTTGTTTACTTTTTCTTTCCGCATCAACGATTTTTTCAAGGGCCATCGTATAGTTTTCGCCCACAGCCTGTCTTTGTCCGTACCATATTCCATGAATCTTTGTCTCAAGGATCTTTTCATTTTTACAATTTGTGAGTAAAAGTGAAACTAAACCTGTTAAGATGTACGATCTTAAGGCTAACGTCTTTCTGATCATTTTTAAATTCTTTTATTTTGTATCTAATTTCTTGAATGTGTATTCTTTTGCCATTCTACTCGCTAAGATCATAAAGGTTGGAACGAGCTTTAGTGTATCGGCAGTTATGCTAGTGATAGCATAGCTATGCTCCATCCACTCATCAAATTTATCGCTTGAAGAGAGTACTACTGTCGCCAGGTTGTGATAATCCCCTCTTTTCCTATTATAAGGAATATATTTTATTACATATTGTTGTGGTAGTACACGATGTGAGGTATATAATAGGTATCTATCAAATGATATAACCTTTCCATCAGCTCCAAGATAAGAAGCCCCATCACTTCCATCCACCAGTTTCCAAGATCCAATTAAACTTCCACGGGTTTTATTTGAATTTGAATTATCCAACAACATTGATGTTATTGTTGGTCTAAGATAGATCATGAAACTAATAACCAAAACGCAAAAGACAATATGATTTTTTTTCAACGATTCTAAATAATTAGTCATTAACCACCATTATTGAGCTTAGAAGCTGCCCATCTCGCTCCACTACCTACACCACCATCCCAATGAGGATCATTCATGTTTTCACAAAATATCATCAACCATCTATCGCCATTTTCATCTGTCCAGATGTCATTTTCTACAAATCCACCGCCATAAGGATAGATAAAACTTATTGGATCAGAAGAAACATGCTGAACTAAGTTAGAATCCGGCATTTCATTATATATGAAGAATTCTGGTTGATGATCATAAATTGTCGGCTCTGGCATAGGTAAGTAAGTGCCATCCGGGAGAGGCTCTGTATATCCAGGACCTACTGGACCAGTAGAGCCACCGCCTCCTACAATTCCGCCGTTGGGATAACTCCCCCTTGTTGAAAGACCACCCAAACTTTGTGTCAAACCTAAAAGAGTGGATGCATTTTGAGTTAGTTGATTAAACTCACTCATGTAAGCCGCTCTTTTACTTTCATCAATTTCTCCTTCACTGTCAATAAATCCCCTATTAACCATATGCTCTTTCATCGCCTTCATTAAGTCACGCATATCAATCGTTAATGTAAACGGATCAAGATCAGTATTTGTAAATTTAACGGTTCCGCCCATGGTCATACCAGGAGTATAGTTTGCAATTCCATGATTCTGTAAAGTGGCGAGAACAATGTCGTTTCGAACTTTGTCGGCTTCAGAAGTTACAGATAGTGCAGGCACAAAATTTTCCAGTGACCCCATAACCGCTCCACCTACAACTGTCCCAAATATTCCTTCTAAAGCACTTGAAACCCCCCCAGTCATTGCACCAATAGTTGAACTAGTGAGGAGATTGAAAGTTCTGTTCCAAAAGTTCTCATACGTTATGTCGCTTCCTGTTTTATAACCCATTATGTAGCCACTTCCGCTTTGGTAGATTTTATTAATCGCTTCGAGATATGCGGTCGCACCATTGTTTAATGTACTCGTAACTGGTACCCAAGTTGAATTTACGTTTACCGAAATAGAACCTGCGCCTCCTGTTGGCTCACTTCCCCATGCATTACCCGATGTCGCATAAAAGCCCCATTGGTTATCTTTTTGGACAATGTCGATTCTATTTAGTCCTCCTGCTCCATCCAACTCCCAATGAGTGTTTTTGATATTGTCATCTATACCGTGTTCAGCAATGTATTTTAATAGCTCCAACCAATTGTCAAAAGTTATTCCGCCAAGAAATTGATTGAGTTCTTCAGTAGGAACAATATGGAAATCCCTTTCCATATCCGCAAAAGTTAAAATTGTTCTTTTCATTTTGATTACGTTAATTTTGATCTAGTAAATATGTGATAAATATTTTTTATTTCAAAAAAAAAACCAGTTATTGCTAGTAATTAACCTTTCAAACAAATTTTATGAAGTGGAAAACCTTTCCGGATGAGAGGCAGCTTGACGCCATGGATTGTGGCCCAAGTTGTCTTAAGATGGTAGCACAGCATCATGGCAGATTTTATAGCATACAATACTTAAGGGATAAGTGTGGAATAACGAAAGAAGGAGTTAGCTTTCTTGATTTAAGTCACGCAGCCGAGGAAATTGGTTTGCGAACTTTGGCAATAAAGTGTGAGACTAATGACTTTTTAACCAAACTCCCATTACCAGCGATAGTACATTGGGATGAGAACCACTTTGTTGTAGTCTACGATTTTAAAATAAAAAAATCAAGCGATAAGACGAAAGGCCTAACCGGAACGATCTATATAGCAGATCCAGCTAGAGGTCATGTAAATTATTCAGTTGATGAATTTTCCACAAAGTGGGTGAAGCCTGACAAGGAGACTGCTAAAGAAGGTACTACTGGACTAGTGATGGTGATAGAACCTCAAGCAGATTTTCACCAGCGCGAAAAAGAGGAAAAAATCGAAAGAAAAAAAACATTTGATAATTTTTTAGGCTATTTCTCACCGTACAAGAAAAGCTTCGTGAATCTGTTTATTGTAATGTTTATCGTTACACTTCTGCAGGGACTACTTCCATTTATCAGTAAATCTGTAATTGATGTTGGAATCCAAACACATGATATAAATTTTATAAATATTGTATTACTGGCAAATGTTGCAATAATTGTCAGTGTTCTGTTGAGTAATCTCGTCAGGGATTGGATTTTGCTTCATATTACATCAAGGGTAAACATTGCGCTTATCTCAGACTATCTCATCAAATTAATGAGATTGCCAATAACATTTTTTGAAAATAAGATGACTGGGGATATTTTGCAACGGGCCCAAGATCACGAGCGGATAAGGAGTTTTATCATGAATAACTCACTGAACATGATATTTTCGACGTTCACCTTTTTTGTTTTTGCGGTCATTATGTTTATTTATAACCCAATAATTTTTTATATATTTTTGGGTGGAAGTGTTGTTTATGTGTCTTGGGTTGTGGCGTTCTTGAATATCAGAAAAAAATTGGACTGGGAATACTTCGATCTAGTAAGTAAGAACCAGAGTTACTGGGTTGAGGTAATTTCTGGAATACAAGATATCAAGATAAATAATTATGAAAAACAAAAGCGATGGAAGTGGGAGGATATCCAGGCAAGACTTTACAAAGTCAATCTCCGTGTAATGAGTATTACCAATACGCAAAATTTGGGAGCTCAATTTATTGATAGTCTAAAAAATCTTTTCATAACATTTTACTGTGCCAAAGCTGTAATAAATGGTGATATAACATTTGGCGTCATGATCTCGACTCAATTTATTATTGGAATGCTAAATGCTCCAGTTGTACAATTCATACAGTTTGTGATTTCTTATCAGTTTGCCAAAATCAGTTTTTTACGTTTAAATGAAATACATCAACTTGAAGACGAACATGAAAATACGGGAAACAACAGCACTGAATTACCCTCCAATAAAAGCCTGATATTAAGAAATGTAGCTTTTCAATATACACCCAATGGTAGGCCAATACTTCAGGGTATTAGGCTTGTTATCCCAGAAGGTAAAGTAACAGCTATTGTTGGCGATAGCGGAAGTGGTAAATCCACGTTGCTAAAGCTTTTGCTAAGACTTTACAAGCCTTCATTTGGAGAAATTAGTATTGGCGATATGAACATTAATAATATTAGCCTTAGACAGTGGCGGGATAAATGTGGAGCCGTTATGCAGGATGGAAAAATCTTTAATGATACTATCCTAAATAATATAGTCCTTGATGATGAAAGGATAGACTATGAAAAATTAAAGAAAGCATTGAATACAGCAAATATCACACAAGAAATAGAGGCTTTACCGTTGGGATACCAGACTGTAATGGGTGAACAGGGACGCGGTTTGAGCGGCGGACAAAAACAGAGAATATTGATCGCAAGAGCACTATACAAAAACCCAGACTATCTCTTTTTTGATGAAGCAACAAATAGTTTAGATACGTTAAATGAGCAGAAAATCACTCAAGCCTTAGATGATGTATTTAAGGAAAAGACGGTAATTGTCGTTGCACATCGTTTAAGCACAATCCGAAAAGCTCATCAGATTGTTGTAATGCAAAATGGAAGCATTGTAGAAATTGGCAACCATAGTTCCTTAATGGAACGAAAAGGAAGATATTTTCAGTTGGTGCACTCCCAACTAGAATTACCGATGATGATAAACAACCCAGCTGTTCAGGAAATAGCAACAAATTAACTAGGTCTTACCTATGAACAATCGACATTTACATAGAACTGACCAAAGAACAAATCAAGTTCAACATATTATTGAGAAGATGCCGACACGTTTTGGCTTTTGGATATCAATGATAGTACTTTTTTTATTTGTGACAATGATCATCTTTGGATGGATAGTGAGGTATCCTGATATAATAACAGGTGAGATTACTATAAATTCAAATAGTTCCCCATTGAAACTGATTGCTAACACAAATGGAAAACTTAAATTAAACGGGATCAGATCCCTTGATCAAGTTCGGGAAGGACAAATTTTGGGGTATATTGAAAATTCAACTAATCCCATCAACATTTCCTATATAGACAGCCTTTTAAAATTATACCAGCCTAATGCTGATAATATAACCGATATATCAAAAAAGATTCCCCACAATTTTTCGCTTGGGGAGCTTAATATAAAATATTATGCATTCAGGAATGCGTTGCAGGAATTTATAAATTACAAGGAAGATAAAATTTTTGATAAACAGAAATCAAGTTTCAGCAACCTTTTATCCGAGCAGCACAATGCTGAATCGACGACATCTAAAAGGGTTCAAATGGCTAAAAATTCATTAAATTACGCTTATAAGTTTTTTAAAAGAGATTCAATACTCTTTTCAAAAAAAGTAATTAGCGAGGCCGAACTTGATAAAAGCCAGATGAGTTATCTGGCTGCTAGAGAGGCTGTAGAAAATGCATTGAATAGCCTCATTAATACTAAGCAGTCGAGCCAACAAACAGAAAGTAAGATCCAGGAAATTGGAATCCAGAAGCCGGAGAAAGAAAAAGAGCTACGGATTGCCTTAATTGCGTCTTACAATGACCTTGTTGACAATATTAAAACATGGCATCAGAAATATGTTTTCAGGGCTGCGTTTAATGGTCATGTGCAATTCCTTAAATTCTTTAATGAAAATCAATTTGTTCAGGCTGGCGAGCCAATATTCTCAATAGTTCCAGATGAGAAAACGGTAGCAGGTCAATTAATTTTACCCTCTAGAGGTGCTGGTAAGATCAAAGTTGGCCAGGAAGTTATCGTCAAACTTGAAGACTACCCATATTTAGAATATGGATCAATCACTGGCCGAGTTAGCTCGATTTCCATAACATCAACAACTGTTAAAACTGATAAGAATGATGTAGAAACATACATGGTATTGGTTGATTTTCCCAGCAAATTAACGACAAACTATGGCGCTAATTTGGGTTTCAGAGCGGGATCTAAAGGACAGGGCGAAGTTATTACAAATGATAGAAGATTTATTCACCGTTTATTTGATAATTTAAAATACGTAGTGAAAAAATAGATTTTAGTGTGGAAACCGACAATAGCGACATAATATAAGGTTAAGCATTACTGCGAAATACCTCTTGTTCAAAAAAACAACAAACATTCCTATGTCTTGTCCTGAAATTAATTATCGTTTTGTGCTTGCTTTGGAACAACGACAAGCTATAGCAGGACGAGACACATATTGGAGTAAATCTCGGTTTGAGGAATATTGATCCAGAGGAGTATATATATATATGAGGAATATCAGGAGAAAAAATATACAATAGTTTTATTGAAAGAATGACTTAATAAATGCTTTGTTATTGGTTCTACGAATGGGAAAAACCAACAATAAATGCCCCTGTCTTACTAAAAAATACTGTACCTTTTTACTTTTGAATGCCAGGCGATTACAGACTACTTTAATATTGGCGAGTGAGGGTCAAGGCTACTGGTTTTTTCAATGCACCCTGTGAATGACTTTTTCTAAAATTGTTAGTAGTTTAGAGATTTAATACATTTAAGGCTCCTTTTTCGTAACAATGAATGAATTTATTGAATGGCTATCCAGCTATCTGGGTATTGACAAAAATCCAACCGCGACCATTATTGTTTCGCTATCTGTCTTTTGCTTAGGGATTATGGTAAACGAACTGCTTAAGGCGATCAGCAGATTTAGGGAAAGACGGGCGATAAGGGAACTGGTGCACAGGAACTATCTGATCTTTAAAAAGTATCTTTACGAGCAGTCATCGTCGCTGAGCACCTTTGGGAGTTTTATTACCTTAAAAGGGAGTCCTTCCAACTTCAATCTCTATGTCAAGCCCTGCCCTGCACTGGACAATTTCAAAGAGATTTCCTATAGTAGCTCTTTCAAGGCTTTCTTCGTCGGCTTTGAAAATATCAGGTTGAAAGGCAGGGTCAAACGGATACAGGCTTTTGATAACCTGTACAAAAGTCTGTCAATCGTCAAGGGCGAACAGGAAAAGATGTTTCCGATCTTGGCAGGGTTCCAAAAAGAAGATGCCACGATGACTCTTTCAATAAATCTGAGCATGAAGGAAGCATTTGAAGCTGCTACGGATGTGTCAATAACGTTGAATGGAAAGCCTCATGATAGCGATCTTCAATCTTGGCTAAAGACACGGGATGAACTATTCCAGGCATACGCAAAGGGAAATCCGAACGATCTGATAGAGGTTCGAAAATTCCTGATTTCCATGCTGAACTTCGATATGGCTAATGGCAAGCCGATTGCCATGGTTCTGACCGCTAAAGAATTCTGGTACTACCAGCTCAAGCTGCATTCTGCCATAGAAGATATCAATCGGTTGGAAATGTTGGTAAAAACGACCAGTTCATACTGCAGAGGGATATGCGAAAAATTTGAGCATACAGCAAAAGATCTTGAAACCTACTACCAGGCACTTTTCAACAGTAAGCTGGTATAGAATAAAAGAATTCTCTTAAGCATAAGATTATACGTACGGCATTTGTTCGATGTGCATTCTTCGAAAAAACCTTAAATTAGGTTGTTCAAGAATTATTGTTTATGAATGTTAGCTATTTCAAACCCCGTAAGCCCTTTTCATTCTCTGCCCATCCATATGATTTGGGAACATTCATGGGGTTATGGCACAGCCATGATGACAACCATTTCCTGCTAAAAATCTACAGAATAGAGGAAAGAGAATTTGCAGATTATTATAACTATCACCTTAAATATGCTTTGGAAAATAATCTTGTTAATCAAGAAGATTTTTTCCGACATGTGTGGCAGATTGTTAAAATAAGGATAAAGCACTTCGAAATACAAGATCCTTTTTCGAATAATCACGGTATTCATAAGGATAGCTTGAAAAGACTGCAAAAGTTCGAAAAATACCTGAAGAGCATAGACATATGGGATGCTAGGCCACCTCACTTGGTAATTGAAGAAAAGGAAAATACAATTCAAAGGCAAAAGGAAACAATCGAAGAACTCCAAGCCCGCCTTGATGAGCTAAAAGTTTTCGAAGTAAGCCAGAAGATCAGAATTGAAGAAGGTTATGTTGCTACTTTTATCGATTTGTTGAAGCAGGTTGAGAAACTTGAACTGCCATCAGGCAGAAAACTGATTTTGAGCGATCACCAGATCGTCTATCCAAGACTGATCGGCAAGTACTTTTCTGACGGTGGCGATGATTTATCAGTAGAAACGCTACGTAATTATTATGTTGGCAATAAAGGAGATGTAACCTCAAAGGGAACAGAAATCAAAGCTGAACATAAACTTTTCAGAATAGTGCCTGTCAACTATATCGAAAAATAACAGGCAGTTCAACTATCGTATATGACCATAGCAAACTTATGGTCATTGTTACCGACGTATTTCCATACAATTTTGCTTCCGTAAACTTAAAAACGGAGGCATTATGCAGATTGAGATCCTAACCAGAGAAGAGCTTCACAGGTTCAAGTCAGAACTTATAGAGCAGATCAAACAGACCATCAAAACCAACGAAACGGTAACCAACAAACAATTCCTTCGAAGTTCGGAGGTAAGGAAGCTATTGAAGATCTCTTCTGGCACCTTGCAGAACCTTCGCATTAAGGGAATACTTCCCTATGAAAAGATCGGTGGTATATTCTACTATGCACATGCGGACATCGAGCAGTTGTTGGGCGAAATTGGTAATTCGTAATGAGAACGGCAGAACAATTGGCCAGTTTCCTGAAACTCGCTAGCGGAAACAGGCGTTTCCGTCAATCGCACCTCAGCCTTTATTCGGCCATACTCATGTACCACGACAAGGCATCGCGCCAAAACCCGTTTCGGGTTTCAAGGCGGGAGCTGATGAAACATTCGGCCATCCGTTCCTATGCAACCTACCACAAATGCATGGGCGAGCTGATCGCAATCGGCCTTATCGAATACGAACCGTCCTACCATCCAAACCTTGCAAGCCGCGTTACCTTGTTGGGCAATAACGGCGAACCATGAGGGGTTGGCACATTGC
The DNA here is from genome assembly GCF_052045595.1 of Pedobacter sp. 22163. Classification (NCBI taxonomy): domain Bacteria; kingdom Pseudomonadati; phylum Bacteroidota; class Sphingobacteriia; order Sphingobacteriales; family Sphingobacteriaceae; genus Pedobacter; species Pedobacter sp. 22163. The sequence goes on along the minus strand of NZ_JBQEPM010000014.1, from coordinate 72,784 downwards.
AGAGAAGTCCTTTTCCTTCTTTCGGAAAAGGAGCAAGCGGAAGTTGGGCAGAGCCCTACTTTGCTTGCCTTACGATACCGTAAGCCCCGCTTGAAGAACCCTCCAAGGGTTCTTATTGCCCATGAGAGGGCAAAGGCAAAAGAAAAAGGAACCCCAGGCAGGGTTCAATTTATCTGCATATCTGTAGCAATGGTAGGTTATATATGCAGATAAATAAAATTAATTTACCGATTAAATATTATCCTGAATTACTCAATTAATATTAAATAAGAAGTAAAAAGCCCGTCAATCCTGAATAGACAATTTTGATAAGAAATACCTCTTCAAAGAAGATTATAAATCTATAAATCAGAAGAGATTGCATTATTGGAAATCCAGATTAACTCTATTTCTATTCAGTAATATTTTTTGAATGGCAATTCCTGTATGGAAGCGTACTTCCGCAGAAACAGGGAAAGTCGATAGTTGCAGGGTAACTGATCATGGCCAGTATACCAACTTTCATCCATCGAAGCGTTAGTAACTTTTGATTTTCTGTCAGACTTAAACTCACCTCTCGTTTATATGCTCTATCTCCCCTGTTCAATATCGCAAATTCCAGTTCTGCTACAAGTATGAGGTCATCGACAAGCTTGTTTCCGGAGATATTAATCCGGATGTTATCTACATTCTTACCAACATATGGATTGCTCGGATCTGGTAGAAACAGAATCTTGTCAATTTCCCTAATTGCTTTGGGCGTAATATCCAAGAGCTCATTACCCGGGGTTTTCCATATTGCGTGGTACTCTGCTTCCAGTAGAAAGCTGCTTTGCCACACCTGCCAGCCACTAATCATTTCACCTCCAATTTCCTCAACAGCTTTGGACACGTTGAGAAAACATCCACCTACCATCGCTTCGGGAGCAGGCCTAACGTCCAGAAAGAAAGGACTTTGATCGTTAATATCAGATAAAAAGGCTATTATTTCTGGGGAAATGGTTGCAGGAGTTTTCATAATTTAAATAAACGATTATTAAGAGAAATAAAGTAGAATAAAACATTGAAATGTCCATCTCTTGAATAAAATGTTAATCCATCCTATGATAAAACCTTGCAATATTAAAACAAATATCTGCTGTGGATTAACTGCAAATCTGTAAATTAGCTGTTTAGACGCTCAATATGGCAATCAACTTAAAAGATACCCAAGCAATAACCACCCTCTCCGGCCTGCTTTATGATTTTCTGCCAGCTAATCCCCATCCTTATGGAGACCCAACAATTTCTTTTGGAGGATGTGCCAAAAAATCTGGTATCGGAAATTTATATCAGGGTGGCAGCAAAAAGATTGCAATATCAACTCTGCTACAAAACACCCTTGAACACGCAAAAGGTAAGTTCTGCATATTGATGTTGACCATTGTGCAGGCCGCTATGGTCTACCGCAATAACAAGGGCAATCCCATCTTAAGGGAGGAGATAATGGCCATCAACAAAAGCATTCAGGATATTGGCTTTAAAATACCGGAATTATGGGATCCTGCATTCCTGAGAAGCCTGATGAGTTCGGAGCCTGAAAAAGTTGAGATTAAAAAAGAGACAAACCCAGAATTAATAGCGAGACTGAAGTCTGAATACATATCATTGACCTCGTTGGATGCTCATAAAAGAGGTTATGCTTTTCAGGATTTTCTTGTAAAACTGTTTGATGCATTTGCGCTTCAGCCGAAGAAATCTTTCAGGATCATTGGAGAAGAAATTGACGGCAGTTTTGACCTTAACCAAGACACCTACCTGATGGAGGCCAAGTGGCATGCAGAACAGACGCCAGAAGCTGACCTGTTAATTTTCAGTGGTAAGGTTAGCGGAAAGGCAATTTGGTCCAGAGGGCTTTTTATAAGTTATTCCGGATTTACACAACAGGCACTCAAGGCCTTTGCCATTGGAAAGCCCACCAACCTGATCGGCACGGATGGACAGGATATCTTTTTTATCCTTGAAGGGCGTATGACTTTACAGGAGGCAATAATTGCGAAGGCAAGAAGGGCCGCAGAGACCAATTCGTTCTTCACCTCTGTCTTTGAACTAGCAAATCATTAACATAGCCCCTTGATTTCTCCTTAAAAATATATCGCTCTACTACTTCTTGTCTAATCAATTCTTCTCGCATTTTCATTATAAATTGATCTTGTTTTGTTAAGATCCGATTTAGCTCTAAATGCCATGAACAAAAAAGGGACAAATCATGAGTAGGTTACCAAGAATTGTGGACGTCCACCAAAAAAACACTTTAAACTAACTTATAGCCTAGCAAAGAACTTATGACGCTTTCCATAATCACCGATTTAAAACCGACGGATATAGCCATCACTGTATCCCTTGCGGCATTTGTCATCAGTCTGCTCAATTACCGGCTCAGCAAAACCTTGGGCATCAGAAATCAGTTATATACAGAGAAATTCAAAATGTACGAGAGGGTTACCGGTAATATTTATGAGTTCGTTGCGATCATAGACCGCGTATCCGCAGCAAAAAAAAGAGGTGAGCTGACCCAGCAACAATTCCTGTATTTTGCAAATCAGGTGGACACCAAAGCACTCGAACTAGACGGACTATATGCGAGAGCTCATCTAATTGTGCCTGATTTCATACTTACTCAACTTGATGATCTGATGGAATATCTTATCCATGAGCACGAGGATCGTAATTTTTCTGAAGTGTTCGACGTTCATGAGGAAAAAATAAGAGAACTGTCCAAAGAGCTAATATTTTCTTTCCGTATGGACCTGGGAATACAAAAGCTAAATACAAGGGTCAATTAAGATTTCTTATTCTACTAATTTTATACGTGGCTCAAAAAAATGACCAGCAAACTTAATTTCGACAAACTTACATGGGAAGAGTTCCAACAGCTCACGGTCTATCTCGCCCAGGAGGTATATGCCGTTCCCTCTTTTGAAGAATTTCTAAAGAAGGGAAGTAAACAGGATGGAATAGACATCCTAAGTTTTGATCAAACGACTGGAAAGTTTTTCACGATACAGTGCAAGCATGTTAAGACAATTAACCCAAGCAAGGTTAGGACGATCCTTACAGAGTTTGAGCAAGGTTCTTTTTTGAACTCCTCTGACCGTTTTTTGATTTGCACTTCTGCTGATCTTCAGCAAACCAGTATTCAAAACTACCTGAATGAACAAAAGGCAGGAATGCGAAATACCCATGGTATTGAGCTCATCATTTGGGACGGGAATTACTTAAATTCGATACTGGCCAAATATTACAGGATTGTAAGCCACTTTTTTGGAATAGAGGATGCCGAAAAACATTGCCATGGAAAACCATTTAAAAAAACTAAAGTATTTCCACAGGAAAATTTCATAAGCCGTAGCATCTCTGTACTCGGACAGGAAAAGGAAGATTCGATGTGGAGTCGGCGAAGAGTGGAAAAACCTATTTTCCTCACGGAGCTGATGAGGGAAAATCCGTTGCTTTCCAGAAAGGTCTGTCTTTTGGCCGACGCCTATGAAGGTAAGAGCGTGTTACTGAAGCAGACCGCATATGAGCTATCTGTTGGATCTCCATGGTTTGAGACGATTTTGATTGAGCTTAAATCAGTAAACATACGGGCAATAGATGAAATTCTAGAGGCCAACTTTAATACTTGGAGGGATACCCCATCAAAGGATCTGCTTGTAGTTATCGATGGTCTTGATGAAGTGCCAACCGACCTCTTTATTGAAACCACAGGCCATATCGCTGAGTTTATTCAGAAATACCCTACGGTTAATATTATATTCTCCTGCAGAAAATCATTCTTTCAGCGTTACAATCTTCACGGCAAGCTAAAGCATATAGAATTCTTCAACATTAACCCCTTGGGTTATTTTCTGATCGAGCAATATCTTTCCTCTAAGCTTTCTGAGCAGCAGGGAAATGCATTTAACAAAAAGATCAAGATGCTAGGGATCAGCGATTTCCTTCATCATCCATTTTATCTGGTCATGTTGACCAGATGGTTTGCAGAGAATCCCCGAAACCTTCCGTCAAGTAAGATTGATATTGTCTCAAAGTTTATTGATGAATCCCTGTTGATATCTGCGGACAGGAAATTATCGCGGGGAAATCTGTTCCTACAAAGGAAGATGGATTATCGAAAGGCACTTAAAAAGCTTGCCCTAGCTTTTCAACTTGCCGGGCTGAATGCTGCTGATGAGGACTTTATACAAGAATTATTTAATCCAGAGCAGATCGAACTTTTCCAGCACAGTGCTTTACTATCATTGGAAAACGGCAAGTGGTTTTTTCAAAATGCGCTACTTCAGGAACAGCTTGCCGCCCTGGCATTGATTGAGGAAGAATTGAAGATTTTTGATTTTATATGTTTGGGCGAGGAAATCAAAAAAATTCGCCCGAAGTGGGTCCAAACTGTTGCTTCGGTAATATCGATGTTGGGCGAAAAGGATCCGTTGCGTGAATCACTTGTTTCAATTATAAAAAAAGATAACATTGAATTATTGACTTATAGTGACAGCAGTAAGTTTACCTCCTCCTTCAGGCTTGAGATCCTAACTACTATCCTTAATAACTGCATTCAACGCAGCTCTCGCCCGATAAGGATTGACGAGGATGATATTGCACAGTTTATAGGAAATAATGCGACACCCATTCGGTATCTCATCTCGCTTCTTCGTCCTGATATCCATGAAGTGGTCAAGGTCACCATATGCCGGATCATAAAGGAAATGGCGCTAAATGCGGAACAGGTTACTGATTACCAGGAAAAGGCGCTTGAAGAACTTAAAAGTTTCTCGGATCCATACTATGGAAAGCTTTTAATGAATATCTTTTCTTTCTACGGCGGAACGGGGCTACCAGTCATCAAGACCGCAATGGAAAGAACAGACCTTCTGACCAAACATGAATTCCGGGAGGGAATTTATAAATATCTTCTTGCGAAAAACCTTGTGGATGAGCATTATCATTTTGGTCTCGATGGTTTTATTTTGCTGGTCAATTATAATAAATCCATCAGGCACAACGGTTCTGAGCAGAAGCTTGGAGAATTTCTCCTGGCTACGAAAAAGCCTGAAAATTTAAGGAAGCTATATGATCTGGTTGGAACGGGTGCATGGCTATCTTTCTATTCTCATCGCACTGATGCGCTTGGAACATTTGTTTCAGGTCTTAAAACAACATCAACTTTTATTTATGCACAAGATCGGGGTATCATCTTTCCTCTGATCCAGCTTATCTCGAAACTGGGCAGACAGGCGATTAAGGATGAGTTTTCCCACCTTGGGGAATTTTTCAGAAACACAGGGACAGCGTTATTTGCTATAAAGATATTGCTTTTGAACCCTGATGTAAATTATCACTACGAGTTTTCAAACATAATCGACCATGATTGCATGTCTTATCTGATTTATGCACATGAGGAGGGCTTAATCTCCAGGCCTGCTTTGAATTCATTCAGAAGTGGTCTTTATCTGATGAAAAAATTTGAGGAATCCAGCTATTTTAGTGGCCTGATACAAGATGCTTTTGGAAAGCTGGAAATAACGGAGGACCCCGCTGACAAACATTATAACCATTCACAGGAGACTAAATTTCAAAATGATTTAAAATACATTGGCTCGCTTGAGAGTTTCAGGGAAGGTGCAATATTGTTTTTTAGTGCCTATGGGCGAAAATCGCTCCCGTATGAGGATCTTTACATTGATTACGACAGCAAGCCTAAGCGGTTTAAGGCAGATTCAGAACTGATGTACAGGTTTCTTAGTGACCAAATGACTGATAAGAAAATAGTCTATCTTAAGGACTGTTTAAGGGTGCTGGAGGATCCACAACAATTCGAGTTTATCAGAGCGGCATTAATCCTTGGCTTTAATTTCACGGCAAGATCCGGAGAAGAGGTATTTAAATCAATTGCTGCTGATTATTTTAATAAAGAGATACCGCAGGCAAACTTTAAGAATGCTTTTTTGATCGAAAAGAATATGCTGCATTGGCGTCAAAAGGAATTGTTGCTTGCAAGACTTTGGAAACGGTTCCAGATGAGTAGTGAGGAACGGTTTCTATTAGAACTTCTTTGGATGGACCGAAATGGGATGAGGGGAATAGAACATCATAAACTTAACAAAAGTGATTCCATTTCTTCTCTTCTGGTAAAGTTCTTTGATCAGAAAAAGCAATTGCTACAGGCCAAGGTCTTAGCTAACATGAGAGGAGGAATAAGTGATCCCATGGTCTTAGGCACCCATATTGGATTATGCCGTCACTTAAAGTTATTCGAAGCAGTTGGTTTGATCTATGAGGCTTTAAAGAGTGGAAAACTCGAACAGGAATTATACGTTGGTGTAGACATCTTCCTCGAGCTTGGCGGCGAAGCGGAAACACTTTTGCCAGTTTTCCTGTCCATTGGAAATCACAACGATCATAACTTCTTGCATATGGTCAAGGTACTTTACACTGAATTTCCAAAAGAGGTAAGCGAAGTTATCCTTTTACAATTTGGAACAGATAAACTAACGGACGACACCAAAATGAGCCTGGCAAAATATCTATCGGCAATTGGAGAAAAAAAGGGCTTTTCATTTATCATGTCAAAAGTTAGGGAAACACGTTTAGCGCCGTACCATATCCAAAGCGGATTTAAGATCTGCAAGGTTGATACTGCCTGGGCCCTATCTGAAATTGACGATCTGATTTGTCTGTTGCTTGTTGAGGAAGATAACAGGTCACGGTTTTATGAAACCGCTAAACATTTCTTACTGGAAGTGATCAACGATTTTGCGGCGAAGAGCGAGGAAGACTTGTTAATGGTGGAGAATTTTCTAAGGAAAAAAATGTTTGAACTTGCCCCGGATTTTAAATTGGCGCATCATCTTCTTTGGTATATTGAAAGGGCAATCGAAGATTTTAGAAATTCTGAAGTGGAACCAATGAAAATCTCAAAGATCAAATTGTTGCTTGGAGATTTTTGAGGACTCCTACTATGATACAAAAATTCGGACAGAGTATATTAAGGATAATATTTTAATTCGATAAGATTCAGGTATCTGAAATTCCCAATAATTTATTTAAAAGATAATTGTATATATGTCGAACTGGGGAAATTTAAAAATGCAGAAAAACCTGCTGTAAAGGTCCTCATAAGAGGCTATCTATTTTAATTATGGAGATTACTATTTTACAAACAAATCGAAAACTAACATGCGTCAATTCAGTTCAGAAGAGCAACATATTACTAAGATCATTAGTGAAGGAAAAGAAACAAATGTCCAAACACTACTGGATAAAAAGCTACTTGGCGTTCGAATTTCTCTCGACAGAACTGCCAAGACTCATGATTTACTATTTCAAATCGTTCAACGTCCTATTAGTCCTCCAGAGTTTCAGGCCCTTGTTGAACGAGTAGGTCAATTGACATTAGATATAATAATTACTGTCAACTTATTAAAAATGCTAGCTGATGAACATTATATCATACTGGTCGAAAGAACCAATATTATACCAACGAAATTTGAATTCGGACAAGGGGCTAGCAATGCTGCATCTGTAAAATATAAATTTGCCGACGAAAACGTGGGGGGACTACTGCTGGATTATGCTTCAAAGGAAATAATTACAACACCCGAATTAACAAGATTTGTAGAACAAGGCTTTATAGCGAGGGATGAACAACGTTTTCAGTTACAGATTGCAACGGCTACGAATGCGTTAAAGATTTCAAAACGCGCATTTCGTCTTTCCATTGCGGCAATAAGCTTGACCTTTTTAGGCATGTGCATTAACCTATTTTTTAACATTAGATCTTACATGTCCAGCGGCATAAAAATAAAACAAGAACAAATTGATACTTTGTCTTCAGATTTCAACGCCGTTAAACAAGACTTAGATACCCTTATTTCCATAAATAGAAACGATAATGCGCAACAACCTAAAGTCCTAAAAAGACTGAACAATTCAAAGACACAAAAAAATAGAGTCAAATAACCTTTCATATTACACCTTCTAAAAAGTGCTCGTTCTGGTACATGCGTTTAACTTATTTTAACATGCAGCAATCAAATCATGAAGCACTATAATAGTTTGACAAAACGCATAATGTCTTTCCAGTTTCCCAATGTATTATTTCAATTTTTGCAATCTTGCATAACGCGATATAATCAGCTTTATGCAGATTGATAGGTTGCACGACCTTTTTAACACCAGCAAACATCAAAATAATGGAATCCAATAAAAAGCTGCACACTACCGCTAAAAGCGCTACAACTACCACCTCTTGCTGCAAACTCCGCGAGAAGGAGTTCATAAAAAATTGTTTTTGTATATTTGAATTTACCTCCATTTATTGAATTCTAGGATTTGGAACTCGCTACAAGATAGAACATCAGATCAATTTAGCCGTTTGTATCCTCTCATGTTAAGACAAAATCTAAATCAACCATGTTTGCACGTAAGTCAGAAATTAGAAACCCGGTCAGAATGGGCCTGCTCCTTGAATTTGAAACAGCATTTCCTGGAGAAAAGCCTTTAACCGTTGGAGAATATTTGAAAGGCGGCAACAGGGAAACGATTTTAAATGTAGCTGCATCTTTCCTCGGGTTTAAAAACCAACAATCAAAATATGAAGATAACAGGGAATTCATAAGCATGTGCTTTCGGGCTGAAAACAATGAGCTTGCAAACAAGGTATACGACAGAATCAAAGAACTTGAAAAGAAGGGTAACAGAGTAGGCATAATAAATACGTATTCCAGCTTGACACTGTTCGAGTATTTTTTTAAGGCTCCCGAGGAACAACAAACACAAAGTGAAGAGGAATTCGAAGTGAATTTTTTCAAGGCTTATCTGGTTATCAATTCAGAATTCACGAAGAAACAACATATCGCATTTGATTCCACAAAAGATCTTTCGAAAGAACTGGCGTTTCCGATGATGATGTTCTGTATGAACTATCCAACTTCGGATAAAACTTACTATGACATCAGGGAAATATGGATAACTCAGCTATGGAAGGCAACAATATTGTTTCAGTATTTATCAAGCGATGAGAAAACGAAACCACTATATAATGCATTTCTAGAACATTTTGCCGTAAACGATTGGGAGGAATACTTAAAAAGCTTCCTACCACTTACAATTTCTATGATGAGTAATCATAAAGAAGGCCATGTAGATTTTGAGGTTTCAGAGGGCGAGAACAAGGATAAAGCATGCGCGTTTCTTGATAAATTGATTATAGAAGCTGAAGATGAGCTGAATGAATTCGATTTTCTCACTTTACGTTCAAAGCCATTTTATAAAGTCAAGGATGGACATTATAGAATAATCTTTAATTTATTCGTAGTTGAAAAGATTTTTAAGGGAATGTATTTTCTTTTGAGAGAGGTAAATAAGGGCCTTCCTGAAAAGGCCCAGGTTAAAGCACTGAAAAGCTTCTTTGGAGATTTCTTTTCAGAACGCATACTTTTCTATGATGTAATCAATACAATACTCCCTAAACTAAAAATTAAGTTTTCAGGCCAGGATATGGTTGCAAAAAAGATCATTGGCGGCCCAGACTATTATCTTAGAAAGGGGTCAGACATCATGATTATGGAATCCAAAGACTTCTTGATTCCGGCTGACGCAAAGATGTCATTTGATTTTGAACGCTATCAAGATGAATTCGAAAAAAAGCTCTATTTTGAAGAAGTTAATGGAAAGGAAAAGCATGTTGGCGTGATGCAATTAATAGCGTTTATTAAACGACTGCTTCTCAAAGATTTTGGTCTGGATAACAATTACAATTATCGCGAGGTAAATATATTCCCTATATTGATTGTACATGACCATCAATATAATGTACCGGGATTCAATAAACTTATTGATTATTGGTTTCAGGCGGAATTACAGGAACTTGAAACACAGGGATTCTATGTAAAAAAGGTACAACCTTTGGTAATTATTAGTATTGATTCGCTGATATATCACCAAATTGGACTGGCCAAGGACATTCAATTGAACGAAGTGCTAAAAAGATATATTCAACATACTAAAAGAGAAAAAAATCTGAAATTTCGTTCTGAAGAAGAGGTGAAAAGCTACACGCTCTCAAAGCAAATCGCTTTTTCAACATTTATCAATGAATTCTTCCAGGCAAAAGGGCTGCAAGAGGTACCCCCGGTATTAGAAAAGGTCGCACCTATTTTGTTTAAAGAAAAAGATTGAGGATTTAGCATATAGCAGAGTAGAAAGGATTTGCCCATTGGCAGTTATTCGGGCCATATTTCTTATAACAGCCAATATGATCTACACATAAGTTTACATGTTTAAATCTGGGGCGTCTTTAGTGTACGTTATCGCTTGACTTTAGCGAAGGAAAAGCCAAAGATTTCGGAGCGAAAGATACTCCACCTCGGAAAATCCGGCCTTAAGGAATTTGGTTCTTTTGTCATCTAATTTAAAAGCCCCCATTCTTTTTTCTGGTCATATTCAACATTTAAAAGGCATCCTCCAAAGAAGAAAAAACTAGTCGCGACGTTTTTTCAAACCCGCTACGCCCCTAAGGGCAGTAAAAAAGCGGGCAAGTTATAGGGTTTTTGTGCAACAAAAACACAACTTGCAGTTTAAAAAACCAAGGAACGGCTTAGCTAAATCGGCAAAAAAAATAATAAAAGTACTAGTGATTAAATGATAGAAAGGAGGTGCTTGGAAAACTTTACCTCTTCGTCAATAAGATCCTATTGACAGTAAAAAAATCGAAAAAATATTACTTGGCAAAAGCTAAAACTTCATATATGCACATATATAAATATCCTTATATCTACACATTCATATAACTGGGTATGTAGAAATGCGGACAACAGACATTAAATTGGCATTGATGGGAAATCCCTATAATTGTTGAATCATACTTCAATGGCATCACAACAGGCGCCAAAACCCCGCTCGCCCGGGATCTGAAAAACCATTTGGGATGGCCGAAAAATTAACGCACTTTCTGCGTGATTCTCTGCTAACCAAATGCTCAACATTTTTTACTATTTGGCTGCAACATACCATCAAAAGTTGGGGAACCTAAAAGTATGCACCAGATTTCATTACAAACTGTGCACCCCACTTTTTACCATCCGGTCTTGAGCGCTTAATCCCCATTCACGAATTACAATAGAGCATTGTATCTTAATTTCAAATTATGGGAAGAAAACAATGCGAAAAACCATAGTAGATGTATCTCAATTTCAAATCCGGGAAATACATACTTCCAGGTCTTACTTCCCGAATAAGAAAACAAGTCAGTGAGCGACAAAGTATCCTCACCATACGGCTGTACAAGCAGCCTCGATATCCATATTTCAAAACTATCTGATACCAGACATTTCTTTAGCCTGGTACTGAAGTTATCTTTCACGCTGTCGATATCCAATTCTTTTATCACAATCAGTAATTTTCTCCGCTTTTCCACCTGACAACCGCCAGACATCGGCCAATATATCCATATTGAAAACCATCAGGCATTTCTAACATGAAGTCCGCCATTGCATGCCTGTTTTCTTGTCGGCTTATGAGCATATTTTAATCTCACTCTACGGTTCTGCAAGAAACCTCTTTTTTAATGCTATTCAACAATGACCTGTATGCCTGCTTTTTCTGCCTTATAACTGATTTTATCTTTTAGACTATAATAGCTCCAGTTCTGCAAAAGGTAATGATCTTCCTTTGCTATTTCTTCTTTTTCCTGCTGGTTGATCAGTAGCAGGGTTGCTGCATGGTGCTTAACGCAGAAATCAATTAGCATCCGGCTGTAAACATGCAGCTTTTGCTCCACGTACCGCTTTTCCATGTGGCGGTAATCCTCCAAACTTTTCATTTTACGCTTCCTGCCGTGCCCCCCACAGTTAAAGGGAACTGCTTTTTTGACCCTGTTTACCGCAGCCTGTATGGCCAGTCTCCGGTGGAGGAATTCTTCCCGGTTTCCAATGGCATGCTCATGCCTGCCCACCTTGACGATAACCGGGTGTTCTATGGAAAGTGATGCTTCAGCGATAATGGTAGGATCCAGGCTATGCTTTTCCTTTTCGATCTGTACCGCTGCCAGGAGGAATATTTTGCCTTTGTCCAGTTGTATCTGGCTGGCACGAAGTTTCAAGGTTCCACCGATGATCCGATCAAGTATGATCTTTTTATCAGACCTGTCCTTTCCAAGGTAGGTCCGGAACGGGATCTGGAAAAGCCTGAAGGTAAAATTCCTGTTGTCAGCAGTCCTGCTTAGTTTGAAAATCACCTCTGCCCCAAAAGGCAGCGGGATATTGCGTTTATAGTTCCTAAGCGATTTTTCGCCTTTCCAATAGGCATCTTTTTCCTTATTGAAATAGGAGATCAGCGTATTGTTGAGGTTGCTCAGGATGTTCGTTGGGATCTGGCCTTTGAAATGATTAGACAGCAGCCTGTACGTGGTATTCTGGCGTGAAGATTTAAGCATACCGTTCTCATCCTTCTTTTCATCAGCTATTTTTAGTTTTATATCCTCAGTCAGGTAAAAGAAATCCTTCACCCGTTCCTGAACAAAGTGATGGCTCATGATCATATTAGCTGCACGGAAACAGATCGATTGCCAGTTATATAATTGATCAATCGCATGTTTGACTACCTTCCTATCTTTGGAATCGATCAGCAACTGTATTTTGCGGGTAACAACCATTGTACTGTTTTCCATATCACCTGATTTTTGTTTTTTTAATCTTTAGTGATGCAGCTGCGAATGCTTTCTGAATGTGTCCCTGATCGAGGCTTAACGCTTCCGCAATCTCAGTAAAGCTATACTGGAGCTCATAGCGCATCTTGAGGATCATCGACTGCTCTTCGCTGACATCCCCCTCGAACCTGAACCTGTTGGTTTTTTCAATTTTATTGAGCTTTTCTGTATCTGAGATAACAGCCTTCAGGCATTCGAGCGTCTTTTCCACTTTCCTTGCTACCTGATAATCGGAGATACCGCCGATATGCCAGGCCATCTGCCCGTAGTCAAAAGAATATTTAATGCAGAGCCGTATAAAGAGCTGCTGGTCAGTGCTAAGATTTGGAATAACCGCTTTTACCCGCGCCCATTGCTTTTTCTCTTCTTCATTGGGTTCATTGAGATGGAAGATATCCGTTTCATCTTCTAGGCTTGGATCATAACCACCGATAAATTCCTGGTAGTTTTCGATTTCATCCAGCCGCAACATATTGCGCTGGAACCTACTTGAAGAAGTTTTATAATAAGCCCTGCATCCATCCGATGTTAATTTTCTCACAAAAGTCTCGATATGCTCTGGACAGGTAATAACTTTTCTGGATAGCCAGAGCCGCAGGAATGCTTCATTTACGATACAGCCTGCATTGACATCATCTTTTATATACCTGTAGCCATAATAATATGTCCGCGGATATAATAATTTGTAGAAAAATTCAAGGCCTTTTTCGTTTCCTTTTCGAAACTTTTCAAAATGAATAGCGGTATCAGCGTATGGTTTTATCTGTTCCATAGCAGTATCATTTTAAATATCTACAAATTAGTCGTGAAAACGGATGACAAAAAAATAAGGCATGAGATCTGTTTTCCCTCTTAGCAGCCCATGAGGTGCTGCGAAATAATACCTTGAGCTTAAGCTCTTCAAATATGCCCCTCGTCAATAATTCGATTTTTTGTAGAAAATCGAGCCCTTGAGTGTTTTTTTCTACCCCTGTTAAAAGGCATAGCATAGTCCTTACGCCTATTTTGATCGTTTTTTGCATGAGTCCGGTTAGTTGTTTTAGGAATTTTAATCTTAAAAAGAAAATTAAGGCAAGACGCATTATGAAACACCTAGTCTATCATTACCCATTAGGTTTCCCTGCCTTAATGATAAAAGCTATTCTGGTGCACAGATCACTAATGAGATAAGGTGATCGAAAAGATGTGAATGTTTGTATTTCATCATTCTTGCTTAAAAGCATATGAATAATGAACTTTAAAGAATGGAGCAAATAATGATGAGCTCAAACTTAATATATTGCGGAAGCTTGTAGGAAAGCCGTGAGCATATACAAGGAGAGCCCATCACTATCGGCAAAGATAGTAAATGGGCAATAACTCCTGTATCTTGGGCTCACAAAAAACTCCTACATTTTCCGCTCAAGATTCAAAAATTCAATTGCCTATTTATTTTACTTCAAATAAACGAGTAATCTATTACTCATTATAAATCAACACGTAAAGTTAACAATTTGTCTCAATAAAAGAAATAATTTGAATAATTTTTAGGACAAAATAGTTCTTCAATTTGAAGAATGGCGAAAGATGAAAACGCAGAATATTCAAAAGCTCTCGGCGAACGCATTAAAATGTTAATGGAAATTGCTGGTTTAGAATTGCCCGGAATCGCTGAATTCACTAAGATTTCTGATAGTCACCTTTATTCTTTAATTAACGGTACTAGAAATTTAACTGGAAAAACGGCCGAAAAGCTAGCTAATAGTTTTGGCCTTGAAGGTTGGATGTTATTAAACCTAAATCACAAAATTCCTCATAGCATTCGAAAATCAACAAAGTTGCTTGAATTTTATGCAAACTTTAAAAACGTACCCGAATATTTTTCCGAGACAATAGATACTAGAAAGGCATCATCATTTATTGAAAAAAAACTACTCAAGAGCAATTTTCTATCAACCCCCAAATTTATATGGGAAATTAGCGCTGAGTGTAGTTCAAAAGGGCATAAATATTCTAGTAAGCAGCTTTCCCAAATTCTAACTTATTTAGTTCATAAACAGATTATAAAAAGTGAAAAACGCCCAATTAAATTACGCAATGGAAAATTTGGCAAAAGAATGGTAGACGTTTTTTGGGAATAATACTGGTTTTTTAATAAACTTCAATAAATAACCGTGTATTTCATTGGAAGTGGCTCATCTCTATTTTTGCCGAAATGCCCAACTTGTTTTGTCAGCAACCGAAAATGCCAATTAAGCCATAAAGAGATGCGCGGCTTAATTGGCATTTGATTTTGAGATTGTTATTCACTACTTCTTGAATGTCCAATCACGCTTCATTGCGAAGCTTTTAAGAAGTTTAGCCTTATTCTTCACCGCTTTTCTGTCTAATTCCTCAAAATCAATTACAGAGTGTCCATTAAAAGGATTATTATCCTCAACGGCACTTAATGCAATTGATTTACATTCGTCTATGTTAACAGAAACAACACCGGCTGACTTGAAAGAAGTCGTAAAGTGGGTGTGCGATTCCTGTGCTGAATATTTATCACCATTATACACGGATAACTTGTTTTCATCTTTATCCGTTGGGGAGAAAACTAATGAGGTTATAGCCTCAATAGGTTGTACATCTTTTTCGAATACCTGCGACGATATTTTGTTATCTTGAATAAAATTGGGATGAACTTGTCTATGTAAAAGTGTTGAATCTTGCATTTGAGAGAATTAAAGTAGGTACTGTTTTAATTTAGTCCAATCAGTTTCTGAATTTAAATCTAAACTCTCTTCAATAGATTGTTGATTAATTGTATTTACAGAAAATAATTCGGCTGAAAATGTATCTAAATCCACTTCTAAAGAAATCTCAAAAGTCTCAGTAGTCCATTCCAGTTGAATATTGCCCTCTAACGTAGGGAAAATAGCAGGGAGCGGTAAATCATGTGGATAATACCTTGAGTAGGTATTTTCGAAAGTGATCAATGCTTGTTTTAAGGGTGCCCGTCCTGAAGAATTATACCAACCATCTTGTAGTAGAGACAATTCATTTAATCGCAATGATACATCAAGAGGGTTTAGAATCTCCATTTTGTCAATAGAATCAATCTTTATGATTTTATCTCTTGCATCGAAAACCCCTTCACCCACTACGTTAACATATACATCTGAATATAACGCTTTAAACGTTTCAACCACAGTTTTAAAGTTTTGGCTATTTAACTTGGCTGAAATTTTCGAGTTATTAATTAAAAGGCTAAATGTTTTATCTGATTTATCAATCGAAGTTATCAGCGCAGTAATATCAAATGTGTCAGTATATGTTGCATTATCGCTAGCAGACAACAGTATCTTATGTCTTGTTGTTTTGCTTAATTTTGCGACTTGACTTGTTGATTCTGGATTAATGAAGATCGTTTCATCATCTTTTAGGCTACGTCCAATCCTATGGAAGTATGTTAATTGCTTGTCTGATAATAAGCCCTTAACATCTTTACCGTTCTCTGCAGCATTAATTACTTCTATTACTTTTTCCTTAGCCTTTTCAAAATAAGAATATTGATTTGAGTTTTCACCCAAAATAGACGAGGCCATTAGGTTTGCTGCCAATAAAAATTTTAATATCGCGCTACCTTCCTCTACTTTTTCTAGGTTAAGTGTTACACCTTCCGCAAAGCCTTTAGGCACACGTTTTCTTGCTGGGTTTTGTTGAAGGTAGAAGTCTTTAGCTATTTCAGTCATAAGCTCCTGCAATGCTGCAAAATCTTGCAGTATTTCCACAGGAACGGAATGTTCATCAAACCGTTTGCCAGTGAGTCTGGGCGATAAAAAGTGTTTAATATCAGACATTTTAAGAGAGCATTAATTTTTCGCAGTTAAGTAAAATTACAAAACGCTGGGTTTAAAGGTAAGCAACAAATTGATTTCTGCAAATGTTTCAATCAATATTAACATCTTTTTAACTAATCGTAGTCATTTTTTATTTTAGGGAGGATATTAAAATACTGGATAATTACCCTATGTTACAAAAATGACTTTATGTGTATATTTCGGTGAAAGTGGTTCTTCCCACTTTTGGTGGTAGGATAAATTAGGATTAAATTGAGTAGCAACACCATCAAGTTGCTGCTTAAATGACAGTTTTTGTTCAAAGCTAAGGCGACACCAGATGTTACCACCAAAAGTGGGGAAGAACCTGAAAGTGACCCTCTGTTTCGGGCCAAACTGGCCACCAATTTGATTACCAGATGATGCACGATAATAATAATATTAAATTGCACCGAGGTTATTGATTGTGAACCTTTTGATCGCTTTTTGCTCGACTACACTAAATTTTGCATTTATCCATATATCTAAATACAAAGACGAGGCGATTTTTAACTTGATTTCGCCGTCTGTGAGCTCGGATCCTTCTTCGCCACTGCGCATCGCTGCTGCTTCCTGTTCAAATTTGGTCTCCATCTCTTCTGATGTCATTTCCCTTACTTCCATCAACAATCTATTATTGATTCTCTCATTATCTTCATAAATTTCGAGTTTAACAGAACTGCGGAAATCTAAAACGAATACCTCTTCATTTAAAAGCGGTGTATAGAAAGTAGTTATCGGTATTCCTTCATAGCTTCCAAAGTCCGCAAGATCATTTTCATTGCCTTCACTTCTCGTAAAACCTTCGAGTGCATATAGATCTGTTCTATAGATGAACTCGGGCGGCACAATGATTAAGTTTGGAGAATAACCCTCATCAACGAGCGACTTGATACTTAGCTTTAATCCCTCATTTAAGGTCTCATGTCTTGTATCATCAATATTGCTCCCCATCATAATTTCTCTGATAAACCTACCGTCTACAGACCTGGCGACCTCTCCTCCGATCTGAGCACTCCCATATATTTCCTTAAAATTCTCGTTGAGAAACATCACCTTGAAGCCCTGCAGATATAGACTTGTCCCAATTGCAGGTAACTTTTCTATCTGCTTATTTTTTTGCACATTTCCAAAATGATCAAAGAAGTTTAATATTCTGTTATTTCTTTTCCATTCTGCGAAGGCAGCATTTTTAAAATCGGTTATTTTCTCATTACTTAATTTCTCTTCTGCTACAGCTTTATCCTCTGCCGATTGTTGCCGGTTTTTCAACCGTGCGAGGATGCTCAGGAGCACTCTACTCTGCGATTTGAAGTTCTCTAAACTTCTCTCTTTGGTTTCATCATTTGTAATTGTGGGCCCAACATTGAAAACGCTAGACCATTTATTCCAATCTTTTTCAAAAGATGCCAAATTTCTTTTTACCGTCTCCAGTAAGAATATATAATCATTGCTCTCAGGTATATCGGAAAGATCGACGTCAAGCAAGGGCGAATTTAATAAATGGTATGTTGCTCCGAGGGTTATCCATTCGTAAGCAGAAGGCGGCGTATAACTTTCTCCGGATGGGCGGGCCATATAATCCCACCATTGAACTCCTAAATACCCGTTATAGCTGAATTTCCGGATGTATATTGCATCATTTAAAATCTGTGGAGTGCTATCGTACCGAAGGTGTATTCCGCTAAGTACCTTAGCGGCTCTTGATCCCTCTATCTTGTCAATACTTAAGAGAAAAATTACCCACGAATGTAAACTGAGCGAAAGTCTTCTATGTAGTAGCGGTCTAAATCCTTCCAGTTCTGATTTTCTTCTCAGAATTGCAAGTTTTTCATCAGAAGCACCTTGATATTTTGCGATTTTGAACTCTGAACCAAAGTCATATCCCCGTTCTCGCAGCTTGTTATAACTTTTGAAACTTAGAAATAGATTTTCATCGTTGTTCAGTCGTAGCGCTTGAAAGAAAAACTGAGCAATACTATCATAGAGCAACTTGTTCATGACAGCCTTCTCATCCTGCTCCGATTCTACATTGCCTGAAAAAAATGATTGGCTAAACTCAAATGTATTTCCAAAACTTCGTATTACCGATTCCGCTCCATATTCCTGTTCCAAGCAACCGTACAAGAACCGCGCAGGCAGCAATGCGAGATGTCTAGCAAGGGGAATAGATTTACTTGTAAATGCCAGAAGCAATTCAGTAGAAGTGAACTCTACTAGCTCTTTCCAAACTGATTCATTCTTATTTTTATAGGCAGCTAAAAATGCATTGGAAAGAGTCCAATCCAGACCTTCTAATACTGATGCAACTGCATTGCCATTATAACTTCCCATATTTATGAACGAAATTTTTCATATAAGCTTCTAATATCCTCGAGCCTTGCCCTTACCTGTTTGATGTCTCCTTGATCACCAGCGAGGATCAAGCTCTCCTGAATTTCCGCTTTTTGCTGAGCAAATTCTTCCATAGAACTGCTCAGTTCACGTGTATGAAAACAAAAGTTAACCAACTTATTTTCAATCCATTTTATTTCGCTGGATTGATCAAAGTAAAATAGACCCTGGGCAGGTTTCAGCTGTAACTTATGACGAAGAAGCTGGTACTTAGGCATGTCTTCACCAGAACGTTTACCGATCCTAGCTACCAGTGAGGCAACCAGCGGTAAACAAATATCTACAATTTCAGCATTTTTCTGATTTGCGTACCGCAGGACCGTCTGTCCTTCGCCGTCGGATGTAAAACTAATGTGCCGTGTGAATCCCCTTGACTGTAGATAGCTACCATAATGCTCTTCGGAAATCCTTGTATACTCGAAATCTACGAAAGCAAAGGTTGCCAGCCTAGCAAAATATTCCCTTGACATACGCGAAATTTTTTCCTGATTGAAGAATGTAATGACCTTTGCAAACATGTAAGCAATCGCGACTGTTGTCAAGATTAACAGCCAACAGCTAAAAATGGCGAAATTACCGACTATATATTGATTCACAGTATGTTTAAGCGAAGTCATTACTACTAAAAATAAGATGCTGACGATTGATATCGAAAAAACAAAATGAAGTTTGGTTTCACGAAAGATCGATCGTAGCGTCTGGTTACTTGCATTTTTTACAACTTCAAATGAAAAGCCAATAACTACAAAACTGAGCCCTATGATGGTTGCGGAAGACGCAAGTATATCAGAAATCATTTCCTTGGCACCATCACCGCTAAAGAAAAATAACCCAAGAAATCCAAGGTATGTGTCTATAATTTCGCGGGGGATAAAACAACAAGCCAACCCAAAACAAAAAGCGACTGACACAGAGATCATCGCAAATCTAAGGCTGTTCATCCTAACCCTAAGTTCTTGTCTTTTTTTAGATTTGTAAAGGTCATATAAAAACTCATCACCTTCTTTGATCTCTCTCCGAGTCCGCCCTGAAAGTGTGAGCGAAGAGGAGAACAGGTTCATTATACAGTATGTTAATTTTTTAAGTACCATGGAGCGTTACTACTTTCCTTCAAACATACACAAATACAGTTGTAACCTACAAATACAACAATCAGAAAGATATTTATTGCCTACCTATCTAAGACAAATTAACCCGGTAGCGCTAATCTAAGATAATGTCCATTTTATCGGTCATAATATAGACTGTCTAAATTCCCGGGCCGTTATATACAATTGTAGATGACCGTTTAGCAACAAGAGGTTAAAGTATAAACCATCGTGTATCCATTTTCTTCCTAGCCATTTGTCCTCTCTCGCCATTGCAATTTCATGAGATTGGAAACCGCCAAGTTTTTCATTGTCTTCCCCAAAAACGTCCAACATTTTATCTATCAAGACAGAAAGTTCTTTTTCGAATACCATGCGGGCATTTGTTGGTTTTTCTCGTGATAATATAAGATAAAGTGCATCATCTTCTAGCTGGTATATTTTATTGAAATAATCAAATATAAAAAAGCATCCAAAATATGATTGCTTCTTTCCATCTTCGCTAACTACCGGATCCACGTGTTTGAGGACTCCAGCAATTAGTCTAATTGACTGATTGGCTTTTAAATGAAGCCAATCATTGTAGTGGGCTACGAATTCATTGGGTTTCATAACCAAGGAATTGATTTGAAGTTTTTGATATACGGCTTCCGATTTTTTCAGATTCCGATCATCGTTGGTGATGTAGAAATCGCAGGTTGTGGCAAACGCAGTATGAAACGCATCTTCTACGGTGTTGCGAAATGTCTGCTTCCTTCCTTTTTCCACAGTGATCTTATCTTCTTGGTAACCATGCATATCCAATCGGATATACTCATTGCAGAGTTCATTATACCACTGTGGTGCATGATTACTATCGGCTCCATCCGATGGAACCTCAATGTTAAACTTTTGATAGGCCTTTTCGATCAATTTATATGGTTCTTTGGCATCAAAAAGTCTATCTCTATTGAGATTTATCCCTTTTTGAAGATTTAGGCGTAATTTTTTATAGTCTTCGGTTTCATTCAACCTTGAGAACATCGACAAAAATGAATTAAATATTCCCATCTGACTGTTATCACTCTCGAGTCCAGGAAGAAATTGCCTCATTGTCTCCGATGTCTGTGGATTTTCGAATGTTTCTCTGAAAACTTCAGCCGTAGGAAGGTTTTCTAAAGCCTGTATAAATGGAGTTATCTTTTCGGTGGTCTGGTCGTCCAAATCCAAATCTTCGAGCATTTTTTTCAGTCCCCCGGGTTCGAAAACCTTCTGTATATCTTTTAGTTCCGTGCGATCATCATAAAGCTCCAATGCAGATCTTTTTTCAAATACTGCCTTGTTACTGCTGATATACACGCACCATCCATTCGTGATTTCTTGAATAAATTCAAGATCAGATTCTATATTAGCTCTATTATGCTCGCTCTGGTCACTTGCTGCAATGTCGCCAATATGAGATGTAGAAAACAATTTTAGGAATTTTTGGTCATCGGAAATGATTTCTGCAAATTCGCAATGTTTGCCTGCTTTAAGCTGGCTCATTACATTCCAGTCTATATACAATCTGATCATTATATGCCTTTGTTAATTCTTGCCCACTATTGGAAATTCAATCTTTTGTAAGTTTTTCAATATTTGAAATATCTATAGGACTCTACATGCCAGTAATCTGGTTTTGATAGCAGCATTGGTTTTATTTCGGGAATATGTTTTGCATCTTTGAGTAACCACTTCATACTATTAGCAGCTTTCAATAGTTTTTTTTCGTCTTCACTTGCTACGAGGATTATTTTTTCAGGAAAAATAATCCTCGTAAGTTCTGCTAGAGATCTCAAAGACTTCATATCATCCTCGAAAAATCCCTTAGCATCATGCTTTGCCTCTCCGACAACAAACTTTCCGTTTTCTGTTATAACTATGTCTAAGTCGCCTAAAGGTTTATTGCTATGTATATCATCATAAAGATTCAATTGTGGGCTATACTGGAATGGGGTAGAGCTGTGACCAAATGTAGCCAATGCCCTTATTACTGTTAGATTCCCGTCTCTATCCTTACTCGTTGCATAAATATTGTTTTTAATTAGGTCATTCAGTTTATACGCAAAGAGCGGTTCTATTGGAAGTGCGAAATCTTCCAAACATCCACGGCAGCTAACTGAATCTCTAACCTCATTTATATGATACCAGAACTTGGATGAACAGTGGTTGCACTTTAGCTTAAATCCTTTGAAGAACACCTGATATTCTGTCAATTCTTGGAGTGTCCGTTTCAATCCTAGCTGAAGGTTTTCTATATTGAACCAACCTTGCTCTCTATCAACAAGTTTCCTTCCCAGCTTGCGATACATGCCCACAGCTTTCTCGACTAGCTCATTAAAGGTCAAACTATCACCTGCTAATTTCTCGCTTAAAGTTAACTCTTCGAAAATATCCATCCAAAAACGGTCTGAAAGATAATCGTAAATTTCTCTAAAGTCTCCCCTAAAGATCTTTATGAATGCTTTAACTCTATTACTGGCGTCATGCATACCCACATGTATAATCTTGTTATCAATTGCTTCTCCATTTACAATTGGTCGCTGAATCAGCTGACGAACTAAATCTTTAAAATGTGGGATCTGCAGGGGAAGGGCATCGGCTTCTTGTCTGTGACCATTGAAAAACACCGAAAGATTTCTAGAAAGCAAAACCCTTCCTTTAACATTTTTCACAATATATCCAGTATCAGTCGTGAGTGGAAAAAGCAATGATTGTTGCTGGGAAAATACTTCTTGTGTAATTTTTAAATCAACCGCAAAATTTTTCGACAAGAATCCCATATTGTCACCAAAGCTAAGTTTGGGTATACGCAATAGTCCGTTATCAGACACTAACATCTGGGTCTCGACCGATTCCCCAAAGTCTCTTTCAAGAAGTCCTCCATTATCGAGTACTTCGTAAGGAAAAGCACTGATATCAAAAAATCTAAAGTCCGTAAGATGAGCGATTGGTCTAAGCGTTTTCTCTATAATTTCATCAAGCGTTTCTTTCTGCAATGACATAGATACGATCCGTACACTATGATCACCTTTCAGATCATAAAGTACCCCGCCGAAGAATTTGTCTCCCGATAGTTTTTCTAACTGCTCTAACGTAACATACATTAGGTTTTTATGTTGATAAAGTCCTCTGTTCCAGAAATAAAACAGGTCTAAAGTTTGGGTATCATCCTTAGCTATTATGATTTCAAAATCATTTACTCCTCCATATTTCAGGTTTCTTAGAATTTTGGTGTTAAGTTTAATCTTTGAAAGTGTAGCAAAGTTAATTGGTTTGTTCTGGTGAATTATTTTGTTGAGATCGCCAAAGTCTTCATTTACCTTAACCTGTTTATACATTTTGCTTAATTCATACTCATGGTGAAGCGGGGTCGTACTCAATCCAAAATTAAGCTCATAGAACTTTGGCAAAACGTCCTCATCAGAGAAATATTTTTCAGGCAATAACACCATCTCCCGCTGGTCAAATTGCGTAAGAAAGAAGAAGGTACTAACACCCGTTATTTCTTGGGATTCAAGTTTTTCATTTAGACCAAAATAGCCCGTGGGATTGAAATTTAAAAGACTTTTTAGTTTCTCTATGTCAATTCCTGCTGTATAAAATACTGCGTCAGGATCATAATGTTTAACAATATCAAGGTATCTGCTATCTATCTCATTGTTATTAACCGGAATTATAGGATTGAAACGCCCACCCCATAAAGACTGATTACGTGTAATCAGTTTATACAAGTCCTTATAGTTACATCCTGCTTCTACACAAAAGACATATCTTTTGTGTCTTGGCCTAACTGAGATTTGATAATTATTCATTCAATGATATACGTTAACTAAATTTCAAAATAAATCTAGAAATCAATTCTAAAGATACGAATCCTCTGACATCTGGAAAAGATCCAAGAAATGGCAATGTCCTCCTTCATCGGGTATTATCGAGATGTTTCTGGAATTAAACTTGGCTAAAGTCTATTCATCCTGAAAATTTTCCTAAGTCTTCTCCTCCACTTCATTTTTTTTCTCAGCTCTATCAAAATTAACCATGGGACAAGCCATCAAAGGCACCAATCTCTATCCATAGCAATTGGTTTGGCCTGGTGGATTGAAAAGAATAGTTATCGGGTAATATTGCAACATTAAATTAATATTTACATATTGCGAAAGCAAGGGATGAGAGCCTTGCATCAATCATAGATTGAGAGCGTTAATTTAGATAAAAGGATGTAACAGCGAGTGTTGCATCCTTTTTTTTCTTATGGCAGGTTTGCAAACAAGTAGTGGTCTACAGGCATTATCTACCAAAAGTTCTAGATCACTCCAATTTCCCAATAATTTTTTGCATATCAGAACCAATCTTATGATCCAGTACCTTTGCGTAAATCTGCGTTGTTTTAATGCTAGTATGGCCGAGCATCTTCGATACGCTTTCTATAGGTACGCCATTGTTCAATGTTATAGTCGTGGCAAAGGTATGCCTGGCAATATGAAAAGTCAGCGACTTGCTGATATCACACAGGTCTGCTATCTCTTTTAAATATGCATTCATTTTCTGGTTGCTCATCATTGGAAGCAGGGTATCTTTGACAATACATTGGGGGTGGTTTTCATAAGCTTTAATTATGGACAGGGCTGCAGGCAACACAAGGGATCCGTGAAAGTGTGTCGGTTTTCTTTCTGCTCGTATATATCCATAAATTGCCATCAGTGCCGTTAACCAGTTCAGAGCGTTTTAATTTACATACATCTACATAAGCAAGGCCCGTGTAACAACTGAAAACAAACATATCCCTAACTGTACCAACCCTCTCCATACTGAATTTCTTTTCCTTTATTCGGCTTAGCTCTTCTTTTGTGAGGACTTCACGGTGAACGGCATTCTGTTTTGGCTTGTAGTTGAGGTACGGGTCAACAGCAAGCCATCCGTTACCTAAACATATGCGGACAATTTTGCCGAGATTTTTGATGTATTTGATTGCAGAGTTATTGCCACAGTTTCGGACGCTCCTAAGATAGTATTCAAAATCAACCAGGAAAGCAAAGTTGATCTTTGCAACGGAAATATCTGAAACATTATAATTTAACTGCATAAAGTCCTTAACATGCATTAAGCAGGTTTCATAGCGCTGAAGGGTACTTCTTTCAAATTCCTTACCGATATACAAAAGTTTATCTTTCAAAAGTATTTGCAAAAAACCCTCACTAAAGAATTAAGAAGGAATCAACCAATTTGTATTCTGGTAAAAAAACCTAATATCAGGATATACTAAATATTTAATTTGTCACAACAATGAAAAGCAACCGCATTTACTCGCAGTTGCTTTTCGGGAGCGAGGACAGTAATCAAAAATTAGTTTCCGGAATCTTCTGATTTAGTTTTTAACCCCAAAGTCTTGGCAAAAATACTTGGCGCAAAACTGATTCCTATAGAGAAATCACCCTTACCATAGCTGCGTTTTGCAAATTTAAGTGCATCATCAACTGATGTAATATTTCCAATTTCAGTAACCTGCGTATCATATTCATTTGCCCAGGCCCAGCCAAAATTCACCGCAAAGTCATTGGTAATCGAATAATTCAGCCCGGCGTACAGATTAGAAAATGGGTCCTTCGCTAACTTAATACCAGCGTAGATTCCAATTCTTGACAGCGTGATATCATATAAGTAATCTCCGAAATTTCGGTCATTTGCATATTTGGCATTCCCATTAAATATCGACTTCCATAGCGGCTGAAAGCGATCAATATCCCTAGGCAAATGTAGTTCCAGAAGCGCATAAGCACTCCCTTTCCAGTCCTTCTTCTGCTGGTCATCCGGTTTCACCACTAAATCATTACCGGTTAAGGAAATGTTTTTCACTGCAATTTTACTATTTGTAACACCAACCTGAAAGGTCGCCAGATTTTGTTCGTGAATGGTATAAACTAAGTCTTTTGGAAATTTAGGATGGCTCACCACAATATCGCATGGGTCTTTTATCCTATCGGGATTTATCTTAATCAACGTTAAAGTTAACTTATCTCCGTCGCCTCCACCCATATCGAAAAGATTTACCACTTCCTTAAAACTTTGAGAAAACTTACTCTGGCGATATACGAGATCTATTTTGGCAAGCGATAACTTTTCCTGACGCTTACTTTGATCATCGAGATAGACTTTTTCATGGAGATCAACTAAAATAACATACACCCTTTTAGTCGCGAGCAAATAGTTATCATATTTGAAGTCGTTGACTTTGCCATGAATAACAGTCGTATTAAGATTCGACAAATCAACCTGATATTCTGTAGTGCCATTGAGCGCTCCTCCGTTTAGCAATTTTCGATAGATGACAATTACAGCTGCATTCTTCCCTTTCTCGATGTCCGCAAGCGTCATTGATATTTCTTTGCGAAAGCCAGTATATAAATTAGCAGCCACCTTGTTTGATGTTGTTACATTTACTGAATCTGCAAAAATAGCCTTCATCGCTTTCTGTATGTCTACATCTCCGTTATTGAGTGCGTCAAACAATTTTTTAGACAAATCTGAATTTAAGGAGCAATCCATCCGTTTGCTTTCAAAATCCTTGGAACCCGACTGGGCAAAGGCACTACTATAAAATAAAAGCAATACCAAAATAATTGAATAGTTTTTTTTCATGATGATTGTATTTAGAGAATATAATTTGGAAAGTTTACAGCTGGCTTAATCACGTAGGAACGAAAGGGCTTCCTTTTATCATTTAGATAGAGATTATCGATAGCCGGAGTAATTTTATCAATGGACACATCCC
The DNA here is from genome assembly GCF_052045595.1 of Pedobacter sp. 22163. Lineage (NCBI taxonomy): Bacteria > Pseudomonadati > Bacteroidota > Sphingobacteriia > Sphingobacteriales > Sphingobacteriaceae > Pedobacter > Pedobacter sp. 22163. The sequence continues at coordinate 45,946 of NZ_JBQEPM010000014.1, read as the reverse complement.
ACATTTTGGAAAATGCAGAAAAAAAGATGCTTTCCTCTAGAAATTGCGCCGACGAAGTTGAAGATGAGGCGGCCACGATGGAGTGGTTATCCATATCAAAACCGAACTCATCTAGCAAACCATAAGCATAACAGCAGTCAAGAATAGTGATCAAATGCCCCTTGCTAAGTTGTACTTTGCATAATTTTGCAAAAGCTTTATAATCACGTTCGTTATAGAATTCATCAAAAGGAATCGGCAGGCCCTGACCCAGTAATGGGGAACTTGTCATTAGCCTTATCTCTGTACTACCAGCTGTACCATTGACAGGTTTTGCTGCATGACCACTGTAAAAGAATAGAACATGACCATCCTCACCAACAGAAACAAGCGCTTCCTTAAGTCGCATGATGATGTTGGTTTTGGACGCGAGTTCATTGCGAAGCGGCATCTGGACCTCCCATCCCCGGCCGGCCAAAAAACTCATCATCTTCGGGATATTTTCTTCCACGAACCCAAGTCTGTAGTAGCCATTTTTGGAGAATTGATAATAATTTCCAAGGCCAACGAGAATTGCTATTTTTTTCATTATGCTTGTTGGTTAATTAATTTGTCAATTTCATCAATTTGGTTCTGCAGGTCATCGATTTCCGAGCTAAGCGCTGTCACCTCCGCCTCTGCTGCTGCAATGATTTGCAGGTCTAGTGCGGTATTGGTTTTCGATGCCATGGAAAGCATGGCCGACACATTGGTTTTTTGCTTATCAAGCTCCGCCATCTTGAGCATCAGCTCCGCCTTCTTCCCTTGCTTAACATCATCAAGTTTGAAAGAAGGAATTAATTTTTTACCAACGTAAGCCCCCTGGCTCAGACCCATCAGTACCACGAAAGACCATGGCAAATAAGGTACGTAGGCAAAATCTGATATCTTTTCGCTTTTGAGAATTTTATGTTCATCATAATAATTCAACAGAATCTTTGTAATCGTATCCCTTCCCCCCCGCAACAGAACATCATTAAATTCAAAAGATTTATTGAGGTAAACTAAGACAGCAATAACCGTCCATATGAGCATCTGACACTTGCTGAAATCAACCCCATTTTCCCCCATGAGTATGTCCTTCCAGTCTGCATTGCCTGCTTTATACTTTAGTGAAGCAGGATCTTTAGATGCATTAGACACCGTAACGGTCTTCACCATCAGATAACTGGTCAAACTCAAACCTAAAAGCCACATGGAAGATTCAGAAAACACCGGTTCATAAAGGTTAAAGTATCCTCCGGAATTGACCATAAGCGCAATAAGAGAAGATAACTGAACGGAGATAATCACCACTCCCCAAAGCACAGCCTGGAGCCTGCTCAGGCTATAGGTCCCATTATCCCCAATAAGAAAATTTAAAAACCCTTCCTTAAAACTTATCCTGGCAAAATAACGGATAGACACACGAAAAAGAAATCCCGTGAATAAAAAGGAAATAAGTTGTAGCAGCAGTCCCCCTACGATTTTCTTGTCCGGGTTGACTTTATCGTGCATACTAAAAGAATTTAACAAGACTAGCAGAAGGATAAGCACTCCCCCGAAAAGTATCATCGAGGCAGGGCTCCCACTATCTGATTTACCTGTATTTGACTGGCCCATAATTTGAATCATTTGACTCAAAATTACAGATGGGCTTAGGGATACTTATCAGGATAAATCCCCTATTTTATACCGGAGATTTCCGGTAATTATATAGTAACCAGGTTATGCCGGATGGCTTCCAGCGCCATCCCAACGCGACTCTTTACATTAAGTTTTACAAAAATTGATTCCCGATAACCATCTATGGTTTTTTCCGATAAACACATGATAGACGCAATCTGCTTATAAGTCATGTCACTACAGGCAAGTTTTAAAAAAGTCTTTTCACGATCATTTAAAATCAGCTTATGTTCCGCTTTACCAGAAGAAATGATGTCACGAAGATGCCTGTTAATAGAATCGGCATTATAATATCCAAAATGATAAACTTCATTTAGTCCCCGTTCCAATTCATCCGGATGAATATCTTTTAAAAAATAAGCACAACATCCCGCCTTCAACATCGCAATCACCGAATCATCATCATCATTCATCGAAAGAGCAACAAGCTTTATCTGGGGATATCTTTGTTTGATTTCCAGCGCAGTTTGTGGCCCGTTCATCACCGGCATTCTTACATCAAGCAAAACAATATCCGGAAGACCAGCAACCTGAGCCAACTGAGAAATTACCAAGGAGCCATCAAGCGCCTGAAGAGAGATGCTGAATCCCGGTAAGGAGTCAATCAGCATGGACAGGGATTTTAAGAATAACTGCTGATCATCAGCAATGGCAACCTTAATCATGATTTAGTTATTTAATACCGGTAATTTTTCAGCCATCAGGCTTACTTTTAAACATGCCCCGCCGTTTGGGTTGTCCTCAATCTCAAAACTCCCCCCAAGTAAAGCCATCCTGTTTTTCATGCTCATAACGCCCTGACCAGAACTCCCGGAAAAGGTCCGCTTATAACCTATCCCATCATCACTTACACTTAATGAAAAATTATCTCCAAAATCCAAGCGGACCACAATTTCGGAACCCTGACTATGCTTGAGGGCATTATTCACAGCCTCCTTGGTCACCATATATAAAACAAAAGCAGTCCTGGGCTCAAGCAGGTAAGGTGAGCCAATGATATCCAGTTTTGCCCGTAAAGATCCGGACTTATTTATCCTGCCAATATCCCCCAATACAGCATGACCTAAATCAAACTCACTTAAATTTTCAGCATAAAGGTTATTGGATATATTTCGTAAGTCCTGTATCGCCTTGCTTGCTAAATCAACGGTTTCCCGGAGCTTATCCTCAGTAAGGGTTTCAATACCCTTACTGAGAAGATGCAGGTTAAGTTTAATAATTGACAAAGTCTGACCCACCCCATCGTGAATTTCCTGTGAAACCTGATGTAAGGCATTCTTTCTTTTTTCCTCAGACAGCAAAAGACTATTTTCTTCCAGTTTTTTCATCGCAACATTTTTCCCGTTTTCAAAGACCAGGGATACAAAGAAAATAATCATTATCAACCCAAACACACAGTTCAGAAGTAAATTATCATGAAAACTTATATCGTAAGCAGGTACAAAATGAATGCCCAGCTTATCCGAAAAGGCAAAAAAGAAAATCAGAAGCATATTGACCACCAGCCAGAAAACACCGGTTTTGCGGCCATCCATCAACAACGCCATAATAGGCGAAGTTGCCAGCCAGGGTAATACCGGAGAATCAAATCCGCCAGAATTGACAACTGAAACCACAATGGCAGACACCCCGGTCAACACATAAATATTGGTGACGATAAAAAGGGAAACATTTTTGCGGATGAGTATAAGGAGCAGCAAGTGGATGATAGCGGCGATAAAAAGCATCACAATTGCTCTATCCATTCTGATGCTTAGGGTTGTAAACCCGTAATCAAAATCAAATAGTACTGTAATAAGAATAATGCCCACAATTAACCGGTAGCGCCGAAAAAGCTCGGGCTTATCCTGAACAGCTCTGGGAATCAGGAAAGAAAAAATGCGCTTTAACATTTCATATCACATTAAACTTTTTAAATAAACCCAGAATGAAATTCAGCAGGCGCCCGAACCAGGGCTCATCATACTTCCAGGCCAGGCCTTTCCTAAATCTTGACCTATCCCTCCATTTATAAAATAGCAGCCACCAAGGCTCGTGCAGATCCCATACTTTACACAAAGCGGCCTCACTGCCAGATTGTTCAATGATATTGTTCACCGCCCTTCGTGCCGCTTCATTGGCTCCCTCCATTGTTGCCAAATCAGTAAAGGTCCGCACATAATCCGCAGCCAGGAAAAAATTAGAAATCGCCGTCCTTGAATCACTACGAATGGCCCAGGTATTTATCTCATTGACCAATAAAGGTTCCTCATTACTGGTTACGACTTTACTCCCATACCCGGGGAAATACCTTCCCTTAGTTGCAGGCCTCACCAGGGGCTCCCGAACCAAAGCTAAAATTTCCCCAGCGAAAACAATACTTTCATCAACATAGGCCATGATCAAATCCTCATCCCGCAAAATTTTTTCCGGTTGGTTGAAAGAAAGCTTCAATTGTACCCAAACCTCTGCAATAACCTGCTCTCGGGTGCATTCCCTTGCCGGAAGTCCGAAAACCAGGCCATCTTTTTCCCAGTTGGATACATCAACAGAAATTATTCCCTTCACATCACCATTACCATATCTGCTAATGTCTATATTCCAGAATTGGATCTGAGAGATTGCGGTAAGCGCCCACGGACTGTCTGCAAGAATAATATGACCATCAACAATCGGCACATCCTGCTTAAGATAAAACTGGATTCCATTCATCCAGGCCACGGAAGCAGACAACTCTTTGAGAAAAATAAGGTTGGGATCAAGCGCCAACAATTTAGGATTTGTGGCCACTAAAGCCGCCCTTTCAACCGGCAGGGCACAAAGGTAGTAATCCGCCGAAAAGCTTTTTTCCAGACCTTTTAACCTGACCTTCACGCCCGACACGGAACGATCGTGAGTATCTATGGAAAGAACCTCTGCATCAAAGAGGTATTCTACACCAGCTCCTCTCAGGTATTCAAGCCATGGAAAAAGCCACTTTTCATTTGTAGGACCATTTAAAATCCGGTCATTTTCGATATTGGGATTGGCAATACAACGCATCATCTGTATTAGAATATCCCCATTGGTTTTCGTGTTACAGGTTTCAGCCTTAGCAGCAACTAGCGTCCTGGTTAACCCTTCCACAAAAACCGTTCGGTAGTTCTCACTATTTACAGCAGCCTCGGTGAATTCCCACCAGCCCATGCGTTCATACTCATTAATTCTTCTCTCGCTGCAACTGGTGAGCAGCTGCCACAATTTGCGTGCAATAAGGGATATTTCTTTTTCGGTAAGGCCAGTATCAATATCCCGAATCTTTTTTAAAAGCTGCTTCAGCGAGGAAATAGATCTTGGAAAATGACTTGGAAGAATGATTGGATTCTGACGCATGCGCGTCATCATCATGTTTGGACAGGCAACAAGATTATCACTTACCCTTTTAGCTATCTTACCCTCAAGGTAGGGAATGCGCTCCATGGTATGAATAATATGACGGTAAAATCCAGGAAAAAAACGAAAACCATGCTCGCCGGGAAGGGGTTTTCCGCCGTCCGGAGCAGTTCCTTCTATAGGAATGCTGCGCGCTTTTCCTCCGGGAAGCACACGCTGTTTTTCCAGCACCGTTACCATGAAGCCGCGTTCAATAAGTTCATGGGCAGCACTCATTCCTGCTACCCCACCACCCAAAATGAGAACGTGTTTATTCATGAGCGAAATTTAGAGGAGTTAAGTTAGGTGTTTAAAAACAAAATAGAAAGTTTTCGAGCCAAAATATTTAACATCAGTCAATTAGCTAGTTTCAGGCGCACATAAAGTATTATGAATAGAATCAAAGCATCATCGAAATATGCTACTCTGATGAATTATCCTTGCAGCTAAACAGAAGTAATAAATCTGCAGCCATTAGAGAATATGAACTTTCCAATCAAGGAATAAATTCCTAAAGGTTTTCCACTAGATTCACGCAACGGAGCCAAAAAGGCTGTTCAATCATAAAAAATACTCTCAGCAACGTCATCGGTAAAATTACCCTGAGATTATCCAGGTTTTACGAAGTGCCAGATTTACCTTTATACCGTTCTCCAGCAGTTGAAGTATCTCACTTAAATTTTCTACCTGCTTCGGATAGATGGCTATTTCTCAGGTGTAAGGTCCAGCAATGCAATGATAAGTGTATATTTCGGCGAAAGTGGTTCTTCGCTACTATTTGGTGCTAATTATGAGAATTGAAGGCGAATGTATTAAAAGCAAATAGATATGCCCATCATGAGGACTATTATCGTTTTAGATATATCTTGAAGATCGCAACATGATGCTCTGATCGGAATCATCGAATTGTATTGAGAATAATGACCGTAACCTGTATGAGCACTTTGATTGGAAACTCCAGTCAATTATTCATAAGGTGTTAGAATGTATAACGCTGACAGATTCACAAAAAAGATCTTATATTAACGAATTTCAGTAAAGGATTTCAACGTTTGAATCTATTGAATTAAAAAATAGTTTGATTTCAGATCTTCCGATTATTTCAAGTTTGTACTGAATGTTCATCGAACGCGGTTGGGATGAGATCTAAAACACAACATTCTATCATTTATGCGGATCTACTGAAAAAGCGATAAAAGATAATCTGTCCTATAGAAAATTGTAGATGACTTCATTATGACCGGAAGAAAGTCTATAAGCAACAATAAGATAGCTCTACTGATAAGATCGGATATATTTGAATACATTATGAGGAAATACTAAAGGATTTTAACCAAAAAGATATTTCCCATTAAATTTACTGTTTGCAACATTAAATTACTATTTACATATTGCGAAAGCAAGGGGTGAGAGCCTTGCATCAATCATAGATTAAGAGCGTTAATGAAAAAGATGCAACAGCGAGTGCCACATCTTTTTCTTAAGGCTACTTAACAGCAGAATTTAAAAAACAGTGTATAGTTAGCGTTATCGGCTAACGAACTTTATATCAATCCACTTTCCCAATAATTTTTTGCATATCAGAACCAATCTTATGATCCAGTACCTTTGCGTAAATCTGCGTTGTTTTAATGCTAGTATGGCCGAGCATCTTCGATACGCTTTCTATAGGTACGCCATTGTTCAATGTTATTGTAGTGGCAAAAGTATGCCTGGCAATATGAAAAGTCAGCGACTTGCTGATATCACACAGATCTGCTATCTCTTTTAAATATGCATTCATTTTCTGGTTGCTCATCATTGGAAGCAAGGTATCTTTGACAATACATTGGGGGTGGTTTTCATAAGCTTTAATTATGGACAGGGCTGCAGGCAACACAGGAATCCGTGAAAGTGTGTCGGTTTTCTTTCTGCTCGTATATATCCATAAATTGCCATCAGTACCGTTAACCAGTTCAGAGCGTTTTAATTTACATACATCTACATAAGCAAGGCCCGTGTAACAACTGAAAACGAACATATCCCTAACTGTACCAACCCTCTCCATACTGAATTTCTTTTCCTTTATTCGGCTTAGCTCTTCTTTTGTGAGGACTTCACGGTGAACGGCATTCTGTTTTGGCTTGTAATTGAGGTACGGGTCAACAGCAAGCCATCCGTTACCTAAACATATGCGGACAATTTTGCCGAGATTTTTGATGTATTTGATTGCAGAGTTATTGCCACAATTTCGGACGCTCCTAAGATAGTATTCAAAATCAACCAGGAAAGCAAAGTTGATCTTTGCAACGGGAATATCTGAAACATTATAATTTAACTGCATAAAGTCCTTAACATGCATCAGGCAGGTTTCATAGCGCTGAAGGGTACTTCTTTCATATTCCTTTCCGATGAGGCTTTTCATTTTTGAGTTGTGATCTTCAAAAACCGTAACAAGAGTCCGTGATTGCAGAGCTTTTCCGATAAAACGATTTTTAACCGTTTCTGCCGTAACGGTTTCGTTCCCTACCGTCATTAATTGGTGAAGCTCCTGAGCTTTCGACTGTAACTTATCCAGATAAGCATTTAAAACCCTAGCATCTTCTTTTGTGCCCGAGGCTCTTCCGGCCTGTGCGTTCCAGCGATTGGGGTCACATGACTTTCCCGTTGAGGTTTCTGCCCGTCTACCATTGACCGTAAACCTCAAATAGATGGTTACCGGACCGTTTTTGTAAGTGGAGCGCTTTTTTAAATAAAAAAGCAGATTCATGTTTGTTCTCATGACAAATGATTAAAGTGAAACAAAATTGTTAATTCTGTCACTTACAGTCAAGATGTTTAATGATTGAACTAGCTTATAAACAACTGTTTAAGCTATAATTGGTGAGCATTTATACCGTTTAATGTGCTCACCGAATTGCTCACCTTTTTCTTGCGAAAAAATGAATAATTTGGTGTTTCCAGAAAACGAAAAAGCCTGTAAACATTTAATTTACAGGCTTTTAGTTAAATTTAAAACTATTTTCGCGGAATGGACGGGACTCGAACCCGCGACCTCCTGCGTGACAGGCAGGCATTCTAACCAGCTGAACTACCACTCCTTTTGTTCTCTTTAAAGTTCGAACCTCTTTCCCCTTGCAGGGTTGCAAATATAGACACTATATTCAGTTTATCACTATAGTAATCGACTTTTTAATCAATAATTACGTAACACGCTGAACCTCATTCTAAATATTTTAATCAAAAAGGTTATTAACTAATCTTAAAATAGGTTGACACTTATTTTACGACGGGACACATGATTGTCCTGGTACATATTAATGATTGAAATAGTACTAGTCTGATGATCAATTAGCAGGATTTTAATTATATTATTTTCAAGGCTTTTGTAATAATCGAAATGTATGAGACCATTTTTTGACGCAAAGCTCAATGAGCCTTTCTTTGTTCATAGAAATATGTGGAATTAATGAGAAAAAGTATTTGCAGAATAACAAAAAATCATAATTTCACAAGTAGAATATAATAGCGCTCAATGAATTATCAAATAACGAAAGTATCTTCTTTCTTTTTATTAATCCTTCTAATCAACGTTTTTACAATTGACGCACAAGTGATTGTCAAATCATGTGGAATTCAACTAAACATCCCACACTTTGAAGAAACATCACTCATTAAAAAAAATGCACAGACCGATATTATACAAAAAATCTTAGGTCCAATAGAAAAAACGGGCTCAAATCTAGAGATAAGGTTTTGGAGTACCCAATATGGAAATATTGATATTTTAATAGATCTAAAATGTGATGGTTCTCATTTAGTAATATGTAAATACTCGTGCTATATAAGTGCAAAGGGCAGGCAAAATATTGATGAGTCAAAATATCGCAATATTGGCCCGCCTAACGCCAGTGCGAACTATAATATAATGCTTTCTAAAGAACCCGTTAAACAATTAAATTCAAATCAGGTTAAAGAACTTTTCAAAAAATTAACAGACAATCATTTATTCGACCTACCAACTGAGGCCGAGTTAGTTAAGATCGTTAGCGCGAGCTATCCCCAGTTTAAGGCTACGGGTGAAGCAAATATTTATATGCAAATAAATGTCAACGGAAAGATTAGGGAAATGAAGTATTCTGCTTTTTATAGTGAGAATGCTGATCGTGTGTATCAATATAGAAATCTTATGAACTTATATAAAATCTTTGACTTCAAATAAATAATCACATGGAATTAACACGCTTAGGAAGCAGATTTAAGTTTGTTCTCATGATAACTTATTAATATAAACAAAATTGTTAATTCTGTCGCTTACAGCCAAGATGTTTAATGATTTAACCAACTCACAAACAACTGTTTAAGCTATAATTGATGAGCATTGATACCGTTTAATGTGCTCACCGAATTGCTCACCTTTTTCTTGCGAAAAAATGAATAATTTGGTGTTTCCAGAAAACAAAAAAGCCTCAACTTTTTCAAGTTAAGGCTTTTGTTGCGGAATGGACGGGACTCGAACCCGCGACCTCCTGCGTGACAGGCAGGCATTCTAACCAGCTGAACTACCACTCCTTTTGTTCTTCTTTAAAGTTCGAACCTCTTGTCTCTTTCGAGGTTGCAAATATAGAGACTATATCTTAATTCGCAAACTTTTTTTCAAAAAATATATAACTCACTATCCTACAGCACCTTCCTGCATCTTTTCTGCATTTTCTGCGAACTGAAGGGCATCAATAATCTCCTGAATATCGCCATCCATAATGCTTGGCAGGTTATACATCGTTAATCCGATACGGTGTTCGGTAACACGGCCCTGAGGATAATTGTAGGTCCTGATCTTAGCCGAACGATCGCCGGTTGAAACCATTGTTTTACGTTTAGCAGCAATATCACCATTCTTTTTCTGCAATTCGATATCGTAAAGTTTACTACGCAACATCTCCATTGCAATAACACGGTTACCCAATTGCGAACGTTCTTGCTGGCAAACCACCACAATACCCGATGGCTTGTGCGTTAACTGCACCTTGGTTTCTACCTTATTTACGTTCTGTCCACCTGCGCCACCTGAACGCGAAGTTTGCAGTTCGATATCAGCAGGGTTAATATACAGATCAATTTCTTCTGCTTCTGGCAAAACCGCTACAGATGCCGCCGAAGTATGTACACGCCCTTGAGTTTCGGTATCTGGCACACGCTGTACACGGTGCACGCCACTTTCATACTTCAGCTGACCATAAACATCATCGCCACTCACTTTCAGAATTACCTCTTTATAACCACCTGCTGTACCTTCAGTTACATCAACGGTTTCTACCTTCCATCCCTTGGTTTCGAAATAACGGGTATACATGCGGTATAAATCGCCGGCAAATAAAGCCGCCTCATCTCCACCGGTACCACCGCGGATCTCGAATACCGCGTTTTTGGCATCTTCAGGGTCTTTAGGAATCAACATCAAGCGGATATTGCTTTCCATTTCTTCCTGTTGTTTTAACAAAAGATCGAGTTCTTCTTTTGCCATCTCACGCATTTCGGCGTCTTTCTCAGTGGCTAAAATTTCTTTGTTGGCATCAATATTACTCATCACATTTTTGTAGATTTTATATTCGTCTACAATTTTGCCCAAGTCTTTATATTCTTTATTTAAAGCCGCAAAACGTTTCATATCCTGAATTACATCCGGATTGCTCAACGATTCTTCCACATCTTCCCAACGCAGCTTTATAGCTTCTAATTTATCTAACATATTTATTCTTGTTGAAATTTCCTGACGGTCGGTATAGGCCCAAAAATTCAGGAAATGCAAAAATAAGGAAAAAAGCTGAATTAGTTTGGGAAGGAAGGATGGTTAATTGGTTAATCCTTTAACCATAAATGGAAATTGCTCTAGTTTAGTTAGAAAATGAAAGGTTCTGTACTTATGGCAGCCGATAGTCCCGCTATCACTTCAAGTCCTCGCTACGCTGTGGGCTTTCCGTTTTATCGGGTTTAGGAACAAAGAACGGTGCATTTTAGGCATCATGCAGCCTCAAATAGAAGCAGAAACTGATGTATCTAAACGGGATTAAAGTGGCAGCTCCCGATTCTTTACCGATAAATCGGCACTAAATTAGCATCGGGACTATAACGAAAAGCCCGACGAACATTAAAAAAAGCTACAGACTTCGCTTTCCAAAAAAACAAAAATATTACGGTTTTGGGTTATAATATTCCAGTTTCAAATCCACACCATCAAAAACCCCATAAGAATTATAGTTGAGCCATTCGCCAATATTAACATACCGGCTCCCATTACCCAAATCTATATCTAGCGGCAGATGCCTGTGCCCGAAAATAAAATAATCGAAATGTGCTTTCTGCAACTGCTCTTTGGCATAAATGGCCAGCCATTCTTTATCTTCTCCTAAAAAAACTTCTTTTTCGGTTTGTGCAGCCCTACTACCCTGGCTCCATCCATTGGCAATACCGATCCCCAGATTTGGATGTAAACGGGCAAACAACCATTGGCAAAACTTGCTTCTAAAAATCTTTCTTAAGAATTTATATTTTTTGTCCCCAGGTCCCAAACCGTCGCCATGGTGTAAGTAGAACTTCTTTCCCCCTCTTTCAATGATCAGTTCATCGCTGATGATTTCCATGCCGATTTCCTGCGTAAAATAATCGCGCACCCACATGTCATGGTTACCTTTAAAAAAATAGATTTTTATCCCGGCATCGGCCATGGCCGCCAACTTACCCTGTAAACGGATAAATCCCTTCGGAATTACTTTAGCATACTCGAACCAGAAATCGAAAATATCGCCCATTAAAAACAGTTCGCTGCAATTCGGTTCAATAAAATTCAACCAACTTACAATACGCGCTTCACGGACACGACTTTCGACATAATTTGGCGTGCCTAAATGAAAATCGGAAGCGAAATAAATATTTTTTGCCATGGATTTTCAAAGGTAAAAGAAAAAAGTGGAAAGCTTAAAGACTAAAGCCGAAAGACTAAAGCTCAATAATCTGTGAAATCCTAAAATCGGTGTAATCAACCCGAAAGGGAAAGGGTACAAAGCTTAAAGACCAAAGCAAGAACACCAAAACTAAAATCGCCTTAACAAATCGGTGTAATCTCTAAATCTGTGTAATCAACCCGAAGGAAAAAAAGACATATATTAGTAAACAAATCTTATTAAAGATGAAAAAACAAATTCTATTAAGCTTATTTGCATTAAGTCTCTTTGCCTGCAACCAGGGCAAAAAACCTGCAGAAAAAATAACATTGATGAAATACCCTGAAACAAAAAAAGACAGCACAAAAGATAATTATTTCGGAACCACCATTGCAGATCCTTACAGATGGCTAGAGAACGATACCTCGGCAGAGACAAAAGCCTGGGTTGTAGCCGAAAATAAGGTTACTCAAAACTATCTGGAGCAGATTCCTTACCGTGCCGATATTAAAAAGCGCTTAACAGCATTATGGAACTACCCTAAAGAAAGTGCGCCATTTAAGGTTGGCGAATATTATTTCTTCATCAAAAATGACGGGCTTCAAAATCAAAGCATTTGGTTTATTAAAAAAGGGTTAGATGGCAAAGAAGAAGTTTTTCTTGATCCAAATAAACTTACAAAAGACGGAACGGCAGCTGTTTCGCTTTTGGGCTTCTCTCACGACAAAAAATACCTGGCCTATTCGGTCGCACAGGCAGGGTCAGACTGGAGCAATATTTATGTAATGGAAATAGCCAGCAAAACCAAATTAGCTGATGAACTGAAATGGACCAAATTCTCTGGCGCAGCCTGGAAAGGCGATGGTTTTTACTACAGTAAATTTGATGAACCTATTAAGGGAACCGATCTTTCTGCAGCCAATAAATATCAAAAAGTATATTTCCACAAATTGGGCGATCAGCAGCAAAATGATCAATTAATTTTTGAAGACAAAACCAATCCGAACCTATATTTCGGCGCCAGTGTTACCGAAGATGAACGCTTTCTGGTGGTTTATGCCAGTGCAGGTACTTCGGGCAATGCTTTATATTATCAAGATCTAAAAGCACAGGGAAGCAAAATCGAATCTTTGATTAAGGGTTATGAAAATAACCATAGCGTTGTTGATAATATCGGCGACAAATTATTGGTAAACACCGATTTAGGAGCGGAAAACAAACAAGTAGTTTTGGTTGATCCAAAAAATGCAGATCCTAAAAACTGGCAGAAGGTTATCCCTGAATCGAAATTGGCGCTAGAGGGAATCGGAACCGGAGGAGGATTTTTATGGGCATCGTACCTAAAAGATGCAAGTACGAATATTGTCCAGTTTGATTTGACAGGGAAGAATATCGGGGAAGTAAAATTGCCTGCAATTGGCACTGTTGATAGCTTTGGCGGCTACAAAGAAGATAAAGAATTCTTTTACAGTTGTTCTAATTTCACCACTCCAGGTACCATTTATCGTTACGACATCAACAAGAGCGAATCGGTATTGTATAAAAAATCAGGACTTCAATTTAATACCGATAACTACGAAACCAAACAGGTGTTTTACCAATCAAAAGATGGCACCAAGGTACCTATGTTTATTGTACATAAAAAAGGGATCAAGCTTGACGGCAACAATCCTGTTTATTTGTATTCCTACGGTGGTTTTCAGGTTAGTTTAACGCCCGGATTCAGTCTTTCGCGTTTGTTGTTTTTAGAGCGTGGCGGCATTTACGTTCAGCCGAGTTTACGTGGTGGAAGCGAGTATGGCGAAGCCTGGCACAAAGCCGGTATGTTAGCAAAAAAACAGAATGTTTTCGACGATTTTATTGCTGCAGCCGAATACCTGGTTAAAGAGAAGTACACCAATCCATCTAAAATTGCCATATCTGGTGGTTCCAACGGCGGACTCTTGGTAGGTGCCTGTATGACCCAAAGACCCGATCTGTTTAAAGTGGCTTTACCAGCTGTTGGTGTTTTAGACATGCTGCGCTACCATAAATTTACGGTTGGCTGGGGCTGGGCAGTTGAATACGGAAGCAGCGACAAAAAGGAAGATTTCGATTACCTAATTAAATATTCGCCGCTCCATAACCTAAAAAGCGATGTTAATTATCCTGCAACATTAATCACAACAGCAGATCACGATGACCGCGTAGTACCTGCACATTCATTTAAATTTGCAGCAACCTTACAGGATAAATACAAAGGCGAAAACCCGGTTTTAATCAGGATCGAAACCAAAGCAGGCCATGGCGCAGGCAAACCAACAACGAAAGTGATTGAAGAAGCGGCTGATGTATGGAGCTTTGTGTTTCAGAATTTAGGAATGAGTTGGTAAAGCTGTCAGCTATGATGAAAATACATAAAGAAATTAAAAATAATCAGCTGTATTTATATCAAAACGGAGCGCTTATCTATAAAAAATGGTTAGCAACAGGCGAATCAAAAGTTTTCGATTTAATGGCTTACGACAAATACACATTAGTAAGCTTTAATGAAGTAGAGTACGGAAATTCAAATTCATTAGTTTCAGTACAAGCAGAATTGGAATTACACCTAACAAATGACGGGGGAAGGAAAACGGGTATTATATCAGGATACAGGCCTAATCACGTATTTGAATATAAGCAAAGCCAAATAGTACAAACCTACATTGGTGATATTAATTTTAGTGAATGGCCTACTATAGAACCTGGAGAGAAAAAGATCGTAAAAATTAGATTTCTTGATTTTCCTTCCCTCCATCAATATTTACATGTTGGGCGGGTATGGCATATTCATGAAGGGGAACGGGTTATTGGCAAAGCTAGAATATTATCTTTTTATGATTCAGGAGATGGAGGAACTAAATTTCCCACTAAATCCATAGACCAATTATAATTTGCTTTAAACCGCTAAAAACCCTTAACTTTTGTTTTACACCAATGCAAAGCATATAAAATATTGAATACAACAGGATTACAAAATTATCTAGAATATTTCTAAATAGCAGGATTGATAAGACTTTATTTTGTAACTTTGCGTCAAATTTTTTTTAATGATCACTACTGATATAGCCGTAATAGGCGCTGGTCCGGTTGGTTTATTTGCCATTTTTGAAGCCGGTTTATTAAAAATGCGTTGCCATTTAATTGACTACCTGCCTCAGGTTGGTGGTCAGCTGTCTGAAATTTACCCTAAAAAACCGATATACGATATCCCGGGTTATCCTTCTGTGTTGGCCCAGGAACTTATCGATAACTTAATGGAGCAGGCAAAACCTTTCCATCCAACGTTTACTTTAGGCGAGCGTATTGAAGGTTTAGAGAAACGTGGCGAAGCAGATTTCGTTTTAACAACCAATATGGGTACTGTTATCGAAGCCAAAGTTGTGGTAATTGCAGGTGGTTTAGGTTGCTTTGAGCCACGTAAACCTGCTGTAGAAAATTTAGAGAACTTTGAGAACGGTAAAGGTGTAAACTACATGATCCTTGATCCTGAGAAGTACCGTGATCAGAAAATGGTGATTGCCGGTGGTGGCGACTCTGCTTTAGACTGGACCATTTACTTAGCAGAAGTTTGTTCAGAACTAACTTTGGTGCACAGAAGTGAGAGTTTCCGTGGTGCTCCAGATTCGGTTGCTAAAGTAATGGCATTGGCAGAAAGCGGTAAAATCAATTTGATTTTAAACAGCAACCTTCAGGCGGTACAGGGAACTGACAAATTAGAGCAAGTTGAAATTGTACAGAACCGTACCATGGAAAAAACTGTCGTAGAGGCTGATCACTTAATTCCTTTGTTTGGTTTGAGCCCTAAATTAGGTCCGATTGAAGATTGGAACTTAAATATCAACAAAAGTGCAATTGAGGTTAACGTTGATGATTATTCGACAAACATCCCAGGAATTTATGCTATTGGCGACATTAACACTTACACCAATAAACTAAAATTGATTCTTTGTGGTTTCCACGAGGCTGCATTAATGAGCCATAGTGCTTATTCTTACATGAACCCAGGTGTGAAATATACCATGAAATATACAACTGTAAACGGAGTTTCAGAATTTTAAGCTTTCTACTATATTTGTGAATCAATATAAGTAAGCTAAAAAATGGAAAACAATATTAATATATACATGCAAGAGCCGGATGGCTCGGTTACTGAACACGTTGCACCAACCGACATGGGTTTAAGCCTGATGGAGTTTTTAAAAGCATCAGAGTACGATATTCTAGCTACTTGTGGCGGAATGGCTTTATGTGCTACCTGCTGCGTTGATGTATTAGAAGGCGAAGAAAAACTTAACGAAATGACAGACGATGAGTATGCCATGTTGGACACTTTGCCTGATCTGTTACCAAATTCGCGTTTAGCCTGCCAATTGCAGTTAAACAATAATATGGACGGATTAAAAGTGAAATTACATGGCGTAAGCTAGGTTGTAAAAGATATTAAATGGAAAAAGGCGATACTTATGTATTGCCTTTTTTTGTTTTCAATAGATCCGAATTGTAAACGGCCAACCGAAGACTGCAAACTGATTTGGGCGTTACCCAATCCCGTGGAATCGGGAAAGGGTCCGGGCTTTTCAGGGCTACGCTTCGCTCCGGTACCGATGAAAACCTGTGAAACAAGCAAGCATACCATGATTAAATAAAAACAGATGCTTAATCGTTACTGAACCCTTACAATCCCTAACGCGGACTCATCGCAACTTTAGACCTTTAAGGTTTTGGAGCAGCCCCCTTTGTTATTAAACCTGATAAAGCGAAAAGCCCGGAGCGCAGCGAGGACTTGCAGCGATAGCAGGGCTACGATCCGCCACGACAACAGAGCCCAACATTTCCAAAAACAACGAAAATAAGCCTACGCTTCAGGATTAAAAATCCTTAATTTCTAACGATGGGATTACAAATCCCGAATAACGGAATCTTGTATCAGAGACCTCGCAGGTTTTGAAACGGCGCAGCCCTCAATGAGACCATTGAAAACAATATAATTTACGAATTAAACCTGCGAGGTCTGGATGGCAACTTATTGAATAGTTACTTTCTGCTTTTCTACGTTCCAGCCATATACTTCTACTGCAAGATTACTTTGCTTCCCTGTATATTCTACCGTTACCGTTTTACTTTCGCCAGGCAAAATACTCACGTAGTTATCATCATAAAAAGCAGGAAGCATGCGTTCACCAGTGTTGCCATTTATTAAGGCTACACGGTTAAAAAATGCTACAGGGTTTCCGTTTGCATTGCTCAAAGTAACTGCCACCTTACCGTTTTTCTGATCAACAGCTGCAATTTTTAACGGCGCCTGTTTGATGCTTTTTAAACCCGAATATTCACCATCCTTTCCTGGAAGCCAATAAATATTCTCGCTTAAAATATTTTGCTTTTGATCTAAAATCCTTAAGGAAACAAATACACCTTCTTTTTTATCCAGTTTTGCCAGGAAATCGTTCATAGGAAAAAGTCTTCTCACCGAAGATGGGCCAACCGAATTGAAGGCCTGAGCGTAGAAATAATCCTTTCCGTCCATATCGTAAGCTTTCGCTTGCACCATCAGGTTGTTTTTGGTGCTAAACCCATTGTTTACGATGGTAACCATGCTATCCAAAGGATTCATCATCACATGCAAAGGCTCACTGCCTTTTCTTAAACCATATAAACAGGCATTAGGATCAAGGTAATAATCATACATCTGTCCACGCATGGCTGTCCAGGGGTTTTGGGTTTTCCAGATGATAGAACCGGTATACCAGTCCCACATTTTGTTCGAGAAACCCTCCATTAATGCCCTGTATTGTTCGTAGTTGGCCAATTGAGCCTTCATCGCAAAATCTTCTGCACTTTTTGGCTTGCCATATGGATTAAGATATTGCTCGTAAGAGATGTATTTATGATAATCCCATACCGAATCGGGCTTGGCTTTGTATTGCGGCGCAATCAGGTTTTCTTTTGGGATAAAACGGAGCAAGGAAACGTAGTCGCCCACCCCTACCGATCCTACTTCCGAATTGTAAGGGAATGTTCTGGTACCCCAAAAAGTTTTAATATCCTGTATGCCATATGGACCATCACCGTTCCCTCCAATGGAATTGAACGACATTTCGTCGCTATTGGAGAAATCAAAAAGTTTTCTCGTTCCATCTAAGCGCGGCAGGATATCGTTCTTTAAAGGCTCCAAAATATCTTCCGGTGGTGTAATCTCATTTCCACCACACCAAAAAGCAAGTGAAGCATGGTTTCTGATCATTTTGATCTGATCTTCAATAGCTGTTAAGGTTAAATGATGATCATCAGGATAATTTCTCCTTGTCCATTGATCTTCTTTTTTCATTGGATCTACCCATCGGCCGTTACAATCGCCACTAAACCAGAAATCCTGAAAAACCAGCAAACCGTATTTATCACAGGCGTTGTAAAACTCAGGTCTTTCTAAAATTGCTCCTCCCCAAATCCTGATCAGGTTGAGGTTCATATCTTTATGGTAACGCACTTCGGCATCGTAACGGGCATCGCTAAAACGGAGCATCGCATCAGAAATAATCCAGTTACCACCTTTAATAAAAATCTTTTGTCCGTTTACATAGGCACCCATACTTTTGGTATGCTCATTCCAGATATTATCAATCTGGCGAACCCCTACTTTAAGCTGTTCCTGATCCAAAACCTGATTGGCAGCTATAAATTCGATCTTCACATCATACAGGTTCTGCGGTCCGTATCCACTTGGCCACCATAATTTAGGGTTGTCGAGCTGTAAATCAGGAAGTTTGACTGTAGTTGTTTTATTTGCTGCAATAATAGTTGGCTGTTTAACCAATTTTCCGGCAATTTGATATTGCAAAGTACCCGAAATAGCCTGACCTGTAGGGTTTTCAACTTCAACCGAAAGTTTAATGGTAGCCGGATTTTGTTTCCCTTCTGGTAAACGTTTGCCTGGAACCAAGGTAATTACCTGTGGATTCTGAATGTTGATGATTTTGGTTTTCTCAATGGTCACTTTATCCCAGATACCCGTATTACGATCACGTGTAGGCTGAATCCAATCCCAACCGGCTGTGTATTGTGTGGTTAAACCTTTGGCAATAGTGCCATCGCCACCCTGGCCACCGTTCGGGTTACCTGGAAAATCCGGAGGATAAACAATTACAGCCAGCCTGTTTTTCCCATTCGGAGATAACAGTTTGGTAATATTATATTGTGCCCTAAGGTGCATCCCAACCTGGGTTTTTGGATTAACTTTTTTTCCGTTTAAATAAATTTCGGCTTTGTAATTTATTCCCCTAAACTGCAACCAAACCTGTTCGTTACCCACAGCGCGCTCTTCAAAATCTTTTACAAACCAATAGGTGTAATAATCGTTACCGGTTTTATACACATCAGGAATTTTCTCATTGTTCATTCCATAAAATGGATCGGGCACTTTTTTGTTGTTCAGCAAAGTAGTTAATACTGTTCCTGGTACAGTTGCAGGCATCCAACTGTTAAGCGAAAAACCTGTTTTCGAAATTTCTGAACCAGTAGATTTAGCATCTTTGATATTGGTACATACCCAGCCCGAATTTAGTTCATAACGCTGTTGTGCATTTACGGTTAAAACCGAACAGAGTAAGAGAAGTAGGAATATTTTCTTCATTATTATTGAATTATTGAATGAGTGATTTATTGAATGAGAGAATGTTTTATTTACTGAATGAGAATTTTCACTATTGGTATAGTAAGCATTCAATCATTTTCAATTTAATCATTACTTAGTTGAAACCGGTCTGTCTTCTTGTTTTACACCCCAGGTTGCCGATGGTTTATTGCCCATATAAATTTGCATATTTCCGCCAGCTGCTATCGTTTTATGCAGGATATATGATGTAGTATAAGCTTTGCCATTCAGCACAATTTTCTGAATGTACTTATTCTCTGCACTATTACCCACAACCTTTATATTGAATTTCTTATTCCCGGGCAGCGAAATGATTGCATCGTTAATTAATGGCGTTCCGAAAACGTAAGCCCCGTTTGCCGGATTTACAGGATAGAAACCCATTGCCGAAAAAACATACCAGGCGCTCATTTGGCCTACATCTTCGTTACCACACAAACCATCAGGTTTTGAAGAATAAAAATCTTTGTCGATTTTACGGATCAGATCGGCAGTTTTCCATGGCTGGCCTGCGTAAGTATATAAATAAGGAATGTGGTGGTTGGGTTCATTTCCCTGTGCATAATTACCGATCAACCCGCTAATATCCGGCGAACCGTTGGTTCCCAAATCTAAGGGCAAGGTAAATAGCGAGTCTAGTTTATTGATAAAAGCTTTATCCCCTCCAAAAAGATTAATCAACCCTTCTACATCCTGCGGCACCAGCCAGGTATATTGCCAGGCATTCCCTTCTACATAATCATCTTCACGGTGTTTAGATGAAAAGGGATCGAACGGGCTTCTCCAGTTTCCATCGGCAAGTTTACCACGCATAAACTGAACACTAGGATCGAAATATAAACTATACAGTTTCGATCTTTTGCTAAAGTAAGTGTAGTCTGCTGTTTTATTTAGTGCCTTAGCCATTTGTGCAATGCAATAATCATCAATAGCATACTCCAAAGCCTTACCCACTGATTCGTTTATTTTATCAGCAGGAATGTATTTAAGTTCCTGAATGTATTCGATGCCATCTGTTTTTTGCATGGCCGATTGTTTTATCGCTTTGTATGCCAGATTTATATCAAAGCCCCGGTACCCTTTTAAATAGGCATCAACAATAACCGGAACGGCATGGTAGCCTACCATGGTATTGGTTTCACTGCCCATTAAATGCCAAACGGGTAATTTACCCTGTTGTTTATAGATGGCCAACATCGTATTTACTACATCGTTTACTTTATCCTGGTGCAGAATGGTGTACAATGGATTAGCCGCACGGTAAGTATCCCACAGTGAAAAGGTAGTGAGGTTATTGAAACTGGCCTTTTTGTATACCTTTTTATCTGTACCGAGGTAATCTTTGTTTACATCGTTAAAAAGTGACGGGGCAACCATAGTATGGTACAAAGCAGTATAAAATATCTTTTTGGTTGTATTTGAGGCCTCAATTTTCACCTTGGCCAGTTCTTTTTCCCACCTCGCATCGCTGTTTTTAACTGTAGCGGTAAAATCCCAGCCTGGCAACTCTGTTTTTAGGTTTAAAATGGCATTTTCAATGCTTACCGGAGATAAAGCAACTTTAATCTGTAGTTTATCATGATTAATGGCATTAAAGTTTACCGCTGCTTTTAGTTTTTTGCCAGATAATGTTATACCGCTTTTAACGGCTGTGCTATCGTATAATGCAATACTTTTAATCGGTTGTGAAAGTTTAATTACAAAATACAAACGCTGATCGTTGGCCCAACCTTTCGAATTACGATGCCCTACAATAGTGGTCGCATCGAGCTGTTTAAATGATGCCGATACAGGTGCATCCCAGCCTATACCTTCTATTAAATCGATAACAATATGTGGGTTTTCAGCACCTTTTTTAAAAGTATATTGATGAAAACCTACCCTTTCGGTTGCTGTTAGTTCAGCTTTAATGCCATACTTATCAAGTAATACACTGTAATAACCAGCTTTGGCTATTTCATTTTGATGCGAAAATTTAGACAGGTAGCCATTCTGGTCTTCGGCTGTTTTGCCTTTCTCGAGCAATAATTTACCAGTTGCAGGCATGATCGAAATGTCGCCCAGATCGCCGATTCCGGTACCACTTAAATGCGTATGTGCAAAACCGGTAATGGTATTACTAACATAGTTATAGCCACTGCACCAGTCCCAGCCTTCAAAAATGTTGTTCGGCCCCAGCTGAACTGCACCAAAGGGAACATTTGCACCTACAAAAACATGACCGTGTTTTGCCGATCCGATTAATGGATCTACATACCGGGTAAGTTTGGTGTTCTGCTGCGCAGCTGCATTAAGGGAGAATAGAGAGGCCGTTAGAAATAGAATAGACGAGGTTTTCTTGAACTGCATGTGTGCTTATAATTTCTTACATTAGAATTTAAAGCCTAAAAGTAAAACGTTTTACGTTTATTCTCTCATAAAGAGGAAAGAATTATATAAAAAGTCCGTCATTTCGACTGGAACACAGTGGAATGGAGAAATCTATATTAGTTAGATTTCTCGACTGCGTTGCACTTCGCTCGAAATGACGATCACACAAGCAAACGCAGTCTTACCCAATCTCCAAAACTATTACCTGATCCGGTTCTGCACTATTTAAAGTTGTAGTAATGTTTAATTTTGATTTTTTAAAGGTATAGTTTACCGGACTTTTATCTTTCAATAAATACGCTTTTTTTATTTTCTTTAGCGGAACGTTTTCTAAGTTAAGTGTAGTGGTTTTTCCGTCAACCAGGTGGATATAAACTTTTTTGTCGCTTTGCGTAATGCTTCCCCATGTCTGTGGTTTTATAAATCCTGCTTTTGTACCATAAATGCTTTCGCCATATACTTTAAGCCAATCGCCTAAACCGGCTAATCGGTCTTGAAACTCCGGTTGGATTTTACCACTCGGCATTGGCCCGATGTTCAGTAAAAGATTGGAACCTAAACTTGCGGCTTTAACCAACATATGCACCAGTTCTTTATTCGATTTGTAATAGGTATCGCTCAGGTTATATCCCCACGAATTTGAAATGGTTTCGCAGGTTTCGAGCGGTAGTTTATCTGATGCCTTTTGAAAACTTAAGCCTGATTTATTCTCACCAGGAAGATCGCGTTCGAACATTTGAAAATCTTCTCCTGCAAAGGGTGTAAGGTGGTGGTTGTTACCAATCATACACTGTGGCTGAAGTTTGTGGATTAAGCCATAAATTTCGTTGTATTTCCAGTCAATCCGCGATGTTCTGTCTTTTGATCCTTCTGGTTCAGTCTGATCCCAATGCCCGTCGAACCAGATCCCGCCTATTTCACCATAATTGGTTAACAACTCTGTTAACTGGTTTTTCATGAACTGCAAATAGCTTGCATAATCGCCTTTGCCCGTTCTACCTGAGTGCTGTCCGGTACGGCCCGTTTCGTGCGGATAGTCTTCTCTGCGCCAATCTAACAGCGAATAATAGAGATATAGTTTTATGCCTTGCTTGTGGCACTCATCGGCCATCATTTTTACAATATCTTTTTTGTAGGGCGTATTCATAATATTGAAATCAGAATATTTGGTATCCCACATGCTAAAACCATCATGGTGCCTGGTAATCAGCGTAATGTATTTCATTCCGGCATTCTTCGCCATGCTCACCCATTGTTCGGCATTAAACTCAACGGGGTTAAAAAAATCTTTAAGGTTAGTATAATTATGAACATTCAACTTTCGCTCGTTCATTACCCATTCGCCGCTCCCTGGTATACTAAAAGGCCCCCAGTGGATAAATAAGCCAAAACGGGCATCGTTAAACCATGCCCGCTGTTTTAAATTAGAGGCCGTAGGGGTGTAATCTTGTGCTTTTAACTGTAATGCAAT
Organism: Pedobacter sp. 22163; assembly: GCF_052045595.1. Taxonomy (NCBI): domain Bacteria; kingdom Pseudomonadati; phylum Bacteroidota; class Sphingobacteriia; order Sphingobacteriales; family Sphingobacteriaceae; genus Pedobacter; species Pedobacter sp. 22163. The sequence continues at coordinate 22,437 of NZ_JBQEPM010000014.1, read as the reverse complement.
TAATAGCACAAGGCATATCAGGGTTAATTTCTTCATAGGGATAGTAGTATCGTTTGGTTAGGTTTTAGTCTATTGATGCGGTGGCTTTGGTCGGTTTTCCAATCACCTTATAATTCCCATCGCCTTTTAAAATGGCCAGAATCTGCGATTGGTTGGTAAAAAGATTTTTTGCCGCGGCCAATTCTTTATCGTACTGGAAACTCTGCTCAATTCTTCCTTTTTCATAAAAATATCGGCTGATGATCTGTGTTTCTAAAACTCTTTTTATTTCTGCTTTATGGCTAACCAGATCAGTTTTTTTAGAAGAGGTAAGTTTATATTTAAGATTCTCGAGATCGGTTTTTACTTCGGCAGATTTATTTTCCTTTTCGGCCTCTAAACGTAAATCAGAAAGCAACCTTTCGGTACGGCTGAGGTAGGTTAAATCTTTATCGGCCAAACTGCCAGAAAAAGCAGCATAATCTGCATCCGATAACTGGAAAGTTTTTGCTGATGCCAAACTTGGTTTATCTTTCCTGTATTGATTTGCGTAGTTAAAGAAGAGATTTTTATTAAGCATTGAAATGGTAATCGGGCTGAGCTTTATGGCATCTACCACAATATCGGGATAAACACCATTACCACTGTACACATTTCTTCCTGCTTTGGTTTGGTACATTACCATGGTCGAATCGGCAAAACGTTCTGCAATACCATCTGCATTTTTATGTGCATAATCTAATTTTTGGATGCACCTGCCTGATGGTGTATAATATTTTGCCACAGTTACTTTAACCAAGCTATTATAGGGCAGGTTGAAAGTTTGCTGAACCAAGCCCTTGCCGTAACTACGTTGACCAATTACAATGGCGCGATCTAAATCCTGTAAAGAACCTGCCACAATTTCTGAGGCTGAGGCCGAATTTCCATTTACAAGCACTACTAAAGGAACTGAAGTAGAAACCGGGGCTAAAAGTGTTTTATAGGTAATGGTTTTCTCTACATTTTTGCCTTTTTGGGTCACAACAAGCTGATCTTTATTCACAAAGAGGTTCACAATTTTAACCGCTTCCTGCAGAATACCTCCGCCGTTGTTTCTCAAATCTAAAACCACACCTTTTGGATTTTCTTTTTGAATAGCCAGCAGTGCATCTTTAACTTCCTGTCCGGAATTTTCAAGAAATTTATCGAGTTTAATGTAACCAATGCCATCGCCAACCATGCCTGAGTAAGAAACGTTAGGCTGTTTTATTTCATCACGGACAAGTTTTTTAGTGATTTCTTTCCCATCTCTGATCACCAATAAATCTACCGGCGTTCCTTTCGGACCGCGTAACAACTGACTAATTTCTTGACGGTCTTTCCCTTTTATGGCAATCCCATTGATGCTCACCACCTGATCGCCGGCTTTAATATCACTTTTATTTGCAGGATAACCTTCGCTTACTTCATTGATAAACAGTTTGCCCTCAATAAAAACAGTACCTGCACCAATGCCTCCGTATTGAGTGCTCACATATTTCAGTTTGTAATCTTCAATCTCTGATTCTGGAACATATTCGGTATAGGGATCTAAACTATCCAACATGGCATCAATCCCCGTTTTCATTAATTGGGGAGCATTGGTGTCATCAACATAATTGATATTGATTTCTTTATAGAGCGAAGCAAAAATATCCAGATTTTTAGATACGAGGAATAAATCTTCTTTAAATGAAAAAGACAGAACAGCCACGCCTAAGCCAGCTGCTAAAAGACTATATTTTAGTTTCTTCATTCCCTTATATATTTAAATTCCGAAGGGCAAGTTAAATGAAATACCGCTCTTTTTGGAAGATTATTATTGATTAAGTACAAACGTAAATGTACAAAAACCGATAAATATTAAAAACAGCTTATTTGGGCTAAGCGTAAATTAAGCGTTACGCTAAAAAAAGAGCATGAAAGCAGAGAAAGATTACTAAAGTCTGTTACCCTTGGTATCGGCAAGTGCTTTTTGAATGGTAAATTCGATGTAGGTACGATCGCGTTTTACCAAACGCATTAAATCTTCAATCAGTTGATCTTCTTTGCCTGGCGTAAATTCTAAAGGCTCATTCGCCAGATCGCGGTATTTCCTTAAGAACTTGGTTTTTACTTTAAATGCAGTTTCTGAAGTAAGTTGAAAATTAGCCATGGCATATTTTATTTGATGCAAAAGTAAAAAATATTTGCTCAGGTTAATACCTTTTTATGTGATGTGACAAAAAAAGTGGAGATTCGCGGATTCTTTTTGCACGATAATTGTGTTAAAAGCACGTTATAAAACCTAATCGGTATAAAAACCGCTTAAAACAAATTTTAAAAATGAAACCATGGCAGGTATTACTGATCGTTTATGGTTTTATAACCTTTAAAAAACAAATTAAACAACATGAAAAAAATCATCTTCTCTATTGTTTTCCTAACCTTGGGTTGGGCAACATCTAAGGCACAAACGTTTAACCTCGGGGTTAAAGCAGGCGTAAACTTAGCCAAGTTAAATGCAGATTTTGCAAGTGAAGAAAACCGTTTAGGTTATCAGATCGGTGCCTGGGCACGTATTGGTGGCGCTAGTTTTTATGTGCAACCAGAGGCTTACATTGGCAGTAAAGGCAACAAATTTATCAGCATTACGCAAGATAATGGGAATGAAGTTGCAGCTGAAGGAAAAGTAAAATTTACCACTTTAGATGTTCCTGTTTTATTGGGAACAAAATTTGGTGCTAAAAATTTAAACTTCCGCTTAATGGCTGGTCCGGTTATTTCATTTATTCTGGACGAAAATTCTTCGTTTAGTTCTGCTTATCAACAAGCTACCGATTTCGATAACTACAAAAACCAGGCACTGGGCCTACAGGCAGGTGCTGGTGTAGATGTGGGTAACATTTCGGTTGATTTACGCTACGAAGCTGGTTTATCCAACATCAGTAAAAGTGAAAAATACAGCCAAAAACCTAACTTGTTTCAATTGAGTTTAGGATTCAAAATTTTGTAAGGATTAAAATGCGCCAGATTATTTTTTCTCTGGCGCTCCTTTTAAATTCAGGTCTTTTAATCTATTTCTGATCTGTTTCATAAAAGACCTACCAGGATCTGTTTTCTCGGTAAGATAATTCGGATCACTTTCTTTCCATAAGCCTGTTCCAATAAATTGCCTGTACTCGTAGTGTCCAATTACATATTCGATAGGATATTTAGTTTTCAGGTACCTCACCAGGTTTTCATTAGCCAGCAGCTGTTTCTTTGTTAAGGGTGCGCTTTCGCCCCCCACATTTTCTACCCCGATTGCGCAATAGTTTAAGCCGATTACGTGCCTGGCAAATATAGAATCGGGCATTAACTGAAATATGGTTCCATCCCGATCGATAAGGTACTGACTGGATACATTTAGCGTTCCGGCTGTGGATATCGCCTTTCTGGCTTCTGGCAAAGTTGGGTTATTAAAAGCATCAAATGTTTTCTCCAAACTTGGTATGGCTGTCCAATGCAATACCACCATAACTGGCTTAATAACTGCATTATCCTGTTTAATGCCGTGCCGAACCTGTAGGTAATCGATACTGAGCTGTTTACGCTGATCGTCGAAGATAATGGGTTTATAGAATGTCCGGAAGGTTGGTTTGGCACAACCAATGACGAAGACTATTAAGGAGGATAGGAAAAATAATTGTTTAATTTTCATCGAAATCGAATTAGAAAAGAAAATCCCCAAAAAGGGGATTTTCAAGTGTATTATCATTAATTAGTGTCCCACCAAAGCGGTGTTAGTAACCGGTATTTCTCCGAATTATCGCCCACAGCGTCTGGATTACGGGTTTGTTCATTGGATTCATACACCATTGCCCTAATCCACTGGTTGGCATTATTGGCATCGAAAACAACCGTATTCAGGTTTACCGGGCGTACCAATGACGGGCCATAAATTGCCTGACTAAAATCAACCCTTCGCATATCAACCCAGGTTTCAGGATTTAAGCATAGTGTAATATACTTTTGGCGCATAATGTGGCTTAAACCCTGGGTAAGATTTGTAAAGTGTGCTGCAAGCCCATCTGCCAACTGTGCAGTCCAATAGGTATTAATTTCGGTTGCGGTAACTCCTAGTTTACGCATATTGGCTTTAACACCTTCTTCGTAAGCGGCGAGTGCACCAGCAACATCATTAGAGCGCAGCTTAGCTTCTGCTTCAATCAGTTTAATTTCAGAATAAGTGATGAAAGGGATAGGTGAGGTTTGTTTGGTATAAAATCCACTATTACTAAAACGGCCATAATCATTTCCATTTGTTTTAGTGGCATCTCCTGGCTGTCCGTTGGACAATAACCCTTGACCGCCTAACAGACCAGCACCGGCTTTTAAACCACGATACTGTCCATCAGAAACAGCTGGTTGCATAATCCTGCTTATCCTTGGATCTTGAAAAGTGGCATTGGTAACCGGAAATGATGATAACATATTAACAAAGAATTGGCTCCAGGCAAAATAACGTGGATCGTAAAGTGCATTGTTCGGATCTGTTGTGGTAAGCACAAAACCGCCCCAACTGTACCATGGGTTTTCGTCTGTTTGGATCCCTCCTGATAAATAAGCAAACTGTGCATCCATACCATCGGCATTAAAAGCATTGCTACAGGCCTCAATAATTTTTGCAGGATTGTACAATGCGCCTTTTTTAGATAAATGATTTAGATATCTGGCTTTTAGTGCCCAGGCAAATCTTTTCCATTTGCTTACATCTCCCTGAAACATGATATCACCCCCATTGGCATTAAGTCCGGTAGCATTTGTTGTACTGCTAAAAGCAACAATGGCTTCATCCAACAATTTATCAATACGTTGGTAAACATCTTGCTGTTGCTGCATTTTGGGCAGTAAATTTAGCTGGGTTTTGCCGTCGTAATAATCATCAACCACGATCGCGCCATACTGATCAGTAAGCAATCCAAAATTCATCGCTAACAAGGTTTTTCCGGCACCCACAAAATAAGGGCTTCCTTCTTCCTCACCTAAATTGATCAGATCTACACAATTAGGCATGGTATATACATAGGCGTTTTGCCAAAGAAAATAACTGGCTGTAAAACGCCATTGTTCTGCGTTACGGTTGGTACCAGTAAGCAATTTAGTTGTTCCGTACTGCACAAGCCCCGATACTTCTCTCGTACCCCTCCATAATGCAGCTCCGTTTGAGGTGGTAATGGCACCAACCAGGCGGCTTGCTGCTGAAATTTTCGTAGGATTATTTGGATCTTTATTTACATCAAGGTACTTCTTACATGAAGTATTTAAAAACATACCACTGATTAATGATGCTATTATTATTTTATTTTTCATGACGATGCAATTAAAAAGTTAATCTTAAACCCATATCTACTCCACGTGTAGCAGGAATACCGAGGTTATCGAAACCGAAAGAACCCGATCCACCAACGCCTGCACCACTGCCCGAAACCTCAGGGTCTACGCCCGAATATTTGGTAATCAGAACCAGGTTTCTACCAGTTACGGTAAATGCCAGGCCTTTTAATTTCGTTTTAGCTAAAAAGCTGTTTGGCATGTTGTAGGTTAAAGTGGCGTATCTCAATCTGTACCAACTACCATCCTCTACAAAGTCGTAGCCTTGGTTGGCATAGATGGTCTGATAATAATTTTGATTTAGCGGAACTGATAGCGCACTTGGCAATCCGGTAGATTCTATAATTCCATCAAAAACTTTTGATCCGCGATCCAATGTTTTTGTACTTAAGCCCGAACGGACCAATGAATTCTCAGTCGCGTTGAATACATCGCCGCCTACCCGGATATCGACCATAAAGGAGAGTGAGAAATTTTTGTAGTTGAAGGTATTGGTAATGCCCGAAGTAAAATCGGGGTTTCGGTCGCCAATATTAGCTAAAGCTGTTTGCACTTGCGGATAGCCGGTATTACTCAGCAACAGCTGTCCCTGAGCATTCCGCTTCCAAACATTACCGTTGATACCAAATAAACTTCCGTTTAAGAATGCGGCGCCCTGAGCGGCATTTGCAGCCACCCAGGCATCAGATAGTTCGACCCGATCTAAAGCACCTGGAAGCTCTTTCACAATTGATTTATTATGCGCAAAGTTGATATCGATGGTCCACCTGAAATCTTTTTTGACGATCGCCTGTGCATTTAACACCACCTCGATCCCCTTATTCTGAATGGCCCCTCCATTTAAGTAGGTAAGAAAAGCTCCTGCTGATGGCGGAACCCTGGTTGCCAATATCTGGTTATCGGATTTGCTTCTGTAATAGGTAAAATCAATACCAAATCGGTTTTTGATGAACCTTAAGTCTGCCCCTACCTCAAATGCCCGGGTAAACTCGGGTACAAGCTGTGGATTTCCAAATGCATTGTTGGCATTGGTAATAAAACCACGTGGATTGATGGTGAATGTATTGGTAACGGCAGCAAGTGATGTTGTAGTTACATGTGGTGGTGCATCTTTACCTACATTGGAATATGCCGCCCTGATCTTTCCGTATGAAAAAATCTGATCATCAGATTTTAGCTTAAGCTCTTTCAATAAATCTGTTAAAACAACAGAAGTACTTATTGCCGGATAAAAGAAAGCATTATCGCCAACCGGAATAGTTGAGGTCCAATCGTTCCGCGCCCTTAAGTTCACATAGATAATATTCTTCCAATCGAAGTTAAAATCTCCAAATACCCCTACAATCCTTCTGCGGTTTAGGGTTTCAGAAACAGACCGATCGGTAGCAACGGTGTTGTTAATACTGGGAAAAGTTGGATCAATAAAATTGATGGCATTAGCCGTTAGGGTTTGCACCCTGGTATTTTCGATGTTGTTACCAATGGCCAGGCTGAAATTGTAATCATCCCAGAAAGTTTTTTTAGCCGTGGCAATAAAAGTAGATGTGGTAATCTGATTGGTATTGGTATTCTGGGCGATGGCGCCTTTCAAGGCATCAGTCTCTAAAGTTCCGGGCATCCGTACTGCCTTAAAATTCTCGGTATAAAGATCGGTACCCAGGCGATAGGTTAGATTTAAAAAGCTAAAGGGATCGTAGTTGATATTGGCCACCCCGATAAAGCGATTGATCCCACTGGTAATCGGTTTGTTTTGGATGGTCCAGTAAGGATTGTCATTACCTCCCGGAAAAACCCTTTGCGAGCCATTCGGGTTCAAATAATTGGTCATATCATCATTACGTGGCCAATATAACGCACCCATTGTACCATTAGCACTCCCTTGCGGTACTGAAGTACGATCTGTCCGTACGTAGTTCGCAGAGCCACCAACTGTAAGTTTTTCGCCGATTTTGGTATCCGCATTCACCCTGAAAGATTTTCTTCTAAAATCAGAATTATCTACTATAGAGCCTTGATCTAAAAGTGATGCAGAAGTATAATAAGTGCTTCGCTCAGAACTTCCACTTACCGAAAGATCGTGGCTTTGGGAGAAAGCCGTTTTGAAGAAATTGTTCAGGTTATCGTAAACGGTTTCATTTGCAGCAAATTCCGGCCCCCACGAATTTGGAGCTGTTGCGCTAAAATTACCCGCCTCGCCCTGTTTATATTTACCTTGCAACTCGGGTAGTTGGTTAACATTATCCAGCGAAAAAGTATTCTGATAAGTAACCTTTGCTGCACCGCCAGAACCCTTTTTGGTGGTAATTACAATGGCGCCAGAAGCGGCCCTGATTCCATAAAGTGCCGCAGCGGCAGGCCCTTTTAATACTGTTAACGACTCAATATCTTCAGGATTAATATCGATGGCCCGGTTTGACGCCGGAGCAGTACTGGCTACAAGCCCTGCCTGACTTACTGGCGTGGTATTATCAACCGGGATACCATCAACCACAAACAGCGGCTGGTTATTTCCACTTAACGAGCTTCCGCCCCTGATCATAATATTTGCTGATGAGCCTGGCGCACCACTTGAATTGGTGATTTGTACGCCTGCCACCTTTCCTTGCATCGCATTAACCAGATTTGGCTGTTGAGAATCGACAATTTCCTTGGCTTTAACGTTTTGGGTAGAGAAACCTAAGCTTCTTACCTCCTGCTTTACCCCAAATGCAGTTACGGCTACCTCATTTAGCGTTTTAGCATCCTGCTTTAGCTGAACATTGATTACCCTGTTAGCTCCAACTGGCCGCTCTTCGGTTATAGAGCCGATGTAGCTAAAAACTAAAACCTGATCGCTGTTGGCTTTAATGGTATAACGCCCGTCAGGATCAGTGCTGATTCCGGCTGTAGATCCTTTAACCTTTACAGAAACACCAGGCAACGGCGTACCGTCATCTGCTGATGTTACTTTACCGGAAATGGTGCCTTGCTGGGCAAATACTTGTCCCACCAAAAAACACATTCCCAGAAACAAGAATAGTAGTCTTTTTTTCATAAAATTAATTAATTAAGGATTAGAAAAGATGAATTAACACGAAAAATACAGGCTAACAGTGCCTTATCTTAAATATCACTAATATTTTTTTATCAAAAGAAAGCATCTCAGCCTTTTTACATAAAAAGCTAAGGATTGATCAAATATGTGAACCTAGGTAACAAAATCAACTTTGATAAACAGCCTAACAGCATACCTTAAATCAAGTGTATAAAAGACACCATCACCAGGTTTTAACTTGTTTGAGTTAGTTTCCTGTTTAACCTAATTCTTACTTATTGCAACACGTTTATTAACATGTAATATTGGCATTACAGCTCCGTTTTAACCCAAAAAATACCGATTTTTATTCAAACAATTTAACGAAAAACAAATGAAACATTCCATTCTTTTACTGTTTGCTGTCCTGTTCTCGCTCACTGTAAAAGCCCAAAATTTTAAATATGCTTTTGTAACCGATACCCATGTCGGGTCATCAATGGGCGAAGAAGATCTTAATAGAACTGTTGCTGATTTAAATACGCTAAATGATATTGACTTTGTGATTATTACGGGCGATATAACCGAAATGGGCACCAATAATGAGCTTAAATTAGCTAAAGATATCTTATCGAAATTAAATAAACCATATCACATTATCCCTGGAAACCATGATACCGGATGGTCTGAATCAGGTGGTGTAAATTTTATCAAAGCGTTTGGCGGCGATAAATTTATTTTCGATCATAATGGCTACCGTTTTATTGCATGTGCATCTGGTCCTTATGTAAGGATGAGCGATGGACACATTCCAAGGGACGCTACTGTTTGGCTGGACAGTGTGCTTAAAGCAACACCTAAAAATATGCCCATTATTTTTGCCAATCACTACCCATTGGATAACAGCTTGGATAATTGGTACGAAGCAACAGATAAGTTAAAGAAATATAATATCCAGTATGCCATTTGCGGCCATGGACACAATAATCATCCTTATAATTTTGAAGGTATTGAAGCCACAATGGGCCGCTCTAACCTAAGGGCAAAGGATAGTATTGGTGGGTACAACATTGTAACGATGGCCAGGGATAGTGCATTTTTTCAGGTTAAAAAACCAACTCAGGATATTCTTCCTGCATGGCGAAAAATTGCACTAAAAACTTTTCAGGCTGATTCAAAAAAATATGAACGCCCTGATTTTGCCATCAACAGTAAATACCCGGGCACAAAAGAGGTCTGGACATACCACTCTAATGCCAATGTGGTAAATACACCAACCTATACCTCAAACAATGTTATTTTTGGCAATAGCTTAGGTTTGGTCGAAGCCTTAAATAAAAATACAGGGAAAAAAGTATGGACATTTAAAACCAAAGGCGCTATCTATTCATCACCAGTTGCTGTTAACAATATGGTTATTTTCGGTTCAGGTGATGGCTCTATTTACGCATTAAATGCAAAAACAGGAAAGGAAATCTGGCGCAAAGAAACAACTAACTCGGTATTAGGTTCGCCGGTAGTTAGCGGACAACAGGTGTACATAGGTGGCAGCGATAATACCTTTAGGGCACTGGATGTTAAAACAGGGAATGAAATATGGGCATTTAAAGAGGTAGAAGGTACAATTGTGGGCAAACCACTCATTTATCAGGGTAAAATTATTTTTGGCTCCTGGGGCAGGCATCTATACGCACTTGATATTAACAGCGGGAACTTGTTGTGGAAATGGAACAATGGCCAGGGCAACAGAATGTTTTCGCCAGCTATGGTAACTCCTGTAGCTTATAACGGAATAATTTATATTGCAGCTCCAGACCGTTATTTAACCGCGATTGATGCGAAAAGCGGCAGTACACTTTGGCGAAACAAAGAAGCTACAGTTCGGGAATCGATCGGACAATCTGCAGACAGTACCATCATTTATGGCAAAACCATGCAGGACGAAATAGTAGCTTATAAAGCACAGGCACAAGATCTGGGTATACTTTGGCGATATAACGTAGGCTTTGGATATGAACATGTGCCATCCATGTTGATTGAAAAGGACGGAAAGGTGTTTTTTGGAACAAAGAATGGTGTTATTTATGCTATCGATCCTAAACAACAAAGCACGGTTTGGGCACACAAAATAGATAATTCGATGATCAATACCGTAAATGTGATTGATGGAAAAAATATACTTGCGAGTACAATGGATGGAAAAGTAGTTTGGTTAAGCACGAAATAATAAGCATAAAAAACCTCCTCAATCTTATTAAGTTTGAGGAGGTTATAAAATATTTCTTTATAAAAAATTACCAGCCTGGATTTTGCTGTAGTGTATTTGAAGGATACAAACTAATCTGACCAGTTGGAATTGCCGATAAATAGTTTTTTGGATCTACAAATGTTCTGGTTAAAGTTGTAGCATAAGGAACAATATAACCCTCTGCATTTCTTAAAACCTTACCATTATCAGGCACTTTTGCACCTAAAAAGGCCTCAACATTTTGAGCTCTATCTAAGTATTTCCCTTTTTTCCAGCGCATCAAATCCTGATACCTAAATCCGTTCATCATTAATTCTACCCTACGTTCACGTCGTATTTCCCACATCAAGGGAGAAACATCTGCATCTCTTTTTGGATCGGCAATTGCAGTTGTACCAGCAGATACATTCCCGCCACCTGTAACGTTAAGCTTCGCAATTCCCGCGCGGGTTCTTAAAAGGTTAACTGATTTATCCATATCGGCTTGAATAAAAGTAAGCTTACCTATTTGATCAAGGATTCCGGTAATTTCTGCATAATTAAGCAAAACTTCAGGATAGTAAAAAATAGGCGCATCGGTTTCATTAAAGGGCGCTAATTGGTTGGAAGCCGGGTTTAGAAATTTAGACGGACGATAACCAGTACTCGAACTATAACCGTTTACCAAAGTACCGTTATAGCACAAAAAGTTATCAATGGTACCCAATAACCGGTTATCTCTATTTGCCCTAAGTGTAGTAATGGTATTATCACCCTGGTAAAGTGGAGATTGGCTTATTGGCAAACCATCGGTTGCAGGATAAGCCTCAACAGCTGATTTGGTTAAACCACTCATTTGGGTGGTAGCATTGGTATAACCAATTACCGAGTGCGTTAATACACCAGCTAAATATCTTTTATAAAGCAGAACCTCTTTGTTTCCTGCCAAATCCATTGAACTATAAATACTTCTATAATCAGCATTAAGAGTATATTTACCTGTCATTAGTTTTTCGCAGGCATCTTTACCCTGCGTTAAAAATTTATCAGCATCCGGCAAGGATAACTCTGTATGGTAAACCCGATAAGAACCTTCGAAAAGGCAAATCCTGGCTTTTAAAGCCAGCGCAACGTCGCGATTTACAACATTATCGCCATCGTTAACACGGATATTTTCTACGGCATAATTGATATCACTTAAAACACTGTCCATTACTAATTGACGGGTATCGCGAGGTTTGTAAATCACATCTGTTTGGGCAACATCTAAAGATTTGCTGATGTATGGAACTCCTCCAAAAGTTTTTACTTTATTGAAGTAATCCATAGCCCTAAAAAATTTCGCAATTCCATTCCAGTGCTTTTTCGCTTCATCACTCATCGGTACCTGATTAATCCGCTCTAACATGATGTTGGCTTTACGGACATAAGTCCAATCCCAATCTGCCGAAGTTGTTGGTGCAGTTAATGCAAAATTTTGGAACGTCGCCGCATTTTGATCATCTGATAGGGTTGAAAAATAAAAATCGGCAGTTGTACCTGTTCCAAAACCTGTAAACAAGGCATAAAAACCCCAGTTATAGGTCCGGACATTGTTTTCGCTCGTCCAAAAGTTGTCGTCAGAAAATTGGTCGGGTGTATCTACATTTAAATCTTTGGAGCAACTAACGCCTAAGACTGCAATAAATGATAAATATAATATTGATTTAATTAATTTCATGGCTCTTATTATAATGTTAAGTTAACACCGAAAGAATATTGTCTGTTAAACGGAAAGGTACGCCCTGTATAGCCAGCTTCTCCATCTGTCATTTCAGGATCTATTGGTGCACCTACGTTCGAAATTGTTGCAAGGTTTTGTCCACTCAGGTAAATTCTAAATTTCTCAATTCCATATTTTTTCAACCAGTTATTTGGCAAGGTATAGCCGATGGTTACATTTTTTAACCGGGCATAGGCTAGGTTTAATAAATATTTAGATTGAGGGTAGAAGTTATTTCCGCTTGCCGGGAACTGAGCAATTTTAGTTGCGCTGTTGCCAATGTAAGGACGAGGATAAAATGCATTTGGATTTGAAGGTGTCCAGTAATCTAACTGATTAGCATACATAATATCGGCATTGCCATAAGCAGGGATAATCATGGTGCCAAGGCCCCAATAATCACGCTTGCCAACGCCCTGAATATATACATCGATATCAAAGCCTTTAAAAGCTCCACCTAAACGGGCACTGTATTGATACCTGGGCTGACTATTACCAATAACCTTTAAATCGCCATGGTCGTCAGCCGTACCTTTACCTTGGTTAATTACACCATCTCCATTTAAATCTTTGTATTTCACATCACCTGCACCGTAAACAAAGTTTCCATTTTGCAAAGCTACCTGACTAGGAGAATTTTTTACCTCGTCTGCAGATTGGAAAAAACCTTCAGTTTCGAAACCCCAAATTTCACCATATTGTTGGCCTACATAAAAACCATTATTTTGATAGTTGGCATTGTTTTGATAAATTAAATTAGACGGGTTATTCCATTTCGTAAATACCGTTTTATTATCTGCCAAGGTTAAGGTAGCATAGAGATTAAGGTCCTTATTAACCGGATAGTTTAAGTCTAAACTGATTTCATAACCACGGTTTCTGAAATTTCCAGCATTAATTTTTGGTCCGGCTGCACCAAAAGTAGATGGAACAGATGTTGACTGTAACATGCCTTTGGTATCTCGTTGATAATAATCAACCGATAAACCAATGTAACTTTTCCAGAAACGTATATCCGTACCAAAATCTAGCGTTTGAATTTTCTCCCAGGTTAAAGATTGTGCAACTGCAATTGGCGCCGCAACTCCCTGAACCAATGTAGTTCCAGATGGTGTGATCCAATTAACAGATGAACCAGTCATTGTAGGAATATAATATTGTCCCCCAACGTTTTGATTTCCTACTGAACCATAAGATGCTCTGAGTTTAAGGTCATCAACATAAGGTTTAATAAAGTTCATAAATTTTTCTTCAGTTAAACGGTAACCTGCAGAAGCTGAAGGGAAAAAGCCCCATCTGTCTAATTTAGAAAAGGCTGATGAACCATCGTATCTTCCGTTTACTTCCAACAAGTATTTGCCTTTGTAATCGTAATTAAAACGTCCAAAATAACCGGCATAAGCGCCAACTGGATATGAAATGGTACCATTTACGGTACCATGGTAGCCACTGGCCAATTGTGTGCCTACTGCCAATGCCAATTCACCTCTTGAAGGGTCTAAAACCGTATTTTTAGCTGCGGTAAACTGAACATTATCATAGTTCTCGGAGTTTACACCTGCAGTAAGCTTAATATTATGATTTGTAGCAATCGTTTTTTGATACGTTGCATATGCATTAAGCGTGTTGACCATGTTTCTGGTTTCACCATAACTTACAATATCTTGCGATGCGGTTGCTATATTTGCAACAAGTGGTGGCGTGCCTGCCGTCCAGAAATCGATCGCATTTATTGGCCCTCCAACTTCATGCCTAAGCGCATTAGCTCTACCAAGCGTATAATCGGCACGGATGCTTAAATCTTTTGTGATTTTAATGGTTGCACCAAGATCCACACGACTGTAATTTTCGGTTACATTTGATGTTTGTGCCTTGGCTAGATAAGCAGGTGTATGCCTGAAATAGTTTCCATTATATTTACCGTACGGAAAGTAAGAACCCCATCTCCAGAAATAGTACCAGTAGTTTTGGTATTGGTATGGATAATCGTACTTGAAGTTTCTGAAGAGAAGTTTCGCGTCTACATCCAACCATTTGGTTGCGGCAACATTTATCGAGCCGCTGATGTTGTATTTATTAATTTCGTCAGGATTTAATTTAAAAATACCACCCTCATTTGCGTAACCGCCAGATAAATAATATCCAATTTTATCGCTTCCACCTTGTAAACTCAAGTTATGGCTAGACTGAGCAGTGTAGTCTTTCAGCATTTCCTTTTTTGGGTCCCAAACTTTATAAAAATAAACACGGCCATCTACATAGTCAAAATCCTGACCCAAAATCATGTCATTACCGGTATTTGTAGCCGCATATTTATTCTGCCAGTTGGCAATGCCGTCCCTTAGTTTCGTTAGCTGCATACCAAAAGTTTCGGGCGATGTAGTGCCTGCCCTTACCGATGCATCATAAAGTGCCTGCAATTCTGGAACAGGATCTGCGAAATCAGCCAATACCGTTGGCTTATTCCAAGAGAAATTGTTAGTATAAACTATTTTTGTCGGCTGGTTTTTCTTGCCCGATTTGGTTTTAATTAAAACCACTCCAAAAGCCGCTCTGGCCCCATAAATTGAAGTCGATGCTGCATCTTTTAAAACAGAAACACTTTCAATATCAGCCGGGTTAATGATGGAAAGATCGGGTGTCTCTACATTATCAACAATAATTAACGGTCTGCTATTTCCATTTATGGAACCAACTCCCCTAATGTTAATGTTTGGCCCTGCAGTTAACCCACCATTGCCATAAGTAATGGTTAAACCAGGAACAACACCTTGTAATGCTTTTGTAGGATCGTTTAAGGGCTTGCTTCCAAAAGTTTTTGCAACATCTACCGTGGTTACTGCTCCCGTTAAGTTTGCTTTTTTCTGTGTACCAAAGCCTACAACAACAACTTCCTGAAGCCCTTGTGAATTGGACGCCAACGAAACATTAATTGTGTTGCCCGCACCCACAGTTTTTTCCTGAGTAGCATAACCTATAAATGAAAATACCAAGACATCACCTTTGCTTGCTTTTATAGCATATGCTCCACTGCCATCTGTTTGTACTACGGTGGTTCCTGTTTTTATTTTAACTGAAACACCGGGTATTGGTCCATCCTCAGACGTAACCTTACCTGTAATGGTAGTTTGTTGTGCAATGGCATGAGCCAGCAACAAAAACATACCAAGAAAAATTAATAGTAGTTTTTTTTTCATAATCACCAAAGAGGAAAAAGTTTATAGTTGTTAGTTAGAACCCAGAAACACGCAAAATACCGCATATTCCTGAATTTTAAGTAAATATCACGATTGTTTTTCACTTAAATGCAAATAATTGGCGTATTCACATTGTAATTAGTTTGATATTATTGCACAAAACCGCATAATAGCGCAATTAAAATAGGCTCTAAACAGACCTTAATGTTAAAAAAATTAACAAAAAAGGCCACCACTTAATTCAGCGGCGACCTAATAAAATAAAAGAGAGAAAATTATCTAATTAGAAAAAAGCCTAAGTAGGGTTTTCTTACTGCATCGGTTCTGCCCGTATACCCTGTAGCAAAAGCGGTATAAATCCTTCTGTTAAGCATTGTACTTGCGCTTGTATATGTTGCAATAGTAGTTGTTCCACCCGTAGCCTTAACTGTCCAGGCCAAAGCGGTTCCGGTTAAAACCGGGCGGATAAAATATTCACTTTCTTTTAAATAGCCAACATTAGAACACACAAGCGTAGTACCATAATAAAGATCAACCGCAGGAACGTTCGGCATTAGGTTTACAAATTTATATTTTACCATTCCCGAATCTGGAAGCGCAAAACTGTCAAAGGCCAATAGACTTTTTGTATTTGTTGCAGTATCCGTTAAATGCAGCGTATAAGCCTTACCTGCTTCAGCAGAAACAGCGGTTTTATATAACACGACAGAATCTATACTTGTACCTTTCTTAGGTATAGAGATCGATACTTCAGATGTCCCAGGCTTAATAACCAAATAATCCGGCCTTGAATCTCCTAACGTCCCATAACCTCCACCGGGATACGGATATCGGGTCTTAATAAGCGTGCTCACTCTTTGTCCATTAATATTGATCTGAACATTAGGATCTGCGGTGTAGGCTATATTGTAATTAACCTTCAACATTGCCTGATCATCTTTCAAAACTTCAAAATCACCATAGTTGATTTCGTTTTTACCACAAGAGATTACAAATGTTAAAATGCCAACCGCTAAAAATATTTTTATTATCGATTTCATGTCTATAAGTTTAATTTATGGAAGATTAGACCAGGTTTCTTTCGTGTGATAATCCGTTTGTAGTCCTCCCCATTTAGCCAGTTCATCCTGATTCCAAATATATTCTGAACTATATCTTGGTCTTAATCTGTAGGCATATTTTCCATTGTTCCGTTCAAAAAAATCTCCAACTTCAAGTTGTTTATATGTTTTATAAACTAAAGGATCATAATGATATTTGCGTAAGTCGCTCCATTGCTCCATTCCTGCCCAACCCCATTGGGCAACATATTTTTGCTGCATAATATCGGCGATTGTTAAGGCGCTGGCATTTTGAGCTACTTCGGTGCTGGCCAAATAGTTGTTTATTTCGGTAGTAGAAATTGTAGCCGCGGCAGGAGATCCGTTCCTTCCATAAAGATTCACAAAATCCATATGCCCCTTAATCCCATTAACGTATGCAGTAAACGCCGTAGCCATTGTTCCTTTTCTAAACAACGCTTCTGCCTTTGCAAACTGCAATTGAGCATAACTCATCACCGGATACCGCGCTGCATTTGAATAGATATATTTTCCTGGAAATGGCACTATCGACGTTCCAGACAATGCACCTAAAATATGCGGCGTAGTTGCTGTTCCATTAAAAGGCAATGCGCCCCGGTACACACCTGAGGAAGGAATTGGGTTCATCATCCGGGTCAACCTTGGATCAGCACCCGGTACCGTGGGATCAATAGCAGCTGTCCCCCTCATTCCACCGGTTAACAGACTAATAATAGGCTGCCCAATCCTTCCGTAAGTTGGGGCGGTGGTTGCAGTGGCCGTATACATTCCAAAATTCTGGCTAAATGGATTTGAATCGTTACTATTCGTTCCGCCAAAGTTTATTGTTGCATCATCAGCAGCCGATGAAAAAGACAGATCAACATATTTAACAACGCTGTCGGCATATTGAGTGTTAAATTCAGCCTTGTTAATCAGATGGCTGTATTGTTGCGCCAATAACCCATAAACAAATTTCTTCCATTTAACCCGATCACCTTTATACATTTGATCGCCGGAAACACCAGCCAACAAAGCAGCTGTTCCTGCGGCATCGGTTTTGTTGAAGCATTCTAATGCTTTTTGGCCCCACTGGCGCACTCTTGCATAAACTTCCTGCTGGTCCTGGTATTTAAATTTTAACTGATTTGCATAAGCCTCATCTAAAATTACCGGACCATGAGCATCAGTCAACAACTGAAAGCCCCATGCCTTAATTGCATAACCAATTCCGGCATAAGTCCATTTATCTGTAGCCTCAGCATCTTTGATCATATCCTCCAGGTTTAAACCAAAGTTTATGTATACCATCCTCCACATAGAACCACCCAAATCACTTGCCGATTGGTAACCGTGTTTTTCCCAGGCAACAGTAAATGTTGTTACATCTTGCCCAAACATATCCTGAGTATATTTAAAAATTAACCTGTTATCCGTAGCTGTATTGTTTGCCATTTGAAACATAATTGGCGACAACAGGTATTCAGCTTTTGTAACTTGTGGTGTGGCAGGATCTGTATTAACATCGAGCCATTTTTTGCAGCCTGTTATGCATAACACAACGACCGAAAATATTATTATTTTAAGATATTTCATATTCTTACAATTTTAAACGAAAACCAATATTAACCCCTAGCGGTCTCCCCATATTCCCATAATCGATACCATAGCCACCAGCGCCACCCAACGATGGGTTGTTAGCGTTTGCGTCTGGATCAGTACCCGAATAATTCGTAATTAAAAAAACATCTGTTAAGGTTACATAGGCGCCCAAACCCTGTAGAAAATTAGTTCTGGAAAGCATTTTTGCGGGAAAATCATAAGAAATGGTAACATCTCTTAATCTTAAAGATTTGATATTTTTTTCTACAAACATTTCAGGCGCTATGCCGCTTGTTGTAGAACTATAGTAATTTGTATTTGCCGATGGAGTAACCAAAATAGTGTTAACTGTTGGATTTGCAGTATTTTCCAAGCCGTCTTTTAGCACTCCTGTAATTACCCTTGGTACATCTCTATCAAGTGTTTTCATACTCAAACCCCTTCTGTAAAGCTCGTATTGGGTCTGGTTATAAACATCTCCGCCAACCCTTAGATCCAACAAAAACGAAAGATTAAAATTTTTGTAGTTTAAGTTATTCACAAAACCGAGGTTAAATTTGGGTGTCCGATCACCAATTACAGGAAATTCCTGATCACTTCCTAAAATCGGCAAGCCTGTTGCCGGGTTAATCAAAAGATCACCCCTGTTATTACGTTGGTTAACCCATCCTGCAATAGCAAGAGTACTTGCACCAGGAAAAACGGCTCCCCTTAGTCCATTTGCAACCCAGGTATCAGAATCGTAAAGCTCGGGAAGCTCATCAGCTATCGACAGTACTATACCTTTATTATGGGTAAAATTGAAGGTCATATCCCAGTTAAAATCCTTGGATCGAATGGGCGATCCTTTCAATTGTATTTCAACACCTTTATTAACAACATCGCCACCGTTCATTAACCTGATTACTGAACCGGTACCATAGCTGATCCTTGGTGCTATAATCTGCTTGTGACTATTGAGTTTATAATACGTAAAATCTACACTAATTCTATCCTTCAAAAAGCCGAACTCAAATCCGGTTTCGAAGTTTTTAGTCTGTTCGGGTACTAAATCAGGATTTCCACCATTGGCAAGATCGTAGTTAAATCCGCCACCAGTGCTATTTACGGTTAATAAACGGGTAGCCAGTGCATACGCCTTGTACGGCTCCTTACCCGTTATACCTGCAGAAGCCCTCAACTTTCCACTACTGAAAATATTCCAACTTTTAACTGCTTCTAGCTCCGTAAAATTAAATGCAAAACTTGCTGATGGATAAGCAAAGTATGGATTACTTGGCATCAACCTCGATGCTGCATCTAACCTGCCAGATAATGTTAAGTAAAATAAAGACTGATAACCAAGTACAGCCTGGGCAAAAACACCCGCATTCCGGTAACGGTTAATGGCAAGCTTGGCCGACTGCGTTGATGGCAAAGTGTTGTTGATGCTATAAAAATCGGGATCGAACATATTCTGCCCTCTGGCAGAGTTAATGGTATTGTTTACATCAGAAAAATTGGCACCAATGATATAGGTGTTATTAAATTTCCAGAATTTATGCACCGCAGATGCTGTTACAGAACCATCCAACCTTTTATTTAAAGCCTGGTATGTATTAATGGTACCGCCTGTTGGTGTAGCCGCGCTTCCAGAGCCAGAAAAAGATTGTGTATGATAAACCGTCAACCCGGTTGTATTTGAAAGATTAGTTCCTAAAATACCTGTAACTGTTAGCCATTTAGTTGGCCTGTATGATAGATTTGCATTACCGACAATTGCATTCGTTTTATCTTCTGACAAGTTTTTATTTACATCCCAAAATGGATTATCACTCTCATTATAAATTGTACCTGTTGTAACTACCCTGTTCCCAACAGGATCGATCCAATTGTTTACATCAAATCTCGACGGAAACCTCAATAACCCCATTAAATAACCCTGAACACCCTTATTTGCCTTCTTGTTGTATGCATTTGTATAGCTAAATCGGGTTGTTACCTTAATTTTATCCGAAATAGGAATTACTCCGGTTACACTAGATACAAACCTTTGGTATCTGGTTGTTGGAATAGTGCCTTTGTTGTCTGTGTACTCATTAGACCACCTGTATGTTAATGCTTCTTTGCCTCCTTCTATTACCACATTATGCTTTTGTGCGGTACCGGTTCTAAAGAAACTTCCCACATTATCGTAAACAGGCAATCCTTCGGGATACTTTGGCCCAAAAAAATTAAAGGAGCCCCCATTAAAAACACCATTGGCATCACCTTGGCCATAAACCTGCTGAACCTCAGGCGAATTATTAACAGTTTCAATTCTTAAAGAACCATTATAGGAGACACTTGATTTACCCGCTTTAGCTTTCTTGGTAGTGATTACTATGGCTCCACTTGCGCCTAAATTACCATAAAGTGCCGTAGCTTCAGGCCCTTTTAAAATAGTATAACTTTCTATATCTGCCGGATTGATATCTGATGCCCTGTTGGTGTAATCCTGACTCCTATTATTGCCATTCATAGCTGTACTGCCCTGATTTAAGACAGAATTATCAATCGGCACCCCATCCAAAACAATCAACGGGGAGTTATCACCCGTCATGGAAACAATACCCCTTAAAATGATCTGGGAAGATGCTCCTGGATCGCCAGATGTTGGGTTTACAAAAAGTCCCGGAACTCTTCCAGCCAAACCATTGATAAAATTTTCGCGGCCTGTTTGGGTAACTTCATCTCCGCGCACAGTGGGCGTTGAGTAGCCTAAGCTTTTAGCATTCCGTTCAATCCCATAAGCGGTAACCACAACCTCATCTAGCGAGCTCGCATTCTGCCTGAGCACGATATTAATTGTGGTGCTTGAGCCAACGGCTTTTTCTTGAGTTATATAACCCACATATGTGAATACTATAACATCAGATTTAAGCGCTTTAATACTGTAAAGTCCGGTAGAATTAGTTTGTGCAACAGTATTTGTTCCTTTTACACGAACAGATACGCCTGGCACCGGTCCATCATCGGATGTGACCTTCCCGGTTATGGTAATTTGTTGCGCAAAAAGATGCGCAATCAAAAAAAACCCACCAAGAAAAGTTAGGAGTAGTTTTTTCTTCATAAAACTGCTTTAAGAAATGGTTAAAATGAAATTAGTTGTTGTTCCGGTTTTTGTTTAAACACGCATAATAACGCATCTCAACATTTAGTTATCGTAAATATAGAAATGTTTTTGGATATAAAAACAAAATCAAATGCAATAATTGCGATATTTTTCAAAACTTTATCGCACAAAAGCGCAAAAACACGCAAAATTTAAAAATTCTAAAAATCTTTTATACATTCGTTTAAAACCAGACCCTGCTTTATGCTGAAAAAAGAACGCCACGACTTCATTATGCGCCAGATTAATTTACATAACCGCGTATTAACTTCTGATCTGGTCCAACTGCTTAATGTTTCGGAAGATACCATCAGACGGGATTTACAAGAGCTTGTTGATGAAAACTTACTTTATAAGGTTCATGGCGGTGCTTTATCGAAATCTTATCACAGTTCTTTTGACGATAGTACGGTATATGCCAGAGATAGTAAGATTGCGATTGGCAAAAAAGCCGTTCAGTTGATAAAAGATGGCATGGTAGTTTTAACCGGAGGAGGAACAACGATTTTAGAATTTGTGAAACGACTTCCACAGGGCCTATCTGCTACATTTTTCACCATTAGTCCGCTGGTTGCAGTAGAACTGGCTAAATACAATAATATTGAAGTGATTTTGATTGGAGGCTTGTTTTCGAAAAATTCGCAGGTTACCTACGGCGGGCAAGTAATTACACAGTTATCGGAAATTAAGGCCGATTTATGCCTGATGGGAACCAGCGCCATCCACCCAGATGAGGGCTTAACGGATACTTACTGGGAAATTAACCAACTTAAAAAAGCCATGTTGGGTTGTGCAAAAAAAACGGCCGTGCTTTGCATCTCCGAGAAACTGGATATTGCTTTAAGATTAAGGGTTTGCCCGATAGAAAGCATTAGTTATTTGATAACAGAGTTAGAAGTAGGACATGAATCTTTAGCCGGTTACCGCGCTAAAGAGCTTAATATTTTATAAAAAAGTCCCGACAAAAACGAGGGCACTGAAAAAGTCCTCTTAATAATTGGGCTGAAAAAGAGCAGATAACCTTGGTTTCTCTGCTCTTTTTTTTGTATCTTAAATTAGATTTTAAGGTATCCGATGCTAGCTCACC
>NZ_JBQEPM010000013.1:0-125201 GCF_052045595.1 Pedobacter sp. 22163 | reverse complement strand
TATTAGTTATTATAACAATAAAAGGATAAGATTGAACTTAAATGGAATGAGCCCGGTTGAATACCGGACACAAGTATTAAATAATTAATAAGTTTGTCCAACTTTTTGGGGGCAGTCCAACGAGTGAGGACTTGGAGCGATAGCAGGACTTTCGTAACCGAAGCACACCGAACCTTGATTTCAAAAAAAATATTGGCCACCTAAGATACCTTAGCACAGTTAAATTGTAGGGTTTAAGGTTGCGCCGTTTAAAAATATACGAGGTTTGATAACAATTTAATTCACTAAATTTCGGGATGAAAAAATTTGGCTTCATTATCTTCCTGTTTTTAGCAATCAATACTTTCGCTCAAGATTCTATCTACACCAGAAATGTAGTAAATACCCTTACTTCAAAACAATTTTGGGGCAGAGGTTATACCAAAGACGGGATGAAAAAATCTGCAACTTATCTCACAGAAGCCTATCAAAAAATCGGTTTGTTACCAATGGGTCAATCTTATAAGCAAACCTTTAATTTTCCGGTAAATACATTCCCAGGAAAAATGATGGTGGCCGTAAACGGTCAGAAACTTATCCCCGGTACTGATTTCATTGTAAACAATGAGAGCCCCAGCGCTAAACAAAAGGCAGATTTAACTGAGTTAGATAGTCTTAATTACAAAGCTTCTCCAACATTGAAGATTTTATTAAAAGATAAGTTAACCTGGTCTGTAGCCACAGAAGTTGGGATTGTAACCACCATTCAGCTCAATAAAAAGAACTTTACCGCAATACCAAAAAAAATTGATGTTGATATTGAAAACAAATTCATTCCAAACTTTGAGGCAGCTAACGTTTGCGGTTTGATTAGGGGCACTAAATTTCCCGATTCCATTTTAATCATTACAGCGCATTACGACCATTTGGGTGGAATGGGTGCAGACACTTATTTCCCGGGCGCTAATGATAATGCTGCCGGTGTAGCTACTTTATTAAGTTTGGCCAAATATTATGCCGCCAATCCCCAGTCCTACTCCATTGGTTTTATCTGTTTTGCCGGCGAAGAAGCTGGACTGTTGGGATCGAAGTTTTTTGTAGAAAACGCTTTAATTCCTTTAAGCAAGATTAAATTCCTAATCAATTTAGATTTGGTTGGAACCGGTGAAGCCGGCATGACGGTAGTTAATGCATCCGTTTATCCTAAAGCATTTGCGCTGTTAAACGCAATCAACAACCAAAATCATTACATCTCGAAAATAAACTCCAGAGGGAAAGCCGCCAACAGCGATCACTATTTCTTTACAGAAAAAGGTGTTCCGGCATTCTTCATTTACACTCAGGGTGGTCCGTCTGCCTACCACGACGTATTCGACAAACCTGAAACATTGCCGCTTACCGAGTATAAAGACCTGTTTAAACTGATCGTTGGATTTAACCAGAAACTGATGGAATAATTCATTTTTAGGACCAAAGCTTTAAATCACGATACAAACCGTTAATTCTCAATTTCTCCGATTGGGATAATATAATAAGCCTTTGGGATAATTAAATATAGCAGCCAGGTGTGTATGTTCATCTTTGAATCAACAAAAACGAAAACAAGATCATCATGAAAATTATACAAAAACTCAGCTTAGCATTTTTATTGTTAATCTCAATTGCAGTTAAATCGTATGCCCAGAACCAAATCGAAATTGTTATCGTAGGCTCCGCCCATGACAATTCTAAATCGACACAAAACTTTCAGGCAATAATTGATAAGCTTAAAAACTTTAAGCCTGATATGGTTTTTGGCGAATACCTGCCGCAGGGCGATTACGCTAAACTGGAGGAAAACAACTGGGCAAAAAAATCATTTAGAAAAGGACACGATTATTTAGAAAAATTAAATCCGGCATCTCCCAGAAATATTGATGCACAAATTAAAAATGACCAGAAAGCGCTCGCCAAATTTGCCTACTATCATAAAAACAGGATGAATTTAGCCGTTAATTATGCTAAAAAATGGGACAGGGGCAATGCCGATTATCAAATCTTTGTACTCGAAAATTATATGAAACAAAATTTCGGCAAAGAAGAGCAGCTTGAATATGCAAAAATGTTCGGAAATACCGATTCATTAAAGAAAAAAGGATTCTGTAGACCTGGAAGTGAGTACAGCAAAATCTATTTCCCCCTTATCTACCAGTTAAAACACGATCGGATTTACAACATGGATTGCCAAACTTATGATAAACCATGAGTGAAGCCTGGGGCAAAACAGACTCTTTACACAAAATTTTAATCAACAAAGCGAAAGCCGATAGTACCTCGCAGGAAGCAGCTACCGTTAAAGCCATAGAAAAATATTGGGCTTACAATGAAGATGAAGCGAAGGTTTTCAATGCCGATCCTTATGCCGGCATGAACACCGTAAAATATGGTGTTTTAGATGAGGCCTGGAACTTTTATGGTGGCCGTCATTTTTATGGTTACGCAGGTTTCCCTACCGAAACGGTGAAAGAGATGATTGTGCAATGGACTTTAAGAAACGAGGGCATGTGCAAAAACATTATCGATCAGGCAAAGGCAAAAAAAGCAAAAAGGGTTGTGGTAGGTGTTGGTGCCTCGCACCGCAAATGGATGGAAGAAATTTTAGCCAAAAATCCAGAAGTTAAAATCATCAATTATAACGATTTGCATTAAACTAATAACATGCGCTTTCTCAGCCCCATTGCGCTAGCTTGGGGCTTTTTCTTTTTAGCGTTATGTAATTTTTTCGTTTAGTATTTGCAAAAACACCTTAAGGCAGCTACTTTTACCTAAAAGATTAGTTGTTTTGACAAGATGCAACATTTAATACGCCTTATAACGAACCAAGCCAAATTTTTAGTCTGTCACATTTTTTATATCGTTCATCACATTTATCTGTACTGTAAAAACTTAGCGCCTAATTTTAGCTTGCTTATTTAAAATATACATGAAGAAACTCTTACTTTCAATCGCCCTTACCTTAGCTATTTTTAATTTATTTGCACAAAAAAACGGAAACATTACCGGAATTTTAGCCGATAGTGCCAATCACAAAACCACCTTAAATTACTCAACGGTTTCGGTATATAAAGTTGGCGATAGTATATTGAGCACTTATAAATTATCGGATGATAAAGGCATTTTTAAAATCAATGGCTTAACCATAGGTGTAAAATACCGTTTAGTGGTAACCGCATGGCAGTATGGAACATACCGGAAAGAGGTTGAAATAACGGCAGCCAATCCCTCATTAAATTTAGGCACCCTCTATCTTTCCGTTAAAGCAAATGATTTAAACGAAGTGGTAATTTCGGGAGAAAGGCCGCCCGTAATTGTACGTAAAGATACCATTGAATTTAATGCAGAATCCTTTAAAACCCTGCCATCGGCGGTGGTAGAAGATCTGTTAAAAAAGCTTCCAGGCGTTGCCATCGCAGCCGATGGCTCTATACAGGTTAACGGTAAAGCGGTTAGTAAAATTTTAGTGGATGGAAAAGAGTTTTTTGGTGGCGACCAACAGATTGCGACCAAAAATTTACCCGCTAATATTATAGATAAGGTACAGGTGGTTGATGATAAACAGGCCAAAAGGCGTGATCCTGATTTAACGGCAGCAGAAATACCGCAGATTATCAATTTAAAGCTGAAAAAAGCCATCAAAAAAGGAGCTTTTGGCAAATTATATGCTGGTGGAGGTTTAAAAGACCTGTATCAGGCTGGTGGATTAATGAACTTCTTTAGAGATACCACACAGGTAAGTATATTGGCTTATAGTAACAACATTAATCAACCAGGCTTTAACCCCAATGATGTGCAACGCATAGGTGGATTTAGCAGAAGCGGTGTAAACTCCATGATGATGACCTCTGGAGGTTATTTCGAGTTCAACGGTATTAGTTTTGGCGGAAGTTATAATGGTGTTCAGGCTTCATCGGGTGGTGGTTTTAATTTTAACACGTTAACAAAAAAAGGAATTAAAATTAATACCCAATATTTCTTCGGCCGATCAGACAATCTTCTGGAGAAACTTACCAATACCAACCAAACATTAGGTACTGACAGATTGATTACCAACGCCAGCGAAAATACCAATTCTCTTATTCTAAAACACAATATTGGTGGAAAATTAGACTGGCAAATCGACTCCTTAACACAATTGACCATAGAGCCGGCAATTGTGCTCAGCTCCAACAATTCGGTAAGCAAGGTATCTTCAAGCAATAACAATGCGAATAATCAGCTCATTAATACGCTCGATAATTTGAATGATCTGAATACTTCAAGCAACAAATATCAGTTGAGGGCCGATTTTAGTAAGGATTTTAAAAAGGCAGGAAGATCTTTCAATATTGGAGCCGATATCTCAGCAACTCCTAATCCAATTACCAATTATAACAGGAGCAGCAGTATTTTTTACCTCACACCCTCTACTTCAGAAGTTGATCAGTTAAGGAACAATACCATTGATAACTTCTCGTCTTACATCTATAGCAATTATACCGAACCAATTAGCAAAAAACTTAATTTAAAAGCAGATGTAAGCGGAAATATCATCAATAACGAAAATGCATTAAACACTTTTTACCGCAATCCGGCTAACCAGCTGTATGATATTGTAGTACCAGATTTATCACAAACTGTTAAACAGGCCGGTTTTAAAACCAATACGAACATCAGCCTGGGGTACAAAGTAACTAAAGACCTTTACCTTCAACCTGGATTGGTACACAACTATATTTCGTTAAACAACCGCTTTACCAATACCGCAGATATTGATCAGCGTTATAATTTTATATGGCCAACCTTTCAATTAAAATATAAAATATTCCGCTTTAACTATTCGGCCCGTTTTACAGAGCCCAATGTAAGTTATCTTCAGCCAGTGGCCGACAATACCAATGCTTTTTACATCAGAAATGGAAACCCAAATCTACTGCCCGCCCGTATGCAGGGGTTAAGCATGAATATGTATAAATATGATCCTAAGAGCATGATTAATTACAATTTATACGGTTATGGTAATTTCACAAAAAATGGCATTGTTAACGCTATTACCATTAAAGATGGCGTACAAACTGTTAACCCGGTTAACAAAAATGGCATCTATAATTTTAGTGGAGGGGCCAATATTTCGAAAGATTTCAAAAAAGATAAAACAAGCTTAAAAGTAGGCTTAGGCTTTTGGGCCAATTTTGATCATAGTCCCGTTATTGTGAATAACATCGAGAGTGATGCAAATGTGTTCTATGTAGGGCCTAATGGAAGTATCAGGTTAAACCTAAACGATAAGGTAGAAATTAACCAGTCGTATTCAGTAAACCTGAATCGCAGTAGGTATGATGATAGCTATTACACAAACATTAGCTACAATACCCACCAAAGTACATCCGAACTGATTATCCGTTATCCTAAAAAACTGGTTTTCGAAACCAGCTATTCTTTAACCATCAATGATCAAAAAATTGCTAGATATAACAATAACATTAAATTCTGGAATGCTGCTCTTACTTACCTATTCATGAAAAATGACAGGGCGCAATTAAAATTCTCGGTTAATGATATTTTGCAGAGCAATGTGCGTAGAAACATCCAGATTACGGGCAACAGCGTTATCGATACACAGAGTAATAACCTGGGTAGATATGGCATGCTTACCCTTACTTATAATATCCAGAACTTTGGCCAAAAAGTTGGCGGCAGACAAACGTTTTTTAATTTTTAATCCTGTGGTCTGTGTCTCCACAGACCACAGTAAAACTCCTGGTTTCAAACCCTTCATAATGGTCTGTGGAGACACAGACCATGGAAGTAGATTTATCACTTTCATTACAAAAACAAATCCGCAAGCAACTCATACGATTTTATCCGGTCTTCAAAATGCTCGGTAATGGTAACTGCCATCAGTTCATCAACATCATAATCGGAAGCCAGTTTAGTAAGCCGCTCTTTAATTACCGCAGGCGTACCATAAATCATTCGTGGTTTATTGGCCTTAATCCGTTCCTGCTCTGCAGCGTTATAACTGACATCTTTAATATCATCCCAACCTACAGCAGTTAAGCCTCCACCCTTTTCCAGCTGAAGAAAACGGTAAGCCATTAAAGCCTCCTGTTGTTTTACCTTTTCTTCGTCTTCTGAGCAGAAAACAAAAAGCGCCACGTTCTCAACGGGTTTTGTCAAATCAACCGAAGGTTTAAAATGTTCCCTGTAGTATTGAACAGCCTGTGGTCCTCCATGCGGGTTAATAAAATGCGCAAAAGAAAAGCCCATTCCAAAGTGGGCCGAAAATAAGGCACTTTGTCCGCTGCTGCTCAAAAGCCATTGTTGCGGAACGGTTTCAGCAATCGGGATAGCTTTTATTTTGGCCTGGATACCGCCATCAGAGGTATCATGCAAGTAATGTTGCAGTTCGCGCAGTTGTTCTACAAAATCCTGCTCGCTCCAATTGTTTGATGGATTAAGCATCGAAGCTGTAATTCGGTCGGTACCCGGTGCGCGACCCATTCCCAGATCGATCCGGTTAGGGTGCATCACTTCCAGCAAACGAAAACTTTCTGCAACCTTTAACGCACTATGGTTAGGCAGCATAATACCGCCAGAACCTATCCTTAAAGTTTTGGTATGATTGGCCAAATGGGCAATTAAGATTTCGGGCGTTGAACCCGCTAAACTGGTGGTATTGTGATGTTCTGAAACCCAGAAACGGTGATATCCCAAACTTTCGGTTTCTTGTGCTAGTATAGTGGTTTCTTCAATGGCACGACGGGCGGTAACACCCTTGCGAACCGGCGATTGATCTAACACACTAAGTTTAATTTTTGTATTGCTCATATTCGTATCTAACAAATTTATGAGCCTCTTAATTTAAAATAGGCGTATCAAAAGCTTTATGACTTTTAGATTATTGCGCTAAAGTCAATTTGACCAAATACTGATCTTCGCCATCATCTAAAATCAATTCAGCATCCCATCCTGTTTCATGAGCGGTACGCTTGATGGTTTCTTCATCTATATAAATCCAATTAAACCAATTGCCTTTTTCGCCCTTATATTCATACTGATAAGATACCTCGCCATAATATTGGTTTTGTGGTTTCGGCATGTCTTCGTATAAATAAGCAATATCAGAAGAATCGAAAATAACCTGTCCATTGGGATTGATGAGGTCTTTTAGCTTGATCAGGAAATCCTTAAAACCGGGCAAATTTCCGGTTAAACCGATGCCGTTCATGAGCATGATAATGGTATCGAATTTCTCCTGATAGGTAAAAATATCCTGTATGAATGCTTTTTTCACACCACGCGCTTTCATAATATCAACAGCTGCTTCCGAAATATCAATGGCTGTAACATCGATATTAAAAGCCTGCAAAAGTAAAGCATGACTGCCTACACCGGCACCAATATCCAATACCTTTCCACTGCACATGTGTAACGCCTGAAGTTCTAGAACGGGCATATCTTCATCATCACGGAAGAAGAATTCTAAAGGCATTTCTTCTGGCTCGCCATACGAATTGTGCAACCAAAGGGTATCAGCCTCGCCTGTTTTATAAATATCTGTTAACGCTTTACCAAAAACATCCATGCGGGCAAAGATAGGGAGGAAAGCTGAAAGACTAAAGCTTAAAGAAAATGAGGAATCAAAAAACCATCAATAGCAAATAAGTTTATAAGTTAGTCGGGAGAATAAAGGTCTGGAATACAATTCCAGACCAACGCTTAATCGTTACTCAAGCTCAAATACCTGATGGTATTCGGGGATAGCCACATGTTTAAAACCTGCATCTTTCAATCTGCTGGCGAAATGTTGTTGTACTTCATATTCTCCATGCACCAAAAATAGCTGTTTTACCTTAGCCGGATCCTGACCAGATAAAAAATGCAGTAAATCTTCATAATCGCCATGTGCGCTCATGGATTTTAACGATCTTACTTCGGCCCTAACCTCATATTCATCGCGGAAAATCTCTACCACTTTTTGTCCGGCAATTAACCTGCCACCAAGCGATTTAGGTTCGCAATAGCCCACCATTAGAATGGTATTTTTTGGGTTGTCAATATTGTTCCTGATGTGGTGTTTTACACGACCAGCCTCTGCCATACCCGATGCCGAAATAATTACACATGGCCTGGGATCGGCATTTAAAGCTTTCGATTCTTCAACACTTTCGATGAAACGCAGACCTTTAAAACCAAATATATCATGATCTACCTTTAAAATTTCTTTAACCCCATTATTGTATACTTCAGGGTGGTTTTTAAGAATTTCTGTTGCCTTTGAAGATAAAGGACTATCTACATAATAAGGTACATCAGGCAATTTACCTTTTAACTCAAGTCCATTTAAAGCATAAAGTAGCTCCTGGGTACGGCCAACGGCAAAGGCAGGAATAATTACTTTGCCCTTTTTTATTTTGCAGGTATTATTAATGATCTCTAAAAGCATGTTTTCTATCGGATCGAGATCTTTATGCAGCGAATCGCCGTAGGTTGATTCCATTAAGATATAATCGGCCTGATCAAACTGCTGCGGACTTTTTAAAAGCAGGTCGCCATAACGACCAACATCGCCGGAAAAGGTAATCCGTGTAGGTTTTC
Organism: Pedobacter sp. 22163; assembly: GCF_052045595.1. NCBI lineage: Bacteria > Pseudomonadati > Bacteroidota > Sphingobacteriia > Sphingobacteriales > Sphingobacteriaceae > Pedobacter > Pedobacter sp. 22163. Next base: position 116,606 of record NZ_JBQEPM010000013.1, on the reverse strand, counting down.
CTTCTTCTGTAATGGTAAGATGTACCGCAGCACTACCTAAAATGTGCCCTGCATCAGTAAACCTTAACCGAATTCCCGCCTCAATCTCGAAATCTTCTTCATACTCCACAATCTTCATCTGACCAAGCGTTTTGGTAACGTCTTCATCGGTGTAAAGTGGTTCTTCCATTTCTTCGCCTTCGCGCAGATGGCGGTTAGAAAACTCTGCATCCTGCATCTGGATTTTGGCAGAATCCATCATTAAAATGCGGGACAGATCCATAGTTGCCGAAGTACAGAAAATCTTACCTTCAAATCCTTCCGCAACCAATTTGGGCAATAAGCCACAATGATCTATATGTGCATGTGATAAAACCAGGTAAGTAATCTTTTTGGCATCGAAGCCAAAAAAATCGTTTAATTTATCGGTAACATGACCCATTCCCTGGAATAAGCCGCAATCTAATAAAATCTGAATGCCGTTTTTTAAGGTAATAAGGTGCTTACTCCCCGTAACAGTACGGGCGGCACCATGAAAAGCAATGTTCATTGAGATGTGGTTAGAAAATATATAGAATAAAAATGCCGGATATTTCCGGCACTTCCAATTCTTTATGCATTTATTTCTGCTATTTTATCTTTCACCTTATCGGCTACACCCGTAGCTTTATCTGTTAAACTAGCTAATTTATCTTTTGAAGCGTCTAATAGATCAGCAAAAAAATCTGATACTTTACCCTTTAAATCGCTTGTCGAATCTGAAGATAATGCCAATGCGATTGTTGCACCAAGTGCTGCTCCAGCTAATACGCCTACAATAATTTTTGTTTCCTTTGTCATAACTTTATTCTTTAATAATTAAACATTAATTGGCACTTGTTGTTTTGCTTTTATTACAACATAAATCATTCCATTTAAATGAAGCATATTTTTTTTATCGATCTAGACAATACCATTTATTTTACCAAACCAAATGAAGAACAGTTAATGGGTGAGTTATACAATTTCCTGGAAAGTTTGGATTTAGGGATCAGTAAAGAAGATTTTCAGCTTGCAAAACAAGACATGCTTAGAACGCCTTTTCAAAAAGTGGCAAAAAAATATGGCTTTAGCGAAGAATTAATGCCCGATATACTTGCTTATCTGCAAAACCGCCAGGTAACGAAACCATTAAAACCAAGCGATGATTATCATTACATTAAAAGCCTTAACGGCCGGAAATTTATTGTAACGGCAGGTTTCCTGAAACAACAAACCTCAAAAGTAAAGATGTTGGGCATTGCTGATGATTTTGAAGCCGTACATGTTGTTGATGTTTCAACCACCAACAAAAAGGAAGCTTTTAAACTACTTATTGACAAATACGACTTAAACAAAGATGATATTTTAATTATAGGTGATGATGCCGAATCGGAAATTAAATTTGGGTTGGAACTGGGAATCACTACTTTTTTACTCGATCCCGAAAACCTGCACCCCAATGCCGAAAGCACTTTTAGGGGAACCGATTTAAGTAACCTTCATACAGCGGCTGGGCAGTAATATAACCGCATTTTTTCTCGTGCTGTCTCCTAAGGGATAATTATTTCATAAAAATCAATATAAATGAAATTGAAATTAAGGAGATGATAACCCTGGAAGGTATCGTCATTCCCAACTTGATCGGGAACCACGGAGTGCTCATGAATGCCTTTGAAACAAGGGAAACTTATGAATAATCTTAATGCGTTTGCTAGTAGCAATAGTTTCAACATTGCTTCATGCCTCGCATGATTGCTATCAGGTGACAACCTATCTATTAGGAGAGCGGTTTTCTGCAACTATTTCAGTTTCACCCCGCTTTCCGTTTTACTTTGCCTGCGGCTTCGTGTTCACTCCAATCAGGTCTAGGTAGCTTGTGAAGTGGTGCTATTTTTGGCTGGGTGCTTAGCTGCACAAACCTTTGTTTCTAAACCCGGTAGCAGCGGCAGCCTCCGATCTTTTATCGGAGCTATAGCGGATAACGGGACTGCTGTTCCCGAAGCAATACTGAATGTTCATTTCCAAAACAGTAGAGTGAACAAAATCCTTAATTCTTATTTTAGGATAACAAAGTATTTAAAATAAAAAAGTCCCGATTTTCATCGGGACTTATCAATCTATCCTCTACCACCTCTTGATGGTCTTCCTCCTTCAGAGCCGCTTCTTTCACCACCTCTTTGTTGCTGTTGTTGTGGTGCTTCCGTTCTTCTTTGTTCTTGTCTTTGTTGCATTTGTTGTTGCTGCTGTTGTGCCCTTTGTTGTTGAGCCTGAGCATCACGCTGTGCACGTTCCTGCTGCTGTTGCTGTGCCTGTTGCGCACGTTGCTGTTGCATTTGCTCATTACGTTGCGCTCTTTCTTGTTGCTGAGCCTGGGCCTGTTGCGCACGTTGTTGTTGCATTTGCTCGTTTCTTTGCTGTTGCATCTGCGCATCCCGTTGAGTCCTTTCCTGTTGTTGGGCCTGGGCTTGTTGCGCGCGTTGCTGTTGCATCTGCTCATTACGCTGTTGCTGTGCCTGAGCATCACGTTGCGTACGCTGTTGTTGAAACTGCTCGTTACGCTGTGCCCTTTGTTGCTCCATTTGAGCCGCACGTTGTTGTTGGTCTGCCTGACCACGTTGCTGTGTTTGAGCATCGCGCTGTGTACGTTGCTGATCCTGGCTCATACGGTCTTGCTGTGCACGCTGTTGTCTCATCTGCTCCAAACGTTGCTGATCCTGACCGCGGTTTACATTTTCCTGTCCGTTTCTTCCGTCTACACCATTGGTATTGCCACGGCTAACACGCCCATTAGCATCTCTATTATAAACTTCACCTCTGTTATTAGGCTGATTATTATTATCTCTGCTTATGGCACCGTTGTTCCTATCAGGTTGCCCGGTACGGTTATCTCCTCTCGACCCGAAACGGTTATCGTTATTATTGCTATTACCACCTCTTTGATCTCGGTTGGTATAACCTTCATTCCTTCCACCCCTGCTAATGCCAGCATTACCTTGCTCAAATTTTCTTGGTGCTGCACTACGATTATCAGCATTACGCTCTGGTCTAGGTCTATAAATAGAAACCTCTCTACCACCAACCCTACTCGCACCAGGTCTTGAACTTTGCGCATACCTGTAAACGGTTACATCTCTATTGGTTGCACGTCTGATATCTTCAACCCTCGGGCCACCATAATAGGTTCTTCTGTTATAAACATAAGTATTATTGATAATGGTGGTATTGCGGATATATACATTATTGCGTCCGTAATCATACCTTGGGAAAGTATTGATATAAATATTACGTTGTGGAATAAAGTTCCAGCAGAATTCTGGCACCGAATATCGACGGCCAAAACTTAGGTTAATACTAATACTTGGCGCCATTGGAGCCCATCCGTAATAACCATCGCCGCTTCTCCAATCTACCCAGGCTGGTCCCCAATTGGTATCAGGTAACCAGATCCATTGTCTGTAACTGTTAATTACCCAACGACCGTAATGGAAAGGTGCCCAGCCCCAATCGTAATTGGAAACCCAGGTATTACCGTATTCGGTCATCGCCCAACGTCCGTTTGTATAATATGGACGAAATTCGCTTTGATCTACATCCGGGCGCCAAACATATCCATATTGAGGATCTTGTATCCAGGTGCCATAAGGCGAAAGTTCATCGTAAAAAGTCTGTAAAGAAACATTGCCAGTGCTATAACCATCGTCCTGGTAATCGTTTTGATAGTCTTGTGCCCTGACAAGGGTTGTGGTTCCGGCAAGGAGCGCAAATAGCCCCAGCACAAGTGCCGTAGATTTCAGTGTTTTCATTTGTGTGTTTTATTTTAATAACCTAATGTGTGTGTATCAATTAGAGAACCAAAAATGCAGAAGGTTTAATATGCATGCATAGTTTCCGTGTTTTCCTTCAAATATTGCCCTATGAGGCATATTTAACTAATATTTAACGTTTTAAGCACATTTTAATTGTGCAGAAAATAAGTCAGTTAGAAATAAAATTTGCTACACCTTTGTTCACAAAAGAGATTATATTGCCAATACCGTAAACTTTAGAACTTAAATTCTATTTATTGTAAGTATTTTTGTAGCATGCAAAAAGGCACTTTATACCTTATTCCCGTACCATTGGCTGAAGAGGTAGCACATAAAACTTTTACCCCTTATTTGGTTGATACCATTAACCAGATTGATACCTACATTGTAGAAAACAGTAAGACAGCCCGTCGGTTTTTGAAAGAGGCTGGTTTAAAAACACCACAGAAAGATTTAATCGTGCACGATTATGGCAAACATAACCGGACAGATTTAGGTCAGTTTTTTGTTGAGCTTGCTGCCGGAAAAGATGTGGGCTTAATGAGCGAAGCCGGTTGTCCGGGCATTGCCGATCCTGGAGCTGATATTGTTGCCGAAGCACATAAACGCGGCATTAAAGTGGTGCCTTTGGTAGGCCCAAGTTCAATTTTATTGGCTTTAATGGCCTCAGGTTTTAACGGCCAGAGTTTCGCGTTTTGGGGTTATTTACCGATTGATAAAGAGCAACGCACCAAACGGATTAAAGATTTAGATTTATCGGCAAGCCGTTACAAACAGACGCAGATATTCATCGAAACACCTTTCCGCAACAACCAACTTTTTGAAGAAGTGCTGAAGAGCTGCAAACCCAATACGCAGGTTTGTGTAGCGAGCAACCTTACTGCAGAAGATGAATTTATTAAAACTCAAAGTGTTTATAATTGGCGCAAAGAGGAAATAGATCTCCATAAACAGCCGACTATATTTTTGTTGTACTAGTAATTGGCTATTGGTTCATTTGTTAATGGTTGATGGTTAGTAACCTGATTTCGACTATTTTATAGGCTTATTAGCAAGTGTTGAGTACTTATTTCTGTTTGCTTACTGTTTGGTGCGGCCTGATATATTTGGAACTTTGAGGGGAACTCCCCTCCTTATTTTCAAGGAGGGGCTGGTGGTGGTTATGAGATATACTACGGTCATCATCCGATAGCTCCTAATGTCCGCAGGTTATTAAAAAAAATGCTGCAAAACCTTGATAAATAATGTTTTGCAGCAAGGTAATATTCACTTAAATTAGTGTTGACCAATATTACTGCTGTGAAAATAATAAATTCAAATCCAATATCCTCTTTCGGAGGCATAAATTTTGTTTTCGACTACTTAAACAAATTAGAAATCGATAAACTTTGCCATGCATATCTGCCTTGCGTTGCTGCCCAAAGCAAGTATTCCTGGAAGGATGTTTTCTACTCACTTAAATCTGTTTTTCTCTGCGGCGGCGATAGTGTTGAAGATCTTCATACCCACTTAAAAAGTCATTTTGTCGACAATCCTTATCTTAGACTGGCAAGCCCCGATACTGTTCTGAGAAGACTCTCCGGGCTTGCCGAAGAAACAAAAACCTGTGTAACCAAGCGGGGCGTGGCTACACATCAATATTGTACCAACCGGACCCTGGAGAACTTTAATCTGGAAGTCCTCAAAAAGATCGGGGTTCTTGATTCCCGGGAACTTACCCTTGATTATGACAACACGATCATTTTCAATGAAAAACAGGACAGTAAAATGACCTACAAAAGAGATTATGGCTATCAGCCAGGTGTTTGTACCGTCAATGAGCAATTTGTACTTTATATCGAAAACAGAAATGGAAATTCTGATGCAAAGTCATTTCAAAGGGATACGCTGGAAAGAATTTTTAATCTACTTGAAACAAAGAAAGTAAAAAAGATTAAAAACTTTCGGGCAGATGCAGCATCCTACCAGTATGATGTGGTAACTTTCCTACAACAGAAGGTAGAACACTTTTACATAGGATGCAGAAACAGCTATGTCGAGAAATATTTTCCGCAAATTTGCAACTGGAAAGTGATGGAGGACAAAAATGGCCTACTGGAAGTAGGGTACACGGACATTCTTCCCTTTATAAATCAGGCCAGGGAACAAAATCAACAGCCACAGAGATATAGGCTAATTGTCAAACGAAGATTGAAAAAAGATGGCCAGGTAGATTTGATTACCCAGGATGCCTATGAATACAGGGGAATCCTGACCAACAACTTCGAAACGGATGTTGTTGCCCTTGTCCATTTTTATAACCAGAGAGGGACGATGGAGCGGCAGTTTGATATCCTTAAAAATGATTTTGGATGGAATAACATGCCTTTCTCTACATTGAACAAAAACCTGGTTTTCCTATATTTTACAGCGGTCTGCAGAAATATATATAATAAAATCATTGATTATTTTTCACAAAAGGTAAAAACGCTGAAGCCGTGTTTCAGACTAAAAAAGTTTCTTTTTAGATTCATCATCCGGCCAGCAAGATGGGTTAGGCAGGGCAGACAGCTGAAATTAAGAATTTACTCAATAGATCATAGCTACCCATAGCATCAGGATCACTAAAAGAGATACTTAGCGCTAATATGTTACCTGAAATATAGCCGGGAGGGGATCTCTATTTCATTTTTATGCCCAAAATAAAATTTCGGTCCTAAATCCGTTCAGAAATGCCAATCAAAAATGAACTTCCGCCTATAAATATAATTATCACGGAATAAAATCAGGTGATATTCATTTTTAGAACTTAGTAATATCCAGATTACGACAGACATGCGGATTTTAGGAGCTATCGGATCCCGCGCAGGTGGAAACCTTAAGCCATAAGCGGCTAATATATTCGTGCTTTTGTATTTTGCCTTCCCCACCATTTTCCATACCCCAATATCGGCACAGCTGTGACCCAAAATAACCCTAAGCTATGTTTTTTTTTGGCTTTTATTTAGCTATTGTTAACCTGCTAACCGAAAGTAATGCAAACTTCATGCATAGCCCACCTGCAACGGGGCTTAGCTTTTACTAAAGTAGCTTCGAGGCAGTATCGAACTACATACGAAGCAGGGTGCAGCCAAGCCTGGCCGGAAGCCGGAGTAAACGTGGGGTAAAGGTGGGGTTTGAAATATTTTTGGGGATTTTTAGTCTGATTGACTAAATTGAGTGATCATCCCTTTTGTTTAATCTAATATACTAAAATTATGGCGCTCCAGAATGGAATAATCAAAATTAATGAGCAACCGGGTGATCTTGTTTTTTACAAATGCGGAAGTAATTGCTTATTCATTCTTCCCTGAAAACCGGCGGTCAATTGCCAAAAAAAATATCCTCAAACAAAGTTTTTGCATGCTAATTAACCGAACTCAGTTTAGTATGTCATTGCCATTTCTCATGAGTTGTTGATTCATTGATAATTGTAATTTGATTACTGGTCATTCATGCCTTTCAGATCGTCGTCCTCTCGATCCGATAGCTACCGGATGAAGCGCAGCGGAATGGAAAGATCTGTTCCAGTTAGACTTCTCGGCTCCGTTGCACCCGATAGCTCGGGTCCGCTCGAAATGACGGGCAAATTCAAAAAATCAAAACATATCCAATCCCACATTGGTTGTTATCATAGCGCGCTGCAATTTATTCACTAAATCTTAGAGTTATGAAAAATACAAGCACACCCAAAAACAATCCAACGGTTCAAGGCAGTTCAATAGCTGATCGGGCTAACCATGATGTTAAAACGGATAAAAAAATCCAGGGAATAACCAATGGTGGCGGCCAACGGTCTGATCAAACTTCCAATAAGGACAATCAAAGAAAATACGACAATAAAAAATAATAGTAGGTGCTTAATATACCAGAAAGGCTTGTCGGAAGATCTTCATTGCATGAGATTTTTCGACAAGCCATTATTTAACGAACGGTATTTTATTTCGCCATTACATTATAGAAATTATAATCCGTCATAGGGGCACCCGTTATTCCTAAATTATGGCAGATGGTAATGATCTGGCCACGGTGGTAGGTACTGTGGTTGAAAACATGTAACACATATTCAAAATTCTGAAAATCGGAAGTAAACCAAGGACTTTGAATCTCCGTTTTCTGGTTAAATCTATCTTCACTAATTGCAGTAATATAAACGGCTAAGTTTTCTGACTGTTTCAACAGTGCATCAAAAATATCGTTCAAACTTCCATATTCACGAAATTCGAATTTGGTTTTAGTGAGAATTGAATACCAATACTCCTGTGCCTGTAAAATATGGGCGAGCGTTAACTTTACACTTTTAAAACTCGATAATACTTCTTGCTCCAATAATTCTTCCGGATGATTTTTTAACCAATTTACCAGAGTTAAATTTGCCCAGAAATTATAGTTTGCATAATTTTTCATTAAATACACAAGGGAAGTTTCTTCCATTGTTTCTGCGAATAACTGTTCCTGTACCATGTCTTTTTTGTTTTAGTTACACAAAGAAAATACAGGTGACTGACAACCCTATGGCAGTGTAAAAAACAACATAAAATATTTTTAAAATAAAGTGTTTTCTTTATTTCAGCTTATACTTCTCATCATGCCTTTTTCACTTACCTAATCATCCTGTCGGGAGAAAAAGCAATGAAATATTCCGATCCGGTTTGGATACTAACATTAAGATCTGGCACATTAATTTTAGGTTGCTCTTTAAGCTGCGATAATACACTTGCTGCAAAATCGTGTATCTTTTTTGGGTCTACCTGAACAGAAACCGTAGGGAAGAAATCGTGCTCTATTTCGGCCTTTCCCTGCTCACTTACCTGGCTAAACTTCCACGATTCTTTGGCCCGGAAACCATTTTCGTTGTTGGCATTATTTAAATGGTATAAAAACACTTTCGCCTGTAAGGCTATACTCTCATTTTGCATATTATAAAATTTGGGCTTTTTTGGCCATAATTTGGCAAGGTAAGAAGAATTAACTGGTAGTACCCTTTTTTTGGTTGGTAAGCGATACAGAATTAATCTTGTTATTCTTTAACAACTCTTATTTAACTGAAATATTATCGACAAAACAGATTATTGATGTAAATTTTTAAATACACACATAACTTTATAACATTACAAAGCATATTGATAAAGTTTTCGTGTAAAATTATCCTACAGCCAAAAATTTATGTAACAAGTTCTGTTACATTTGTTTATCAGCTCCGAAAGGACTTAACTAACTTAAACTTCATGAAAAATAATCTAAAAAAGATTGCCATCGTTGCCATGGTGGCAGTGGTAATTGCAGCCTGTAAAAAAAATCAGGAATCGATCACTGAACCACAAGAAACGGTAAAAAATTCGGACAAAGTTTTGCAGTACATTAAAGACCTGGGCTTCCCTGCAACAAGTATTGTTGATAATGGGAATGAATTTATCGTAGAAGAAGATATTACATTCCCTAAAAACATGGAAATCCCGGCTAATGGCGCCGGAGCTAAAACTGAGCAGTATTATACCGGAAGCATTGTAAACAGCACTAAAAAGCTAAACATTAGAATTTTTGTAGATCCGTCTATGACTTCTATGAGCAGCGAGATCAATAGTGCAATTGCGCAATGGAACGCTGTTCCAAATTCCACTTTGCGCTTTAGCACCGTAACTACAGCCCCTTATGACATCCTGATCAAAGATGAAAATTTAGGAAATGGTGTTTGTGGCTCAGGACAATTCCCATCTGGCGGAAGCGCAGGTGCTTTGGTCAGAATCAATAAAAACTATATTGCAGGCAATTCATTTGCGCAACGTGCAAGAACCATTTGCCATGAATTTGGTCATAATATTTCCTTGCGTCATACAAATTGGTCAGCTCAGGGCGAATCGACGGCGACAAATGTTCCTGGTGTTACCGGAACAGATGCCTTATCTCTTATGAATGGTGGCCAATGCGGATCAGGTGCCACTGTATTATCAACAAAAGATAAAAATGCTGTTGCAGCATTATATTAAATTTGTTAAAAACAACTAAACAAACCTAAACTGGTCTATAAGGAGCTGATAATTAATAAGCCCGGGAACTCATTGTAGCACCCGGGCTTATTCTTTTGATAGGGCAATAATGTCTTTTCCTTCTAAAATCCTTCGCTCGCCATTGTGGCTTAAAGTATTAATCATGGCTTTGCCCAGTTCGGCCATGGTACAAAACCCACCTGGATAAACGGCCCTTCCAATAGGAAATAACCAATTGATATATTTATAAAATTTGTGCGCGTATTTCTGTCCTGGCAGCGGTTTAATAAAACCCGGGCGAAAATTAAACACCTGCGTAAAAGGCAACTTCATTAAATCATTTTCGGTTTTACCCTTAACCTGCGCCCATTTCAACCTTCCATTTTCATTGGTTCCACCACCGGAAACATAACAAAAAGTCATCGTCTCATTTAGCTTGCTTAACGTTTCGGCAACATGCATGGTTAGCGTGTAGGTCATTTTGTAATAGGTGTCATTATCAACGCCTACTGAAGTAATCCCCAAACAAAAGAAACAGGCATTATAACCCGAAAGCTGATTTTCAATCGGCGAAAAATCAAAAAAATCGGAATGGATAATCTCTTTTAGCTTTGCGTGGGTGTAACCACAAGGTTTTCGGTTAATCACTAAAACAGTATCAATTTCAGGGCTGTTTAGGCATTGTATTAATACCCCTTCACCTACCATTCCGGTGGCACCGGTTATGATTACGTTATTCTGATTTCTGGTTTTTCCCATCGGAAGTTTATTTAATAATCAAAACGAAGATAGTTAATCTTTGTTTGCTAAATAAGCCGGTTGGGTTTCATTTTGCTTCGTGAAGGTAAAAGAGGGTAAATTTTATGATAAATTAATTATATTTAATAAAACAGCAATATGATGAATCAAAATTTGTTAAGCATTAAAATGATAGTGCTTACTTGCTTATTATTTATCTCTAGCCAGTTATTTGCGCAAAACGAATTAAGTCCGAGGCAAACCTATCCCGATTTATTTGAGAAAGTTCAAATGGCAAGAATTTATCCTGATAGTAAGTCTTTTGCAGATGCCATTCCAAAAAAGAGTCCTTCAGAAATCATGAAGGCTTATAACACACTAAAAAACAACCAAAATTTTAACTTAACGGCATTCGTAAATGAATATTTTAATATGCCAGAAAGCCATCATGCGAGTTACCAATCAGATATTAGCGCAGGTATAGAAAAACACCTGGATACCTTGTGGACGGTTTTAAAAAGAGATCCTGATACGGCTTCCACCTACCAAACATCACTGCTGCCATTACCGAAGCCCTATATTGTTCCCGGTGGCCGGTTCAGGGAAATTTATTATTGGGATTCTTATTTTACAATGCTTGGTTTGCAAAAGGCCGGTAGATCAAAAACCATAAAAGATATGGTTGACAATTTCGCTTACCTCATTAATAAATATGGTTTTATTCCTAATGGAAACCGTACTTATTATTTAACACGTTCACAGCCCCCGTTTTTTGCTGCTATGGTTCAGCTGCTTACCCAGCACAATAAAAATGTAAAACTTGCAGATTATAAGGACGTTCTGGAAAAAGAATATAATTTTTGGATGAAAGGTGCTAGCCAGTTAAGCAATGGCAAAGCGATAAACCATGTGGTAAAACTTGCAGACGGCACTATTTTAAACCGTTATTATGATGCCGGCGATCAGCCCCGCGAAGAATCGTACAGGGAGGATTTTGAAGCCGCTAAATTAACCAAAAAGGTTCCGTCCACATTTCTTAGAAATGTACGCTCTGCTGCAGAATCAGGTTGGGATTTTAGCAGCAGGTGGTTTGCCGACGGTAAAAGTTACAACCAGATTATTACCACGGATCTGCTTCCGGTTGATTTAAATACTTTATTATATAATCTCGAAACTGCCATTGCTACGGCAAACAATGAGGCAGGCAACAAAACAAAAGCTGCTCTATTTAATAAAAAAGCTAATCTGCGTAAAATGGCTATCCTAAAATACTTCTGGAACAAAAAACAGGGCTTTTTTACCGATTATAATTGGAAAAACCGATCACTTTCTAACCAGCTTACACTTGCAGCAGCATTTCCATTGTATTTTAAATTAGCAACATTGGTACAGGCCAAAGCTGTTAAAGAAAAACTGGAAAGGAATTTTCTTAAAACAGGTGGCTTAATTACCACATTAACCACCACAAAAGAGCAATGGGATTCGCCAAATGCATGGGCACCGCTGCAATACATCAGCATTACGGGCTTGCGCAATTATGGATACAATAAACTGGCCGATACCATTAGTATGAGATGGATAAACCTTAATATTTCTGTATTTAAAGGCACCGGCAAATTAATGGAGAAGTATAATGTGGTAGAAACGGACAGTAAAGGTGGTGGCGGGGAATATCCACTTCAGGATGGCTTCGGTTGGACAAATGGAGTACTCTTGAAACTGATGAAAAACAACTAAGTAAGTATTTCTTTTTCATTGTTTTTCAAATCGATTTTTATAAAAATAAAAGAGGCCGTACCGTCAGCAGCATATAATCAGACTGTTAACCGTTACGGCCCCTGGTTTGGATATTAAATTTTAATATCCTGGATTTTGTATAAGGTTAGGGTTACCAAGTTGATTATCGGGAATAGGGAAAAGCAGGCATTTAGTCTCACTTGCCGGTTTTTCCTGCCATGCAGTAAGGAATTTACCAAAACGGATTAGATCCTGTCTCCTAAAGCTTTCCCAGTATAACTCACGTCCACGTTCGTCCAATAAAATATCCAATGTTAAATTTGGCAAAATTGAAGCGCCCCTAACGGTTCTGATCGAATTTACAATGATTAAGGCAGGAGCCGGTTGCGATGTTCTTAACTGGGCCTCGGCTTTCATCAATAATACATCGGCGTAACGGAAATAAACCCAGTCGTTGTCCGGTTTTCTTGAACCTGCATTCGCATAGTCAATTGGGTATTTAACTACCCTAATGCCTGCAACTTCTAGGTGGTTTGGATCACGTTCAATAATTGAGACTTCTGGTGTAAAGGCTAAAGGATTACCTTTTCTGTCTTTCAAAGCAACACCATTTTGATCAAACTGCTGACCAACAAGGAAACCAACCCTGATACCAGAAATGTTTGTTTGTCCGGTGTAACTACCACCCCTTCTTTTATCGCCCGCCTCAAACTTATTGTAGAAGTTAGATAATGAAGAAAAGCCATTATAGCCATTAGGATTTTGGTTATAGTGTAAAGTACATTTCCATTGTCCATCTAAATCGCTACCATCATTTCCTGCAGTATTTTCAGCAGTAAAAATATTTTCTTTAGATAAAACATTGTTCGTAGGTGCAAAGTTATCGAAATAGTTTGCAGATAATACGTACCCACCAGTTGAAATCTCATCAGCTAAAGCGATTACTTTCGCCATATCTGCAGCATCGAAAGTTGGCGCAGCGCGATTTAAGAAAGCACCTTTATTAAGGTAAATTTTCATTAAAAGTGTTTTAGCGGCATTCTTATTCGCCACATTTGCAGGCCCATTTGGTAAATCAGGAATAATAGCATTTAATTCGGTAATTAAATAAGCAATTTCATCAGCTGCATTTCTAACCTTAGAAGGAAGTGTTACACCTTCCCCAGTTTCACGGTAAGGAACTTGTCCCCAGCCATCTAAAATAGAAAATTGAGCGAAAGCTCTAAGAAAACGAGCTTCCGCAGCTTGTGCTGCATTAGGATTAAATCTTAAAACAGTTGTAGCGGCATAACTGATGCTATTTAAATCCCTAAAGACACCGGATATTCTTCCATCGTCTGCAGCCCATTTGTGTAAATGAAGCGCTCTCCATGCACCATTATCATCCCAATCACCAGCTCTGGTAGGGACAATTGCTTCATCTGAAGTAACTTCCTGTAATGCAGACCAATTCCATGGCGCTTGATATGGGCCTCGCATAGCAATATAAGCTGCAGAAATTAATCCTGGTACATTTCCCTGAGAAAGTGTGCCCGAATTTACTTGCCCGTGCAGATCTTCATCAAGTTTTGTACAAGCTGAAAAAGTAATAGCTATTACTCCCAAGCAAAAAATATATTTATTTTTCATATTGAAAAAAATTAAGTTATAGAGAAAAATTAACACCAAAATTGAACGTTCTTGCTGTTGGATAAGCAGTATAATCTATACCCGCTGAAGGAACACCATTAACACTTTTATTTATATTGACTTCTGGGTCAAAGCCTGTGTATTTGGTAATCACGAAAAGATTTTGCCCGTTAACATAAACATTTAGCGATTTGATTGCTTTACCAATGTTACCGATATTGTAGTTAATTGTAGCATTAGCCAATTTTAGGTAGTCTCCTTTTTCTATATACCTAGATGATGCTGCAATAGGATTAGCAAGTGATTCCTGAATCTCTGAATTTAATAATCCTGATGAGACATTTCTATTACCCAAGTTTGAAATCGCTAATACAGAATTTGCGGTATTATTATAAATACTTTGTCCGAATGCTCCATTAAAATTCGCGGTAAAAGATATTTTTTTATACCTAATATTTGTACTCAGACCCATAATAAATTTTGGATTAGGATTACCAACATAATATTTTGTAAATCCATCATCGGTATATAAGGAGAAGCCATTCGCATCTAAACCGTTGTATTGTCTGGTTACCATAGCAAACAATGGCAAGCCATTTTGAATAACCTCGGTAGTTACATCGCTTAACCCTTGACCGCTTAATGAACCAGTTTTTATTAAATCATTTAAATTTTTGACTGTGTTTTTGATATAAGTTACATTACCACCTAAGGACCATGATACGTTATCCTTTTCGATGATATTGGCATTCAGATTCATCTCCAAGCCTTTGTTGATAATCTCACCATTCAAATTTTTCCATGTAATTACATTTCCTTGCTCTGCAGGAGCAAATGCTGTCTGTGGATATAATAGATCTTTTGTTGTTTTGTTAAAATAATCGATACTTCCCGTTATTTTATTTCCAAATAGTCCAAAATCTACACCAACGTTAGTTTGTTTATCTTCCTGCCATTTTAGATTATCATTTTGATTATTTATACCTACCTGAGGTATAGGATCTCCCGCCTTACTAGGTGTTCTATACACGAAACGCTGTTGGGAAGAGCCAGAAGGAAAATCCTGATTACCTGTTTTACCATAACCCGCTCTAATTTTTAATAGATCTACCCACTTCACATCGGTAAAAAAACTTTCTTGTTTAATGTTCCAGGCTATTGCAAATGAAGGAAAATACCCATATTTATTATTTGCACCAAACTTTGTTGAACCATCAGATCTAATTGTTGCTGTTAATATGTATTTATTATCATAGTTAAAAATACCCCTAGCGAAATATGATTGCAATTCAGTTGTAGGATCGTAGCTTGTTACAAATGTTCTGTTCGACTTTAGCGTAGCTTCAAATGCATCAGTATAGTCAAGAGGAAGATCACCAAATCCAGTTGCAGTGTTAACTGCGGTTTTATTTATAAAATTTGAGTATTCATATCCGAGTACTACATTTACATTTAGTTTATTTACAACCTCCTTATTAAAATTTAAAGTATTTGTAAATTGTTGTGTTACTAGTTCTGTATTGGAATAACTCGCATATCCGCCTAAGAAATCTCCAGAAGGCTGAATACCCTGAAGATTTAAAGTACTTCTGGTTGATGCTCTTCTGATACCTGTGCTGTAATTAACACTGGCCAGCATACGATATTCTAACCACGGCGTAATTTTATAGTAAGGAGAAACGCTTCCCAAAATAGTTGAAACCTTTGCCTTATCACTGTTTGCAGCCAAAGCCGCTAATGGATTGATGGTGGTAGAACCGTAATCGATAAATAAACTGCCATCGGGCTTATAAAAAGATTGGGTAGGGTTCCAGGATAGTGCCTGACTTATTAAACTGCCTGTAAAACCAGCATCGGTGGTAATTGGTGCAATATTTTCTAAATATTGGTTACTGATCATGTTTACATCTAAACCCAGTTTTTTGCTCTCTAAAAATTTAAAGTTGCCATTAAAACCTGCGCTGTATTTTTTAAAGTCGGATGCTTTAATAATTCCCTGTTGATTTTGGTAAGCTAGTGAGGCCCTGAAAGTATTGCCGTTGGTGCCACCGCTAATTCCTACAGAATAGTTTTGGTTGTAAGCCGTACGCAACACTTCGTCCAATGCATTAACACTGGTACCAAAATCGCCTGCGGTAAGATTGTACTTTTTCAGTGCCGCCCGGTATTCATCGCCACTAAGTACATCAACTTTCCGGGCAATATTACCTACACCTGCTGATGCGCTCACATCCATTTTAGTTTCGCCCGACTTTCCTCTTTTCGTGGTAATCAAAACAACACCATAAGCAGCACGCGAACCGTAAATTGCTGTAGCCGATGCATCTTTTAATATCTCCATCGACTCGATATCGGCCGGATTGATAAAGTTTAAAGGATTGCCATCGGGCGCTGTACCGATACCGGCGCTTGTTGATGGCCTGGCCGATCGTCCATCAAGTGCTACCCCATCTACTACATAAAGGGGCTGCCCTGTTCCGGTAATGGCAGAATTACCCCTTATCCGAACGGTAGAGGCACCGCCCGGTTGCCCACTGTTATTGATCATCTGTACACCTGCAACTTTACCCTGTATCAATTGATCGGGCGCATTTAACGGGCCTTTATTAAAATCTTTGGCCGATACGGTTGTTGCAGCTCCTGTTAAATCATTTTTTCGAACGGATGCATAACCGATAACTACAACGGCCTCTAAATTATTCAGCGAACTTAAGGTAATGTTTAGCAGGGTTTGATTATTAATATTTACAGTCTGTGATTCATAACCCACAAAACTTACCGTTAGCCGGGCTGTTCCGGTTGGAGCAGTAATCTGATATTTACCTTCAGCATCGCTTTGGGTTCTTGTACTAGTACCGGTTAACTGTACAGTTGCGCCCGCTAAAGGCGTTTTATCACTATCGTATATTATACCTTTTACGGTGATTTGGGCAAAAGCTGCTGTGCTCAATAGTAGCATCAGGAGACTAAAGCCTATCAGTTTCTTTAATGAATGCAATTTCTGTTTTAGGGATAGAACAGACCAATTGCTGGTTAAAGTAATGTTCATAATTGATTTAATTAATTGGTTAGAAAATAGGAGTATTTAAGGATTCAGGATTTTCTGATTTAAGGTGGAGTATGTTTCATAGTTTCTACTTTTTATGTTCGTATTAGTCGATTATACCTTTAATATTTGTGCAGATGGGACAATTCAAAATTTACGGGATCGTTCCCGATATTTATGATGCCAATATGATTGAGCATTTTTAACTCATATTTATTCATATCTACAAGCGAAAGACATTTTGTTGGCATATTTTGATAATTGTAAAGATCATTTCCTTTATTTTCAAAACTGCTGGCAATAGGCAGCGGCTGGCCGGTAATGAAAGAAAGCAGGAGGGATAAAATGATAAACAGTTTGAATTGTCTCATAATTTTCGGTACAATAAATCGAATCCCTACGAATAGGAACCTGAGCTATTGTGATTTAGTTTAGTATTTGGTTAATGTAATGATTAATCGTCAACAGCAAGTAGTTAAATCTACGCGCAATATTAACTTTATAGTATGAATATAACTTATAAATCATATAAAACCATAAAAATTGAATTATTTCTAGCTATAAATTGCATAATACATCTCTTAAGAGCCGAAAGAAACTGATATAAGGATTGCAACATGGCGCCTCTTTTTAGCCGAGAACAACAGTTAAATGATATATATAGAGCTGTTTAAAACTACAAAAATTACAACTCAAGAAATATCTGATCAAAAAGCTTAGTCGATGGTTGAGAAAGGAGCGTATTGGCCAATTGGCTGATCGGGGGAGATTTGGGTACCTCTTTAATTGTGCATTTAAATTATAAATGGTTCTTTAAAATGGCGATGGATATATTTCAGGAAATTCTGTTATACAAAACACAACTGAAGAATCTATTTTAATGGAGAGCGGGTCTGAGGGATGTTAAAAACATTGAGGCTATATGTAGTTATACATACAGCCTCAAAAAAATTATCTTGCTGAAGGACCTTTCATTTGATAATCTTTAGGTGGTTCTGCTCCTAAAAGATGCTGTACAAAGTAATCCCAACGGCGACGCGTCATATAAGGTGAGTATTCACCATAACCATGGGCACTATTTGGAAAAATAACCAGATCGAAAGATTTATTTGCTTTTTCTAATGCCTCTACAACCAATAATGTGTTGTAAGGCGGCACGTTATCATCCATCATACCATGAACCAACATCAGTTTCCCTTTTAGATTTTTAGCATAGTTCTGGTTGGCCTGTGCTTCGTAATCAGAATTTTCTACCAAACCATTGTAACGCTCGCCCCAATCATCCTCATAGTTTCTGTTATCATGATTTCCTGATTCGGAAATTCCTACTTTAAAGAAATCCGGATAACGGAACATGGCCGCAGCAGTGGCAAAACCTCCGCCCGAGTGCCCCCAGATACCTACCTTTGTTGTATCGATAGGGTATTTGGCAGAGAGCTGCCTGATGGCCGCAATCTGATCAGGCAAAGTATTCTCAGCCATATTACCATAGCTCATATCATGAAAACTTTTAGAGCGGTCTGGATTACTGGTCCCCTCTATTACCACAACAATAAAGCCCAGTTCGGCCAAAGCCTGATTATCGCCACGTGAGGCAGCGAAAGACCAACTGCCTACGCTACCGCCCTGAGGACCCGGATAAATATAATCGATAACCGGATATTTCTGCCCTGCATCCATTTTCGTCGGTGTGAAAACCAATCCGTAGATATCGGTTTTACCATCTTTGGCTTTAACAGAAACCGGGATAGGTGCTTTCCAGCCTGTAGCAGTTAATCTAGATACATCTGTCTTCTCTAAAGTATTGATCAGTTTTCCGCTGATACTTCTTAAAACCGTAACAGCTGGTACATCTGGTTGCGAATAAGTGTCTACAAAATATTCGAACGATGGAGAAAATACCACCTGATGGTTACCTTCTTCAGGGGTTAACAATACTAGATTTTTTCCGTCGAAACCGATTTTGTATAAATGACTGAAATAAGGATTGCCTTTTTCGCGGCCGTTAGCCATGAAGTAAAGCGTACGTGTTTTTTCGTCTACTTTAACTAAACGGGTAACCACGAAATCGCCTTTGGTAATCTGGTGTTTCAGTTTTCCGTTGGTAGAATCGTATAAATATAAATGCCCCCAGTTATCTCTTTCCGAATACCAGATAATCTCTTTAGACGCTGGAAGGTAACGCCAGTTAATGGCTCCCTGACCAGATTCGTACTGTGTTTTTACCGTTTCTTCGAAAACTTCGCGAACGGCACCCGTTGTGGCATTGGCAATGCGGAATTTTTCATTTTTATGATCGCGGGAGGTAGACAAAAATGCCACTTCAGTGCCATCTGCTTTCCAATCGATATCATCAAAAGTACCACTGCTCGAAATATCATCGCTTAAGGTAGCACGGTGTTGATCTGCAGGGATGTTTAACGAAACCATCTTAGCGTTTTCTACATCAATCACAACTCTTCTAATGGTTGCAATCTGCTTATCGCCAGGTAAAGGATATTTCCAGGCTTTTAATACTGGCGCACCAACATTTGTGGTTACCAGGTACATGTCTTTCGAGTTTCTTTGGTCTTGCTGAAAAGTGGCTATCTTTTTCGAATCAGGCGACCAGCGCAAAATTGGCGCATCGCTATGTTTCCATCCCGCATTATCGGTAGCATAACCATAATCTTTAATGCCGTCAGTAGTCAATTGTGTTAATTTTCCCGTGGCCACATCTTTAACAAAAAGGTTATAATCTTTAATTAAAATAGCTTTTTTCCCATCGGGAGATAGAACTTCGTTCCGGCTGGCCCCACGACGTGATGGTGTTGCACTGCCATTATAATCGGTAGTTGCAGTTTTTGTTTTCTTTACCGGATCTACCAAAAAAGTCTGTTCAGTGCCATTCGTTTTTGTAGTGTACCAGAATTTATCGCCGTCCAGCCAGTTAGGTTGTACGCTGGCATTATCGATATACTTTGCAGTATTATAGCCCATAAAACTTTCCGCCCTTTCGTAATCTTTAACGGTTAAGGCCTTCTGCTGAGCATTTGCTGTAATGGCCAAAGTACAAGCCGTTACGGTAAGCCAATGTTTATTCATCATGTTAGTTAATCTTGCGATAAAAATAAGACTGTTTTAGGAAATGATTGGTATTAATCATGATACAAATTTAGGTGTTATATCGTTTTTAACCACAAAGAACATGGAGAGAAGGCGCGAAGGGCACAGAGCTGGGAGCATAGCTTTCCACAATTTTTTTATCATACAATTTATTTTGCACCATGTTAACCCTTTGGTTACCTTTTTGTTACCCCAGACGTTTACCTAAAAGATATTTTTGATAATAGAAATGTGTAAACAAGGTTATTCTTGTGAGCAGTTGGTCGCCAGAAAGAGCAGTAAGGAGGTTATAAAATCTCCACATACCCATCCGGTCCGTTCAACCTGATCCGCTGCCCGTCTTTGATCAGTTTGGAGGCATTTTCTACGCCGACCACCGCAGGCAGTCCATATTCCCTTGCAATCACAGCACCATGCGTCATTAATCCGCCAACTTCGGTAACCAGGCCTTTAATTGAGACGAACAATGGCGTCCAACTGGGGTCGGTAAATGAGGTAACCAGTATATCTCCATCTTCCAGATCAGCATCTTCCATGTTTAGGATTACACGTGCCCGTCCTTCAATCATTCCCGAAGAAACCGCTAAACCTACAATGGCCTCTGCAGGAAGGTTCTCGCGATTGTACTTACCGGTAATAACTTCGCCATCAGAGGTAATTACCCGCGGCGGCATAAGTTTTTCGTATTTACCATACTCTTCTTTTCGTTTAACAATAATCTGGTAATCAATTTGATGTGTGCATACCACTTCACGAAGTTCTTCAAAAGTGAGGTAATAGCTATCTTCTTTTTCATGAAAAACATAAGCATCTACGAGTTTATCGACTTCTTTTAGTAAAGCCTGCTTATAAACGAAAAAGCGGTTAACTATGCCGTATTTTGGATATTCGCGATAACCCGCAAAATTTCGGAGCAGGCCGATCATTTGTTTTGTTTCCAGGGCTTTTTGTT
Source organism: Pedobacter sp. 22163 (assembly GCF_052045595.1). Lineage (NCBI taxonomy): Bacteria > Pseudomonadati > Bacteroidota > Sphingobacteriia > Sphingobacteriales > Sphingobacteriaceae > Pedobacter > Pedobacter sp. 22163. Next base: position 95,588 of record NZ_JBQEPM010000013.1, on the reverse strand, counting down.
CACCATCTGGCAATGGAGCCAATCTATCCAATAGTTCATTTTCCTTTTTTAAAGCTTCCTGTTTCCCTTGCTCAAATTTTCGCTTACCAGCATTGTGCTCAAAGTTTTTGATATTGCTAAGGATTAAGGGAATTAATATCGATGGTTTTTCGCTCCAGCGTGTGTTCGTAATATCAATTTCTCCAGCACACCGCATTCCGTATTTTTCGAGATATGTGTAGATTGCATTCCGCGTTTTCTTTCCGCCATCAAATTGAATCAGGTCATCTAAAAAATTACCCTTCCGCGTCTCTTGTAAATAATTAATGATTTCCGGATAAGGGCGGATTACATCTGCAACATCCAATAGTGCCAAGCCCATTTCTGAAGTAATATTGTTGGGTGCAGACTGAGACAATGTATCTGCGGGATTTTTTTCTCCCAACCATTCTTCCATCTTTTCATTGAGCCAGGATGAAGCATTCATTGCGGCTATGACCACCCCCATATGTTGCGAATCAAATATCATCTTCTTTGATTGCCCGATGTCTTCCAGGATAAAATCAAAAAGATCTGCACCTGATTTCGTTTGGATATTTTGTTTCAGTGTTTCTACTGATGCCTCATTAGTTTTGATCAGACCAGCAACGATAGCAGGATCGTTTCCTATCTGCGCTAAAATATCGGCAGCCGACAGGCCTTTAGTACTTTTAACCAGCACCGGTCCTTTTCCGTCATCTGGTAGTTGTTTTATAAAGTCGCCTCTTTCTGTGATGGTGATCAATGCGTCTTTAATGAGCGGATCATGTTGTCCCATCGCATCTAATAAATTTCTTTTGCCGGTTGCAGTGGCCAAACTATCTGTTACATCAACAAACAACCTTCCTCCGGCTTTAAACATTGGCCTGGCAGCCCTTAACTGCCATAACGATAGCCCCAGTGGCTTCATGGCACCAGTCATCATTTGCTGATGGCCTACAGATATATACACATGATTTTCAGCATCATTTGTTTCTGGGATGGGATATAAAGTGGTAACTGGCCTACTCTGCACAATATAAAATCTACCATCAACCAAACACCATTCGATGTCCTGCGGATGGCCGAAGTGTTCCTCAATCTTTCTACCCAACTGCCCAAGCTGTAAAATCTGTTCATCTGTAAGCGCTTGACTATTTTGCTCTTCGACTGGAAGTGCTTGAGATTTTGTACCGCCATCTTTTAAGGCATAAATAGTCATTTTCTTAATTGATATTTTTTTATTGATAATCCTGCCACTGCACACCTGATAATTATCGGCATTTACCAGGCCTGAAACCAGTGCTTCACCCAGCCCAAAACTGGCATCAATAGATAACATTTTCCGATTTCCTGAAACCGGATCGGCAGTAAACAAAATTCCTGCAGCCTGCGGAAAGATCATTTTCTGCACAACGACAGCTAATTGCACTTTCCGATGGTCAAAGCCATTCTGGAGGCGATAAATTACCGCCCTATCGGTAAATAATGATGCCCAGCACTTGCTGATGTGTTTTAGGATAGCTGTCTCTCCGATAACGTTCAGGTAGGTGTCCTGCTGTCCGGCAAAAGATGCTGATGGAAGGTCTTCGGCGGTAGCACTTGACCGCACAGCAAAGGCCTCATATTTGTCAAAACTCGCCAGACACCTTCCAATCTCTTGGACAATATCATCCGGAATGGATATATTTTCGATAAGCGCCCTGATTTTTGCACTCGTTTTACTAACCGCCTGCAAATCTTCTGTTTTAAGCTGGCATAATTCATCCAGTAAACCATTAAGTTCCTTATTGCCTGCGGTTATTTCTTTATAGGCTTCTGTGTTTATGCAAAAGCCATCGGGCACTTGTATCCCTTCAATTTTTGATAGTTCGCCTAGATTGGCGCCCTTGCCCCCTACTTCTAAAATAGCAGACCTGTCGATTTTCTGAAAACCAATTACATATTTACCCATATTTTTGCTGTTTTTATCTGGTAGAAATTCATTCCTCTTTAAGCACATTTTTAAGGAACAGATCCAAAAATATAGGCTATAGTACTGGAAAACAACGTTTTTTAACTATAATTTTCTAAACGCAATAATGGTAGAAGCATTGGCGTTATCCTTACAACAAAGCGACAATAATTAAGAAAAAATTATTCCTGTTTTTCTCCCAATAAGGCGCTTTTAACTTCCCCCCTTTCAAAAAAACAGCCGTCATTTAGACTACAAGCAAACTCAATTTGGCTACGTCAGCATCTGCGCTTTGCCGCAACTTTGTATTGTTAATTTAAAACAATAGAAAATGCAAAAGACAATTTTTATTACAGGAGCTTCTACAGGTTTGGGAAATGCTGCTGTCAAATAATTGTAATCTTAGTAGATATCACAAAAAGATATTTTGTTAAAACAAGCAATAAAATCATATCTTTTATTCTTATAATTACATTTTTGTAAAAATAAGATGTTTTTAAAATACTTATAATTACATTTATGTAGAAATAAGGAGAATTATGGATTTTAATAACATTCCTACTGAGAAAAGAATCGAGCGCCTTCAGTATGAAAACCCCTGGTGGACAACAAGCGAGGTACAGGAAATTTACAGACAAATGTCAAGAAGATTATATTTTGATCTATTTTATCCTCACGTTAATGAAACCGATATAAAAAGAGCTGTTGTGCTAATGGGCCCGCGCCGCGTTGGCAAAACGGTAATGATGTTTCATGCTATCGAAAAATTGATCGAAGAAATGGTAAATCCTCAAAAGATTTTCTTTGTAGGCATTGATAATCCTATATATATGCAAATGGGCTTGGAAGATCTGCTCATATTAGCAAAAAATGCTGTACAGCTAGATTCTTTGTCAGGCTGCTTTGTTTTTTTTGATGAAATACAATATCTCAAAGACTGGGAACGACACTTAAAGGTACTGGTTGATCAATATCCCACTACGAAATTCATTGTTTCAGGCTCGGCGGCCGCCGCCTTAAGGCTTCAGAGTTCAGAGAGTGGTGCAGGAAGATTTACCGACTTTATGCTCCCACCACTAACTTTTCATGAATATATCCACCTTAAAGGACTAGACAATTTAATTCAATCAAAAGAAATCTTATATAGCGGAAAGAAAATCCCTTATTATACTACTCACGACAACAAGGCACTGAATAAGGAATTTTTCCATTATCTAAACTTTGGAGGTTATCCCGAGGTAGTATTGTCTGAAAAAATCCAGAGCGATATGGGCAGGTATATAAAGAATGATATTGTAGATAAAGTTCTATTAACGGATTTACCAAGCTTATACGGCATCAAGGATGTTCAGGAATTGAACAGCTTTTTTAGTTATTTAGCCTATAATACAGGGAACGAATTTTCATTTGAAAGGCTATCTAAGGATAGCGGAATTCAAAAGGAAACCATTAAAAAATACCTTGAATACCTAGAAGCAGCCTTTTTAATAAAGGTGATTAATAAGGTTGATGATAATGCAAAAAAGTTCAAAAGGATAACAAGTTTTAAAGTTTACCTTACTAATCCATCATTGAGAACAGCACTGTTTTCGCCTATTGAGGAATCCGATCAGGAGACAGGCAATATGGTCGAAACGGCAATATTTTCACAATGGATGCATCGGGATAATATGGATCTTAAATATGCCCGATGGAAAATGGGCCGATCAGAAGGAGAGGTTGATATGGTATCAATTGATAATAAACTCTTCAAACCACAATGGTGTGTAGAAATTAAATGGAGCAATCGATATTACGACAAATCCCGTGACTTGGAAAGCCTGTTATTCTTCTGCAAGAAAAATGGTTTCAAGGCATCAGTTGTAACTACCATGGATATCTTAGGTAATAAAACGGTTGACGAGCTAGAATTGACTTTTTTGCCCGCGGCAGTATATGCTTACAACATAGGAGCAATTACACTTGATAAAAAAGCACTTTGGTAACCAGAGATATTCCAGAATCACAACTAGAATATAAATTTTGCGGAGAGGGCGGGATTCGAACCCGCGGTACCTTGCAGTACACACGCTTTCCAAGCGTGCTCGATCGACCACTCTGACACCTCTCCGTGCTGGATTGCAAAAGTATATCTTTTATTGATAAAAAAAATGCTCCCGATTAAAATCAGGAGCATTTTATAAATATGATATTAGAAATTAATCTATAACTGTAATTTTTAACATGTTGGTTTTACCTTTTGCTTCCATTGGGATAGCGGCAGTATTGATGATGATATCACCTTGTTTAACCAATTTCTTGCTTTTCAAGAATTCGTTAACCTCGATGATGGTGTTATCGGTACTTTCCCACTTATCGTAGTAGAAACCTCTTACACCCCAAAGTAAACTTACTGCATTCAATAAAGCCCTGTTGCTGGTAAAAATAAAAGTTAAAGCTTCCGGACGGTGACTTGAGATTTCGAAAGCAGTATAACCGCTTAATGTCATCGACACAATACCTACCGCGTTAGTTTGTTTCGCTAAGAAACAAGCTGAATCGCAAATGGCATCGCTTAAGAAAGATGGCGATTTTGGTTTTAAAAACTTATCAGGATTGAAAGGATAGTTGTTCTGCTCAATGTTCTGGATAATTTTTTGCATTGTTTCGATCACGATCAGCGGAAATTCTCCAACTGAGGTTTCGCCGCTTAACATTACTGCATCAGCACCATCTAAAACAGAATTCGCCACATCATTCACCTCTGCACGTGTTGGGCGAGGTGTAGTGATCATACTCTCTAACATTTGTGTAGCCACAATTACAGGTTTAGAAGCTGCTCTACATTTAGCAACGATCATTTTTTGTAACAATGGAACTTCTTCCATCGGACATTCAACACCTAAATCGCCACGGGCAACCATAATTCCATCAGAAACAGCGATAATTTCATCGATGTTAGCGATAGCTTCCGGTTTTTCTATTTTAGCAATTACACGGGCAGTTTTGCCACGCTCTGCAATAATCTTTTTAAGTTCGATAATGTCATCAGCCTTACGCACGAAAGATAAACCGATCCATTCTACATCATTTTCTAAAACAAATTCTAAGTTTTCGCGGTCTTCTGGTGTTAATGAAGGGATAGAAACCTTAGTATTTGGCAGGTTTACACCTTTTCTTGAAGTTAAAATACCACCGTGAACAATCTCGCAAACTACTTCATCCTTTAAGTTGGTAGAAATTACTTTCATTTGAAGCTTTCCATCATCCAAAAGGATAATTTCGCCTGCCTGAACATCCTGAGGGAAGCTTTGGTAAGTGATGTAAATCCGTTCTTCGTTACCTACACATTCGGTAGTGGTAATTACGGTAGTTTTACCATTGATCAGGTTAATGCCTCCTTCTTTTACTAAACCGATACGGATTTTAGGACCTTGTAAATCGGCAAGGATACCTACATTATAGTCGTATTTTTTGTTTAAATCGCGGATGGTATCCAAAACCGCCTGGTGATCTGCTTGTGATCCGTGCGAAAAGTTTAAGCGGCAAACATCTAAACCTGCGTTAAACATACTATATAATACATCTGGTTTTGCTGATGCAGGCCCAAGCGTGGCAACAATTTTAGTTCTCGAATGAAAAGGTTTCATTTAATTAATTGATTTTAGCAATGCAGTTTAAAGCATTAATTATTATCTAAAATAATCAAACTGCATCAAATTTTATATATTTTGTTCTTTTGTTCTTTGTTTGTAACCGTCAAATATAGTGTATTTAATACACCAAGTATATAATTTTTATATTACCAAATTCTCACGGCTCTTTAACTTGGCCGGATCTATCTTTGCAGCCACCTGTATATCAGGCAGTTTATTTAAACCATTGATTAAATAATCCAAATCTTCCTTATCGATAAATTCTTTAATAATAATAAAAAAATCTACCTTGTTCATCTCCGGAATTAGAAACCCATCGCTGCTTTTATTGCAAATTAAGTAGTATTCTACCTCCCCTTGCTCTACAAAAAAGTAATATTTCGAGAAACACCAGGCTGGTTCGTCGATATTAAAAAATATTTCATGGTCTTCTATTTTTTCAAATTGAGTATTTAACCGGGTATTAATTTTGTGGCAAAGCACATAGTCTTTTAAGGGTGCTGTGATCGCAATTAGTATAAAATCAAGGTCTAAGGTAAGTTTTAGGTAAGTCTTATTCAAAGCGAAATAAATTATTTACAGAACGAAATTAAAAAACTAATTCTATATTCGCTGTGTTATTGAGATACCAAAATTACGTATCGAAATAAAAACATTTGAAAATTGTAAGAATTTATTTTTCTTTGCACAGAATTATTTAACCATTAAATTATAAAATTATGTCTGATATTGCTTCAAGAGTTAAGGCTATTATCGTAGAAAAACTAGGTGTTGACGAAAGCGAAGTTACGCCAGAGGCTTCATTCACCAACGATTTAGGTGCAGATTCTTTAGATACCGTAGAATTGATTATGGAATTTGAAAAAGAATTCAATGTAGCTATTCCTGATGATCAGGCTGAAACCATCGGTACAGTTGGTCAAGCGATTGCTTATTTGGAAAAAAACGTTAAATAGAATTACGCTTTTTCAGTATAAATGGAATTAAAAAGAGTAGTAGTAACAGGGTTGGGTGCGCTCACTCCTATAGGCAATAATGTTCCCGATTTTTGGGAAGGATTGACTAACGGGGTGAGTGGCGCTGCTCCTATTAAGGGTTTTGATACTGAAAAGTTCAAGACCAAATTCGCATGCGAGGTTAAAAATTTTAATCCGGAAGACTTTTTGGAGAAAAAAGAAGCCCGCAAGCTAGATCCGTTTGTACAATATGCTCTTGTAGCAACAGATGAGGCTGTGAAGGATGGTGGTTTTGATTTTGAAAAATTAGATACCAACCGGATCGGTGTAATCTGGGGCGCAGGCATAGGTGGGTTGAAAACTTTCCTGGATGAAATTTCGAATTTTGCCAAGGGAGATGGTACGCCAAGATACAATCCATTTTTTATCCCTAAAATGATTATTGATATTGCTCCAGGGCATATCTCGATCAAATACGGCTTACGTGGGCCAAATTTTGCAACTGTTTCTGCATGTGCTTCTTCAACAAACGCAATGATTGATGCATTTAACTATATCCGCTTGGGTATGGCTGATGTAATTATCAGTGGCGGTTCTGAAGCGATCATTAATGAAGCGGGGATGGGTGGTTTTAACGCCATGCATGCCTTATCAACACGTAACGAAGATCCGGCAACGGCATCACGTCCTTTTGATAAAGACCGTGACGGTTTCGTAGCCGGTGAAGGTGCAGGAACCATTATTTTAGAAGAACTTGAACATGCAAAAGCAAGAGGTGCAAAAATTTATGCAGAACTTGTTGGCGGTGGAATGAGTGCTGATGCTAATCACATCACGGCACCACATCCTGAAGGTTTAGGCGCTAGAATGGTAATGACCAATGCACTAAAAGATGCTGGTTTAACAACTGCTGATATAGATTATATCAATGTACACGGTACTTCTACGCCTCTGGGTGATATTAGTGAAACCAAAGCCATTGGTACATTATTTGGTGAAGATGCTTATCGTTTAAACATCAGCTCAACCAAATCGATGACTGGCCACCTTTTGGGTGCAGCTGGAGCTATTGAGGCTATTGCAGCAATTCTTTCTGTTAAAAATGATATTGTTCCTCCAACAATCAATCACTTTACAGATGATCCTGCATTTGACCCTAAATTGAATTTTACTTTTAACAAAGCGCAAAAACGTACCGTTAGAGCTGCTCTAAGTAATACATTCGGTTTTGGCGGCCATAACGCTTCTGTTATTTTTAAGAAATACGAAGATTAATTTAAAACAGCCCTGCTATATAATTTTGTATGCTAGTTAAAAATAGATAACTTAGTTAAATATGCTAATTAGCCGTTAATTGTGTTATTTATTTAATGCCGATATTAAAATTATATAAACTTTACCTCTCTCCCGAAAAGGAGTTTGTTAAAAAGCTGAAAAACATTTTAGGCTTTGTTCCAGGCAATGTTACGCTCTATAAAATGGCGTTCAGGCATCGTTCTGTAGCAAAAGTTTTAAAAAATGGAAGCAGGAGCAGCAACGAACGCTTAGAATTTTTAGGCGACGCTGTTTTAGGTTCGGTGATCGCAGAGCTGCTTTTTAAACATTACCCCTACAAAGAAGAAGGTTTTTTAACCGAAATGCGCTCGAAGATTGTAAACCGGGCTAATTTAAATCAGCTGGCAAAGAAAATTGGTTTTGATAAACTTATTCAGTTCGATCAACGTTCGGTGAGCATACAAACCAAGCACAATTCGATGCTGGGCGATGCTTTTGAAGCCATAGTAGGTGCCATCTACATGGATAAGGGCTACAACTTTACCAAAGAATTTTTATTGCGTAGAATTGTGAAACCTCATATCGATATTCACACTTTAGAACTTACAGAAACCAATTTCAAAAGTAAACTGATCGAATGGTGCCAACGCCATGGTAAGGATGTAATGTTCGAACTGGCAGAGAATGGCGAAGGCGAAAGCGCTAAATTATTTACCATTAGTGCTGTAGTAGAAGGCGAAAAAGTGGGTACCGGACGTGACTATAACAAGAAAAACGCTGAAAAACTAGCCGCAGAGAAGGCTTGCGAAGCATTGAGTATATAAAAAGTTTACTGGTTCAATAGTCATTGGTTTATTGGGTAGAAAGCAACTGGTTAATCGGTTAGTGCCTGCATGATTCAGGACTTCCGCCTCAAGATAAACCTATTTTCCCTTCCCTAATGTATCTGTAAATTTCTTAGAAGATTCTTTAATGTATTTAATGTAATCGTAGCTATTCCAGTATTGAGCTTTATCAAATTCCGGACGACAGTTTAACATGTATTTCTCCAAGGTATCACCTCTTAGTTCGGTATTGTTTTTAATGATGCTCTGGTTGAAGTATACGTCAATTTGCGATTGTTTGATTTCATTATCGGCATACCTGCCAAATCTCCGTGCATTTTTAGGGTCAGTGCCAAATAAGTTATATAGTGCATTTAAAGGACTGAATATAGCAGACAAAACGGTTGTTTTACCTCCATTGTACACCCCTTTATTTTTAAACTCGCGCTTAATTTCGTCCAGATCCTCTTTTTTGGTATTTCCCCTAATGGTAACATCGGCTAGCGTAGTACTTCCTCTAACCAGATAAATTACCAGGTCTTTTTCACTGTTTACCACCACACGCTGATCGATCAGATCTCTTTTAATTACGAGTAGTGTATCACCAATTCTGGCTTTTAACTGGAACATACCAATATCGTTACTGCCCACGCCGATTCCGGTGCGCAGATTGGTAATTTCGGATAAGGCAATCCTGATATTCGAACCTTTTTCGATCACCACACCTTTCACAATAAAATCCTGTGCCTTTGCGAAAAAGCTGGCTGAGGTAAAAACGAAGAGTATAACGGCAAATTTAAAATTTTTCATGGTGTGCTAATTTGTATGTTTCAAAGTATCGGTATATTTTTTAGCCGATTCTTTGATGTATTTCACCGCATCGTAATTGTTCCAATTAATGGTCATACTGCGCGATGGGTAATAATCTAGCAAAAATTTATCCAGATCTTTCCCAGTTAATGTAGTATTGTTCGAGACTAGACTTTTATTAAAAAACTTGTCTACCTCGACCAAACTTAGCTCCTTTTTATAGTAACGGTTAAAATTACGCGCTCTTGCCGGTGTTTTGCCAAAAAGCTCATAAAAAAATGTTATCGGATTTCCTCCAAATGGGTTTAACAAAATTAATGGCGGTTTCCCGGCATAAAATGAACCATTTCTCTTCAAGTCTCTTTTTATGCTTTCCATTTCCTGCTTTTTGGTCTGGCCTTTAACCGTAACTTCCTCTAGCATAGTACTTCCTCTGACCAGATAAACAATCAGGTCATCATCTGTTTTAACCACCACTTTTTGCTCATTCAGGTTTCTTTTTTGAATTAACAGCGTATCCCCAGGCCTGGCACTTAACTGAAATAGGCCAATATCGTTACTTGTGGCACCCATTTTACTGCGCATGTTGGTAATCCCGGCCAAAGCAATCCGTATATTTGAGCCTTTTTCAATCACTACACCTTTCAGCTCAAAATCCTGGGCCTTTATCTTTAAGCCCTGTGTTAAGATGATCAGTAAAAGAAAGCGTTTTAAATGATTCATGGTGTACTTAAAGTATCTAAATATTGTTTTGCTGATTTTTTAATGTATCCAGCGGCATCATAAGTATTCCAATCTTTAATCTGTTTATATTTCGGCCTGTAATCCAACATAAACTTATTCATTTGCCCAGCCGTTAATTTTGTATTATTTTTAACAATTCTAACGTTAAAAAAACGGTCTATCTCTAATTCTTCTGTTTCTTTATCATAATAACGATCAAACCGCCTGGCATTTTTCCGCTCAGCACTAAACAGCTCCATGATGGCTGCTAATGGGTAACGTGCATAATAAAGCGGATTTCTTTTCTTACCATAAAAATAAGTTTTCTTACGGTGTTCTAACCTAACAGCAGATAAGTTTTGTTGTTTGTTTTCTGCTTTAATTGTTACATCTTCCAACAGCATATCGGCCCTGAGTAGTTTTATAACCAAATCCTGATCATTGATTAGCACGATAGTAATATTATCGAAGTGCCTTTTACTGATAACTAGGGTATCGCCAATTTTGGCCTTGATCTGAAAAAAACCCATATCATTACTGCCAACCGCTTGTTTGTTACTGATATTGGTTACTACAGCCAATGCAATACGGATCTGCGTTCCTTTTTCTAAAATAACGCCTTTGGCAGAGGTAATTTGAGCGAGCGTTTTTTTAGGCAAAAAGAACAATAGGAATGAAAGTGATAGTGTGATTAAAAATGCTTTCATATCTATAAGATATTTTTTGTAAAATTAACATTTGTTAACCTTGCAAACTGTTAAAGAAACGTTAATAACCATGAGAAAGCTATTGGGCGGATTTTATTTAGGCTATTCGGCAATGGTATTTTTCATACTCATGGTAATCGTTTGCCCCTTTATTCTGATCAGTACAGGTATTTTTAAGGAAAAAACAGGAAGAAAAATTTCATTCTATTTTTTAAAATTCTGGGCATGGAGCTTTAGCGTTTTTACTTTTTTATGGTTTACCGCTGGTGGAGAAAAAATTGACACTTCGCGGGCTTATATCTACGTAGGCAACCACAGTTCGTTTTTAGATGCTGTTGCCATTGTAATCTGCATTCCACAAGCCTTCAGTCCGCTGGGCAAGATCGAAATGCTTAAAATCCCGGTATTTGGATGGATTTACAAACGTTTGGTGGTGATGATTGATCGAAGCAGCAGAGAAAGCCGCGACCATTCTGTAGCCGAACTGAGAAAAGACCTTGCCGATGGACAATCGATCCTGATTTTCCCTGAAGGGACAATGAATAAATCCAATCAGCCTTTAAATCCATTTTATGATGGCGCCTTTCGCTTAGCCATAGAAACCCAAACACCGATTTTACCTTTTGCGATATTGAACAGTAAGGCACATTTACCAAGAACAAATCCACTTTTACTCAACCCCGGAATGATTAGAACAGTATTTGGAGAAGCCATTGAGGCGAAGGGATTGGTTACTGATGATCTGGAAATGTTAAAGCAAAAAACTTTCAACGCAATTTTAGCGCTGTTAATAAATAACTAATCTTTTTTTGAAAATGAGGGATTCGGTACTCTTGGCTAAATCCGCCCTGCTGTCCGTTTTATCCCGATGGAAGAATCGGGATGCTCACTCCCATCAGGTTTAGGAACAAAGGTTCTGCTCCCTGTAGGTATCATGCCTTGCCAAAAGCTATTCCCCGTTGTACATAAACCCGATTGAATGAAAAGCCCGCAGCGAGGACTTGGAATGAAAAGCGGGGCTGCAATTACCAAAGAAACACTGAACGCTGGTTTTCTAAATATTAATAAATGTTTCTTAACTGGCATGCGTTGCAATTCTAACACCCAGCCCATTATTATTTCTCCTTTCGGCTTAAAACCCTATCTTTGCGCATGATAAAATCCATGACAGGATACGGCTTGGCAACAGCCGATTATGCAAATGCGAAGTATAGTGTCGAAATCAAATCGCTCAACAGTAAATTCCTGGAGCTGAATTTAAAATATCCTAAAGCTTTTTCTGATAAAGAGCTGATCCTGCGCAACATCTGCAGTAAAGACATCGAAAGAGGAAAAGTAAGTTTAAGCATCAATGTAGAACGCACCAACGGTGAAGTTACGGGTGCGACCATCAATACTGCGCTATTAAGCCACTACTACAAACAGCTTATTGCCGTTAACAACGAATTGGGCGCTGATAGTAGCAACTTATTGCAAACAGCATTAACTTTTCCTGATGTAATCAGTTACAAGGAAGAAAGTGTAAGCGAGGATGAGTGGAACCATTTGTTTCAGATTTTTACCTCGGCTTTGGCCAATTTCAATAAATTCAGAGAAGATGAAGGCTCAGTTTTAAAGGCCGATTTAGAACTGAGAATTAAAAATATCCTTTCTTATTTCAAATCTGTTGAAGAATTAGAGCCTAAAAGAATTACCGCAATCCGCGATAAATTTACCCAGTTTTTAGACGATGCGGTAGGCAAAGTAAATATAGACCAAAACCGTTTCGAACAGGAATTGATCTATTATATCGACAAAATAGATATTACCGAGGAAAAAACACGTTTAAAAAGCCATTGCGATTATTTCTTGCAAACTTTAGCAAGCAAAGAGGCAAACGGCAAAAAAATGGGTTTCATTTCTCAGGAAATTGGAAGAGAAATTAATACCATGGGTGCTAAAGCAAACGACGCCCAGATGCAACAATTTGTTGTAGGTATGAAAGAAGAATTAGAAAAGATAAAAGAACAGTTACTGAATGTGTTGTAGCGTTAGGCGGAAAGCGATAAGCGCTTAACGCCAGACGCCAATCGCAAAATTTTTAAAAATGCAAGGCAAATTAATCATATTTTCGGCACCATCAGGAGCAGGTAAAACCACTATAGTACACCATTTATTAACGAAATTTCCTGAGCTGAGCTTTTCTATTTCTGCAACCACCCGCGAATTGAGAGGCGCTGAAACACATGAAAACGATTACTATTTTATTAGTAAGGAAGAGTTTTTACACAAAGTTGCCCGCCAGGAATTTGTGGAGTTTGAAGAAGTTTATAACGGAACTTTTTATGGCACCTTACGCTCCGAGATCGAGCGTATCTGGAATGATGGCAAACATGTTATTTTCGATATTGATGTAGAGGGCGGCATCCGTCTGAAAAGAAAATATGAAGAAGATGCTTTGGCTATTTTTGTTCAGCCACCATCACTAGATGTTTTAAAAGAACGTTTAAGCGGTCGCGGAACAGATAGTCCGGAAAAATTACAGGAACGTTTTATCAAAGCTGAAAAAGAATTACTTTATGCAGATAAGTTTGATGTGATTTTGAAAAATTACGATCTGGCTACAGCTTGTGCAGAAGCAGAGCAGTTGGTAGGTGATTTTTTGAAGAAATAGTTTCTCAAAAAAATAGATTTTTTATTTAAATTAATCCGTCATTGCGAACCGCAGCGACGGAAAAAGCGCATAAGGGTGAAGCAATCTTTTTGCAAAATAGATTGCTTCGGCTCCCTCAGCCCAGCCTCGCAATGACTGATCATAAATACTGAAAACGGCAAACATGAAAACTGGTCTTTTCTTTGGCTCATACAACCCCATCCATACCGGGCATTTAATTATTGGCAATTACATGGCTAACTATACCGAGCTTGATGAAGTATGGTTGGTCGTTTCGCCACATAATCCGCTAAAAGATAAGAGTGGCTTAACCAATATGTACGACCGTTTGGAAATGGCCAAGTTGGCGACCGAAAATGCAGAACATATCCGGGTGAGCGATATCGAATTTGCATTGCCGCAGCCATCTTATACCATCGATACTTTAACCTATCTTCACGAGAAATATCCTGAAAAGCAATTTGTACTCATTATGGGTGCCGATAATCTGGTATCATTCAAAAAATGGAAAAACTACGAGGTGCTTTTAAAAAACTATCATATTTATGTTTACCCACGCCCAGAGGCAAATGTAAGTGAATGGGAAAATCATCCTTCCATCACTTTTACCAAAACCCCTTTAATGGAAATTTCATCAACCTTTATCCGCAAAGCCATTAAAGAGAAAAAGAATGTTCAGTTTTTTCTGCCCGATAAAGTGATCGATTTTATTGAAGGCAAGGGAATGTATAAATAGCAGCGATCAATATTTCTAACCTATACAGCACCTAAAAAAACAACAGGCTTACAACATATTGTATTAAATCGATTACTTGGATTGGTTTTTGTTTAATTCGCCTTTTGATTACTAATTTAGCGGCAGCAGATACAACAAAACACGTGAAAAAAAACTTATTTATATTCATTGCCCTTTGTGGCGCTGCATTTTCGGCAAGCGCACAACAGAAAACCTATTTAGAATTATTGGCCAATCAACCTAAATGGGTAGATTCGGTTTTTAACAAACTTAACCGCAGAGAACGTATTGCACAGATGTTCTTTGTTAGAGCGCATACCAATCTGGGTAAAAAATATACCGATTCAGTTGGTCAGGTAATAAAAAAAGAACAATTGGGTGGGGTTATCTTTTTTCAGGGAGGCCCCGGTAGGCAGGTTTTAGCCACAAACGCTTATCAAAAACTAAGTCGGGTGCCGTTAATTGTGGCAAATGATGGTGAATGGGGTCTGGGCATGCGTTTGGACAGTACCATTTCTTATCCTTATCAAATGACATTGGGTGCCATCCAAAACAAAGAATTACTGTATAAAATGGGGCTTGAAGTGGCTAAAGATTACAAGCGCATGGGGATGCAGATGAATTTAGCTCCTGATGCCGATATCAATAACAACCCCAAAAACCCTGTAATCAATTACCGTTCTTTCGGCGAAAATAAATATAACGTAACCAGTAAGGTTGCCGCTTATATGAAAGGTATGCAGGATGGCGGTTTATTAACTACGTTGAAACATTTCCCCGGTCATGGCGATACCGATGTAGATTCGCACTACGATTTACCACAGCTTACTTTCTCTGCTACACGTTTAGATACATTGGAGATATATCCTTTTAAAGAGCTGATTAAACAAGGTGCATCGGGCGTGATGATTGCCCACATGAATATCCCATCGCTAGATGCTACACCAAACCTACCTTCTACCCTATCTAAACCGATTGTTACAGGGATTTTGAAGCAGAAATTGGGCTTTAAAGGTTTGATTATTTCTGACGCGATGGATATGAAAGGTGTGGTAAAATATTTTAAAGGTGGTGAAGCTGATTTAATGGGTATCATTGCCGGAAACGATATTATTGAGCTATCTGAAAACAGCGACAGGGCCATTAAATTGGTGCGTAAAGCCGTAAGGCAAGATCGTGTAAGCATGGCTGAAATAGACCAGAGTGTGCGTAAAATATTGACTGCAAAATACTGGGCAGGCCTAGCCAAACGCGATACCATTGTAACCCAAGGTGTTGTTGCAGGTGTAAACCGCAAGTCGAGCAACGCTTTGGTGCAGGAACTTGCCAATGCATCGGTAACGCTGTTAAAAGGTAAAGATTATATCAAACGCCTCATCCCGATTAGAAGAACGGCCATTATCAGCATCGGTGTACCTTCGGTTACCACTTTCCAAAAAGAGGTTTCGAAAGGTTATTATAACTCTGTTTATTATGTACTGGATAAAGATGCCAGCGCTACCCAGATTTCGAACATTGCCCGCGAAATCGGCGCATTTGACCAAGTGATTGTGGGTATTCACGATAGTCGTGCAAGACCAGCCAATAATATTCCGCTAAATGCAGGCGTAAAGAATTTTATTAAAGAATTATCGGCAAAGAATGCTGTTTTTGCGCTCTTTGCAAATCCATATAATCTGGCTGGTTTATCGGGTTTAGAAAACAGTAAAGGTTTGGTTGTTGCCTATCAAAAAGAAGATTATATGCAAATTTCAGCTGCTGCTGTAATTAATAACAGATTGGTACCAACAGGAAAGTTGCCTGTAGGCGTGGCGCCGTTCTATAAATTTGGAGATGGCCTTTAAAGCCCTCCCCACTCTCCCCTAAAAGGGAGGGCGTTAATTCAAAAAAGAATTGCATGCCGGATGAGTAAATCATCCGGCATTTTTTATTTATATATTTTAGCTCCGGAAATACAGCATTTACAGATAATCAATCAATTGCTTGGTCTTTGGTCTTTCAGCTTTAGTCTTTTAGCTTTCCTAAAACAATTTCACGCTCAAAACGATTATCTAATATAAAATCTAAATGTTATGATAGATCCAGAAGACGACAATTATTCAAACGATCCGAATGATGCTTTACGCAGAGAGGATGATGTTGAAAATATCAATGAAATTAATGGCGACGACACCAGCATTGAACACGATAAAGATCTGTTGGAACAAGCCGATGAAGCATCAAGGGCTTCTTATGAGTTAAACCTCGATGATGAGCTAGACGAAGATGATTTAGACGATTAACAAAAAAGCCATCCCGATTTTTACATCAGGACGGCTTTCTTACTTTTTTAGGCTTCGATTATTGTCGTAGGGTATTAAACTTACACCCTCTAGCTTAAACCACTATTTAGCTTTCGGCTTATAAGTTTCGGGATTAACCGCGGTGCTTGTCCATCCTTTTAAAAATGAAGTGATTTTCTTTACATCATGCCCAACTTTCTTTTTACCATTAGCGCCAATTTCTTCAGTTTCTAAGTAAGAAGAATTTTCGATGTGCAATACTTTGCCTTTCCCATCCAAAATTAAAAATACCGGAAAACCAAAACGTTGAGGGTAGCCTAAGCTGGCTAAAACAATTTCGTTTTTATTTTCAGGGCTATAATTAACCAGAACGGTTTCAAAATTATCGTTAATGTATTTTTTCAGCGTTGCTGTGCTGTCAACCAAATTATGGAATGCAATACACCAACTGCACCAGTTACCGCCAACCTGCAACAAAACATGTTTATTTTCTTTGGCTGCTTTTGCAACTGCAGCAGCAATTTCAGCTTTAGCGTCTGCTTGAGGGTTATAGATATGAACGCCTTCTTTTTTCGCCTGACTAAACGCCGCTGTCGAAATTAATGCAGCAGTTAATAAAATGATTAATTTTTTCATGATTTTCGATGAATAATAGCAAATGTAATAAAGTCTAAGGTTACAATGGATTATTCTCGAATTCTTTACAGAGCGGAAACAGTCCGTAGAATGGAAAGGGATTAAAATGAAGGTTTAATCAAAAATGAATTTTTACATTATCCATCCCAATTCTCCATCTTCATTTTACATATCTTTGTTTTCCAATGGATTTTTTAGACATACATACCCACAAAGTTGCCACCCAACCTGGGGTAATCAGCATTCAAAGTTTGTCGTTAACCAGCGATATCTTTTTAGCGATGCCTAAAACCAAGCCAATTTCTGTTGGGCTGCATCCCTGGTTTGCTAAAATTGATCACCTCGAACTACAGATGAAATATCTAAGCGTTGTGGCCAATCAAACAAATGTGAAACAGATTGGAGAGTGCGGTTTAGATCGGCTGAGGGGTGAAAACCTTGAAAATCAGACCATAATCTTAGAAAAACAAATCGAATTGGCAGAAAAAATTAAGAAACCATTGATTGTACATTGTGTTAAATGCTTTTCAGAATTAATTGCAATTAAAGAACGATTAAAAGTTAAAGTACCGATGATTATCCATGGTTTTAATAAAAATGAGCAGCTCGGCCAACAGCTACTGGATAAAGGCTTCCTTCTTTCCTTTGGAATAGCTGCTTTAAAAGAAAATTCGGGGGCAGCCAAGCTGATTCAAAGTACAGATCAATTTTTCCTGGAAACTGATGATTCGGATATCTCAATTGAAGAAATTTACCAGGCAGCAGCCATTTTAAAAAAATGTAGCATTGATGAGCTTAAAGCTCGTATTTTTGCAGACTGGAACAATTTAAATAGTTAACCACTGAGACACGAATCATGGGAAAAAATATTTTCATGTTATCCGTGTCTCCGTGGCAAAAAATATAGTAAAAAACTAACCACAGATTAACACAGATACACACAGATTAAAAACCCAAAATCTGTGTTCATTCTTTTCATCTGTGGTTAAATATAAAAAAATGATATGTCTGATGTTAGCTGGCTTTCACGCTCTGCCCTCCTTGTTGGGAATGATGGAATAGATAAACTCCAATTGAAACATGTTTTGGTGATCGGTTTGGGCGGTGTAGGCTCTTTTGCTGCCGAATTTATATGCCGTTCTGGCATTGGCGAAATGACCATCGTTGACGGGGATGTAGTTGACCCGACCAACCGGAACAGACAGCTGCCTGCTTTGGCGACCAATCATGGTGTGAGCAAAGCAGAAATAATGCAAGAGCGTTTATTGGCCATTAATCCCGAATTAAAACTTCATGTGGTAAATACTTTTCTTACCCCCGAGAAATGCAGGGAAATTTTAGAATCTGGCTTTGATTACATTATGGATTGCATTGACAGTGTAATGCCAAAAATCACTTTATTGGGAACTGCTCTTGAAAAGAATATCCCTATTGTTAGCTCAATGGGTGCAGGTGGTAAAATGGATCCTACCAGAATAAGGATTACATTGCTTCCTGATACTTATCAATGCGTTTTTGCCAGTTATGTGCGTAAAAGGCTTAATAAACTTACCAATGCAGCAAAAATAAAAGCTGTTTTCTCAACCGAAGAAATGGATAAAAACTCAATGATCATGACTGATGGAAGTAATTTCAAGCGCTCCGCTTATGGTACAGTTTCTTACCTACCTGCAGCATTTGGCGGTGCGTGTGCATCGGTTGTAATCCGCGATCTGCTTGGCCTGCCAATCGAAATGGCCGAACGTCCTGCAAGGATCAGTCACAAAACACTCAATAAACGGAAAAGTAAAAAAGCCTAATGAATTGTTGATATCATGATTTCGAGAAAATTTTAAATTGTTGTAAGTTTAAAATTCCAGAGAAATCATATTATGCCCCAACCCCTCAAAATTCTTCAGGCCTCCGCAGGTTCCGGTAAAACATTCAGTCTTACCGCTCATTACCTTACGCTACTTTTTAGCGGAGAGAACAAATACCGGGAAATTTTAGCGGTCACCTTTACCAACAAGGCTACAGAGGAAATGAAAACCAGGATTCTCGAGGTGTTGCTCGGGCTGGCAAAAGGCAATCCATCGAAAAAAATAGAAGACTATCGGAAACTCATTTTACTCGCCTATCCGATATTAAGCCCACAGGAATTACAGTTTAAAGCAGATAAGATTTATCGGAAAATTTTGCACGATTACAGCCGTTTTTCGGTAAGCACCATTGATGGTTTTGTGCAAAAAGTAATCCGTGGGTTTGCTTTCGAATTGGGACTAAATGCCGATTATAATTTAGAAATGAATTATGACAAGGTAAAGGATGATCTCGTAAATAAACTAGACGAGGCTTTAGACCATAATAAACAGCTCTTACAATGGATCATCGATCTGGCTATCGAACGCATTAGTGACAATAAAAGCTGGAACTATAAATTCGAACTTTATAATTTAATTGGAGAGATTTTTTCTGAACGTTTTCAGATTTTCGAAGATGCAGTAAGCACCCTCGGTTTGGAAAACATCGACGAATTATTTAAAAAATATATCAGTGTTACCAAGGCAGAAATTAAAAATTTTGAAGAAGAGCTGGTTGCATTAGCAACCGAAGCGAATGAAGCCTTAAATGTAATCGGTGTAGAAACCGAACACCTCAAAGGAAAATCAAGAAGTCCGCTCGCTAAAATTATTTTGGTCGCCAGAGGCGATTTTTCTAAGATTGAGCCGCTTTTCAATTTAATTGACGAACCCGATGAGTGGTTTCAAAAAAATGCGAATTTTCCAGAGGCTTACGATACGGTAAATCCGATCCTCCAGAAATTAAAAACGCATTATTTAGCGCATTTACCAAATTACAGCCTGGCCATCGCTTTTAATAAAAATCTTTACTATTTAAGGTTGATGCAGGAAATTGCCGTACTATTGAAAGCGTACCGGGCTGAAAATGACAACCTGCTCATTAGCGATGCACAAAAACTGATCTCCGGTATTACCGAAGATGCAGGCGATAATCCTTCTTTTATCTGGGAAAAAGTTGGCAACCGCTACCGTAATTTTTTATTCGACGAATTTCAGGATACCTCTACCAGCCAATGGGGAAGTTTTAAATCGCTCTTAACAAACGCGATGGCCACGCCTAGTCAGGATCTGATCGATCACCTGATTGTTGGCGATACCAAACAATCTATTTATCGCTGGCGCAACGGCGATTGGAACATCCTGCATAAACATGCCAAGCTGGATGTTGGTGCAGAAAATGTATTGGAGGAAAGTTTAGAAGAAAATTACAGAAGTGCCGAAAACATCATCACTTTTAACAACTTCCTTTACAAGGCTATCCCTTTAACGCTGCAGAACGAACTGAACGAAAACCTGGCAAGCAAACCTGAAAGCATCTCTAAATGGTGGCAGGAACAGCAATACCAGCAGATTATTACCGATATTTATAGTGGCTCAACCCAGAACTTTGCCACCAATACCTTAAAGGGCGGAACCATCAAAATTAAAAAGTTCGGCAAAGATCATGCACCCAATGAAGCGCGTTTTACCGAAACCGTTTTCAGGGATATTGCTTTAGACGATATCGTTGAGGAAATAAAGCACCTCAAAAACGAACAGCAGTACGCACTAAAAGATATTGCCATTTTGGTTCGTTCGAATAGTGAAGCCTTACTAACGGTTAAGAAATTAATGGGGCATAATTTACCCGTTTTATCGGGCGATGCTTTATTAATTTCGAACAACTCGGCTATACAGCTCATCATCAACACCTTGAAAGTGCTCATCGGTTTAGAATCGCAAACAGCATTATACAAAGCCAATTGTATTGCGCTGTATCATTCCTTGCATGAGAAAGAGATTAACGCCAATTATTATTTAAACCTTAACAATAAGCCTTTAAACACACTCACGGAAGTTTTACCTGTAGCTTTATGCGAGAATTGGCAAAGCTGGTTACAGCTTCCCCTGGCTGAGCTGGTTGAAATTTTAATTGAAAGCTATGGGCTAAAAAACCTGACCGCCAATTTACCCTATTTGTTGGCTTTTAGAGATCTCACCGCTTCTGCCGGAAAACTTGGCGAAAAAGGTATTATTTCCTTTTTAACCTGGTGGGAAGAAGATGGTATCAAAAAATCACTACCGTCGCCAGAGGGCGCAGATGCCATACAGATTATCACCATACATAAATCTAAAGGACTGGCCTTTAGGGCTGTTTTTGTACCATTTTGCAACTGGGAAATTAAAGGTAAACCGAATGGCACTTTCTGGGTCTCTTCTGAAGAAACAGTATACAAAGAACTTAAGGGCATTCCATTAAAATACAATGAAGCCCTGGCCGATTCGGCGATCGCGAAAGCATATTATGAGGAGTTACTTTATAATAATATGGATGCGTTGAATATGCTTTATGTTGCTACCACACGTTCAAAAGATTATTTGTACATCGCCACCATGGCAAAAAAAGAGCTAAAGTTGTCCAATATGGGCGATGTAATTAATTTTACTTTCGATGAGCAGTTTGATGAAAATGGCGTGTACGAAATTGTTGATTATGTATCCGTTGAAAGCAAATCAGAGGATTCGAATTTTATCGATTTAAATAGTTATCCAACCACAACCCGATTATCAGCGCTATACATCCCTTCAGAAGACAAACATTTAAAGCATTTGGTCAATATTGAAAAATCAGGAAGAAAAGGTTCGTTGTTACATGATATCCTGGCCAGTGCAAGTACTTCAAAAGAGGTAAATGATTATACAGGCAATCTGGTTTTGCAAGGCATCATCAAGGAAGAAGAAAAGCAGAAATTAATCGATTCGGCACTTGAAGTATTAAACAATCCCGAACTTAAGGCCATTTTGGATAAAGCAAGCGAAAGCATCGTAGAAAAAAATATTATTGATGCCCATGGTAAGCTTCATCGGCCAGATCGGGTTTTGATCAATGCCAATGAGGTAATTATTCTGGATTATAAATTTACCTTGGAAGAAAGCGACAAGCACATCGAGCAGGTAAATATTTACAGAATATTGCTTACTGAAATGGGTTATCAAAATATCAGAACCTATCTTTTCTACGCAGTTAAAGGCAAGTTGAAATTAGTATAATATGAAAGTGAAAAATGATCTATACAGTACTGTTTTAAGCATACTCAAAAAGTACAGAACTAATGCTTACAAAGCAATTAACACTGCTATGGTAGTTTCATATTGGCAGATTGGCAAAGAAATAATTGAAAACGAACAGGGAGGGAATGTAAAGGCGTCGTACGGAGATGAGATTTTACAATCACTATCCAAAAAACTAACAGTTGAATTTGGCAAGGGCTTTTCTTATTCTAACCTGAGAAATTTCCGTCAATTTTATCTGACTTATCCGGATGAGCAAATTTGCTACGCACTGCGTAGCATTTCTCAAACAACTGGCGATCAATCAAATGAAATATCGTACGCACTGCGTAGCAATTTAAGCTGGACACACCACCGATTAATAATGAGAGTTGATGATATGCATGCAAGGGCATACTATTTAAGTGAAGCAGAAAGTCAACAATGGAGTTCAAGAGAACTGGAAAGAAATATTAATTCATCGTATTTTCAAAGATTATTATCAAAACAAAAAGAAATAGCCACATCTGAAAATAGCATGCGGTTTTCTGAAACCTTTATTAAAGATCCGTACGTTTTAGAGTTTCTAAAAATCGAGCAGCCTTCAATATTAAACGAGAAAGAAATAGAGACCAAGATAATTAATCACCTACAGCAGTTTTTATTAGAACTAGGGAAAGGATTTTCTTTTGTAGGCAGACAATTTAGAATAAGCACCGAAACCAGTCATTTTTATATTGATCTGGTGTTCTACAACTATATCCTAAAGTGTTTTGTCCTATTTGATTTAAAAACCAATAAGCTTACCCATCAGGATGTTGGCCAAATGGATATGTATATCAAAATGTTTGATGATTTAAAAAAACAGGAAAACGATAATCCAACAATCGGAATAATTCTTTGCACCGACAAAGAAGAAACAGTCGTTAAATATTCTATGTTGAAGGATAGCAAACAATTGTTCGCTTCAAAATATCAAATGTATTTACCCACAGAGAAACAGTTAGCAGAGTGGCTTGAAAACGATAAAGCAATTATTGAATTGCAATTAAAAAACCAGGGCAACGATTAAAACGCAATACATGAAACCATTTTTACAGGAAGTTGCCGAAGATTTAGTTACCAGATTTGGAAATCAGCTTGAAAACTGTGCCATTGTTTTTAACAACAAACGGCCATCGTCCTATTTACAGAAACACTTCGCCGATATCATTGGCAAGCCTTTTTTCAGCCCCTCATTTTTTACCATACAAGAATTTTTCGCCAGTTCTACAAGTTATAAAATAGCCGATTTTTACCTCCAGTTTTTTACTTTACACCGTATTTATAACCAACTGCTTGCCGAAGAGCAACTGGAAAGCATTTACAGCCATAAGTTTTTTCCATTGGCCAAGATCATTTTAAGCGATTTTAATCAGATTGATGCCGACCTGGTTGATGCAGAGAAACTATACCGCGATCTGGAAGATATTTCGGTTATCAATAAAGATTTCGATTATTTAAGTCCAGAGCAGTACGAGTTTCTTTCCCAGTTCTGGACATCCTATTCTGAGGGAAAACACAAAAAACAGCAGGAACTGTTCATCAGGATGTGGCGCAGGATGCCCAAGCTTTACCATAAATTCCACGCAACCCTTAAAGAACAGGGATATTTAACCAATGGCTCTGTTTATCGCCACCTTGCCGATGACATTACCAATCACCAGCAGTTTATTTCGAATTTTGATAAGGGTAAGATCATTTTTGTGGGTTTTAATGCTCTGAGTAGTGCTGAAGCCAAAATATTTACCCAGCTACAAGAAGCCGATAAAGCATTGTTTTATTTTGATGCCGATACCTATTATTTAGATGATGTATCGCAGGAAGCCGGTTTGTTTTTACGCAAAAACATCAATCAGTTAGGCTTAAAAAATGTATTTGCTGAGCAGAAAAGTTTAATGAAATCTGCAGAACACCAAGTGAATGTTTTCAAAGTTCAGGGGCAATCGGCCCAGGCCAAAATTCTGAATAATATTTTAGAAGAAGATTATACAGATACTGAAACTGTTGGCAAAACAGTAGTGGTTTTAGCAGATGAGAGTCTGTTGATCCCAACTTTACAGACGATTCCAACTACATTTAACGGGAAAGAAATCGATCTTAATGTAACGATGGGTTTTGCGCTGTCAACATCAAGCATTTTTGGCTTGGTCGATTTATGGCTAGGCAGCCAGTTGGAGATTTTACAGCGGGATAAAGTAAGCTATAAAAATGTAGAAGCTTTTTTAACCCATCCCTTAACAGGCCTTACCCAAAAAATGCGGGATAAAATTTTAACCGCATTGTTGGAAGAAAACCAGGTAGAGATTGATCATAAACGATTATTACGCCAAAGTGGGCTGTTTGAAACTTTTTATAAAAAAATCGATGATCCACAACATGTAGTAACCAATTTACTCGATGTATTGGATTATGTGTTAACAAGATTATCGAATGCGAAAACATTAAAAAAAATCGACGCAGAACTGTTTGTAAAAACCATACAGGAGCTAAATAGACTACACGATACTTTTAGCAACCACATCGGTAAAGAGGAAATTCCTTTTGTAATTTACCTCGTTCAAAAATCGCTTCAGGCCATCGCCGTACCGCTTTCAGGCGATCCGTTAAATGGGATACAAGTAATGGGATTACTCGAAACCCGGAACTTAAATTTCGATAAAGTGGTGATTTTAGGTTTTAATGAAGGTATTATTCCAAAATCATCCATTGGTAACAGTTTTATTCCCGATTCTATACGTCGTGTTTACGGCCTTCCGGTTCTCGAAAATCTTGATGCCATTTCCGCTTATATGGTATACCGTCTATTACATAGGGCTAAGAATATCAATTTTGTCTATAATAGCTTAACCGACGAGTCGACTTCAGGCGAAGCCAGCAGAATCTTAAAACAGCTTGAGTACGAAAGCGGTTTCGATTTTGCATATAATGAACTTAATCTGGAGGTAAAAACCGAGCCTTTTAAGGAAGTAAAGATCGAGAAAACCAATAATGCCTTTATCCAGGAAACACTTCAGAAATACCTCGATAAAAAGAAGATACTTTCGCCATCGGCACTTACCCAGTATATCTCCAACCCGATAGATTTCTTTTTCAATTACATTGCAGGGATTAAAGAGCCTAAAGAGATCAGTGCAGTGGTAGAAGCCAACGAAATAGGTTCGATTTTACACAAAGTGATGGAGTATTTTTACGAGGATTTAAGGTCGGCTGAAATTACGGCAGAGCGGATTAAAGAGAAACGGAAACAGATTCCAACGCTGATACAAAAAGGTTTTAACGCCGTGATGTTTAAAAACCCCGACACAGTAATGGAATATAAGGGGATGCAAAAGGTAATTTTATCAATTGTTGATGCTTATGTAAACATCATTTTAAATCAAGACGAAGCCCAAACGCCGTTTACGATCATCAGCCTAGAGCAAAAAGTAGAAGCTGAAATCAGTTTCCCGCTTAAGGGAAGAGAAGCCAGCGTTAAAATATTTGGTTTTATAGACCGTGTTGATGTAAAAGATGGGATAACTAAAATTATTGATTACAAAACCGGAAGTGATAAGTTAACCTTTAAAGACATCCCTGAATTATTCAATTCTGATGGTAAACATATCAACAAAGCTTTAATCCAAACGCTTTTGTACACCTATGCTTACGAACAATTCTCGGGCAGAACTTTTGTAGAGCCCAATCTTTATGTAGTAAAAACAATGAGCGTAGACGGCGTTTGGTTTAAGTCAGGCAGGCAAAACCTATCTGGAGCTTATTTAGAAGAAATTAAACCGGAATTTCTTGCTGAGTTAAGAAAAAAGTTAACCGAACTTTTCGAAGCGCCTTATTTTGTTGCCAGTGCCATTGAGGATAATTATAAATATTCTATTTATAAAACCTTGTTTGGAAAGTAGTTTCAACCGCAAAGAAATAAAGTAAATCGCAAAGAGCTCCAAGTGCTTAGTAAACTAACCACAGAGCACACAAAGTAAGCCGCAGAGTACCCAGAGCTGGATTGAAAAATATCAACTTCGTGTTCTCCGTGAAAATCTCCGTGTGCTCTGTGGTAAAACAAAACTTTGTGTTCTTTGCAAAAAACTTTGCGTGCTTTGCGGTTAATCTCTTAAATTTAAAAATGCTAACCTTAAATTTCACAAAATTCCCCATACTCGAAACTGAACGTTTAATTCTCCGTGAGCACGATCTTGCTGATGCCGAAGCACTTTTTGCCATGCGTACCAATGAAACGGTAATGAAATATATTGACAGAGAAAGGCCCAAAGATATTTTTGAGATCAAAGATTTCATCTCACGTTTTAGAAATGGCTACGAAAATGGCGATAACCTGGCCTGGGTAATTGCCTTAAAAGAAAACCCTGAACAAATGATCGGATCTGTAGGTTATTGGCGCACTGATTTTGCCAACCACAGGGCTGAAATTGGCTACATGCTCCATCCCGATTATTGGAGAAAAGGAATTATTTCGGAAGCATTAAAGAAATCAGTTGCATTTGGCTTTGAAGAGGTTAATCTACATACCATCAGCGCCAATATTAATGTCGAAAACGATGCCTCAAGGCAAATGCTGATTAAACACGGATTTGTAAAAGAAGCACATTTTAAACAAGATTATTATTTTAGGGGCCAGTTTCTGGATAGCGAAATTTATGGTTTAATAAACCCAAAGCATTAAGCCTTGAATATTATCCAGTAAAGATGAACCCCACCTTATTTTTTAAGTATGGAGATGGATATTATTCATTTTTAAGTAGATATTTTGGAAAAAGCATAAGCTTTGATACATTAAGCTAATCAAAAACACAATTGCCCAATATTATTTCTTCTTTTAACAGATAAACAAAAAATACAGCTTCAAAAAGGCTGAATAATTAGGCAGATTGCCTATAATTATTACAAAACATAGGCATTTTAGCCTTTGGTTTCAAAGCGATTAATAATTATATTTGCCACCGTTATTAAAATTTACAATGAGAGAAATCCAATTTAGAGAAGCACTACGCGAAGCCATGAGCGAAGAAATGCGTAAAGATGACCGCGTTTTTTTATTAGGTGAAGAAGTAGCAGAATATAACGGTGCGTACAAAGTAAGTCAGGGTATGCTTGATGAATTTGGTGCGAAACGCATTATCGATACCCCGATTGCCGAACTAGGTTTCGCAGGTATTGCAACTGGTGCAGCAACAGCAGGCCTTATTCCGATTGTGGAATTTATGACTTTTAACTTCTCATTAGTAGCTATCGATCAGATTATCAACGGTGCTGCTAAAATTTTATCAATGAGTGGTGGTCAGTTCTCATGCCCTATGGTTTTTCGTGGCCCAACAGGTAACGCAGGTCAATTAGGGGCACAACACTCTCAAAACTTCGAAAACTGGTTTGCAAATACTCCAGGATTAAAAGTGGTAGTTCCAGCTACTCCTTACGATGCAAAAGGCTTATTAAAGCAATCAATTATAGATCAGGATCCAGTTATTTTCATGGAATCTGAAGTGATGTATGGCGATAAAGGCGATGTTCCTGCAGAAGAGTATTATATCGAATTAGGAAAAGCAAACGTAACCAAACAAGGTACTGATGTAACCATCGTAACCTTTGGTAAAATGTTAACCCGCGTTGTAAACCCAGCTGTAGAAGAATTAACAAAAGAAGGAATCAATGTTGAAGTGATCGATTTACGTACTGTACGTCCTATCGATTATGATACCATTATCGCTTCTGTTAAGAAAACAAACCGTTTGGTTGTTGTAGAAGAGGCATGGCCTTTGGCATCTCTTTCTGGAGAGATTGCTTTCATGGTACAGAAACATGCATTCGATTATTTAGATGCACCGGTTTTACGTATCACCTGTGCCGACGTTCCACTTCCATACTCACCAACTTTAATCGCAGCAAGTTTACCAAATGCTGAACGCGTGGTTAAAGCGGTAAAAGAAGTAATGTACGTTAAAAAATAAATTGTCAGTCTGAGTTAGTCGAAGACTAAAACATATAAATCCTCCAAAGCAATTTGGGGGATTTTTTTTATTCCCCTCTTTCAGAGGGCTGTCCGCAGGACGGGGTGTATTAGTAACATTCTGCTATACCTTCCAGAGATAGCTGTATTAATAAAAATTTGAAAATCAACTTCAATAATTCTTCGGTTTCATCAGCCCCGCCATTCAATCTTTTTTGCATGTTACCTACTCCATTTATCGTCATTGCGAGAGGAAAGTCGAAGCATTCTTTTCCCGTAGAAAGCAACAAAAAATATTTCCATTGCTCTCGGGTTTAGCTAACTATGGCCTGTACAAGAAATAGCAAGAGCTTCAAAATCTGAATTTGCATGACTAATTACACAAATACGACATCCAGATCAGTAAATAGGTTTTTCAGATTTTTTGTAATTTTATTTTACAAATCCTCAGTTATGGAACAACCGAAACCAGAAAACATTGATCAATACATTGCTAATTTCCCAATAGAAACACAAAAGCTATTACAGCAAATCCGTGAAACTATACACAAAGCCGTACCAGAAGCCAAAGAAGTAATCAGTTATGGCATGCCCGCCTTTAAACAAAACACGGTGCTGATTTATTTTGCTGGTTATGCTAAACACATTGGCTTTTATCCAACCGGTTCAGGAATTGAAGCATTTAAAGAAGAATTTGCCCAGTATAAATGGAGTAAAGGAGCTGTACAGTTTCCTTTAAATAAACCTTTGCCTTTGGATCTGATTACCAGAATCACCAAGTTTAAAGCAGAAAGAGATTTGGAGAAAGCCAAAAAGAAGAAATCATAATATTTTCTGATTTCCTATCTGGGAAAATGGAGGTGTAAATTATGGAAAACAGTTCAAAAAAGCATCTGTTTAGTAAAATCTTACTAAATCGACGCCAACCAGATGAAAAAAATACTTTTACTTCTAGTCCTCTTTATCTCTACCAAATCATTTTGCCAGAAAACAACAGTAGTAGAAATTGAAACACTTTCGAAACCAGCAAAACTTATTCCTGTTGTTCCTACATCTGAAATACTCAAAGTGTTGAAAGCTGATGTAGAAAAAAACGTTGAAAATCTACCCGACAGTTTAGTTTATTATGGTGAGCACCCTTTCCTAACGGGCATTTTAAATTCATACATAGATCACAGGCCGTTTGTGATCTCTCCCGATATTCTCTGGTTACTGATTAGTCAGGGGTTTGCGAGACATATCACTCAAAATGCAGAAGAACTCAGGCCGCAGATGGTAAACTTTGAGGGCAGAAAAACCTTGACTATTATTTCAGATAAAATTCAGCTTGGTGATCCCAAATCCGATTGGGCTTCAATTTTCCCTCAGTTTAACGAGCAGATTAACGATTATACCGGCAAAAAATTGGTTGGCATTTTAACTTCCGATTTTACTACAACTACACCAACTTCAAAAATTGTGAGCCAGGTTACGATTATGGAAGCTGTAAAATCTTATTTCGAATTTAAGGTGATTATGATTGGTTGTGGAATTCCGAAAATCACCATAGAAGGTACCATCCATGATTGGAAAAAATTACTGGAGAAAACAAAACATCTCTCTCAGTATAAATTAGAGTGGTGGACAAATGAGCTCATCCCGATTATCGAAGAAATCATAGCAGCTAAAAAAGGAAAAGTGAATAAAGATTTCTGGATGAATATGGTAAAATACCATACCGAAAAGAAATATGGAACGGTAAACACAATCGACGGTTGGATTGTAAAGTTCTTTCCTTATACCAAAGAAGGAAATAAAACAGGTTCAAAGCCGATTACGAGCGTAAACAGTTTGGCTTCTGAAATTGTAAAAGTTCCTTTTATTTTGGAAGACGAGCAGCACCATATAAAGCACAATATGGAAATCTGGGCAGGGTTTATTGGTTTATCCCAAAACAACAAAGATTTCACTATGAAACCGGAAATGAGCTGGGCTATTGTAAATAAAGATGGCGCACCATCCAAAACCTCTGTTTTCGACAATAGAACCAGTGCCGATGATCTTTCAATGAGTAACATTAGCGAGATCCCAAAAGAACTGTATGCATTAAAAAGCATAGGCACACTGAGGATCAAATTCACTAAAAATATTGTTATACCCGATGAACTGGGTAAAGTTCCAATTAGAAGACTAGAGCTTACCGGAAAGATTACAGATACTGAAAAGCAAAGGCTTGCAAAACTGTTCCCCGACAACTGGCTAATTATAAATGGAAAAATGGTCGATCGCTGATAAATATAGTTGTTACTTTTTTCAAAAACTTACTCACAAATTTCGGTGGAAAACTTCATTTTAAAAATCCTGAAATCCCGCAAATCCTGATTAGCTTTGCTTCCTTTAATTTTTACCTTTAGGATATGTTAACCCACCATAAAATAATTGCAGCCGAATTAAAAGTTGCAGAAAAACAAGTAACAGCAACCATAAATCTGTTAGATGAAGGTGCAACTGTACCCTTTATTTCGCGTTACCGCAAAGAGGCCACAGGCAGTTTAGATGAGGTTGAAGTAGCCGCAATCCGTGATCGGGTTTTGCAGTTGCGCGATTTAGACAAGCGCCGGGAAGCGATTTTGAAATCAATGACCGAGCTTGGCAAATTAACTCCCGAACTGGAAAAAAAGATCAACGAAGCCGAAACCATTTCACTTTTAGAAGACATTTACCTGCCATTTAAACCTAAGCGTAAAACCCGGGCATCAGTTGCAAAAGAGAAAGGATTAGAACCTTTGGCCTTGCAGATATTTGAGCAAAATGCTTTTGATTTAGAGGCATCAGCTGATAAATTTATCGATGCTGAGAAAGGTGTAAATTCACTTGACGAAGCTTTAGCAGGCGCAAGGGATATCATTGCCGAAATGATTTCTGAAAATGTGGAGGCGCGGACCAAAATGCGCACTTATTTTCAGGAAAAAGCTGTTTTTAAATCAGAGGTGATCAAAGGAAAAGAAGAAGAAGGCATTAAATATAAAGATTACTTCGAATGGAGCGAACCGGTTAAAACAGCTGCATCACATCGTGTTCTGGCTATGCGCCGTGGCGAAAAGGAGCTTATTTTGAGATTAGACGCCCTTCCACCAGCAGAAGATGCCATTGCCATTTTAGAGAACCAGTTTATTTTAGGCAATAACGCGGCTTCAAAGCAGGTTCAGCAGGCTTTGGAAGATGGCTACAAACGTTTGCTGGAACCGGCAATGGAAACCGAACTTCGGGTTTTCACCAAACAAAAAGCAGATGAGGAAGCCATCCGGGTTTTTGCCGAAAATGCACGTCAACTGTTATTGGCAGCTCCAATGGGGCAAAAAAATGTACTGGCAATCGATCCTGGTTTCCGTACCGGTTGTAAAGTGGTTTGTTTAGATAAACAAGGTCAGCTGTTAGAGAATACAGCCATTTATCCACATACCGGACAAGGGAATGTGAAAAATGCCGAATTTACCATTCAACAACTTTGTGAAAAACATAATATTGAAGCCATTGCCATTGGTAATGGTACTGCAGGAAGAGAAACTGAAGCTTTTGTTAGAGCATTGAATTTACCACACATTACAATAGTAATGGTTAACGAAAGTGGCGCTTCGATTTATTCAGCATCGGAAGTGGCCAGAGAAGAATTCCCTACACAGGACATTACCGTACGTGGAGCAGTTTCTATCGGTCGCCGTTTAATGGATCCATTAGCAGAATTGGTAAAAATAGATCCAAAATCTATCGGTGTTGGTCAATACCAACATGATGTTGATCAGAATAAATTACAGGCAAGTTTGGATGATACGGTAATCAGTGCGGTAAATGCTGTTGGTGTTGAATTAAACACCGCCTCAAAGCAGATTTTAGCCTATGTTTCTGGCTTGGGGCCAACTTTGGCACAGAATATTGTAGACTACAGGAATACGCATGGAGCATTTAAAAACCGTGAAAGCTTGAAAAAAGTACCTCGTTTGGGCGATAAAGCTTACGAGCAGGCAGCAGGTTTCTTGCGCATCCGCAATGCGGAAAATGTTTTGGATACCAGTGGTGTACACCCTGAGCGTTATGCCGTAGTAGATAAAATGGCAAAAGATTTGGGTACTACTGTTTCTGCCCTAATGAAAGATACGCAACTGCAAAAGCAGATTAAACCACAACAATATGTAACGGATGAAATCGGTTTGCCAACACTTACAGATATTTTAAAAGAACTGGCAAAACCTGGCCGCGATCCACGTGAACAATTTGAAGCTTTTAGCTTTACAGATGGTGTGAACGAAGTTTCAGATTTAAGAGTGGGTATGAAACTTCCTGGAATTGTAACCAACATTACCAATTTCGGTGCCTTTGTAGATATTGGTGTCCATCAGGATGGTCTGGTGCATACCAGTCAACTTGCAAATCGTTTTGTAGCGAATCCAAATGACATCGTTAAAGTACATCAAAAAGTAGAAGTAACGGTAATGGAAGTTGATGCTGCCCGCAAACGGATTTCCTTATCGATGAAAACAGAAGTTAATCCGAAGTCGGAAGTCCGCAGTCGGGAGACTAAGGAGCAGAAACCTAAGCCGGATTTCAAATCGAACAACAGTAAACAAAACTTCAAGCCTCGTAATGAACCAAAAGATGCGGATGGCGATTTACAAGAGAAATTAGCAAAACTGAAGGGGATGTTCAAATAGTAATTCCATAGTACTGAACGACACAAAGCCTGGCCTGTGCCGTTCAGTACGGGGATTTAATTATGAGCGATTAATAGTCGAATTGATGGGTGTAATCTTTATTAACATCTATTGTAACACCATCATCATTAGTAATCACTTTACCATCTATCTCTGCTTTATAACTGATCTGATAACTGGCATTAAAGTTAATGCACTGCACGCTGGTAGTAATTACATCAACTGGCAATACAGTCTCAATTACATAGGTTTTCGTACTTCCAGTGAAATCGTCTTTCCCTAAAGAAATAGCAGCTTCATTATTTCTGGTCACACCATTTACCTTCCAGATGGTTTTAGTGCCTTTAGTATCACCACCTACAATCACGAAAGAAACATAGTCATCAGATGAATTCACGCCGTTTGCTGTGATAGTAAATTTTGCAGTTTTGCCACTTGTTGCAGGAGTACCCTCTGAATCTTTTTTACAAGAAAATAATAACGTTAGAACAAGCGCAAGAGATAATAATTTTGATCCTTTTTTCATAGATTTTTAGTTGTTTTATTATTACAGGGACCAAAGAAAATGCCAAAACCTGTGGCTATACTCAAAATACTATATTTCAGGTAAAAAGAACTACCTATTTTTAGGTAGTTTTAGAATACTTTATTTGTTTTTGAAAGCTGGTGTGCTAAAATTATCCTTTTAAGGGGCCTATATCTGCGACACAAATTCCTTTATCGCAACATCCGGGTGATCAGTTTTCAGAAAGTTCTACAGTTATCTTAGATTGTAAAAACTACAAACCCACAAACTTATCCCGATGTTCTAATCTTGTTTTAGGTAAACTATCAGGATAATTATTCTGGATAAAAGCAATCATAGCTTCCCTAACATGGCAGCGTAGATCGAAAGCCCTTGAAGAATTAGAAGCACTCATCAGAAATCGGACTTCAATGACGCCATCTTTTGTACTATCGGTAACCTGTACTACATTTACGCGCTTGTCCCAAAGTGGATTAGCATCCAATAACCTGGATAATTCTTGCCGCATTGGTTCAATAGGGATCGTATAATCCAGGTATAAAAAAACCGTTCCGAGCAGGTCGGCAGAAACACGGGTCCAGTTTTGAAAAGGCTTTTCGATGAAATAGGTAATTGGCAAGATTAACCGCCGTTGATCCCAAATATTAACCACCACATAGGTTAAGGTGATCTCTTCTACTTTACCCCATTCGCCTTCCACAATCAAAACATCATCAATCCTGATTGGTTGGGTAAAGGCAATCTGAAAGCCGGCTAATAAATTTCCAAGCGATTTCTGCGCGGCAAAGCCTATAATAATTCCACCGATGCCAACACCGGTAAGCAGCCCTGCTCCGATTTTGCGCATACTTTCAAAACTCAATAAAATAATAGCAGCAGTAATTAAAATAATAAGCGAAATAATAAACTTTCGAACAAACTGTAACTGTGTTCTGATTTTACGTTCTTTTAGATTATTTTCTTTGTTTAGATCATATTTCAGGTAGAAATAATCTTCCAAAACGTTAATTGTTCTCACCAAAATAAGTGCAAAAGTAATCGTCAGGGCAATTTCTAATATTTTCGTTATTGGAAGACGATATGTTGGCGCCATCTCCATCAGCGTTAACGAGAAATTAAGGAACAATAAGGGAATAAAAATAGCTACAGGTCTCCTCAAATGCTTTACTGTCGATTTTATAATGATAAAATCCCACCAACGCGAAAGCAGGATGAAAGTTTTATGAATGATAAACTTGATTAAAATACCAAGAGATACCGCTATTAAGCCAATGATCAGGTTCTTAAGAAATAAAGGGATGGGATAACCGAAAATCTGGTCGATATACTGCATAAACGAAATTTGTGGTTAATAAATACGGCGATCAGCCAATGGATATTCTTATAACAGCTAGATTTTTGGATTGTTTGCCAACAGAAAACCAAGAGCCGCAAATAAATTATTTACATTAGCATTTTGTAGATTTTCAAAAAAGAAAAGATGGATTTTTTCGATGCCAAAAGTATATTTTTCACGGTTCTTGAATATAAAATGAGCTATCTGGAATTCTTCGCGGTAATTACGGGGATTATTTCAGTTATTCTTTCAGCAAAAGCCAGCGTTTGGAGCTGGCCTGCTGGCATTGTTAATGTATTTCTATCGGCCTTTTTATATTACCAAAACCAGCTTTACCCCGATATGTTTTTGATGGCTTTCTTTTTTATAACCAACATTATGGGCTGGTGGCGATGGACGAATCCAAAACCAGAAGAAGAAGACAAAAACAAAGAACTTAAAATCAGTTTTATGCCTGTAAGGCAGTTTTTAATCTTACTGGCTATAGGTATTGTTGGTACATTGCTAATGGGTACCCTGGCTAGTCAGCTCCACAATTGGCTTCCGCTACTCTTCAACCTGCCAAGTGCTTATCCTTTTGTCGATTCATTTATTTTTGTAATGAGTGTAATCACCACTTTTCTGATGATCCAGAAAAGAGTAGAATGTTGGATTATCTGGCTGCTCATTGATGTAGTGGCTACTTACCTGTACTTTTTAAAAGGCATCAAGTTTATGGGGGTAGAATATTTCATCTTCACCATTATTGCTGCTTTTGCATTGTGGCATTGGATAAAAGAATATAAAAGCTACGCTAAAACGGCATGAAAAGAGGTTTAGTGATTGGCAAATTTATGCCTATTCATAATGGGCATATTGCACTTATTGATTTTGCAGCTTCGCAGTGTGATGAGCTGATTGTATCAATGAGTTTTACTCCTGACGACAAGATTGATCCGGTTTTACGTTTTGAATGGATCAAAGAGATTTTTAAGGATCGGCCCGGCATCAAACCAGCTATCATTGCTGATGATTTTGATGATGAAACACTCGCTTTAAATAATCGGACAAATATTTGGGCGATCAGGATGCGGGAGGTATATCCAAAAATTGATATTCTTTTTAGCTCCGAGTTTTATGGAGAACCATTTGCCTTCAATTTACAAGCTGAACACAT
This sequence comes from Pedobacter sp. 22163, assembly GCF_052045595.1. Lineage (NCBI taxonomy): Bacteria > Pseudomonadati > Bacteroidota > Sphingobacteriia > Sphingobacteriales > Sphingobacteriaceae > Pedobacter > Pedobacter sp. 22163. The sequence continues at coordinate 59,606 of NZ_JBQEPM010000013.1, read as the reverse complement.
CTTATTTGACGAGCAGCGGAAATCCACCCCCGTTTCAGCAACCCTAATCAGAAACCATCCGTTTCAACATTGGGAATTTATCCCAAAAGAAGTCCGGCCATATTTTGTAAAGAAGATTTGCCTCTACGGACCAGAAAGCACAGGAAAATCGACAATGGCAGAGAAAATGGCTTTGCATTATCATACTACTTTTGTACCTGAAGTTGCACGCGAATTAATTACCTCGAACGATATTACTGTCGATGACATTATCAAAATCGGGAGAGCACAAACTGAAAGGGTAAAAGAAAAAACCAATGTTGCGAATAAGATCATTTTTTGTGATACTGATCTAATTACTACAAAAATATACTCACTATACTATTTAAATGAGATTCCGGATATCCTAAACGATCTTGAAAATGAAATCAAATACGATTTATATTTCCTGTTAGATATTGATGTAGAATGGGTAGCCGATCATCTCCGTGATTTTGGAGACAGGCGCCCGGAAATGTTTAAGCTTTTTAAGGCAGAGCTAGAAAAACGTGGAATAAATTACATTCAAATCAGTGGCAATTATAGAGAGCGGGAAGAAAAGATCAAAAAGATTATAGATTCAATTTTGGTTTAAAGAATCTATTTTTTGTATCTTCAATTTAAATCCAAAAATGATATGACAGCTAAAAAAGTGCTTCCTATCATCCCTGACAATATTGTAGTTAATAAAATTTACGAGCTAAGAGGTCTTAAAGTGATGCTCGATAGTGATCTGGCAGCGCTTTATGGTGTAGAGACTAAACGCCTCAATGAGCAAGTTGGCAGAAATCCAGATAGATTTCCCGAAGATTTCATGTTTCAACTTACTGATGAGGAATGGTTAAACTTGAAGTCGCAATTTGCGACTTCAAGTTGGGGAGGAAGAAGAAAACCTCCGTTTGTTTTTACCGAACATGGCATACTGATGCTTTCGAGTGTATTAAATAGTAAGCAAGCGATTCAAGTGAATATTCAAATTGTAAGGATTTTATCTCGTATCCGTCAATTTATTATTGATAATGGCGAGCTCAAACTTGAAATCGAAGAGATTAAAAAGAAGCTAAATAATCACGATAAAAACATCGAATTGGTTTTTACCTATCTGGATAAACTCATTGATAAAAAAATTGGACCAAGAAAAAGGATTGGTTATATGCCTGATGATTTGTAATAGATAGTAGTAAATATCTATGCACTTTACTCCTAACCTTTAATAATTGTACTAGCCCGGAGTTTTAAACGGGATTGCAGCGATATCCTTTTTTGTTTTTTGCCTTGACAAATTAATAGCACCTAGGCAAGAAATTTGTTAAAGCTTAAAAAAACAAAAAAGATTTAGCGTAAAGCCCGACTGGAACCACCCCAAGAACTACAAGTTGCGCTTTACAAATAGCAACAATTAGATGGCCACATCACTGCGCTCTTCGCAATGACGATATTTTTATATCAAAATTTTTCTCTTCAACTATTTGATAATAAAAGTATTCTATCTATCTTTGCAGTCCCAAATTTAATGGGAATAATAAATTGTTTAATAAATTAAATACAAGCAAGTGAATACGTTAAGTTACAAAACTGTCTCGGCCAATGCGAAAACTGTTAACAAACAGTGGATTGTTGTTGATGCGCAAGGCGAGATTTTGGGGCGCTTGTCATCGAAGATCGCTATGATCATCCGTGGTAAAAACAAGCCTGAGTACACCCCACACGTAGATTGCGGAGATAACGTTATCGTTATTAATGCAGACAAGGTTAAATTGACAGGAAACAAATTCAGCGAAAAGCAATATGTTTCTTATACTGGTTATCCAGGTGGTCAACGTTTTATTTCTCCTAAGGAGTTAATGGCGAAACACCCTCAACGTGTAATCGAGAAAGCGGTACGCGGTATGCTACCGAAAACTAAATTGGGTAAAAAATTATACACCAATCTTTTTGTGTATGCTGGTGAAACTCACCCTCATGCAGCTCAATCTCCAAAAACCATTAAACTTTAAGAAATGTCAGTTACTAACACTTCAGGAAGAAGAAAAACAGCTGTTGCACGTATCTACTTAAAAGATGGTGCTGGCGCAATTACCGTTAACGGTAAAGATCACAAAGTATATTTCCCAACTTTACCTTTGCAATATATCGTAAACCAAAGTTTAGAAGTTTCTGAGCTTGTAGGTCGTTACGATATCACTGTAAATGTACAGGGTGGTGGAGTAAAAGGACAAGCAGAAGCTGTTCGTTTAGCTATTGCTAAAGCGATTGTTGAACTAGATGCGGAGAAAAAACCTGCATTACGTGCTAAAGGCCTAATGACGCGTGATATGCGTATGGTTGAGCGTAAAAAACCAGGACGTGCTAAAGCTCGTAAGAAATTCCAATTCAGTAAACGTTAATCACAGGAGGCAAAGACAATGGCAAGAACAACTTATCAAGACTTATTGGATGCAGGTGTACACTTTGGTCACCTTACCCGTAAATGGAATCCAAAAATGGCTCCTTACATTTTCATGGAGCGCAATGGAATTCACATTATAGATTTAAATAAAACTTTAACTAAAACTGAAGAAGCTGCGGCTGCGATTAAACAAATCGTAAAATCAGGACGTAAAGTATTATTTGTTTCAACAAAAAAACAAGCAAAAGGAATCGTAGCTGAACAAGCTAAAAAAGTAAACATGCCTTTCGTAACCGAGCGTTGGTTAGGTGGTATGTTAACTAACTTTGCTACTGTTCGCAAGTCAATCAAAAAGATGTCTAACATCGATAAAATGACTAAAGACGGTACTTATTCGATCTTATCTAAAAAAGAGCGCTTAATGATTCAACGTGAGCGTATTAAATTAGAATCACTTTTAGGTGGTATTGCTGATTTAAACCGTTTACCTGCAGCTTTATTCTTAATTGATGTTAAGAAAGAACATATTGCAGTTACTGAAGCGTTAAAATTAAACATCCCTACTTTTGCAATGGTTGATACTAACTCTGATCCTTCTAACATCGATTTCCCTATCCCGGCGAATGATGATGCTACCAAATCAATCTCTTTAATTACTGATGTAATCATCAAAGCTATTGAAGAAGGTTTAGATGAGCGTAAACGCGAAAAAGATGATGAAGCTGAAAAAGAAGCAGTAGCAGCGAAAGTTGCAGCTGATGCTCCAGAATCAAAAGAGCCTAGAGCAGCTGGTGAAAAAAGACCAACTACTAAAAAGGTAACTGCTGAAGCAGAAGTTGAAGCTCCTTCATCAGAAGAAACTAAAACAGAAGAATAGTAATATTTTTTAATTGCAGGTTACTGGTTTCAGGTTTTAAGTTGGCTTAACATGAGTTTAACTTGGCGCTTGTAACTTGTAACCTGTAATTGTTATAACAAGATTGTAAATTTAAAAAAGGAAATAAAATGTCTACAGTACAAATTACTGCCGCAGATGTAAATAAACTACGCCAACAAACTGGTGCTGGTATGATGGATTGCAAAAAAGCACTATTAGAAGCTAATGGCGATTTCGAAGCTGCTGTTGATTTATTGCGTAAAAAAGGTCAAAAAGTATCTGCCGCTCGTTCTGGTAATGCTACTTCTGAAGGTCTGGTATCTATCAATGTTTCAGCGGATGGCACAAATGGTAAATTAGTTGCTTTAGCTTGTGAAACTGAGCCAGTTTCTAAAGTTGAAGATTTCCGTAATTTAGCTCAGGCTGTTTTAGCTGCAGCAGTTGCCAACAATCCTGCTACTACTGAAGAATTATCAGCGATTACTTTGGAAGATGGACGTACAGTTGCCGAAACCATAACTGAACTAACCGGTAAAATCGGAGAGAAAATCGTTATTCAAGAGTATGCAAATATATCTGGCGAGAAAATCGTTTCTTATATCCACTCTAATGGCAAAATGGGTGTTTTAGTGGTATTTGAAGGCGCTAATGGTGCAGATATTACTGAAGCCGGTAAAGATGTTGCTATGCAAATTGCTGCAATGAACCCAGTTGCTGTTGATAAAGATGGTGTTGACCCTGCTACTATTGAACGTGAAATCGAAATTGCTAAAGACGTTATCCGTCAAGAAGGCAAACCAGAGGAAATGGTTGAGAAAATTGCTGCTGGTAAATTGAATAAATTCTACAAAGACAGTACTTTATTAAACCAGGAGTTTGTTAAAGATAGTTCTATCGATGTGCGTAAATATTTAGATAACACTTCTAAAGGTTTAACAGTAACGGCTTTCAAACGTGTACAATTAGGTGCATAAGCATTATAAACAATATAAAAAAGTCCTGATGAAAATCGGGACTTTTTTTATGCCTTATATTCCAATAATTTCCGTCATCTCGCTGAAACGCAGTGAAATGGAGAGATCTATAAAGATAAATTTAGCTTCGCTGAGCATTTATGGTTCTCGATTACATTTGCACTCCGCTGACGGCCAGTTATGCGACCTTACTTTCTAAGTGCAGTATAAGCGCCCACTTCCTTACCCGAATCATCGAGCATACTTGCCACGAGTTTATTTTTATCAGCTTTTATTTTGGTAATTGTTCTTGTTCCTGTCCTTGGCCCGCCACCAATAATTAAAGGGTAATGGTTTAATGCTTTATCAGGTTGGTGCACCATGTACTTATGGGTATGACCACTTAAAACCAAGTCTACTTTACCCTGATTCAACAATGGCTCAAATAGTTCAGTGCAATGTTTTGGCCCATGTGCATCGCCCGAAAAGCGTGGTGGAATATGCATCAATACTACTCTAAACGGTGCTTTTTTAAATTCCTTTGAGTTTATTTCTGTTTTAAGCCATTCAGCCTGTTGAATTCTATAATCATCAAAATCTACAATACCGGCATATACTGGATGCGCATCTTCTTTATCTTCACCAGTATCTAAAATTACAAAGCGAACAGGCCCCAAGGTAAAAGCTGCATGGCCAACATGCATATAATACTGCGGAAATTCGCGTGCAAATTTACCACGCGTTTCGTGATTGCCCCTTACATAAATAAAAGGTGTACGCTTTGCAAAACTATCTACACAGGGCTGCAGCATATGTTCGATAATCTGTTTCTCATCGGTTTGATAATCGAATATATCTCCATTAAAGAAAATAAAGTCTTGCTTTTTGTCGGGAACAAGCGCTAACAATTGAGGGATTGATTCCGGGCGATCGTGCGTATCATTCATCATTAAGAATGAAACCTCACCTTTCGCCCCGTCGGCATTCACAAATTCTTCAACAGTACTGCTTATCGTTGCACCATAGGTTAATTTGTAGGGTTGGAAATCTTTAATTTCTTTTGAAACGATTTTATAATAATATTTTGTTCCTGGTTTTAAATTTTTGAGCGTTACGGCGTTTAACTTACTATTAGCCTGCATTAAGCCCAATTCGGCCTTTCCATATGCTTTTTGGCTCAGTTGATCTGCCTGCTCCCCAAATTCTACCCAACCTGCAGCATTTTTATTGGTTAACCAAAGAATGGTCATCGAGTTATTGAAATTGGTTTGGAGATAAGGGCCTACTGCAATTTTAAATTCATCGTCCCTAAGGGTTACGTTTGCAATGGCTGCAGATGGCGCTACCAGGGTAGCGGCACCTAAAGTTAGTCCGGCCTTTAAAAAACTTCTTCTATTTGGCTGATTTTCATTCATTTGGTTATTTCATCTTATTATCCAAATATATAGCTACAATATTTAACTTTGACCGTGTAAGATTAAATTTACTCAAACGTTTGATATGCCTAAAGTAATTTCCAATGCCTCCTATTTTGAGGGAAACGATTTAAAAAAGAATCTGGACATCATAATTAATGGCGCTCTAATTTCCAATATTAATGAAAGCAGAAACAATGAAACCAGCCATTCGCTTGTTGTACCAGGTTTTATAGATTTACAGATTTATGGTGCAGGCGACAGGTTATTTTCAGCCGAGCCAAGCGCAGAATCGTTAAGCATCATGGAAAATGACCTGCTTAAAAAAGGGACTACAGGCTTTTTAGCTTGTATGGCAACAAATTCTCCTGAAGTTTTTGATGACTGTATCAAAGCAGCTAAAGAACACCGTACAGCTGCAAAAAATTTCCTGGGATTACATTTGGAAGGGCCGTTTTTAAATCCAAAACGTTTGGGTGCGCATGTTCCGGCCTTTGTACGTAAAGCCTCCCTAGATGAAATTAAGAAACTGATTGATTTTGGTGATGGGGTAATTAAAATGATGACCATTGCCCCAGAACTTCAGGATGATGAAGTGATCGAATATTTGTTAGCTAATGGGGTGGTGGTTTCATTAGGGCATAGTAATGCGACATTTGATGAGGCAACGGCTGCTTATAACAAGGGCATCCAAACCACTACACACCTCTTTAATGCGATGAGCCCCATCCACCATCGCCAACCTGGAATACCAACAGCTGTTTTTAGCCACAACAAAGCTATGGCCAGTATTATTGCCGATGGTCAGCATGTAGATTTCGAAGTGGTTAAGTTTGCCCAAAAACTTTTAAAAGAACGTTTGTTCCTCATTACCGATGCGGTTACTGCTTGTTCAACAGGGCCGTATCAGCATGTTCAAAAAGGCAATAAATATGTGATGCCAGATGGGACACTTTCCGGCTCATCGCTCACGATGTTAGAAGCTGTTAAAAATTGTGTACTACATTGTGATATCAGCTTAAATGATGCAATTAAAATGGGAACGCTCTACCCTGCCCAATTGATCGGCATCGAAAATCTTACTGCAACGATAGAAACCGGGCATCAGGCAAACTTATTGGTACTTGATGATGACCTGAATTTAAAAGAGGTCGTATTTAAAGGCGAAACGATATAATTAATTTAACATGTTCAACAAAATCCTCGCAGCAATAATATTCTTGTCAGTTTATACCAGTAATTCCTGGGGACAAGAAATAGGTACTGCTTTTACAATAATACCCCTCGGAGTGAAGGGCGGAGACGATGAGAGCAATTTATCCTCTTATATGATTGCTCCAAAAGGTAGCGCAAATTATGTTTGTTTAGATGCAGGCACCATAAATGCCGGTATTCAAAAGGCCATTGAATATAAATCATTAAGAGGAATAAGCGAAGAGATTCAGCGCAAAAAGATTAAGGGATATTTGATCTCACATGCACATTTAGATCATGTAGCAGGATTGATTATCAACTCTCCGGCCGATACATCCAAAAACATCTACGGAATACCTTCAGTGTTGAATATTTTAAAGGATAAATATTTTACCTGGGATGCCTGGGCCAATTTTGCAAATGAAGGCGAAAAGCCACAATTAAAAAAGTATACTTATTTTCCATTGATTGAAGGCAATACCAATCTGCTTGATGGAACGGAAATGAAAGTAAAGGCTTTCGAACTTAGCCATGGAAATCCGTATAAGAGCACTGCTTTTTTGATCAGTCACAATGATAGTTATGTATTGTACCTCGGAGATACCGGCGCAGATGAAATTGAAAAATCGGATAAACTCGCCAGCTTATGGCAAACCATATCCCCATTGATTAATCAAGGCCAATTAAAAGCAATCTTTTTGGAAGTTTCTTTCCCAAATGAGCAACCTGATAAGCAATTATTTGGACACCTTACCCCAAAGCTTTTTTTCAGTGAAATTGGTAAACTTAAAAGTTTAACAGATGGCGATGCCATTAAAAAAGTTTCTTTTATAGTAACCCATATTAAACCTCCCCAACGTAGTGCCGAAAAAATAAAACATCAATTACTTACCGAAAACGCACTGAATTTAAACTTAATATTTCCTAAGCAAGGGAAACTGTTAACTATTAATTAATATAAATGCAACATTAGCTACAGTAAGTCGGAGTATTTTTGCTTAAAAATTACTCATGAAAAAAACCTTACTTCTATTTACAACATTTCTATTTTTAATACTCTTAAAAATAGATGCTGTTGCGCAAAATGAAACAACAGCATCTATAAATGGAATAGTTGTCGATGCTAAAGGGCCAATTAGCGGGGCTACAGTGATTGCCATACATGAACCGTCAGGCTCAAGATATGCCACTTCTACCCGATCGGATGGCCGTTACAATTTACCAGCCATGCGTATTGGTGGCCCTTACTCCATTACCGTTTCATTTATTGGCTTTAAAAATCAAACACAACGTATTGAAAAATTGGCCCTTGGCCAAAGTTCTACTTTAAATGTATCTTTAAGTGAAGACGCCAGTAATTTATCAGAAGTTACGGTATCAGGAAAACAAAGTAAAGTTTTTAACTCGGGAAGAACGGGTGCATCGCAGAATATTTCAAGAACAGCAATTCAAAATTTACCAACTTTAAATAGAAGCTTTACCGATTTTGTGAAGCTTACCCCTCAGTTCTCTTTACAGTTTGGAAGTCCAAGTATTGCAGGAAGAAGTAACCTGGCCAACAATTTTACGGTTGATGGAGCGCTGTTTAATAATGCATTCGGTTTACAGGGTACCATTGGGAGCCAAACGAGTTCTCAACCGATTAATATGGATGCCTTCGAAGAAATTACAGTAAATATTGCGCCCTATGATATCCGTCAGAGCGGTTTTACAGGCGCTGCAATAAATGCGGTAACCAGAAGTGGTACAAATGAATTTCAAGGCTCTTTAAATACTTACTACAGAAATCAGGACCTGGTAAGTGATTACAATTATGCTGGATTAAAGGTGCCGGTAACCAACTTCAGCCTTAAAGGTTATGGATTTACTTTAGGTGGACCGATTATTAAAAATAAATTATTCTTTTTTGCCAGTGGAGAATTGGAAAGAAGATCAGACCCAGGAACAGGATTTTCAGCCTCAAGGGGTGGAAGCACGGGACCAAATATATCTCAGGCAAAAGGCGAAGACTTAGATAAGTTAAGTTCTTTTCTACAAACACTTGGTTACGATCCGGGGGCTTACGAAAATTATGCTTTAAAAACCAGGAGCGATAAACTATCTGCCAAATTAGACTATAATATTGATGATAAAAACACTTTAAGTTTAAAATATTTCTATTTCAGATCTTATAAAGATATTTTGCCAAGTAATAGCGGTGCGCCAAAAAATAACCGCCAGCCATCGCAATTGGGCCTTCCTTTTCAATCGGCAGGATATGGCATAAACAACAACATGGATAACGTTAACCTCGAGTTCAGAACACGTTTTAACAATAAATTCTCTAATCAGTTAACTGTTGGTTACAACAGCATGAACGATTTCAGAGAATCAAAGGGGAACAAACCTTTTCCACTTGTTGATATTATGAATCCTGATGGAAGTTCGTATACCGCTTTTGGCTACGAACCTTTTACTGCCTTTAATACCTTAAAAACTAAAGTTTACCAGATTACAGATAATTTTAATATCTATGCAGGCCGCCACGAAATAACATTGGGCGCCAATTATGAAGGCTACAGAACGCTTAACGGTTTCGCCCCCAACTATTATGGTGCCTATACCTTTAACAGCCTTGCCGATTTTTATAACAGTGCCAATAATGGTGTATCAAATGCAACGAAATACCAGGTTCAATATTCGGTTATGCCTGATGGATCATTCCCTTATGCAGAAATCCAGTCGAATATGTATGGCTTGTATGCGCAAGATGCCTTTACAGTTAACGATCAGTTAAAATTAACCCTTGGCTTACGTGCAGATTTAACCAGCGTTTCTTCACCAGCATCACTAAGCAACCCGAATGTAGAAAAGCTGACTTTCGAAAATGACGAAAAAATTGATGTGAGCAGATTTCCTAAAAGTTCTATTTTATGGTCGCCGCGTTTAGGCTTTAACTGGGATGTAAATCATGCCGGAAAAACACAAGTACGAGGTGGTACGGGGCTATTTACAGGAAGACCTCCACTGGTTTGGGTATCTAACCAGGCCAGCAACAATGGTGTTCAATTTGGTTCTGAATCGATTAACAACCCAACCAACAGACCATTTACCCCCAACGTTGATGCTTATAGAAATGTAAATAAGGCTACAGCAGCAAACAACACAGCCTACAATCTGGCAGTAGCCCAACAGGATTTTAAATTTATGCAGGTTTGGCGTTCAAATTTGGCTGTTGATCAGAAATTGCCTGGCGGTATAACCGGAACAATCGAAGCGCTATATTCAAAAGACATTAATTCTGTTTATTTCCGTAATGTGAATTTAAACACTTCGGCATACACCCTTTTAAAAGGTGCAGATAACCGCCCGAGGTACACTAGCTCAAGAATTTACGGATCGGCAACCCCTACTCCTGCTAACCCAAACATTTCTGATGCAGTTGTAATGACCAATACCAATAAAGGCCATAGTTTAGCAATTACAGGAACATTATCAAAAGAGTTTGCAGGAGGTCTTTTTGCAACCGCAGGTTATACTTATACCGATTCGAGATCAGTTAATGATGGTGGCTCTATTGCTCAAAGTATGTGGAGAGACCGTCAGGTATCTGGCAGCCCGAATACAGATGCACTTTCTTATTCAAGCTATATGGTTAAAAACCGGTTCATTGCCTCTGTTGTTTACAGAAAGGAATACATTAACCACTTAGGTACAACATTCTCTATGTTCTATCAACTACAGGATGGCTTTAGGTATTCTTACACTTATGGAAGCGACTTAAACAATGATGGTTTAAGCGGAAACGATTTAATTTATGTCCCGGCAAATAAATCCGACATCGTTTTGGTACCAGAAAATGCTGCTGATACCCGCACACCTGATCAGCTTTGGGGTCAATTGAACAGCTACATCAGTCAAGACAATTATCTTAACAAAAAAAGAGGTCAGTATGCAGAAAGAAATGGTCTTGTTGGTAATGTAATCGGTACGCTTGATATTCGACTAGCACAAGATTTATTCGCAAACCTGAAAGGCAAAAAGCACTCTCTTCAGCTTACTTTTGATATTTTCAATTTCGGAAATATGATCAATAAAACTTGGGGAGTTCCAAAATTTGCCAACAGGGCTAACGGACTTCTTAACTTTAAAGGAGTGGATGCAACATCTGGTAAACCTACTTTTTCTTTCCCTTACCTAAATGCAGACAACAACGTGCCCTTGGTTAATACATTTTCAAGCAATATTGATGAAACTGCCCGTTGGAGAATCCAATTCGGATTAAGATATAGATTTAATCAATAATTTTTCAAACTAAAAAATCAAAAATGGCTGGATCGGATAACGATTCAGCCATTTTTGATATAAAAGGGATAATGTAAATGTAATAAGCCGGCAACAGTTGCTTAACATAATTAGAGTAGGTTTAAATATCTTCAATCTATCAATATTATGAAAAAACAATTTAAATTAACGGGCGTCGCTGTAATAGCGTTTGCTGCATTATTAAGCTTTAGCGCTTGTAAAAAACAAGAAACTGAAACCAGCCAAGATGCTTTACCTAAGGCAAAATTATTAGGCCTCTCTGCTTCAAATGCTACACTCACGGCACAAACTTTAGAAAATTTTGAGGTTGGCTCAACCAGTCCTAAAACGGCTTATGATGTTTCCCCATCCGGCTCAGCAGGTGGAGATGACATTACACTTAACGGAAAGTCATGGAATTTTTTCGACGCCTTAATCGGAAATCTTGCTGCTGATAAAAAAAATGGTTCATGGTCTGCCCGTATCCGTAACTCGGGAAAAATTACGATGCAGTTTGATATTGCAACCGGAATTAGTACAATAAGTGTTCAGCATGCTACTTATGGTACAGATGCCGCTAGTCAATGGGGTTTATGGTTTTCAACCAATGGAGGAAGCAGCTGGACACAGTCGGGCACCAATATAACCAGCACATCAACCTTGCAAACACAATCTTTCAGCCTAAATCTTACCGGAAATATCCGCTTAGAAATCAGAAAACTTTCTGGCGCTTCAAATAGAATAAACTTTGATGATCTTACAATTAATGATAACGGTGGAGGTACCGATCCGGGTACAAATCCTGTACTTACGGGTAAGAAGTTTTTATTTGATGCCTCAAAACTGGAAAATGCAGGTAGCGCCGATTGGCAGATAGATGCAGATGGTACTGAAAAATGTTCCAGGTTATCAAGGAGGCACCTCTGTTGAACTTAAAGCCCAAAGATTTCCTACACCCTCATATACCGGTATAACTGCTTCAACTCCTGAAACCTACTGGAAAGGAGCCATGTCTGCCTGGGCCGTAGAATTGGTAAAACGTGGCGAACTGGTAGAAACTTTGCCAGGGGGTACTGCCATTACTTATGGCAATACCGCTAATCCCCAGGATTTAAAAAATTACGATGTTTATGTGGTGATTGAACCGAATAAATTATTTACTGCAGCCGAAAAAACGGCAATTATGAATTTTGTGGCCAATGGTGGCGGTTTAATGATGGTGGCCGATCATACTGCTGCAAGTACAGCCGGAACAGATGCAAATGGCTATAATCCTTCAGACAGAGATGGCGATGGCTACGATTCTCCAAGAGTTTGGAATGATTTGATGAGCAATAACGGCATTAACAACAACAAACCTTTCGGCTTTAATGTAGATTATGTTGACATTAGCGAAAAACCAAGCACAAAAGTTTACTCCGGAACAAGTACCATTGCCAATCTGGTTTTAAATGGTGCTGCCGGAAATGCTTCAAAATTAGCTTTCTATAATGGTACAACTGCAACCTTGTTTCCAACACAAAATTCTACAGTACAAGGATTATTCTGGAGAATGAGCAGCACATTAGGAAGTACTAATGGTGTAATGGCATTAATTTCGACATACGGAAGCGGAAGAGTAGCCTTTGTTGGCGATAGTTCGCCTTCTGATGATGGAACCGGCGATACGAACGATAACTTATTTAATGGTTGGTCTGGTGATGTACCATCTGGATACACCTCCCATCCGGCTTTGCATTTAAATGCCTCATTATGGCTTGCTAAAGCACAATAATTAATCCAATAACAGAAAAGGGTGATATGAAAATATCGCCCTTTTTTATTTATACAGCTAACCTAATTAAATATTTACATCAAATATTAAAACAATAGCCTGTAAGTAAAAAATTGTTAATATTTTTGAGGTCATGAAATACAAACGCATCCTATTAAAGCTTAGCGGAGAATCGCTAATGGGCGACAAACAATACGGAATTGATAATGAGCGCGTTAAACAATACGCAGAAGATATCAAAGCTGTACACGATAAAGGTTTAGAAATCGCAATCGTAATTGGAGGAGGGAATATTTTTAGAGGTTTAAGCGCCGAAAAAAGTGGGATGGACAGGGCGCAAGCCGATTATATGGGTATGTTGGCAACAGTTATCAACTCTATGGCCTTGCAAGATGCGTTAGAAAAAGTGGGTATTAAAACACGTTTACTTACTGCTATTAAAATGGAGCAGATCTGTGAACCATTTATTCGCAGAAGAGCTGTTCGCCATTTAGAAAAAGGCCGTGTGGTTATTTTTGGTGCCGGAACCGGTAATCCATACTTCACAACCGATTCTGCAGCAGCTTTACGTGCGATCGAAATTAAAGCAGATGTTGTTTTAAAAGGAACGCGTGTTGATGGAATTTATACAGCAGATCCTGAAAAAGATCCATTGGCCACTAAATACGAAGAAATTTCTTTCAGGGAAGTTTACGATAAAGGCCTTAATGTGATGGATATGACCGCATTTACGCTTTGTGAAGAAAACCAAGTGCCTATTATTGTGTTTGATATGAACAAACATGGCAATTTCATGAAAATTGCCAATGGCGATCCTATTGGAACCCTGGTTAAATAAGGAATAAAAATTATTATTTTTGTAGAAATACACACAATTATGAACGACCTCATACAATTACAATTAATGGATGCTCAATCTGCAATGGATAGAGCTATCGATCATTGTGAATCTGAATTAACAAAAATCAGAGCTGGCAAAGCATCAGCTGGAATGTTGGATGGTATTTTCGTGGATTATTATGGCGCAGCTACAGCATTATCACAAGTAGCCAGTATTAATACGCCTGATGCCAGAACAATCGTAATCCAACCTTGGGAAAAATCACTTTTAACTGCAATTGAAAAAGCTATTCAAGTAGCCAATATTGGTATCAATCCACAAAATGATGGTATTGTTATCCGCCTGGTTGTACCGCCTTTAACAGAAGAGCGTAGAAAAGACTTAGTGAAAAAAGTGAAGGAAGAAGCCGAGAGAGGCCGCATTACCGTTCGTAACATCCGTAAAGATGCCAATACCAAAATTCAAAAACTAAAAGGTGAAGGTGTTTCTGATGACGAGATTAAAACAGGTGAAGGCGAAGTGCAAAAATTAACCGATGCTTATATCATCAAGGTTGACAAACATGCCGAGGCTAAAGAAAAAGATGTAATGACAGTTTAATCTGTATAAAATACAATCGGAGAGGGAATGGACTTAAATCTATTCCCTTTTTTATTGCCTTATTTCTTTGCGCTTGAACCTCTAACGTTTAAAATAGTAGGTAACGATACCTGCGTGTTTTCGACAGGTTTTCCTGTTCTTTTAAGCTTGTTCAATAAAATTTTCATCACGTTTTCTGCAATGGCCTCAAGAGGCTGTGCAATAGCCGTAACCGGAGGCTCACAAAACTCCAGGATTTCGAAATCATCAAAAGAGACAACAGCCATATCCTTGTGGATCTGAATACCTAGTTTTCTAAAAGTTCTTAAACCGTCTAAACAAATATAGTTAGCTGCAAAAACTACTGCATCTAGCTGTTTTTCTGTTTTAAAAAACTTTATCATTTCCTCAATTGATTCGGCAGAATTTACATATTTAATCTTTTTTACAATTGACGGCAAGTTATATTTTTCTACAGCGCTTTCATAGCCGGCCAAACGGTCTACCATCTGTTGCTGTAAGGTATCGATGGTTACAAAACCTATTCTTTTATAATTATTCTTAATGAGGTGCTCGGTGGCGCCGTAGGTGCTGCTTTGATTGTCAATTATTACATAATCTGTTTTAACATCCTGTACATACCGATCGAATAGTACCACTGGAGCGTCTGTTTGAATCAATTTTTTAACTTCTTCTTCCAAACCTTCAGGCAAGGCCATAATATAGCCATCAACATGCCTGTCTTTAAAAATCTGCAGCAATTCTATTGCCTTTTCGGTATCGTTCCTGGTACTGCTAAAAAGTATCTTATAACCAAGGCTCGAAGCAATTTCATCAATTCGGCGTGCTATACCCGAGAAAAAAGGCTCAGAAATATCATCAACCAGGAATCCGATAATTTTTGTTTTGCCTGTTCTTAAACTTGTTGCAAGGGTATTGGGCTGATAATTTAATTCAGCAACCAGTTCTAATACTTTTTTGGTAAGCGATTCGCTAATATTTTTTTCTCTTGCTTTCCCATTAATTACAAACGATACGGTTGTAATGGAAATATTTAATTGTTTAGCTATATCTTTAATTGAAACGCGTTTCTTCATCACAGGCATTGAACGAATAAAATTTGACTGGTAATATACCAATATATCTATAAATATATGATGGATATGAAAAAACTAGCTTAAAAAGAAAAAGAGCAACCTATCCAGGATTGCTCGATTAACTAACTTATTATTCATAAAAAATGCTGTTGGGGAAGGAGTCGAACCTTCAAGGGGTAGTTAGCTACAGTTCAAAAAATTAATTTGTGGTCAACCCAATAAACTGCGTTTGTCCCATTATTCCCCACCACCGAGACAAGGAGGCGTGTCTGCCAATTTCACCACCCAACATTTTAAAAGTTAACAGTTTTCAATTTCCAATTTTCAGTTTTTAAACTGCCGACTGTAAATTGCCAACTGAACTGGCTGTAGGGGAAGGAATCGAACCTTCAAGGAGTGGTTAGTACCGAAACCGGTATATTCCCATTATTCTCCGCCACCGAGACAAGGAGGTGTGTCTGCCTGTTTCACCACCCTACATTATGTTATGCAATTTTGAAAGAACGTTTCTTTTTGTTAATTGCTTGATACAAATGTAAAGGAACATCCAATACCTTGCAAATATTTTAAACATTTAATTTTATTTTTATAATATTGATAAATATTCGTAAATTCGCTTATCATAATTCAAAAATATGCTTAAAAAAGACAATTCCAATTTAGAAATTGACAACCTCGACATCGATATATTAAAGCAATTGATGCAGGATGCCACTAAACCTTATACAGAAATCGCTAAAGATCTGATTGTTTCGGGCGGCACGATACACGTTAGGATGAAGAAACTGCAAGAAATGGGGATTATTAAGGGCTCTCACTTAATCATTGATCCGCAGAAAGCTGGATATGATATTTGCGCCTTTTTGGGTATTTACCTGGAGAAAGGAATCCAGTACAAAGATGCAGTTGCGCAATTGAGCAAAATTAAAGAAGTGGTAGAATTGCATTATACCACCGGTGCCTACAGTATGTTTGCCAAAATTGTCTGCAGGGATACCAATCACTTACGCCACGTTTTAAACGAAGAAATACAGGCCGTGAACGGTATTCAGCGTACGGAGACTTTAATTTCGTTAGAAGAGAGCATAAAGCGTCAGATTGAACTGGGTTAAAGCACAAAGACTAAAGGTAAAAGACTAAAGCAAAAAGATTTCATTAAGAACACGAAGCTTAAATGATCTCATATGCCTTATATGGTAAAACGCTATTGGTATTCTTATAATTATTAGGAAATGAACGCTGAGTGGGATTTCGGAAACAGTAGTCCCGTTATTCGCTATAGCCGATGAAGAATCGGGCTGCCGCTACTACCGGGTTTAGCAACAAAGGTTTGTGCAATAAATAGCAAATTGCCTATTAACTCTTCGATTCTGCTATCGTTGACAGACTACACTAGAAAAATCGTCATTTCGACCGGAGCAACGCGGAGTGGAGAGATCTTTGAACTAAAGACAAGAAGTAGGTATGCTCCTGGCCAAAAATAGCGCTACCTCACAAGCCACCCCCAGCCCGATCCGATAGCTATCGGATGGAGTGAACACGACGCCGCAGGCAAAGTAAAGCGGGAAGAAACCTAGATAGTTCTACAGGCGCTGCTCTCCAAGCCAAATATTAATGTATTTTTTGATAAAGCCCTTCGACGACGCTCAGGGCGACAATCGAGAAAGACAACACTATTTTAGCAACTGATAAGCAACAAGCGCAGCAACGTAAGCCATGGCCGTCATGTAAGCCAATTGGATAACCGGCCATTTCCAGCCTTTAGTTTCGCGGTATACAATAGCAACCGTACTCATGCACTGCATCGCAAAAGCATAAAAAAGCATTAATGAAATACCAGTGGCAAAAGTATACACAGGCAAACCGGTACGGCTGTTCACCGAGGCCGACATGCGCTCTCTAATCGTACTGGTATCCTCATCGCCACCATCCACACTATAAATGGTAGCCATAGTACCAACAAAGGCTTCGCGGGCGGCAAAAGAGGTAATTAAGCCAATGCCGATCTTCCAATCGTAACCCAGAGGGCGAATGGCAGGCTCGATCCAATGGCCAAGGATACCTACATAAGAGTTTTCCAACTTCTCGGTAGCCACGAGGGTTTTAATGTGATCTGTATTTTTTGTGGTATCAGCCAAAGCAGATTCGTATTTTTTATCGATGCTTTCAAAGCGCTTTCCGGGCCCGAAAGAGGCCATTACCCAGAGAATGATGGAAATGGCGATAATAACCTTACCCGCTTCGAAAACAAAGGTTTTTGATTTTTCGTACATGGTGTAGAGTACATTTTTCCACCTTGGCATGCGGTAAACAGGCAATTCCATGATAAAATAAGACCTTTCTTTGGTTTTGATAATGAATTTCATTACCCACGCCACCAATACCGCAGCAATAATCCCTACCAGGTACATCACCATCAGCGCCAGTCCCTGCAGGTTAAAAATACCTAAAACGGTTTGAGAGGGAATAATTAAGGAAATGATTAAAATATATACCGGAAGCCTTGCCGAACAGCTTACCAATGGGGTAACCATGATGGTAATCATCCTGTCTTTCCAGTTTTCGATATTTCTCGCAGCCATAATAGATGGAACTGCACAGGCTAAACCACCGATCATCGGCACTACCGATTTACCGTTAAGCCCAACCTTGCTCATAATTTTATCCATCATAAAGGTAACACGGGCCATGTAGCCGGTATCTTCTAAAATGGATATAAAGGCAAAAAGGATTGCAATCTGTGGGATAAATACGAATATGCCGCCTAGCCCGGCTACAACACCATCCAATAACAAATCGGTAAGCATACCTGCCGGCAAATATTCGTGTCCAATACTGGTAATAAAACCAAAACCAGTCTCAATCCAGTCCATTGGATAAGATGACCAGGCAAATATGGCATTGAAAATAACAAATAGAATCAGCAAGAAAATGGCAAATCCCCAAACTTTATGGGTTAAAATAGCATCTAATTTATCGCTGAAAGAAAACTTCTTTTCGGTACCCTTGTCAACAACCACATCAGATAAAATAGTACTGAGGTGTTTATACCTGGCAATGGTTTCTGCAGCCTGAATTTTTGAAGATTCGAAATGGTGCGACTGCTCTATATTTTCAATTTCTTCCTGTTCCTTTTCTGTAAAGAAAGTTAAATGCTCATGCTGGTGCAAAACCTGCAGCGCATAATAATCGTTATCAGAATTAAGCTTCGATTTTATGGCATTAATGGCTTCAGGTGCCAGAAAATTCACATCTATATCCTGGAGCTGTGTGGCAATTTTATTGGTATTGGCAATGGCTTGTTTTAGTTTGTCAATCCCAACGTTGTTCCGTGCTGAAATGGGAACCACCTGGACGCCCAGTTTCGCTGCAAGTTTATCCAGATTGATCTCGATCCCCTGTTTAGCCGAAAGATCGATCATATTCAGGGCTAAAATCATAGGAATGCCTAAATCTGCCACTTGCGAATACAAAAGCATATTCCGCTTTAAATTGGAAGCATCCGCAATGAGGACAATAACATCAGGATGGCTATTGTTTTTTTTATCGGCAAGCACTTGAAAAACGATACTTTCATCAGCACTTTTTGGATATAAACTATAGGTTCCCGGTAAATCGATTATTTCGGCTTCTTTACCACTGGCAAGTTTTGTAAAACCTGTTTTTTTATCGACAGTAATGCCCGGAAAATTTCCGATTTTTTGATTTAACCCTGTTAAACGGTTAAATAAAGTAGATTTACCTGTATTGGGATTACCAACTAACGCAACTTTAATATCCAAACCCAGCTTTTTTATTGAATAATGATAACATCGGCTTCGCTTTTACGCAAGCAAAGCTGATAACCAGCAACACGGATCGCCATAGGATCGCCCAGAGGAGCAAAACGCTCTACCTCTACGACCTCACCCGGCAAGCAGCCCATCTCCATTAACTTTACAGACATATCTAAATCTGTAAAAGCTACAATTGTTCCTTTTTCTCCAACTTTTAGGTGCGACAGCTTCATGTGCTAAATTTGGTGCAAGTTAACCTTTCTTTAGATTTATTCCAAATAAGATAGCCGTGCGTGGGATATAAATTACACAGCTTTACCCTCAAATGATCTAGTTCCGCTGTCTGCCACCGCCAAAGCCACCACCACCATTACCGCCACGGTTCCTACCACCTTCTTCTCCGCCCCTGATCCGGTTTTTACCGCCCATGCGGTTTAAGGAATAGGTAAACGAAAACATAAAATAACGCTGCAATACATTATAACTTACATCCTGAATGGTGTTGTTGTTGGCCGTACGGCTTACGCCCTGGTTTTCGTTCAGCAGATCGTTTACCGCCGCTTTAAAGGTTCCCCTGTTTTTAAAAAACTGTTTGCTGATGTAAGAATTTACAAGTGTAAAATGTGTATCGAACCCCTCTCCTCTTCCGGTATTCTGGTTATAATCTGCATCTATTGCCCAGCGGATATCACCTGGGAATAAATAGCTTACACTCACATTTGGGCTAAAGGTATAGTAACGTGTATTAGAATTAGGCTGAACCGAATAGGTTGCACGATTAACGGAGCCACTTACGCCTGCGGTTAAATCGAGTTTATCTAAATTTGAAACCAAGCGGTAACCATTGGTAACAGACCAGCTATTGGTAATATTTTTTAAAGAATTGGTAAAATTTACATCCCTATCATAACTACCACTAACATTAATATGGAAATTCAGTTTATTCTCTGCCATAATCGGCAAACTTAATGAAGAGGAAATAGACCCCGAGTAAACGCCACTTACGTTAACCGGGGTAATGGCAAGTTTCCCCTGGTCTTCGCCACTTTGAATTAAACTACTGCTATTTGCAATCCGGTTAGCGGTTTGGGTAAGGTTTAAATTAACGAATAACGATCTGTTTTTGCCAACAGTAAATGTATTGTAGGCTACGCGAAGGGTATTATTGAATTCGGGTTTTAGATCTGGATTACCAACGGGGATACTTTGTGTGTTGGTATTGTTCCGGATCGGCTGCAACTGCTGAATGGTCGGCTGGTTTGTACTGCCCCTATAGTTAAACACCAGGCGTTTGCTGTTGCTAAAATTATACCTGAACATGGCCGAGGGTGTATAGTTGAAAACGTTCTGCTTGAGTACAAACCCCTTGCTGATATTGTTATTTGTGCGATCAGTGTTCTGAACCGCCATACCTACATTCCAGTTGTATTTTTTCGCCATTTTATTAAAGCTAAAACCTGCCGAGTTGGTTAAAATGGTATTTTCGTAGGCATTGCTAAAAGTTTCATCCAACAGATCGTACTGTAAGGTAGCAGGATTGAAATTATAGGTAAAACGATCGGATGTATTGTGGTTATAACCATTCTGGTAATTAAACTCCAGGCTCAGGGTTTTATCCAGGGGCTCGGTATATACCAGTCTTGTATTCTGACTGATGGACTCGCTCTCCTGATCGTTAAACTGGTCGGTTGTTTTTTGAGTGGTCGTCCCGTTTTCTTTTCTGGTTTCAGGGTTCGTATTGTAATTATCAGCGTCGTTATTGTTGATGTTGGTACTGAAGTTTAATGAAAGCGTTCTTCCCCTGCGCATAAATTTTTTACGCAATAAAATGTTGTTGCTAATGGATGGGGCTGTATTGTGATTTCTTAACGATTGTGACCCGGTAATCATATACTTATTAAAATCGCGGGTATATGTACTGTTGTTTAAGCTCTCGTTATCGGTATAACTTAAATTTGGCTGTATCCGAAGCGACGTCAATGAATCAATCTTGGTATCGACCATAAAGTTTAAGCGGTGATTTAACCGATCAGAATTATTGACCTGATTGTTTTTAAAAACCGTAGTTTCATCACCCAATAAATTTTGCCTTACACTGTTCGACAGAATAAGGTTATCAGATTTATTTACGAAATAACTCAGACTGATTTCAGTCTCATCGGCATACTCATCCGAAAAATTAAAGCCGCCAGCTTTTGTATCGGTAATTCCGCCCCGGCCACCATTACTGCCGCCATTCCCTCCGCCCAGGCCGCCGCCAAAGTTTTGTTTGTTTACATTATTGAACTGCGCAATTACACTCAATCGCTTATCCTGATTAAAATGATTGATGTTCGCATTTACATCGTAACGGTCGTTAGAACCGTAACCTCCAGAACTGTTTCCGAAATAACCATTTTTCTTTTCTTTCCTGGTGGTGATATTAATGATCTTTGTTCTCGAACCATCATCGATTCCGGTAAACTGTGCCTGATCTGACAGCTCATCAATAATCTGAATTTTATCGATCATATCGGCTGGAAGGTTTTTAGTGGCCAATAAAGGATCATTCCCAAAAAACTCTTTACCATCTACTTTAACTTTTGTAATGGTTTCGCCCTGGGCTTTTACTGTTCCAGCCTTATCTACCTCTACTCCTGGCAATTTCTTTAACAGATCCTCTACTACAGCATTCTCTACCACTTTAAACGAGCTTGCATTAAACTCGAGGGTATCCTTTTTTACCACAATTGGCGGAACTTCTGCTTTAATATCAACCGTTTGAAGATCTATTGCACCACCTTCCAGTACAATATCTCCCAGTATAATATCTGTTTTATCGGCGGTAATGATAAAATCTTTTGTGGTGTTTTTGAGCCCTAAAAAAGCAGCATAAAGCCTATAAGTACCTGGCTTTAGATTTTTGAAAACAAATTTTCCATCTTCAGCGGTACTTATCGCACCCACCATACTAGAATCTGAAAGATTTTTTACGGCTAAAGAAGCATAATCAATTGGTTTCTTATCTTTTGATTGGACAACCCGTCCGCTAACTGAACCCGTCTTCTGGGCATAAACATAAAAAGATGATAAAATTAGAAGGAGCGTAAAAATTTGTTTCATTCGGTTAGTTTGGTTTATAGCATAGAGACTATCGACTTTTATAAAGGTTTATTTTACTTAAGTAACATTTGGAATACATAAATGTCAACAATACATTTAATCATAGACCCTGTGACTATAAAACAGAAAAGTCCCGGTTAAAACCGAGACTTCCTTTATTTAATTGATATTTTTTTTACATTCTCATACGACGGCCGCCATCGCCTCCCTGGGCAGGCATCTGCATATCTCCACTCATATTTCTCCCGCCAATACGTGTTAAAGAATAAGTAAATGAGAACATGTAATAACGTTTTAACACATTATAGTTTAAATCTGTAATGGTATTATTTGTTGCTGTTCTGCTAATGCCCTGATTTTGGTTAAAAGCATCGTTAACAGCAATTTTAAATGTGCCTCTGTTTTTAAAGAACTGACGACTGATATAAGAATTCACCAAAGTATATTCGGTATTATATCCTTCACCTCTACCTGTATTTTTGATATAATCTAAATCTACCGCTAAACGGATATTTCCGGGAAATAAGTAACTGATATCAAAACTAGGATTTAAAGTATAATAGTTTGTAGTCGAGTTTGGCTGAGCAGAGTAAGTTGCCCTGTTGTAAGTTCCAGAAATACCACCAGTAAGATCAAACTTATCAAAGTTGGTTACAAAATTATATCTGTTGGTAACCGACCAGGAATTCGTGATATTTTTTACCAGATCAGTAGTGTTATTATCACCCGAGGTAAAATTCACATTCCTGTTGTAGTTTCCATTTAACGATGCATTCAGTGTCAATTTACGTTCAGGTAAAATTGGCACCCCCATATTGATACTTGCATTACCGGAATAAACTCCGTCAACATTAACGTATGTCGTTCTAATTTTACCGAAATCCTTATCATTTTGGTCGGTCACCAATTGGCTACTGTTACCAATTGCATTAAAAGTTTGACTCAAACTTAAAAAAGCGAAGAACATTCTGCTTTTGGCGAAATCGAAATTGTTATAGTTGATATTTAAATTGTTATTAAACTGTGGCTTTAATCCTGGATTACCAACAAAAACACTTTGCGTATTCGTATTATCGGCTATTGGCTGAATCTGGTTGATGCTAGGCTGTTGGGTTGTTCCCCTATAGCGGATATTCAATCTTCTGGAGTTACTGAAATTGTACCTGAAATTTGCCGAAGGCGTTAAATTGATGAAATTCTGTGTTCTTACCAAACCAGTTGTAAGGTTGGTGTTTTCGCGATTGGTTTGCTGTGCGGCTAAACCAATATTCCAGTTATATTTCTTTTCGTTGGTGGTAAAACTTACACCCGCAGCATTTGTTAAAGTTTGGTTCTCATAAATATTGGTATAATCCAGATTAACCAGATCGTATTGCCCGCTTGCTGAATTGAAATCCAATACCTGGCGGCCCTGGTTATCATGGCTATATCCGTTTTGATAGTTAAACTCTAAACTCGTTGTTTTAGATAAGGGCTCGGTATATACCAATCTGGAGGTATTATTAATAGAGTTCGTGTTTACCTTGTTCAACTGATCGATCAAACTAGCCGTTGGTATACTGTTAATGGTATTCGTTTCAGATATATAATTATAGTTATCAGCATCATTATTATTGATACTCGTGTTGACATTGAGTGATAATGTTCTACCACGTCTTTTAAACTTTTTACGGACCAAAAGGTTGTTACTGATGTTTGGGGTAGTGCTGTTGCTGATATAGCGTTGATCTCCGATAGTTGTAGACTGAATCAGATTTCGGGTATAATCGCTCAGGTTTGTAGCATCACTTTCGGTATAGGATACGTTTGGCTGGATCTTAATTGTTGTAGAAGAATCTAGCTTGGTATCGATCATAAAATTAAACCTATGATTGATCCTGTCCGTATTATTATCCGCATTGTTCGAAACGGTAGTAATCCTGTTCCCCAATAAATTTTGAGTGAAACTTGTCTGTTGGTTTGTTACAGCCGATTTGTTAAAGAAGTAACTCCCCTGAATTTGGGTCCCATCTTTATAGGTATCGGCAAAGTTCAAACCTGCAGCATTCGTGGTTGTAATACCACCGCTACCAGCCCCACTTCCTCCACCACCGAAATTACCCCGGCCACCGCCACCAAAACCATTTCCAACACCATTACCCTGCCCGAAATTCTGTTTATTTACATTGTTAAACTGACCAATAAAACTGAACTGCTGGTCATTATTGAACTTGTTCACATTTAAACTTGCATCATAACGATCTTCTGTACCGTATCCAACCGTGCTATTTCCAAAATAACCCTTTTTCATTCCGGCTTTAGTTGTGATATTTAAGATTTTATTCCTCGTACCATCATCAACACCAGAAAATTGAGATTGCTCAGACATCTCATCAATTACCTGAATCTTATCTACCATATCAGCAGGTAAGTTTTTTGTAGCCAATAAGGGATCTGTTCCGAAAAACTCTTTACCATCTACTTTAACCTTTGTAACGGTTTCGCCCTGCGCTTTAATACTTCCATCTTTTGCCACTTCAACTCCAGGAAGTTTTTTCAACATATCTTCTACAACGGCGTTCTCTCTAACTTTGATCGATTTCCCATCAAATTCAATGGTATCTGTTTTTACAACTACCGGAATGCTTGCGGTAACGTTAACATCTTTTAAATCAAGGCCATCATCAACCATGGCAATTTCGCCGGCATTTACAGCTGCTTTGGCCACTTCAACATCTTTCGTAACTGTTTTTAAACCTAAAAAGGCAGAGTAGATTCTATATTTACCTGGGGCAATGCTCTTAAAACTAAAAGAGCCGTCTGGACTGGTCTGGCCGGATGCCACGACACTCGAATCTTTCAAGCTTTTAACTGCTATTGTAGCAAAGTCAACCGGCTTTTTATCTTTCGCGTTAATTACTTTACCGCTTATTGAGCCAGTATTTTGAGCCTGGGCAATATATCCACAAAATAGGAGCACAATGAATATTGCCCACTGAACGTTTTTTTTCATCAAAAAAAATTAGATATTAATACAAAACTAAGCTATCAGACTAGGGAAAGGTGCAAAGGTTTGTTAAGGTGTGTTAAAAGCTTGGTAACATTTTAAATACAGCTTTTTAGCAAGGCTATCAGATCAAAAGGAAGGTCGATCGGAAAGGGGGGATTATTTTTGTGGTGAAGGGTAAGTTTTGTAGTACACTTTTGGGCAGTTACAGTTCTTTTTGAAGATACTGCATCCACTTAAACATATGGCTACAATTACACAGATGATGCTAATTTTCGTTTTCATTGATTTTATTTTATTTTCAATTGCAATGAGCTATTCCGAATAGATTAATTGTTTTTGGTAAGCGGTGTATTCATCATGGTTTCATTAAAATTTAATTTGTGAAGCAATACATAACTAAAAACCGCCATAGATGCGCCTAACATGTCGCAGCCAAAATCCCACCATTCTGCAGATCGGTAGGTAAAAACTTTCCACTGTAACAGTTCAATTCCGCCTCCAAGTATTGCATTGATGAGCAAAATCTTAAAAATGGTTAATGTTCTGAAAGCGAAGGTATGCTGGTATCTTATTTTCCCATAGAAGAGTAATACCGATAAAACAAAGAAAAAACCCATATGGGTCATTTTATCAAAGCCTTTAAAGAAAAAACCGCTTCCACCTACTGAATCGGAAATTTCCATATTACAAAGCACTAAAACTACTATGGTCCATAGAACGGCCCATTTTTGCTGTTTCAGTGCTTTGTACAAAATATAATAATTAAGCCCCTACCAATTCCTGGTAAGCCGCTGCTGTTAATAAATCCTCTACTTCAGCTAAATCAGCCAAAGATACTTTTACCATCCAACCTTTTCCATATGGATCAGCGTTTACCAATTCCGGATTATCATTTAGCTCAGCATTAACCTCTAATACTGTACCCGTAACCGGCATATATAAATCAGACACGGTTTTAACAGCTTCCACCGTACCAAAAACTTCTTCTTTTGCTACTTCGCTGCCTACAGTGTTGATATCAACATAAACAATATCACCTAATTCGCGCTGAGCGAAATCAGTTACACCGATAATAGCTTCGTTACCTTCAACTTTAACCCACTCGTGGTCTTTAGTGTATTTTAATTCTGATGGAAAATTCATTTGTTCTAAATTAGTTTGTCAAAGTTAATCAGGATTTTTGAGATTTACAGGATGTTAATTCATTTTACGATCATCACTTAAATAATCAAACACTTTATCTATTAATTCAGTGTAAACCTTAAACTAAACCCGAAATTACTGAATGAAGTATTAAAGGTTTGAGAGGTATATGGCTTGGTAATATTCGAATCGTAAAATAATTTGATATTAAATTTCTGATTCAACACATAATCTACACTTGGCCTTAAGGTAATGTTTTTCGCTCCTGAAGAAACTTCGGCTTCGGTAACATCGGCACGGTAAATAACGGTTTTATTATCGCGGATAGCTACATCCAGTTTGAAATCCATGTTGTTATCCATTTTCAGGCTTTTAAACCATCCAAATGGGAAACGGAATTTATTGGTACGGTAGCCCAATCCTAAAACCATATTGTTTTCTGATAACTGCGCCAGCTGGCTGTTTGATAAACTTAATCCCAATAAACGTGAACGGTTTAACTCGAAAGAAGCGGTCAGGTTATTTTTAAACCTGGTATCAACGCCGACCAAAGGAGAAAAATATTCAGAAATGGTTACCTGAGCAAACTGGTATTCTGGTAAAAAGTTATTATTTACATCTCTACTGCTAACCGCACCATTGGTTTCCTGATAGCGCAATAATGAGTTAAAGCCATTAATATTATAGGCAGAGCGATAGCCGTGTCTGATATCGACAGACGAAAACTTATCGGCGATAAAAGGAATACGTGTTAAACCACTATAGGTTAAACTCCAGTTTGGAAGCGGAATTTTAGGGAAGGCATTCATTTTCGTTTTCCCGGCATCTTTGCCTGAATAAGCAGCCATAAAAGCAGAGATAATTACATCCTGACTTTCTTTACTGTAACCATCGGCATAACCGCCGTTAACACCTCCCGAATTTGGATTCTGAGCGCCCAATCTTCTGGATATAATGATCCTATTGGCCATAAACTGGTTAAACAGACCCGAAATTACCGTTGAGTTATTTTCTTTGAAAGCCGTCCCCAAAGCAATATACGATACGCTATAATCGCCCGTGGTAATGGCACTTAAGTTTTCGAACGATGATACACTGGCTACATACCTGAAATTGGTAGAAAAGTTTCTTGTTTGGGCCTTATTGGCCTTTAGCGTAATCCGTAAATCTTTAAATGGCTCAACTTGCCCAGTAAGCTGAAAATCCTCTCTGAGTGTATTTACATACAATTGGTTCTGCAAGGTATCGGTGGTGAGCCATCCATTGTTTAATGCCATATCGCGAATATCGCGCTGACTGCCGAAAGCAAAGCCCAAACCTGGTGCCCCCGTTGCATTATCGATGCCAAAATACTTAGTGGTTGGCAGATAGCCCGGTAAGAAAATACCTTTGGTTTGTACAAAGCTGGCATTAACGTTTTTTACACTCGTTAATAGATTAATAAAAAATGTCTTAGCACCACTTCCTTCCTGGTCGTTGCCTGCCTTTCTGATAAAACCAAACTTGTTGTATAAAGTAGTTAGGTTTAAGGTTGGGTTTACCTGTACCGTTCTGCTGTTCTGTACCGTGTTACCCAAATTAATATTCGGATCACGTAAAGTAGAAAGCGGCTCAGTTTGCCAGTTAAAGTTGGTGCCATAACGGGTTTTAACGGTAATCCAGTTTAGTCCTGGTATTTTATCAATTGGCAGGTTATAGGTAACGTTTAAATTATGGTTATAATCGGTTGTACGCCCTAAACGTTTTAAATTTTGCCAAACGGTATCGCGTTTTAAACCGTCAAGTCTTCCATCCGGCTCATCAATGATCGAATAATTTGTAGCATTAAAATCTAACTGCAACGAACGGGTAAGATTCCAGGCAACACCATAAATCCTGCTCATGGTAAAGTTTTTGTTAAAGGTGGTCCCATAACCACTCTGGTAAACCCCGATAGTATTATTCGGATCGTTATTCCGTAAGGTATTTTCTGAATATAAACGGTCTACATCAATCCTGAAATTAATGGCACTTGGAAAAATACTGAAGTTAAAATCCTTCAATAAAGCCAGCATATTCGATTTAATAATCTTTTCGAACGGGGCTATTGTTTTGGCTTCTTTAGAATAACTGTATTGTAATGATGCCCTGTAGGTATTCTGAATACTGCTCTGATTAATAAAATCACGATGATTATATTGAGTATAAGCATAACTTGCGGCAAAATTCTCAATATCCCATAGCCTTACAGGTTTACTGTTATTGGTCCGTTCCTTTCTAACGTTGGTAAAGTTGATGCCTCTTCTAACAGTATAATCCTGTGCAAAGTTTAAAATCGAATCTTTTTGTTCTTTTGTCGACTGCTCGAGCGCATTTTTGAGCTCGATATCCGGAGTGCGAGGATTGTATTGAGGGGTAGAGACCTGTTTAGAGTAACTCACAAACATCGGGATTTTCACACCCGATTTTTGCGGCAGAAACTTACCTAATTCCATTGCAGAAGAAACATCAAGCAATACATTATCTGCACGGTTCCGTTCGCTCACTTTCGAATCGATAGATCCGAAACCGATGGTAGATTTACTTCCGGAAATATTTACATCTGCAAAATCAGCCAATTTTAAGTTCAATCTTCCGGTAGCTGCCCAACCGCCTTTTTCGTCAAATTCAGTTAACCTCAATTCGTTAAACCAAACCAGTGCATTTTTATCAAGGCCATCGTCGTTCTGTTCATCACTGGCAGCACGGAGCGGATTTTTAATCCCCACCATGTACACCCTAACCTTGCTCATATCAGGTTGCCCTTTAACTATAATAGTTCTATTTCCGTCGGTATAGGTAAATGGAACATTTGTAGGCCATGGTTGTCCGTTGGCTTGTTTAGCTACGTTACGGGCGAGCTTGGCATTTTGGAAAAGTGTTAAATCAATATCCATTCTATTGGCTTCCGGCCAAATGGCATCAGGATCACTTGTACCTGGATTGGTCACCTTTAACGGGATTACATATTCATAATAGTTATCCTGGTTATCGGTTCCGATTCTTAAGAATGCGGCAACATCATTATCATTTAAGATTTGGTTATTAACAGCCTCGGCATGAATAAACATTTCCAAATGTTTGTAAGATCTGAAATCGCTGTAGGCTGTTTTAAATGCAGCTCTACCATAGCCATCCCTTAACGATTTTACAATAACCGACAGCGATTGCTCATTTAAACGTGTATCGCCACGATAGTTGCTATAGTCGCGCTCGCGAAGAATTCCCGGAGGGGTAACATACGGAATCGGTGAACGTTTTCCATTTTCTTCAATATTTACTGTCGAAACTTCAATAGTAGAATTATCAGGAGTAAGTGCAGGCAACGATGGATCGACGATTACCTGTGCAGCTTGGTTGGAAGCATTATATTCTCTCCACTCCCCACGGATTAACTGCAACTTTGCAAAACGCATCACAGCAGTATCGGCGAAATTGGTCATAAACATCCTGAAGAAACGGATCGACTTAAAATCCTGTATACCGCCTACTTTCTCCTGGTATTGACCGATCGGGATTCTGAATTGATACCATGAAACGGCTTGGGTATTTCCATTGGCCAATTTTACCTGCGAGGTAACCTTATCGGTAATAAAGTTCTGACCAACGTTTAAATCTCCCGGACGGATCGAAACTTTATACTGAAAATACTCATCACTTTGCGTCATGTTATTATCGCGGTTGATGTCTTCCCCGTCGGGTAAAGAAGTAGATGCAGAGTTTTCAAGCCCTAATTCTTCTTGCGACTGTTGCGAAGTTTTAGAGTTTCCTTCCGTTCCATTATATTTTTCGTAGCGTTTAAGAATACCCGCGTTGATCTGATCTAATGCCGGACCTCTGAAATAAGTATAATTATCTGATGAAGGATCGGCATCGAGTGCGGCAGAAGCGGTGGCATTTAACTGCGATTTAATCTGCGTAATTGCTGCTGCAAATTTTACTTTTTCATCAGCATCTGATAATCCATCCAAACCTACATCCTGTGCCCTACGCGAACCGGCATTGTTATCGAAAGCCTGCACAACGGGTTGCAGTTTTGGTACACGGCCCCAAGCGGTTTCTTCGTATTTGCTTGGATCGTTTGTGGCGGGCAGACCATTTTCTAAGGATTTTCTGCCATCCTTAAGAATATCTTCTGAGATATTTCCCAAATTAAAATACATGTCGCCACCGGCAGAATTTGGTTTATAGATAAATGGATCCATTACCCAAAACTCAATAAAGCCCACATTTAAGGCTTCAAAATCGTTGGTTTCGATTTTTCGTTGGAAACCTCCCCAGTTATTTTTAGGTTGTAATAATGTTCCATCGGGCCTAAAATCTGTTGGGCGGAAGTTATATGGCCCCCTAACAGTTGGATAATAAGCAACATCAAAAGTAGTAATATTTAAGGCCTGTCCGGTTGCCGTTTCTTTAAAAGGAAAAACCTCCTGCTCAATTACCTCTCTCACGTAGTGATTGGAAAGTTCTCCCCGGTTGCCCCTAATATTAGACGGAGTGGTAGATGCCGCCGAATTATAAAAAGTTGGGTCGATGTTATAAAATGCAATTCTTGCCCGGTTGTAACCATAAGATAAATCATTGGATTTATCAAACTCTGAGAAAAGCTGTGGCGTACCCGACAGCTGCCAGGCAATGGCACTCTTTAAATCGATTACTGATCTGGATGCTTCGAAATCATCTAAGTAACTTACTCCGTTTTTACTGCCGGCAAAATTTAATGCCCTTGGGTGACCAGGGATCAATTGCGCAAACTCACCATAAAACGTTACACTCGAAGGTGCT
Organism: Pedobacter sp. 22163; assembly: GCF_052045595.1. Classification (NCBI taxonomy): domain Bacteria; kingdom Pseudomonadati; phylum Bacteroidota; class Sphingobacteriia; order Sphingobacteriales; family Sphingobacteriaceae; genus Pedobacter; species Pedobacter sp. 22163. The sequence continues at coordinate 28,372 of NZ_JBQEPM010000013.1, read as the reverse complement.
TTGGTTGAAATGAACGGAAGTTTATCAACCAGTTTTGTTAAAAATCTTGATGGCGAGCTGTAGTTAATATCTGCTCCCCAAATGGTATTTGAAATAGGCTCTTCGCCGATGTTTACCTTTTGGGTTAAAGGTTTCTCGGTTAGGTTCATGATGGTACCGCCCAGATTTAGCTTATTGTTTACTCGGTAATCTAAACGGGTTCCAAAAAGTGATCGTTGCTGCAGGCCAAAGGTCTCACTGTTTTCGGTGGTAATCCGAATCGGCTGACCAGATACCAAAAGTGCCTGATTGATGATGCTCACCCGGCCACCCTGATAATCTACAGTAAAATCTACCCCTTCAGTTAATGGCATTGTTCCGGCAAAAACCTTTACCGATCCTTCCGGAACGTTAATAGCATTTAAACTAAATTCAGAAGAAATATCAGATTGGTAATTTACCTTAATGGTGTACCTGTTCTGGTTTTGGAATAGCTGCTTAGCGATGGTTTGAGTTGAATCGTAAAGCGCAGTAAAAGTATATTTATTGATCAATGCCTGCTCACTGGGTAAAAACTTCGCAGCTAAATCTTTACCAAATGGCTCAATCACAGGAAAAATAATCCTTCCATTAGCCGGATCGATGGTGATATAACCCGAATTGGTATTGGTAACCAACGAAGTTTGTCCATTGCTTCCCACGCCGAACATACTCGCCTGATTGGCATTGCTTGCAGTAGAATAAGAACCAAAAGCATTATTTGCGGCCACGAAATCGAAAACTCCATCGGGCCTGCGCTCATTTTGCTGGTTCAAACGATCAAATTCAGTTAAGGCAATCCACTGCTTATTTGCAGTATTTTGTCCTTCAGTCATTACCGGGTTGTCCACACCGGTTTCGTTATCAATGCGGTAAATATCAAGTTTAAAATTCTGACTGCTGATCTGGTACCCTCCGATAGAGTAAATATTTTTCATCATCAGATCCCATGTTGGCAGTTGGATCTTGGTCGTTTCGTTCTTTAACAATTTAGCATAAAGCACTTTTGGATTTGCCGCATCAAAAGAAACATCGGTAGAAAACTCACCTACCTGATATTCTACACCGTTATAGGTATAGCGGTAGGCAACAGCTAAAACTTCATCAGCATTTAACGGGTTGTTCAGCGATAAATAACCCAGTTGCGGCTGAAAGGTAAATTCGCGTTCTGTTAATTTCCTGGCGTAAACCAGTTTAGCAAAGTTATCGGTATTGCTGCTGTTAGCCGGCGTTGTCTGGAAGAAAGAAAGTATGGCATTGGAATTTGTCTGTCTTATAGCACCGCCCTGATAAGCATTTAACTGCGAGATCAAGTTGTTTGACTGCTGCGGGAAACCCGTAGCGGTAGTTCCTGCCGGCAAACCAGAAGTTCCTCCGGTAATTAAATTATTGTTAAAAGGAACATTTTCACCCAAATCCATCAAGCCCAACACATCTCTGGAGTCGGTAGTATTACCTGCTTTATTGGTAATCCATACCTCAATTTTGGTAATTTGGATCGGGGAGGTGATAATAGGTGCGTTGGCCAGGTTTTTATTGTAGTTATTCCTAAAATATTGTGAGAGGAAATAGTGTTTATTGGCCTCGTAGCTATCAATATTTACCGTGGTGGTATTTTGCTGCGCTCCATTGGTAATTTTAATTTCCCGTGATTGAGATTTTTGCTGAGTGTAAACACTTGTTACGTTTAAACGCCCGAATTTCAACTGTGTTTTAATACCGAAGAGTGCCTGGGTTCCGGTAATTAAAGAGGTATTTAAAGGCAAGCTTACGTTACCCGCTTCAATTTTTTGGATAATATCATCAGGCCCGCCGGTATAATCGAGCTTAATCTGATTTTCGAAGTCAAATTGGGCCTCGGTATTGTAATTGCTTTTGATTTTTAGTTTAGTCCCGATGTTACCAACCAGATCCATCTGGATCCTTTGGTTAAAATCGAAATTGGTCTGCACCCTTTGTCTTTCGTTAAAAAGCGGGTTTTCATTCTTATTTACCCGGCCTAAAAAGGTGAGTTCTGCCTCTCCACGGGGTTGAATATCAATGGTTGTTCCACCGAATAATTTTTCGAAAGCTTTGCTGTTTACCTGGATCTGCGGAATAATGCCTGTGCTTCTGTAATCACTTACCTCTGCATTTGAAATGCTGCGCCAGTTGCCCCGTTTTATCTCACTATTAACCAATCGCTGGTATTCATCAATGGTTAAGTATTGTGTGTTTAAAACAAATTTTTCGCCAATTAATTCCTTTACCACATAACGTTTGTTCTTCGCATCGTACTCTACAACACGCTTTAAATTACTAGGTGCCGGATAAAACGGATTAACGGACGGACTAAGTCCTAAACGTTCTTTTTCACGTAAACCAAAGTTGTTTTTTGGGGTAATAGTATCCGTTTTGCTTGGAACAACTTGAGAGAAAGCGTTTTGAGAAGCAATTAAGAAAAGAGGGATGAGAAACAGAAATGTAGATATTCTCTTCAAAGGCAGTAGATCTATAAAGTTTTTAAAGCTTGTTTAATTAGTTGCTCTACCGAAAGTGTCCCCTCTGTCACTTTTAAAATCTGGTCAATAGTTTTTTCGGCGGTTTGTTTGGCGAATCCGAGCATTACCAATGCTGATAACGCTTCATCTTTCACAGTATTGTGTTGAGGCATAGAAATTAATGAATCTGCCCCTTCTTTTTTTAGTTTGTCCTGCAACTCTAAAACCAGGCGTTGTGCGGTTTTAGCGCCTAAGCCTTTAATCCTTTGAATTAGAGGCAAATCTGCTTTAACAATGGCGGTCTGGATTTCAACCGGTGTGATAGATGATAAAATCATTCTACCAGTATTTGGTCCAATTCCCGATACCGATATTAAGTGTAAAAATAAACGGCGTTCGCCTTCATCAGCGAAGCCGTATAATGTATGTGCATCTTCTTTTACATGCAGCCAGGTGTATAGTTTACACCTTTCTGCATCAGCTAAAGCGCTGTATGTATTTAAAGAAATGTTTATATGATAGCCTATACCTCCGGCCTCAACCACAACATATGCTGGGTTTTTGAATGTCAATTTACCATCAATATAGGCGTACATGTAATTCTACTTTTTAGTTGTTTTTCCAAATATACCTTTTCGTTTCGATGTTGCAATTTCCTCTTTTGCTTGCACATCTACAACAGCAATGGTAACCATATTGACGATTTCGCGTACAGAACTACCTAATTGAACAATATGAACAGGTTTATTCAGTCCTAACAAGATCGGACCCACTGCTTCGGCACCGCCTAACTCTTGTAACAATTTGTATGCAATGTTTCCAGACTCCAGATTTGGGAACACTAAAGTGTTCGCAGGAGCATCGGCCAAAGTGCTAAATGGAAAATTATCTTTCAGTAGTTCGTTGTTGATGGCAAAGTTTCCTTGCATCTCTCCATCTACAATTACCTCCGGGTGATTTTTATGTAGGAGGTTAACCGTTTCTCTTACTTTATTTGGGGTAACCCCATCATTTGAACCAAAGTTCGAATATGATAATAATGCAATACGGGGCTTGATGTTAAACTGCTTAACAGATTTATCAAGCAATAAAGTAATATCTACCAGTTCTTCTGCCGTTGGATCTACGTTTACAGTGGTATCGCCGAAGAAAACAGGACCTTTTTTAGTCATCATCATGTACATACCAGCAACGCGTTTTACACTCGGATCAACACCGATTACGTGTAAAGCAGGTTTAATGGTAGATCCATAATTTTTGGTCAGACCCGAAATCATCGCATCCGCTTCGCCAAACTCAACCATCGATGCACCATAGTAGTTACGGTCTCTCAATAATTTAGTGGCATCAGTTAATGAAACCCCTTTACGCTGACGTTTTTGATAAAGCGCCTCGGCATATTGTTTGGTTTTATCAGGGTTCTGCATCTGATCGATAATCTCAACACCTTCTAACTCTAAACCGTGCTCATCAATAATCGCCTGTATTTTATCTTTATTTCCTAAAAGGATCGGAATAGCGATATTCTCGTCGTTAACAATCTGCGCGGCCTTTAAAATCTTGTAATTATCGGCTTCAGCAAATACAACTCTTTTTGGATCTGTTTTAGCTTTGGTAGTGATGGCACGCATAATGGCATCATCCAAGCCCAGGCGTTTTCTCAGTTCTTCGCTATAGGCATCCCAATCGGTAATAGTTTTACGGGCTACTCCACTTTCAATTGCTGCTTTAGCAACCGCGATAGAAACTTCGGTAATTAACCTGAAATCTACAGGTTTTGGAATAATATATTCTTTACCAAATTTAAGGTTACGGGCATTGTAAGCTAAGTTCACAGCCTCTGGAACAGATTTTTTAGCTAATTCTGCAATGGCTTTAACGGCAGCAATTTTCATCGGCTCATTAATACCTGTTGCACGAACATCAAGCGCACCACGGAAAATATAAGGGAAACCTAAAACGTTATTTACCTGGTTCGGATAATCAGAACGGCCTGTAGCCATAATAATATCTTTACGGGTTTTAATCGCCAGTTCGTAAGCAATCTCTGGATTAGGGTTGGCCATTGCAAAAACGATAGGGTTTTTGGCCATAGAAGTCAGCATTTCTGCTGTAACACAATCTGCTGATGAAAGGCCGATAAATACATCTGAATCTTTCATGGCTTCTGCCAAAGTGTTGATTTTTCTATCTGTAGCAAATTCTGCTTTAATATCATCAAGTACTTCACGGTCTTTACGGATCACGCCAGAACGGTCGCACATAACGATATTCTCTTTTTTAGCACCCAAAGAAACATAAAGTTTGGTACAAGAAATTGCAGCGGCACCAGCACCATTAACTACAATTTTAATCTTATCCATTTTTTTCTTGAAGATTTCGCAAGCGTTCAACAATGCCGCAGCCGAAATAATCGCTGTACCATGTTGATCATCATGCATCACCGGAATGTTCATTTCTTCCTTTAAGCGACGCTCAATTTCGAAACATTCAGGCGCTTTGATATCTTCTAAGTTAACACCACCAAATGTTGGCTCCAAAGCCTTAACGATTTTCACAAAATCATCAACATTTTTGGTATCTAACTCTAAATCAAATACATCAATATCAGCAAATATCTTGAAAAGTAAACCTTTTCCTTCCATTACCGGTTTTCCGGCTTCGGGGCCAATATCGCCTAAACCTAATACGGCTGTACCGTTACTAATTACCGCAACCAGGTTACCCTTTGCGGTGTATTTATAAACATCTTCTTTATTTTCTGCAATCTTTAAACACGGCTCTGCAACGCCAGGGGAATACGCTAAAGTTAAATCTCTTTGCGAATTTGTAGGTTTTGTGGGTACTACTTGTATCTTTCCTGGACGGCCTTGCGAGTGGTAATCAAGCGCATCTTGCTTTCTAGTGGTCTTACTCATTACGTAACTTATTAGTGACGGGGGCAAAGGTACAATTCTTTTTATGAGGCATAAAATAAAAAGCCCTTCAAAAAAGTTAAATAAGACGTTACATTATACTGCCGTTACACTAATTAGGTTAAACCAAGCATTGTTGATAGAATTTCAAACTATTTGATCAAGAAATGAGTGCCATTGTCAGGTTATCCTGTTTATCCTCTGCTGATTTTCAGGATCATTCCTACTTGCAAACCCGCTTTTGATAAACGGTTATCTCTTCTGATGCTCTGAACGGTTGCGCCATCAAATTTCTCTGCAATTTCAGACAGGGTATCGCCGGTTTTAACCTTGTAACTTAAAAACGACGATGGTGCTTTTAATGGCATCCGGTTTTTGGCATAAATCTTTAGTTTTTGTCCCGGCACCAGCGTTTTGCTTTTTAAACCGTTCCAAACCCTTAAATCCTGTACCTCTACACCATATTTATCGGCAACAGCTGTTAAACTCTGCCCTGAGGTAACTTTATGGTAAACCACGGAGGATGTAGTTATACTTTTAGTTTTTTTCTTTCTTAAATCTCTTGCATCATCGGTACTGGCGGCCACTACTTTCATCTTCACATCCACTTCCTGATTGTTTAATACATCATAAATACCCGCGTAATCGATATCCCTTAACTTGGGCATTACAATACGTTTCGGTTCATCATCGGTACCATTTACAATCTTTTTCTTGTACGATGGGTTTAGGGCCATAATCGCTGCCTCATCAACATTTAACACTTTTGCAAGCGTAGATAGCGACACGAAACGGGTAGTTTGAACGGTATCGGTTTTTAAAAACATGCTCGAGGCTTGCGCGGTAATCTGATGTTTGCCAGAATAATTCATTACATAAACTGCGGCAATAAATGCCGGTACATAATTTCTGGTTTCTTTAGGTAAAAACTGTCTGATTACCCAAAAATCTCTCGATCCTGCTTTATCAATAGCCCGGTTAACATTCCCCTTTCCGCAGTTATAAGCGGCAATGGCCAACAACCAATCGCCAAGCTCTTCAAAAGCATCTCTAAAATAGGCTGCCGCTGCATAACTGGCCTGGATAGGATCTTTACGTTCATCCACAAAGTTATCCATCTTTAGGCCATAGGCCTTACCAGTACCGAACATAAACTGCCAGATGCCCGTTGCCCCTACTCTAGAAATGGCATGTGGATTCATCTGTGATTCGACAATCGTTAAATATTTTATTTCCTGCGGAATATTATAATCTTTTAAAGCTTTGTCAAAAATCGGGAAGTAATAGCTAGATAAGCCGATCATTTTCCCGAACATATCTTTACGCTTGGCATAAATATCGATATACTGCTGAACGTACTCATTGTAAGGAAGAGGTACCGTTTTAGCGATAGAATCTAACCTGAGTTTATAGATAAAGTTCTGACCCATGGTTAATGGGTTTTCTGAAACAACCGGTACAGCTACGGTATCGGTATTGATAAAAATGTTGTTGTGAATCTTCGGAAGACTATCCAGTTTGAGCGTTTGTTGCGCGGAAGAAGAAGAAATGTATCCTAAACAAGCGCAAATTGAAGCAAAAAGTAATTTTTTAATCATGGGCTATTGGTTCAAATTTTCATTAACCGTGGCTTGTATACTCACAAACCTTTATACAGACTCATCTTTTCATAACAAGGAAAGAGTAAGAACCTGCGAACCTTCTAGACAACGCCTAGAAAAACAGCTAATAAAATGCCATTGCCATACTTAACAATAATGCTTTGTAACTCGCAATGACGATAAAACTATGATAAAAATGCCTGAGAAAAAGCCAGAAGCTTATCTTCCTCAAAATGTTTGGCTGTAAACTGTATACTTAACGGCAATCCTGCTGCATTATTGCCTAATGGCAAAGCAATAGCCGGATTTCCGCTTAAAGAAGGTAATACGGTAAAAATATCGGCCATATACATCACAATTGCATCCTGAACATTATCGCCAATTTTAAAAGCTGCTGTTGGTGCCACAGGGGAAAGAATTAAATCATAATCCTGGAACAAAACATCCATTTTTTCTCTGATCAAGCGGCGAACCTGCTGTGCTTTTTGATAGTAAGCATCGTAATATCCAGCACTTAAAACAAAAGTACCTAAAAGGATGCGGCGTTTTACTTCCTCGCCAAAACCTTCGGCGCGTGATAATTTATAAAGTTCATTTAGCGATTTCGCCTCCAGGTTACGATGTCCGTAATGAACGCCATCATAACGCGAAAGATTTGAAGAGGCTTCAGCCGTTGTTAAGATATAGTAGGCCGGAACCAGATAGTCCAACAGATCAAAAGAAACATACTCAACAATATGTCCATCTGATTTGAGCTGCTCAATTGATTTTAAAATAGCCGATTTGATTTCGGGATCGAGGGCTTCGCTCTCAATAGTTTCTTTTAATACTGCTATTTTTTGTTTTTTATGTTCATTCAAATGAGCAGGGTAATCGGGCACTGCATCTGGTGAAACGGTAGAATCGTAATCATCTGCACCAGCTAAAACCTTTAAAAGCAAGGCAGCATCTTCTACTGAAGAGGTAATTGGCCCAACCTGATCGAAAGAAGAAGCATAGGCAATAACACCATACCTCGATATACGGCCATAAGTAGGTTTAAGTCCAATCTGGCCGCAAAATGCAGCTGGCTGTCTTACCGAACCGCCGGTATCGGTACCCAGGGCAGACAAACACATATCGGCCTGAACGGCTACAGCTGAGCCGCCTGAAGATCCGCCAGGAACAAGGTCGGGATTTGCAGCATTTTTAGCAACACCATAGTATGAAGTTTCATTGGAGCCGCCCATAGCAAACTCATCACAGTTTAAACGGCCGATAATAACGGCATCTTCCTGTAACAATCGCTGCACAACTGTAGAAGAATATGGAGATACAAAACCTTCGAGCATTTTTGATGATGCAGTAACGATATGATCCTTATAACAGATATTATCTTTAATACCAATTACCATTCCTGCAAGTTTACCTGCAGTACCTTCTTCTATTTTTTGCTGTATCGCTTTCGCCTGAACTTCGGCCGATAAAAAAAACACCTCATTAAATGCATTGAGGTGTTCATTATTTTCAATTTGCTTAAAATAATAAGCTAATAAATCGGGTAAAGTTAATTGCTTTTGCGCAATGAGTGTTTGAATCTCTTTAAGAGAGCTGTATTTCTTCAAAACTAAAAATTATTGCAATTAAACGGTTTTATCACGGTTAGACGGATCTACCTGTTCTCCATCAACACCATCTTTACCATCTTTAAATTCTTTAACACCTTTACCTAAACCTCTCATTAGTTCAGGAATTTTTTTACCACCAAATAATAACAATACCACTACCGCAATAATGATAATTTCTGGTGTTCCAAGCATTGCTGCTATTGTTGTATTTAACATGATTTTCTTGTTTAAACTTTTTCTTTGTCAGTTACAATTTTTTCGTCAGTAGGCTTGCTCAGATCAATGTGTGACTCACTTGCCTCTATTTTTTCATCAACCGGTGATTCTTCTGTTGGATGATGACGTTGACTATGGTTTACCGCTGTTTCTTCTGCTTCTTCTTTATCTAAATCCATTGCATTTATATTTCTATGGATTTCACGCTTAACACCATCAGAGGCATCTTTGAATTCTCTGATCCCCTTCCCTAGTCCTCTTGCAAGTTCGGGTAATTTTTTACCTCCGAACAACAATAGAACTACCACTAAAATGAGTACGATCTCTGATCCACCCATGTTTAAAAACTCTAATAACGTGCCTTGATACATCACTAATATAATTTATACAAATATAGACATTTTAACTTGTCTTAAGTTTATTTACTAATCCAGGCTTCAGGATTTAAAGTTCCCTGGCCTCTTCTAATCTGGAATTTTAAAATGGCGTCGTCACCTGTATTTGCCACAATCCCAATAGACTGTTTGGTTTCAACTAAATTACCCACACTCACACTAACTGATCTTAAGTTTTGGTACACTGTAAAGTACTCACCATGGTTAATTACTACAGCAGTTCTGCCCATAATATTTTGCACCATAACAACCTTACCTGCAAATATACTTCTAACAGTTGCCCCATCACTTGTGGTGATATCTACTCCATCGTTGGTATAACTTGCCTGGTCGACCTTATGTAAACCAAACCTTTCGGTTATTGTTCCTGTTGCTACAGGCCAAGGTAACCTTCCTCTGTTATTTTCAAAACCCGCCGATAATCTGGCTGCCTCAGGTGTTGCAGTAAGCAATTCTCCTGTCGATTTTGCTTTAGCGGTTGGTGTAGCTGGTGCAGTAGGTACAGGTCTATTTTCAGCCTTGGCTTTTGCCGCCGCAATCCGTGCTTCCTCAGCCGCTTTTCTTCTTGCCTCTTCTGCGGCTTTCCTTCTCGCTTCTTCAATTGCCCGCTGAATGGCAGCACTAATGGCCCTGTCTATCTGGGCTTGTTGTTTTTTACGACTGTTAATATCCTGTTTAAACTGTTTTTCGTCCTTGCTCAGTTTGTTTAACTCTACTGATTGTTTACTTTTATCTTTACTTAAACGCTCACGCTCTCTTTCCTGTTCCTTCAACAGATCACTTTTTTCTCTGAGTGTTTTATCCAGGACTTTAATCTTGCCGTTCAGGTCTTGCTGTGTATTTTCAATGTATCCGGCCTGTTTTTTACGGTATTGACTAAACTGCTGCAAATACTTTATTCTTTTATATGCCTGGTTAAAATCCTTTGCCGCAAAAATGAACATCATTTTATCGTACGAATTTCTGTTGCGCTGTGCAAAGCGGATCATCCCCGCATACTCTTTTTTAAGATCACCCAACTGACCTTGTAACGTATGTACGGTATTTGTGTTCTGAGAGATTTGGTTATCGAGATTTTTTATTTCAGAATTGATTGTACCGATTTTATCCTGGCGCAGCCTGATCTGTGCATTAATCGTATTAATCTGCTGGATAGTAAGCTTTTTACCACTTGCAGTTTTATTCAAATTCTTTTGAAGCTGTTCAATTTCGCGTTGTATAGCTTCTTTTTTCCTTCTGAGCTGGCTTTCAGTTTGTGCAACCGCCGAAAGGGTTAACACGCTTAAAAAAAGGATAAATAGGAGTTTTTGTAGCTTCATTAAGCCAAAAGTATAAAAATTTTGTAGTAAAAAATATTAAAATCGAGATACTAAAGTCATAATTGCTTATTACAGAACTGTCTTCACTCAATCTTCATACATAACAAAGATTGCCAGAGCCGCTATACTAATCCTGTACCTAACCTGGCAAATTATTGATAGCATATGTGAATGTAGTTTTTAATCCTACTTTACAACCGTAAATCTCTTTGGTACATTAAACGGAAAATCGACCGGAACATTGCCATCAATTTTTACAAACTGTAGGTCGATGTTTATACGCTTTGCTTTAGATAGTGTTTTGATCTGCAACGCACTAGGGAATAAAGATTCGTTCAATTTCTGATAGTCGGTATAGGTAACTTTTAGCGCCTGACCGTTTTTAACGTCATTTAAATTGGTTTCAGCTACTTTAAACAGTGTGTTAAAAAGTAATTTATAGTCTAACTCCGATTTGCTTCCCGAAACTACCCAAACACCATTTTCCTGTTTAACATCTGATTCTGTTGTTAAAAACTCACCCATGGCATTGCCCGTTAAAATGGATTGCAAGGTGTTAAAATTAACCTGTTTGTTGGTGAAGTTATAAATATAGCTGAAAGGTTTTTTTAGATATTCACTTTTTGCCCTGTTCATAATTTTAATGCTATCTGGCGTAATCAATGCTCTTGCTGGCTCGTATGCCCCACCTAGAGCCGTAATACTAACCCAAATGGTTTCCTTGTCTTTCATTCGGAAATTCATGGTTACATCGTTCACATCACCGGCAATATCTAAAGTGGCTTTTGCTTTTAAAGAAAGTGTATTAAATTTAAGTTGTTTGCTATTTAGTAGTGTTAAGGCCTCTGCTTTCGAATTATCAGTTTTGGTTTCTGTTTTGGTGGGAGGAGCCACTACAATTTCTTTTTTAGGTTTACATGCCGAAACAAAAATTACAGTTCCTAACAGGAATGCGCTATTTAAAATACTTCTTTTCATTTATCTTTTTAATTAATACTTCTGATCCGTTTCCAGCCTCTTTTGCTTTTTGCCATTGGATTAATGCAGCATCCTTTTCACCTTTCATAAAAAGTATATCGCCATATCGCTCCAGGTAAACACCGTTTTTACTGCTATTGTTTTGCAAAGCCTTTTCGATCCATGTTTTGGCCAGATCGTATTTTTGCTGTTTAAACAGAATAAAGGCATAAGTATCTACAATTGAAGGATTATTAGGCATGGCATTGGCCGCTGTTTCTGCATATTTTGCCGCCTTGGTTAAGTCGTCATTTCTTAACGCCAAATAATAGGCATAATTATTCATGATGAGATAATTATCGGGCTCTGTTGAAATGGCTTTCTCGAAAGCTGTTTTAGCCAGGGCAAAATTATTCTGATTGATGTAGATATCGCCCTGTAGTGCATAAATCTGCGCCTGCAGGCTTTTATTCTCCACATCCAACTGTAAGGAGCTTTTTAAATTGCTTTGAGCAGGCTCGTATTTACCTGTTTTAAACAGGGCATAAGCCATATAATAATATAAGCTGGCCTGATTGGGATAAATGCTTAAAGCCTCATCGCCAACCTTTATGGCTTCATCATAGTGCCCGAGCAGTGTTTGGATATTAATAACCTGCTCCCAAACTACATAAACCTGTTCGTTGAGTTTTAAAGCAGCCTGATATTGGGCCAATGCTTCTTTTAAGTGGTTCTGCTGATAAAGTACATCGCCATAAAGAGCCAATGCTTTTGCATCAGCCGGATTTTTTTCTGCAACCAGTTTACTTAGTTCAGTTACATTTTTGGCGACAATGGGTTGGTTAAGTTTCGGGAAAAGTGCGGCGATAATCTTCACCTTTTCAGTAAGTGGCATTTCATTGCTTTCGAAAGCCAATTTTAAGGAAGAAAATGCAGCTTCATCATTTTTCTGCTTGCGGTAAATATCGGCCAAAGCCAGGTTTACCTCAAAATTATTGGGTTCGAGCTGCTGGGCTTTGGTTAATACCTTTAATGCTTCCGGATCATTTCCTTTCTGCAAAAGCAAACCTGCAGCATATAAATAGTTCTTTACATCAGCCTGATTGCCTTCCAGTAATTTAACAATATCACTTTCAGTGGCATTGCCGTTAGATTGCAAACGTTTTCTGGCATTAACCAGATCTCTTGATTCGCCAAATTTAGCCTGAATTTCATCATAGGTCTTTTTTGTAGCGTCAAGTTGATTGCTTAAGAACTGCGCATTGGCTTTATCAAAATAATAGGCATCGTTTTCAGGATCGAGGCGGATCAACTGATTAAAAACCTCAATGAGTTCGGGCATTTTATTGGTGCGCTTGTATACCTCACCGAGTAAGCGCCAGTACCATAAATTGCCGGCGTTTAATTTAATTGCCTGTTTTATGTGCTGTTCAGCTTCCGAAAGTTTATCTAAACGCAGGTTTGCATTGGCAAGCTCAAAATAGGCTGCATGGTTATTCGGATCTAAACCAACAATTTTATTGAAATTGGTAGAGGCAACAACATAATTTTCAGACATTTTCTCCCGTAGGCCCGCAAAAAACAATTGTTTTACCATATTGCTATCGCGATTGGTACTTGGCGTAACCGTTCCCTGCCCAAAAGCCTGGACGCTCATTAAAGTAGCTCCAACAAGAAAATGTACTTTGTATTTCATATCATTTTATTCATCCAAAAATTAACTCCAAACTGAAAACTGTGAACTCCAAACTTATTTTCCCGTATGCCCATAACCACCTTCGCCGCGTGCAGTTTCTCCTAATTGTTCAACAGTTTGCCAGCTAACGGTTTCGTGTTTTGCCACAACCATTTGTGCAATTCTATCGCCATTAACGATTTTAAAATCTGTATCTGATAAATTTACCAATAAAACTTTTATTTCACCACGGTAATCGGCGTCAATTGTACCTGGTGCATTTACAATGCTAATACCATGCTTATAGGCCAAGCCGCTTCTGGGTCTGATCTGTGCTTCGTAACCAATCGGCAACTCAATAAACAAACCCGTTGGCACCAATAAGCGCTGCAAAGGTTTCAATATCATTTCTTCTATTATTGATGCCCTCAGATCCATACCAGCCGCATGTGCAGTTTCATATTGTGGAAGTGGGTGCTCCGATGTATTGATAATTTTTATTTCCATTTTATTAGATATGAGATTGGAGATGCTAGATTTTAGACAAAACCAGAAGCCTTAAACCCTAAACCTTTTAGCCGTTTACCTTTTTAGTATTTTCATTAAATCATTCTTTTCGAAATAGGCAATGCCTGCAACAAAAACAATCAACATGGCATTACCAATATAAATGTTTCTATGGAATACAAAAAACGAAGAGAATACCAATATGATCGAAATGACTAAGTAGGATAAAATCTTTTTAAGGTTATACGGGATCGGGTAATATTTTTGCCCTAGGATATACGAAATAATCATCATCGTTCCATAGGTTGCCATCGAAACCCAGGCAGAACCCATATAACTAAATTTTGGGATCAGTATGATATTGAATACAATGGTGATAAAGGCCCCGATTAAAGAAATATACAATCCAAACCTGGTTTGATCAGACAATCTATACCAAATAGAAAGGTTCATATAAATACCTAAACATACGTATCCCATCAGTAAATAAGGAACTGCAGGCAAACCTACCCAATACTCGGCCAGGTGTTTTGCATCCCGGCTAATAAAGTATTTCAGGATTTCGATATTTGCAGTGAGCGCCACAAAAAGAATGGAAAGTGCAATTACAAAGTACTCCAGAATTTTTGCATAAGTAACCTTTGCGTTTTCATTTTTGGCATAGCTGAAGAAAAACGGTTCTGCCCCCAATCTAAAAGCCATATTGAAAATACTCAGGAATATAGCCAGCTTGCAAACAGCACCATAAATACCTACTTCTGCTTCAGTTGTGTATCTATCCAAAAGTATTTTGTCCAGATTTTCATTAACGATGAAAGATAAATTTGCGATCAGGACAGGCCAGCTGTAAGAAAGCATTTTTTTAAATAAATCACGGTCAAATCTAAACTGAACCTTTAAAAATTCTGGCACTAAAAGCAAAAAGGTTAAGGCACTAGCTACCAGATTGGCAATAAATACATAGCCAACCCACTTATCACGAAACCAACTTTGAAAGAACGCCGCACCGGGCAAATCGTGTTTAATGATCAGTGGAATACCATAAATAAAAAACAGACTTAAGAGCACATAACTTAAGATATTTACAAATTTAATGATGCTATACCTAAAAGGCTTTCCATCAGCCCTGATCCTCGCAAAGGGAATTACACAGATGGCATCCGAAAACAAGAGCCAAAGAAAATACTGCACATATCTTTTTTGATCCTGATAGTGCGACATATTGCTGTTTAACAACCATTTGGTGATCGGTTCGGTAAGAACAAGGCCTGTAATTAAAAACAGTATGGATATAAAGGCAACGATCAGGAAAGAATTGTTATAAACCTGCTGTTTTTTATCTTCATGTTTATTGAGATACCGAAAAAAAGTAGTCTCCATTCCAAAGGCCAGTATAGCATTTGTCATAGATGCATAAGCATACATTTTGGTAAAAACACCTAATGCACTTGCACCGTAACTCCTGGTAAATATTGGTGTTAATATGAAATTGAGTAACCGTGAGGCAATGGTACTGATACCATAAACCATGGTTTGCCCAAGAAACTTTTTATATACAGACATTTATGATTGAGATTTGAGTACTGCGTATTGAGATAGGCTCCTTAGCGGAACAATATAGCAATCCAACAATTCAGCAATTTATTTTCTTAAGATTTCAAAATTACGATAGTTTTTTACTTCACCATCGCTTACCGCTACATTTTCTACCCGCGAGCGATCTGGCCCTTCGTGGCACCAGTTTACAAATTCTTCCAGAAAAACATTTTCGCCTTCTGCTTCAATATAAACCGATCCGTCCTTTTCGTTCCTTACAAAACCGGTTACCATCATTTGATTGGCAATAATTTTTGTGGTTTCTCTGAAGCCAACGCCCTGCACTTTACCTGTTATTGTTATATTGAGGTGTTTTACCCCTAAATCCCCTTGTGGAGACTTTATATTTTTTTCGCTCATGCTAAAATTTATTGTTGCAAAGTTAGTAAAGCAATTGTGTATCCCTATGTTCATAAGCCCAATTCGCTTGTTAAACTGTTAAATCTTTGCAATTCGCCTCTAAAATCTGACCATATTTCTTCCAGGATTTCTTTTGCGGGTTTAATTTCATCCAGCATAGCTGAAACCTGACCGATTTCGAGTTCACCATTTTCCATGTCGCCTTCAAACATCCCTGCTTTTGCCCTTGCTCTGCCCAAAAGCTCCATTAAGCGGCCTCGATCTGCACCTTCAGCTTCTGCTACCGATATTGCATCGGCAAATTCATTTTTCAGCAACCGCACCGGAACCAGTTTTTTCATGGCCAGTTTAGTATCGCCTTCTGCAGCAGCAATAATTTTATTTTTAAATGCCGGATGGGCAGATGATTCTTCTGCAACAGCAAAAGCCGAACCGATCTGAACGGCATTAGCACCTAAGACAAATGCGGCCAGCATGGCTTTTCCACTCGCAATGCCACCAGCTGCAATGACCGGAATTTTAACAGCATCCCTTATCATCGGAATTAAACACATGGTGGTGGTTTCTTCTCTACCGTTATGTCCACCTGCTTCAAAGCCTTCAGCAACAATAGCATCAACGCCAGCTTCCTGCGCTTTTATCGCAAATTTTGTATTCGCTATTACATGAACAACGGTAATATCCTTTTCCTTTAAAAAACTGGTCCATGTGGCAGGGTTACCTGCGGAAGAAAATACAATTTCAACTTTCTCTTCAATTACCACATCTATAATTTCCTGAATATTGGGATAGAGCAATGGAATATTAACGCCAAAGGGTTTATCGGTAGCTAACCTGCATTTCTGGATATGCGATCTTAAAACATCAGGATACATTGAACCCGCTCCAATAATGCCAAGGCCTCCTGCATTGGAAACTGCCGATGCCAACCTCCAGCCACTGCACCAAACCATTCCAGCCTGAATAATAGGGTATTTAATATTGAAAAGTTTACAGATTGGATTCATTGAAAATATTTACTTTATAAATGAGTGACAAATTAGGAAATATCTGCTATCCTGAGAATACCCTGTACAACTTTAAAGCACTTAACCTCAAAATATCACATTTCTAATGTGAAAAAGCTAAATGGCATTAAAATTTATCATGAGAACAGATCATGCTTTAAACACACTTTTTAAGATTGATAAAGAAATAACTAATGTATAATATCCAGATATTAAATCAACCGCTTTACCTGATCGCTTTCAATCTTAAAATCAGCGGACAGCTGGATTAGATTCAATCCTGGCTTTTTACCAACCGCTATTGTCCCAATTTGCTGATCAAGCTCCAAAAATTCGGCTCCATTTATAGTTGCCCAGCTCAACAGTTTCTCAAAAGTAACCTGCTTGTATTTCTGCAAGGTGATCATTTCTGACAGGATATTAAGTTGATGGTTGCTAGCTAAGCTATCCGTTCCCAAGGTAATCTTTACATTTTCTTCAATTAGCAGGTCAACGTCGGGTAAAGCATTTTCGATATATAAATTAGCCTGCGGACAAAGGCACCAATATAAATTATTGTTGTTTTCTTTTGCAAAGGCGATATCGGCTCTACTAGAAACAGTATTGTGCACCAACAAAGTTTTCTGCTCCTTTATATATGGTAACCAAGTTTGTAACGATGTTTTTTTTGTGGGTGCAAAAAAAGAAATATCGAGTCCTAGAAATTTGTATAGCGCTAAAAATCCACCTGATTTATTTTCGAAGAAAGCATTTTCATCTTTCGTTTCCTGGTTATGAATACTGATAAAAGCATTATCTTTTTCGGCTTCCACTTTTATCAATCCGAATAATTCAGGCGATACCGAATATGGTGCATGTGGTACAATGGAGGTGGGCAAAGTGCCAAAAGTGTGCTTAATTTTCTTTACATCATCCATTATCGCATTTGCCCGTCCAGGATTAAAACCCATGACCTCTATAAAGGTGTGATAATATATTTTGCTATGCTCTTTTACTTCTATTGATGAAATTTGGTTGGAAATATCGCCAACGGCTACAATCCCGTTTTCGAACATTTTCCGATCAGCAGCGTACATAGCCGTTTTAATTTCTTCTATATCGCCCTGCCTGCTTTTAATAATACTTTGTACAAATTCTACCAAACCCGTTTGCTCGGGAATTTGCCCCAACATGTGCGAGAGTTCTAAATGGCAGTGGGTATTGATAAAACCCGGAACGATTGAGCCTTTATGTTTCGTAATGGCTAAACCAAGACTCATGGCCTCTTCCTGGGTTAACACTTCTTCAATTTCACCATCTGGATTTACGACTACCACTCCGTTTTTAATCGGTGGTGATGAAACGGGGAAAATCCAATCGGCTGAAAAGTATTTTAACATACCGCAAATTAGCGGAATAACCGGAGCAAATAAAAAATATTTTTATGTGCCTGACCTATTTTGATGATAAAATGATTTTTGATTTAATTTCTTAAGAAATTAGAAAAGGGAAAGAAAAAGAGCCTCCTATCGGAATCGAACCAATGACCTACTGATTACAAGTCAGTTGCTCTACCAGCTGAGCTAAGGAGGCTTTAATCGGGCTGCAATGATAGAAAAAAATCTTCTTTTTTGAAAATTGAAAATTATTTTTTTGAAAATATTTAGTGTGCTGTCAGATATTAGCATCTGACAGCTAAAGGAATTCCAGAGAATTTTCAAAATCCGCCAGATGATAACATCTGACGGCACAAGAACGCTTTACAGGCAATCAGCATTTCCAATTATGAAAAAAATAACGGCAAACTTGTAGTCATTCACCACAAAGTGTGGAGAAGCTCTACAATGCCAAAATCCTGGCACACACATAAATATCTAAAAAACAGACAGTTAAACAAAATTAGTGGTTTGGCATCATTGTGAAATATTAGCAAGTATCGTTACACAAATTAAATTTTAAAATATATACTATGAAAAAGTTCGTTTTAGCAGCAACAGTATTAGCATTAGCAGGATTCTCAGCAGTACAGGCAAGTGAAGTAAATACAATCAAAAATGCTGCGATTGTTGCAGTTCAAGATAGCGCAGTGAAAACTCCAGTTAAATTGGAAGAACTTCCTGAGCCAGTAACAACAGCACTAAAATCTGATGCTTACAAAGGATGGACCGCTACTGAAGCTTGGTCTGTGAAAGAAGGAGCAAAAGAGTATTACTTAATCAACGTTAAAAAAGAAGCAGAAACAAATTCTGTTAAAATTGACAAAGACGGTAAACCTGTTCAATAATCAACACAAAAATATTCGCTCCATAATTAAATAATTAACAAGCATATTAAAGTAACGCAAGTTACAAACACTTTAAATTATATATCATGAAAAAGATCATTTTAGCCGCTACTTTAGCATTCGCAGGTTTCACAGCAGTTCAAGCAAGTGAAGTAAATACAATTAAAAATGCTGCAATTGTTGCAGTTCAAGATAGTGCAGTAAAAACTCCGGTTAAATTGGAAGAACTTCCTGCACCAGTAACCACCGCATTAAAATCGGATGCATACAAAGGCTGGACCGCTACTGAAGCTTTCTCTGTTAAAGAAGGTACGAAAGAATATTATTTAATTAATGTTAAAAAAGAAGCAGAAACTGGTTCAGTTAAAATCGACAAAGACGGTAAGCCAGTACAATAATCTCAAATAAATACGCCGCACAGGCATAATCAATATAAGCGTGGCCTTCGGGCTGCGCATAAACTAAAATAATACTATCTAAAAAATAATATCATGAAAAAATTAATTTTATCAGCTGCGTTCTTAGCTTTTGCAGGATTCTCAGCAGTACAGGCAAGTGAGGTAAATACAATCAAAAATGCTGCAATTGTTGCAGTTCAAGATAGCGCAGTAAAAACTCCGGTTAAATTGGAAGAACTTCCTGCTCCAGTTACAACAGCATTAAAATCTGATGCTTATAAAGGATGGACTGCTACTGAAGCCTGGTCTGTTAAAGAAGGAACAAAGGAATACTACTTAATCAATGTTAAAAAAGAAGCAGAAACTGGTTCGGTTAAAATTGATAAAGACGGTAAGCCAGTACAATAAAAACCCAAATAATTACATCTACCTATTATAAGAAAGCCGGATTATGTCCGGCTTTTCTTATTTTTGTTACATGGCGAGAATCCTGATCTTAGAAGACGATACTACATTTGCTCAATTACTTGAAGGTTTTTTAACAAAAAACGGTCATGAGATTACCCTTGTAACCCAAGTAAAGCAATCATTTAAGCAAGTTGAAAACAATGAATTCGACTTACTTCTAATCGATTACCGTCTGCCTGATGGGACAGGTCTAGAAGTGCTTAGCCACATTCGTGATCTGGGTCTATCCATACCTGCAATCATCATGACCAGTTTTAATGATGTTCGGACTGCGGTCAGATCTATTCAATTGGGTGCTTTTGATTATATTACCAAGCCGGTTAATCCAGATGAATTACTCATGGTGATCAAAAATTCTTTAGCTAAAAAGGATTTAAAAAGTGTTGAACCAAAAGAAACAAACAGTGATTTTATAAAAGGGAAAAGTGCAGTTGCAGATAAATTGTATGAGCACATCAGTTTGGTAGCCCCAACAGACATGTCGGTAATTATACAGGGCGAAAGCGGTACAGGAAAAGAATTTGCCGCCAGAACCCTGCACCAGCAAAGCAAGCGTGCCGATAAACCTTTCGTAGCAATAGATTGCGGGGCATTATCGAAAGACTTAGCCGCCAGCGAATTATTCGGGCACGTAAAAGGTGCTTTTACAGGCGCTTTAAATGACAAAAAAGGCCAATTTGAGGCCGCAAATGGCGGAACACTATTTTTAGATGAAGTAGGTAACCTAAGTTACGAAGTGCAGATTAAATTACTGAGGGCCTTGCAAGAAAGGGTAATCCAGCCTTTGGGCAGTACCAAACAAATCCCGGTTAATGTTCGCATCATTACGGCTACCAATGATGATCTCGCCAATAGTATGCAACAGGGCGAGTTTAGAGAAGATTTATATCATCGTTTAAATGAATTCAAAATCCAGCTTCCGCCCTTGAGAGATAGAGGCGGAGATTTAGAACTGTTTATCAACCACTTTATACAGCTTTCAAACCGCGATTTACAACGAAATGTAAAAAGTGTTTCTAGTGAGGCAAAAGCACTTTTGCTTAGTTACGATTGGCCGGGAAATTTGCGGGAGCTTAGCAATGTGATTAAACGTATGGTTTTATTAAGCCCAGGCGATGTTGCCCAGATTGGCGCATTACCTGATGAAATGATGATCTCTGTCCATCACCAGTCAGCTCCGGGTAATTCATCCGACCTTAAAGCAGTAAACGAACAGAATGAAAAAGCGTTGATTACTGAAACGTTGATCAAAGTGAGACATAACAAATCAAAAGCCGCTAAGATTTTAAACATCGACCGTAAAACCCTTTATGCCAAGATGGAGCGTTACGGTATAGAATAATTATCCGGCATTGGCGTAATCGATTTCCTCCATAAAGGCAATTAAGCTATCCAGTTTTCTGATCTGTAATAAAACTTCAGATTTAATATTGCTGGTTAAGCCTTTTTCGGCAATTTCTAATTCCAGGGTGCGGAATGCGCCTGCCAAAGTCTTCGAACCCATTTGCGCCGTGCGCCCTGCAAGGCGATGAACCAATAACCTGGCCTGATCTGGGTCATTATCGATCAAATGTTTTTTCAACGCTGCAGCATCATCTATAGAATCCTGTTTAAAACGGTTCAATATTTTTTCCAGCATTTGGTGGTCGCCAAAAGTCATTTTCTCAATGGAAGAAAAATCGAATTCAGGCTGTTCCGTTAAAATTTCAGTTCTATCAAATATAGATAGAATATCTACAGCCCTAAACGGTTTCATTATCAGTCCATCAAAGCCCTCACTCAAAACCATTTCGCGTTCTTCGGGTAAAACCTGTGCGGTAATGGCGTAAAATTTAATGTGCCCCGGTAGTTTCTTCTTTAACAAATGGCAAAGTTCGAATCCTGTCATTTCAGGCATACGCATATCAACCAGCACGTATTTTAAATCTGGCTCAGGTGCTGCGTGTAAGATATCGGCCACCTGGGTAAAGCTTCTAAACGGGATGTTGTTTTTCTGAAAAATCATTCCACATAAATCTAGAATGAGTTTATCATCATCAATTACCCAAACCGTGCCTGGGTTTACAATTGCAAAATGTTCCAAATCCAAAGCATCGTTTACACGCTCACTGGTATTTTCATATTTCATGTAAATATTAAATGTAGTACCAATGCCTGGTTTACTTTTTACATAAATTCTTCCGCCTTGCGTTTCGATCAAAGATTTAACAATAGGCAGTCCCAAACCTGTACCAGCCTGATTAATGATGTATTTTTCAGGAGATTCTATCTGCTCAAATTCATTAAAGATTTTAGGAATATCCTTTTCTTCAAACCCAATTCCGGTATCTTTTATAGTAAAATGGAAATGCAGAGCATCACCTTGCTTTTTATACGATACCGAAAGTTTAATTTCGCCTCTCAATGTAAATTTTACAGCGTTACCCAATAAGTTAAATAAAATCTGCTTTAACCTAAAAGCATCGCCTTTTACAAATTCCAGATCGGCAAGATCAAGTGATGTATTTAACTGAAGTGATTTCTGTTCTGCCAAAGGCCGCATTACCGAAACTACCTCATCTAAAGCTTTTTTGATGTTGAACACCTGGTTATTAAAACTAAATTCGCCCGAAATAATCCGGTTATAATCTAATACCTCGTTCACAATTTGAAGTAAATGAATGGAAGATTGATAAATGGCATCCACATCTTTTTTGTTCGGTACATCCTGCTGGGTAATCAGCTCGGCGTAGCCTAAAATAGACTGTAGTGGCGTTCTGATCTCATGGCTCATGTTCGATAGGAACCGTTGCTTAGCCTTACCATGGTATTCGGCCTCATCTTTAGCAAGCTCCAATGCCCTTCTGTACCTGTTGCTTTTTGTAATGTCAGCTAAAATCAAATACAGCAGAATAACCGTTAAAAGAAAAAAGATAATAATAATGGTTGTAATCTGCGTAATCCCGTCATTAACTACTTCTTTGGCCTGAATACCGTTTAAATCTACCTGGGCCACTGCCTCACCCTCCACTTCTCTTAAAATCTGTAGCATCTGTGCTGTCAGGGCATTACTGGCATTTGATAGGTCTGCTTCGCGTTTTAAAAATTTCTGACTTTTCTGACGTTGCTCCAGTTCTATGTTTTTTAAGGCCCCCGTCATGCTCTTCATAATGCTATCTTCAGCTTTAGCATTCAGCGTATCGCGCTTTACCTTAAACTCCTCATTAATAATTTTATATACATCAGATTTCTTCTTGCCAAACAGTTTACTTAAAAAACCTCTCGATTTCTGTTCTTCTTCAGGTGCAACCGTAGTGGTCGATGTAGTTGTCTCGGTGGTCAGTACCGCACTGTCCGTCTGCCTGGTACGTGTAGCAACCAGTTCATTTAATTTCTGAACCTCATTAGAGAACGATTTGGTATTCACCAACGTTTCTCTCACTTTTAAATAATTGATAAATTGTTTATCCCGGTCGGTTAACAGATTCTTGATCGACTTTATCCTGGCCAACTGAGCGGAATCGCCCTTGTACAATTTACGTAAGGTATCTAAACTAGCCCTTAACTTACGCGACTCTTTAAGAAAACTATAGGTTCCTTGTTTATTGAAAGCTTCATCCCTTTGTAACTGATCTAATCTTGCAATCTTATGTGAGAGATCATTTACGATCCTTAAGCGGTCGTTTGGCGCCGAAATTTCTTCAACGGTATCCAGCATCCGCGTAAAAGCAAACTTGCTGATGCCCCATGCCAATAGCAATGCAAAACAGGCGAACAGGAAACCTATAATTACTTTACTTTTTATTGCCCGGAAGAAACGCTTTTGGATAATAGCAGCCATTTAATTTAGATTATGTATGATAAACCCTAATTATAACGGTTTAACCTATAGAATTGATATGTGTTTATCTTTTACAAATAACGTACCACAAGAAAAATTGATTAAAAAACTTTAATTTTAAATGCCTAAAAAACAAACTATGAACCGTATCGACCGACTTTTCGGAATCTTAACCCTGCTTCAATCCAGAAAATACATTACCGCAGAAAAAATTGCGGAAAGGTTTGATATGAGCATACGCACGGTTTACCGTGATATTAAAGCATTAGGTGAACAGGGAATACCGGTAAGTTTTGAACAGCATAAAGGCTATTATCTGGTTCAGGGTTATTTCCTGCCGCCAGTTTCTTTTAATATGGACGAAGCCAATGCACTGCTATTGGTTGAAAGTTTGGTGAACGGATTTGCGGATATTTCTATCCGTACCCATTACGCTACAGCACTGACAAAAGTAAAGGCGGTATTAAAATCGGGACAAAAGGAAAAGCTCGAAACCTTGAACCAGCACATTAAATTGCAGATTCCTGAAAGATTAAATTTTAACTTCGAATACCTATCACTTATTCAACACGCCATTGCCGAAAAACACCTGATCGAACTCGATTATAAAAACAATAAGGAGGAAGTGAGCAGACGAGAAGTAGAACCAATTGGATTGATTTTCTATGCTTTTAGCTGGCATTTAATTGCCTGGTGCCATTACCGGAATCAATACCGTGATTTTAACCTCACCCGGATCATCTGCCTTAAAAATTTAGGTATTCCTTTCAAAAAAACGCAGCACATGCCGTTAAGTGAATACATGCACTTGCTTCCCGTAAATTATTAAAAAAATATTTTTCACACTGCCATAGGGTTGTCAGTGGGCTGTATTTTCTTTGTATAACTAAACACCAAAATCATGAGTATAGCCGATTTACTACTAATGGATTTAAATACCGCAGAAAAAACAAAACAGAAAAATATGGACATTATTAAATTATTATTGAAAGAGTTAGAAGCCGAATTTAATACGACAAAAAAATTCCTGGCTATTGTACCTGTAGATAAATTTGACTGGGCACCACACGAAAAAAG
Organism: Pedobacter sp. 22163; assembly: GCF_052045595.1. Taxonomy (NCBI): domain Bacteria; kingdom Pseudomonadati; phylum Bacteroidota; class Sphingobacteriia; order Sphingobacteriales; family Sphingobacteriaceae; genus Pedobacter; species Pedobacter sp. 22163. The sequence goes on along the minus strand of NZ_JBQEPM010000013.1, from coordinate 3,693 downwards.
CATGAAAATGAAATCGCTTGTGGTTCATATTGCTGATCTGCCGAGTTGGGTTTCGCTGGCTTTAACTACTGATGGACTGGATTTTGAAACAGCACCTTATGTAGAAAAACCTGTAGAAAGTGCCGATGACCTGGTTAAAATTCTAGCGGAAAATTATGCACTGGGAAAAGCAGAATTGGAAAAAGCTACAGAAGAAGACCTAGATGGCCGTTGGGTGTTGAGCATGGGCAAACAGGTTTTGGCAGATTATTCTAAATACGAAACCATCCGCCATTCACTTAGCCAAACTACTCACCACAGGGCACAGTTAGGCGTTTACTTAAGATTGTTGGATATCCCAATCCCAGGCAGCTATGGCCCAAGTGCAGACGATCAAAACTTTTAGTTGTTAATAATTTTTTCGAATGGGCTGTTGAAACCTGGTGTGTTTCGACGGCCCGTTTTGAAATGACAACACGATTACCAGACTACCTTGACATTCCATTTCCGCTTTGCTACTTTTAGCAATGAAAAAAATATTGGCAATCTCTGGAAGCACGAAAGCAGTATCAACCAATGCACTTTACATAACTGCCATCTCCAGGCTTTTGGGTGGAAACTTCGAGGTAACAAACCTTCCATCCATTGCAAATATTCAACATTTCAATCCTGATTTAGACCAGGAAAATCCACCACAGCCCGTCGAAGCGCTTCGCTCAATCATCAAAAAGGCAGATGGAATCATCATCTCTACACCAGAATACGCAATGGGCTTACCGGGGTCGTTAAAAAACCTCCTCGATTGGACTGTAAGTTCAGCCTCATTTTCTGGGAAACCCGTTTTAGCACTTGTTGCTTCAACCCAAGGCGAAAAAGCTTATCGATCCATCATTGATATTTTAACGGTAATTGAAGCGAGGGTATCGCCCCAGCTTATCTCATTTGCAAAAGCGAAGATTAATAACGAGGCAGCAATTACCGATAAGGAAACTTTAACAGCACTCAAAAGCACTATCGATTCATTTGTTGCCAGTATCGAGAATGGATAACACGATTTATTTCCGTAAAATTGCAGTATGAACAATAACTCTGCAACCCGTTTAAATAAATTCATCAGTGAAAGTGGATTATGTTCACGCCGTGAAGCAGACCGTTATATCGAAAAGGGCACAGTTTTCATCAATGGAAAAAGGGCCAAAGTAGGCGATCAGGTTTTTGCAGGCGATAAAGTGATGGTAAACGGTCATAATATCGAACCTAAAGAAGAAAGTAATTTCATTCTATTGGCTTTTAACAAGCCTGTCGGCATTACCAGTACGACAGAAGGCAGCGTACGCGATAATATTGTAGATTATGTTAACCACAGCGAAAGGATATTCCCAATTGGCCGATTGGATAAAGATTCGTCAGGTCTGATCTTTCTAACCAACAACGGCGACATCGTTAACAAAATTTTAAGGGCAGGAAATAAACACGAAAAGGAATATGTGGTAACGGTAAACAAACCGATTACTGAAGATTTTATTTTCGAAATGAGCAATGGTGTTCCGATTTTAGGGGTGAATACGCGTAAATGCAAGGTAAGGCAGATCAGCACATTTGTATTCAATATTATCTTAATTCAGGGCTTAAACAGGCAGATCCGTAGAATGTGCGAGCATTTTGGTTACGAGGTTACCAAGCTAGAGCGTACCCGCATTATGAATATCAATTTAAAAGGTATTCCTACAGGAGAATTTAGAGAACTTACCGAAGACGAGATGAAAAGCATCACTAAAAGTGTTGAAAATTCATCATCCGAAGCCAAAATAAAGCCCAAAAGCACTAAGAAAAAAGCAAATGCCTGGGAAGAAATCCCTGAACTTAGAGAAGAACAGCCAAAAAAGGCATTTAAACCAAAGCCGTCTGGCCCAAAATCAACAGGAAAAAAGAGCGCAGGTCATTCAGGAGCAAAACCGACAGGTAAAAGCAATGCAGGGAACAGAAATTCCAGGCCTGCCAAAGGTAAGGCTATCAGCAAGTCAAACTCAAGAGGCAGAGGAAGATAAAGCTAATTAATTGTAAAATTTGGCATCTTGCAGGCACCCTCAACCTTCTACCTTTCTGCCTTACACCTTTTTTAAGTACCTTTGCAACAAATGGTAACAGCAAAAAAAACCGATATCCGTGCATTAGATCTACCTCAATTGCAACAACGCCTTGTAGCGATGCAACAGCCTGCATTTAGGGCTAAGCAGATTTACCAATGGCTTTGGGAGAAATCGGCTACGAGTTTCGAGCAGATGAGCAATCTTTCTAAAGATCTTCGTAAGGCATTGGACGAAACTTTTGCCATTAATGCTGTTCAGGTTAACAATTCTCAGTTCAGTAACGACCATACCATTAAAAACACTTTCAGGTTAGCAGACGGTAATATTGTAGAGGGGGTTTTAATTCCTTTAGAAGACCGTATGACCGCTTGCGTAAGTTCTCAGGTAGGTTGCAGTTTAACCTGTAAGTTCTGTGCAACTGGCTACATGGACCGTAAGCGTAATCTAAACGCAGATGAAATTTATGACCAGGTAGTATTGATCGATAAACAGGCTAAACAGAACTATAACAATCCGCTTACCAATATCGTGTATATGGGCATGGGAGAGCCACTGTTAAATTATGCCAATGTACTGAAGTCGATTGAGCGTATCACTGCTCCTGATGGCTTAAACATGAGTTATAAGCGTATTACGGTTTCTACTGCGGGTATTGCTAAAATGATCAAGAAATTAGGCGATGATGGTGCAAAATTTAATCTGGCACTTTCGCTTCATGCTGCTGATGATAAAAAACGTAATGAGATTATGCCGATCAATGAGGCCAACTCGTTAAAAGCATTGGCCGATGCGCTAAAATATTATTTTGCTAAAACTAAAAATCCGGTAACTTACGAATACATTGTTTTTAATCATTTTAACGATGAAATTTCGGATGCTATGGATTTAGCTAAATTCTGTAAACATATTCCCTGCAAGGTAAACCTGATCGAATATAACCCTATTTCTTTCGCCGATTTCACCAATGCAGAAGGCGATAAGATCGATGCTTTTTCCAATTATTTAAAAAGCCAGGGGATCAATACCAATATCCGCCGTAGCCGTGGTAAAGATATCGATGCCGCTTGCGGGCAGTTAGCGGTTAAAGAGGAAGCTAACGCTTAATCTCTTCTTTTAAATACGCTATTCAATATTATTTGTTAAGTATAATCCAGAAGATTAATTTTTTGATGATCTGGAGCGCAATAACAGTAAAATATAGGTTGGGTTCCGTCCTGCTGTCCGCTGCAATCCTTTTGGGAAACCCTTGGGATAAACAATCTACCCCTGCCCAAAAGGGATTTCCGCTGCCATCAGGGCTATTGAACCTGGGATTGAAGTGTAAACGATTGATGAATATACTCTGCGCAAATCAGTGTAATCTGCGGGAACAACCCCTTAACTCATCTTAACTCCTTAATGATAGAAATAACCGCTGTTACAGTTCCTTTCACCATTAAGGGATTAAGGGCATTAGGGAATATCCGGTATCAGGCCCCCTAACTTTTATTCACTCCCTAATGGTGGAAAAGTGAAGGGTACAGAACAAAATGCCCATAAACGAAGAAAACCCTTGAGCATTTCTGCTGAAGGGTTTCTTTTAATATTTGGCACCGACCTACTCTCCCACGTGTTACCGCAGTAC
>NZ_JBQEPM010000012.1:0-185059 GCF_052045595.1 Pedobacter sp. 22163 | reverse complement strand
CCATCAGGAACAAAATAGTGCTTAGAGTAGCAGCCGTCATTAAAAGTAAAACTAATTATAAAAACAACTATAAAATAGCAGCATAAAACTTGGATTAGTCATAACAATCATTGCGAGGAGGAACGACGAAGCAATCTTTCCTGCTAGTGATCCTGCTATAAAGATTGCTTCGTCGGCTGAAAAAGCCTTCTCGCAATGACGATACCCCGAGGTTATTCATTCTCTTAAAATCATGTCAATCATATTGATTTTTATGAAATAAATAATCACTCAAGATAATATCTCGATTGGGAATCAGCATATATATTAATCGTTTAATCGACTCCAGACTCCCGACTCTAGACTTCGGACTTCGAACTCTCCAACTTCCGACTAACCCCAATAATTCTTACCTTTATTTCAAGCTATGGATCCTAAAGAAACACTAAAAGCGCATATTTTAAAAACCGCTACTTTAACCGACAAAGAGTTCGATTATTTATTTTCCCATTTCAAGCTACAGTCTTTTAAAAAGGGGCAGGCCATCATTAGCGAGGGAGATAAGGTAGATCATGAATATTTTGTGATCTCGGGCTGTTTAAAAGCTTTTTTTATCAACGATGAAATCAAGATGTATATCCTACAGTTTGCTATGCCTACATGGTGGACTTCAGATTATGGCGCCCTATACAACCACACCCGTGCAACCATAAGCGTAGATTGCATTAGTGATGCAGAAGTGTTATGTCTTTCTAACGATGACCGCGAAAAAATCTGCAGCGAAATCCATCAGGCTGAACATTTTTTCCGTTGGAGAACAAACAGGGGCTATCTGGCTTCGCAGAAAAGGCTGTTATCTTTTATGAATAACGATACCAAAGCCCGCTACGAAGAACTTTTGGCCATGTACCCGCAATTGTATAATCTCGTGCCCAAACATTTAATTGCAGCTTATTTGGGTGTTTCCAGAGAAACCCTGAGCAGACTTTACAACGCACAGAAATAGCGTTTGCAGAATGTGATGTACATCACCTAAGCCCTGTAAAAATCCTCCTTTACTTTGTATTGTCAAATCACTAATGATTGATAAAACAAAGAAATGGAAACTACAAAATTTGAAATTGTAAGCGCTCAAAGCAGCATCAACTGGACTGGTAAAAAAGTTACCGGCGCACACAACGGAACCATCACGATTAAATCGGGTTCACTAAGTTTAAACGATGGTAAACTCAGCAATGGGAACTTTATTATAGATACCACCTCTATTGTAATTTTGGATGTTACCGACCCTGCAACCAATGCACAATTCGCCGGACATTTATTCTCTGAAGATTTTTTTGCAACCGATCAGTTCCCCGAGGCCACATTTGTTATTACAGATGTTGCTCAAACCAATGAAGATAATGCGGTAGTTACTGGCGATTTAACCATTAAAGGCATTACACATGCTGTAATTTTTGCGGCAGATGTTGTGGTTAATGGCAATGTGTTAACAGCTTCTGGTAAAATCTTTATCGACCGTACCAAGTACAACATGAAATTCAGATCAGGTAACTTTTTCACCAACCTTGGCGATAACCTGATTTACAATGAATTTGAGCTCGACGTAAAATTAACCGCATCATTAACTATTTAATCGAACAGCCATGCCATACGTAAAAATAGAAGTAACCCGCGAAGGCGTTACACGCGAACAAAAACAGACCTTAATTAGTGGAATAACCAAACTGATTACCGAAGTATTGGATAAAGATCCAAAGCTTACCCATGTAGTAATTCAAGAGATCGAATTGGATGATTGGGGTTATGCAGGCGAACAGGTATCGGTATTACGCGAAAAAGGGATAACAGCAAACAATAAATAACCAAGTATAATCAAAATTATGAAAACACTAACTGTAATTATAACAGGCGCATCAACAGGTATTGGTCGTGCCATTGCAGCTTTATTTTTAAAACAAGGTCACAATGTGGTGATCAACGCTGCAAATGAAAACAATTTAATCACTGCGTTCAACGAATTAGGCTCGCACCATCAATTGGCGATGGTAGCTGGCGATATCAGCAACACGAGCACAGGTAAATTATTGGTAGAAACTGCCATAGCACGTTTTGGTGCTGTAGATGTGCTGATAAATAATGCCGGTATTTTTGAACCAAAACCTTTTTTGGAGGTAGATGAAGCGCACCTGGACAAATTTTTGAACATCAATTTAAAAGGCACGTTTTTCACTACTCAGGCAGCCATCACGCAGATGTTGAAACAAGACGGTGGTGCGATTATTAACATCGGAACTGTATTGGTAGATCATGCCATTGGAGGTTTTCCTGCAACAGCACCCATTTCAAGTAAAGGTGGCATCCATGCTTTAACCAAACAATTGGCTGCAGAGTTCGGCAAAAACAACATCCGGGTAAATGGCATCGCACCTGGGATTATTAGAAGTCCGTTACAGGCCAAAAATGGTATTAGTGATGCAGATGCGTTTGCGGGTTTACATTTATTAAACCGTATTGGCGAAACAGAAGATGTTGCTCAACTCGCCCTATACCTGGCAGAAAGTAATTTTGTAACAGGCGAAATCATCAATTTAGACGGAGGCCATGTTGCGGGGCATCACATTGGCTAAGGATAGAAATTAAAACAAGAACCAGGTATGCAAGGGGAAATAATTAAGCCCGGGCATACCTTAAAAAAATTAAAACCATGAATAATTACACTGAAAACGCAAATGCAATAGCAGCGGTACTGTCATCTTATTTTAAGGGAGTTTTTAATGGAGATACCGCACTGCTCAGAAAAATATTTCACCCTCAGTCTATATTGGCTGGTGATGTAAATGGCATTCCATATTTTAAAACACTGGATGAGTATTTAGAAGGGGTAAGTAAGCGCAAAAGTCCGCAGGAGCTCAATGAAACATTCCGCATGGAAATATTGTCGATAGAAATTATCAATTCTATTGCAATTGCGAAAGTTCATCTGCCTATTTTTGACTTTAATTATTATGATCTTTTATCTTTAAGTAAAACTGATCAGGGTTGGGTGATTGTGAATAAATTATTGACCAATGTAAAAATTTACTAAGATGTGGAACAGAACTAAAATAACCGAACTTTTAAAAATCGAATACCCGATTTTATTAGGCCCCATGGGCGGTGGATTTTCAACCCCAGAGCTTTTAGCAGCCGTATCAAACGCTGGTGGTTTGGGCAGCATCGGCGCATATGCCTTAAGTCCTGAAGAAATTATCGAAACCGATAAAATTGTAAGAACAAAAACAGACAAACCTTACAACATCAACCTAATGGTAAATGATGTAGATGAGCGTTTGCTTAATTATCCATCAGAAAAAATAGAGGGGATTAAACTATTATTCAAGCCTTTTTTCGACGAATTGAGTATTCCCTTACCCGATTTTGATGCCAATATTCCTTCAAAATTTTTAAAACAGGTAGAAGCCATTTTCGAGTTGAAACCTGCCGTGTTTAGTTTTATATTCGGTATACCCTCAAAAGAAATATTAAACGAAGCACGAAAGCTGGGCATTAAAACAGTGGGTGCAGCAACCACATTGGATGAAGCTTTTGCACTCGAAGAAGCCCGGGTTGATGCCATTGTAGCAACAGGATTTGAAGCAGGCGGACATCGTCCTTCATTCCTTAAACCAGCAGATGAATCGCTAACAGGAACTTTTGCATTGATCCAACAGGTAAAAGCGAAAACAAAAACACCTATAATTGCTGCCGGTGGCATTGCCGATGCAAAAGGGATAAGGGCAGCATTAACGCTTGGCGCAGATGCAGTCCAGGTGGGTACCGCCTTTTTAGTAACCGACGAATCTAATGCGACGCCGATGCACAAGGCAAAACTTTTCTCCGAAGAATCAAAAAATACAGTACTTTCTAAATCATTAACAGGGAGAATGGGCCGGATGATTGCCAACCGGATATCCAATGCTATTCGTTATGAAACTGAGGTATTGCCCTTTCCATTGCAAACCCGGTTAATGGGGCCGTTAAGAGCCGCTGCCATTGAACAGGGCAAAACAGATATGTACAATTTTTGGTCGGGGCAAAACGCGGTAAACTTAAAATATACTTCTGCAAAAGAATTAATGGAGGCGTTGATTAGAGAGATGCATTAGTTCATTGGTCATTGGTTCATTTGTCAATAGTCTGTTTGCTTAATCGGTTAATTGAACGCTTATCTCTCTACTAAATTGGCCCTTCGATTGCACTATTAAATGACAGACTTCAATAGAATAGTCGTCATTGCGAGGAGGAACGACGAAGCAATCTTTCATATCAACGATCCTTGCAGTAAAGATTGCTTCGTCGGCTGAAAAAGCCTTCCCGCAATGACGATTCCACACACCTTAAATGCCATAAAAAACTCATATCACTTATTTTGATTTTTATGAAATAATTGTTCCTCACGGTGACATTTCGAATGATAAATCGACTTTAGATTAAAGGTTTCAGACACTGGACTTTCTACTGGTTATTGCAAATTGATAACAGACAACTGTAAACTGGCGATCGGACTTCGGACTAAAGACTCCGGACTAACCTCTACTTCACCCGCACATTTTCTCCAGCTAACCTAATCGTTTCGCTAATTCTTGTTGCTCTTGTTTCTGTTCTTTTAGCTTCTGATATCCATTTTAGTATGGCTTTTTTGGAAGAACGGGGAAATTTATCCCAATTTGCTTGTGCTGGTTTGTTGAGTTCAAATTCTTTTTTTAAATCATCGGGCACAATCAGATTTTCCACATCGTTAAGGGCATCCCACATGCCATTGGCTTTAGCTATTTCGATTGATTGTAATCCTGCGTTGCTCATTAATCCTTGAGCTATCATATGTAAAGCCTTATTCTTGTTAATTGTGCTCCAATTGCTTTTAGGTTTTCTTTTGGAGAAAAATTGATAACGGCTTTCATCATCTCTTTTCATTGTTAAACTATCAATCCAGCCATAACAAAGGGCTTCATCAACTGCGTTGCTATGTGGTAAACTATTTGCTGATGCATCTTTTTTATAGATAATTAACCAAACAGACACTTCTTTTTCATGGTTTTCGGGGAGCCATAAGCGCCAATCGGCCTGGGTTTTGGCATAAAAAGCTTTAACGCCGTTTTTTATTTCTTCCATAGCAATGGTGGTTCATTAGTCATTCGTTCACTAGTCATTGGTACACTTCAATCTTTAGTTGGTTTTTTGTATAAATGGTTAATCGACTCCAAACGCTCAACCCCAAACTAACAATTGGTTCATTAGTCATTAGTTATTCGCTCATTCAAAATTCACTCATTCAATAACTGGTCTAATCGACTCTAACCACCTCATATATCAGCTGCACAACACCTGATGGTGCACTTTTTGTTTCTTTTAATGTCAACCAAACCCGACTGGTAATTTCGCTGAACAGCAATTTTCCTTCACCCAATATTACGGGATGTACAGCCAGCTGCAACTCATCAACCAGGCCGGCATTTAAAAAGGTAGCTATTAGCTTTGCACCACCATACAACCATATGTTTTTGCCGGGAAGCTTTTTTATTTCGTTAACCTTTTGTACAATATCCGACTGGATAAAAGTAGCACCTGTATTATCGCTGGTTTTGTTATGCGAAAAAACATATTTTTTCTTGCTGTTAATATTTTCGGAGATCGATTTCATCAGATCGTTTTCTTCTTCTCCAGGTTGGTAATTTCCCCATAAATCATAGCTGATGCGCCCATAAAAAATAGAATCTATGTCATCTAAAAAATCGTTAAAATTGGCATCGCCATCCATAATGCACCAATCAATTTCTCCATTAGGGCCTTCAATGTAGCCATCAAGCGTAACGGCAAGGTTTAGAATAATCTTTTTCATATTTCGAAATTATTTTATCCGTTCGATGCTAAAAGCGCGATCTTCTTTGTTAAAACCCACTTTAGGGTAATAATCAAAAGCAGTAGGTACAGATAAGAGAAGAAGCATACATTGATCACCGAGTTTTTCGCGTGTAATAGCAATCATTTTTTTGCCTATACCAGCGCTTTTAAATCCTGTAAATACGGCCAAATCTGCCAGGTAAGCACACCAAACCCAATCGGTAATGGTTCTGCAAATACCAACAAGTTTATCTTCTTGCCATGCGGTAACCAATAGGTCAGCATTTTTTAACATCAATGCTATTCTTTCTGGTTCAGTTGGCCTTTTAAGTCCGGCCTGAACAAATAGTTCAATTACTGCTTCTGGTGCAGGGATAACACCTATCTCATAGGTAATATTCATATCAATAGGTTTTACCACTAAATTACAAAATATCACTTAATGGGCTAATATAAAATCGGCTTTGAAATTAGATTTGGTATTTTATCACCATCAGTTAATTTTTCAACTTAACCTTAAGTTAACATATACGCTCTTTCTTTGTTCAGCATTGCCTGATATTGATGCTTTTAACATGATCAAACCCTTTGGTGCTCTTTTACTTTTTCTACTCTTCATTTCGAACGCGATTGCCCAGGAAGAAAAATTCGAATCGATAATTGCCCTGAATCAAAAAGATCCGACTGCAGCCCTGGCTCAATTAAAAAAAATATACGCCAAATCTATAGATGACAATGATGAACTTTTAGAGGGTAAATGTTTGCAGCAAATGGGCAAGGTTTGTTATACACAGGGGCATTTCAGTCAATCGTTAGAGTTCTTTTTAAAAGCTGATAAAATATTTAGCAATGCCAATCAATCGCTTTTATTGGCCGCTAACCTTAACGATGCGGGTGTGCTCTACTATTATATGAAGCAGAAAGACAAGGCCATGCACAGCTATAACAAAGCCATTGATATCTATAAAAGATCGAATAACTTAACCGGACAGGCAACCGTTTTGGGCAATATTGGGCAGTTATACGAAAAACGGCAACTTTACGACAGCGCATTTTACTATCAAAAACTCGCTTTAAAAATAAACGGGCAGGTTAATGATAAAAGTGGGGCGGCAAAGATACATGAAAACCTGGGCAGTATATATGAAGATCTGGAGCGTTACGATTCTGCTCACGTACATTTTAAACAGTCGTTAAATTTATATCAGGAAGATCATAATGACCTGGGGAGTATTGAGGTAATTAATAATTTGGGGGATATCCTCCGTAAAACAGGTCGGTATAAGGAAAGTGTTGTACAAACCGAAACTGCGTTGAAACTGGCCGAAAAGATGGGTAATATCTATCAGTTAAGCTCCTGCTGCAGAGATTTGGGCAAGGCATTCGAACTGTTGAACAATATGGACAGCGCCTACCACTATGTAAAACTTGGCTATAAATACACGATCGATCTGTATTCAGAAGACGGTGCCCGGCAGGTAGCTTTTTTGCAGGTGCTTTACGATATCAATAAAAAATCGGATGAGATAAATAAACTGAAAAACGATCGGAAGGTGAATAGGATCATTGCTTTTTCTGCCACAATTGTAGTGATATTATTGGTTATTTTGGGTTTTGTTATTTTTAGCAGGCAAAGGTTAAAATTAAGAGATCAACAGATGCTGGCGCGGCAGAAAGCGATAGAACATGATATGACCAGTCTGGCACTCAAAAATCTTCAACTCGAAGAGCAAAATCTGAAACAGTTGCTGGAGGTTAAAAGTAGGGAACTGTCTACCCATACCTTAAATCTGATTAAACACAACCAATTCCTTGAAAATCTTAGGAGTACCTTACAAGCGATGGTAAAAGAGGATAAACGTGATCAGAAAAAGCAGATGAACCAGATCCTCACGGAGATTAATCAAAGTTTTAATCACGAACGCAACTGGAAAGAATTTACAGTGGCTTTCGAACAGGTGCACCATCAGTTTCTTGAAAGCCTAAAAAAATATAGCAGTGAACTAACTTCAGCCGATATGCGCTTGATTGCACTGTTAAAAATGAACCTCGATTCGGGCGATATCGCAACCTTGCTTGGTATATCTACTGATAGCTTAAGGGTATCGAGATATAGGCTAAGAAAAAAGCTGAATCTGGCGCAAGGCGATAATTTGTCTGCATTTATCCAGGCGTTATAACCGTTACATCAGCTGTATTATTATTACCTGTTTTTTTGGTTTTTAAGGGCTTAACAATTTGTTAATGTAACGGTAATGAAAGCATAACGGCGTTTTGATGTGTATTTAAATCATTTATAATCAGTATGTTGAGTTTTTGTGTTGCCTTTTGATATATGCTTGTTGTAACGCTGTTGCCTTTATGTAACCTCAATAATTTCTTTGTGTAAAATGGTGTATACACCTTTGCCCCGTCGATAATAAAAAGACATGACCAAACGCAATGAATAAACGATTACAAATTCTGTTTTTACTTCTTTTTTGTGCAGGCACCGCTAATGCCACAAAACTGAAAGGCCACGTTTACGATAAGCAAACCGGAGAGGCCATTGTAGGTGCAACAGTGGTTTTAGAGAACCCAAGGCGCACAACCAATACCGGATTAGATGGTACTTTCGAATTTAAGGATGTAAAAGCAGGCGCTGCCAAAATCAGTGTAAGCTACATTACTTACAAAACCATTGAGAAAACCTTAGTGATACTCAAAGAGGATAACGATCACTTAAAGTTCTATATGGAGAGCGATTCGAAAAGCCTTGATGACATCACCATTAAGTCTAATGCCGTGAGTTCTACCGATCAGGGAGCAAGGCGCCTGGAAAAAAATGCGCCACAGCTGATGAATATCGTATCAGGAAGGTCGATTGAGATTTCACCGGATTTAACAGTGGCCAACGTGATGCAGCGTATTTCGGGCGTATCTATAGAGCGCAATAGTAATGGCGATGGGCAATACGCCATATTAAGGGGGATGGATAAACGCTACAACTATACTTTGGTAAATGGCGTGAAAATTCCAAGTCCGGATAATAAATACCGTTATGTTCCGCTTGATCTTTTTCCTTCTGATTTACTCGACCGTTTAGAGGTGTACAAAACACTTACACCAAATTTAGAGGGCGATGCCGTTGGCGGTGCCATTAATATGGTGATGAAAAATGCTCCAGGCTTATTGCAGGTAAATGCCAATGTTTCTACAGGTTATAGCCAATTGTTTTTCGACCGCAAGTTTGCCAGTTACGATGCTTCAGGTATTAATTATAAATCGCCTTACGAAATAAACGGGAAAAACTATAATGCCACACAAAACGATTTTAGTAAGGGAACACTCGATTATAAGTATAAAAATCCCGCACCTAATTTAATTGGAAGTTTATCCTTAAGTAAACGATTTTTAGATAATAAGTTAGGGGTGGTGCTGGCAGGAAGTTATCAGAATACTTTCCGTGGCAGCAATAGTACTTTCTATAATAATTCGGTTGTAGGTACAGATGCTTATGCCAAAATTACCAGCAAAAGTTACCGCGAGTTTTCTGAACAGCAACAACGCACAGGCTTACATGGAAAAATTGATTATGTTTTTAATAAAGATCACCAAATCAGTTTATACAATGTATATGTTAACCTTAAAAATCAGCAGATAAGAGATGCGGTAACCACTACCTATAATGGGGTTTATAATCCAACAGCTGGGAATGCTGAATTGGTTTACGATACCCGTAGCCGTTTAACTGAGCAGCAGATTTACAATACTACGCTTCATGGCGACCATAAATTTTTTGATGATAAATTTAAGGTGCAATGGTCGGCTGTTTATTCTTCGGCGAAAAATGATGTACCCGAAAATACCAGTATCAGCCTGAATGGGTTGGAGCAGAATTTTCAACGCAAACGCACCAGTTTAGTCAATACCAATCCGGTTACGCGCAGATGGGAACGCAATACCGACGAGGACTTAGCTGGCTACCTGGATCTGACTTACCATGTTTTATCAGGAACCCATAAACTGGATCTTATGGCAGGAGGGTTATACCGCGATAAAAAAAGGAGCAGCTTCTTTAATAATTATAATCTGGCTCAGGGAGCAGATCATGCAAATGATATTTATGGTGTGAATTTCCAAAATTATACCGACCTGAATCTGGTAGTCAGCAATCCAACAGGCGCGGTGGCCAATTCCCTTACCTACGATGCAACTGAGCAAACCACTTCCGGTTATGGAATGTTTAAATATACTTCAGCTAAGTTAGAAGTAATCGGTGGTGCCAGAGTAGAACATACCAATCAGGGCTATAACCTTCTTTTTCCGGCAGGTGAATCTTTTCCAAAAGGAAATCAGATTTATACCGACGTACTACCGAGTTTAACTGCAAAATATTTTTTAACAGAAAAAGCGCAGTTGCATGCTTCTTACTACAAAGCACTTAACCGTCCGGGTTTTTACGAAATTGTACCCGGAAAAGTTGTAAACGAAGAATTTCAGGAACGTGGTAACCCTAACCTGCAACGTGCACTGGCTGATAATTTTGATTTAAGGTACGAACTTTTTCCTGGCGCTTCAGAGCAATTATTGGTTGGTGCATTCTACAAAAGGATAAAAAATCCAATTGAATATACTTTTCAGGCCGATGCTGTTCGTGGTCAGGATATTTATTATAGTCCAGGAAACTTTGGTACGGCCAATAACTACGGAGCAGAAGTAGATTACATTAAATATTTCAGTAAAGTAGGTGTTAAGGCCAATTATACCTACACCCATTCGCGCATTAACACCACTAAAACCACCAGGGTTATTAATGGCACTACCGGAGATACCGAGCCTGCCAATGTAAACCAGGAACGTCCGCTTTATGGTCAGTCTGCACATATTGCCAACCTGTCCATATTGTTTAAAGACACAAAAAAAGGCTGGGATGCTCAGGTTGCAGGTGCCTATACGGGACCGCGCATCAACACCGTTTCGCAATTCTTAAATAACGATTTGTGGCAGGAAGGATTTGTTCAGGTGGATGCCTCTGCAGAGAAACGTTTTAAAGGTGGCATCAGTGTTTTTGTAAAAGCCAATAACATCTTAAATACACCAACAAAACTATTTATAAAAGGTACAAACCCGGCAAATAACGATATCAAAGAAGATTTAGTTAAAAATGGAAACACCTTGATCAGAAGTGATTATTACGGCCAAAACTACCTAGTTGGCTTCAGATATAAGTTTAATTAATAGAATTTAAAGATACAAAGACATGAAATCAAATCAGATTTTTAAATTATTAATCCTTGTTGTGCTGGCCATAGCAGGATGTGAAAAAGCCAATATCGATGTTGATACCACTGCTGTTGATGGATCGGCAATTGGCGAGGTTTCCGGGGTTTGGGCAAAAGGCAGTACGCAGGTTATTAAAGGCGACATTGTAATTCCGGAAGGGAAAACACTAACGATTGAAGAGGGGGTAACGGTGCTGATGGATACAGTTGCGAAACCAGAAATTATTATAAAAGGTAATCTGTACGCACTTGGAACTGCAGAAAATCCGATCAGGTTTACGGTAAATGAGTTTTATAAAACCCCATCAAAAAAATTCGGAAAGCTTTGGGGAGGTATTTTGGCCGGCCAAACATGTGAGGAACTGGTGCTTGATCATGTAATTCTTGAATACGCAGGATCAACTACTTCAGATGCTTCAACATCGGTTAAAATGGGACTTTATAAAGCAAAAGCCGGAGAAAACTTACCCGCGCTCTGGTTTGCCAATGCTAATGGCAAATTAGTGGTTCAAAATAGCATCTTCAGAAACCTCCAGGAAGATTGTACTTACATTGATGGTGGAAAGATTATTTTTGCCAATAATGTGTTTTATACCACTGGCGTAACAGGAGGAGAAGCCATGAACTTTAAATCGGGCTGTTTGGCAGATGTGGCCTATAACCTGGTTTATA
This sequence comes from Pedobacter sp. 22163, assembly GCF_052045595.1. Taxonomy (NCBI): domain Bacteria; kingdom Pseudomonadati; phylum Bacteroidota; class Sphingobacteriia; order Sphingobacteriales; family Sphingobacteriaceae; genus Pedobacter; species Pedobacter sp. 22163. The sequence goes on along the minus strand of NZ_JBQEPM010000012.1, from coordinate 173,261 downwards.
GCACGAATACCAATGCCTTAAAATTATCTAACACTGGAGATAAAACACCACAAGCCTATATTATTGCCTATAACAATACCATGGTGAATACGGGTTGGAGAAGACCAACGGCCAAAGGCGGATCGATCTGGCTGGAGAGCACAGTACGTGCCGATCTGTATAATAATCTTTTCGCCAATGTCCGTTTTGGGGTGAAAAGAGATCCTAAAAAGCCTGAAGATAACCGTTCTGCTTACAGCAATAACTGGTATTATGGTTTCGATCAGGCGACTGTAAATCAGTTTCAGCCAACTGGCGATATTGTAGGCGGTAAAAACGATGTGATCAGCAATGTTGCCGGGGCTAATGATCCTAAATTTGTGAACTATCCTCTAAACACAGCGGTTACCAATGCCGATTTTAATACCGCATGGGATTTTCACCTGCAAGGTAACTCACCGGCTTTGGGTAAAGGCATCACCAACTTTACCCGCCATCACCAGGCCGGAATTACAATGAAAAATGGTATCACCTATAGCTCACCTTCACCATCAACATTTGTTGGTGCCTACGGAACTAAAATATAAAATGAAACATAATAATATATTAAAACTTGCCGCGTTTGCGGTTTTAAGCCTGACCATTTCTTGTAATGGAGGCTCGCAAAACGGAAGTAGTACAGTGGTAAAACCTTTATATGTATCTGATCCTGTCGATTTTGATACCGATGATCCTGCGATCTGGGTAAACCCGAACGATCCGGCGCAGTCTTTGGTAATCGGTACCGATAAAGATAGCAGTGGTGGCTTATATGTTTTCGATTTGAAAGGTAAAATCATCAAGTCGAAGACAGTAAAAGGCCTAAAGCGCCCAAACAATGTTGATATTGCTTATGGTTTGTTACTGGCTGGAAAAAAAAGAGATATTGCAGTAACCACAGAACGTTACACGCATAAACTGCGGATATTTTCTCTTCCTGATATGAAAGCCATTGATAATGGCGGAATTCCTGTTTTTGTTGGCGAAACAGAAGCAGAGTACCGCGATTTGATGGGGATTTCGATGTATACCGACCCAAGCGGAAAAATTTATGCCATTGTTGGTCGTAAAACGGGGCCTAAAAACGGAGGTTATCTTTGGCAATACCTGTTAACCGATGATGGAAAAGGCAATGTTAAAGCAGATTTGGTTCGAAAATTTGGTCAGTATAGTGGTAAGAAGGAAATAGAGGCCATTGCCGTTGATAATGAGTTGGGCTATGTTTATTATTGCGATGAGCAGGTTGGCGTACGCAAGTATTATGCAGACCCGGCCAAAGGGAATGAAGAACTGGCACTGTTTGGACAGGGCGATTTTGCTGTCGACAATGAAGGGATTGCTATTTATAAAACTTCAGGGAATAAAGGGTATATCCTTGTGTCCGATCAGGGGGCTAAGCAGTTAAAAGTGTACGATCGGGTGGCTAAAACGAATACTGCTCATCCACACCCACTGTTAACCACCATTAAATATTCAGCCAATCAAACCGATGGCATTGATGTGGTTTCAGTCCCATTAAACGCCGATTTTAAACACGGTTTGTTGGTGGCTATGAGCGATGATAAAACCTTTCATTTTTATAGATGGGAAGATATAGCAGGTAAAAAATTGATTAGTGTACATCCATAACATTAACATTTGTTTTTTGGAAAGCAATTGCAGGAGCATTTAGGGCGGTTCAGTCCTGCTCCCGCTTCTGCCAATTTGAAGGAAATCGGCATCTCGCTTCGATCAGGTTTAGGAGGCAGAAATAGTGCTACTATTACGGGTATAATAAACCGCTACCCCACAGATGACAATGTCGTTAAGTTAAGAAGTTTTAACCACAGATGCACACAGATAAATACGGATTTCCATGTCTGTGTGCATCCTTGCTATCTGTGGTTAAATTATTTTGGTTTATGGCGAATACTTAACTTATTGACATAATAAAACCCTCCCCGTTGCAGGCGAGTGACCGGCAGCGTTATCCCCGGTTGCGGTCGTCACCATGACCTGTAGTGAAACGGAAAGCTACGAAGTAAACCGAGCTTTAAGCGAGCTCCCGAAGGCAATTAGCAGTCTGATGAGATTGATCTATACCGCAATATTATTCGATAATTTATACTCAGACGGCGTAATTCCGGTCTGTTTTTTGAAAAACTTGCCGAAAAAAGAAGAGTTGCTAAAGCGCAGTTCCATAGCTACCTCCGAGATATTCATAACATGGCTGGTTAACAGTAGTTTCGCCTCCCTGATCACCATTTCGTCAATAACTTCTCCAGCTGTTCTATCGGTTACCTGTTTAACAACCTGCGATAAATGCCTTGGCGTAATGCGTAAACAGTTGGCATAATAAATTACACGTTTTTCCTTCTTAAAGTTTTCTGATACCAATGATAAAAACCGATTGGTGAGTTCTGTCTTACTATCATGAGCAAGAGGTATTGGATTTTTCTGTTTATTCTTTAACAAAAAGAGGTCGTACAAAAGCTCCAGGAAGCTATTGTGCACAATATTTTTAATCTGTGGGGTATCTTTAGGTACATTCAGCTTTTTGTGCAGGGCAAGCATATCATAATAAATGAATGTATATTCTTCTTTTGATAATGAAAATTTATGAGTAGGATCGTTCTGGAACATTCTGTAAGCTTCTCCGCTATTAAAGAATATACCTTTGTTTTTTAAATAAGTTTTGTTAAAATGGATGCTGATGAAAGAAACATCACTGTTGTTCTTAATTTCATAAACGGCATGTGGAAAAATAAGTAGAATGTCTCTTTGATTTAATACATGATCTACAAAATTTATCCGAAGGTTCATCTTTCCCTTTGTGATCAGAATTAAGGCATAACTCGATACCCGGAAAGGTTCCGAACTGCAATAATGCGGATCACTACTATGGTGGATTTTTGCCATCAATCCATCATTTAAAGAAAGCGCATCCTCATGGTTTTTTTCTGAAAAAGTTTTATTGAGTAACTCTTGTTGCATAAAATCGTTCAGCGTTTATTAATAATTTCTTAACAGATTCCATCATCTTTTGCACTACAATTTTAGCCACCCTTTTATGGATAGTTTTTCGCCCTTTATCTGTCGGATTTTGCTATGGCAAATGTAATGTTCACAATGAGTTTTGCAAGAACATTTTTTTAAAATGACTAATTTCTGATTGATTTTTGTGTTTTTGATTAAGAATTTTACGTATTTTAACCTGTTTAATTACAGGTATTTATCTTGTTTTTAGTGGTTTTGTACCTGTTTTTAATCTTTTTACTATTTTATAATAAAAGTCAGAATGTCAATTGGTCAATTCATCTGAATGTCACATTTCATCGATCCAACTTTTTGACCAATATATCCCACATTTGAACCTTTTTTTGGGTTCAATTCCGCGTTAAAATTGTGTTATCAAATCGTTTGGTTAATGCGGTCTTAATCTACCTAGTGATTTTGATCTCTACATGTAGCATTCAGGTACAGGCCAAATTTTCAGAACAGGGTTTTAAAAACTGAAGAATATAAGTTCAGCATGCGTAAAAAATTACAAGATAGAATTGCCTCTTTTAAGGATGCAGCGGTGATAAAAGAAAAGGGATTATATCCTTATTTCAGGTCGATAGAATCAGGCCAGGATACCGAGGTGGTTATCAATGGAAAAAAGGTACTCATGTTTGGTTCAAATTCCTATTTAGGGTTAACCAATCATCCTAAAATAAAAGAAGCCGCAAAAGCGGCCATTGAGAAATATGGGACTGGCTGTGCAGGATCGCGGTTTTTGAACGGTTCGCTCGATATTCACCTCGAATTGGAAAACCGTTTGGCCGAATATGTGGGCAAAGAAGCAGCAGTGCTTTTTAGTACTGGTTTTCAGGTCAACTTAGGGGTAATATCCTGTTTGTTAGATCGTAACGATTACCTGTTGTTGGATGAGTACGATCATGCCTCAATTATTGACGGAAGCCGTTTGGCATTTTCGCGCACCATTAAATATGCGCATAACGATATGCAGGACCTGCGCCGAAAACTAAGCAGGTTACCTGAAGATGCCGCTAAACTGATTGTTTCTGATGGCATTTTCAGCATGGAAGGCGATTTGGTTAATCTTCCTGAAATGGTAAATATTGCCAATGAATTTGGCGCCAATATTATGATGGATGATGCGCACAGTTTAGGGGTAATCGGTTTTAATGGATCGGGAACGGCATCACATTTTAACCTTACGGAGGATGTTGACCTGATTATGGGCACTTTTAGCAAATCGCTGGCCTCATTGGGTGGTTTTATCGCCGGCAATACCGAAACCATCGAATATATCAAGCACCGTGCCCGCTCACTGATGTTCAGTGCAAGTATGCCGCCTTCTGCCGTAGCAAGTGTAATTGCTGCATTGGATATCATCGAATCTGAACCTGAAAGGATTGATAAACTCTGGGCCAATACAGAATATGCGAAAAAACTTTTGCTCGAAGCCGGTTTCGACATCGGGCACAGCAATAGTCCGATTATTCCCATTTATATTCGAGATAATACCAAAACCTTTATGATTACGAATATCCTTCAACAAAATGGGGTATTTGTAAACCCGGTAGTTTCACCAGCAGTGCCTTCAGATTCTTCTTTGATCAGGTTTTCTTTAATGGCTACACATACTTTCGATCAGATCGAATCAGCCATAACAAAACTAAGCGCTGCTTTTAAAGCTGTTAACGTAGAATTAGTAGGAAGCCAATCATGAGAGAACTGGTAAGGGTTTCTGGTAAAAAAGCATTAAAGGCCTTTGTAGATTTTCCGCATCAATTGTATGCGGCCGATGTAAACTATGTTCCTGAACTTTTTATTGCCCAACGCGATTTACTTACTCCCGGCAAACATCCTTTTTACGAACATTCGGAAATACAGCTTTTTTTGCTGTACGACGAAGGTAAAGTAGTTGGGCGCATTGCGGCAATTAACAATAAAAATCACAATAAGGTCTATGGCGGACATGATGGTTTCTTCGGTTTTTTCGATTGTATAAATGATGCGGAAGTTGCCTCGCAACTTTTAAATGCAGCACAGGATTGGCTATCGGAAAGAGGGCTGACAAAAGTTTTAGGACCAGTAAATTTTTCAACCAACGAAGTATGCGGATTACTGATTGAAGGTTTCGATGGGCCACCTGTAGCCATGATGCCATATAATGCGCCATATTATCTGTCGCTTTTAGAGCAAACCGGCTTTCAGAAAAATGTTGATTTAAGAGCCTACCGCTACACCGCGGGCAATTATAGTGAAAGATCTGTTAAACTACTGGATAGGATAGAAGAACGGCTCCTCCGTAACGATATCGTGCTGCGTAAAATCAACATGAAAAAATTCAAGGAGGAGTGTAACGCCGTGAGAGAGGTATACAACAAAGCATGGGATAAAAACCTTGGTTTTGTACCGATGACGGACAAAGAATTCGACTATACAGCAAATGACTTAAAACTGATCCTCGATCCGGAGTTTTGTATCCTGGCCGAGCAGCATGGCAAGATTGTGGGTTTTGCATTGGCCATTCCCGATATTAATCAGATCCTGATCAAAATTAAACGTGGTAGGTTGTTCCCAACAGGTTTAATCAAACTTTTGGCCAATAAAAAGAAAATTGATGGCATCCGTATTTTGTTGCTTGGTGTGGTAGATGGTTACCGTAAAATGGGGATTGAAGCTTGTCTTTATGGTCGTATCATTAAACATTTCAAGGCTAAAAACATGAAATATGCGGAGGCCAGCTGGACTCTGGATCATAACGATCTGATCAATAAACCTATTGAAGATATTGGTGGTAAACTATATCGTAAATACAGGATTTTAGAGAAAGCGATATGAAAAAGCGGGTGTTGATTACAGGAGCGACAGGATTTGTAGGGTATCACCTGATAAAATCTGCTTTGGCGAATGATCTCGAAGTGTATGCAAATGTACGTCAATCGGCTACTGCAGCACATCTTAAAGATTTTCCGATCAACTATGTTGACCTTGATCTTTCTTCCATATACCTGTTGAAGGAAAATATAGAGGAAAAAAGATACGATTACATCGTGCATGCAGCTGCGGTAACCAAAGCCAAAAAACTCGATGATTACAATCAGGTAAACGCCATTTATACCCGGAACCTGGCTTTGGCGGCTTCAAAATCGGCACATAACATAAAGAAATTTGTATTTATCAGCAGTTTGGCTGCGCTGGGACCTTTAAATCGAAAGAATGAAAAACTGACCGATATGGGGGTATCAAATCCGGTAACCAATTATGGAATCAGCAAAGCGCTTGCCGAGACATACTTGGCTCAGATTCCGAATCTGCCATTAATCATATTCAGACCAACGGCAGTTTATGGTCCACGGGAGAAAGACATTTTTATATTGATTAAAACCATTAAAGCAGGACTGGAGCTGTATATCGGCAAACAGGAACAGGAACTGAGCTTTGTGTATGCCACCGATTTGGCCAATATCATTATAAAAGCACTTGCATCTGATGTAGTTGGCAAAAGTTATAACATTTCTGATGGGGCAGTTTATAGCCGTTCTGCACTAGCTAGCCATGTGCGTAAAACCTTAAACAAAAAAACGTTGACCGTGAATGTGCCTGTGCAATTGATTAAAGGTCTTGCCTGGTCGATGGAACGTTTGTATGGCGTATTTAATAAGATTCCAGCCTTAAATGTGGATAAGATAAAAGAACTCACCGCCCTCAATTGGGGCTGCGATATTAAAAATATTCAGAACGACTTTGGTTTTGTGCCCCAATTCGGACTCGAACAAGGGCTTAATGAAACCATAAACTGGTACCGTAAAAACAATTGGTTATAAGATTTTAAATAAAATAGAATGAAACAACAAGTAAAAGCAGCTGAAGGCAAGCTGGGAATATTAATGCCAGGATTAGGCGCTGTAGCAACAACCATGATTGCCGGAGTTGCGGCAATTAAAAAAGGGATATCAAAACCTATCGGTTCGTTAACACAGATGGGTACTATACGTTTGGGCAAAAGAACAGAAAAGAGAGAACCAAAAATTAAAGATTTTGTGCCTCTGGCTGGTCTTGAAGACTTAGTTTTCGGTGGCTGGGATGTTTATGAAGATAATGTTTACGAAGCGGCAATGAATGCCCGCGTATTAGACGCTAACCTTTTACGCGATGTACGTGAGGAATTACAGGCCATTAAACCAATGCGTGCTGCTTTCGATAGAAATTATGTAAAAAACCTGGATGGTAAATATGTAAAAGATCTTGATAACCGTTACGAACTGGCTTTAGCCGTAATGGAAGATATTAAAAACTTCAAAGCAGAAAACAATTGCGACCGTATTGTACTGGTTTGGTGTGGTTCTACCGAAATTTATTTCGAACCATCAGAAGTTCATGAATCGCTGGCTGCATTTGAGCAGGGTTTAAGAGATAACGACTTGCGTATTGCGCCAAGTATGATCTATGCTTATGCCGCATTAAAATTAGGAATTCCTTTCGCTAATGGAGCACCAAACTTAACAGTTGATATTCCAGCCTTAATCGAACTGGCTAAAGAAACCGATACCCCAATTGCTGGTAAAGATTTTAAAACCGGTCAAACTTTAATGAAAACCATTTTGGCACCTGGTTTGGCAGCACGTTCGTTGGGTGTAAACGGTTGGTTTTCTGATAATATTTTAGGTAACCGCGATGGTTTGGTGTTAGATGATCCTGATAACTTTAAAACTAAAGAAGTATCTAAACTGGGTGTATTGGAAGATATCTTTAAACCAGAGGTTAACCCTGATTTGTATGGCGATATGTACCACAAAATCAGGATCAACTATTATCCGCCTCACGGTGATAACAAAGAAAGCTGGGATAATATCGATATTTTCGGTTGGTTGGGTTATAAAATGCAGATCAAAATCAATTTCCTTTGCCGCGATTCAATTTTAGCCGCACCTATTGTATTAGATCTTGCTTTGTTTATCGATCTGGCTAAACGTGCAAACCTTTCGGGCATTCAGGAATGGTTATCATTCTATCTGAAATCGCCACAAACGATTCCGGGTGTACCTGCAGAAAACGACATTTTTAAACAGTTAATGAAACTTCAGAACACCTTACGTTACATCATGGGCGAAGAATTGATCACCCATTTAGGTCAGGATTACGAAGAAGAATTGATAGAAACAGTATAGTGTTTATCCACAAATTTCTTTCAACGGCTCTGGGGATCGGGTATATCGGCAAGGGCGCAGGTACTTATGCTGCAATAGCAACCTGCCTATGCTGGCATCTTTTCCAGAGCCCTTTTACCAACCCTTATTTATGGCCAGTGCTCTTTACTATGCTCATCGTGATGTTGGGCGTAATGAGTGCCGATCGGGTGGAAGAGATTTGGGGGAAAGACCACGGTAGGGTGGTGATTGATGAAGTGGCCGGAATGTGCATCACCCTATTGTTTGTGCCTTTAAAATGGGAATACACCCTTATAGGACTTATTCTTTTTAGGTTTTTTGATATCCTCAAGCCGCTTTATATCCGAAAACTCGAAGAATTGCCAGGTGGCTGGGGTGTAATGGCTGATGATGTATTGGCCGGGATTTATGCAAATGTTATACTGCAACTGGTTGTTGTTTTAGCACTGTTTTAACCATGATGTTCACTTATCTAAAAGCACAGGCATCATCATTAGTGGCCTCGGCAACAGATTTTGGTGTGACCATTATTGCCGCAAATCTTTTTGGCTGGTGGTATCTGGCAGCAAGTATTACCGGTACGGTTACAGGTGGTGCTGTTAATTTTTATGTGAACCGGAAATGGGTTTTCGAAAGTGAATCTACAGCGATTAAATGGCAGATCTTGAAATACATTTTGGTATGGACAGGCAATCTCATTATTGTAACCGCGGGTGTGTTTGTGCTCACCCATTTTTTTAATCTTAATTATGTTCTCGCTAAAGTGCTTAGCTCAGTTTTAACCGGGGTAAGCTACAATTATATCATGCAAAAGCAGTTTATTTTTTCAAGTTAAATGAAACCGATCTATTCATTTTTTCTATTCGTGGTGCTCAGTTTTATTTTACAGGTAAATGCTTTTGCCCAAAGAACCGCAGTGTCGGGAACGGTGCGCGATGCCGTAACCAAAGAAACACTGCCGAATGTTTCCGTCTTTTTTAAAGACACTAAAATAGGGATACAGACCGATGTGAACGGAAAGTATACATTGGTTTCTCCCGATCCACAAAGCGAAATCACTTTTAACTATGTAGGTTATCGTGCAGTTTTTAAAAATGTTATGCCATCTGCAACGCAGGAACTCGATATTACATTGGTTCCTGATTCAAAAGCATTGGATGAAGTGGTCATTGTTGGTGGAAAAAAGGTGAGATACCGCAATAAAGATAATCCGGCGGTCGAATTGATCCGCCAGGTAATTGCCCATAAAGATGAAAACCGGATTAAGAGTTACAATACGGTGTCTTTTAGGCAGTATGAGAAGATGTTGTTTTCGTTGAGCAATGTTTCGGAAAAGTTTAAGAACAAAAAGATGTTCAGAAATTACCAGTTTTTATTTCAGGAACAGGATTCGACCTTAATTGGCGGAAAAAACCTCTTACCGGTGTATATTCAGGAGCAACTAGCCGATAGTTACCTTAGTAAAGATCCGGAAAGAAATAAAACTGTTGTTATTGCCGAGAAACAGGTAAACTTCGATAGCAGGTACATCGATAATAAAGGAATGAAAACCTATTTCGATAGGATGTATCAGGACATCGATATCTATAAAAACAATATCTCTGTAATCAGTAATGAGTTTTTAAGTCCGATTTCGGATGGGGCACCTGCTTTTTATAAGTTTTTTATTACCGATACGTTAAAAAATCAAAAGCCTGAGGTCATCGAGCTGTCTTTTACGCCACGCAATACAAACGATATGCTGTTCGAAGGAAAGATTTATGTAACGAACGATAGCCATTACGCCGTTACCGGAGCTTCATTTGGGGTAAATAAAAACATTAACCTCAATTTTGTACGTGCGTTAAAAGTTGATCTCGATTTTGAAGCCAACAACAAAGGTAAATACAGTTTGAGCAAAAGTAATCTGTTGGCCGATTTCGGTATTGGCAAAACCAAAGGCATAGGTTTTACCGGCGAGCGTACCGTTACCTATAAGAATTACCAGTTTGATACGGTTCTGCCCGATACTATTTTTCAAGGGAAAAGTACCGTTGTGCGGGCCGATGCAGCAAAAAAAGACGATAAATTCTGGGAGCAAAACAGGCTGGATACCATTTCGAAGAACCAGCTGAAGATTTATGGCAATATAGATACCCTGCAAAATCTGCCATCTTTTAAACGGACGATGAAAATCGTGACACTTTTATTTGCAGGGTATCAGAATCTCGGTCCTTACGAAATTGGCCCGGTAAATACATTTTATAGCTTTAACAATGTAGAAGGTTTAAGGCTGCGGGTAGGTGGCCGAACAACGCCTGAACTGAGTAAACGTTATTATTTCGAAAACTATCTGGCTTACGGTATTAAAGATGAGAAATGGAAGTTTTTCCTTTCCGGAACTTATTCGCTGAATAACAAATCGATCTACGAATTCCCTCAAAACTATGTTAGGGCCAGTTTTCAGCGCGACACTAAAATTCCCGGACAAGAACTCCAGTTTGTGCAGGAAGATAATTTCTTACTGTCGTTTAAACGTGGGGTAAACGATATGCTGTTGTACAACGATTTTTATCGTTTGGATTATGTTAAAGAGTTTGAAAACCACTTTTCTTATAATCTCGGCTTTAAAAAGTGGAGCCAAACGCCTGCCGGCGGACTAAATTACCTAAACGGCGCAAATCAGTCGGTTAATCGATTAAGTACCAGCGAAATTTCTTTGCAATTAAGGTATGCACCAAATGAAAAGTTTTATCAGGGCAAGATCTACCGTGTGCCCATTGCCGATCGTTATCCGGTATTTAATTTACGTTATACTGCAGGTTTAAAGGGCGTTTTCGGTGGCGAATACAATTACCATAACTTAATGGGCAGCATCGATAAACGTTTCTATTTATCGCAGTTAGGCTATAGCGATGTAACTTTCGAAGGTGGTTATATCGCCGGAAAAGTGCCGTTCCCTTTATTGGCCATACACCGGGCCAACCAAACTTATGCTTATCAGCTTAACTCTTATAACCTGATGAACTTCCTCGAGTTTGTGAGCGATCATTATGTAAGCATCAATATCGATCATAATTTTAATGGCTTCTTTTTTAATAAAGTACCATTGATCAAAAAATTAAAGTTGAGAGAAGTGGTATCATTCAAAGCCTTATATGGTGGATTGAGAAATGAAAATAACCCAAATTTCCAATCGGGATTGTACCAGTTTCCGGTTTACGAAAATGGCGCACAAAGAACTTATGCATTGGGTAACGAGCCGTACATGGAAGGCAGTGTTGGTGTAGGCAATATCTTTAAACTATTGAGGGTCGACGTGGTGAAAAGGTTCAACTACCTCAATAATCCAGAAGTTTCGGAATGGGGAATAAGGGCAAGGGTAAAATTTGATTTTTAAGAAAAAAGCTATGGAAAAAAATCTAAGGGACAGCCTGCAACAGGGCATATACAAGGTGATTAACCCTTTTGTAAAGGGACTGATAAAAATAGGTTTAACACCTAATGCGGTAACCACCATTGGCCTGATCCTGAATATCGGTGTGGCCGTAATTTTTGTGCTCGGTGCCGAAAAATCGAACCGAGGCGATATGTCATACATTGGTTGGGGAGGGGCACTGGTGCTTTTTGCAGGCCTGTTCGATATGCTCGACGGTCAGGTAGCGCGATTGGGAAACATGAGTTCGAAGTTTGGTGCTTTGTACGATTCGGTGCTCGATCGCTATAGCGAAATGATCATGTTTTTAGGGATCTGTTATTACCTGGTTGCACATCATTATTTTTTAAGTTCTTTGTTTGCGTTTATCGCATTGATCGGCTCGATGATGGTGAGTTATACGCGGGCACGGGCCGAAGGTTTGGGGGTAGAATGTAAGGGCGGTTTAATGCAAAGGCCCGAAAGGGTAGTAACCATTGGCGTTTTTGCCATAGCCTGTGGTATTGCAGGTCATTTTATTGGTGGCAATTACAAAGTTTACATACCAGGCATTTCATTCCATGTTTTTGAAGCGATGTCGATTTTTACCATGCCCATTACGCTAATGGCGGTATTGACCAATATTACGGCTATTAAACGTTTACAAGAGGCCAAAAAAGGACTCGAAGCGCAAGAATTTAATGAGCGAAAAGGAAATAACAAAGCTGCATTAATTGCGGGTTTGGTATTGATGGGAAGTTTAACCGGAATGTTTTCTTTTAACGCAAATGCGCAGGGGTCAGATCCTTCTCCAATTACTTTTCCAACGCCAAAAGATATCAATAATCAGCTATTTTATTTACAGCGCGATCCGAATACCAATACCATTATCTGCCAGTTAAATGTTGACAAACATGGCGAAGTAAATAAAGAACAGCCCGTAAATGTATTTTGGATGCGCTACGGAGATAAAGGCGAAAAGAAAGAGCTGAGTTATATCCAACGGAAATTTGCCTATGGCATTATCAGCAAAAATCTGGGTAACGGACAGTTCGAACTTCGGTTTACCTCGCATAAAAAACTGCCGATGTATTTAAATAAATCTGGTGCAGATAAAAAATACCATGTTTTTGCAACCATTAACAATAAAAAAATGCAGTTAGAACGGATATTCCTTCGGATTGAGGGCGGTACCTTTTGGTTTCCGAATGTAAAATATGTAGAAATAAAAGGGGTGGACGCTTCAGAACCTTCAAAGGTGTTAGTTGAAAGGATTAAGGTTTAGCGGAGGGCGTTAATTGTCATTCTGAGTGCAACGAAGAATCTTTTGATATGATATTGAGTTCAATGTATATAGATTAGAGATTCTTCACTGCGTTCAGAATGACAGCGATTTGTCAGTCTGAGCGGAGTCGAAGACCCCTACGTTGAGCATGATAAATTGTTTGAAGAGAAGATCCTGAAACAAGTTCAGGATGACGATTAAATGTGAGGGTAGTCGAAGACCAGTTAAAAATATTACCAATGAAAAAGAATTTTGTTTCAAATTCGACAGCATCCATCAGGATGTTTAAAAACGACTTTTTAGAAAGCCTATCAAAAGTTAGGTTTTATGTGCCTTTAATTGTTTATATTCCAGTGATTGCCTACCTTTTTTGGAAAGCGCTTTGGGAAATCGAAATGCCTGCTTTGAACTTTGCAGGATGGTTTTTGCTTGGCCTTGGCATTTGGACCATCACTGAATATGTCTTGCACCGTTATGTGTTTCATTTCGAGCCAGATATGGAATGGGGCAAGAAAATCCATTTTATTTTTCATGGTGTACACCACGATTACCCCAACGATGCCAAAAGGTTGGTTATGCCACCTTCGGCCAGTATCCCTATGGCTTTGGGTTTTTATTTTCTTTTCGATTGGTTATTGCCCGATACAGTGGTTTACCCATTTTTCTCTGGTTTTATGATCGGTTATCTATTTTACGATATGGTGCATTATGCGCTTCACCATGCCAATTTTAAAAGCGGTTTCTGGAAACAGTTAAAACAGCACCACATGCTTCATCATTATTCCGATTCGACCAAGGGTTATGGGGTAAGCTGGACTTTTTGGGATCATATTTTTAGATCTAATTTTGATAAAAAATAACATGCAGCAAGAAGTATTGCTTAAAAACAGTTTTTATAATCTTCGGAATATTTATCTAACAGTTGCTATATCTGTTGGATATCTATTGTTATCAGTACTACTGGTTGGCTTTAAGACCGATCAGCTGGTGCTGATTTTTATTTTTAATGCTTTGTTTTTTATCTCGAAGGGAACCAGGCAATTTATCCTAGGCTTTTCAATCTTTATTGTCTACTGGATACTGTTCGATTATATGAAAGCCTTTCCAAACTATCTTTTTAATGCGGTACATATTGAAGATTTATATGACTTGGAAAAAAATACTTTCGGCATTAATTACCATGGCTTAATACTTACACCCAACGAATATTGGAAAATTAACAGTACTGCATTTTTAGATGTATTAACAGGGTTTTTCTACCTGATGTGGGTACCAGTTCCGCTGGCATTTGCTACTTATCTTTTCTTTAAGAATAAGGAACAGTTTGTCCGGTTTTCGCTCACCTTTGTTTGGGTAAATTTGTTAGGCTTTGTGTTGTACTATGCTTTCCCGGCCGCACCTCCATGGTATGTGCAGGAACATGGTTTCGAGTTTATCGCGAAAACAGCTGGTAATACTGCTGGATTGGCCCGGTTTGACCATTATTTTAACATTACACTTTTTCATGGTATATATAGCAAAGGCTCTAATGTATTTGCTGCTATGCCATCTCTACATTCATCGTATCCTGTCATTGTTGTTTATTATGGTTTAAAAAACAGGTTGGGCAAGATCAATATTTTTTTTGCCGCCGTTATGCTAGGTATCTGGTTTTCAGCTATTTATACCAGCCATCATTATACGATTGATGTGTTGGCCGGATTAAGCTGCGCCATATTGGGTATTATTTCTTTCAATTATTTAATGCGCAATACAGGTTTGAAGCACTTTGTGAAAAACCTGATCAATGCCATTAGTAATTAGGCATTGATAGGTTTAATGCTACTTTCAGTATATTATGCCGAAAGGTTAAATGGTGTTTGGCTGCTGCGCATTGTTAATGCTTGCTTATTACTTTTTGCTTTCGCAAGCAGGTAAAACTCTACGCTAGCAATTAGGATGAGTGTATAGCCAAAAAGTTCGAGCGATTCTTCTGATACATTCTTCACATCACGGGTATATTGACTTTCCATAACGGCCATCCAAAATACTTTTCTGCCATATAAACGTGCGAAAATATAAGTCGTTAAAATTCCTGATAACAGAATCCCAAAAGAAAATTTGTTTACAAAACCATTTAGGTTAGAAAAAAAGAGTCCTTTATTTCTGTATACAATAATAACTGCAAGAAAAAGCAGACTAAAAGCGCCGGTTTGCCATGCTCCATCATAAACATGTTCATCAAGAAAAGCGTCTTGCTCTCTGATGAGAGACGCCATTGTGAAGCTAAATAGCGCAAAAGCAAGTGGGAATGATGATTTATGTTTAAATGAAATATAAAGGTAAGTAAGGGCACTTAATAGTAGTAGCAAGCTCTGCACATATTCTACAATTGATTGTTCATTGAATTTATTACTTCCTGCTTCATGCTGCACATTCCACTTTAGAAATTCAGACAATAAAACCATTATTGAACCATAAATAAGAAATCGGATAATAGCAGTTTTTAAACCGTTGGGGCTTGATGAGATAGTGGGACTGACCATTTTTTATTGAATTTGCATTTGTCATCAGCTAGAAAAATCAATAAACATGATTCTGCCGATAAATTAGACTACAAATTTCGCTCAAGAACTATTGCTAAAAAAGGTCTGTAAGTCCTAAAAATTGGTTAAAAAGTACGAATATTACGAAGTTTAAAAATATAGTTTTTGTCTATGTTATTCAATTAAGCTAAGCGCTTCTGCATTTAGAAATTACAGGCTGCAGGCATATCTATGGTTAAATTATAAGCCGTTTGATCTATTTTTTGATTTATCCTATAGGTTTCGCCGCCAAAAACGATCTGGAAATCATAGCTTGCATTTTGTGCCAGCAAATTTGTACTAATATTTCCTTTATCCATATAGCCCAGGTATTGAAAGGCTGCATTGCTGCCTGAAGTGCGAAAGTAAACATAAACGCTTGGCCTGATCTCTACATCGGTTCGGTTTGGGCATCGGCCGGTAAACGTTAAAGAAACATTATTATAAACAGGAGGTGGTGGCGTAACTACTGGCGGCGCAGTCGAGCCTGTTCGGGTTAATTGGATGTTAACCACCTGTTGTTTCTTTTCCGCCGTGAAGGTGATCTGTCTGGATTCTTTGTTATATCCTGGAGCATTAATTTCAGCAATAATACTAATCGGCTGATCTGCTGCGGGAGCAATACTCGGGTGCAGGCCTATCGTAACCATGCCGGCACTTAACTGGATATTCTTTTTGCCTGAAAGTTCATAAATATTGCTGGCGTCATTGCCGGATATGGTGATGGTTGAATTTGCAGGAGCGGGGTTCCCATCTTGCCCATCTGTAACATTTATCATTGCTGTATACTTGATGACGTCAGTATCGATTACAATTTTTATATTTTCAGTAGGCTTTTTGCAGGCGGAAAGGATACACATTATCAGTACCATACACATTGTATTTATTCTAAACATGATCTTAAATTTTACAGTTTAAAATTAAAATTGATTTGAACAGTTGGGAGCCAGCGATAATCTTTTATGTTGTTTTGTAGTTGAGAGGTTTGAGATGAATTGCCTTCCAATAAACCTGTACCTACTATTTTTACCTGTGGCTTGCTGAGGTAATGAGTGCCTACATCTACATTAATGTTAAATTTTTTGCGGGGGAAGGTGTGCGCAAAAGCTACGCCGAGGTAAGGTGCAAGGCCTTTCCAATCAACTGAAAGGTCTACATAACCGATTTGGTCTTCTGTGAGTACCAGGTCGCCATATTTATAATCATCAGATGGAATTACCCTTAGGTTCCCTTTTGCTTTAAAAAAGTAAGAAAAGCCGCCAACCATACGAAACCACGCAGCATTTTTAAATGGTACATAATCTGCAAAGGCATGAATATTGTAAAAATCGGCTGCAACATTGGATGTGGAATTAAACCCTGAAATTTTGAATACATCATTTGCTTTAATTGGGATGAAGTTAAGGCCTCCTCTTACAACAAGTTCTGGCAGTACCCCGTAAATAAATTCGGCGCCAATACCTTGTGTACCCACATTTAACTGAACCGATTTTTTATTCAAAAGACTAACAAAACTGCTGTCGTTTTGTGCTCTTAGCTGTTGGAAAACCAGTATAAGTGATAGAATTAGCGTGCATCGAAATAATTTCATATTATATGGGATTAAGGTTTATAAATTATTAGTCCCGTTAATTTGATTGCTATAGCTAAATATCTAACATCAAATGAGTTAAAAAAGTTCGGATTATTTTAAGATGAACATTATGAATAAGCTTATTGTGGGTATTTTCTGTGAGTAACCTGATACCAAGTTAAAACAGCCTGCAGGAAATATGATAAGTGCCATGAGTAATTAAAAAGCCCAATGGTTGATCTTGAACGATCAGCGATTGGGCTTAGAAAGATAATTTATTGGAATTAGGAATGAAACTAATTATTTAACGCTTATCCATTTGTTGAGCATGTTATCTGGTGCTTCTAACAAGAGTTTATAGAAAGCGGATGGGTAGTTTTTAAGATTTGCAAAATAATGTTGCTGACTAACGTCAACCTCTCCCAATAAATGATAGTCATCTTTTCCTCCTGTTTTAAACGCGTTGGTCGTTGCCAGCCAAATTTTTACTTTTCCCTTCTTTTCCAGTGCTTTCCAGCTAATGTCGAGGTGGTTTTGTACATAATTTGCTTTTAGTGCTGATATGGAAACCGGGCCAATGAATGATGTACCGTCAATTTCCTGTTCTACACTTTTTGGCAGTTTTACGTTAAGATAGTCGGCAATGGAAGGCATGATATCTACTACACCAAGATCGAAGTATTGAGCGTAAATATTCGGGTTTTTATAATTGCTCACCATCCAGGTAGAACGTTGACGCTCAGATTGTCCACCATGTCCGCGGCCAGTTTTTTCATCACGTCCATGATCGGTTGTAATTACAATCAGCCAATCTTCTTTAAATTTCTGTTGACGGTAAGTAATGGCATCCCAAATCTGGCCCATTTGTTTATCCAGCATCTCAACAGCATTATAAAACGCTGGACTATCACCATATCGATGTCCCATATCATCCGTATATTCCAGGTATACCCAGGAAAGATCAGGCGCTTTATCATGAATGGTGTTTGCAGCCTGTTTAACTACCTCCTCGTCAATAAGGTGCATGTAGGCAGAATTTTTATCATGTTTAAAACGAATAGTATCCAACTCAAAACCATCTGCTACAAAATCGGGCTTAAAGTTTCCTGTTTCAGGAAGCCCGTCGCCAAGCAACTTGGTCCGGTTATCTGTCCAGCTGGAGAAGATTCCTGTTTTTTTCTCAGGGTATTGATTTTTAAACAACCTGAAAATGTGTTGATAATGGTAATTGGGCGCTTTAATGTCGTTATCTGGTACATTGTGTTTGTTTACCCATGTTCCCGTAAGTAAACTATTATAACCAACGGCAGATATGGTTGGTGTTTCATTGTAACTTGCTTTATCGCCACCCACGTGCATACGCGAGTAGGATCCTGCTGAGATGATCTTTTTGAAATTAGGTAACTCCAAACGTTCCATTACATCGGCAGGGATGCCGTCGGCTATTACATAAACCACTTTACGAGGCCCATTTTGAGCAAGGCCCGACAGGGATAAAGAAATACAACAAGCGAAAATAGTTGTCTTTAATAACATAGTTCTAGTATTAGAAAGTGTGTGGAAAATATTCATTTTCAACTGTTCCATCATCGTACATTTTAAGTATTGCATATCCGGGTGGCGTTTCCAGATAATAACCTGGGCCTGCCGATTCTGCATCGCCCTTGCCCCACCAAAAACCACTCATAGCTCCATTACAGCAGTATTTAACACCATTGTAAGCGGTTTGATCAGAAAGATGATTATGGCCACTCAGGCATATTTTTACCTTATCGCGGTGTTTGTAAAAAAGATCTTTCAGTTTTTTACAATCCGAATGTCCGCCACCAACCAATACCTGGGTGGTGCCCAGGATTGGATAATGCGACATGAGCAGGGTAGGTGTACCAGCAGGCAGGTTTTTTAATTCCTGTTCAAGCCAACTAAACTGTTCCTCATCAAGCGAAATCTTGCTGTTATTTCCATCAAGGATAATGAAATGCCAGTTCTTTTTTGAGAAACTATAATAACGGCCAGGAATTTTCAGCCGTTTCACCACATAGTTCTTCCCATACATTTCGTCGTCTTTTGTAGGCGCCTTCCACCAGGTATCGTGGTTGCCAATACAACTGTGTATCTCGTATTTATCAATTGTTTTAATGCAATCATCCCAAATACCCCATTGTTCGGTTACCTGATTACGTACTACATTATCGTAAGAAGCATCGTTAATCGAATCTCCCCCGTTTAAGAAGAAATCAACTTTATGTTTGCTGATAATCTGTTTTAAACATGCTTTAAATCGATCCGGAGCATTTTCTCCTGAACGTATGTGTACATCGGTAATGTGTGGCACGGTAAGCACCAGTTTTTTACCTTTTGATTTCTCGAGAATGCTTTCTGATGCCAGTGCTGGTAACGTTCCAGAAAACGCAGCACCTGCGGATAGCCCTATGGCCTTTAATAGGGACCTTCTTTTTATTTCTGCCATCATTACCAACCAAAAATTTGTTTAAGTTTTGGGTTAAGGATTACCTGTTGCTGCGGGATAGGGCGATAATAGAATTTTGGTTCCTCAAAGGTTCTGGTTACATTTTCGGTTACGATATTACCTCCGGCATTTCCATTCTTTAAGTAAACTGTTGCGTCGGTCCCGATTAATCCTGCGCGGAAATAATTGAGTTTTACTCCAAGTGAGTTCTTTTCTTTTTGCTGTTCGCCTGGAATAGTTACAGTTCTGTCAATCAGGATAATATCATCAACGCCATCACCTGTAAGGTCGTACTTGCCCAGCCCACCAAAGTACATGCCTTCGGGGCTTTTTGTGAGGAGCTTGCCTACCTTCCATCGCATCAGATCGTCAAATCTCGTATTTTCGAAAGCATACTCTACCCTGCGTTCCCTTCTGATTTCAAATATCACCCCTCCATTACCGGTAACATTTGGATATTGCAATTGTAGCGCTGGATCTGGATTGGCATTTGCTGTTGCAAGGTTAAGATCGGGCAGACCAGCTCTTTTGCGTAGCAGGTTTATAGATTGGTCCAGCTGAGACTGAGTTAATGTACCTAATTCGGCAAGCGCTTCAGCATAGGTTAGCAGCACTTCTGCGTAACGGTATACCGGAAAATCTACACCGTTTAAGATCGCGTTATCGGTACTGTTTACATATCCTTTCAGCTGGTGGTAACCCGTAAAGTTTTTATTTAAACTCTGAATATATGGCGTAGGATCGGGTACCCTGATCCATCCCGGATAAACGATGGTCTGAGACATCCGCGGATCACGGTTTTTAAATTCTGCCACAAAACCCAATTGTGCATAATTTGCTACATCAGTAAACCTACTTCCATCTTTCATTAAGTACGTTTGCAACAGGTCCTTGGCTGGTGCTTGCTCATAATCGCCGAATACAGTCGAATTCACATTCTGGCTTTTGCTCTTACTCATGTCAAAGATGTTAACAAGGATAGCCTCACTGTTACCTGTTAGGTCCTGACTGGAGAATAATGTTCCATAATCCTGTTCAGGTTTTCCGGTATTGTAGATGGTAAACTTTTTGGTAGCGATAATCTCTCCTGAAATCCTTGCTGCGGTTTCTAAAAAGGTGTTTGCTGAGCTGTTTAAATTTAGCTCATTGTGGTATTTACGGTAAGTGCCTTCGTAAAGTGCCGCGCGTGCATATAAGGTGGCTACTGCCCACTTTCCCGGGGTACCCACCGGAACACTTTCCCTTACATTTTTATAGGCAAAATCCAGGTCAGCCATTATACTGTCTGCAATCAATGTCCGTGGATCACGAGCTTTGTAAAGTTCTTCATCGCCTGGTTCCAATGTGCCTGAGTACCATGGAACATCAGAGAAACGCTTTACTTTATCGAGATAGAATTCTGCACGGTAATACCTGGCCAAACCTGCATAGTGATTTTTAACGACGGCCGAAACCTGTGCTTTTCCATAGTTTTCCAGAAAATAATTAATGTTTCTTAACCTGCTCCAGCTCCAGCCAGTGGTAATGTTCTGGGCATTTGCGTTGCCGGTCATAACATTTTTTACTTCAACGGCTGCGGTGGTGGCTACGTTATCCGTACTCTGATCATTAAGATAAGTATTGCGGTCTGGTTGGGAGAGTAAGCCGTTTACGTAAAGCGAAAGATCACTTTCGGTATTAAAGAATAGGTTAGGGGAAATGGAGGTTTGTGG
This sequence comes from Pedobacter sp. 22163, assembly GCF_052045595.1. Classification (NCBI taxonomy): domain Bacteria; kingdom Pseudomonadati; phylum Bacteroidota; class Sphingobacteriia; order Sphingobacteriales; family Sphingobacteriaceae; genus Pedobacter; species Pedobacter sp. 22163. Next base: position 152,080 of record NZ_JBQEPM010000012.1, on the reverse strand, counting down.
AAAACGATCCAGCCCAGCTTTTTTACAGGCTGCGAGCATACCCACAGCAGCAATAAATAGGATATATAGATACTTTTTCATTTTTAAAATGATTTGAATGTGAAAGCTTAGGTTAAAAATCGAGGTTTAAACCGAAAGCATACCTGCGTTGATAAGGATATGCCCAGGCACTTGGTCCCTGGTTAACCGCTTCTGGATCGATAAATTTTTTGATTGAAGAAAACTCGTACAGGTTTTCTCCGGTAACAAATACGCGAAGACGGTTTACATGAAACTTCTTGGTCCATTTGCCTGGTAGGGTGTAGCCTAAGGATACATTTTTAATCCTCAGGTAAGCACCATTGAGCAGGTATTTGGTTTGGGGAATATCTAAACCCGATCCATAGTTGGCATCAGCAAGCCATGATTGTAATACCGGGTATTGCGAATCGGTATTGGCATCAGCAAGTCCGGCAGCGATATAGGAAGCGGAGTGTTTAGCCCTTTGTTCTGGCGAATCGGCTGCTCCACGGTAAAAATCAAGGTTCCAGGGGTAAACGTTGGCATATGGCTGTTGATAAGGCCCCCAGAAAAGATAATGGTGAGGATAAAAGTCTCTTTTTAGTACTCCCTGTAAAAATACAGAAAGGTCAAAACCACCCCAATCCATATTTAGGTTGGCACCAATGGTATAACGGTCAGAACTGTTTCCAATGATCTTTAAATCTTTAGGATCGTTTGAGCTCAGTCCTTTTTCTATTTTTTTGTTTCCATCAAGATCTACATATTTTGGCCACCCCTCAACAATAGACAGGGCTCCCCAAGGTATAAGTGCAGATTCATCTAAAGCAGCAATCTCTGCTTTACTACGGAAAACGCCATCATTCTGTAATCCCCAGATCTCTCCAAGAACCTGTCCTTCGCGATAATTTGAAAATAGGTTCTGGTCATTTTTGAACCTGGTAATTTTGGCTTTAGAATCGGCCAGGAATACCTTGGCATCAAAGCTGAAAGGTTTCGAGCCGAGATCAAACCTGTCTCTATAGGTTACCGAAAGTTCCCATCCTTTAGTACGCAGATCCGCGGCGTTTTGACGTGGAACAGCAGTACCCAATACACCAGGCAATTCCTGTCCGGCAGTAAGCATACCTTTGGTATCACGGATATAATAATCGAAAGTGAAAGAGAGTTTATCGCTCAATAGTCCGATATCGGTACCCATATTCAAGGTTGATACCCTTTCCCATGTATAAGTCTGAGGATCAACATTTAGTCCAGGGGCACCAGTAATAATCTGGTTTTGGCCGTTACCCCCGATCAGATAACCTGAAGTACCTGGTCTAAGCGATTGGATATAACCGAAGTTGGCTAAATTATCGTTTCCAAGCGCACCCTGATTTCCAAGATCTCCGTATGAGGCACGAAGTTTAAAAGTAGATACCGTAGGTGAGAGTGTTTTAAAGAAATCTTCACCACTTACTATCCAGGCAGCAGAAGCAGAAGGGAAAAATCCCCAACGCCTATCCACAGGAAACCGAGATGAACCATCGTACCTTCCGGTTGCTTCAAGGATGTACCTGTTTTTATAAGTATAGTTTAATCGCGAAAAGACACTGTTGGTTGCATAAGCCGAATAGTTTGCATCAACCCCTGCTGCACCATTGGTAAGGAATAGATAAGGTAAGGAAGAAGAAATCAGCATGTCTCTGCTTGCATTTACGGTCGAATAGCTGTAATCTTCGCTATTAAAACCCACCATTGCACTGAAAAAATGGTCGCCAATAGTCTTTTTATAGGTAGTGTACAAGTTAAAGGTATTATTATACAAGTAACCATTGTTCTCGGTTACTGAACCGTTTCCACCTTCTTCGCGGATATCATTCGGACCATAGCCGATTTTGTATTTTTTGCTATCGTTATGTGTTTTCCAAAGCTCGCGTTTAAAAGATGCATCGGCATTTACCTGAAGATCACCCTTTAAAAATAAAGCGGTAGCACTGGTAATATTCTGGAAACCGAACATATTCTGAAGGTTGTTTCCGCCATCAACAAGTTTTGCAGCCAGTTTGCCTGCAGCAGTATTTGCCCAGGTACCATCAGGATTTTTAGCCACATCGGTAGGCATGAGGTAATACAGATCGGTAATATTTCCGTTGGGAAGTGCCCTTTTAGTTTCATAAATATTCAGATTATTATCAACTTTAAGCCATGAAAGTGGCGAAAAGCCCACTTTTGACCTTAGTCCATAACGGTCCCAATAATCGGCGGTAAGTTTATTTAAGCCATTATCTCTTGAGTAATCTGCAGAAAGATAATAGGTTAAAGGTTTTTCGTTTACCGTAGCTCCTCCAGAGAAGGTAAGGGTATGACTTTTGGATAAACTTGAGTTATTAAAAAAATAATTATACCAATCGTTGCTGCCCATATAGGCCCATTTGGTAGGATCGGTTGGGTTTAACCGGGTATCGGCTATGGATGGATTGTCTGATCTTTCTTTTGCCCATCGATAGTACTCATCCGAATAATTTACATAATCCCATGGGGTATTATCAGTAGAGGTTTCTAAAACCCTGGAAAAAATATACGGATCTGTTACCGGTTTAGGCAGCAGCGTTGGTTTTGCCCACGATTGGAAGGTATTGTAACTAATTACATTGTTACCTGCCACACCTTGCTTAGTGGTGATCAGGATTACCCCAAATGCTGCACGTGCACCATAAATGGCAGCCGATGCTGCATCCCGTAATACTGTAAACGAAGTGATATCAGACGGGGTTAACCGTAACATATCGTCATTGCTGGTAGCAGGGATACCATCAATAACAATTAATGGCGAGCCACCGTTAATAGAAGTATAGCCCCTGATGTTGATGTTAGGTACACTGCCCGGCGCACCACCCGCATAAGTGATATTCAGCCCGGGGCTAATGCCCTGCAAACCCTGTAATACATTGGTTACCGGTCTCGATTCGAGCTGCTTGCCAGAGATCTGATCAATTGCACCGGCAACATTGATTTTTTTCTTGGTCCCAAATCCAACCACCATTACCTCATCAAGGTTGGCAAAGTCCGGGGACAGCGAAACATCGATTTTTGTTCTGCCATTAACGGCAATTTCCTGTTGCTTGTAGCCGATGTAGGAAAAAATAAGGATGGCATCAGGTTTTACACTGCTTAAGGCGTAAACACCGCTGCTGTTGGTTGCGATGTGCAGGTTTGTCCCTTTTACCGTAATGTTTACCGCGGGGATTGTTTCCCCCGTCTTTGAATCAGAGACTGTGCCCTTAATGGCAATCCCTTGAGCAAAGCCGCTAGCGGAGAGGATCAACAGTGTGAACATCCAGAATAGCTTTTTTTTCATTTTTCTTAATATTTAGTTGTTTGATTTGGAATGATGCGCAATTTCAGCGGCGCTAAATTGAGCATATCATATTAAAGTTAAGTTAAGACTAAATTAATATATTAATTGAATGTTCATTCAATCTATTAAGAAAATAAATTTGCAGAATACAACTACTTTTGATTAGTTTGCCTAATTAAATTAACTGCACGATGGGACGCAAAAGCCTAAAAGAGACAAGACGACTGGAAATTATTAAGGTATTTTACCAGGTGGCCAAGAAAGAGGGTTACGAAAATACCTCTATTGCGAAGATTGCAAAGGTGATGGATATTAACCCAAGCCTGATTATTCATTATTTTGAAACCAAAGAAGGACTTACTTACGAACTGATCGATCATATACTCGATCGGTATTTATTAATTTATACGATAAAAAACAAAGGGAAAGCAAAACTGGACGATTTGCAAGGCACTATTGAAATGCTGTTTTCTAAAAAATGGAACCTGCTTTTTGATGATGGATTGTTCTACACCTTTTACGCTTTGGCATTCAGGGAGAAAAAGATTAAGTTAAAGTATAAATTTATTTTAGATGCGCTTCGTAATGGTCTTGCCCTGATGATTGAACAGTGCAATGAACAGCATATCACAAATGTTGAAAATCCTCAGGTTACGGCTGATTTTATTTTTGTACTGGTAGATGGTGCTTATTTTTACCTTTCAATGGAAAGCGATAAAAAAGCTTATTTAGATCGTTTAGCTTATTACAAACAAAAGGCATATGATGCCCTTTCTATATCACCCCTTAAGGCTGTTTCTGCTCCCGTTTGCTAAACTGCCTGCTTAAAGCATACAAACCAATAGACATCCAGAGCACATTTGCTGCGGCATTTGGTAGATCGTGGGTGTCTAACGCGGTGATGGCCAAACACAAACCACCCAATATGTTGAGGGCCTGAAATGCGAGTGAATCGGCACGGATCAATTTCATGCTTAAAAAAAGATAACCCATTGTACAAAATAGCACCCCAGACCACCCGATAATTGACATCACTAAATTCATCATGTTGTATTGTTTGCTAGTAAAGCTATGAAATAATGTGATTACATCTATAGGAATCAGCGGGCAAAAAATCGCTTTGGTTTAGATTTTTGCAGCCTAAATAATTGCTGAACTAGATTTGTTTGCTGCGTCACATATTTTAAACAGCACTGTGTATTTTAAACACAAACTGTTATATTTAGCTGAAACAAAAGTAAATATGGATTTGAACATGGTTACCCTCAGCGTGATCAATTACATTAATGATTATGATTATTATGATTCGCTCACAGATTTAAATATCGATACAAACTCAAAATCTTTTACTAAACTGAGCGAAATCAGGGAAAGAAATAAACGTCATATTACAGAGCTTTTTCCGAATGTGAAATTTCGCGATGGTAAAAATCAGTTACTTGCAGTAGGTAGTTTCAAACATGCGGTTAAAGCCAAGATCGAAACATTATCAAAGAAAGAAATAGATGATTATCTGGAAACGTTTAAAAAAGATGCTAAAAAAATAGCCAGGCTTTACAGAAAGATCAGGAAATAATTACAAGATTTCCATGATATTGTAAGTGCAACCTGTTTGGTATTGAACAGGTTATTTTATATTAACATTAGCGCTATATTTTTGGTAATCTATATGTTTAGTATAAGTTTTCAATTTTTTGTGTCATGACAGCAGCAATCGAATCAATTGGCAATGGTCATTTTCAAGGTGTATGCCCATGTGGTAAGGGTGATAAATCAGATATGGAAAGAATCCCACGGACATTTTTGATGAAAACCCTGTTATTCTGGTTACCTATGAAACGTTATAGGTGTTACCGTTGCATGCGTAACCGCTGGATACTTGGAAAAAAATCGCATCAAATCAGCCGATAAAAATCTATTCATGTAATACCAGGATTGCTTTTGCTGATTTGTTCAGTATCTCAAATACAAGAATGAGTAGCTGGTTTAATCGTATTGAGGTTGCATGATGATGGTCAATAGGAGAGTTAGCAAATTGTAATAAAAGAAAAAGGGAATACCCATTGCAATTTGCTTTGGTTTTCCCCATTTTCTATACTATAATATAAATTCTACTGAAAATACTGAGAAAGATCTGTTAATCTTCCACCTGATACATAAATAGATCTGGTTGGTGTGGTAACAGCTGTTCTGGCATCTGCAATTACAAATAACTTTGATTTTCCTGCCTCAAAATTTATCCCGTTTTCAGCAAAGGCTGCAGTGATTCTACCCTCATTAGGCTTTAACGTATAACCATTAAGCACTAAAGGAGTTCCAGGGGTGTAAGGCTCGGTATTGGTTCCTTTTTCAACAATATCAAAACTGTAAATATAATTTGGCCCGGGTAAAGGAGGTAGTTCTATCGAATTAAAAGACCCGCTTTTAGGTAAGGTAAATCTAAGTTCGGGTGTTACTTTGGTTCCGGCCGTTGTATTCGATGCAGTTTTAAGCCTGGTATAAAAAACAAGGTCTACATCAACATTTTTAAATTGATTTGGAAATGTAGTTTCAAATTTAGCCGTCAGCATCATGTTAGCAGGATTAATAGGGGGATCAACTTTTACATTATCGACTATTTTAATGCCATCAAAAAAGAAACCAATATTTTGTTGTGCCGTGGCCGATTCGATTGTCTTGGTTAGGAGAATAGCAGTTTCTCCTTTTTTGCGGACGGTGATTTCTCTTGTGGTACCTTTATCGATCAGGACGGAAGATAATTTATCTATGGCGCCGTTACCTGATGAAAATACAGTCCCATCCAACAGGAATTCGAGTTCGCCGGATAGTGCATAGCCTTTAAGTCTTAATGAAATGGCGTTGTTATATATTTTGGTCCCATCATAAAACAGGCTAATATTCTGATCGAATGGAGTAGCCATAATGGTTCTGGTAAGCAATATTTCGGAAGTACCTTTATTTCTGATTTTTAAAACGGCATTCTGGTCTTTTACGGCAAGCAAGGTTTTTAAACTGATGCCACCTGCGGGCGGAGTAGCTATTATACTGTCTTTATATAGGTATTCGAGCTCAACACTGGTTGTTCCACTAATGCTTAGCTGGATAATTTTAGCTGGTTCTGGTTGAAGAAGTGCTGCTTTGCGACAAGATAAACTTAAGGTTACAACAGCAGAAAGAAGGAAAAGGGTAAAAATTTTTAGTTTCATATAAAGGGTCATTACATTTAAAAACAGCTATCTGTTTTTGTAATAAAGGAGCCGTACCCTTTGGGGTACGGCCTCCTTTAGTTAAGAGAGAAAAAATTAGAATACTAGTTTAGACCAGCCAGCTGACCAGGTTGGTAAAGTAACCGTAGCTGGAGAACCTGGCGTGTTGTACCATGGTTGGCTTACACCAAAATAACTTGCGTTGGTTGGGTTAATAACTAATGAGTTACCACCACCATCAACGTAAGTGCCAGATGCTGTAGTGATTGCGTTAACGAAACCATGAACAGATGTAGTACTGATACTTGAAACACCGGCTGGAGCATCTGCATCAAATGCAATACCGGTATTGTAGCCAGATACAATTACATCGATCAAATCAACTTCCGAACCTCTACGCTCGCGGATACCGTTACGGTAACCTAAACCTGCAATACCGCCGGTGTTTTCGGTTCCGAAGATGCTTACATTAATTAAAGTTGGGTGTGTTTTAGGCGTTAGGCTAAAGGTTGCATCTTCAATAGATGCATTGTTGTCAGATTCGATACCATTAGAATCGCTGTTACCACCACTTGTACTGTGTGTAGCATTTTTATCAGCAATGGCTACTGCATCACTTAGTGTACCTGTAAAACCATTATCGAAATCAAATTGATCATCATCAGAAGCTAAAGCAATTAAATTGCTTGCATTAACTGTACCACCAAAAAATTCGAATCCATCATCAAGACCGTAAGAAACCTGCACGTGATCGATAGTAGTACCGTTACCAACACCACCTAAAGTTAAACCATTAACCTCAACGTTTGCAGCCAATTGGAAACCAGCATACTCAATACGTACATATTGGAAAGTACCACGGTTATCGGCATCGTTAGAACCTCCGTAGTGGAATTTAGCTTCGTTATCTAAACCTTCAATCAGTTTATCACCAACGTTGATCGTTGCATTACCTAAAATGATTACGCCACCAAAATCGCCAGGGGTACCAGTTGTACCAGCGTTACCATCTAAAAGGTTACGGCTGGTAAATACAATTGGATCAGCAGCTGTACCAACAGCGTTGATGGTACCGTCTTTTGCAATAACCAATACACCATTTTTTACGCCTGGAGTATTTGCAGATGATTTGATGTAAGTACCTGGTTGGATGGTTAAGGTTGCCCCACTTCTAACCGTTACTACACCACTTAATTCGTATACGTTTCCTGCTGTCCAGGTTACAGAGCTGGTAATGTCTCCGCTAACTGCCACAACTGGCAATGATGATTGTGAATAATCTGCTGCTGAAGTGCTGCGGTTGTTGAATGAAGCTGATCCACCTTCATTTTTTTTACAAGCTGTAAAAGAAACAGCAACAATTGATAAAAGACCAATTAAATTTTTGAAATTTTTCATTTTCGTTTTTTGTTTTTCATAGGATCTTATAGGTAGGATCCATGTTTTTAGGTTGATTTTTTTGATTATTTAGAGGTAAGGGCAGATAATTCCTTCTTTTTTATGGAAATAAAAGCCTACATATCACTAAATAGGATGTTTTTTATATCTTAGTATTTCTTATCGATAACTAAGCAGATCTGTTGGCTGCCCTTGGCTTTCAACTTAGGTTTTTAAAATATTTCAGGTTTATCCTGGATTGGCCGTTCCACTAGAAATGATCGGTTTAAACGAAGGGTTCTGATACAACCTTTCGTTTTTTTTATGGCTATGCAGGAAACGTTGTTCCTCCTTTCCTTTTTAATGGTATACGCTCATTTATATTGTTTTTCATAGTAGTTTTAAAAATTATAGGTAATAGAGGTACTATAAGTGCGACCGAATTTTTGTTTAAATGTTATCTGGTCTCCTTCGTCGTATTTATTACTAAAACCTGGTTTTAACCGCATAAAATCACTTTCATCACTTTTTCCCGCCACATATTCTGGATTAGCTTCATAACTGGCCGTATTACGGTAAAAAACTGAAGCCCTGTTTAACAGGTTGCCCGCATTTAATTTGATCTCGATTTTGTTATTTAAAAATTTATAGGCAATCTGGATATCTATCTGGTCGCGGGCCCGTTCATACTCAATATCAACCGGTTTGTCGCTTACGATATAGGTTTTATATGCCGATTTGTTGTAGGCGATGTTGAAACTAAAATGCTTATCTGTATATTGAAGCCCTGCATTGAGCTGATAAGGTGCTTGGCCATACATCGCCCGTTTTTGATTGATTGGCATCAGGATATCTGGACCAGTTGGATCTGCAGGATTTTTGGTGCGATAGGTGCTCCTAACTATCGACCGTTGAAGGGTAAAATTACCATAGGCAGTTAATCTGGATAAAAGTTGCAGATCGGTAATAAAGCCCAGGCTTTTACGGAATTCGAATTCCAATCCGTAAACTTTAGCCCAATCAGAGCTTTTGGTGTAATACGTAGAATTACCACTGGCCGAACTAACCGTAATTTCAGCAGGTTTATCAAAATATTTATAATACCCACCTATCGAAATAATCTCGCCAAGACCTGGAAACCATTCAGTTTTAAAATCATAGCTATCAATACGTGTACTATATAATCCTTGATTGCCAAACTGTCCGTCTAAATAGGGACTGTATCTAAAAAAACGACTGTTATCCAATAATTCTGGGCGGATGACACTGCTTGAAACAGCAGCTCTTATATTCAGGGCATCAACCGGATTATAGGTAATATTTGCAGAAGGTAGCCATTGCCATTTACGGTCAGGTTTAAGTTCGAAAGCCGTTTGCGACTGAGCATTGCTGTAACCATTTTTGATTTCTGTGTATTGGTAATACTCTGCCCGTACCCCCCAAACCAGACGTAGGTTAGATAGTAAACGGTTATCCAACATGATGTATCCGGCATGCGTATTACTTTTGCCTTCGTAATTATCTAAAAAGTATGGATTAACAGAATAGAAATACTTATCAAAAGCAATGTTTTCGGGATTTATCATTTCACTAACAGGAATATATTTTAAACTGTCAGCAAGTGTGTTACTTCCTGAAAAAGAGGCAATCTGCCAACTGAAATCAGCTTTCTTGCGGTTGCCAAAATAGCCTGTTTTTAAACTACTGCGGATTTCTTTAAACTTAAAAGGGATTGTTGCCGAAAGGTTCCATGAGTAATGCCCTTCTTCATTTTGATAATGATGACGCGACATGGGTACCACTTCTATTTGTGTAGATAGGTTATAATTGTAAAAGTATTGATATTCACTTCCGATCAGTTTAGGACTACTTGAGGCAATTACCAGATCTTTTTCCTTGCGGTGGATATTAATACGGGCAAGATCCCATTCTATCTTTACCTTTCCTAACTGATGCTGCCCATTCAATTTATTTTGAAGCAAATCAGTATAGGTAGGATCTTCATTTTCCTGGATACGGTTTGGCGGAAGATTAAAATTAGTTTCATCTTTATGGAAACCAATAATCCTTACCATAGTGTTATCATATAGGTGGGTGTAGGTATTGCGAAAGCTGAACCTGTTTTTGCCGAGCTGTAAACCAAAATTCAGAATTCCACCAAGCGTAGTATTAAAACCATATGAGGCCCCACTGTTATTCGGATATGCCAGATTCCAATCACTTCTGTTCTGGTTTTCGATAAGGTTGATGTTTTGTGTATTGCGATAACTCAGCGAGCCCGTAAAGCCGAATTTATTGTGGTTTGTTGTATCTAAATTTAGTGCACGCCCGATGGTGAACTGATAATTTTGCGATGGAGCAGTTTTGTATTTATAAACGCTCACATTATCCTGCGTAAACCGTTTGCTCTGATCAGTTACCTTTTTTTGATATTCTGCTTCAGTCAATGCACTGTTAGGTGCAACAGTTTTAACGGTGTGTTCTAAACCTTCCGGATAATCCCTTCTGCCATCATCAAAGCCGAAATAATCATACTTGCCCCTTTTGTGGCTTAAGAAATCCTTGCCTGTACTTTGATCGTTGTAAGCAGTACCTGCGGTAAAGCTGATGAAGTTCTCAGTAGGTATATCTTTAGTGTTGATTTGGATGAGTCCACCACCAAAACTGGTGTTCATATCAGGGGTAACTGTTTTGCTTACCACCACATTATCAACCAGATTGGAAGGAATTAGATCGAAAGAGAAGTTGCGTGTTTGTGCTTCGGTACTTGGGAGGGTAACCCCATCTAATTGAGCCGAATTGTAACGCTCGCCGATTCCGCGCACAATAACAAACTTATTGTCAATAGTGCTTACACCACTAATGCGTTTCAAACTTTCACCGATGTTTTTATCGGGTGTTCTGCTAATTTGTTCTGCGCTGATCCCATTGCTGATTTCGGATGCGTTTTTCTGCCGGGCCAATAAACCCTCAACTGATGCTTTTTTGTAACTGGCCGTTACCACCACTTCCTGAAGGCCTTTTGCATCAGGTTTTAACGAAATGTCTAATGGTGTATTTTTGTCAGCCTTTACATTGACCTCGCTGATGCGCTGGGTAACAAAAGAAATATAGCTTACCTCTATCGTATAAATGCCGGGTTCAACGCTTAAAGTGTAACTTCCATCGCTGGCGGTTTGTGTGGCTTTGCCTGTTTGGATAACCTTAATGGAGGCACCAGGAAGGGTTTCACCTTTTTCGTCGAATATTTTTCCCGATATACGCCCGGGTTTTACCGGATCAGGAAGTTTGTAAAGCAATATGGTATTGGTATCAGCAAACCTGTAAGCTACCCTGGTTCCTGAAAGTATTTTTTTGAGGGTCAGTTCAAGTGGCATGTTTTTTACCTCGAGGCTTATTTTGCTGTTCTGGCTAAAAATCGATCTATTGTAATTAATCGATAAGCCTGCTTTTTCTTCAAGTAGTGAAAGTGCATCAGGGATGCTCATTTCGGCTATTTTGATGCTTACATTGCTTTCTCCTGGTGTTTGCTCAAAGCTTTTTGCTATAGCCAGGTTAAATAAAAAAGTACATAACATTAACATCACCGCCACTGGCTTGTAATCGAAATGGATAATATATTCTTTTATATATTCATAAAATCCTATTTTCATAGGTTCAAGATGTTTTTTAATTCTCACGGGTTAAAAACTTTTGTTTAGGAGCTGGATTGTTCGAGCAATCCGGCTCCTTGTTTGTATTAAGAGGTTTAATTTATTTTTCATAGGTATAAATCCGGTAATGTTGCGCATTCCTGCTGCGCCATAAAGTATAGCTAACCTATCATTGGCAGCCCTCCCCCCATACGGTAATTGTTTTAGTGCCTGTATCTATTTTGTATTTCAGGTGTTTCCCACTCATCACATGGAGTTCTTCCATTACGTTGCTTATGCTTTTGTTAGAAAAGGTGGCATTAAACCTGCATTGATTAAGTTTATTGCTCTTTAGCTCAATGTGTACATTGTAATATCTCTCCAATGATTTGAGCATATTTGGTAGCGTTACATCTTTAAAAGCGAAGCTGTTTTTTATCCATGCATTTACTTCTGTTACCCGTTCAGTATGTACCGTATAATTACGTTCCTTTAAATGATAGAATAGTTTCATGCCAGGAGTAAGTAGCGAAAGTTCGTTTAGTTTACCTTGGCTGTTCTCCGAAACCTTCACTTTACCAGTACGCACGGCAACACTAAAGGTTCCATCTTTCGGGTAAGCATAGATATTAAACGAGGTTCCCAAAACCTGTGTCTGCATCTGGCCGCTATGTACAATAAAAGGACTGGTGGTATCGCGTTTTACTTCAAAAAAAGCTTCTCCATCAAGCTGTATATTTCTTAAACTGCCCTTCACAAAATGTGATGGCCAGGTAAGCTTACTTCCGGCACCGAGGTACACAATAGAACTATCAGGTAAAATCAACCTTACTTTCTCGCCTTTTTGAGTGGTTTTACTTAAAAAGGCAATGGCTGTTTGTACAGGTTGTTGTGCTTTTTTATATGCATACCAGCCAAGTGATGCAGAAATGATGACCACAATTGCGGCGGCATATTTTAATAGTGGGAAGAGTGATCGGCTTTTTGGTTGGCGTTCCTCAACTTTATCCCATATCTGTGCCAGTCCCTGAACTGCGGCTAAAGAGTAATCGGTTTCTCCTGTTTGTTTTGTCCAGGCTTTTTCCATTACACGGTGAAATTCAGAATCGGCGTTTGCTGGGTCGGCCAGGTACTCCATCAGGATCTTTTCTTGCTCCGGATTGGTTTTACCTGCTAAGTAATGTTCAAATAGTATTTTAATGTTTTCTTTCACTTTAATGTTTGTAAGCTTTTATGCTGCGCGCTACTGTATATATGCACGAAACCATGGATACAGCTATACAGAAAAATAATTTTTTTAAAATAAAATGTAAGATGCTGTTTAACAGGTAATTAATATTGATATCGGGGGTGAAAATAACAACCAAATGGTCAATTAGCAATAGCTAATCCTTGATTCGTCACCCTGAATTTATTTCAGGGTCTTACTAGCAGAATAGATCCTGGCACGAAGTAGCCATTAGGCCTAAAAATCAATAAGCACAGCTAATAAAACAAATCAGATAGCTATCGGATCAGGAGGACGCGCCGCTTGGATTGCGCCAGAAAAACCTTAATGTCCTTAATTCCTTAATGATGGAAAATGGGTGATGAAAAATAGGAGAGGGAACTTATCTTAACGCTCCACGCCAGCTGGTTAACAAAACAAAACCAATAGAAAAGACAGGATCGTTTCCGGAGAATAAGTGCTAAAATATTTCCGCATTATACCCAATGATTTTTTGAGGTGATTGTTTACCGTGTTTTTCGAGATGCCCATCAACTGCGATATTTCTTCATGCGTATGATGGTCATTTCTACTCATCAGGTATATTTTTTTTACCTGCGGAGAAAGGCTTTCTATTGCTTCCTGTGCAATCTGTTTAGTTTCTTTGGCATTAAGTTCGTCTTCTATAGCATTAAAAGACTGCTCATGCTTAAGGTTTTCGATACTGTAAGCTTGTTCTCTGGCTTTTTTACGGAGTGTAGCGAGGAAATTGTTGCGGATAAGGGTATAAAGAAAGGCATCGAAATTCTTTTGCGGGTCGATCTTTGATCTGTTCTCCCAAAGCCTTACAAAAACATCCTGAGTAAGTTCTTCAGCTTCTTCTTTGCCTCTTGTAAAATGGTAGGCATAACCATATATTTTTTTGCGGTACAGATGGTAAATTTCATTAAAAGCAGCTGAATTGCCGGTTTTTACTGCATTCAGGAGTTTTGCGTTTTTAAAATCTTCCAACTGTTCCATAAGTAGCGGTTATGGGAGGCAAGTTAGCGGTCGCGTTTAAAGTTAATGTTAACACAATGAAAACCTTTTCTATCACCTTAACCGGTGCGTGGTTACAATACTCTGTTGAGCAGACTGCGCCCTCGAATCCATTAAAATATGATCAGCACGAAAGCGCTCGGAAACCACATTATTTATAGCAATCGATGTTTTGATGGCTTTGCCTGTTATCGCAGCGATTGCTGCTTTTACCATGGGATCTGCAGGGTCACCCAGTTGAAGTAAGGGCAAAATACTCATTTCATTGATTGCGATATCGGGGTTGATTCCCGCACTATACCCACCGCTGCCATTTGCATTAAAAAGTTTATAGACAATCGGATGCATTTCCCAGTTCACCTGTTTCGGAATTCTGGCATCAAATATCCTGAATGATGCTTCATCTTTTCCCCTTGTTTTTTCGCCAATTAATATCATCTGAATAAAAGGTTTAAGGTTATTGATCATTACTTCCGAGGCAGATGCCGTGGCGGCTGTTGATAAAATATAAACCCGGCTTAGGCCAAGATTTTGTTGCAAGAGGGTGTTAAAATTTACAGTACCATCAAAAGTAGCTGCAGTACCAATAGATTCTGTTTTGGCTCCTCCATTTTTATTGCCTCTGTAGGTAATAAATGGTTTATCGAACGATACATTTTTAGCGATCATGGCACATATTCCAGCTGCTTCTGCTACCTGACCACCCGCGTTATAACGGAGATCGAGGATAAGTTCGGATACGCCTGCTGCTTTAAAGTTACTGAAAACAGGAGTGAGCGAATTGGCCAAACCCCCATTAAAATCCAGAAAATAGAGGTAACCAATTTTTTTGCCATCGCTTTCTATAACCTTGCTAATCTCCCGTTGATCGAGTATTACACCTTTGCTTAATTCAACAGTGCGGGTATCTGTCCAGGTATTGTTATTCAATTCAGCTAAACCTAAAGAAAAGCGGTCGCTGTTTAAGATTTCGGTTTGTAAAGCCTGTGCATTACTAGCAGTTAAGGTTTTGCCGTTAATTTTACTGATGTAATCTCCGCGTTTTAAACCAGCTCTCGAAGCAGGAGAATCTTTTAATACAACTTTAATGATTCCGATAACTTTTGCGCTGTTTTGGTCGCTTACTGTTGCATAATCAAAACCAAAATTTCTATTGCTTGGTACAGCGGTGCCAGGGTCATTAGGGATACTGATATAGGAGAAGCGATCGGATGAATTGCGGATGGAGTTAAAAAAATCTTTTGGCGATGAACTGAGATTAGGATTGGCGGGCAATTGCTCATTCCAATAATAATAGCGCTTAAGGCTATCGAGTATCCAGGTGTTAATGTTCTCGTTGCTTCCAATTGGATAATCGGGATTTTTATTGCCTTTTTTGCAGGATGGCAGAATGGCTAAAAATAGAATGACAAGATAAATGCTGTAATAAGTTGCTCTTTTTAAGTGTGTTATGGGATTTGTCATCGCCTTTCCTAATTTAGATTTAGGAACAAACTTAAAGCTACTATTGTTAACCCGAGATTAATTTTTAAAGTGGACTTATCTATCGCGTATAGCCTAAAAAGAAAAGGTTTCCTTTGTTAACTTATCATTATAAGATCGGTTAATCTTAACATAACAATAATTAAATGTTAGCTTTTTATAGTGTTAACTTTGCACTGTGAATTTTCCGCTCTATATCTATTACGAACTGCTGATCCGTTTATCTGAAATTGAATCCGAAATCGGTCATTATGTATCCTCAACCGCAAATGAAGAAGTTTGCATATTGCGCACCACAAACGGTAAAGTAAATGTTCCGGTTAACTTTTTAAAGCGACAGTCCGAAGATCCAAATATGATCAATAAAGACGAATTAGTAACATTAAGTAAGGGTTTTAAGCCTGGCGATGAGTAATTCGGCAGGTGGTCAATAAGGGAAGATTATGCCAGGTAGTGATTGCATAACCTGGCATAATCGTTTTATTTTATTGCTCCAAAAGCTGCAAAATAAGAGTTTTTATGCAGGATCTCGGTAACGCTGAAACCAACTTTTTGCAACAAAGCCAGTTGATAGTTTAAAGAGCGTGGGGTATCTTCATATTCAATATAATCAAATACCTTTTGCTTATATGCTGTACCACCAAGTGTTTCAAGGTAGGCCCCGTATTGATCTTGAAAAAGGTTATCGATCAAAACTGAATCGTGCGCAATGAGGTCTGAAATCCAGATACTGCCTCCAGGCTTTAAGGCCCTGTAAACTTTAGTAAAAACAAGTTCCCAATCGGCATCGGTACGCAAATGATGAAATGTTGCAGCAGCAAGTATAATATCGAAATGATTATCGGGTAAATTAAGGTTACGCATATCGTCCTGTATAACGGTTACTGTTCCGGTAGTTTGTACCGACACCCTATCTCTTGCGCGTTCCAGCATCGGTAAACTCAAATCGTTAAGTGTGCAGTTAAGGTTTGCGATTTTACTGAGCATTTTTAATGTGTAATTCCCCGCACCACATCCAATATCCAACAGTTCTTTTGCATTTGGATTAATATATTTGGCCGCTCCGGTGCAAAGCTCCATGGTAAGCGGTGCATCGATGGTAGTTTGTTGTCCACTCTCTAAGTTCGAGAAACGTTCTACATCGTGATCAAACCTTGTCTTAATTTCTTCATTTGTTGCCTTATGCGAATAATCTTTATCCATTGCTTGTTTTTTTTGTAAAGTTAGTGCTGTTGATCATATTTGTAAAATATCAATTTTAGCATAAAACGATACCTATTAAGTATTATAAATATGGAGCTCAGACATTTGTTGTATTTTAAAACTGTTGCAGAAGAACTTCATTTTACTAAAGCAGCAACCAAACTTTTTATCTCGCAGCCTCCTTTAAGCAGGCAGATTAAAGAACTGGAAGAAGAACTCGAAGTACAATTGTTTACCAGGAGTAATAAGCGGGTTGCATTAACAAATGCCGGAAAGTATTTTAAGGCTGAAGTAGATGCCATGTTTGCCAAACTGGAAGAGAATAAAGAAGTGGTTCGTAAAATTCATGAAGGCGTTAGCGGCGAATTAAAGATTGGCTACATCAGTTCGGTTTATCAATCGCACCTGGCAGAAATTTTAAAATTAATGCACCAGGAATTTCCCTACCTGAAAACGAGTTTATTCGAAGTGCCCACACTTGCTCAAATTAAAGAGCTGGAACATGGTGGTTTAGATGTGGGGATTTTAAGAGCCCCCGTTTTATCGGAAAAATTGAAAGTAGAATCTTTGTTTTTTGATCCATTTGTGGTGGTTATTCCTTTAACGGATCAAAAAATTAATGGTCAGGACGAACTTGCCGGTTTTTTGAAGAAAAGCCCGTTTATATTCTTTAATAAAGATTTTGCGCCTCAGTATAACGAGAAACTTATGGAAATTTGCCAGCGGATGGGCTTTAGTCCCGATATAACCCACGAGGCCAATAATGTACACTCCATATTACAATTGGTAGAAGCAGGCCTGGGGGTATCTATTTTGCCATCGTCGTTAAAAAAGCAATATGCACAGTTGAAAGTATCTTTTATTGAATTTGATGCTATTCCGGTTAACACAGAGGTGGTACTGGCTTATAAAGAATCGAATAAAAACCCCGCATTAACCTGGTTTATTAAACATTATGCTGAGTTGAAAATCAATTGATTTTCAATAATAAGCATAACGAAATCCAGTGCAATCAATATAATCCGTTGATCAAAGACTAATGAAAAAGGCTGTTCTCCGATGGGAGGCAGTCGTTTTTACAGATTTCAAATCTTATAGCCGCTCATTGGGCATTATTTTTCAAAAGAAACGGTCAACTGCCTAAAACACCGTCAGTAAAATGGATTGTCGTAAAATTAACCTTAAAAAAGCAGTTGATTTCCGATTTTCTACCCTATCATTTCCGATTTTCACCTCTTTTAAACTTGTAAAAGTACAAATTTGCCGCAACCAAGATCAAAAGCCTATGTTAAGGCTTAACACAAAATGAATTATATAAGTTTACCTAACCTATTGAAGAAATTATTGTTCGCCATATGTTTTCTGGTTACAGCAGTAATTGCTCATGCACAAGAGGCAGCTGATGAAAAAAAAGCAATGAAAAATCTGCTCAACAGGCAATTTCAATTTGCACAGAAACAGTATCAGTTACTGGCCAAAAACACACCGGCAGACCGCATGCCGAAAACCTATTATGCAAAAAATAATAAACTGGAAACGAGCGATACCAAATGGTGGTGCAGTGGTTTTTATCCAGGTTCGCTACTTTACATTTACGAATACACCAAAGATTTAGGTACCTTAAAAGAGGCAGAAAAACGCCTTGCTGCACTAGAAAAGGAGAAACACTATACCGGAAACCACGATTTAGGTTTCATGATGTTCTGTAGTTTCGGCAATGCCTACCGCATTACAGGTAATGCGCGATATAAACCAACCATCGATACAGCTGCAGCTTCGCTTGCCACGCGCTACCGCCCGGCTGCTAAAGTAATCCAATCATGGAACAGCAGTAAACAATGGAAAGGCCCTGTTATTATTGACAATATGATGAACCTGGAGTTGTTGGCATGGGTGTCTGCTCATGGTGGCGATCCGAAATACAGAGAAATTGCCATCAACCATGCCGATACTTCACTTAAAAACCATTTCAGATCAAACTATAGTTCCTACCATGTAGTAGATTACGACATGACCACAGGCAAAGTACTTAAAAGAGGTACGGCCCAGGGCGCATTTGACGAATCGGCCTGGAGCCGCGGCCAGGGCTGGGGATTATACGGTTATACCATGATGTACCGCTTTACCAGGAACAAACATTATCTTAATCAGGCAAAAAACATCGCGAAATTTATCATCAATCATCCAAATATGCCTGCCGATCAGGTTCCATACTGGGACTTTAACGCACCGAACATTCCAGGTACTTATCGTGATGCTTCTGCCGCTGCGGTTATTGCCTCTGGTTTGTTGGAATTAGGACAATACGCAACAAAAAGCGAACGAAAATTATATGTGGGCGAAGCAAAAAAAATGATTATTTCACTTTCATCTGATGCGTATACTGCAAAGCCGGGTGAAAACGGCGGGTTTTTACTGATGCACAGTACCGGGGCCTTACCCCTTAAATCAGAAGTCGACGTTCCGCTAAGCTACGCCGATTATTACTATCTCGAGGCGCTGATGCGCTACAAAAACTGGTATTTATAACACACACAAAATGGAAAGAAGAAAATTTATAGGCGCATTGTCGTTAACCGGCGTATTTGGGCTGTTTAATCCTAACGAAGTTTTATCCGCTGCAAAAACTAATAACAGTACAAGTCCTCAATCAAAAAACGACAGAGAATATTGGTATAAACTGCTGTATAAAATTGCCAGTCCCGTTGTTTCTAATTTAGCCAATGGAACTTTGATTAAAAATATGCCAGTGGTTACGGCACCGAAATTCGACTCCAGAACACCTGCTGTATCGTATTTGGAAGCTGTTGGCCGTACCTATGCCGGAATTGCACCATGGCTTTCGTTGCCTGATGATACCACAACCGAAGGTGTTTTAAGAAATAAGCTGAAATTACAGGCCATTCAGGGATTGGATAGCTGTTTTGCGACAAACAGTCCTGATAAACTAAATTTTACCAAGGATTACCAGCCGATTGTTGATTCAGCCTACCTGGCACAAACATTTTTAAGAGCACCTAAAGCCCTATGGGAACCGTTAAAGCCCGAAACAAAACACGAAATTATTGCTTCGTTTAAATCGTTGAGGAACAGAAAGCCCTTTAAAAATAACTGGCTGTTATTTGGTTCTATCACCGAAGCCTTTTTATTATCGATTGGCGAACCACACGATGAGAGCCGCTTAAATGAGGGGGTAGATACCTTAAACGCATGGTATAAAGGAGATGGTTGGTATGGTGATGGCATAAACATGGCTTTTGATTATTACAACTCTTTTGTAATCCACCCGATGATGGTGGATACACTTGCGGTTATGCTCGATAAAAAGTTAATCAAAAAAGAACGGTATGATCTTGCCGTAAAAAGGATGCAGCGTTACGTAGTAGGGCAAGAGCGAATGATTTCTCCTGAAGGAACCTACCCACCAATTGGGCGTTCGATTACCTATAGAACAGGTGCTTTTCAGGCTTTAAGCCAAATTGCTTTGATGCATAAGTTACCGGCCACTATTCAGCCTGCTCAAGTGCGTTCTGCCTTAACTAAAGTAAAACAGAATATGTACGAGATCCCTGGGACTTTTGACTCAAAAGGATGGTTACAGCTTGGTTTTTGCGGGCATGATCCGGAAATAGCAGATTATTATACCTCTACAGGTAGTTTGTATATGGCTACATTATCGTTCCTTCCTTTGGGTTTGCCTGCTAGCGACGAATTTTGGGCCGCACCTTCTGCAGCGTGGACATCAAAAAAAGCCTGGGCAGCAAAACCATTCGCCAAAGATTATCATGTAGATTTTTAACCTTCCTTAATAGAAATCGATTGTTTTATCGACCAGAGCACAGCGGAATGGAAAAAAGATGATATCCAGAAAATTATAAAGGGAGGAATATAAAATATGGGTACAACAGCAGTTGGCCATTACACCCATATTTACACAGATTGTTCTCCTAAAGATAACATCGGGCAGCCAACCACCCACATCACATGGGCTGGGCCTTCAAAGATCGGTTCTTTTTGGTTAGGTTTTTTTACTGCGAGAGGAGCATTTTTTTTGATAATCAGTGGGTGCCGTCCCTGTCCATCGTTTAAATGCACGTATAAATGCGCTTACTTCATTGTAGCCAAGCATGGTAGATATTTCTTTTATCTGAAGAGAATCATCTTTCAAATACATTAAAGCAAGGTTTTTACGGGCTTCATCAGCTAGCTGCTGAAAATTGATCTCCTCATTTTTTAATTTACGCTGGAGCGTACGCGGACTGAGGTTAAAGTTACATGCAATATCTTCCAGGGAGACCATTTTTAGATAAGAGTTTGACCATATGTAATTATAGATGCGCTTTTTTAATGCCTGGTCAGATACATGCGTATTTTGCCAGAGGCCCTCTTCCAAAAGCAGAACTTGCTGATGCTCGTGTTTTGATCTTATAATTCTTTCATTCCAGTAGGCAATATCAAATGAGATTTGGGTGGTTTTTGCATTTATTTCAGGCCTGCAACGAAGTACACGCTCATATTCCACAAGGTTATCCACCGATCTTGCGAAGCTCACCGAACTTGGGTACAGCTTTTTAAACAATAACCCGTCAAGTTCGTGTATAACCAGAACCATTAAAAGGTCAACAGTTTGTATTTCAGTTATATCTTGAGCCCAATCCCGGTTGGCCGCTACAAATGTTATCGAAAAATGATGGTCATCCCTGAAAATTCTGAGTTCTACCGATGCCGAGATGATTTGGGCCAACGGAGCAGCATTAGTTACCGCTTCACCCACTGTTCTGCTCGTTTTTATTATTTCTCCGACAATTCCCAATGCCTGTAGCTGTAAGGATTCCCCAAAATGAAGACCGAACAAGTTATCTCTGGTCATAGATACGGCATTAAACCAGGCATCATCGATCTGTTTAGCCGTAAGCGGATTTTTTGATGCTGTCAGTTCGTCTATGGTAATGTTTGAGGCGCGGAGCAATTTTTCTGCCGATATGTCTCGTTGAACTGCATAACCAATCAGTTTTGATATGAAATTTTTAATCTGGTCTTCCATAGTAGATAAATACTTGAAGCTAAAATATCAATATAGAAAGGAATAAAAATAATTTGACGGAAAAAGATAGCTTAATGTCGTTTAATGGTAATCTTAACTTCAGTTGAAGCTGCGAACTTTGGTTCAGATACTAAAAAGAAAATATTATGGAAAATCAATCAAAACAAACAGTGATAGAATTTTTGACCTCGGTTAAAGCGGTCGATCTTGAAAAAATTGGCCAACTGTTGTCTCCTGAGGTAAATTGGTCGCAGCCTGGCAGCAACGAGATCTCAGGCCTAAAGCGTTCACAGCAGGAGGTATTCGAAATGGTAGGTAAGATGTTCGAGATTTCCGGTAACACATTACAGTTGGATGATTATCATTCAATTAGCTTAAACGGTAACCGGGTTGCATGCCTGTTGCATTGGATGGCAGAGAAACCCTCTGGAGAAAAACTCGACGTTTACAATATAGATATTTACGCGGTTGAGCATGGTAAAATCTGTAATGTAGAAATTTTTTCTGCTGACCAGGTGCAGGAGGATGGCTTCTGGACAAGCTAAGAGCCTGTTTAAATTTTTATAACAAATATTATGGCCTTTGCTGTCACACTGAGGGATAATTTATTGTATAAAAATCAATATAAATGACGTTTAAATTTCAGGCGGTATATAATTCCCCTCTTTTAGAGGGGTGTCCGCAGGACGGGGTGTTTTATTCGTCCTGGCCGGACAGGCTTCTTTCTTTTTGGTGTCAAAAAGACCAGCGCAGCTAGCTTGAATGCCGTTGAAAACATAAAGCCCCATGAAAAAACAAAAAACACCGGCTGAAAATTTTTCTTTTGAAGCTAGTGGGTTGGCTTGGGCAGTGCGCTCCGAAAAATTTGTTAGGCCGGATTTAAGTGGAACGGGGATATGGTGCTGTGGCCTAGCTGGATGGAAATGCGATATCGGCTAAAATATTGATTAATACTTGTTTATGAAATAACCTCTATGGTAGCCTAGTCGATTGCTTTATTAATGCGTAGAAATGGTCTTCGACTACGCTCTCCACAGGAGTCCTTTGGACAGACTGATATGCGAAATAATTTTATTTAATTTTTAAACAGGCTCTAAGTAAACTTTAAAATAGATGAAAGCAACTGAATCTTACAGCCCCATCGATGTAGTCTTGAGTTATTATTCTGCATTAGGTGAACGTAACATCGAAAAGATAATAGCAATGTTCCCGGAAGAGCTTGATTGGTATGTTCCTGGCGACGAAACAATCGCGCCCTGGCTGGGCGCCCGAAATACCTGTGATCAGGTACGGGAATTTTTTGAACTATTATGGCAAAATACAGAAGCCGTTTCTGCAATGATTGATCATATAGCCGTTGTTGGAAATGTAGTGATCAGTTCGGGAAATTTTGTAACGCGGATGGTGAAAACAAACAAAGTTTATAAATCACTGTTTTTCACAGAAATAAACATAGTGGAGGGGCTGATCGTTAAATACCGACTGTTGGAAGATACTTTGGGTTTAGTAAGGGCTTTGGATGATGGGTTGTGAAAAATACAATCTATTGATCGCTCTTCCATCAAACAGATGGTTAATTAATGCTGATGAGCAGGTTATTTTAGGGCCTTCTGGATTGGCGGTCGGAGTTAATCAATTTGGTTGATGCGAGGTATATTGTTTGATTTTTATAAATTTACTGTATGAAACAAGCAGAGACCGTTATCGATTTTTACAACAGGCTGCCAGACCATGCGCCTATAGATGTTCCGCTCAACAATGCCGGCATTGGCCACATCAACGTATTCACGAGAGATAACTGCGCCGTGGCAAGCCCATACAGTCGTCGCGATTTTTATAAGGTTTCACTTATCATTGGTAAGGGAAAAATCTATTATGCAGATAAGTGGATACAGATTGACCGACCTGCACTGCTATTTTCAAACCCTATTGTGCCTTATTCCTGGGAAGCAGACTCAGATCAGCAGTCGGGCTGGTATTGTCTTTTTACCGAAGATTTCATTCAGCATAGTGAACGGGTAAATAACCTGCGCGATTCGCCTTTGTTTAAGGTTGGCTGTAATCCGGTGTTCTTTCCGGATGAAGTTCAATTGCGCGAAATTTCGGCTATATTCCAAAAGATGCAGGCAGAAATGCACTCCACTTATCCGCACAAGTACGATGTATTGCGTAGCTATTTGCACCTGTTGATTCATGAGGCGATGAAAAATAATCCGGCCACAAATTTTCATACCTATGCCAATGCCTCTTCAAGGGTTTCTGCTTTATTTCTTGAACTGCTGGAAAGACAGTTTCCAATTGATTCTCCTACGCTTACACTCAAACTGAAAAACCCTGCCGATTATGCCGACGCTTTATCCGTACACATCAATCACCTCAACCGTTCTGTAAAAGAGGTTACCGGTAAGACTACAACTGCTCATATCGCTGCCCGGATCGTTAAAGAGGCTAAGGCACTCTTGCAGCATACCGACTGGAATATCGGCGATGTGGCCTATAGCCTGGGCTTCGAATACCCTTCATATTTTACACTGTTCTTCAAAAAACACACCGGTTCAGCACCTACTAAACTGAGAGAGATTGTTTGAATATTATAACGATCTGTTTGATGCTTATAAGTCGCGGTTTTGCTTTCTTGTCTACATTTGAGTGAACAAAATCTGATCAAAATGAAATATAGAAATTTAGGAACAACCGGCGAAAAACTGTCTGCACTTGGCTTAGGCTGCATGGGCATGAGTTTTGCGTACGGACCTACAGACGACAAAGAAAGTTTAGCGACGCTTGAAAAAGCACTTGATCTTGGGATCAATTTTTGGGATACGGCCGATATGTATGCAAATGGAGCAAATGAAGAACTCATTTCTAAGGTACTCGTACCTAACCGCAACAAGGTATTTATTGCAACTAAATTTGGGTTCCGTTTTAAAGATGGAATTGCCGGCCCCAGCAGTGCAACGGGAACCTATTTTGATGGTTCTCCCGCCTGGATGAAAGTTGCTGTTGAACAGAGTCTGAAACGATTGAAAATTGATACTATAGATCTCTACTATGCTCATCGGGTTGACCCGAACGTTCCGATTGAAGAAACCGTTGGTGCGATGGCCGATCTGGTAAGAGCTGGAAAGGTACGCTATCTTGGACTGAGTGAGGCTTCTGTTGCTTCTTTACGCAAAGCACATGCTGAGCATCCGATTGCTGCGCTGCAGAGTGAGTACTCGTTGCTTACAAGGGATGTGGAAAATGGGATATTGCAGACAACCCGTGAGCTTGGCATTTCACTTGTGCCTTATTCTCCGCTGGCGCGGGGACTGGTTACCAATACACTCGATGTAAATATCCTGGCTGACGATGATTTTAGAAGAACCCTGCCACGTTACCAGCAGGAAAATATTACCGGTAACAATAGGCTCATAGCTGAATTTGCTGCACTGGCAGGTATCAAGGGTTGTACACCTGCACAGCTTGCCCTGGCATGGGTGCTGGCACAGGGCGAAGATATTATCCCGATTCCAGGCACGAAAAAGAGAAAATACCTGGAAGATAATGTAGGTGCGATTGAAGTTGAACTGACAGGTGATGACCTGACAGCGATTGATGAACTGATTAAGCGATATCCTATAACTGGCGAGCGTTATAGTGAAGGCGCAATGAAGATGGTTAACCACTAACGGACCTTCTATAACAAGCCCCTCTTGTGCTGGTGCGAGTTTTTAACTCGTACCAATATAAAAAAGCCATAGTTCTAAAATTTAGAAAATCGCAATCCTAACTTTCATAATTTTCGATACACAATAATCCGGTTGAGGCAGGCTTTGTAATAGAAGATTACCATTGGAAGTATAGTAGTGCAATAGATTTTTCTGGAGAAAGGGGTTTGTTAGAAATTGATATAATTTAACTTAATTTGGATACGAGCTACAAGCTCGCACCAGCTTGGGGGGCTCTACTTGTTTTCAAAGGCTGGGCAGCAGAATAGCAATAATAAAAACTTTCAGGTTTGGAGACAGGATAACCATCCTATCGAACTAGATCCACATCTAAATATGTTTGAAGAACGAATTGATTATCTTCATAATAATCCAGTTGAGGCAGGACTGGTGGCAAATGCAGCTGACTATTTATATAGTAGCGCTATAGATTATGGAGGAGGAAAAGGATTGATAGATATTGATTTGTTGATTTAATGAAAAGCACAAGTCAGGCCTTTGCTTATGCCAGGGCGCTAAGACTTGCGCTAGATGGGATTGATAGATATTGATTTGTTGATTTAATGAAAAGCACAAGTCAGGCCCTTGCTTGTGCCGGGGCACTAAGACTTGCGCTAGATGGGATGGAGGAGGAAAAGGATTGATAGATATTGATTTGTTGATTTAATGAAAAGCACAAGTCAGGCCTTTGCTTTTGCCGGGGCGCTAAGACTTGCGCTAGATGCGGCATCACCGGATTTTTTGGTTTTGTTTTGATAAAACAGACTATTCATAGTCCTTACTTTTGGTCAGCTTTTTTAAAGTATCCAATTCATATATCGGGCGTTCCAACTCGTAAGGAATTTCCCGTTTGCTAAACTGCTGGAAATATAACAAACAGGCATCCTTCCAAACCTGTGCATCACGGCTTTGGATCTTGAGTTTGGATTGCACGGATTTGAACCGCTCATCATCAACCAAGCCCTTGGTACTGTCCCAAATGCGCTGGAACGCACGAACACGTTGCAAACCCGAATCGTAACGATAACAAAGCGCTGCCCAAAGGTCGTTTCCATTTTTAAGTTTATAAGTCCATGGTACATGGTGAAACCACAACAAATATTCTTCCGGACAACTTTCCAGGCTGTTAAATGTAGATCGGAGTGGTTCATGGTACTGTTCAACGGCATTGCTGCCTGTACTGCTTCTGTTAAAACCCACTCCTAAAAGGTCTGCATTGTGGTAATATACCGAGGTCCAGTCGGCCCTGATGGCTTTATTCGAGAACCATGGGGCAGGCCCGTAATGGTGGCCTTCAGCAAAAATGTGGTGCAATCCTAAAGGCATCATATAATTCACAGCCGCTTCTCTGCTCTGCATCATCATCTCTTTTATCGGTTTTACCAGGGTTCGCTCCATTTTCTTTTCCATGGGACTTAAAAAAGTTTGCCTAATCCATTCATCCGCAATATCTTCACTCTTAAGTTTATTGTCCCAGGCAAGCCTGCCGAAAGCGTACCAATTGGCCTGCGCAAAAATATGCCCGGTCCAATTCCGCTCCAGGCCAATATTGGATACCCCCGCAATTGCACTGAAGGTTCGTTTATCCAATGTTCCATCTGTACAGGCCGCTACAGTGCTGCCCTTACCGTTTCGGTAGGTATCGCTTTGTAAACATTCTTCCCAAAGGGTAGACAAGAAAACCAGGTGATTCGACCAGCCCAGATACTCCTGCGTGATCTGAAACTCTGGCATCACAGGGGTTTTAATCATAGCCCCGAATAAGGGACTGAATGGCTCTCGGGGCTGAAAATCAAGTGGTCCGTTTTTGATCTGGACAATTACATTTTTCTTGAATTTACCATCAAATTTTAAAAACTCATTATAGGCTTGTTTGGTACGGTCCTCATTACTTGGTTGATATACAAAGGCACGCCACATTACAATCCCTCCAAAAGGGGAGAGCGCATCAGCCATCATATTGGCACCATCAACGTGTGTCCTTCCGAAATTTTGAGGGCCAGGTTGCCCTTCGCTATTGGCTTTTACAAGGAATCCTCCAAAATCAGGAATAAGTGAATAAATTTCTTTGGCCTTAGTTGCCCACCATTGCCTAACGGCAGGAACAAGAGGATCGGCGGTTTTAAGTTTTCCAACCGTAACGGGTGAGGAAAAGTTGACCGATAAATAGACCTTTAAACCATACGGGCGCAGTACTGTGGCAATAGCCTTAACCTTTTGAAGATAGGCTGTGGTGAGGATTTTTGCCGAAGCGTTTACGTTGTTGAGTACTGTGCCATTTATGCCTATTGAGGCATTGGCTCTAGCGTATTCTTTGTACAAAGCGATATCTGCCTCACTAAGTTTAAGCGAAGAATCGCCCTGCCTCCAAAATATCGAGCCACCGGCATACCCGCGTTCTACAGAACCATCCAGATTATCCCAATGGTTAAGAATTCTTCTTGAATAGGAGGGATTGGATGCATAATTTTGATCAGACTTTCCTAAATACTGCCTTCTAAGGAGCTCGTAGCTTCCATAGAGGATCCCCAGATCCGTTTTAGCGGCAATTTTGTTGCCTTCCAAACGAAATCCATCATCGGTAATCGAGCCATCTTTAACAAAATCAAATTTTAGTTCTGCGCCATCTTTTCCCAGCCACCCGTTTTTAATTTCTTGTACAGCAATGCTTAATACCGGCGACTTTCTCGGTGATACCACCTTTACCTGCTTTGTAGCGGTATGGCGGAGCCAAAGTTGGTGTCCGTCTTCAGCCTTCAGAAAATGGCTAGTAGCTGTAATGATAATCAATAGCAGGCTAATCTTTTTCATCTAGTTGATTATTAGTTTTCGGGTTACAATATTACCGCTTGTTTTCAGCTTCTCATCGGGCTGGCTTCCACCAATCGATAATGTGATCTCGCCTTTTAGTGGTCTTTTTGTCCCTTTATCATCAATATAACTAAGTTCATCAGGTGATAATTTAAAATGAACAAGTTTGCTTTCACCTGGTGCCAGGCTAACCCTTTGATATCCCTTAAGGGCTTTTTTAGCTGATTTGATTTTTAGATTGTTGTGCATCAAATACAACTGGGCAACCTCGTCGCTTTGCATTTTACCGGTATTGGTGATCTTTACAGATAAACTTGTTCCTTTGCCTGATTTAAGGTTTGAAGGTAGGATAAAGTTGTGATAATAGAATGTAGAATAGCTTAATCCATATCCAAATCCGAAAAGAGGTGTGCCTTTGAAATACCTATAAGTTCGATTCTCCATATTATAATCATTAAAATCTTTCAGATCCCCGTCACTCTTATAAAAGGTTACCGGAAGTCTTCCTGAAGGGCTGTAATCACCGAACAACAAATCAGCTACCGCAGTTCCCGCCGATTGGCCACCGTACCAGGCATTAACAATGGCGGGTATATTTTCGGCTTCCCATGGAATAGCGATGGCACTTCCTGTCATCATCACAAAAACAACTGGCTTGCCACTTGATTTTAAAGCTTTCATTAGTGAGGTTTGCGCCTGGGGAAGCATGATAGAGGTTCTGTCGCCACCATTGAAACCAGGTACATTTACTTGCATTTCTTCACCTTCAAGCTGCGGAGAAATGCCGCCCACGAATATAAATGCATCTGCATCGCGATGGCGTGCAACCAGCTCAGTAAAATCTGTGCGGCCAAAGGTACCTCCAGCAAAGCGGACCTTTGCTCCACCCTCACCCTGCC
This sequence comes from Pedobacter sp. 22163, assembly GCF_052045595.1. NCBI lineage: Bacteria > Pseudomonadati > Bacteroidota > Sphingobacteriia > Sphingobacteriales > Sphingobacteriaceae > Pedobacter > Pedobacter sp. 22163. The sequence goes on along the minus strand of NZ_JBQEPM010000012.1, from coordinate 123,131 downwards.
AGTATTCCATTTCAATTTTGTATGTAGAATCTTTTGAAACAGGAATTTTATACGTTTTAGCGCCCCACCTGTTTTTAGACCAGGCATCTAAAACTTTTTGCCCGTTTACCTTTAAACGGTAGCCATCATCCCCATCTACTTCAAAGGTAATTTCTTCTGACTTTAAAGCTTTAAACACCGTGCTAAACCGGGCAGAAAAATGGTTTGCAGCCAAACCTTCGCCGATTTGCTGGCCCTCTTGCCAGTTGTGGTTTATTGATTCTTCGAACCGCGTTAAAAAAGGTGCTCCCTGCAGTTCTATACCCTTGTAATATTCGGCCTTGAAACCCTTGTGGCCATCTGCGGTTAATTGGTGCTCTAAATTTCTATAATGTAGAATTGTATCGCTCGCAAACGAAATTGCCTGCTCATATATCACCTCTGTTTGATTTCCCAATTTATCTTTTATGCCCTGAAGAACCGTTGTAATGGTTGAGGGGATACCATTGTAATTTCCAAGCACCGAAATATCATTATTGGCATTCGGACCAAGCACCACCAGTTTCTTTAGATTCTTTTTCAGCGGAAGTGTGTTGGATTCGTTTTTTAACAGAACCATCGATGCCCTTGCCATTTTAAGTGCATGCGCTTTGTGGGCACTGTTTTCTAAAACTGTTATTGGTGTATTGGCGTATTTTACCATCGAAGGCGGATCGAACATGCCGAGTCTGAACCGGATCATGAACAGTCTTTTTACCGATACATCAATATCTTTTTCTGTAATAATACCGTTTTTAACCGCAGTTAGTAAAGCTTTATAAGCATCAGTTCCACAGTCCAGGTCCGTTCCATGAAAAACGGCATCAGCCGAAGCACTTGCTGCGTCTTTGTGGGTTTTGTGATTTTTGAAGAAATCATCAATGGCCCAGCAATCTGAAGTAACATAACCCTTAAACCCCCATTTCTTTCTTAAAATATCGGTCATTAAAAGATCGCTGCCACAACATGGTTGTCCTTGGAATGCGTTATAAGCACACATCACTCCGGCAACTTCCGATTTCGTAACTAGTTTTTCAAATGCTGGCAAATAAGTGTCCCAAAGATCAAAGGCACTAACATCTGCATTGAATACGTGGCGTAAAGGCTCCGGTCCGCTGTGAACAGCATAATGCTTCGCACAAGCAGCCGCTTTCAGGTACTTTGGGTCATCGCCCTGCAAACCCCTTACAAATGCATCTCCAAGTGTAGCGGTTAAATAAGGATCCTCTCCATAGGTTTCCTGACCGCGTCCCCATCTTGGGTCTCTAAAGATATTGATATTGGGTGTCCAATAGGTTAATCCCAGATAGCGTTCATTCGTACGGCCAAGCGCAACCGCCTTGTTGTAAATTGCCCGCCCTTCCAAAGCAGAGTAGTCTGCCATTTTACCCAGCGCTGCAGGATCGAACATGGCCGCCATAGCAATGGCCTGGGGATATACGGTTACCTTAAAGGGCGTTCTTGCAACCCCGTGCAATGTTTCATTCCACCAATCGTAAGCCGGAATTTTTAATCTTGGAATTGCAGGTGCTGAATTAAGCATCTGAAAAACTTTTTCCTCAAGTGTTAATCTGGACACCAGATCTTCAACCCTTTTATCAAAAGGTAATTTGTAATCTTCAAATGGATATTCCTGTGCCTGAATCGGACTGGTAATGTGCAGAAGAGCTAACGTGGTAAATATGGTTAAAAAGAATAATCGTCTCATATATTTGGTTTTCTTAACTTTTGCAAGTTCCAAATAGTTTGACTTCGGGAGGTGTACATTTGGATAAAAACCTATGACAAATGTTTCGATCTGGTTGTTTGGGCCCTTTAAATTTTATTTCACCTGATGAATTAGGACGAACATTGGGGGATCTTGAACATTTATTGCTGTAATTTTCACAATTGACTTAACGCTCATCAGATAATCAGGTTATTTTAGCTTGAATTCGGAAATCTTGGGCGAAAACCAGGTGCACTGATTAAATAACCAGATATGTTCAGCTCTGGGTGCTACCTACCTAACTGATAAACAAATAGATAATATGGGCCATAGCTTTACTTACAGGGTGATCAAAATTTCCCTGTTGTCATATCTTCACCCGGTTAAAATGTTTGCCATGCGCTGCAGCGGGTCAGCCAGTTTGGTTACGCGGGATTTTGGTTTTCTAGAAGGCAGGGGAAACGGGCCTGTCCAGGCCCGATATCAGTATTACTACTCAGATCAAAAAATAAAGCCATGATTTTTAAATCTGCTTTTAATAAAATATTCCTGTGCTTTGCGGTCTCACTTCTGATTTCCCCAGTAAAAGACTACGCGCAACAGCAAAAAATAAATTTCACATCACTGCAGATAAAAGATGGCTTATCATCCAACACAGTTAATGCGATAATAAAAGACCACTTTGGTTTTATGTGGTTTGGCACAGAGGACGGACTGAATAAATACGACGGCAGCAACTTCACCGTTTATAAGTTTAATGAAAATGATCCGACAAGCCTGCGGTCCAATGATATCAGGGCTTTACATGAGGACAGTTCGGGTAACCTATGGGTTGGGAGCTCTTTGGGGTCTTTGAGTTTATTTGACCGTAAAAACAATTCCTTCATCACCTATCCTGCCAATGTAGCGGGCGGGCTTAGCAGCGATCTTATTCATGCTGTGACTACAGACCATTTAGGCCATGTTTGGGTAGCAACTTATAATGGACTTGATGAGCTGGATCCAAAAACAAATAAGATCACCAATCACATCAGGCAAACCCCTAACAGAAAATCTTCAGCTCAATTATCTTTTAACTGTCTGTTAGAAGATAGTAAGAACAGATTGTGGATCGGATCAAATAATGGCGTGTATCTTTATGACCGGAAAGAAAAGGCTTTCAAGATTTATCGCCACAGCCCCTCTGATGCGTCCACTCCGATCAGTAACGAGATCAACACGATCTGTGAGGATAAATCGGGAAATATCTGGTTTGGTACCGCGAGGGGAATATGCAGGAAATTGCCTGACCAGAGTGGATTCAGTGCTTTTGTTTACAGCGCCGGTGACCTCAATGCACTTGCCAGTAGCAGGGTGATCAGTCTGGCAATAGATAAAAACAATCAATTATGGGCAGGTACTGATGATGGACTGAAAATTATTGATCTCAATAGTGCCACTATTACATTCTACAGGCCAAACTACAGAGATTTCTATTCGCTCACGGGCAAATCGATCAGCAGTATTTATATTGATGACGGGATCTACTGGCTGGGCCCGTTTCATGGCGGGATAAGTAAATATGATTCCAATCTGAATCTTTTTAACTTAAAGCAAAGCAATATTTACGATCCCAATGGTTTGAGTGCATCTGTAATCACTTCTTTCGCACAGTACAGGGATGAAATATTTGTGGGCACAGATGGTGGCGGACTAAATCTTTTCAATCCGCGTACCGAGCTGATAAAAAGGTTCAATGCCAGATTGCCTGATGGAAGTGCAATGAACAATATTTCCATAATAGCCATGGCCATCACCAAAGAAAAAAAACTGCTCATGGGAACCTATTCAAACGGTTTAGTATCTATGGATCTGTTAACGGATAAGCTATTGCAGATTAAACGCTCCACCAAAACCAACGGGCTGAATTCGAATGACGTTTTTTGCTTAAAAGAAGACAAGACAGGTAAAATCTGGGTAGGAACCAATGGAGGCGGAGTAAACCTGATGACCCCGGATGCTAAAGTCGTTTTGAAATACTGCAAGAACCCCCAGGCGCCCAACGAGGTGGATTTCCCGGGGAATAATTTCATCAGGTTTATAGAAGAAGATGATCAAAATAATATGTGGATAGGCACTTATGGGTCAGGAATATCTATACTTGATCAGTTTACCCATAAATTTTCGGTTCTGAACAAAAAAAACAATAACCTGCCGAATGATCTCACGCTGTCGATATTAAAGGACCGGTCAGGCAATTTATGGGTCGGAACTTTTAGTGGGGGGCTAAGTCTATATGATCGTAATAAGAACAGGTTCATCAACTTCTCCAAAAAAAATGGATTGAACAACGCTACAGTGTATGCTATAGTAGAAGACTTAAAGGGGCTGATCTGGGTAAGTACCAATAAAGGCATCAGCAGTTTTGATCCCAGAACAAAAGTATTTACGAACTACACGGTTTATAATGGTGTTCAGAACAACAATTTTATCCGTGGTGCAGGGATGCGAACTGCCGGAGGTGAGATCTATTTTGGAGGGGCCGCTGGCTTCAATTATTTTAACCCGAGATTCTTTAAAAAAAACAGAAGTGTTCCCTCGGTGATCTTTACTGATCTCAAGGTTTCAAACTCATCGGTGCTGCCAGGCAAGGCCAGCCCGATCCAGGAGCATATATCCATTGCCAAGAGCATTCACCTGGAGTATAAACAGAGTTTCACGCTCAGCTATGTCAGCATCAATTACACCGTCCCTGAGGATAATCAGTATTTTTATAGATTAGAAGGGTTTGACAAGGATTGGATAAAGGCAGGCTCTACAAAATCGGTGTCCTATACCAATCTTGATCCAGGAGAATATGTCTTTCATGTTAAAGCAAACAACAGTAATGGCATCTGGAATGCCTCAGAAACTTCCATCGCCATTGATGTTAGCCCTCCGTTCTGGAAAACCACATATGCTTATATTTTTTATATCCTCAGCATTGTCGGTACGCTTTTCTATATACGGCATCTGGGGATCCAGAAACTCAAAAGAAAGTTTGCCCTTGTTCAGGAAAAAATGAAGGCAGAGCAGCGCTTAGCGCAGCATCGTAAAGAAGCCGAACAGTTAAGGGCACTGGATAAACTCAAAATCAAGTTTCTTACAAATCTCAGCCATGAGTTCAGGACCCCGCTTTCACTCATTATGGGTCCTGTAGATAAGCTGATTGCCGAACAGCCTGATCAGCATATTGCCAATCCCTTATTGATGATCAAGCGCAATACAAGGCGGTTATTAAACCTGGTTAACCAGATACTGGATTTCAGAAAAATCGAAGACCGGGAGCTTACCTTAAATGCTGTTGAAACAGATATCGTTTCTTTCATCAAAGAGGTTCTTGAATCATTCAACGATCTGAGCGAACGAAAGCAGATACAGTTGGTGTTCAAAAGTCAATTAAGCTATTTTAATGCACCTTTTGATCATGATAAGATCGAAAGGGTGCTGTTTAATCTTTTATCCAATGCATTCAAATTTACCCCGGTTGGTGGGGAGATTTCAGTTGGGCTGGAGAAGGTTACACTGCCCGGCGCAGCACATGCAGCAACGCTGATTATTACAGTTACCGATTCGGGCATAGGCATTTCAGAAACGGATCAGGAAAGAATCTTTCAACGCTTTTTCCAGGCAGGTGGAATAGCGCCCATCTTGAATCAGGGAAGTGGCATAGGTCTTTCAATTGCACAGGAATTTGTGAAACTACATGGCGGAAAAATCGCTGTACGGAGTAAGGTTGGTCAGGGAAGTGTTTTCACCATCGAAATCCCGTTCTCAAATGTTCGGTCTGCAGCCGAATTGATGATCGATTTTTCGGATGCTGCAGATAAGGGCAGACCGGAGTTGAACGCCACCATATCCGGACCGGATCGGGATACAGATATCCCTTCTATTTTACTAGTGGAAGACAATGAGGATTTTCGTTCCTATCTTAAAGATGGACTGCAGTCTTTCTATAGGATATACGAGGCCGGCAACGGACAGGAAGGGTGGCAAAAAACGCTGTCGAACCATCCTCAGGTAATTGTGAGTGATATCAACATGCCTTATATGAGCGGGATAGAACTATGTAAAAAAGTTAAATCAGATAAACGGACCAATCACATTCCAATCATATTACTAACCGCCTTAACCGGGGAAGAAGAACAGATAAAAGGCCTGGAAACCGGTGCAAACGATTATCTCACCAAGCCGTTCAACTTCGAGATCTTAAATGCAAAGATTAAAAACCTGCTTTCCCTCAACAAAAGACTCAAAGACACTTATAGTAAACAGATCAAGGTGGAGGCAACAGCGGTAACAATCGAATCACACAGCGACCGTTTGTTCAAGAAAGTGGCAGTTTATATTGATGATAATTTAAACAACCCTAAACTATCGGTAGAAGACCTAAGCAAACATGTAGGTATGAGCAGAGGTTCACTGTATCATAAAATACTCGAATTAACAGGGCTTTCGCCAATTGAATATATCCGGTCGGTTAAACTTGATAAGGCGGCTGTTTTATTGGAAAAAAGTGATTTGAATGTTTCGCAAATTGCTTACATGGTTGGATTTGCTACGCCTAATTATTTTGCCAAGTCATTTAAAGCAAAATTTAATATGCAGCCTTCCGAATACATTAGCGTTAAAAGAAAAGTGGAGGATCGTTTGGTAAAAGAAAGTTGAACATGCATTTAACCCCAAAGTAGGTGAAAAATACAGCCGATGAACATATTTTCTATTATAATAATCAAATCTTCCTATAAAAAAACAACAGATGCGGTAGCTTCGCTAAACCAAATATATGAGGAATGGTAAATAAAAGCCAGATAGTACACTTTGAAGCGTGAAAACATCATCGTCAAACAAAACTGATTACTGACCAAATAAAAATAATAATGAAATTTAAAGCCCTCTTCCTATTGTTATCAACGCTGGTTTTTGCGGTGCATTTTAAATCGCAGGCGCAAAACCCAATTATCAAACACATGTTTACTGCTGATCCGGCACCACTGGTATATAAAAATAAAGTTTATCTGTATGTTGGGCATGATACCGCAACAGTGAAAGATACCAATTATAAAATGCCCGACTGGCATGTGTTCTCATCAAAAAATATGGTCGACTGGGAAGATCACGGCATGCTGCTTTCGCCAAAGGCCTTTTCATGGGCCGGCGGAGATGCGTACGCCGCCCAGTGTATTTACAGGGATGGAAAGTTTTATTGGTATGTATCAACAGGCCACCAAAAAAATAAGGAGAGTAAAGGTGGGATGGCGATCGGCGTAGCGGTTTCTGATAGTCCTGTTGGGCCATTTAAAGATGCAATTGGCAAGGCTTTGGTAACCAATGAGATGACTACCGATAAAAAACATGGTTGGGATGATATTGATCCTACTGTTTTTATCGATGATGATGGGCAGGCTTATCTGTTTTGGGGCAACGGAAGTTGTAAAAGTGTTAAGCTGAAAAAAAATATGATCGAGATGGATGGAGAAATCCAGGTGCTTGACATCAAAAACTACATTGAAGGCCCTTGGGTTTATAAAAGAAAAGGCAACTATTATTTAATCTATGCGGGCGCGGGAACCAAACCCGAAATGATCGAATACTGCATGGCTAAGGGGCCACAGGGACCTTGGGTATACAAAGGTATTATTAAGGGAAATGTTCCCAACAGTTTTACTACTCACCCTGGTGTTATCGATTTTAAGGGCAAATCTTACTTTTTTTACCACAATGGCTCCTTGCCTACGGGTGGCAGTTATAGAAGGTCTATCTGTGTAGATGATATGCACTATAATGAGGATGGCACCATACAGAAAATTGTAGAAACCACTACCGGTGTTAGCCCGGTAAAAAACAGATAATAACATACCCTTAACCTAACCAGATATGAAAAAAACAAATAAATCCCTCTTCGTAAGAATAACAGTGCTTTTTATCAGTTTAAGTGCTTATGCCTTTGATGGTTTTGCTCAGCAGATCGTGTCCAGCGCTCCAGAAGGCTTTGACATGGTTCAGCCTGCAATTCCGCATGGAAAAATCGATACTTTGGTCTATTCGTCAAAAACTGTCGGCAATAACCGTAAAGCATTGGTCTATACGCCGCCAGGTTACAGTAAACAATTAAAATATCCGGTTTTATATCTTTTGCATGGTATTGGGGGTGATGAAAAAGAATGGCTTAATGGAGGTAATCCCCAGGTGATTCTGGATAATCTTTATGCCGCCGGTAAGTTGGCACCTATGGTGGTAATTATGCCGAACGGTAGAGCCATGAAAGATGACCGCGCCATCGGTAACATTATGGACAAGGATAAAGTGCAGGCCTTTGCTACTTTTGAAAAGGATTTAATTAATGATCTTATTCCTTTTGTGGAGCGGAAGTTTAGCGTGTATAAAGACCGCGAACACCGGGCGATTGCAGGCTTATCAATGGGTGGAGGACAGGCTTTGAATTTTGGACTTGGAAATCTGGATAAATTTGCCTGGATAGCTGGCTTTTCTTCAGCACCAAATACCAAAATGCCAGAAGTGCTTGTACCTGATCCAAAAAAGGCCTCAACTATGCTCAAATTGTTATTTATCTCTTGTGGGGCTAGTGATAACCTCATTATCAACAGTAAGCGCACGCACGATTATCTGACTAAAAACAAGGTGCCACATATCTATTTTATCGAGCCTGGTTTTCACGATTTTAAAGTTTGGAAGAATGGATTGTACATGTTTTCGCAATTGTTATTTAAACCGGTTGATACCACTACTTTTTCAAAATATCCGGTAGCGGGTGCACCGGCCTCAACCAATATCGGTTCTGGCGGCTATCCACAGATTACCGATGACCATAAAGTTGTTTTCAATCTTTTAGCGCCCAACGCGCACAGTGTTCAGGTAGACCTGGGCCGAAAGTATGATATGGTCAAAAATGAAAAGGGCCGATGGACCGTTACAACAGATTCTTTGGGTGAAGGATTTCATTATTATTCGCTCATCGTTGATGGCCTTCCTGTAGCAGATCCGGCAAGTAAGTCTTATTTCGGCATGGGGCGCATGGCCAGCGGAATTGAAATCCCTTTTTCAAAAGGCGACTATTATGCGTTGAAGGATGTTCCACATGGCGAACTTCGGATCAAAAAATATTACTCAAAAGTAACCCGGTCATGGAGGCAGCTTTATGTTTACACACCGCCTTTTTATGATGCACAGGTAAATGAAAAATACCCGGTACTTTATATCCTACATGGAGGGGGAGAAGATGAAACCGGCTGGGCGAACCAGGGTAAAACAGATCTGATTCTCGACAATCTTATTGCTGCTCAAAAAGCCAAACCGATGATTATTGTAATGCCCAGTGCAAATGTAGGTGGAGCTGCCTTTGGCGAAGCCGGGTTAAAAACTTTCGAATCAGAATTGAAAGAAGTAATTATTCCATTGGTTGAAAGTACTTACCGCACCAAAACCGATGCGCAAAACAGGGCATTGGCCGGTTTATCGATGGGCGGGATGCACACGCTATATACCGGGATTAACAACACCGATAAATTCGCGTACCTGGGTGTATTTAGTTCGGGATGGGTTGTGCCGCGTCAAAATACGATAGCCGACCTTCAGTATATAGGGATGAAAAACAACCGTGAAAAAATCAATGCCAACCTAAAGCAGTTGTGGATTGCCATGGGTGGGAAGGAGGATATTGCCTATAATAACTGCCAGATAATGATGGATAAATTTAAAGAACTGAATATCAATTTTAGTTATCACGAATATCCGGGAGGGCACACCTGGCCTGTTTGGCGGAATAACCTTTATCAGTTCTCCTCTACTTTATTTAAATAAACCTTTTTGAATAAAATTATATGTTGACATTACCAAAATACGATCTTTTGCAAAAGCTTTTCGTCGGCCTATGTGTTTCTGTGCTATTCAATATTGGCTTCTGTGGAAATGTTGGGGCACAAGAGGGGTTTTATGCCAATTCGTTTCCTTTAAAACAGGTAAAACTACTTAGTGGACCATTTGACCATGCCAGAGACCTTAACATAAAAACACTATTGGCTTATGATGTGGACCGTTTGCTTTACCCTTACCTTAAGCAGGCAGCGTTTCCTACGGATAAAAAAGGCTATGATAACTGGGAAGGGCTGGATGGGCATATCGCCGGACATTACCTGAGTGCGCTTGCACTTAATTATGCCTCAACAGGTAATCCAGAATGCAAAAGCAGGATGGAAAAAATCGTAACAACATTGAAAGCCTGCCAGAATAAAAATACAACTTCACACCCTGAATGGGGAATAGGATATGCTGGAGGCGTTCCCAATAGTAAGGAGATCTGGATGAAGCTTAAAGAAGGAAACTTCAAAGCCTATCAATCTGCCTGGGTGCCATGGTATAATGTTCACAAAACTTTTGCAGGTTTGCGCGATGCCTGGATTTATGGGGAAAGTAAAGATGCGAAGGAAGTATTTTTAAAATTCTGTGATTGGGCGATAGCCATTACCTCGAAGCTTAATGAGCAACAGATGCAGCAAATGTTAGATACAGAACATGGTGGGATGAATGAAGTATTGGCTGATGCCTATCAGATTACCGGCAATGAAAAATACCTGAACGCAGCGATGCGGTTTTCTCATCAACAATTGCTTACGCCTATGGCTAAGGGGCAGGACAACCTTGATAATAAACATGCCAATACCCAGGTACCCAAAGCCGTTGGTTTCCAGCGGATCGGAGAGCTGAGTCATCAACGGAATTACGATCAGGCCGGTCAGTTTTTTTGGGAGACAGTAACAGGCAAAAGATCTTTGGCATTTGGCGGAAACAGTCGTAGGGAATTTTTTCCAAGTGCTGCTGCCAGTGCTGATTTTGTAGATGATGTGGAAGGGCCAGAAACCTGCAACACCTACAATATGCTGAAACTGACCGAAGGACTTTTTAGGGAAAAACCCGATGCCAGATACGTAGACTTTTACGAAAAAGCCCTGTATAACCATATTCTTTCGTCTCAACATCCCGAACATGGTGGCTATGTTTATTTTACGCCCGCCCGGCCAAGGCACTACCGCGTATATTCGGCACCGAATGAAGGGATGTGGTGTTGCGTGGGCAGTGGTATGGAGAACCACAGCAAGTACAACGAATTTATTTACACCCATCAAAAAGATACTTTATATCTTAACCTGTTTATTGCCTCTGAACTCAACTGGAAAGAAAAAAACATTACAATAAGGCAGGAAACTACTTTTCCGGATGAGGAAAAAACCAGGCTGATTGTTGCAGATGGAAATGCCCGGTTAATGTTGATGATCAGAAAGCCATCATGGATTGGCAAGGAAATGATGGAAGTGAAAATCAATGGTAAAAAAGCCGACTATAAATTGCTTCCGAACGCTTATCTGGGAATTGGCCGTAACTGGAAAAAAGGGGATGTGGTAGAGCTGAGTCTGCCCATGAAAACCACCGTTGAGCGGATGCCCAATTTGCCAGATTATGTGGCAATTATGCACGGACCGATTTTATTGGGCGCTAAAACCGGAACGGAAGCCCTTAACGGACTGGTAGCTGGCGATAGCCGTTGGGGGCATATCGCCAGCGGTAAAAAACTGCCCATTAGTAAGGCGCCTATTCTCATTGATGAGCGTATTGACGATATCGGCAAGAAAATCGAGCCAATAAAAGGTCAGTCGATGAAGTTCTCTTTTGTGAATGAGCGGATAGAAAACCCTGAAAAAATTACTTTGGAGCCTTTTTACCGCATTCACGATTCACGTTACATGATGTACTGGATGGCGCTCACACCTGGCCAGTATGCAGCTTACCTCGATTCTGCTACCCGGGTAGAAAATGAAAAACTTGCGTTGGAAAGCCGTACAGTAGATTTTGTTGCGCCAGGAGAACAGCAGCCAGAGGTAGATCACCAGATGAAAAACAACAATTCCCACAGCGGATCCTATCTGGATCAATTTTGGCGCAATGCAACGGGAAATGGTTTTTTTAGCTACGAAATGAACACCGCGGGTGCAGATCAGCTGGCCCTGAATGTTCGTTACCATACAAGTGGCAGCCGTGATAAATTTGATATTTATCTTGATGATCAAAAACTGGTAGGTGTAGATGCGGGCCAGGAGCCACAAAAAACAGGCTTCTACAACCAGGAATACCCAATCCCTGCAGAAATGCTAAAAGGCAAAAAACGGATCTCAGTTAAATTTTCACCTTCAGATGGAAAATCAACGGCAAGGGTATTTTATGTGAGGTTGGTGAAGAAATAACTAACGGATGAGCTATGGTTTTGAACGCTGAGTGGTGCTGTGGACAAGAAAAACTACTGCGGATGAACGAGTATCAAGCATGGTAATGCCTAATGTCATGAAGTAAGCCATTGGCACAAGTGAAATAATTTAACCACAGATAGAAGGGATGTACACAGATATGAAAATCCGTGTTTATCTGTGCACATCTGTGGTTAAAAGCGCTTAACTTAACGGCATTGTTGTACTGCGAGCAGTTTCAAAATAACGATTAAGAAATTTAACAATCAGATCCCTTTGTCAATGAATATCTATAACATGATACTAAGAATCAGTAAAATAATTTTAATCCTTTTTACAGGCACTTTGGCATTTGCGCAGGTGCCTGTAAAATCAAAACTAAAGCTTTGGTACGAACAACCCGCAGGTGCTGTTTGGGAAAATGCACTCCCTGTTGGTAATGGCTTTTTAGGGGCAATGATTTATGGTAACGTGGCAAAAGAAGTAATAAAACTCAATGAGCATAGCCTGTGGAGTGGTAGTCCCTATCAAAATGATGTTCCGGAAACTTTGAGCCATTTACCTGAAATCCGCGCACTCATTTTTCAGGGGAAGCATAAGGAAGCTGAAAATCTGGCCAATAAAATCATGTTTGGGAAAAAATCATCCGGACAGATCTTTCAACCGGCAGGCAATCTTCAACTCGTTTTTCCTGGGCATGAAAAGTATCAAAACTACTATAGAGAACTTGATATCGAAAACGCTGTAAGTAAAACAAGCTATAACATTGGCGATGTAGCCTATACCCGAACGGCTTTTGCCACACATGGTAACCGCGTAGTGGTAATGAAACTTACCGCCAATAAAGCCGCCAGCATTTCTTTTACCGCAAATTACACCACGCCCCATAAAAAGGTTTCAATCAGTACCTCAGCGGTTAAAGATCTGGTAATGGAAGGGTTGACCAGCGATCATGAAGGTGTGATAGGACTTGTAAAATACAATGTAATCAGCAGATTTAGCAATGAAGGGGGTACATTAAAAGCTACCGATTCGAGTATTGTTGTGGAGCATGCCAATGCAGTAACCATTTTCATCTCTATAGCTACCAATTTTAACCGTTATAACGACATCAGTGGCAATGCCGCTAAACGGGCATTGGAGTACCTGGATCAGGCTTCGGCGAAATCTTATGATAAGATTCTGGCCACTCATCTCACCAACTATCATAAATACTTCAATCGCGTTCAGCTTGATTTAGGGGAGAGCGATGGTACAGACTTACCAACAGACAAAAGGTTAATGAATTTCAGGAATACAACAGATCTTCAGTTTGTTAATCTATATTACCAGTTTGGCCGCTATCTCTTAATCAGTTCTTCTCAGCCCGAGGGGCAACCTGCCAATTTACAGGGCATCTGGAATGATAAGCTTTACCCACCCTGGGACAGTAAGTACACCATTAATATTAACGCTCAAATGAATTACTGGCCTGCAGAGCCGACCAATTTGCCTGAGCTGCACCAGCCCTTTCTTAAAATGGTAGGTGAAATGGCAGAAACGGGCAAGGCCACGGCTAAAAACATGTACGGCGCAAGGGGCTGGATGGCGCATCACAACAGCGATATCTGGAGAAGCACCGGCCCAGTGGATGGGGCGTTCTGGGGAATCTGGAACGGTGGCGGCGGCTGGGCCAGTCAGCACCTTTGGGAACATTACCTTTATGGAGGAGATCGTAAATACCTTAAAAGCATCTATCCTGTTTTAAAAGATGCAGCAACTTTTTATAAAGATTTTCTGGTGGTGCACCCAACACTGAAGTATTTGGTGGTTAATCCAGGTACTTCTCCTGAAAATGCACCTGCGGCACATGGAGGCTCCTCTATTGATGCAGGCACCACCATGGATAACCAAATTGTTTTCGATGTGTTTTCTACCGCTATCCGTGCTGCCAAAATACTTGGAGTTGACAATGTTTTTGCCGATAGTTTATTGCAGATGCGCAATAAGTTATCGCCTATGCACATTGGTAAACATGGCCAATTACAGGAATGGCTGGATGATATAGACAGTCCAAACGATAAACACCGCCATATTTCCCACCTTTATGGTTTATTCCCTTCCAACCAGATTTCTGCCTACCGTACGCCCTTGCTTTATGCTGCTGCAAAAAATACCTTGCTTCAAAGAGGTGATGTATCTACCGGGTGGAGTATGGGCTGGAAAATAAACTGGTGGGCAAGGATGCAGGATGGAAATCATGCTTACCAACTGATTCAAAACCAACTCACACCACTAGGCGTTAATCCTGGGGGTGGGGGCACTTATAATAATCTTTTTGATGCCCATCCACCTTTTCAGATAGATGGTAATTTTGGCTGTACCTCCGGTATTACCGAGATGCTGATGCAAAGTGCCGATGAGGCATTGCATTTACTGCCCGCTTTGCCCGATGTATGGAAAGAAAAAGGTTCCATTAAAGGCTTAAGGGCCAGGGGAGGCTTTGAGGTACTGAGCTTAGAATGGTCTAATGGGCAGGTAATCAAAGCCGTAATTAAATCAACGCTTGGCGGAAATTTACGGTTAAGGGTCCCCAATGAAATGAAAAGCGACCTTGTTGAATTGAAAAATGCAGTGGGCACTAATCCAAATATGTTCTATTCCATTGCCGAAACCCAGGAACCTATTATAGCACCCGAAGTCCGTTTAACGGCTAATCCATTGAAAAAGACTTTTGTTTACGATATGCCAACCAAAGCAGGCAGGTTATATACGCTGCTGCTCAAATAATTAGATCTCATGAAATTTATCCGTTTATTTATCATTTTTACCCTTGTAAATACCTGCATTTATGCGCAGGAAACACTAAGCTATGATGTTTCCAGTCCTGATGGAAAAATTGTTCTCACCTGTAATCCCGCTCAGGGAACCTACAGCATTACCAGGAGTAAAAAAACAATCTTACAAAATTCTAAACTGGGCATTATCAGAGAAGATGAAGACTTTACAAGGTCATTAAAAGTTGTTGGTACTGCGGAGCGAAAATTGAAAGAGGCCTATGTAATGCGCAACGCAAAAAAGAAATCGATTACCTATACCGCAAATGAATTGGCGATATCGACCAAAACGCCAACAGGTAAAAGAATGAATATTATTTTTCGTGTTTCTAATGATGGGGCAGCCTTTCGCTACGAATTTCCCGAAAAAGATTCGTCGCTAAGAAAAATACAGTCAGAACAGACAAGTTTTCACTTTCCCGAAGGTACCTTGGCCTGGTTACAGGCCAAAGCCGAGGCACAAACGGGATTTGAGCATACCAATCCTTCCTACGAGGTATATTATAATATGGCTATCCCGGTAGGTACGCCATCTCCCAGTGCTAACGGGTGGGTATATCCGGCTTTATTTAAAACAGGCGATACCTGGGTGATGCTTACAGAAGCCGGACTGGAAAGAAATTATTGTGGAACCGCTTTGCAGCGTTTATCACCTGGTGGAGAATATCGGATCAATTTTCCGCAAGAAGCTGAAAAAATAAAAGGAGGAGCCCTTTATCCCGAATCTACGCTTCCATGGATTACGCCATGGCGGATCATTGCCATAGGCGATCTGGCTACAATTATGGAATCGACCCTCGGTACAGATCTTGCCCCTGCATCCAGATTAAAAGATTTATCGTTCGTAAAACCTGGAAAAGCCGCATGGAGCTGGGTGCTGGAAAAGGATAAGGCAACGATATACCCAGTTCAGAAAAAATATATTGATTATGCTGCCGATATGAACTGGCAGTATTGTTTGATCGATGCAAACTGGGATGAAACCATTGGATATGATTCGGTAGCGGTTTTGGCTGATTACGCAAGAAAAAAAAATGTGGGTATGTTGCTCTGGTATAATTCAGCAGGTGATTGGAATACCGTAAAATTTACACCGAGAGATAAGCTGTTAACGCATGAGAAACGGGTGAAGGAGTTCAGCAGGCTGGAAGATATGGGTATTAAAGGCATCAAAATCGACTTTTTTGGTGGCGACGGACAGTCTATGATTGCTTACTACCATGATATTTTAACCGATGCAGCCGCTCATCATTTGTTGGTCAATTTTCATGGTGCTACACTGCCCAGGGGATTGCAGCGAACTTATCCAAATTTAATGACTGCAGAAGCCGTACTGGGATACGAAATGATCACATTTGGGCAAGATGCGGCCAACAAAGCGCCTCAACACATGGTTGCCAGTGCCATGATCAGAAATGCGTTTGATCCGATGGATTTCACACCGATGTGTTTATACAAGATCCCCAATATTGAACGGAGAACAACCGCTGCATTTGAACTGGCTACAGCAGTAGCCTTTTTATCGGGCATACAGCACTACGCCGAAACACCGGATGGAATGAGCCATGTACCTGTTGAGGTTAAAGATTTTTTAAAAGCATTGCCTTCCCAATGGGATGATGTAAAATTTATTGATGGATACCCGGGCAAATTATATGTTGTAGCCAGAAAATCGGGTTCCAAATGGTACGTTACAGGATTGAATGGAGAACCACTCGACAAATCTCTCTCATTAAATCTTACTTTTCTTAAAAATAAAACAGGTAAACTTATTTCTTCAGGAAACAATAACGACAGCCACAACGGGTTTGTTGCCAAAGAAATAAAAATATCAGCTTCTGGAGAATTGAAAATCGACCTCAAAAAGAATGATGGCTTCGTAGCTGTTTTTGAGTAAATAACCGCCTGAAAATAAGACGCATGGATAAAAATAAATTAAATTTGGTTTAGCGTACTTCTCGGATTCAGGGCAAGCGCTTGTCAGCTGTCAAATGATAGATCGGGCCGCAAACTTGTTCTGGATCCCGGGTAAGTATTACCTGGTTATCCTATTAAGATTTAACCAACAATAAATTCTTATAAATATAAAATTAAGTGTAATTCACCCCTGAGCTACGGGTTGCCATCTTTACTTATAGCACCAACAACATTCGAAATTTCCGAGTTTTTGAAAAGGTCGTACTACAATTTTTTATAGCTTCGAAAAAATAAATAATCAAAGCGGTTTCCCTCAATATTTGTTGTCGTTAAAGATTGTGAAGTGGCTTTTTTATTGCATCTGGTTAGTTTACAATCGATTGCATAAGATGGCTTCATATTTTGTGGTCGAAAATCTTTTCCTCGTTTAATAATCGTTTTTAGTCGATTCCTTCCTTTGAACATTTATTCCATATTTATGAACAATTGACACTTACACTTTTGTGCCCACCGAATAACTTTACCTCTATCATGCTTGTCTGCTCTTGTTTAGGGATAATCATTATCTAATTTTTTAGGATAAGCAGTCGGCTCATTACTAAGTGAAGCATGAATTTTAACCATTATAAACCAAATTTTTATGAGGAATGAATTTTTACAGTTTTTTGTAAAGCCTGGTGCAGGACTTTCCAAATGTCTAGCCAAACTATCACTGATTGCTTTTTTTGCACTTTTTGTGGTTGCTGCACATGCACAAACCCAGGTAAAAGGGCGTGTTGTGGATGATCAGGGGAAACCCCTTCCAGGTGTAAGTATTCTGGTCAAGGGAACCTCAACCAGTACAACAACCCTGGGTACAGGAAACTTCAGTATTGCGGTTCCAACAAGCAATTCGGTGCTGGTGTTTTCTTACATCGGGTTTACAAGTCGCGAGGTTCCGGTCAGAAATCAAAGCGAAATCAATGTGACATTACTCCCGAGCGCTGCAGAACTTGAACAAGTTGTAGTAGTGGGTTATGGAACCCAGCGCAAAGAATCGGTAACTGGTTCTGTGGCTAACATCTCGGGCGATAAAGTTCGTGAAATACCCGCACCGAATGTGGCACAGGCTATACAAGGTAGAATAGCGGGGGTGAACATTTCACAAACTTCTACCAAACCTGGTGCAACCATGCAGATCCTGATCCGTGGTCAGCGTTCACTTTCAGCCAGTAACGACCCGTTGGTGGTGCTTGATGGGATTCCATTTCCGGGCTCCATTGGTGATATTAATCCCAACGACATTAAAAGTTTGGATATTTTGAAAGATGCTTCTGCTACAGCGATTTATGGTTCAAGGGGAGCGAATGGAGTGATATTGATCACCACTAACCGTGGCCAACAAGGAGCTCCTGCCAAAGTATCCTATAATTCATATACCGGCTTACAAACCCTTTTCGCCAAATATCCAATGATGGATGGCCCGGAATTTATTGCCTTGCGCAAGGCAGCTGGATTATTTACAACCAATGGCGTAGATGAATCTAACGACGTAAATACCGACTGGCAAGATTTATTCTATGATAAATCGGCAGTTGTAACCAGTCATGATGTTGGTGTATCGGGTGGATCTACTACTGGCAGCTACAGTTTTGGGGGCGGCTATTATCAGAATCAAAGTCTGATCCCAACTCAACAGTACACCCGGTATTCAATGAAAGCATCTATGGATCAGCAAATTGCCAGTTTCTTAAGGATTGGATTTACCACCAATAACAATTACAACTTAAGTGAAGGCAATCAACTCGGCGTTTATGGAATCCTTAGCAATTCGCCTATTGCAAATCCTTACAATGCAGATGGCAGCCTAAAAAGAACAATCAGAATGCCTCAGGATGAATCGTGGATTTACACCCGCGAACTTACTGAGAGTCTCAGTGATAAATGGCTTAATGAAACGCGTGGCTTTGCTACCTATAACTCTTTTTATAGCGAGATTAGCATTCCATGGGTAAAAGGACTAAAATACCGTACCAATCTCGGCCTTGATTTTATCCAGAGTAATAATGGTAACTATACTGGTGTTGGAATTGGAAATGCCACTGCTACTACAGTTTCAACTGCAGGGGTTAGCAATTCGCAAACCTACCATTGGACACTTGAGAATTTATTGACTTATGACAGAACCTTCTCAGAAAAGCACAACATCAATGTAGTTGCCTTATATTCTGCTGAACAGAATAAGTTCAATTCCTCATCCATGTCAGCACGTGATATTCCGTCTGATGCTTTTCAGTTTTACAATCTTGGCCAGGCCAATGGAGAATTAACAATCGGTAATGGAAATTACAACCTAAGTGGGCTGATGTCTTACATGGGAAGAGTGATGTATGCTTATGATAATCGCTATCTGATCAGTGCAACCATCAGATCTGATGCATCATCACGCTTGGCGCCAGGACATAAATGGAATACTTATCCGGCTGTTTCTGTGGGTTGGAACCTGATGAATGAGAATTTCATGAAAGGGATAACCGCTATCGACAGGTTGAAGATCAGAGTGGGTTACGGTCAAACATCAAATCAAGCTGTAAATCCATATCAGACCCTTGGTTTGCTAAGTTCGCGCCCTTACAATTTTGGCGATAACAACTATGCCACTGGATATTATGTTTCTAAGTTGCCAAGCCCGGATTTAGGCTGGGAATATTCACAGACCTGGAACTATGGCCTCGATTTCTCCTTACTAAAAAGCAGACTGACAGGAACATTTGAATATTATGTAACCAACACCAAAGATATATTATTAGATGTTGCACTACCTTCTACCGCTGGTGTGGGCAGTTATACTGCAAACATCGGACAAACACAGAATAAAGGGTGGGAACTTAGTGTTAACGGTAATATTTTTAACGATAAGGGAGGCTGGTCATGGGATGTAGGATTTAACCTTTATGCAAACCGAAACAAACTTGTTGCTCTTGCATCAGGCCAAACCAGAGACGAAGGAAATGCTTGGTTTGTGGGCCATAACATCAATGCCATTTATGATTTTGAAAAAGTAGGTTTATGGCAGGCCGGAGATCCATATCTGAATGTTTTAGAGCCAGGCGGTAATGTGGGGATGATTAAAGTAAAATACACAGGTGATTTTGATGCAACCGGCAAACCAACAAGACCGATTGGAGCAGCAGATAGACAGATCATGGATGTGGATCCTAAATTATCAGGTGGATTTAATACCAGAGTAGCTTATAAGGGATTTGACCTTAATGTAGTAGGATTATTTAAAGACGGTGGAATTTTGCTTAGTACATTATATGGTTCTTCCGGATACCTGAATCTCTTATCTGGTAGAAGAAATAACGTTAAAGTTGATTACTGGACACCTGAAAATACAGGAGCAAAGTATCCAAAACCTGGCGGTATTGCAGGCGGTGATAACCCTAAGTATGGAAGTACTTTAGGTTATTTTGATGCTTCTTTCTTAAAAATCCGGACCATCTCTTTAGGATATGATTTCAATCGGAGTTTGTTAAAAGATTCCAGATTGAAGCTCCGGATGTACTTAACCGTTCAAAATCCTTTTGTGATGTTCTCTCCATATCATCGCGAGTCGGGCATGGATCCTGAAACAAATTCATACGGCGATGAAAACGCTGCGGTAGCATCGGTTTATCCGCGGCGAATTTTAACCATTGGTACCAATACCCCATCTACCCGTAACTATGTAGCTGGTCTTAATTTAACATTTTAATATACCGATATGAAACGTATACATTTAAATATAACATTGAGCGTTTGGCTTGGGATGGTCGTTTTCTCAGGCTGTAAAAAAATTCTTGAAGAAGAACCCCGCAGTGTCTTTACACCAGATTACTTTAAAACCGTAACAGGCGTAAATGGTGGCCTTACAGCAATGTACGGTCACCTCCGCAACATGTATGGGCAGGCCTATTATTATAATTCGCTAATTACCGGTACCGATGAGGCTACTTGGGGCAAAGATGCTGATGGCAATTTTAAGGATATGGATTGCTCAGGTGTTGGGTCAATACTTTCTACAAGTTATCCCAGCAGCGTATTATGGGGAGAAGCCTTTCCGAATATTAATACAGCAAGTGGCGTAATTGAGAATGCCAGTGCCGCAGGTATTGCCTCTTCATTGGTTGCGGAAGCAAGATTCTTCCGCGCCTTTGATTATTTTTTGTTGGTACAGACCTTTGGTGGGGTACCACTCGATTTGGGTGCCGGACAACTTAAATTCAATACCAGTCCCGTAAGAACATCAGTTCGCAATACAGTTCCCGAGGTATATACAAAGGCAGTATTTCCTGATTTATTGACTGCCGTTGCCGATTTACCTGTTGCAGCCCGCGTTACGGGAGGGGTAACAAAAACTTTGGCACGACTGTATTTGGCAAAA
Organism: Pedobacter sp. 22163; assembly: GCF_052045595.1. Classification (NCBI taxonomy): domain Bacteria; kingdom Pseudomonadati; phylum Bacteroidota; class Sphingobacteriia; order Sphingobacteriales; family Sphingobacteriaceae; genus Pedobacter; species Pedobacter sp. 22163. The sequence goes on along the minus strand of NZ_JBQEPM010000012.1, from coordinate 101,993 downwards.
GCCTACCTAACTTATGGCTGGTGGCTGCAAAACCCCAACAATATCCCAACCTATCCTGCAGCAAACCGTACTGATCCTGACGGACATGACGCAAACTGGTATTTTCAACAAGCTTATGATGTTTCAACTGCAGCCATAGAAAGTCCTGGATCTTATGGTTTGGTAGATACCTATTACGATGTGAATTTAGGATCGAATGATCGTAACAAAGAAATGTTGTTATATGCTGATCATACCCAAACGAGCGAACGTTTTAATGGCGGTAGTTTAACCTTTGGTAGTGGTGGGGCACCTGATAATTTTGCAGGTTGGATGATGACCTGGAATTACACCAATATCAGAAGCGGAGGAATCAGTTCGGTTCAGCGTGAAGCCGAGCAACACCTTGGCAGGCCATGGAACCGGATGGCTCCTCCTATTGAAGTGTTTAAAAATACTTTTGCCGATAAAACATTGGATTCGCGTTATGATGGTACCTTTACAACGGTATATCGTGGAAATTGGCCTAAAGGATATAACCCTCCAGAATCAGCCCCTGCCTCTTTGGTTAATGCCAATGGCTTGTCTATTGTTCCCGGAAATGCCGTTTTAACTTTTCTGGATGCTGATAATAGCGCGGTGAGTTATCCAAGCGGAGCCGGAACAAGTAATGTTGGCGCAGGCACATTGCCAGGAAGGGCAGATTATGTGATTTCCCCATCGGGAATAAGCAGAATTGTTTATCCGGGTCTTTGGAAACTGGGTCCTTACCGCACAGATAATGGCACAGGTTTAGGTCAGCCAAATGCAGGTAGTACCCGGCCTTATCCTATTGCAAAGTTTTCTGAACTTTACTTCGTAGCTGCCGAAGCTGCTGTAAAAGGCGCTACACCCAAAGCAGGTAAAAGTGCACGCGAACTGATTAATGTGGTGAGGGCCCGTGCCGGAAAATGGCGTTGGGATAATAATGGTAATGTGGCAAAAGTAGCCGACAATAGTGCAGCCATGATTGCCGCAACCCCAGCAACAATTGATATCAATTATATTTTGGCAGAGCGATCGCGTGAATATTATGCGGAAGGATACAGAAGATTCGATCTCATTAGAACGCAAAAATGGGCGGAGTTATCCACTACTTTCAGTATTGGTGGTATAGGATATGGCGACCATACACCAATAACTGTTACCAGAACGATTACTCCGAATCTTTATCTCCGTCCAATTCCACAAGGGCAGATAGATGGCATGCAAATGTCTGATGAGGCAAAGAAAGCATATCAAAACCCTGGCTACTAAATTTAGAGCAGGCAGATTTATCGAGAGAAATCTGCCTGTTTTTTTTAAAATGCTTATGGTTTAACTATTTGATTATAAGTATTTTAAAAATAAGTATCAATTAACGCGCTATGGTAGAGAATATAGAATGCTTAAATAGAGGCTATTTTTAAATTACTACATCGAACGGACATTTATTTTAGTGAAAGATGGTTGCAAAGCGACCAATTGAGTTTAGCAGTTATCCTGAAATATCGATTTTCAGGGGTTATTTTTCGCTTTTTGATTGAAATGTTTAGTTTTGGAGCTGGAATACGGTTTCCTAAAACAAAATTATTTAATACGAGCGGCCTTTGGCCCTTTAAAAAACAGTTATGGACAAATTCAAACAGGTACAAGAAGTGATTGCTTCAGTTGAGGCTGATGTAGCAAAATTTTATGATGGCGGAAACGGAGCAGCTGGTACACGTGTACGTAAGGCAATGCAAGACCTTAAAAACCTTGCCCAAGAGATCAGGGCTGAGGTTACCGAGAAAAAAAATAGTGCAAAATAAAACAGGAGACTGTTTTGGGAAATAAGGCCACTGGTGTAAATCAGTGGCTTTTTGCGTTTATAAGCTTGCTGTGTTTGTGTTTTTTGGCAACAGCCAGGCTCATCCGCTCATACGCCTGCTGGCATTATGCACAGGGCAGGTATCCACTGTTATTCCTGTTTCGGAAATGGTTTACATTTGTTGGTTTTAATGTAAATAAGGTTTTTAGATATTTTCATTCGTATTTTTCAAGGAAACATGCCGTTTTTTAATAGCCCATTCATATCTCTGAAATAACGTAGGTTTCTAACGGAACTAAACCAGTTTAGGTAATTAGTCTGGGAGGCTTTGGTTGGCAATAGGGGCATGGAATGTAAAACACGTTTTTTGATAGTCTGATGTGACAGTCAGCGTTCCATTATGGCTCTTTGCTATCTCTGAAGCAATGTATAATCCCAGTCCAAGACCGTTCTGACTTGATTGTGCACCTTCTCTATGGAATGGGTGGAAAATGTGTGCCATTGCCTTCTCAGGAATGCTTCCGTTATTGGAGATGGAAACCTCCCAAAAGTTGTCTTTTACCAACGCTTTGAACACAATAGGGGTTTCAGTCGAACCGTGGGTAATGGCATTCGCGAGCAGGTTAGATATTAACTGAGAGATGCGTGAGGGATCGCATTCTACAGTTTCACCAATTTCGAAATCTGATTCAATATGTCTATCAGGCCATGCTACCTTTAATTCGTCACTTATCTGGTTGAGCAGCGCTTCAAGATCAACAATAACGGGGTTTACGGGAATGCCTCCACCTAAACGGCCATGTGCAAAATCCATGATGTTGTTGATCATCTCATACATTCTTTTAGAACCCGATTGTATGATATTAACAAGCCTTTCTTCCCGCTGGTTAATATCGGTTCTTGCAAGCAGCTGAGCTGCGCTCATAATTCCACCTAGCGGATTACGCAGATCATGGCCCAAAACTGCAATAAACTGTTCCCTGAGCTTGGAGTTTTTCTGTTCAATGTTTAACTTATCTTCGGCGAGCTGTTTTGCAATCTGGAGATTTTCTTCATACAGTCTCCGGTCTGACGCCTTAAACAAGGTAAACCGCATGAAAAGAGGTTGGTTATTGTCTCCTTTTCTTTCATAGCCGTTAATGTAAACGGGCATTTTTCCATGACCTGAATTGGCAAGTTCTACAGCTACTTCATCAAAATACCCTTGCATCCGCAACAATGGCCAAAGGTGGGTCTCGAAATAAATCTTACCTCCAACGGCTAGGAGATCAGAAAAACGTTTGCCCTGAAATTGATCGGGAGTACTGTTTAACCATTGTGCCGTGCGGGTGTTTACGCGGACAATTTTTCCCTCCCCATCAGTAATCACAAATCCGCATAGTGCGGTTTCAAAAAAATCGTCAAAATCTTTTGCTAAGGGTGATAAGTGAGTGATATGGTTATTATCCATTAAGATAGCTGATCATGTTTGCAATTGTTTCTTCAGGAGCACTTAAGTTTGGGCAATGGCCTGTGGCGTCCATAACAACAAGTTTACTTCCCGGCATATGCCTGTGCATATAGTGACCTACTTCAACAGGTGCGATCACATCATTACTGCATTGCAAAATTAATGCGGGCACATTTGTTTTGTCTAAAATGTCACGTTTATCTGTCAGAAAGGTAGTACGGGCAAAATGTTTGGCAATTTCAGGATCTGTTTTACAAAAACTATTGGATAATTCATCCCCAAGTTCCTTCCTGTTTGGATTTCCCATAATAACCGGAGCCATGGCCATAGACCAGCCAAGGTGGTTGTTGTCCAGGGATTCGAGTAATTCTTCAATTTCTGCTCTGTTAAAGCCACCTACATAATCATCCTGATTGATGTAAGATGGAGAGGGGCTAACCAGAATGAGGCATTTGAAAAGTTCAGGAGCAATTTCTGCTGCAATAAGTCCCATGACTGCGCTCACCGAATGCCCGACGAAAACCATATCTCTAAAATCCAGCGTATTTGCAATTTCTACAATATCTTGGGCGTAGCCATTAAGATTATTGTATTTCTCGTATGAATAAGCAGAAAGATCTGAGCCACCAGCACCAACATGATCAAATAATATAATCTTGTAGTCAGCCTCAAAAGCAGGATAAACAAAACGCCACATATTCTGATCACAGCCAAAACCGTGTGCGAACATCATCACTTTCTCGCCAGCTCCTTTGACAATTACATTATTTCTTTCAATTACATTCATATCTCGATTGTTTGTAAAGATAATGCTTTTTAAAACTGAATACTATGGTATGTAGGAGATTGTTGGTGTTCAAAGGTTTAAAAAATTATGAGCGCCTTTATCTGCTTTTGGCTTTCTAAGACGTCGCTAATCACACCTGGTTAATTTCTCCTCCGTTAAAAATACTTTAGAGAAGGTTATCTTCAAATGGAGAAAGGAGAAAAGAACCGGGTTTCCGGCAGAAAAAAGACGAAGTAATACATTTGTTGATAAATTGGAAGCTGCCCGATATAAATGTATTTGAACACCTATTGTTTCTATTGATAGCTTTTATGGTTTCATTGATGAAGGGCTAATGTAAGTTTTTAAGCGCCTAAAATGGTTTTCAGAAGCTTATCTGTTAAGAGTAGGAGCTAATTTACAGTTAGTTACCTTAAGTCTTTGCGTATAGCAATTTGACAATTTGAGACAAATCGACAAAAAGTTGAACAGATAATAATGGTGCTATTCCTTTACTTTGATTTCAATTAACCAAATAACAAACCTTACTGCAAATTTCTTCCACCAGCAACACTATGCTTTTGCAGTTTTAATACTTTTTTATGAGATACAAATTATTTGTTTCAGACGATTGATAATCAGTAATTTATCTAAAACCAATAAATCAGGGAAATTAAAACTAAAATGATGCTATGCTCAAATAAATACTTATCAGTTCCAGGTACATTCCTCGTACCAGAAAAACAAATCCGTATTGATCCTGTAAGCAAATACTAAAATAGGCCAATTTTAGTAGTAATAACGCTGCATGCAGTGGAACATTAGATTGCAGTATAGTGCCAATCAGATGTTATTAATGGATCAAAATTATTGCTGTTAACAATAAAACGATTTACTGATTTAGCTTATCTAAAACACCATTGACTAAACAAGAGAGGTAAGCATATCCTGCAACATGTTGTGGGCCTGCCAGCTTGATAAATAATGTTTTCTGCAGAAGGTAAGGGGCTTTATTGATCCGTGATCGGCACTACAGTTGTAACGCCGAAGGACATTGCTATGCCCATTCCATGGAAATATTGCTTCATGTTGTCAGCTTGAGGGTATTACGATCCAGCGATTTCGAAATTTTACAGCAATGCCACAACCACTATTAGTTAGTGTTCAGCGTGGGAAAGAAATAATAAAATTCAGTGTAACCCGGCTAAAATCCGGATAAAAGCAATATGTATATGAAAATTAAAAACAAGGTTAAAACCAGGCATTGGCAAATCTGTTGGGTGCTGTTCGGGTTGATTGCGCTTTCCTTAACACATTGTAAACATGATGAACTGCCGCAAGAAATTGGTTACGATCCATCTAAGCCCGTAACCGTCAGCGATTTTTACCCTAAAGCCGGAAGTGTAGGAAATAACCTGGTGATATATGGTGAAAATTTCGGAAACGATCTTTCCAAAATAAAAGTGATGATCGGAGGAAAGCCAGCCAAAGTTGTCGGTGTAAAAAATAATGCCATTTATTGCATCATTCCCGAAAAGGCCTATGCCGGCGATATAAAAGTAAGTGTTCTCGGTGGTAACAATGAGGAATTGGCCCATGGTGCCTCAAAAGAACCGCTTTCTTATACCAGAAAACTGCTCGTTTCTACCTTTTTAGGTAAATACTATCAGGTGCCAACTAATTTTGAGGAAAAGGAAGGCCCCTTTAACGATTGTGGTGGATTTAAGGGAATACTGTGGCTCACTTTCGATCCTAAAAACTATAACCACCTCTATTTCTCTGCCGATGTAAACAGTTGCCGTCTGATTGATTTCGAGAAGCAATATGTGAGTTACTTCAGGACGGATCTCGATAGGGTATCGATATTAAACTGGAGAATGGACGGAAATCAGGACATGATTGTTTCTCACAACCATTCCAGCGACACCAAAAATGGCAATTATCTGTTCACCCGTGAATCTAATTTTGTTCAGAAAAAAGCAATCGAGGTTTATGCACGGGGTGTAAACGGTACAATAGTTCATCCGCAAAATGGAGAGTTGTACTATTCGCGGTTTAGAGCGGGCGATATCCGCAGGTATGACTTCAATACCAAAGAAGATAAACTGGTGTTCTCCAATCCTTATAGTGCTGTGGCCGTTTACATGGTGATGCATCCCTCCGGAGATTATGCCTATCTGGTCGAGTTTGAAAAACATTTTATCATGCGTACCGACTACGATCGTGATAAGAAAACCTTCAAAACGCCATATACCATCTGTGGTGCAGCGGGTACAGCAGGTTATGCCGACGGAATTGGCACTAATGCACGTTTGAACAATCCTGTACAGGGGGTATTTGTTAAAAATCCAGCATATGAAACAGCGGGAGGTGACCAGTACGACTTCTATTTCTGCGATAAGGCCAACCATGCGGTACGCATTTTAACACCACAAGGAAGGGTAAGTACATTCGCCGGGCGTGGGAACAATGGTACAAGCGGTTATGCCGATGGCGATTTACGTACCGAAGCCCGTTTCAATAACCCGCAGGCCATTGCCTATGATGATGTGAAAAAATGTTTTTATATCGGTGATACCGGCAATTGGCTTATCCGCAAAATAGCTAAAGAAGAATAATTGATGAAGACCAAATATATAATGATGAGATTAATTTTACTAACGTGTATGGTGCTGATTGGTGTCTCCCTTAATGTTTTCGCACAGGAGGTAACAGTAAAGGGAACAGTAACCGATATTGGCAAACAGCCCATCCCAGGGGTAAGTATATCTGTTGCCAACCTGCCCGGACTGGGGGCAATTACAGACGGTGATGGGAAATTCAGTATCAAAATGCCTCCTTACCAAACATTGGTATTTACTTATGTGGGTTACGAAAAACAGGAGGTATTGGTAAAAGAGCAGCGTGTTGTAAATGTTAGCCTGAAAGAATCAGATGCCAGTGTATTAAACGAGGTGGTAATTACCGGTACAGGTGCAGAAAAAAAGATATCCATTACAGGGGCCATTACAACTGTAAATGTAGACCGGCTTAAATCTAACCCCTCTACATCAATAGCAGATGCGCTGGCAGGTGTGGTACCAGGTATCCAGGCCATGCAAACCTCAGGACGCCCGGGCAGCATTTCTGAATTTTGGGTGCGCAGTATTTCTACTTTCGGAGCCAGTAATGCAGCGCTGGTATTGATTGATGGTTTTGAACGTGATATGAACGAAATCAATGTGGAAGATGTGGAATCCTTTTCCGTATTAAAAGATGCTTCAGCAACAGCTATTTATGGGAGCAGAGGTGCAAATGGTGTAATTTTAATCAAAACCAAACGTGGCAAGGAAGGCAAAGTAAATATTAATGCAAAAGTAGAAGGCTTTTACAATACCCTTACCAAACTCCCTGAATTTGTGGATGGCTACGCGTATGCGTCGATGGCCAATGAGGCAAAAATTGTTAGAAATCAGGAACCTCTTTTTTCGAGACCAGAACTCGAAATACTGCGCCTGGGCTTAGACCCCGACCTGTTCCCCAATGTAAACTGGATGGATGTGGTGTTGCGTGATGCAGCAAAGAGCCAGCGTAGTATGATCAATTTAAGCGGAGGTGGAAAAACTGCACGTTATTATTTATCGGGAAGCTACCAGAACCAGCAGGGCATGTATAAGGTAGACGATGCATTGAAAGACTACAATACCAACGCCAGTTTTAATAAATATACTTACCGTTTGAGTGTGGATATGGATATCACCAAATCTACCTTGCTCACAGTAGGTGTTTCGGGGTCGTTACGGAAACAAAATGATCCCGGAGTGGGCAGTGATGCCATATGGACGGCGCTGATGGGATACAATGCAATTACCTCTCCACTGGTATATTCAGACGGGAAGATCCCTGCAAGTGATGATGGCGATACCAATCCAGACAATGATATGGATCGCTTTAATCCCTGGGTACAGGGTACCATGACCGGTTATAACGAAAGCTGGAGCAATAACATCCAAACCACATTAAATCTGAACCAGGGTCTGGATTTCATTACCAAAGGTCTCCGTTTTGTTGGCCGCTTTGGTTATGATACTTATAACAATAATTATATCAAACGCTACAAATTCCCTGAACTGTGGAGCGCCAACCGTTACCGCGATACCGAAGGCAACCTGGTATTTAAACGCATAAAAGAAGAACAGAAAATGACACAAACTTCTGGTTCCGACGGCGATAAACGTGAGTTCTTTGAATGGGAAACACATTATAACAATAATATAGGCGAACATAATTTCGGAGCCATGGTTAAGTATAGTCAGGCATCGAAGGTATTTACCCAGAATATCGGTTCTGATTTAAAAAACGGAATTGCACGACGGAATCAGGGATTGGCCGGACGAGCCAACTACAACTGGAAATCGCGCTATTATGTTGATTTCAATTTCGGTTACACAGGTTCTGAAAATTTCCACAAAGACTACAGATTCGGATTTTTTCCGGCCATCTCCGGAGCATGGAATATCGGGGAGGAACCAATCGTGAAAAAATTGGGATGGGTAGATATGTTTAAAGTGCGTTATTCATACGGAAAAACAGGGAACGACAACTTAGGTGATATCAGGTTTCCTTATCTCTATACTTTAGAGCAGATGGCTGCAGGAGGATACAATTTCGGTGATTTTGATTCTTCAAACCCATGGACAGGTATCCGTTATTCTTCAGTAGCCTCGCCCAATGTTACCTGGGAAATTGCCACTAAGCAAGATCTGGGGATTGATTATTCACTCTTCCATGATAAATTTAGTGGCTCGGTAGATTATTTCCGCGAACGCCGTGATGGAATTTACATGAGCCGGAATTTTCTGCCCGGCTACGTAGGTTTGGAGAATAATCCTTCTGCCAATGTGGGCGAGGTGAAAGCAGCCGGATTTGATGGCAGTTTTACTTATAAACAAAAGGTAAGCAATGTAGATCTCACCTTACGCGGCAATGTTACCTATAGCAAAAATGAAATCCTGGAAAGAGATGAAGAAAATACGATTTATACTTACAAACTGCAGGAAGGCCATCGGGTAGACCAAGCCAGGGGGCTGATGGATTTAGGCCTGTTTAAAGATTATGATGATATCCGCAATAGCCCGAAACAATCCTTCGGTGAGGTAATGCCGGGCGATATTAAATATAAGGATATTAACGGCGATGGTATTATCGATGATAATGATATTGTGGCTATCGGCGCAACAACCAGACCAAATCTTACCTACGGATTTGGGCTCTCGGCGAGCTGGAAAGGCCTTGATATCAATGTGCATTTTCAGGGTGTAGGAAAATCTACTTATTTTATTAACGGATCGTCGGTTTACATGTTCAGCTTAGGTCAGAATTGGGGAAATATCCTGAGTGATGTAGCCAATAGCAACCGCTGGAAGTTAGGTGAAAATGAAGATCCCAATGCCGATTATCCCCGTTTAACCTATGGTCCAAATGCCAATAACTACCGTGCATCTACCTTTTGGCTAAGAGATGGTTCTTACCTGCGTTTAAAAACATTGGATATTGGCTATTCGCTGCCTAAAACCTTGGTAAACAAGGCTCACCTCAATAATGTGCGTTTCTTTTTTATTGGCACCAACCTGCTCACATTTACCAAATTTAAACTGTGGGATCCGGAATTAGGGAGTTCAACAGGAAAAGTTTACCCGCTTAGCAGAACAATGTCATTAGGCGTATCAGTTAATTTATAAGCAAAGAAGAATATGAAAAAAATGGTTATCGTTTTAGCTTTCGCAGGTATTGTTTTAATTGCTGGCGGATGTAAAAAATATCTCGACTCTGATTACCTCTTTGATGAGCGTTTAACCACAGAAGAGGTTTTTACCAATACCGATTATGCAAACAGATGGTTGGCGCAGGCCTACTCTTTTTTGGGTAGTAATTTTATGCAGGATGTAAGCAGTAAAAAATATGTGCCCTTTAATTTTGCGGATGATATGTATTACGGCGATGAAAGCGACGGATACAAAAGATGGAAAAACGGACAATACACTGAAAACGGATTGAACGGCGAAAGCAAAGAAATATGGAACGTGGCCTATAAAGGCATCCGTCAGGCTTCTATATTTATTAATAATATCGATATCAATAAGCAGTTTACAGCAAAGGAAATTGCAAACCTCAAAGGGCAGGCACGCTTTTTAAGAGCCTACTTTTATTGGGTACTGTTACGTACCTATGGCCCGGTGCCAATTGTACCCAATGAAGGGATTGATTACACCAAAGAGTATGATGAAATTGCACAGCCACGGAATACCTATGAAGAATGTGCCGTTTACCTCTCGAACGAACTGGTAGAAGCCGCCAAAGGACTTTCACTTCAGCAGGGGATACAACAGCTGGCAAGGCCAACCCAAGGTGCAGCTTTAGCGCTCCGTGCCCGCATACTTTTGTATGCCGCAAGTCCGCTGGCCAACGGAAAAGCACCTGCCGATGTAGCTGCGGCACTGGTTACCAAAGATGGGAAACCCTTACTTTCCCGAACCTATGATGAATCCAAATGGGCCAGGGCTGCTGCTGCTGCCAAGGATGTAATGGATATGGGCCAATACCGTTTATACGTTGCTTATAAAAAAACAACCGGCGATGCTGCTTATCCGGCAACCGTTACGCCTCCATTTGACAGTAATTTTTCTAATAGTGCCTGGCCTTCGGGTTGGAGCGATATCGATCCTTATGAGTCGTACCGTGCTTTGTTTAACGGAACAGTTCCTGCCTATCAAAATCCTGAACTGATTTTCACCCATGGCCAAAACCAGGGGGGCGAAGGCATAAACGTTTTGGTACTGCATCAGTTGCCGCGCCTGGAGGGCAAGGGCTACAATTCGCATGGCATGACCCAAAAGCAGGTAGATGCCTATGCCATGAATGATGGTAGCGATATACCAGGAATGAACAGCATGTACGCCGGCAGACAGGGTTATGAAGGCCGCTATAATACCCAGCCCCGCACAACGGGTTTTGTAACGCAGACGGAACTGACCAAATACCCCGAATTAGGGCCTTTGGGCGTTGGGGTAAATAAACAGTTCGTTCAGCGCGAACCCCGCTTTTATGCTTCAGTATCGTATAACGGTTCTACCTGGAATCTCCTCAATGCAGAAAGCGTAAGAGATGAAAAAAGTAATGTTCAGATATTCTACTACCGTGGCGATCCTAATGGTTATAAAAACACTACCTACTGGCCACGTACAGGGGTGGGTATTAAAAAATATGTGCATCCGGATGATATCAGTAATGTGGCTGTTACCGCTTATGATCAAACCCGTATGAAGCAAAAGGTTGATCCTGCTATCCGTTATGCAGAAGTATTACTGATTTATGCAGAAGCCTTAAATGAACTGAACGGATCTTATAACATCCCATCGTGGGATGGAAGTAAAACACAGGTAATTTCAAGGAATATTTCTGAAATGAAAAGAGGAATCCAGCCGATCCGTATTCGTGCCGGGTTAGCCGATTATCCGGGAGATGTTTATGCTGATCCAAATCGATTTCGTATAAAATTGAAGAGAGAACGCCAGGTAGAGTTATTTGCCGAAGGGCATCGCTATTTTGATCTGCGCCGTTGGACCGATGCACAATCGGAAGAGTCGGCGCCAGTTTATGGTTACAATGCCTATGCCACTAAAGCGCAGGCAGACCTTTTCCATAATGTGGTTGAAACGCCATCCTTACCTTCCATTTTTACGCTCAAAATGTGGTTTTGGCCAATTCATTTTGATGAATTGAAGCGCAACAAATACCTGACACAAAATCCGGGCTGGACAAATCCTGAATAACAATCATAATCTGCAAAAAATGAAGAAGTATATATATATTCTATTTTTATTGATAACAACAGCGGTATGCTTTGTTTCATGTAATGATGAATGGAAAGAAGAACAATTCGTTCAAACGGCATCATTTAAATCAAATCCGACTGCCCAGGGGGTAAGCTGGAGTTATTTACGTTATAATGCCACCGGAAAGGTGAGGTTTAACCTTCCGATTATCATCAGTGGTTCTACCCCAAATCTAAAAAACCGCACCATACATCTCGGTTTAGACCCTGATACGCTGGCAAAATTAAATCAGGAGCAGTATGGACACCGGCAGGAGTTGTATTTTAAACAATTGGATAAAAAGTATTATACCATGCCCCAAACCATAGATGTACCGGCAGGGGTGAGCACGGTTACTGTACCCATCGATTTTACTTTGGGAGATCTGGATCAATCTGATAAATGGGTATTACCGTTACAGATTTTAAACGATCCTGCTTATGATTATCAGGCTAATCCACAAAAATATTATCGTAGAGCTATGCTGCGGATTACGCCCTTTAATGATTATTCTGGCGAATATGGTGGTACTTTGTATAAAATATTTCTCGACGGGGATACTGAGCCCTTAACCCTTAATACCCACCGAACTTTTGTGGTGGATGATAAAACTATTTTTCTGTATGCCGGAATCAGGGATATTGATTACCTGGACCGCAAAAACTATAAGGTATTTATTAAGTTTACCGATCAGAATATCGATATCCAGAAGAAAAAGTTAGAAATCTGGAGTGATAATACCGTAAACAATAAATTTAAAGTTGGTGCAGCACAATCTTATTATACCAGAGATGAAGCCTGGGACCCAAAACTTCCCTACCTGAAACATATTTATACCACGCTTTATTTATCCTACGAGTTTGAGGATTACACCACAGTACCCGGACAAAGGTTAAAATATAAAGTAGATGGTACATTATCCATGCAGCGCGACCTGAATACATTGATACCCGATCAGGATCAGCAGATTCAATGGTAGTTGGTAATTTATAGAAGTCGAGTTTTTAAAACTTGACTTCTATATAACACACTAAACCCAGCCAGCACGGATGCTCCAGCGAGAGAAATATTTAAGCAAGTCCTTCGACAGGCTACTATTGATAAGATTGCCAAAAACGGTCGTCCTTTCGACTGAAGCTCGCCGATTTTTAATCGGTAGCGCAATGGAGAAATCTTTAAACTTTAGATCTCTCCGCTCCGCGTTGCTTCGGTCGAGATGACGATCTTTATATTTAAGTCTGTTAGTGATAGAATAATTGAGTTTTAACGATATTCTTAAATATACACATTTCCAAGCCGAAAATAATTCCGCTTTCAATGGCATCATTAATTATTCATTAATCTAAAGCTGTTAAAAGTCCCTGTTTGCGAACGATCTCCTTTTACCACAATACCAGCCCTGTATCCCATTCCCCAAGGCACATACTTGGCTGCCAGAAAATCTGTGCGATAAAAACTAAGCCATTCTGCTCCTTGTTTTTTATGGAAAAATTCTATCTGTTTCCCATCATTGCTGATCTGCATCTTCAATTGCACTGGCCCCGCTAAATTTTCTTTTGATGTTTTAAGAATCTTATATGCGCCTTCAAAGTTGTCAAAAACAGCAAAGCCATCCTTCGAGACTGTAATGCCTATTCCACCAAGTTCGCCAGGCCACTTGCTTTTAAAAATGGCACCGCCCAGACAAATGCCTGTTTTTGCTTCATCAGGCTTTATTTCAGCACTGATGCTAAAATTTACAGTTTTAATGTACTGACCCAGAAAGGTGCCAAGTGCATGGTTTTCATCAGATGCTGCTAATTTTAACCCTTTATCAAAAAACATCGATGGCCTTGCCGATTTGGAGGGCCATTGCCAGGCAAGATCAAGTTTTTGATCATTTTCAAAATTGTCGACAAAATTAAGGTCGGCTTTAGGACGGTTGGGGAGGGTTGCATTATGCAATACAGGCCAGCCATCAGCACCAACAATTAATTCTTCTATAATGCCCTCTCTGCCAACAAAAACATCATAACTTTTGTTAAATGCGTGGTATAGCATAAATAGCCTGTTGTTTGCAGTTTTTACCACTGTGCCATGGCCGGGGCAATTCCACTTGTCGTTACTCACCATTATTGGGTTGTTGCTGTATTTCTCCCACACACCACTGTTGAGGTCTTTCGTTCTGGCAATTCCTGTTTTGTAATTGCATTTTGCATCACAGCAGCCACCAACAGAATACAGGCTGTAAACATATTCTCCCAAAGTAAAAAAACAGGCGCCTTCAACCAATCCGGTTTCCCATGGCTGGCTATTGGTGAATACTTTGCTCTTTTGCCCGAGTAATTTTGTCCGGCTATCGTTAATTTCCTGTTTCCAGATCCAGCTTTCTTTGCCACAGCCATTCCCGTCGTTTTTCCAGAAAGCATAAATTTTGCCATTGTGCTGTAATTCAAACGCATCTATTGCGCCACATTCATCTTCAATAATAACGGGACCGTTATCGGTAAATTTACCGCTTTCAATTTTATCTGCATCAATCCAGGCTGTGCCGCATTGCAAACCTGGATTACCTTTTGTTTCCCTGTTGTGCGCTGTATAATAGGCATAAATCCGGTGCTGTTTCTGATCATAGACCAGTTCCGATGCCCAAAAGTTATTTTCGCCCCATTGGTTTTTCATGTCCTTAAATCCATCCGGAAAAACATGGTTGATCAGTTTCCAGTTTTTAAGGTCGGTTGATTTATATATAGTAAAATAAGGAGCCCACTCGTTTGTAGTAGAAGTGGCGTAATACACCTTGCCAACCCTGATGATAGAAGGATCCGGATTATCGCCTGGCAGGGCAGGGTTTAGCAAGAGGTGCGCAGCGCCATCAGTGTTGGAATTTTCGGTCTGTGTTTTTTTTACCCCGCAGGAAAACAGGTAAAAGCTCATCAGTAAATAAACCAGGCAAGTGCCCAAAGTTTGTATTGTTAAACTATAGGACTTTTTTGTGGCTATTTTATTCGTTTTTTCTGCTGGTTGGACACCGTTTGCATATTTTTTTAAAAATGTAGATAATCGAAAAGTGATCATGTATTTCAAGGTATAAATTGTCTTTTTGATATTTGGTTATTTTTCCGAAAATAAACAATTATACACAGGGAGAAAGGGAAGCCAAAGTTAGAGCGCCGCGCATAAATGAATGTTTTATTCCTAATCGCCGTGGTGCAACCTACTTTTTTTTAATCTGTTTATAGCTATTTGTTTTGTTTAAATTGTTGATTTTTAATGTTTTAGTTTGTTTTTGCCTTTTTGCCTGTGTTTTTTTGTAAACGGGATTTTATCCGGCGATTCTTCTTTTCTTTCGGTTTTCGATCAGGTAAAATGAGACAAATCAACAATAAATTGAACATATTTTACAAGGTCCATTGGCTTACTTTGGCATGATAACCAATTATAAACCCGTAAATCAAATCATATTGTAAATGCTATGACAACCAGCAAGCGGATACCAATGAAGCGCTATGATACTTATTGTGGTTTTTGTTCTTTAGGCGGCCACACCAATAACTGTAAATCTTTAAACACATAAAATAACTATAAATTAAATTCAATGAAAAACTACAGGTTAATTTACATGCTAATATTGGGCATTTTTGTCGTAAACCTAACTTATGCCCAAAATATACTCAGCAAAAGCGAAAAAAAGCAAGGGTATAAGCTGCTGTGGAACGGCAAGGATGCAAACGGTTGGCGTGCTATATTTAAAGCACAGTTCCCTGCCAAAGGCTGGGAGATGAAAGATGGAGTTTTAACGGTATTGGCATCCAATGGAAAAGAGCAAGGTTCGGGCGGCGATATCGTAACCAGGGATGAATATTCGGCCTTTATATTAAAGTTCGATTTCAAACTTACTGCAGGTGCTAATAGTGGTATAAAATATTTTGTAACTGAAGAAGAAAAAACCAATCTGTCAGGCATTGGCCTTGAGTTCCAGGTACTGGATGATGAAAAACATCCTGATGCTAAACTGGGCAAAAACGGTAACCGAAAGCTTGCCTCTTTATATGATCTTATTCCATCAAACAAACCTGCTTCGGTAATTAAAGCAATTGGCGAATGGAATAGTGGTGAGATTCGTGTTTATCCGAACAGCCATGTAGAACATTGGTTAAATGGCGTAAAAGTAGTGGAATATGAGCGCGGGTCAGAAGATTTTAGAAAACTGGTGGCTGGAAGTAAATATAAAACATGGAAAAACTTCGGAGAAGCTAAAAAGGGACATATCCTGATCCAGGATCACGGCAACAGTGTTTCGTACAGAAACATTAAAATCAAAATACTTAAATAATGAGCATGATGGAAGAATCAAGAAGAGACTTTATAAAAAAAGCGGCAATTGCTGCAGCAGGAACTTATGTAGGTACTTTTGGGATGTCGGCCAAGAGTTATGCGAATATTATCGGTGCCAATGATCGGGTTAGGGTTGGCGTGGTTGGTTTTTCCGATCGCTTTAAAGATACGCTGTTTCCATGCTTTTTGAACCATAACAAAGAACTTAATTTTGATATTGTTGCTCTTTCTGACCTATGGAATTACCGCCGTGATTTAGGTGCTGAACACATTAAAAACAAAATTGGCCATGGCATTACTTCCTGTAAAAACAATGATGAACTTTATGCATTGAAAGATCTTGATGCCGTAATCATCAGTACGCCAGATTTTGCACATGCATTGCACGCCATAGAAGCTGTTAAAAACAAAAAAGATGTGTATTGCGAAAAACCTTTTGCCGAAACCATGGATGATGCCAATGCAGCATTGAAAGCAGTAAGGTCTTCGAAACAGATTCTGCAGATTGGTTCGCAACGCCGCAGTGGACAAAATTATCAGGCTGCTGCCGATTTTATCAAAGCGGGTAAATTTGGCGATCTTACCATGGTAGAGTTGAGCTGGAATGTAAATCAGCCTGGCCGTTGGCGCCGCCCCGATTTGGTAGCTAAGCTGAAAGAGCAGGATACCGATTGGAAACGCTTTTTGTTGAACCGGCCATACGAAGCCTTTGATCCCAGGATATACCTCGAATACCGCCTTTTCTGGCCATATTCTTCGGGTATGCCCGGCCAATGGATGAGCCACCAGATTGATACGGTGCATTGGTTTACCGGACTCTCTCACCCACGCAGTGTTACCGCAAACGGTGGGATTTACCAATGGAAAGATGGTCGGCGCAATTGGGATACCACTACTGCTGTTTTTGATTATGGCCCGCTTGACGATATGACTAAAGGTTTCCAGGTGGTATTTACTTCCAGGATGCATAACGGTGATGAAAGACCGGCAGAAATCTATTATTCGAATGGGGGAGAATTAAACCTCATTACCAATACCATATCGCCTCATGGAGGTTTAACGGCGAGAGCTGCAGCGGCGATGAAAATGAAGCCGAACCTATTGCCCGAAATTAAACTTGCTGCGCCATCAGCTGCAGCAGCATCGGCCAATACAGGTGCCGATATATTGAGCTCTAACCATATGCGCAACTGGTTGGAGTGTATCCGAAGCAGAAAAGAGCCTAATGCGCCTGTTGAGGCAGGTTATCAGCATTCCATCGCCAATATCATGACCAATGCCGCGGTGCGTACCGGTGGAAAGGCAAGCTTTGATGCCACTCGTCAGCAGGTTATGGTAGAGGGAAAAGTATTCAAATATTAACCGCACTCGATCGAAAAAGATGGCTGGATTTAAATCTGGTCATCTTTGGGTTTGCTTAAATTTCTTCGTCCTTCGTATCCTTACTGAGCGAATTCATATATTCCTGGGGCGTCACTTTAAAATACCTTAAGAAATTTTTATTGAACAGGCTTTGAGAGCTGTAACCCACCATCTTCGCAATCTCAAAAAAGCTGAATTCGTTCTGAGCAATCAGCTTAGTGGCCTTTTTTAAGCGGGTAACATCAATCAGTTCTTTTGGCGATAGGGCAGAAATCGCTTTTATCTTCCGGTAAAGGGTAGGGCGGCTCATGTGCATGTGCTCGGCAAGCTGATCGATATCCAGATAAGGATCCTGAATGTTTTTACGCACATATTCGTCCAGTCTTTTCAAAAATGCTTCTTCAATTTTCGAGTTTGCCACTACACGCACGTCTTCAAAAGGCGCACTTGCAAAATGGGCTTTAATTTTTAAGCGGTTCTGAAGCAGATTTGCCACCTGAACACGTAATAGCTGCGGCGAAAATGGTTTTTTGATATAAAGATCTGCGCCTACTTCCAAGCCTTCAATATGTGCCTTATACGTGTTTTTAGAAGTCAATAAGATAATGGGGATGTGGCAATATTCTACGTTTGATTTGATCAGCCTGCAAAGTTCAAAACCATCAATCCCGGGCATCATAATATCGGAAATGATAAGATCTACTATTTCATTATCCAGAATTTCCTGCGCAACTTCTCCGCTAATTGCCAAATGCAGTTTATAGGTATTCCCGAATACCTGCGTTAAAAACTCAAGAATATCTTCATTATCATCAATAATTAAAATGCTGTCAGTCATGTTTATTTTATCTTTTTCCAACTACTCAATTTAAATTCAAATTTTTGATGTATAGGCAAAATTAGTTCAAAAACCACTTTGTCAGCATCACCTTCCAATAACGTGAGTGAGCCGTTATGCAGTTCGGCCAACGATTTTGCCAACGAAAGCCCAATGCCGGTGCCAGGTTTATCTTTGCCATATAACCTGAAAAACGGTTCGAAAATCTGCGCCCGGTATTGCTGAGGAATGCCTTTACCATCATTGGCGAAAGTAACGTTAAAACGGCCTGCTGTTTCACCAGAAGTATAGAGCCGTACAATTACTTTGCTTGTTCCATATTTAATCGCATTCGAGATTAAATTGTTAAAAATCTTTATCAATGCCTCTCTATCGGCAAATGCAATGATGTGCGTTTTGGGCAGTTCAAGATCAAGCGAGATCTTGCTTTTTTGAGCTTCTTGCTCAAAAGCATTCACCTGTTCTTTTAACAGGTTATTGATATCGGTATTTACAAAATTTAAGCCGAACTGGTGCATTTCTGTCTTGCGGAAATCAAGCAATTGATTGGTCAGTTTGGCCAGTCGGTTCGCATTTTTTTCGACCATGAGCAAACTGCTTTTTAAGGGCTGTTCCTTTGTCTCCTCTAGCATCATCTCCACAGGGCCTAAAATTAAGGTTAGCGGCGTTTGTATCTCATGCGCAATATTGGTGAAAAATTCGATCTTTGCCTGATAAATCTCTTTTTCCTTTTCGTGTTCGAATAACTGTAATTTATTGAGGTTTTTGCGCTCGATATAACGGTGATAATAGCGTATAGCCAGAAAAAGCCCGGTTGCGATTATCAACAGGTAACAAATATATGCCGTAATACTTTTCCAAAATGGTGGAAGGATTTTAATAAAAAGGCGGCGCTCTTTTCCTGTCCAGCTCTCTACATTACTTTTTGCCCTTACCAGAAAAGTATAACTGCCTGGAGATAAATCTGTAAAATAAGCTTTTCTATTGTTGTTCAGGTAGGTTGTGGCCTGATCTAGGCCTTTCATCACATATTCATACCTGGTCACTTCGGGCGAGGAGTAGTTGAGCGTAGCGAATTCGATGCTGAAATTGTTCTGGTTGTGTGCAAGTACAATCGTATCGGTATAGGAAATTGATTTGCTAAGCGGACTATTTTCAATATTTGGAAGAACTTCCTTATTATTGATCTGGAAACCCGTGATAAAAGTAGGCGGTGCGGTATCTTTTTGTTCAAAATCTTTTGGATTAAAAGAAATCATCCCCCTTACCGATCCGAAATACATCCTGCCATTCGGATCTTTATAAGCAGAACTGAAGTTAAACTGATCGGTAATTAAACCATTTGATTTGGTGTAGATTTTAAACTTTTCAGTCTGCATATCAAAGCAGATCAGGCCTTTAAGCGAGCTTATCCACAAATGTTTTGAGCTGTCTTCGAGCACACGGAACAGAATATTGGTAGGCAGACCATTTTCGGTAGTGAATTTTTTCAAAACTTTCCTGTCCGGACTAAGCCTGATCAGGCCACCGCCTTCAGTAGTAAACCACATGGCATGGTTGCTATCTTCAATAATGCCACATACCGGAAATTCGTGAACGCTCTTGTTGTTAAGCTTGTCGCCAAAGGTGATGTTGCCATGTTTACCGGTTTTAGGATGGTAATAAAACGCTCCTCTCGATACGCTACCCGTCCAGATATTACCAAACCTATCTTCCCAGATGTCGTAAACATAAGAATTTACAGGGATTTGTTTAATCCGTTTAAATGTTCTTTTCTTTTGATTAAAAACAAATAGGCCTGATCCCATATTGTATCCGGTGCCCACATAAATTGTACTGTCTTTAGCAAGGTGAATAGAAAGCACAAAATCGCTAGTCTCTTCATTTTCTTCGCCAATGGTTTTAAAATGGTCTATAACTTTTCCCGTGTTTATATCCATTATTTCCATGCCGTGTAAAAAAGGCCCCACCAGGAGTTTATTGCCCAAGGCAAGTAAACCATGAATGTTGGGGTAGGATATGTTGCCAGCTTTACCATTGGCCGTGTAATTGGTAAAAATTCCGGTTTTTGGGTTGAATTTGTTCACGCCGGCATCTTCAGTACCAATCCACAAATTGCCTTTATTATCGGGACAGATTTCCCTTACCGCATTTCCTGAAATGGAATTGGTGCCCAGTAACGGATAATATTTTTCAAACCGTGCATTGTTTTTCGAAAAATAACTCAGTCCACCAAAATAAGTACCTGCCCACATGCCGCCCTCGTTATCTTTACAAACCGTATACACGGCATTATCTGGAATAGAATAAGGGTCGCCGGGCCGTTTGCGCAAGTTGATGTTGGCATGGGTAGCTAAATTGTAGATGTAAATGCCCGATTCGGTTGCAATCCAATATTCGTGGTTTTCACCCGCAGTAATATCACGTACATAAATATCGGTATTATCGCTGTTTTTAAGAATCAATGATTTAATTGCGCCAGTTTTGGTATTGTAGCTTTTTAAGCCCTGTTTAAAGCATCCTACCAGTATGTTATTATTCCCCGTTGGAAATATTTTACTGATCGACCGCAAGTTTACAGGTACATTCTGACCGATTATTTTTACACTGGTTTTAGAACCATTCTTAGGATTGTAGGTTACCAGTTCTCCATCATCATTGCCTATTACAATGTTCCTGTGCTCATCAATGGCTATGCAGGCTGCACTGATTTTAAGGTCTATTACCCTGTTATCTTTCTGTACATATTTAAAGAGCTGCCTGTTCGCTAAAAAGAAAAGGTTGTTTTGATGATCTACTAAAATGGAATTGATGTATTTTTTCAAGTCAGGTGTGAGCGGGGTAAATACCTCTTTCACGGGGTCATATTTAAAAATACCTCGGCCTGTACCCACCCACAACATGCCCTTTTTGTCTTCTGCAAGGCTAACAATAATGTTGTTGCCGATGTTTCCGAATCTGCTTTTTTCGTTTTTAAAGGTTTTAAACGTATAACCATCAAAACGGTTTAAACCAGCGCGGGTTCCCACCCAGATCATGCCTTTATGGTCCTGTATAACCGTATTTACAGAATTATGTGCCAACCCATCATCAGCCTGGTATTGCTTAAAATAATAAGATTGCCCTCCGCAGGTAGAAACTGCAAAAAATGTACTCCATAACAAGAAAAATAATACAAACCGCATATTCATGTTAATATCAAATATATATAAATCGGATTGTTGTGTAATCGATGTTTCAGCATCAGATGATCCGGTTTTAAACAGGTGTTTTGTTGTGGTCTGATTATCAATTGTTTGGATTGTTTTTGGGAAATGATTTGAGACATATCGACAAAAAGATGAACAAATTTTACGGGCATCATTCCTTTACTTTGATTTGAAATTAACCAAATTAATAACCTTGCTGCAAATTTCTTCTATCGGCGGTACCATGCCTTTGCAGTTTTAGTATTTTTTATGAGAAACAAATTATTGATTCATTTGGCAGCTGCATTTGTGGTTTTAACAGGTTCTTGCCAGAAAGGCCCATCAGCCGATAGAAATGACGCCCTAAACAGCGTTGAAAAACTAGCTGCATTAAATGTGATTGCTGCTGCACCTCCTTTAGGTACCTTGATTGACGGAGCAATATATCGGATCCGCGGAATGTCATCCTTACCCGATGGTCCTGTGGTCGAAGTTACCGGTAACTCAACAGCAGAAAATGCCGCCATCCAGCAATGGTTATGGTTTCCTAACAACGGGCAGAAATGGAAGCTGGTAAAAACAGATGCCACTTATTGCAAACTGATCAATATCACCAGCAATAAATGTTTAAAATCGCCATCAACAACACCTGGGGCTATTTTACAGCAAGGTACCGACGATGGTAGTGATGCGCAACAATGGGCTATCACTTATACGGGCAGTAATAATGTATATACGCTTACCAACAAAGCCACAGGAATGAAAATGGCCATTGATCCCGAAAGCAATACGCCCGGTGCTAAAATAAGGCAAAACACCACGCTAACCGGTACACAGGGAATGTTTAATTTTCATGATACGAATTTCCAGAATCCGCTGATCAATGCAAGCAGGGCCGACCCCTATGTTGCCCAAAAAGATGGCTATTATTTTTTTATGTATACACGCGGCAATAATATCGGACTTAGAAAAACCAGATCGATGTCATTGTTATCTACAGCAGTAGAAACTGTGGTGTGGACACCTCCGGCTGGTGCGGCTTATTCTTCTAATATCTGGGCGCCCGAATTACATTTCCTTTCCGGTAAATGGTATCTCTACTTTGCGGCAAATGATGGGGGCGACGTTACCCACCGCATGTTTGTGCTGGAAAACGCTAATGCCGACCCTACCACCGGTACATGGACATTTAAAGGGAAAATAAGCGATTTGAGCGATCAATGGGCTATTGATGGTTCGGTATTAACCATAGGCACAACAAACTATTTTATTTGGTCGGGATGGGAAAACGTGGCCACTAAGTATAAGCAGTATATCTACATCGCACAGATGGCTAACCCATGGACCATCAGTAGTGATCGGGTAAAAATATCATCGCCAACCAACAATTGGGAAAAATACGAACCAAGTGGCTCATTGGGTGCAGGTGTTAACGAGGGGCCAATTATGCTCAGAAAAGATGCGAACAGCCCGGTTTTTATTATTTATTCTGCCAGTAGGTACAGCAGCGATAATTATTGTTTGGCGCAGATACAGTTAAAAGATGGTGGCGACCCTATGGTACCTGCCGATTGGATCAATAAAAAGCAGGTATTTGTTAAAAGCGATGCCAGTGGCGTTTATGGGCCTGGTCACAACGGTTTTTTCACCAGTAGTTATACCGACCCAAATGGGGTGCTGCACAGCGAAAACTGGTTTATTTATCACGCCCGAAGTGTCGCAAATACCACCAATGGATCCAGAACGCCACGCATGCAGAAGTTGACCTGGAATGCAGACGGCTCGCCAAATTTTGGAACCGCGGTTGCAAATGGAGTTAACATTCCGGTTCCTGTTGGAGAATAATAGTGTTTGGCTAACAGGGTACATTTTCCGAAAGCATTAATCACAAAGAACAATTTGAGATAAAACGACAAAGGAATGAACAGTTTTTGTGACCAGCATTTTTTTACTTTGATACCAGGAAACCAATATGAAACATTTGCGGCTTTGCAAATTTTGCTTAGCCACTAATGCCGATTTAACCCTAAGGTTTCCTCATCCAATAATCTAACCAAATATGAAATACAAAGTTCTACCCATAAGAATTATAGCTATAACTTTTTTACAGGTCGTGATATTGGCCATTGCAACAACAGCAAATGCCAATAATAAAAGTGGTGTAACGACGGTACTGAATAAAAAATTTTGGTTCGCACGCGTTCGTCAGGCCGATATAAGCATAACGGGCAAGGTAATAGACGAAAAAACAAAATCGCCGATACCGGGTGTTTCTGTTAAGGTGAAAAATGGTGCAACGACGGCTGTAACCGACGAAAATGGTGTTTATAAGATCAATGTAGCCAATGAACAAACCATTCTTTTATTTTCTTATATCGGTTATGATGTACAGGAGGTAACGGTAGGCAATCTTAAAAATATTAATGTTGTTTTAAAATCTTCACAAGCTAACCTTGATGAAGTGGTGGTTGTGGGTTATGGTACCCAGAAAAAGGCCGATGTGACGGGATCGGTAGTGAGGGCAAATCTCGATGATTTTAGAAATGCACCTACCACTAACGTGGCAAACCTTTTGCAGGGAACGGTTCCAGGTTTAAATGTAGGGCAGGTTAACCGCGCTGGCGCAACACCAGGTATTAGCATTAGGGGGCAAAATACGCTGGGTGGCAACCAAAACGTACTGATTATTTTAGATGGAGTACAATACAATGGTTCCTTAACTTCGATTAATCCGGATGATATTGCTTCGATAGATGTACTGAAAGATGCAAGTGCCACGGCAGTATATGGGGCGCAGGCGGCAAATGGTGTTATCCTCATTACCAGTAGAAAAGGTGCTATTGGTAGGACCAGAATTTCTTTTTCTTCTCAGTATGCTACTCAAAAACCAAATATCGATTTAAAACCAATGGCCAGAGATGAATATTTGGATCATATTAAATATTTATATTATGATCAGGCCTTTCTTGCTCCTGATTTTACACAACCAAATCCGGCATTCGATCTGGTAAGCAAAGTTGATGCATCGATGAAAGATGCGCAGGGAAACCTGCTGCCCAATGATTTTAGCTGGTATGATGAAGCCACCAAAACCGGAGCAATTGTAGATAACCAGCTTAGTGTTTCTGGCGGAACCGATAAGATTAATTATCTTTTATCGGGCAGTTTAACCAGAAATTCGGGTTTTATCAAGAACGATGTTTTCAAAAGAAAAACCATCAGGGCAAATATTGAAACCAAAGCAACAGATTGGCTTACCATTGGCCTGCAATCGTTCGGGACTTTTGTAAATGAGGACGGGGTAGAGCCAAACTTCGTAGATATCAATTTAATGTCGCCCTTAATCCTTCCGTGGGATAATAACGGAAATCTGAAAATCAATCCTTTTAATACGAATGTAACCAATCCGCTGTTAAACTATCAGGCTGACGATTACGACCGCCACAATTATTTCTTTGCCAATGTTTATGGTAATGTACAACTGCCCGTTAAAGGTTTGAGCTATAAAATAAGTTTCGGTAACAATTACCGTCTCGATTTTAAAAACATTTCAAACATGTACGATGCTAACCTTACCGGGCAGGCTTCAAAAGAAAAT
The DNA here is from genome assembly GCF_052045595.1 of Pedobacter sp. 22163. Taxonomy (NCBI): domain Bacteria; kingdom Pseudomonadati; phylum Bacteroidota; class Sphingobacteriia; order Sphingobacteriales; family Sphingobacteriaceae; genus Pedobacter; species Pedobacter sp. 22163. The sequence goes on along the minus strand of NZ_JBQEPM010000012.1, from coordinate 76,814 downwards.
ACCACTTATTACGATTATACCTTTGATAACCTTTTGACTTATAATAAAATTATTGGCAAACACAGCTTTACCGGAACTTTATTGTATGGTGCCATTGAACGCGATAACAGCTATACCAGGGCTTACGCAACAGGTTTTTCAAGATTGACCCTTGGTTATGATAATTTACAGCAGGGCACTAACCGGTTTGCGATATCCAATGCCTGGAAAGAAACCCTTAATTATCAGATGTTCCGTTTAAACTACAATTACGAAAGTAAGTACCTGTTTACCGGTACGCTTAGGAGAGATGGATTTTCTGGCTTTGCAGAAAATAACAAATATGGAATTTTTCCATCAATATCTGCAGGTTGGGATATTTCGAAAGAGTCGTTTTTTAAAGTTAATTGGGTAGATAACCTTAAATTAAGGGTAGGGTACGGCGTTGCCGGAAATCAGACCTCAAGATATTCTTCATTGGCTAATGTGGGCGTGAGTGCTGCTTATGTTTTTGGTGATGGCGGTTCTACGCAGTTTGGTCAGCAGGTAAATTCGTTGTCTAATCCAGATTTAAGATGGGAGCGTACAACAGGTGCAAATCTAGGTTTGGAATTTACCCTTTTCAAAAACAGGCTATCGGGTGTAATTGAATATTATGATACCAAAACAACCGATCTTCTATACTCGGTAAATATCCCGGTGGTTACGGGTTTCGGTAATATCCTCACCAATATAGGACAACTGAACAACAAAGGACTTGAACTTTCTTTAAACTCGAAAAATATCAATAGTGACGAATTTAAATGGACTTCTGCCTTAAATTTTGCCAGAAACGTGAATAAGGTGGTTAAACTGTTAGGCGATCTTAATGGCGATGGTGTTGAAGATGATCTTCCACAAAGTGGCCTTTTCGTTGGGCAGCCTACCGCCGTAATTTACGACTACCAGGTAAATGGAATTTGGCAGGTTGGAGAACAGATCCCAACGGGCTATTCTCCGGGAACCTACCGCATTGTAGATCAAAATGGCGATGGGGCAATCAACGCCAGCGATAGAACTGTTTTAGGATCATCAGCTCCAGCCTACAGGATCAGTTTGCTGAATAATTTTCAGTATAAGAATTTTACCTTGAGTATATTCCTGAATTCAGTACAGGGCGGCGATAAATCTTATCTCGCCGGCAATACCCCAAGGCTCCTCAGAGATGATAACTCCATCAGGAACAATTACCTCAGTGGGATAGACTTTTGGTCGCCAGATCATCCCGATGGCAAATATCCCCGTTCTATCGTTTCGGCAACCTTAAATCCGCCACTTTTTCAAAACCGAAGTTTTGTGCGCTTACAGGATGTATCGCTCTCCTATAAATTTAGCGGAAAACTGATTGAGCGTATGAAACTACAAAACCTAAATGTATTTGTAAGTGGAAGAAACCTGGCTACGTGGACCAAGTGGGACGGTTGGGATCCGGAAACCAATCAAGGATTAACCAACGACGGAAGGCCTGTATTTAAAGGGTATTCTGTAGGTCTTAATGTTACATTTTAAACTAAAAGCGATGAAAAAGATAACCTTTACTATTATAGCTGCAACTACCATTCTGTTTTTCTCCTGCAAGAAATCTTTTTTGGACGAAGAACCGCTCGATTTCTTAAGTACAACAAATGCCTACATCACTGTTAAAGATTTTGATGCAGCAGTTAATAATCTGTATAGCCGGGTAAGAAGCGAATTTTATAACAGTGGAGAGCAAAGGCCCTTTGATTATGTATTTGGTTGCGATCTGGTTTTTGATGGTCAGCCTGCTACCACAAGACACACCAATATGGTTGCAGCCTATTCGCCATTGAGTACCGAGATTCCTTTGATCCACTGGACTTCACTATACAAGATTATTGCAGAATCCAATACCATTATCGGACGAATCCCAGCTTCTGAACTGGCACCAGCCGATAGAACACTTATGGAAGCGAGAGCTAAGTTTTTCAGGGGTATGGCCTTTCGTACACTTGCCTATCTATATGGCGGCGTACCCTTAAATACAACAGAAGTGGTATCACCCAAAACAGATTATGTAAGGGCACCCAAAACCGCGGTATTGGAGCAGGCCATCAGCGACCTCAAATTTGCATCTATAAATTTGCCAGCCATTAACCTGGTGCAGGATGGAGAAATAAACAACCTTGCAGCGTACCATCTTTTATCAGAAGTATACCTGGCTGCATGGCAGTTTCAAAATGCGGCAGATGCTGCGTCTGCTGCAATCAGTAATCCCAATGTTGGCCTTATGACCACCAGATTTGGAGTTAAAGCATCAGATGCCACAAAAAATGTGTATTGGGATCTTTTTCAGAGAGGTAACCAAAATAGAAAAAATGGCACCAATAAAGAAAGCCTTTGGGTAATCCAGTTTGAAACCGATGTACCGGGCGGCGGAGCTGTTTCCACAGGCATTGCCGGTTCTTATCAAATGGAAAGACATTTTGCACCGCAATTTCTAAACTTTAGGCTCTCTGGCAGCAGTGTTCAGCCATTTCTGTATCCAATTAGCGATTATACTGGTGGCAGGGGAATCGGTTGGGCCATACCGACCAAATATTTTTCAGATGTGATCTGGCAAAGCGATTTTAATAACGACCTTAGGAATGCACCTTTTAATTTTGTGCGCGAATTTAAAGTAACCAATCCTGCGCACCCACGTTTCGGGCAAACCATATCTACCATTAATCCACCTGCTGGTATAACTGTACCAAGAAGAGATTTCTATGCTTTTCAATCAAAAGTAACCACCCCGGGCGATCATCCTGATGGCATGTTCCAGGATAAATCGCAGCTGTTGCTTAAGGCAAGCGCAGGCGGAACTTATGCCGATCAATATATGTTCAGGCTGGCAGAAACTTATCTTTTAAGGGCCGAAGCTTATTTAGGCCTAAACCAGCTGGATAAAGCAGCTGCAGATATCAATTTGGTACGCAGCAGATCAAATGCATCGGCTGTATTGCCAGCTAACGTAAATATGGATTACATTTTGGACGAGCGTATGCGCGAGCTGGGCGCTGAAGAAAAAAGACGGATAACCTTGATGAGGCTGGGGCTGGTTTACGATCGCGTAAAAAAATGCAATCCTTATTACAACGATGTTTTAACTACCTATAACTTATGGCCAATCCCTGCTTCCGAAATTGAGCGGAATAATGGTGCAAAACTGGAACAAAACCCGGGTTATTAACCGTGGAATAATACTGCAGATAAAAGGCGATAGTATGGAAAAAATGATCGAAAAAGCAGTTAAAAAAGTAGAAGTTCTGATCGATCTTTTAGGCTATGGTATCGTGCAATTGCCAGTAGCATACAGCTTAAGTTGCACAGATTTATCTCCCAGGGCTTATAGTATAGAATGCCACATCGATCAATCCGATTCAGCATTGCATTCCTGGCTTTATTCGTCTGATTTTAAATTGATTTTTTCAGAGATAGAAGATGGTGTTGGCCATGTGGTCTGCTTTAATGGAGAAGCGCTAAGCAGGAATATTTATTATCAAACCATGTTAAACGTGGTTTCTGATTACATTTTTTTAAAGGAAAAATTTTCCTGTAATGAAAGACTTTAAACCAAATTATAAATTTTTATGTGTAGAAAATTAATTGCCTTATTAGTCCTTTTAACTTCATTCCAGTTCTTGTTTGCGCAGAACAATCTGCTAAAGGATTTTCCTCAGGGATTTGGTCCGAAAGAAGTGGGAAAACGTTTAGCTTACCGCTTTCTTGATAAAAAACACATGCTCCACGCGGGGAAATGGATTAGCTATCCGGAAACTTTCAATTGGACCGGAGCACTTAAATATGCTAAATTAACAAAAGACAAAGAACTCTTGTTACGCTTAGAAGAAAGGTTTGAAAAACTAACTTCCCAGGAAAAGCAACTATTGCCCATTATGAACCATGTTGATCTGAATATGTTTGGCAGCTTGCCTTTGGAATTGTATCAGGTTACAAAAGATAAAAAGTATTATGACTTAGGCATGCCGTATGCAGATACCCAATGGACGGTTCCACAAAAAGCAAGTTTACAGCAGAAGGAATGGGCTGATAAAGGTTTTTCGTGGCAAACCCGTTTGTGGATTGACGATATGTATATGATCACGATTGTTCAGGCCCAGGCCTACAAAGTTACAGGTGATAAAAAATATATCGATCGCGCAGCCAAAGAAATGGTGCTTTATCTGGATGAATTACAGCGGCCTAACGGTCTTTTCTATCATGCCCCTGATGTGCCGTTTTACTGGGGCCGCGGCAATGGCTGGATGGCTGCAGGCATGACAGAACTGTTGCGGTTGTTACCCAAAGATAATAAAGACCGTCCGCGTATACTTAAAGGCTATGAAACCATGATGAAAAGCTTGAAAGATTACCAAAGACCAGGCGGAATGTGGAACCAGCTGATTGACGAGCCAGACTGTTGGGCTGAAACATCAGGATCGGCGATGTTTACCTATGCGCTCATCAGTGGGGTAAAACATGGATGGTTAGATAAGCAGGAATATACTCCTGTGGCGCGGAAAGCCTGGCTGTCATTGGTGCCATACATTAACGAAAAAGGTGACGTGGCAGAAGTTTGCGTTGGAACAAATAAAAAGAATGATAAACAGTATTATTACGACCGTCCTCGGAATGTTGGCGACTCGCACGGACAGTCTCCATACCTGTGGTGCGTTTTTGCACTGTTGGAAAAGTAAGCTACTGTACAACCTAATAATATTAACCAGGCGTAATCTTAGCAGTTTACGTTAAGTAATCGTCTGTATAATAAAAAAATGATCTTTCGTGTGCCGTATTTGGTATAACGCCGCCTGATCTCATACTAACGGCGAGTGCACACGGTGATAATCCTGGGGCGTTGTCCCCAGGCTATCTTTTAAAATTGAGTAGTAGTCTCAACTCATGATCAAAAAATTCAGCCTAAAGCATTCATGGTGAAATATTGAGCGACGATATAGTCATCAAAGCCTAGGAAGAAGTACAAATCTATTCCTGTAATAGAACAGGTGAAGATGATGGCTTTCGGAAGAATTAAAAAAGAATAAGGCTGAAATAGCCATAAACGTGAAATTATAGCATCAATTTATTCCAAAAAATTATTGTATCATGAGGATGGTTATGGAACAGCTAGATTGAATGAAGGTGTTGGGTTAATATGTCTGATTAATAGCGAGTTGTGTAAAATAAAAAACGAGACAAACAGCGTAAAAACTGATTTGTCTCGTGAGGTGCTCCCGACGAGATTCGAACTCATATCGATGGTACCGGAAACCATAATTCTATCCATTGAACTACGGGAGCATAAGGCTGCAAATATAGAAAATTCAAAATCATTTCATTAAAAAAACAAGGCTATTTTTAATCTGTAATTTCATATCAAAATTAACTTCCTGCTGTTGAGATATTTTTTATGTTAAAAAATGATTAAATCATAAAGCAACGGGCTGCTTTATTGAGTTTGTTCCGCTTTATTTTTAATTTAAGAAACCTTTATGGTTAATTTTAAAGGTACACCGTTGGCTTTTTAAGAAATAAAAATGCACCTTTGCGAACCGTTAATAGAGGTTTAGGCATGTAATAAATTAGATTGTATTTTATGGAAGAATTGGTTGTGGAAGAGATTCAGGAACTGCTTGAAAAAGAAAATGATAAGGCTTTAAAGCAATATCTCGATCAACTGAATATTTCGGATGTTGAAGAACTGATTGACGAACTTCCACAATATGCAGCCAAATTTATCGAAACCTTATCCCTTAACAGGGCGGTAAACGTTTTTCGGATTCTGGATTTTCCTACGCAGGAGCGGATCATTAAAAAACTTTCGGGCAATAAACTCAATCAGATCATCAAAGATCTGCCGCCAGATGACCGCACCGCACTTTTTAGCGAGTTAAAAGGCGATGTGGTAAAAAAAATGATTACACTTTTACCACCCGAAGAACGTAAAGAATCGCTTGCACTTTTAGGCTACAAAGAAGATAGTATTGGCCGTTTAATGACGCCCGATTACATCGCTGTGAAGCCCGAATGGTCTATCACGAGGGTTTTGGCGCACATCAGGCGCTATGGAAAAAACTCCGAAACCATTGATGTAGTATATGTGATCGATAAAGAAGGAGTACTGTTGGATGATATCAGGATCCGTGAGGTTTTATTGGCCGATCCTGAAGCAATTATTGGCGAACTCACCGATAAACGTTTCATTGCCTTAAAAGCTAACGATCCCCAAGAAGATGCAATCAATATCTTCAGAATGAATAACCGTGTGGCTTTACCCGTAGTGGATGAAAATAACATTCTTTTAGGTATTGTTACCGTTGATGATATTTTGTGGATTGCAAATGAGGAATATACAGAAGATATGCACAAAATTGGGGGTACTGAGGCTCTGGATGAACCTTATCTCGATATCCCAATCCTAAAACTGGTTAAAAAACGTGCAGGATGGTTAATTGTACTCTTTTTAGGCGAAATGTTAACCGCAACAGCCATGCAGCACTTCGAAATTGAACTCGAAAAAGCAGTAGTATTATCGCTTTTTATTCCATTGATTATGAGCAGCGGGGGTAACAGTGGTTCTCAGGCTTCAACATTAATTATTCAGGCGATGGCCTTAGGTGAAGTAACCATCGCAGAATGGTGGCGCGTAATGCGCCGGGAGCTTGTTTCTGGGGCCTTGCTCGGCATCATTTTAGGCACAATTGGTTTTATCCGCATTGTAACCTGGCAAGAGTTGCACCTTTACAACTATGGCCCACATTGGTTTTTAATTGCGGCTACCATATTTTTTACCCTTGTTGGCATTGTATTATGGGGCAGTTTAATCGGTTCGATGATGCCAATTATTTTGAAAAAACTGAAACTCGATCCAGCAACCTCATCAGCACCATTTGTAGCCACTATGGTAGATGTTACCGGAATTGTAATCTATTTCAGTGTAGCCGTATTAATTTTAAAAGGCGTTTTACTCTAAATCTAAATCATGCAAAAGAAAATTACCACACTTTTTACCGATATCGGTGGCGTTTTATTAACCAATGGCTGGGACAGGCATGCAAGGGGGGAGGCTTCAGTACTTTTTAACCTCGACTCGGTCGATCTCGAAGAGCGCCATCATCTTACCTTCGATACCTATGAAGTGGGTAAATTAACCCTTGATGAATATTTGGAGCGTATTGTTTTCTTCGAAGAACGGAATTTTAGCTATGATGATTTTAAGGAGTTTATGTTCAAAAAATCACTTCCTTATCCAGAAATGATTCAGTTGATCTGCGATTTAAAAAAGAAATATAACCTAAAAGTAGCCGTAATCAGCAACGAGGGCAGAGAATTGAACCAATATCGCATCAATACTTTTAAACTGAACGAATTTGTCGATTTCTTTGTCTCATCTAGTTTTGTGCATTTCCGTAAACCCGATGCCGATATTTTTAAGGTGGCCATCGATATTTCGCAGAGCGATGTAGAAACGAGTTTATATATTGATGACCGTATGCTTTTTGTACAGGTTGCTGAAGGTTTAGGTTTAAAAGGCATTCATCATACCGATTACGAAGATACCAAGGTACAGTTGGCCGCTTATGGGTTAGAGGTTTAGAAGAGAATCGTCATCTCAACTGAAGAGCAGTCCCGACGTTAAGCCGAGAGAGATCTATCTTTAAATTTCTTAATACCCCTAATTTTAAATTGGCAACTCTTATTAAAAAGAATACCTGCTAATTAAAAATTATATTTATCTTTACGCTGTGAAAAATACAACAGAAAAATATTGTTTAAACTCGTGTTTTTGTTACTCAAAAAGTAACGGGTTGACTTTATTTATCTGATAAGAAATATAAAAAGATTTAAAGCCGCTTGTTACAGATGTAATAAGCGGCTTTTTTATTTATAATCGTTTGGTATGCACAATGGATGTGTGCTGGTCTGCAAAACCAGTGTAGTCAGTTCGATTCTGACACCAAACTCAAAAAAAGAATTGTGAGGAGCTGCGAGTGCTTTTCAGAGGCAAAAATATTTCTTGATTGAAAAGCAGTTATAAAAGCTTATTTTAAAGTCCTTCCCGCTTTTCATTACAAGTTTTCGCTACGCTGCGGGCTTTCCATTTTAATCGGGTTTATTGGCAATTTAGCTGCTGGTATTTTAGGCTGGGCGCAGCAATATAATTCCATTTTTCTGTGCCTTCTCCAGCGATCGTCATCCTGACCTGTAGCAAAGCGGAAAGCTACGAAGTAAACCGAACCTTAAGCGAGCTCACCGAAGGTAATTTATTTCAGGATTTGTAATCGTTAATTATCTGTGTTAATCTGTATGATCTGTGGTTAATTAAGCACTTCTATATGCGCTTTAACTCCGCTCAGTGTGACAATAGAGCAGGTATCCGTGCTTTCTGTGTCTCCGTGGCAAAAAAAAGTCTTCAAACAAAAAAGCCACTCTTTCAAGTGGCTCTATATTGTTATACTTTTTCAAAGTCCCCTTAGGGATTTAGGGACTATACATTAAATCTAAAGTGCATAATGTCGCCATCTTCCACTACATAGGTTTTTCCTTCAACGCCCAATTTACCAGCATCTTTACAAGCGTTTTCAGAACCTAAGGTTACGAAATCGTTGTATTTGATTACCTCAGCGCGGATAAATCCTTTTTCGAAATCAGTGTGGATTACACCGGCAGCTTGTGGCGCTGTAAAACCTTTGGTAATCGTCCAGGCTCTAACTTCTTGTACACCAGCGGTAAAGTAAGTATAAAGGTTTAATAATTTATAAGCTGCGCGGATTAATTTATTTACACCAGATTCAGTCAAGCCTAAATCAGCTAAAAATTCCTGACGCTCTTCGTAGCTGTCCAGTTCAGCAATTTCTGATTCAATTTTAGCAGAGATCACTAAAACTTCAGCATTTTCATCAGCAACATTAGCTTTCACTAAATCAACGTACTTATTTCCATTAATTACAGATGCCTCATCAACATTACAAACATACATTACCGGTTTTTGCGTAAGCAGGCCTAAATCTTCAATAAAATCGAAATCATCTTGAGCCAATGCCGCAGTACGGATTGATTTGCCAGCTTCTAAATGAGCTTTAACCACCGTTAAAATTTCATAGGTACGTTTAGCATCTTTATCGCCACCTGTTTTAGCCATTTTTTCAACTTTTTGAATACGTTTATCAACGGTATCCAAATCTTTAAGCTGTAGCTCAGTATCAATAATTTCACGATCACGGATCGGATCAACAGAACCATCCACGTGAATTACATTTCCGTCATCAAAACAACGTAGCACGTGAATAATTGCATTGGTAGCACGGATATTTCCTAAAAACTGATTTCCCAGGCCTTCACCTTTCGATGCACCTTTTACCAAACCCGCAATATCTACAATCTCGATTGTATTTGGTTGCACTTTGTTTGGTTTAACCAACTCGGCCAGTTTGGTTAATCTATCATCAGGTACTGTAATTACGCCAACATTGGGCTCAATAGTACAAAAGGGGAAGTTTGCAGCCTGCGCTTTTGCATTTGATAAACAGTTAAAAAGAGTCGATTTTCCAACATTTGGTAAACCAACTATACCACATTGTAATGCCATTATTTATTATTCTTTATTTCTTTAGTTTTTAGCTATTGGTTAATTGTCTTATGATCAATAGCCATTGTGTTTCGTTCTCAAACTTTAGTATTGGTCATCTTCCATCAACCATTTTACCTTTTCCGCCTTCCGCCTTCCGCCTTCCGCCTTCCGCCTAAAATTCCGCGCAAAGATAAGCTTTTAAAACCTTTATTTAAACCCTTGCTATTGTATCAAATCTATATTTTATCTAAGTTTAGCCCAAAATAGATAGAGATAAATGGAAGATTTTGAAAATGAAGTGCCCCAGGAAGTAAAATTGGTTGTTACCGAAGAAATGCGGAGCTATTTTTACGATATGAGTAAATGGGCAAGATTTTTATCGGTTGTGGGTTTTGTTATCTCGGCATTTTTAACCTTAGGTTCATTCGGAATAGGGGCTGCGGTAACGGCTAACCCAGGTATGCTCAATCAATTGGGGCCATTGGGCGGTATCGGCGCCACTGGTATCACCATATTTTACCTGTTGTTGGCTTTGTTCTTTTTTTATCCAAGTTTATTGCTGCTGCGCTTTTCGGCCAAAGTTAAACAAGGGGTTTTGTTCGGCGATCAGGAAAATTTAAATGATGCCATTGCCCATGTAAAATCGCTCTTTAAATTTTGGGGTGTAATTACCATCGTATTAATAGCCAGTTATTTTCTTTTGCTGTTGGCAGTACTCTCAGGCGGAGGCATAAAATAAAATATTTAAGCACACAAAAAAGCCTCACGATTTATTAAATCAGGAGGCTTTTTTATTGAAATTATATTACTTAAAAAGTAAAATCGTCGCTTGCTTTAGTGCTATGTTCTCCATTTTCAGAATATTCATAACGTTTTTCAACCACATCTTGGTGAGTTTTGATGTAATCAACAGTTTCATTTAGTCCTTCTGCAAATTTTTCGAAATCTTCTTTGTATAAAAAGATTTTATGTTTTACAAACACACCGTCTTCTAATCTTTTCTTACTCTCGGTAACTGTTAAATAATAATCACCCGATCTAGTAGCCTTCACGTCGAAGAAATAAGTTCTCTTACCTGCTCTTACTTTCTTTGAAAAAACTTCTTCTCTTTCCTTGTTGTCGAATTCTCCCATGGTTGGTATTGATGTTGGTTTTTGGTTTCGGTAAATATAAAGCAAATATTTAAAGTTCAAAATACAATTTTAACACAATTTAAATACTTCGGGTTTCCTCCTCCAAAAGTTGGTTGTTGTAAAGCGTTGTATAGCTTCCATTTTTACTAAGTAATTCATTGTGTGTGCCTTGTTCGATGATTTTACCATTATCCAGCACTAAAATCTTATCTGCATTTTTAATCGTAGAAATCCTGTGGGCAATTAAAATACTTGTTTTTCCGGCCATGATTTTGCCCAGATTTTGTAAAATTTCTTCCTCTGTTTTGGTATCAACGGCCGAAAGACAATCATCAAATATTAAAATCTTAGGTGATTTTATTAAAGCCCTTGCGATAGAAACCCGTTGTTTTTGCCCACCGGAGAGTGTAATTCCGCGTTCGCCCAGCATGGTTTCGAATTTTTCTTCAAAATCGATAATATTGGTGTAAACTGAGGCATTTCTAGCAGCAGTGTGCACTTCTTCATCCGTAACCTCGTCTAAACCAAAGGCAATATTATTCTTTATGGTATCAGAAAATAAGAAAACCTCTTGTGGTACAAAGCCAATCTGGCTACGGTAATCTTTAAGGTTTAATGCTTTAATATTTTTTCCATCAATATCAATGGTACCATTTTCTACATCGTACATCCGCATAATCAGATTGGCCAATGTCGATTTTCCGGAACCAGTTTTTCCGATAATGGCTACAAATTCGCCACTATTAATCTCGAAACTCACCTCTTTTAAAGCTTCAATGCCTGTATCTGGATAGGTAAAAGTCACCTGATCGAACCTGATATTGCCGCTTAGTTCAATTTCTGCAGTTTCTTTCGATTGAATATCAGATGGGATATCCAAAAATTCATTTATCCTTTTTTGCGATGCAGCAGCCCGCTGGATTAAAGAAGTAACCCAGCCCAACATGGTTACCGGAAAGGTTAACTGGTTGATGTAAATGATAAATTCTGCAATATTCCCTGCTGTGATACTGCCATTCATTACCTGGATGCCACCTATATATATGGTTAAAATGGTACTCAGGCCAATTAATAAAAGCATGGTTGGGTAAAACAGTGCCGATACTTTAACCAGGCTCATCGAATCTTTTTTATAATCATTACTCTGGATGGAGAACATGTTTCTGGTATAATCTTCGCGAACATATGATTTGATGATCCGGATCCCCGAGAGACGTTCCTGTACAAAGCTCGAAAGATCTGATAGCCGTTCTTGTATCTTTCCACTTTTTTTGAAGATTAAGGTGTTTACGTAATAGATAATCACCACTAAGAAAGGAAGTGGCAAAAGGCAATAAATGGCCAGTTTGGAATTTACATCAAACATCGACCAGATAATAAGTACCGATAACACAAAAGTATTAATCGTGTACATAATCGCGGGACCAACATACATCCTTACCCGGTTAACATCTTCTGTGGCACGGTTCATTAAGTCGCCTGTATTATTCCTGCGGTAAAAACCCAGGCTAAGCTCCTGATAATGTTGGTAAATGTCGTTTTTCATATCAAACTCGATATGCCGCGACATTAAAATAATAGTCTGACGCATAAAGAACAGAAAAAGCCCCCTCAGTAAGTAAAGCGCGATAACCAGTAGGCCAAAATATAAGAGGTTGCTGCTAAAAATATCATAGATAATGGCCTGGCGGTCGAAACCGTAAAAAAGGTTGAAAATCTGGATGTTTTCGGTAATCAGATCAACTGCATAGCCAATTACCTGAGCTGGCACTACACCAAAAATATTAGAAATTACCACGAAAATACTTCCGGGAATAATCCACCATTTATATTTAAGAAAGTATTTGTTTAATCGGCTTAAATGTTTCATTCCATACAAACTTAGCTAATTTTGTTATTTCATGACGCATATTTATCTTTTAGTGCTTAAGCTTTAAAAAATGATGACACTCTTTCCAATCTTCGAGGTTTGGGGCTGTGAGTTTGTAGGACTAATTAACAGCTTTACTAATTTGGGCGTTACCCCAGCTGCGCAAGGGGGCGGGCTTTTCAGGGCTCCGCTTCGCTGCGGTACCGATGAAGGATCGGTACTGAACCCTTACAATCCCTAACGCAGTATCTGTCACAGTAAGCCATCGCGAGGTTGGTAAGTAGCCAAAAACAGCTGAAATTGTTAAATAAACCTGATAGAATGGAAAGCCTGGAACGAAGAATGAGCGAGGACCTGGAGAGATAGCAGGGCTTTCATAACCCAAACGCACCGAACCCTGCTTTTCTAAAACCAGGTTTAGCTCAAAAAACCATCTCCATCGAATATATTTTGTTATAGTTTCGTTAAATACGTGTAATAATGGTTTTTTATTTTAATTTTGCACCAGGTTAGCCGAACGTTCAATATGCCAGCAAATTCTCCGTCAGATTTTTCAATTTTAGATCAATTAAGTGCCTATGGCCACAAAAAATTGGTTTTTTGCAATGATCCAGATACAGGTTTAAAAGCAATTATTGCTATACACGATACCACATTAGGGCCTGCTTTAGGCGGAACACGCATGTGGAGTTATAGCACAGAAGGCGAAGCTTTAGAAGATGCACTGCGTTTATCGCGTGGAATGACTTACAAGGCAGCGATAACCGGATTGAACCTGGGTGGTGGAAAAGGCGTAATTATTGGCGATTCCAGGAAAGATAAAACAGAAACTTTAATGCGCAGCTACGGCAGGTTTATTAAAAACCTAAATGGCGAATTCATTACAGCAGAAGAAATGGGTACCAATACACGCGATATGGAATATATCCGTATGGAAACCAATTATGTTACTGGCGTTCCCGAATCAATTGGTGGTGCTGGTAATCCGGCTCCTTTTACAGCGCAAGGTGTTTATTTAGGCATTAAAGCAAGTGTTAAAGAGGTTTTCGGTACAGATATGCTTGCTGGTAGAACCATTGTAGTACAAGGTATCGGAAATGTTGGTGAGCATTTGGTTGCACTGTTAAGAAAAGAAAACGCCGAAGTTTTGATTAGTGATATTAACCAGGAGCAATTAACCTATGTTGCCCGAAAGTATAAAGCAAAACCGATCGAAGCCGATAAAATTTTTACAACAGATGCCGATGTTTATGCCCCATGTGCAATGGGCGCTACGGTGAACAACAAAACTATCGAAAAAATGAAGTTTGCAATTATTGCAGGTTCAGCAAACAATCAGTTAAAAGATGAGGTTTTAGATAGCGAATTACTTTTGAAGAAAGGGATTTTATTTGCACCTGATTATTTAATTAATGCCGGTGGATTAATTTCTTGTTATTCTGAGTTAACGGGTTTTGGTAAAAAACGCACTGTACAGCTTACAGAGAATATTTACGATGCTACACGCAGTGTAATTAAGTTAAGCAAAACCGAAAATATATCAACAAATATTGCTGCAAACCGCATTGCCGAGAAACGGATTGCAGATGTTAAAAAAATTAAATCGTCATATTAAATCATAATTATTAAAACAGGTTTTAAAAAACCGCACTCGTTCTTACATTCATGTTAAACAGAAGGCACTTAAGAATCAAAGCTTTGCAAAATATTTTTGCTTGGCACATGGCAGACAAAAAAGACATTAAAGGTGATTTGAAAACTTTAATGCAGAGCATCGATAGCGTGTACGAAATGTACATCTGGATGTTATCTTTAATGGTAGAAGTTACCGAATTTACTGCTAACGACGCCGCAGAGCGCGCAAATAAGTTTATCAAAACCGCAGAGGATATTAATCCCAACATGAAATTGCTACACAATAAGTTTAGCGTTTTAATGCAGCAGAATCCCGAGTACGTTTCTGCAGTTAAAAAATATAAAGTAGACTGGGGTTTCGATCCGGAAATCCGTAAAACAGTTTACAATTCCTTAAAAGCATCAAAAGAATATGCCGATTATCTTGCCGATCCAAACGAAAGTTTAGAGTCATCAAAGGATATTATCAAATACATTTTCAGAAAAATCATCTTAAAAAACCAGGCCATTTTACAGGTTTTCGAAGAGAAATTTATCAACTGGCAGGTAGATCATGAAGTGATGAAAGGTATGGTGGCCAAAACCTTGAAAAACTTTACTTTTGACGATCCTTTTAAAAACAAACTGACCGAAATCAGTGCCGATTGGGTTGAAGATAGCAAATTTGTTCAGGATCTTTTTGTACACACTTTGCAGAACGATGCAAAATACCAGGAAATGATTGCCGATAGAACCAAAAACTGGGAATCGGAGCGTATTGCATTAATGGATACAATTCTAATGAAAATGGCCATTTGCGAATTGTTAAACTTTCCATCTATTCCGGTTAAAGTAACCATCAACGAATATTTAGAGTTATCAAAAGATTACAGTACACCGAAGAGTAATTCATTTATTAACGGTATTTTAGACAAAATTTTAGGCGATCTTAAGAAAAACAATACCATTAAAAAGATTGGCCGCGGATTAATCGAAGATTAAAAATGAAAAGAACATTTATCTTGGCTATTGCTGTACTTTCATTTGCAGCATGTCGTAATGCAAATAATCAAACCAGCGAAACCGCCACAACTGTTTCAGTTGGCAACGATACTTCAAAAACAGCTAAAGTTGCTCCGGCAGATGCGCCTGTTATTGTTTTCGAACGCGATATTTTCGATTTCGGTAAAATAACACAGGGTGAGAAGGTTAAGCACGATTTCAAACTTAAAAATACAGGTAAGAGTCCGCTGATTGTTTCAAATGCAACAGCAACATGTGGCTGTACTGTTCCTCAGGTACCAGGCGAACCTATTTTACCAGGTAAGGAAGGGGTAATTAGCGTAGTTTTTAGTAGCGAAGGTAAAATGGGGATGCAAGATAAGGTAGTAACCGTTACGTCAAATGCAAATCCAACAGTAACTACTGTTCATTTGGTAGGAGAGGTACTTGCTAAAAAATAAATTGGTTCGATTGTTTATGGCAATAATCCATAATGATCAAAATTCACAAAAACACAAATAAATAAGAAATGATATCAACAGTAATATTACAAGCAGCAGCAGGTAGTAGTAACATGCTAACTACAATCCTACCAATGGTACTCATCATGGTAGTTTTCTACTTTTTCATGATCCGCCCGCAAGTTAAAAAAGCTAAAGACCATAAAAAATTGGTTGCAGAATTGAAAAAAGGAGATAAAATCGTAACTACCGCAGGTATTCACGGTCGTATTGCCGATATGAATGAAACAACTTTTTTAATTGAGGTAGAAGGTGGTGTAAAGATCCGTTTCGATAAATCAGCAGTTTCTTTAGATGCAACTAAAGCAGTTGTAGCGCCTAAAGCTTAATCCTTAAAAAGGAAAATATGAAAAAAAGCCACCCAATGGGTGGCTTTTTTGTTTAGCGCTGCGCAAGGTTTATATTGATGTTGTATTTTACCCGAACAGGCATACCATGTTGTTTGCCTGGATTCCATTTAGGACATTCATTTAAAACCCTAATCGCCTCCTCCTGCGTGCCATAACCAAGGTCGTTCTTAAACGATAAATCTGTTAATGACCCATCTTTTTCTACAACAAACGTAACATATAATTTCCCGCTAATGCGGTTTCTTAAGGCATCTGCAGGGTATTTGTAATTTCTGCCCAAGTACTTGTAGAATTCTGCCATTCCTCCCTTAAACTCAGGCTGTGTTCCTATTTTATCGTAGGTTATCTGTTTTCCATCAGGTAATGTAGTCGTACCTGATTTAAATATTCCATTGTCGTAAATTTCTTCATAACTAGCTTTGTTTGCTGTTCCTTTCCAGATCCCATCCTTATAGCCATCGCGATAATTTCCTTCTTCTAGCTCACCTTTTTTGTCAGTTTTCTTAAACAACCCATTACCATCCTTGATAAATTGATTGCCTAACGAATCTATTCCGGTTATCCATCTTTTTTGCTCCTTTGTAAAAAAATTAGTTTTTCCATCCCATTCATTATATTGGTATACATTTTTAAGCTTTCCATTATCATAGTAGTAAATACATTCACCATTTAAAGCCCCCTTTTTAAAATTTACCTTCGAGGTAAGGATTCCTTGTTTATTATAACTTTGCATTATCCCCTCATAAACCAAATTGGGTTCGAATTTTGAAACAGTAGCAACCGTTTTCTCTTTATTATCTGGGTAGAATTCCAATAAGCTGTATAACGATGGGGTATCGGTTTCTTGAATTACCCGCCGATAATCGTAATCACTTTTGTTTTCGGTAAGCATACCTTTCTTGAAATAAGAAACGGTTGTTCTTTTTTGAGCAATGGCATTAATAAATAGCGTTAATGTGATGAGCGTTAAAATAATTTTTTTCATAGCTGGTTTTTATTATGGACTACGAATATAGTTATCTGAACATAATCTCAAGAATTCGCTTCATTAATTTATCATTAACATATAAGTTTTTGAGCAGCTATTAAGTTTTGTTACATTTGATGCTATTGTTGTAATTGGAAAAAATCCTTACATCATTTTATTTAGATTTTATATGCCCTTCATTAGGTTAACGAAGATTGAAAAAAGACGCGTATTTAGCTTACTGGCCTGTTTGCTGCTGGCTATAGCTGCATGGCTTTTTATGGCATTAAACAACAAGTATATTTATGTAGCAAAAACCGTTTTGGTTTTTAAAAATACACCTACCAAAAGAGCATTTTATCCCTTACAGTCTGATACCATAGATTTACAGGTTGAAGGCACCGGTTGGCAATTGCTTTTTGCCCGTTTACGGATCAGTCCACCTTCTGTTTCGGTTAATTTAAGTCAGCTCAATACCAAAGATTTTATTGTTTTTTCCGATCAGCTTTTCAATATCAACAGACAGCTAGAAAGTACCCAAAAGGTAATTTCTGTTAAACCCGATACCCTGTATTTCGATTTCACCAAACGGGTAGTGAAAAAAGTTCCTGTAAAACTGATCGATAAACTGAGCTTTGAAAAGCAGTATGGCATTGCTAGTGAGGTTATTCTCAACCCAAAATATGTTAAAGTGGCCGGACCTATAGAAGAGCTGGCCAAAATAAAATTCTGGCCTACCGATACGCTTAAGCAGGATAAAATACAGACCAGCAGCACTACAAGGGTGGCTTTACAGCACAGTATCCATAAAAATGTTAGCATTTATCCTTCATCTGTAGAGGTTAGATTACCTGTTGATGAGTTTACGGAGAAGACTATCGAAGTGCCATTAAAAATCACAAACAATAGGAATTACAACAATCTTAAACTCTATCCTAAAAAAGTTAAAGTTACGTTTTTAGTCGCGCTAAGCAATTACGATCAGGTTGACGAAAGTTTTATTACCGCTACCATTGATGTAGACGAATGGCAAATTTTAAAGCACCGTCAGTTAACGGTGAAGATAACTGAATTTCCTGATTATTGTAAACTGGTAAGCGTAATGCCTTCCAAAATAGATTTTGTAGTAGAAAAATAATGTATAAAGTAGGTATAACAGGTGGTATTGGCAGTGGTAAAACAACGGCTTGCAAAGTTTTTGAGGTATTGGGGATTCCTGTGTTTTATGCTGATACTGCTGCTAAAGAAATCATGTGCAAAGATGCTTTGTTGGTAGAAGGAATTAAATCTACTTTCGGGAAAGAAAGTTATTTCGACGATGGAAGCCTAAATAACAAGCATATCGCTGGCATTGTTTTTAATAACGAAGAAGAGCTTGCAAAATTAAATGCATTGGTTCACCCTGCAGTTTTTAGGGCATTTGATGCCTGGGAAGCAACCATCCCTGCCAATACGCCATATACCTTAAAAGAGGCTGCATTGTTGTTCGAAAGTGGCTCTTATAAAATGTGTGATACCAATATTCTGGTTACTGCTCCTTACGAAATCAAAGTGAAGCGGGTAATGCTGCGAGATGGGGTAACAGCAGAGCAGGTTAATGCACGTATGGATAAACAGTTGAGCGACGAAGAAAAATCGAAAATGGCCAACCATTTTATCATAAATGATGAGCAAGAATCTATAATTGAACAGGTTTTAGCTTTACACCAAGAATTTCTTAAGACGGCCAAAGAATTTAAGAATGGCAAGGCTTAATCAACTTAAATCATAACATCCTTAAATCCTTTCATCCTGATCATGATTTTAGAAGATTTTATTACCATTACACCAACAGGCTTGTATTGTGTTTACGGCGATTTTTACCTCGATCCACAACAGCCGGTTAAAGAAGCGGTGGTTTCGCATGCCCATGGCGATCATGCTATTGGTGGAAGCCAGAATGTGTACTGTACTGCTGCTACCGCAACTTTTATGAAACACCGCTACCGCAAATTTGCCGCGGTCGATTTTTTTACCAAAAATTATCACGAATCATTCAAGATAAAAGAGGTTACGATTACTTTCTATTCTGCAGGACATATTTTGGGCTCTGCACAGGTTTTAATGGAGTATAAAGGCATAAAATACCTTTATACTGGCGATTATAAGATTGAACCAGATAATACCTGTGAAGCTTTCGAATTTGTTGAAGCAGATGTGTTGATTACGGAAAGTACCTTTGCTAATCCAGAAACCAAACATCCTTCACCAATTGATGAAATTAAAAAACTGAACGAAACCAATGCGAATATCATGCTTGGTTCTTATGCATTAGGTAAAAGCCAACGGATTATCCAACTGCTCAATGCACATTGCCCTACGAAGAACATTATGGTTCACCACAGTATTATGCCATTTGTTAAAATCTACGAAGATTACGGAATGAAAGTAGGGCATTACAAAATGTACGATAGAAAGGTGATGAAAAACAATCAAGAGCACCAGGTTTATATTGTGCCGCCAATGGTTTTTCACAGTTACCATAAGGCTATTAATGTAGTACGCGCCTTTGCCTCTGGATGGAAGAACCTGCAACAACAAAACGGGATTTCACTCTATATTTCTGACCACGCTGATTGGGATGCAATTTTAGAAACCATAGAAAAAGTTAAACCAAAACAAGTATGGACTTTACATGGTGATGGTAAACAGCTTAAAGATTTTTTTAGAGATAAACTTGAGGTTAAAATACTTAATGGATAAAAAAATGATTGAATGATAGCGTTAGAGAATGATTGAATGAGGCGATAAAGAAAAGACGATTAATAACATTCTCTCATTTAATATTCAATTATTCTATAATTCACTCATTCAAAATCCTGTCATTCAATAATTATGTTAAAAGAAGGTGAAGATTTTTACTTTAACGAAGGTGGGCTAATGGTTTTTACAGAAGCCTACCATTTAAAACGTGGTTATTGCTGCAAGAATAAATGTAAGCATTGCCCATGGGGTTATGGGAAGAAGAAAGAGAAAAAGTAACAGTTGGTAGTTGGCAATTTTCAGTTTACATTTCTCAATTTTTGTCTACAAACATTCCTCCTTATTAAAGCGAACATGATCATAAATATTGCTTAGCGCTATATCAAAACCCATAGAAACAAGAGTTAGTCTGTCAGATATCTCCTTGTGTTGATTGAGCACCCAGTTTTTTTCTTCATTAATGTAATAAGCTTCAACCGAAATAGATTCTGAATCGATCATAATGTATTCTTTTAATAATGGAATATCTTTATACAGGTTAAATTTTTTACCCCTGTCATAATTTTTGGTTGAAGGTGACAGGATTTCAATTATTACAGTTGGTAAAATTGAGGTGTCTTCATCAACATCACTATGTATTAATCCATTACAATAAATCGATATGTCAGGATAGGTAAACAAAGTATTCTCAGGAATATTCATTCGTTTATCACTTCCATATGGCCTGCATGAGTTGCCTTTTAGCTTGTTTCCAATTTCAATAAAAATATTGCTAAAAATCTCGTTATGATTATCACCAGCGTCAGACATTGCAAATATCTCGCCCTGAAAATACTCATGCTTCACTGTTGATGCTTTTTCCATCTCCAGGTATTCTTCAATAGTATAATGCCTTTTTTGGTAAGCTATAGCAGGTTCGTTTACAATTTCGTCCATATATAAATTTATTGAATTTTGTTCGAAAGGTTAATGGTTTAAATTGCCCAATTGAAATTGCAAGCGGAATCACATTGCAGCGTTAAAGGGAACATGGTTATAAATATCGGTTAAGGCTACGCCGAATCCCATCGAAACCAGATTTAGCATATCAGAAATCTCTTCGTGTTTATTGAGTACCCAGTTTTTTTCTTCATTAATGTAATAAGCTTCAACCAAAATAGATTCTGAATCGATCATAATGTATTCTTTTAATGAAGGAATATCTTTATACAGGTTAAATTTTTTCCCTCTATCATAATTTTTGGTTGAAGGAGACAAGATTTCGATAATCACAGTTGGTAAAATTGAGGTGTCTTCATCAACATCGCTATGTATTAATCCATTACAATAAATCGATATGTCAGGATGGGTAAACAAAGTATTCTCAGGAATATTCATTCGTTTATCACTTCCATACGGCCTGCAGAGTTTGCCTTTAAGTTTTTGAACTATTTCTCCGAAAACATTGCTAAAAATCTCGTTATGATTATCACTAGCGCCAGACATTGCAAATACCTCCCCTTGGAAATACTCGTGCTTTACTGTTGATGCTTTTTCCATCTCCAGATATTCTTTAACAGTATAACTTCTTTTTTGATAAGCTACAGCTGGTTCATTTACAATTTCGTCCATATATAAATTTATTGAATTTTGTCCGAAAGGTTAATTGTTTAAAATTGCCCAATTGAAATTGCAAACGGAATCACATTGCAGTGTTAAAGGAAACATGGTTATAAATATCGGTTAAGGCTACGCCGAATCCCATCGAAATAAGATTTAGTGTACCAGAAATCTCTTCATGTTTGTTGAGTACCCAATGCTGTTCATCATTAATATAATAAGCCTCTACCAATACAGAACCTGAATCAATCATAACGTATTCTTTTAATGATGGAATATCTTTGTACA
Organism: Pedobacter sp. 22163; assembly: GCF_052045595.1. Classification (NCBI taxonomy): domain Bacteria; kingdom Pseudomonadati; phylum Bacteroidota; class Sphingobacteriia; order Sphingobacteriales; family Sphingobacteriaceae; genus Pedobacter; species Pedobacter sp. 22163. The sequence continues at coordinate 55,139 of NZ_JBQEPM010000012.1, read as the reverse complement.
GGTTAAATTTTTTCCCTTTGTCGTAATTTTTGGTTGATGGAGATAGGATTTCGATGATTACTGTTGGTTGCAGAATAGTGCTTTCATCCTCGCTTAAATGTTTAATTTCGTTACAGTAAATAGAAATATCCGGATAAGTAAATAATGTATTTTCTGGGATATTCATTCGCATATCACTTCCAAAAGGAATGCATTTTGAACCTTTTAATTTAAAGAAAAGTGGACCGAAAACATTTGAAAATATAAGATTATGATTAAAGGTCGCACCAGACATTGCAAATACCTCACCTTGAAAATACTCATGCTTCACTGTTGATGCTTTTTCCATCTCCAGGTATTCTTCAATGGTATAACGCCTTTTTTGATAGGCTACAGCAGGTTCGTTTACAATCTCATCCATATACTAATTTACAGATGTTTTGTCGTAAAGGTCAAAACTATAAACGATTAAACGTTTAAAACGGCTATTAATTGGTTAATCGATCAACCGTTTAAATCGGTTAATTGCAAACTGCCAACAAAAAACTGCCAATTGAGTTAATGCCCTGCAAAGAAACCAATCAATGCTACACCAATCCCCAATAAAACGGCAATCATTTTGCGGGTATTGATTTTATGATCGGCACTCGATTCGAATAAGATGGTGGTAGAAATATGTAAGAAAATACCAATTACAATACCCATAATTTTATTGAAATACGCATCAATGCCGCCAATAGTGCCATTGCTTAAGCCAACACTTACATAAAAGCCCAAAGGTGCCATGATGGCAAATACAATCAGATAAAATATAATACTGCTTTTCTTATAATGGTTTTGCATTAATATGCTGGCCAGTGCAAAAGCAGCTGGAATGTGGTGTAGCGAAATTCCGAAAATCAGCTCATTGTGCTGTTCTTTTGCTAATGGCATCCCCTCTAAAAAAGCATGCAGACACAAACTGATCATAATCCCAAAGGGAAAAACATGTCCGTCGTGATGTTTATGGATGTGCCCGTGTTCTACACCTTCTGAAAATTGCTCCAGGAAGATCTGTAATAAAAAACCAATCAGGATGAAAACACCAATCTGCCATTTGTCGGGTCCGCTGTAAGCGTCAGGAATTAAATGTAAAACTGTAATGGCAAATAAATAAGCCCCGCTGAAAGACAAAATCAGTTTCAGTAGTTTAGATTTATCGCTCTTTACTAAAAATATAGCTGTCCCACCTAAAAAGGCACAGAAAAAGAGTACGCAGAGTTTCCAGATTTCCATAAGTTAAAAATCAGGTTGTAATTTTTTAAATATTCTAGAACAAAGAATTCCTATAGTAATGCCCAGTAAAGCACCACTAGTTACGTCAACAGGATAATGAACACCAACATATACCTGCGCAAAACTGATGATAAACGCCCAGAAAATGCCAATAGGCAAAATAGGTTTCCACCGGCTATACAAAATGCAGATTAAAAAAATGGCAATCGCAAAGTGATTAGTGGCATGTGCAGACGGAAAGCTCAGTCCACTTCCACAGGGAACACGGTGGATAATATCGTTCGCCAAACTTAAATCATTACAGGGCCTAACCCGGGCTACCCAAGGCTTCACTACTCTCGATGCAATTAAATCGCCCATGGCGAAGGTAAAGAGAACCATACCGATAATGTAATAACCTTGTTTTTTATACTGTTTAATACAAAAAACAACAATAAAAAGGTAAAGGGGCGACCAAAAGAAACGGTTACGCATTAAAGGCATCAACCAATCAAAAAAGCTGTTTGAAAGCCCACGGTGGATTTTCAAGAACAATTCTACGTCAAATTGTTGTATGCTTTCTATCATGCTTTTTTACAGATTAAAATTAACCGGTCTGAACTGTTTTCCTCAAAATTTTCTAGGCCATAACTGCCAAAAGTTTTTTCGATAACCATCCCAGCCTTGGTAAGCATGCGCTGAAAATCCCCGAAACTAAATGCCTGCACCCGTTCTTCAAAATTGTATACCTTTTGTTTGTCTTCGAAATTTATCTTTTTGATAATTTTTCCGTCGACCACATTTTTGGTGATATTAAAAGTTATGCCATCGAGCGATTTTGTTTCGCAATGATTTAAGTTGCGGATAATTTTTTCGGTGTTAAAATAATCGAGTACCAAAATCCCCTCAGCTGTTAAGCATTTTCGAAAGGTTTTAAGTGCATTTACATGGTCTTTTTCGGTATCGAAATAGCCAAAACTGGTAAACAGATTCAAGGCCACATCAAAGTAGTTGATGTAAAATAACCTGCGCATATCGTGTACTAGAAAGTGCAATTTGTCGTTTTCGAATTGCTTGGCGTATTTTATGCTTTGTTCTGAAAGGTCTATTCCGGTAACATCAAAGCCCTTTTTGTTTAAATAGATTGAATGTCGGCCTTTGCCACAGGCAATATCCAACATTTTAGCATCGGTCCTCGGGTGTAAAAACTCCGTAAGTTTATCGATGAAAAATTCGGCTTCAGCATCATTTCGTTGTTGATAAAGAATATGATAATATGGCGAATTAAACCAATATTGAAACCACTTGCGTTGCATATAAAAGCCGTTTGTATCTTAAAAAGATGCAAATATAAGGTTTTACAGTCGCTAGTAAAGTTAGAATGTACTTTTATGCAATAAAGTTGCAAGAATATTATGAATACAGTATTCAATTAAACACACGTTTGTTTTTGGCCATAGTCTCAATTCTGGAAAATTGATCGTGCAAATAGATATAAAAGCAATGTAAATTAAAGTGCACAAACACTCCTAAATAGCGGCTATCTTGTTTTTTTTCTTATTTTTGAGCCTCAATTAAATTATATACAGTGACTTTAATAAAATCAATTTCAGGAATACGAGGAACCATTGGCGGAAGAGCTGGAGACGGCTTAACCCCATTTGATATTGTGAAATTTACAGCTGCCTTTGGTAGCTGGGTGGTACAAAAAACAGGCAATAAAAGAATAGTTTTAGGTCGCGATGCCCGTATTTCGGGTGAGATGGTGAATAACCTGGTTATTGGAACTTTACAAGGCTTAGGTATTGAGGTAATCGATTTAGGTTTATCTACTACACCAACTGTAGAAGTAGCCGTACCCGATGAAAATGCGGGGGGCGGTATCATTTTAACCGCAAGCCATAACCCAAAACAATGGAATGCCTTAAAATTATTAAATGCCAGTGGTGAATTTATTAGCGATGCTGACGGAAAAGAAGTTTTAGATTTGGCAGAAAGCGCTGATTTTGATTTTGCTGATGTAGATAAGTTAGGTAAAGTAATTAAAAATGATACTTATCTTCAAAAACACATTGATAAAGTTTTAGCATTACCGTTAGTTGATGTTGAAGCGATAAAAAAAGCCGATTTTAAAGTCGTAATCGACTGTGTAAATTCAACCGGCGGTATTTTTATCCCTGCGCTGTTAAAAGCTTTGGGGGTGAGTAAGGTAATAGAGTTATATTGTACACCAGACGGGCATTTTCCGCACAACCCTGAACCGCTTCCTGAAAATTTAACCGAAATATCGAAAGAAGTTCAGAAACAAAATGCCGATTTAGGGATTGTTGTTGATCCGGATGTTGACCGTTTATGTTTTGTAAACGAAGATGGGAGCATGTTCGGAGAAGAATATACTTTGGTTGCTGTTGCCGATTATGTATTGAAGAATACACCAGGAAACACAGTTTCGAACCTTTCATCAACACGTGCATTACGCGATGTGACCGAAAAAGCAGGAGCAGAATACAATGCATCAGCAGTAGGAGAGGTGAATGTAGTGAACAAAATGAAGGCAACAAATGCCATTATTGGTGGCGAAGGAAACGGTGGAATTATCTATCCTGAATCGCATTATGGAAGAGACGCCTTGGTTGGCATTGCCTTATTCTTAACACATTTAGCTAAATTTGGCAAATCGATCTCAGTATTAAGAGCCAGTTATCCGCAATACCACATTTCTAAAAACAAAATTACCCTTACGCCAGAAATGGATATTGATAATCTGTTGAAACAGGTAGAAGAGAAGTATAAAAATCAGCCATACAGTACAATTGATGGTTTGAAGATAGAATTTGATAAAACTTGGGTACATTTGCGCCGTTCTAACACTGAACCGATCATCAGGATTTACAGTGAAGCAGAAAATGAAACTATTGCCGAGAATTTAGCAAATAAGATTATTTCTGATATTAAAGAAATACTACACCTTTAATCCCAAAAGGATTTCAGGATTAAGCATACCTGTTCAGGGTTTAATAAAGCAATTAAACCCTGAACATTTTAAACGGAGATGGCCACTAGCAAGGTATCTTTGCAATACACTAACTATTAAATATTCGTAGAAATGAAAAGGGTCTATTTAGATAATGCGGCCACAACGCCTTTAGATGCAGCAGTAATCGCAGAAATGACAAACGTGATGGAAAACTACTTTGGTAATCCATCTGCCATTCATGCGCTTGGGCGTGAGGTGAGAACGCTGGTAGAAAAAGCCCGTAAAACCGTTTCTGGTTTGTTAAATGCATCTCCATCCGAAGTGTTTTTTACTTCGGGAGGTACTGAAGCCGATAATACGGCCATCCGTTGCGGAATTTCAGCTTATGGAATTAAACATGCCATTACTTCGAAAATAGAACATCATGCTGTTGAGCATACTTTAAATACAATGCTTAAAAATGGCGAGATCGATAAATTAAGTTTCGTTAATATTGACGAAAAAGGAAATATCGACTACAATCATTTAGAAGAACTGCTTCAAAATAATGAACGTACTTTTGTTTCGTTAATGCATGCCAATAACGAATTGGGAACACTAACCGATATGGTTAAAGTTGGCGATATCTGCGAGAAATACAATGCTATTTACCATGCCGATACTGTTCAAACCATGGGGCATTACCCACATAACGTACGTGAGCTTAAAGCACATTTTATTGTTTGCGCAGCACACAAGCTCCACGGACCTAAAGGTGTTGGCTTTTTATATGTAAACAGTAATATTAAAATTCCACCGATGATCTATGGTGGGGCACAAGAGCGTAACATGCGTGGTGGCACCGAAAATGTATATGGTATTGTTGGCTTAGCTAAAGCTTTAGAAATTGCTTATGCCGAAATGGATCAGCATCAGGCCTATATTCAGGGCTTAAAAGATTACCTGAAAGCACAGTTAATCGCCGAAATCCCGGGTATTGCTTTTAATGGTGAAACCGATGCCGATAAAAGTTTATATACTGTACTGAATGTATCATTCCCAGAGATGGATATGGCTGATATGTTGTTATTTAATTTAGACATCAATGGTATCTGTGCTTCTGGTGGCAGTGCCTGCTCTTCGGGTTCGAATATTGGTTCGCATGTGTTAAACGGTATTAATGCCGATCCAAACCGTCCTTCGGTGCGGTTCTCATTTAGCAAATACACTACAAAGGAAGAGTTAGATTATGTAATTGAAAAAGTTAAAATGGTAGTAAAGCAAAATGCTTTAGCTTAAAATATCATTAACCAAATAGGAGCGTCCCGGTGAGAATCGGGACTTTTTTTGTGCGATAAACATAGTTTGATTTCCATTTTTTGGAAAAGCAAAGACAGCATTTCATTTTAAAGTTAGCCCTGCTTTCCGTTTCAAGTCCTCGCTGCACTGTGGGCTTTTACACTCCAATCAGGTTTACATACAGGCGTCGGTGCTGCTATTTAAGGTTATAGCATACGCAAAAAGAAGAATTAATTTTATAAAACAAATCTCTGCACCCCTGCAGCCCAAAATAATATCATAGGCTGCGCCACCTAAACCTGATCGGAACGAACATCCCGATTCTTCATCGGGGATAAAGTGAAGAGCAGGACTGTACTTGCCTAAAACCACTGTACCTGATTTCCGAAATGAAAAAAAATGAAAAATCACGTTTGAATAGTTACGGCTTTGGTGAGGCAAAAAAACTCTTGCAAAACTCAAAAATAAAACTTATATTTAATTAAGATAAAGGCAATCCACGCCATTTTAATGTTGTTCCAGAACGAAACCTTATCAAATTCCCCGTGGTATAAGGTTAAGCAAATTTTAAATAGCTTTTTTACAATTGCATAGAGTAGCTGAAAAAAGCATTCTGATTAAAATTGTTAACCCTGAAAACTAACCATGTTTTCAACAATCTATATCGTCATGGAAAAGAGCCAAAACAATCAAAATCTAGAGAACGCAAAGCAGGAAGAAAAATTAAATGAAGAAAGGAAACACATTTACAAGTTTATCCTTAATCCATTTTCGTTTGAATCTTCAAACCATTTCAACAAAATCCATAAAAGAAGATTTCATTCTTTCGGCTGCATTCACGAATTGGGAAAACTTCCAGGAGCAATGTTGTAATTTGCTAAAAGTGAGCATGTTTAGTTAATACTATTGGTTTTTCTAAGGAGAGGCTATTTAATTCTTTGTGTTATGAGATATGCTTTGGTTTAAAGCGCAACAACCAATAAGATTATGTTATGCCGCATTTCATGAGGTTAAACGTGGACTTTTAAGCTAAGTGTTTTTTTGCAACGGAAACACGAAAGACACAGAATTTTTTTCTCGTTTGTCATTCTTAGCGAAGTTGAAGAATCTCGATTCTTGATGCCGTGGTTGGTGACACACCAATCAATAGACAAATCCTATCGGGAGTTTGGTGAGCAACCAAATATAGATTTAATATACATAAACCCATTCCCAAAACAACTAAGCAAAAACAATCTTATTTTTCACTTGTTTCTTTAATACATCAATTTACAATAGTATGGAAACAAATAAGGAAAAAGGTAAAGTTGTTGAGAACGATTTGCTAGATAAAGAAGTAGAAGATGTGAGAGATCATGATTCTTTAGATGAAAATAAATCATCGAAAATAACCACCAATCTTTTTAACAAAGAGGATAAACGGAAAAATAATCCATTAGGGCCAGGACACGAACCCGGACCAACACCAGGTTCAGGAATATAATTGGTCGGAATATAATTTACGAACAAAATGACTAAATTTAAACCACAGCAATTGCTGTGGTTTTTTAGCTAAATCCCAAAATGGAAAGAAGAAATTTTATCAAAAATTCGGCATTGGCCATGGCCTTGCTTTCAGTTTATAAAACAGATGTTTTTGCACGGCAATCGCTAATGCGTGCTTACAACTTTAAACCATTACGCAATAATGTGGGGATATTTACCGAACAGGGCGGTACAATAGGATGGTTAAATTCGAGCAATGGTTTCGTTGTTGTAGATGCCCAGTTCCCAACTTCTGCGCCACATGTGATTGAAGAATTAAAAAAATTAGGCGAAAAACCTTTCAAATACCTGATTAATACACATCATCATGGCGACCATACCGCTGGCAATATCTCCTTTAAAGGGTTGGCCGAAAAAGTTGTGGCACATCAAAATTCCTTAGTTAACCAGAAAAGAGGGGCGGAGAAAGCAAATAATTTAGACAAACAGCTATTGCCTGACACTACTTTTGGAACAAAATGGACTGCAAAAGTAGGGGATGAGAACATAAAAGCTTATTATTATGGCTCTGGTCATACCAATGGCGATGCCGTTTATCATTTTGAACATGCAAATATTGCGCATGTAGGCGATTTGGTATTCAATCGTAAGTTTCCTTACATTGATCGGGAAAACGGCGCACACATCGGCAATTGGATTACTGCATTAGATAAAATTTTAACTCAATTTGATAACGATACCCTGTTTATCTGGGGGCATAGCCTGGATCCTGAAAAAGTAACCGGAAACAAAGCAGATGTTAAAGCTTTTCAAAATTACCTGCAGAACCTTTTAACTTTTGTGAGCGGAGAAATCAAAGCAGGAAAAAGCAAAGAAGACATTCTAAAAGCAAGCTCAATTCCAAATGCAACAGAATGGAAGGGAGAGGGGATTCAAAGGAGTTTAGGTGCTGCTTATGACGAGCTGAAAGGGGTTTAGAAGATTTTCGTCATTGCGAGAAGGCTTTTTCAGCCGACGAAGCAATCTCATAAGCGGTGATTATTATCTTGTCCTAATTTATTAGGAAAGAACTTTTTTGCTGTTAATTTTTGAGCGCATTAATCCATGGCTAATCCTTCGACTCCGCTCAGGATGACAAACAGCGATATTTAGTATTTATGTGTTAAGAGCAACCAAATCTTTTTTCAATTTATAAACGTTCTATATTTAAAATAATCCATTCAACATCATTGAATTACCATAGGCTTTAGTGTTTAACAACTATATTTGTTACAATTCAAAATCTACAGCTCATGGATGATTTTATCGCAGCCCGTTCCCAAATGGCCTTATCGTTAGGCTTCCACATCATTTTTTCCTGTATCGGCATGGTTATGCCTTTCTTTATGGCCGTATCGCATTATAAGTGGCTTAAAACAAACGATGAGGTATATAAAAATCTCACCAAGGCCTGGAGTAAAGGTGTAGCCATCTTCTTCGCTACTGGCGCGGTATCAGGCACCATGTTATCTTTCGAATTAGGCCTGCTCTGGCCAAAGTTTATGGATCATGCAGGACCAATCTTCGGGATGCCTTTTTCGCTGGAGGGAACAGCCTTTTTTATCGAAGCAATAGCCCTCGGCTTTTTCTTGTATGGATGGAATAAGTTAAATAAATGGTTTCATTGGTTTACCGGGATGGTTGTAGGGGTAAGTGGTTTAGCCTCCGGAATTTTGGTGGTTGCCGCAAATGCATGGATGAACAGTCCGGCGGGTTTTGATTTTGTAAACGGACAATACCTGAATATCGATCCCATACAGGCCATGTTCAATAAAGCTTGGTTTAGTCAGGCATTGCACATGTGCTTGGCCGCATTTACCGCTACAGGCTTTGCAGTGGCAGGTGTACATGCCTTAATGATCTTGAGAAACCGAAATAAAGAATTTCATTTAAAAGCCTTTAAAATTGCAGCCACATTTGCTTGTATCGGTGCTTTATTGCAGCCTTTAAGTGGCGACATTTCGGCAAAAGATGTAGCCACAAGACAGCCTGCTAAACTTGCTGCAATGGAGGCATTGTACAAAACCGAAAAGCCTGCCCCACTGTTGATTGGCGGAATTGTGAACGAGAAAGATAAAACCGTGAAAGGTGCAATCGAAATTCCAGGTGCTTTAAGTTTTCTGGCGCATGGCGATTTCAGCGCTGAGGTAAAGGGTTTAGATCAGATTCCTGAAAATGAGCATCCTCCGGTAGCCATCACCCATTATGCTTTCCAGATTATGGTTGGAATTGGCACACTACTACTTTTAGTATCCTTAACTTATTTCTTCACTTTATTTAAAAAGAAACCTTTAACCGAGAAACGCTGGCTGTTGAAATTATTTGTTGTGGCCATTCCGCTTGGTTACATTGCTTTAGAGGCCGGCTGGGTAGTAACTGAGGTTGGTAGACAGCCGTGGATTATTTACGGCATTATGCGTACTAAGGATGCCGTTACGCCGATGCCGGGTATTGCCTATTCGTTTTATATCTTCTCGGCCATTTACGTTTCTTTAAGCCTAATTGTAACGTTTTTGCTTTATCGTCAGATTAAAATGGTTCCTGTGCTTTATAATAAACCAGAAAGAAAATAATTAATTAACCACAGATAAAAAGGATGAACACGGATGAAAGCTTGAGACTTGCAGTCGAATTATCAAAATCTGTGTTTATCTGTGCAAATCTGTGGTAAAAAAATAAATGATGGAACAAGTTGTAATTACATTTTTATGCATGGCCATTCTGCTCTACTTTTTATTGGGTGGGGCCGATTTTGGTGCAGGGATTATTGAACTGTTTACTTCAACAAAAAACAGGAGTAAAACCCGCAAAACGATGTATCAGGCCATTGGTCCTGTTTGGGAGGCAAACCATATGTGGTTAATTATTGCCATTGTAATCCTTTTTGTGGGTTTCCCGCATATTTATACCACCATGTCAGTTTATTTGCATATTCCATTGGCGATTATGCTCATCGGAATTATTGCACGGGGCACCGCCTTTGTATTCCGTCATTACGATGCCGTTAAAGATGATATGCAATGGTTTTATAACCGCATATTCAGGTATTCGAGTTTTTTAACGGCATTGTTTCTTGGCATTATTGCCGGAAGCCTGATTTCTGGCCATATCGATACGCAGGCGAACGATTTTTATACAGCTTATATTTCGGGTTGGTTGAATTGGTTTTCTGTTGCTGTGGGCTTATTTACGGTCGCGCTCTGCGGTTTTCTTGCCGCGATTTACCTCATAGGTGAAACAAAAGAAGCACATGATAAACGCCGTTTTATTAAAAAGGCGGAATTTATGAATGTGGCTGCGGTAGTTTTTGGTGCCATGGTGTTTATTGCTGCACAGCGTGATAAAATTCCCTTGACAGATTGGGTTTTTAAGAGCAATGTCGGTTTATCGGCTATTATTTTGGCCAGTTTATCTCTTGTGTTGTTATGGTACCTGCTAATTAAAGGTAAAACAAAAGTTTTACGCATTTTAGCTGGCTTTCAGGTGACGATGATCCTTTTGGCTATTAGCTACGCGCATTTTCCAAACTTTATCCGCTTAAAGAATGGTGATGCCATCTCACTTCTCGAAACCGCAGGACCTGAAAAAACCATTTATAGTTTAGGTTTAGCACTTTTATTAGGGAGTGTATTGATTCTGCCTTTTTTAGGGTATTTGTTTTATAAATTTCAGAAGAAAGAGGAATAGGCATATTTATATTGTGAGATCGTCATGCTGTCCCGAAGTTTCGGGATCAGCATCTTTCCGGCAATAAGACCCTGAAATAAATTCAGGGTGACGACCTCAAGAATAATTAACAGATGTCAATAAAAAGCGTCGTCATCTCGACTGGAACGCAGTGGAATGGAGAGATCTAGTTCGATAGATTTTGCTTTGCAGAATCTTCGCATTCTCGACTTCGTTGCGCTTAGCTCGAAATGACGATGTGTGTATAAAAAAAGAGCACCTGTTTCCAAATGCTCCTTAAAAAATTTATTCAAATCCTTTATCTACAAACCGCCTTTCCTATTCGATTTAGTCTGTACCGGCCAGGTTGCTGGCTTTCCGGTACGTTCGTTTACAGGTAAATCGGTTGCTTTTTCAGTTGAGGTTTTCTCAGGATCTTCGCAGGCCATATAAACCATAATGGCAGCTAAAATTACATTGCTTCTAATCTCGTCGAAAACCAACTTATCGTAACTGTCGCGGTTGGTGTGCCAGGTGTAAGTGCCATAATCCCAGCTGGTAGAGCTTAGGGAGTAACCCAATGCTCCGGCAGCAACAAAAGAAGCAAAGTCTGATCCTCCCGCACCAGGCGAGCCGGGAAAATTGGTTTTGATCTGATTTTTAATGGTATCTGGTACTGCAGCCAACCAACGGGTAATATAATCTTTCGATTTAGCAAAGCCTTGTCCGCCAATATTCACCACCCGGCCTGTACCGTTATCCTGGTTAAATAAAGCCTGAAGATTATTTACAATCTCCGGATGATCTTCTACAAAAGCCCTCGATCCATTTAAGCCCTGTTCTTCACTTCCCCAATGGCCAACCAAAATGGTACGTTTAGGGTTAGGATAGATTTTTTTTAGAATGCGCATGGCTTCCATCATTAAAATGGTACCAGAACCATTATCGGTGGCGCCGCTCGCGCCATCCCAAGAATCGAAATGTGCCGAAAGCATTACATATTCATTTGGTTTCTGTGTGCCTTTAATTTCGGCTATGGTATTAAAGGTTGGTACTACGCCCAGCTGCTTAGCATCTGCTTCGATTCTTAACTTAGGTTTATCGCCATTTAAAGCCAAGCGGTAAACCAAGCCGTAATCTTCAACGGATAAATCTAAAGTCGGGACCTTTTTCGTATTTGCACCAAAAATTTTGTCTACGCCAAAACCTTGCGACCAGTTATTGATCACTACTGCTACTGCACCTGCGTTTTCTATCGCTACAGGAAGTGTTTTTGCTGTTAAACCTGTTTTGGCTATGCTGGCTGCCCATGCTTTAGCGGCATCGGCTTTTTCTTTTTTAAATTTCTCGAACAGATCTTTGGTGGCAAATTCTTCCCAGTTTTTTTCTGGTCGGCCAGATAGTTGATTCATCGAAATCAATACGATTTTACCTTTTACACTTGGCAACCATTTTTGAAAAGATGCCGAATCTGTAATTTGCGGAAGAATAATCGCTTCTGCATTAATGGTTTTACCGTTTGTAGATGGGCTCCAAGCCAATTGCGTACCTTCTAAGGTCCTAACCCGCGGACTTATTAAATCGATGTGCGTAATACCTCTTTCCCAGCCGGCCCATTCGCCCCATTTTTCATTTTTGGCAGAGATCCCCCAATCGCTATATTTTTTTACGGCCCAATCATTGGCCTGTTTCATTTGTGGTGAACCAACTAAGCGTGGCCCTACAACATCTAAAAGTTCATGTGCGAGTTTCTCCAATTGAGCGTTTTCGTTCACTTCTTTAACAATATTGTCGATTATTTTTTTGTCTTGCGCAAATATGCAGGTTGATGTGCATAGCAATAGCGCTGAAAAGAGTAGTTTTTTATTCATAATTAGTTAGGGTTGATTATTTGATAAGCTAATTTATGAAATAAGGAGTAGGGTTGAAGGATGTTAATGGAAATGTTGCAGTAGATAGGATCGTCATTGTGAGAAGGCATTTCCAGCCGATGAAGCAATCTTTTACCCTTGGTTTGTAAGGGCTGAGGATATATAGTTGGGACAGGGATTGAGGTTGGTGAGCCATTAACCTTTGAAGAGGAATTCCTTAATTATATTAATATGTTTTTTGGCTATATTTCCATATTTTAAGCAAATTTATAAATGATGAAAAAAACGGTCTCTTTACTATTGTTGCTCCTAGTTGGACAATTTTCCTTCTCTCAACAGAATGTTATTGCAAATGCCAAGCGTACAGCACAATTGATGATAGATAATTATCTAAAAAAAGATTATGAAAACTATGTTAATTTTTTATACCCTACAGAAATTAAATATAGAGGTGGTAGAAATAAGTTTGTAACGCTGTTAAAATCTAACGATGAGCATAGTAAACTTATTAATATAAAAACGGTAAGTCAAAAAATAATAGGTATCTCAAAAGCTTATCATGCGGGAAAAGAACTTCATTGTGCTATTTCGGTAGAAAATAAAAGTAGTGGCGATGAGGGCTTAATGATTTTAAGGACAACATTACTTGCCATCAGTACTGATCAAGGTAAAACGTGGAAATTTATAACCACCGGAGATAAGACCCCGACTCAAGTGCATAAAATGGTGCCAAAATTTAATGAAGATCTGATGTGGGATGCAGGTTCTTTTAATATACTGAAGAAATAGCACAAAAACTGCTGACTAAACTAAAAGGTCAGATGGTAATATCTGACCTCACTATATTAACTTCTCCGTGCCTTCAGTGCTTCCGTGGCAAACAACCCTAAAAACTACTCTTTTGGATCTTATCGTGAAATGGCAGATACTCTGCTAGTGCGGCAGAGCCATACCAATTGTATAATTCTGGTTCCAATAATTTAGCTTTTATGGCTGGATCGCTTTCCAGTAGTTGTTTTGCCCCTTCGATCGATTTGGTATTTAAAACGAAAATGCCACGGTAATTTTTATCGTTTTTACCCATCGGGCCAGCAACTACGAGTTTTTGCATCTCGACCATTTTGCCCATGTTTGCCATGTGGCCTGCAAATAAACTATCTGTTTTGGCTTTGGTTTCTGTGGTATTCGTACCTGATTTCAGTATAACCAGAACATACATTTTCATGCCGTAGTTGTCGGCACCAAGCTTTTTGGCTAAGGCTTCATCGTAAGGGGCTTTGGCTTTTTTCTCCTGCGCTTGTATAGCGAGCGTAACGGTGATTAGAGAGATTAATAGGAATAACTTTTTCATTTTAGTTTATGGTTTGGTTAGTTTAAAATTAAGGAAAAATATGGTTATTTATTCCTATCATTAGAGGGGCTGCCCGCAGGGCGGGGTGGTGTTAATGCTTTGGGTGGGTTACCCCTAAAAAGAACCGCGAACACACACTAACTAAACCTGATTGAAGTGAAAAGCCCGAAGTGTAGCGAGGACTTGAAACGAAAAGCAGGACTGAATTAACCGATTTATTCAAGCCCTGCTTTTCTAAATATTATGATTTTTTTGATACTTAGACCAGTGAACTAATGGCTAATGAACTATTGAACCAACTAGTTGTTCATCATTTTAATAAAAGCGCCCAATTTAGCTTTCATGGCTCTTCTATCTACAATGAAATCGAGGAAACCGTGTTCAAGAACGAATTCTGATGTTTGAAAACCTTTCGGTAAATCTTTTTTAATGGTTTCTTTAATTACCCGCGGACCAGCAAAGCCGATCAGTGCACCTGGTTCTGCAATATTAATATCGCCTAACATGGCGTATGATGCAGTTACACCACCAGTAGTTGGATCGGTTAATAAAGAGATATATGGAACTTTAGCCTGACCTAATAAAGCGAGTTTGGCTGATGTTTTGGCCATTTGCATTAATGAAAATGCGGCTTCCATCATACGTGCACCACCTGATTTTGAAATCATCAGGAACGGAACTTTATGTTTAATGCTGTAATCGATCGATCTTGCAATTTTTTCGCCCACAACTGAACCCATCGAACCGCCGATAAAAGCAAAATCCATACAGGCAATTACGAGGTCTTGCCCTTCGATTTTACCAACACCGGCACGGATAGCATCTTTTAAGCCTGTTTTAGCCTGGCTTTCTTTAATTCTATCGGTGTAAGGTTTGTTATCGTTAAAATTTAAAGGATCGCCTGATGTTAAGTTAGGAAACAGCTCTTTAAACTCGTTATTATCAAATAAAACCTCGAAATATTCTTTTGAGCCTACTCTCAGGTGGTAATCGCAGTAATGACAAACGTATTTGTTTTCCTGAAGTTCTGCCTGATGTAGCGGTTTTTTACAATTTGGACATTTATTCCACAAACCATCTGGTGCTTCTTTTTTCTCTTCTGTTGTGGTAATGATACCTTTTTTTTCTCTCTTAAACCAAGCCATATAATTTTTTGAAGAATTGGATTGCAAAGAAACGAAAAATAAAATTAAGATAAAGAATTACCAATGATCAAATCGCAATGACCAATAATCAAATCACAATTATAAAACTCGCATGGCGGAACATTAATTATTGACATTTGATATTATATGCTGGCATTTGATCATTGTACATTGGTTTTTGGTGATTCGGTAAAATTGATCATTGTGAATTGATTATTTCTAAAGGTGTGTCTTTTTTACACTAAGGATAATGTGTTTTTTACACTAAATAGGCCTTATTTTGCTGTTAGGCAAATAATTCTGTTGTTAGAAAAGCTTGGAATGTTATTTTTTTTTATAACTTCGGACTTAATAAAATTAACAAGAAATGAGTTTAAAAGGCTACAAAGGCGTAATTTACGGAGATGCCGTTCAAGAATTGTTTGAGCAGGCTAAAAAACATCAGTTTGCTTTACCAGCAGTTAACGTAACCGGTACAAATACGGTTAATGCGGTATTGGAAACTGCTAAGGCAGTAAATTCGCCTGTTATGATTCAACTATCTAATGGAGGTGCACAGTTTTATGCAGGCAAATCTTTAGATAATGAGAAATTGCAAGCATGTATTTTAGGTGCTGTATCGGCAGCTAAACATGTACATTTATTGGCAGAGCATTATGGTGTTGCCGTGGTTTTACATACCGACCACGCCGCTAAAAAATTATTGCCTTGGATTGATGGACTTTTAGACCACGGTGAAAAATTCTTCGCTGAAACTGGAAAACCTTTGTTTTCATCACACATGTTGGATTTATCGGAAGAGTCGATTGAAGAAAACATGGAAATTTCTGCTAAATACTTAGCACGCATGGCTAAAATGAACATGACTATCGAAATCGAACTTGGTGTTACCGGTGGTGAAGAAGATGGTGTTGATAATAGCGATGTAGATAGCTCTAAATTATATACCCAACCTAGCGAAGTGGCTTATGCTTACGAAGAATTGAGTAAAGTTTCTCCTCGTTTTACAGTTGCTGCTGCTTTTGGTAACGTACATGGTGTTTATAAACCAGGTAACGTAAAATTGCAACCGGTAATTTTGAAAAATTCTCAGGATTTTATCAAAGAAAAATTCAGCTTAACAGCAGAGAAACCAATCAACTTCGTATTCCACGGTGGTTCTGGTTCTACTCAGGAAGAAATCAGAGAAGCAATTTCTTATGGTGCAATTAAAATGAATATCGATACTGATATGCAGTGGGCATTTTGGGAAGGTATTTTAGAATATTACAAAAAGAATGAAGCTTATCTTCAAGGTCAGATTGGTAATCCTGATGGCGATGATAAACCAAATAAAAAATATTACGATCCACGCGTTTGGTTACGTAAAGGTGAAGAAACTTTTGTGAAACGTTTAACTACCGCTTTCGAAGATCTAAACTGCATCAACGTTAACGATAAGCTATAATTTTTTGGTTATTTTTTAAGATTGAAAGTCTATTCAGTCACTCAAAAAATCAATCATTCAATAATTACAAAGCGCCATGGGTTTAAAAACTTATGGCGCTTTTGTTTGTTTTATGGTTATATTTAAGCAAACAAATTGTAATGGCAAAATCTAAGAACGATACCAAAAGAAATAATTTTTTCGAGAAATTTGCCAACGCGGCAACCAAATTTACGGGTAGCTCTGCTGCATTTATATCGGCAACGGCAATCGTAGTGATTTGGGCGGTTACAGGCCCACTTTTCGATTATTCTGAAACCTGGCAGTTGGTGATTAACACAGGTACAACGATTATCACCTTTTTGATGGTTTTTTTGATTCAGAAAGCACAGAATAAAGATGGTAAGGCCATTCAGTTAAAATTAAATGAATTAATTGCTGCGCAGCAGGGTGCAAGCAACCGGATGGTTGATATAGAAGATTTGAGCGAAAAAGAACTGGATCAGTTACATAAATTTTACGTTACGATTGCCACACTTGCCAAAAAAGAGGCCGATATTCATTGTTCGCATTCAATTGATGTTGCTGAGGCATTAAATGAATCGAAATTAAAATCGAATAAACACTTTAAACACCACGATAATGAGTCTGCACGTTCAAAAAGTTAACCATCCCGAAGATTTAGATAAAGTATTTGCGATCCGTAAGATTGTATTTGTAGACGAACAGAATTGCCCGCCGGAATTGGAGTGGGAGCATGAAGATGAATCTGTACATTTTCTGGCAACAAATAATGGCCAGCCTTGCGGTGCCTGCAGGTGGCGTAAAACGGATAATGGTTATAAGCTGGAACGTTTCGCAGTTTTAAAAGATTTTAGAGGGCAGGGTGTAGGTCGTGCGCTAATTGCCGAGGCTTTATCTGATCTGCCAGAAGATGCACATTATATTTACCTGAACTCGCAGTTAGATGCCATGAGTTTGTATGCTAAATTTGGTTTTGTAGCAGAGGGAGAGCAATTTGAGGAGGCTGGGATACAGCATTTTAAAATGGTGAAGAAGGTTTAGGGATAATTTGCCAGGAGATACAGAAAGCACAGCGCATTCAACGAAAAATCGTTATTTCATACAAAGCAATCTTAAAGCAATCGCCAGGCATGGGCTAATTTGGTTTATCCCACCCATAGTAGTAAGATTGCTTCGTGCCTCGCAATGACGACATAACAATTACCAATACCAGCTAAAATATAATGGAAAGAGGAGGATGCGTTTATATCATGGCAAATTCTTTTAATACTGTTTTTTATACTGGAGTAACTTCAGACTTACAGAGTAGGGTTTGGCAACATAAAAACGACGAATTTCCAAAAAGTTTCACTTCAAGATATAAATGCTACAAGTTAGTTTATTACTCGTTTTTCTCTGATATTGAAGAAGCGATTGATGAAGAAAAGAGAATTAAAGGTGGAAGCCGCCAACAGAAAATAGATTTGATTGAATCTATGAACCCAAATTGGAAAGACTTATATGACGAGTTGGATTAATCAATACTTTGTGTCGAAGTACTCCACAGTGGATTCGTCATTGCGAGGTACGAAGCAATCTTAAAGCGATCGCTAGGCATGAGCTAAATTTGTTTACTCCCACCCATAGTTGTAGGATTGCTTCGTGCCTCGCAATGACGATCACTCATGACACTCTACCTAAATATCTTTCCTGATAAAGCCATTGCCTCATTCCATTTATTCATATTAAGGTTGATATTTTCTCCCTTGGCATTCAAAAATGCAATTACATCTTCGGTAGCAATGTTACCTGTGAGGTCATCAGCAGCCATTGGGCAGCCCCCAAAACCTTTTAAAGCAGAATCTATACGTTTTACACCTGAACGATAAGCAGCTTCTATTTTTTCAAACCGTTCGGCAGGGGTTGAATGCAGATGGATGCCTATTTCGGTATTTTTAAACTTCGAAATCAGTTTTGGTAATATGCTTTCTATCTTCTCTGGCGTAGAAATACCTACAGTATCAGCTAACGATAAAATCACTACACCTTTACCCACCAGTACATCAGCCCATTTTTCTACAATTTCATAATTCCATTCGTCGCCATAAGGATTCCCAAAACCCATCGACAAGTAAACAACCGCTTTTTTATTGTTTTTAGCGCAAAGTGAAAGCATTTCTTCCACCGTGTTTAATGATTGCAATATGCTTGAATTGGTATTACGCTGCTGGAACGTTTCTGAGATCGAAAAGGGGAAACCAAGGTAATCGACAGCTTCATGCTTTACAGCGTTCTCTACGCCTTTTAAATTGGCTACAATAGCCAAGAGTTTAGTTGCCGTGTTGCTCAAATCCAATTGTACTAAAACTTCGGCTGTATCGGCCATTTGTGGAATGGCTTTAGGGGAAACAAAACTTCCAAAATCGAGCGTATCGAAACCTACCTGAAGCAAAAGATTCAAATATTTAGCCTTAAGTTCGGTTGGAACAAAATCGTGTAGTCCTTGCATGGCGTCGCGTGGACATTCTACTAATCTGAAGTTGTTTTGGCTCATATTTTTGGTTTAACCGCAAAATGCGCAAAGTTTTTCGCAAAGAAAAGAAGAAAAAGGAAACAATTTTTTATTATCGAAAGTTAGCTTAAAGACTAAAGACTAAAGACTAAAGACTAAAGACTAAAGACTAAGATACTTTAACTTGTTCCTTTACTGATGGTACCTCGTCTCTATAATCCACGCTTCGGTCTTTTGCAAAGGTTCTGATAATTAGACGGGTTCCTCTATCGTAACTGAAATAACTCCAAACCCAATTTACGAAAACAATAATCTTGTTTCTGAAGCCTACCAAAGTCATTAAGTGTACAAACATCCAGGTAAACCATGCAAAAACGCCTTGAAAACGAATTTTTCCAATATCTACTACGGCTTTGTTTCTGCCTACTGTAGCCATTGAGCCTTTATCGAAATATTTAAATTTCTCTAAAGGTTTATTTTCTTTGATATTGATCAGGTTTTTGGCCAGTTGGTGTCCTTGCTGTATGGCAGCTGGTGCAACCCCTGGGTGACCGTTAGGTGTTTCTTCATCAATAATAGCGGCTACATCTCCAATGGCATAAACATTTTGATAACCCACCACTAAATTCTGCGTATCGGTTTTCAATCTGCCACCACGAACAATTTCTGCTTTGTCTAAACCACCCAAAACTTCACCTTTAACACCAGCACTCCAAATAACGGTAGAAGTTAAAATTGGTGCTTTATCCTGCAAGGTAAGGGTATGTCCGTCGTAACTCATTACCCTTGTTTCGTTCATGATCTGAACGCCCATATCGGTAAGGAAATCTTTGGCTTTTTTCTGTGCCTGTGGCGACATTACACCTAATAATTCGGGCGAATTTTCGATCAGGTAAATGTTTACCCTGCTTAGATCCATCTCTGGATAATCGTTCGGAATCACATGTTTTTTAAGCTCTGCAATAGCTCCAGAGGTTTCAACGCCTGTTGGGCCACCGCCAACCACTACAAAGTTTAATAGGGCGCTCTTTTTATCTATATCTTTTTCGATTAGTGATTTTTCGAAATTTTGTAAAATCAAACTTCTTAAATCCAGTGCCTCTGGGATGGATTTCATTGGCATGGAGTTTGCCTCGATTTCTTTATTGCCAAAAAAGTTACTGGTAGAACCTGTAGCAATAACAAGATAATCGTAATTAATTCTGCCTATATCGGTTTGTAAACAGTTTTCTGCTGCATTAACTTCGGTAACCTTGGTTACCCGGAAAACGAGATTTTTCTGTCCTTTAAAAATCTTTCTTAGTGGGAAAGCGATCGAATCGGCTTCTAAACCTCCAGTAGCTACCTGATAAAGTAAGGGTTGAAAAGTATGGTAGTTATGTTTATCGAGCATAACCACCTGAAAGGGTTTGTTTTTTAAACGTTTAGCTAACTCAATTCCTCCAAATCCACCGCCAACTATAACTACTCTAGGGTATTCGCTTTTAGGAAGTTGTAAATCCATTTTCTTATCGGTTTATCTATTATTAATGTAACAAAAAGATAGCCAAAAGGTTTATAAAATAAGGTTTTGGCAGTTATTCTTGCTTAATAATAAAGATATAACGCTGGCATGACGAAGCCGGGTTTTGTAGTTTTCTTAGCACTGTTTTAAGTTAATTAAACCTGATGGGAGTGAACATGGAGCGCAGCGAAATAAAACGAACAGCAGGACTATCGGAACCGAAGAACCACAGCCCTTGCTTTTCAAAAAAAAACTTTGTGCCTTGGTAGTAAAAAAGCATGCATAAAAAAAAAACGCCCCGATAAATCGGAGCGCTTATATTTTAAGAAATTAATCTTTTATTTTTTCTCAGCTGAACTACCCAAATCGATTACGATAGGAGTAGAGATACATAATGATGAATATGTACCAATGATACGGCCGATTAACAATGCGAAGATGAATCCGCGGATGCTGTCGCCACCGAAAATAAAGATTACCAATAACACGAAGAATACAGTTAATGAGGTTAAGATGGTACGACTTAACGTACTGTTCAATGCGAAGTTGATTAAGTTGTTTCGCTCTTCACCGTGTAAATCTTCTTTACCAGATTCTTTTAATTTCTCACGGATACGGTCGAATACAACAACTGTCTCCGTCATGGTGTAACCCATTACCGTTAAAATTGCTGCGATGAAATCCTGACCGATTTCTAATGAGAATGGCATAATACCGTCTAAAATAGTGTAGAAAGATAATACCATTAACACATCATGGAACAATGCGATTACCGCACCTAAACCATACTGCCATTTTTTGAATCGCACTACGATATAGATAAACATGAATAAACATGAGATCAATACTGCATAGAAAGCACCGTTTACAATATCACTTGCAATAATAGGCGTAACTTTTTGTGAGCTTACAATTTCATATTTAGAACCGGCTAAACCTTTGTTTAAAGCATCTTCTACAACTTTATCAGTTTTAATATCCTGATCTTCGATGTGGAAAGTAGTAGTGATTTTTACCTGGCTATCTTCACCTGCAGTTTTAACCTCAGGTGTTTCGTTACCGAAAACCGGGTTTAACTTAGCTTTTAGATCTTCTGTGTTAACCGATTTATCGAAGTGAACCAAATAAGTTCTACCGCCTTTAAAATCTACACCTAAGTTTAATCCGCCATTTTTGAAGTACATACCAATACCAGCAATAATAATGATGGTAGAGATTACGTAGTAAATTTTACGACGGCCAACGAAGTTGAAACTGATGTTTTTAAATGCGTTACGGGTAATGCTATTATCGAAACTTACATCGATTTTGCGGTTTAATAACGATTCGAAAACTACTCTCGAAATGGCTACAGCTGCAAATAATGAAGAAAGGATACCGATACATAATGTAGTTGCGAAACCTTGAACCGGACCGCTACCAAAAACGTAAAGGATAGCGCCTAAAATAAATAAGGTAACGTTTGAGTCGATAATTGAAGGCATTGCATGTTTAAAACCTTCTTTAATTGCAGTAGCAGTATTCTTGCCATGTGCAAGCTCTTCACGTACACGCTCAAAAATAAGGATGTTTGCATCTACCGACAAACCAATGGTTAATACGATACCCGCAATACCAGGTAAGGTTAATACTGCACCAAGTGATACCAAGATACCAATGATGAAGAATAAGTTGATCAACAATGCAAAGTTGGCAACCCAACCTGCACGGTGATAATACAACGCCATGAAGATTAAGATTACGATAAAGGCAATTACAAATGAGATTAAACCATCGTGAATAGCCTGTGCACCTAAAGTCGGACCAACTACATAGCTACCTGCAATACGTGCAGGAGCAGGTAATTTACCAGCTTTTAAGATATTAGATAAATCTTTAGTATCGGCTTGTGTAAAGTTACCAGTGATTGATGAAACACCACCAGCAATTTCGTTCTGTACGGTAGGAGCAGAATAAACCTGGTTATCTAATACAATTGCAATAGATTTTTTGTTGTTTGGATCAGCAGCAGCTTCAGCGGTAATTTTTTTCCATTTAGCAGAACCTTCGCTGGTCATGTACATGGTTACTTCTGGTTTGCCTTTTTGATCAAAATCTGCACGCGAATCGCTAATTGCTTCACCACCTAAATCTGGTTTGCCATCAGCACTTACTACTTTAATAGCATATAGTTCGAAAATTTTCGAACCTTCTCTAGGTTTAACACTCCACATAAATTTCATCGTAGATGGAATAGATGCAGCAACTTCTGGAAGTTTTAGGTATGAGTTAACCTTTGCAGTATCTTTTTGTAGCGACATACCAACAACTGCACCTGGCATTAATTGTTGTTGTCCGTTTTCGCCTTGGTAAATAGGAAGGTTAAGAACAGCATACAATGGGTTAGATTTAAGTAATTCAGCTTTAACCGCAGTCGAATCCTTTTTACCCAAACCGGCAAGTTTACCACCTTTAGCCGTTGTGTCTTTAGCAGCAGCTTTTTCTAAGCCAGCTAATTTACCGCCAGCAGCCGGAGCAGCAGTTGTATCTTTAGTTGCAGGCGCATCAGTTTTTAATGTTGCAGCTAAAATTTTATTAATGTTTTCTAACAATGGCGCAACTTCTTGTACCTGGTATACCTGCCAGAATTGTAATTCGGCAGAACCCTGTAAAAGTTTAGCAATACGCTCTTTATCTTGTACACCTGGCATTTCGATTAAGATACGGTTGCTACCTTCTTGTTTTTGCATGTTCGGACTAACTACACCGAAACCATCAATACGTGAACGTAAAACTGTAAATGAACGATCGATCGCACTGGTTGCTTCTTTTTCCAAGAAAGATTCAACATCGCCATTGCTTGCGCTAGGTTTTAACTGAGATGCGTTATCCTGGTTAGAAAAATAATCTGCAAGTTTTACTCCAGGGCTTAATTTTTCGAATTCATCAACAAAAATTTTGATGTAATCTTTACCACCGGCATTTAACTGGATCTGTGCGTTCTGAACTGCTTTGTTAAAGTTAGCATCAGTAGGGTTGCCCGCTAATGATTTTACCAACTCTGCTAACGATATCTCCATCGTTACGTTCATTCCGCCTTTTAAGTCTAAACCCAAATTAATCTCTTTCGCTTTTACCTCTTGATAAGTAAATCCAACTACTGGATAAACTTTAACGGTACTCATCGAATCTAAGTAAGCCTTTTCTTTGGCCAAATCACCCTTCGCAGCGTTTTTTGCGTCTTTTTCTACCTTGGATGCTACCAAAGTAAAAGAAAGTGCGTACGCACAAACGATAGCTAATACTATCGCTATAAACTTAATAAAACCTTTTCCTTGCATTGTTTGTTTAAAATAATTTGTCTTTCGCTGTTTTTTAACAAGTCGGCAAATCTAATTAAATTTTTAAATTATAGAACCCCTTAATTGATAATTTATTAACATTAATTTTTATCAGGCAATAATCTTATTTTTTGCCTGCTAACCGTTTTACTGAATACTCATGTTGTTATGTTGCCAAATGATTAGAAAAGCAGGTGCAGCAGCTTTTGGCTTTGGTTCAGTTCCGCTAATGTTTCTGCCGATGAAAAATCGGCATCCACGTATATCGGGTTTAGATTGCTGACGTAGAAGTATCTGTTCACATGAATCAATTGTAAATAAGATGCTTTGCGCTCTTTGCGAAATTCTTCGCGTTCTTTGCGGTTAATTTGAGTTAAATCCTTTCTAAAACCTCAAAAGTATAATCGTACTTGTTTTTTTCGTCGGCTTTGTGGGCTTCGCTGCTGATTAATTTCCATTCGTTCCGGTTAATTTCAGGGAAAAAAGTATCTGCATCAAAATTGTGGTGGATGGTGGTTAAATAAAGTGTGGTGGTTTTTGACAAAGCCTGTCTGTAAATTTCAGCACCACCCACAATAAATACCGGTTTTTCTTCTGCCTTGGTAATTGCTAAAGCTTCATCTAAACTATTTACCACTTCAACACCGTCTATTTTTAAACTGGGATCTCTGGTAATTACAATATTTCTGCGGTTAGGTAGCGGTCTACCTACAGAATCGAAGGTTTTGCGGCCCATCACAACTGTGTGCCCCGAAGTGGTTAGTTTAAAGAACTTTAAATCGGCTGGCATGTGCCATAAAAGCTGGTTGTTTTTCCCTATTGCGAAGTTCTCGCCTACAGCTACGGCAATTGAAAGCGAAGGGCTTTCTAGTTCATTAGTCATTAGTCATTTGTTTATTAGTGTCTGCAAATGCATTAAGCATAATTTCTAAGTATGATCCCAGCATGCGTCGACAAGTTAAGACTTGTTTAAATTTTTTCCAATATATTTTATATAAGCATTTAGTTTTAACTGACAAATTATAGACTTCTAAATCCTCTAATTTATAATTCATGATTTCTCTTGATTAAGTAAATTAAAGGGATGATTTTTTTAAAACAGGGCATTCAATTCTGCACCCAAACAAATGAACTAATGGCTAATGAACGAATGACTAATTAACCAATGAACCAATTATACTGCCACTATTCCTTTAATATGCGGATGCGCTTCATAATTTTCCAGCGTAAAGTCCTCAAATTTAAAATCAAAAATGCTTTTTACGTCAGGATTGATTTTCATGGTTGGCAATGCTTTAGGCTCGCGGCTTAATTGTAGGTTGGCCTGTTCGATATGGTTATTGTATAAATGTGCATCGCCGAGGGTATGGATAAAATCTCCGGCTGCTAAGCCGCACACCTGTGCTACCATCATGGTTAATAAAGCGTAAGATGCAATATTAAAAGGTACGCCCAGGAAAATATCGGCACTGCGCTGATATAACTGGCAGCTTAACTTCCCATCAGCCACATAGAATTGAAAAAAGGCATGACAAGGGGGCAAAGCCATATTTTCGATTTCAGCAACGTTCCAGGCAGAAACAATAATCCTGCGCGAATCGGGATTGTTCTTTATCGTATTGATGATATTGGTGATCTGATCAATATGTTGCCCATCTGGTGTTGGCCAGCTTCTCCACTGAGAACCATAAACCGGGCCGAGGTTGCCGTTTTCGTCAGCCCATTCGTCCCAGATACGAACGCCATTATCTTTTAAGTATTTAATATTGGTATCGCCGGTTAAAAACCAGATTAACTCATGTATAATAGATTTTAAATGCAGTTTCTTTGTCGTCACCATCGGGAAACCTTCCTGAAGGTTAAAGCGCATCTGGTAACCAAAAACACTTATTGTTCCGGTGCCGGTACGGTCGTGCTTTTGAGCGCCATGATCAAGCACATGCTGCATTAAATCTAAATATTGTTTCATACACCCCAAACCCCTTAAGGGCTTTTAAATTGTAAATAATTAATTAACTACAAATATCTAAAATTTATCAGCTGTTCGGAATCATTTTTATACACACTGGGCATTTACTAACATTGTACTGATAATTGTTTTTTTGGAAATGAATGTACTGTGCCAATGGCAGCCACCTGCCCTGCTTTTCGTTTCAAGTCCAGCGCTGTGGGCTTTCCACTACAATCAGGTTTGTAATTTACGGTTTCTTCATCAACCCCGATAGAAGTAGCAACTGGCCCCTTAGCCCCGGGTGCAGCGTTACCCTGATGCGAGGAGGTATGACGAAGCGAAGCGTAAAAGCGTAACACGGGAACAAAGTATCCCATGATTACTGTTATTGCGCTCCAAAAAGACTAAAGACATAAAATGCAAAGAAACCTAAGCCAGTAAAAACACTTTTGTATGTTTGCAAATGAGACGGCTGCTGGTTTCGGCACCATGGACTCACGACTTAAGACTCACGACTCAGGACTAACATGCTATCTTTTCCCAACGCAAAAATAAATCTAGGCTTAAATATCACCGAAAAACGTGCTGATGGTTATCACAACCTCGAAACCGTTTTTTATCCGATCAATATTAAAGATTCGGTCGAAATTACCGATGCTGAGGTAACTTCGTGCAAAATTCATGGGATTGATATCCCTGGCGACCCGAACGATAACCTGTGTTTTAAAGCTTATCAATTGGTAAAGATGGATTATGATATTCCGGCGCAGCAGATCAATTTATTGAAAAACATTCCAGTTGGTGCAGGTTTGGGTGGCGGATCGGCAGATTGTGCTTTTCTGATCAAATTATTAAATGAGAAATTCACTTTGGGGATGTCTGTTGATAAAATGGAAGGTTATGCCCGCCAGCTAGGGGCAGACTGTGCTTTTTTTATCGAGAACAAACCCGTTTATGCATTTAATAAAGGTGATGAATTTGAAAAGTGTGAAATAGATTTGTCAGCCTGGTTTAAAGTTTTGGTAAAACCGCCTGTGCACGTGAGTACAGTTGATGCTTATGCACATGTAAAACCGCAAAAACCTTTGCAATCGTTAAAAGAAATTATACATTTGCATCCAACAACATGGAAAAATAAGGTTATCAACGATTTCGAAATATCGGTATTCGCAAAGTATCCCCAAATTCGTCAAATAAAAACCAGTTTATACGATGCAGGCGCAACATTCGCTTTAATGAGTGGTAGCGGTTCGTCGGTTTTTGCAATTTTCGACCATCCGGTTAAATTGCCCGAACTGGAAGAAAATAACTTAGTATTTTATGGTATTTAAGCTGGGCGCATAGCGCATAGCGTTTGAACAGCAAAAATGTTAGGTATTAAATAATAAATTTAAATTAAGGTGGAAGGTTGGAAGTAGAAGGCTTAAGGGCTTGATACCAGATACTCAATACTTGATACTATACAAAATGAACATAAATCTGATCCGCAAGAGCGGTAAATTTAATTTTGAAGCAGAAAACGAGAGCGGTTTTACTGTAGAGTTGGATGCAAAAGCTGCCATTGGTGGCGAAGGAAAAGGTTTCAGGCCGATGGAGATGTTACTGATTGGATTGGGTGGCTGCAGCGGCATTGATATGGTAAATGTATTAACCAAGCAGAAGGAACCACTTGATGATATTAAAATCGCTATAAATGCCACCAGAAAAGAGGAAGAAATGCCGCCTATTTTTGATGTAATCGATATTCACTTCGATTTATTTGGCGATTTAAGCGTTCAAAAAGTTGAACGTGCACTAGCCATGACTTTCGATAAATATTGCTCCGTATCGAACATTTTAGGCCGCTCTGCAACAATTAATTTTACTTATAAAATAAACAAGGCGTAGGGTGAAGGTTTAAGGTGTAGGGTTTAAGGTTGAGGGGAAAATCTCTTGTCTCAAATCTTATGTCTCACGTCTCAAATCTCGCATTCACATCTCAATACTCATATCTTACAATACAATGAAATCCGAAAATTTTGAAACCATAGCTATACGCACTCAAACCGAACGCAGTTTACACAAAGAGCATTCATCACCAATTTACCTTACTTCGAGTTATAAGTTTGAAGATGCAGAAGAAATGCGTGCTTTGTTTGCTAACGAAAAGGAAGGGAATGTATATAGCCGTTATTCAAATCCAAATACATCAGAGTTTATAGAGAAAATGTGCCTGTTAGAAGGGGCTGAAGATGGTTTCGCCACAGCTACAGGGATGGCTGCTATTTTTACCACATTTGGTGCGTTTTTAAAAAATGGCGATCACTTGGTTTCGAGCAGATCGGTTTTTGGTTCTACACATCAATTATTAACCAACGTTTTTTCTAACTGGGGTGTAACTTTCGATTATGCGGATTTAGACAAACCACAGGATTGGGAAGCTTTGATTAAACCCAATACCAAAATGATTTTTGTAGAAACGCCATCTAATCCTGGTATCGATATTATCGATCTGGAATTTTTGGGCGATCTGGCTAAAAAACACAATGT
Source organism: Pedobacter sp. 22163 (assembly GCF_052045595.1). Taxonomy (NCBI): domain Bacteria; kingdom Pseudomonadati; phylum Bacteroidota; class Sphingobacteriia; order Sphingobacteriales; family Sphingobacteriaceae; genus Pedobacter; species Pedobacter sp. 22163. The sequence continues at coordinate 26,849 of NZ_JBQEPM010000012.1, read as the reverse complement.
ATTATTAGTTGTTGATAATTGCTTTGCTACGCCGTATCTGCAACAACCTATTAAATATGGTGCGCACATTTCCATTCATTCGGCTACCAAATATATTGATGGACAAGGAAGAGTATTGGGTGGCGTTATTTTAGGGACCAAAGATTTAATTGCAGATGTGATTGCTTTTGCCCGTCACAGTGGGCCGGCGTTATCGCCTTTTAACGCATGGATTTTATCTAAAAGTTTAGAAACTTTGGCCATCCGTATGGACCGTCATTGCGAAAATGCCTTAAAAGTTGCAGAATATTTAGAAAAACACCCGAAAATTAAACTGGTAAAGTATCCGTTTTTACCCTCGCACCCGCAGTACGACATTGCCAAAAAGCAAATGAAACAGGGTGGTGGTATTGTAACCATTGTGGTTGAAGGCGGTATAGATGCTGCACGTAAGTTTATGGATGGTTTGCAAATGTTCTCTATCTCAGCAAATCTGGCCGATACCCGTTCCATTGCAACACACCCTGCTACCAGTACACACAGCAAACTTACCGAAGAACAACGTAACGAAGTTGGTATTGAGCAGGGTTCCATCCGTTTATCAATTGGTTTGGAGCATATCAACGATATTTTAGCTGATATTGAGCAGGCATTAGCTTAATACATGCTTAAAAATAGATAAATAAAAAGGGAGATTTCTTGAAAAATCTCCCTTTTTATTGTTTGATTATGGTTGCTATTCGTATTTTGAAAAATCTACAGCAAAAATACAACGGTTAACCTGACTGCCGTTTTGAGCTCCGGCATTGGGTTCAAATTCAGTTAAACTCCATAAATATCCATATTGTGCTTCAAGATATAACGATTCAGCGCCGTATGGCCATCTGTATCTAACGGTATTGGTATCACCATCTGTATATCTTGCTAAGCGGGCTGTAGATCCGTACGATTCGCTGGGCGATCCTGTGCAAGAAAGCCAGGTTCTGTTTCCTTTTCTAAAAACGCCTTGTATGCCATGCGCATGATCCGAAGTAAACAGACTGTTTTTTGGAATCACTGTCTGTATGCCCGAATTCTGCAATTCTCCCGATGTGTTTATCGGGAACCCGAATATTTTGGGAACAATCGATGCATCTGCGCTTCCTGCATAATATTGTCCTGTCCATAATTGATTGTTTTCATAATTTACCTGTACGGTTGAAAAAGGACTTGCATCGTTAATTTTATAATAACCTATTTGTGGAAGGATGTATCTGTAGTTAAAAGCGTAAAGATTTCCATTGGCATCTTTGCCACACTTATCATCAGTGCTTGTTCCTGTAGTTACTTCAATAATTTTGTCTAAATCAAATACCCTTAATCCCAAACTTGTACTGCTTAAATAAACTTTACCATTAAAGTAAGCTACACCACCGGCATGTACATTTAAGGGCGCATAAGTACCATATTGTGTATAATCAAGTGTGCCGGCCGGAATTGTGGGCTGTACCAGTAAAATGTGCCTGTACGTTAAATAAGTACTCGAACTTGGGCTGATGTCGATAAGGGTTATTCTCGATCCTTTGCTCTCTGCAGCATCTTTGGCATACCAGCTTATCAATAAATAACGTACACCATTTCTGGAGAAACCGGCAATTCCCTGTGGGCGCCATATCGATGTAGTTTCATCGTCTTCATTCCATCTTATACCCCTTACCCGGTTTTCTTCTGGGACATTAAAGCCATATACCTCGGTGTAAGCACTGCCGCCAATAGCCTGGCGGTTTTTATCAATTTGTGTTGGATTTAAAAATGAAAAACCAGTGTTGATGTAGGCCGATGTGTTTGAATAGGCATTTACGCTTGCGGCAGCGCTGGCTAAGGTAGTGTTGGCCATTAGCATATTTTTCTTTTGGTTTGTTGTGCTGGCCCCCTCTTCAGCTAATTTGTTCTTTTTGCAGGAAAATGTGAATAGGCAAGACGCTAATAGCATCCATATGATGTTTTTTTGCATGGGTTTTAAAAGTTGGTCGTTATGGTTAAATTTAAACAAGTTTAAAAGATCGATGTAAACTTAAAGCTGAAACAGTATTAAGGATTGGTTATGTTATAGTGCAGTATGAGGCATCGTTTACGGCAGCCTTTTTTTGACTTCCGAAGTTTCAAAGGCCTGCGCGTTGCCTAAACTTCGGAAGTCTTTCAAAAACACTAAATTCGTATAATGAATGATCTAGATTTTGTCCTTTCCGAATTAAAATCCATCAGCGAGCCTGATTATCTAAAAAAGATGGCTCATTTTGGGATCGATACTTCTAAAGCATTTGGTACCCGTTTGCCCAGTATCAGAAAACTGGCCAGGCAAATTGGCAAGAATCAGGAACTGTCTTTATTGCTTTGGGAGACCGGGTTTCATGAGGCCCAGCTTTTAGCAACCATCATCGGCGATCATAAACAGGTGACAGAAACGCAAATAAATGCGTGGGCGAGTGATTTTAGTTCCTGGGATATATGTGATCAGGCTTGCGGAAATCTTTTCGTTAAAACGCCTTATTTTAAGTCGAAGGCCTTCGAGTTTGCCCAGGCCAAAGCAGAATTTGTAAAACGAACCGGTTTTGTGTTGATGGCCGAGGCAGCCGTACATCTCAAGAAAGAACCCGACGAAACTTTTCTGGGTTTTCTTCCGGTCATCGAAAGAGAAGCTTACGATAACCGGAATTTCGTTAAAAAGGCAATCAACTGGGCATTGAGGCAAATTGGCAAGCGAAATGTTTTTCTTCATGAGCATGCCATCCAAACCGCAAACAACATTCTAGCACAAAACAATAAAAAAGCAAATTGGGTGGCATTAGATGCGTTAAGGGAGCTTAACAGCGATGCTGTAATGGCAAGGCACAATCGGTGATTGACCCAAGACTTAGGACTCTGGACTCCCAACTACTTTCTTACCCTACATCAATGTTTGGTAAACATAGCTGCTGTAAATTTGTATCATAAACAAGAAAGGAAATTTATGTCACAGTTTATTTTGCACAAAGAAAACACCCGCGGTCATGCTAATCATGGTTGGTTAAATGCACACCATTCATTCAGTTTTGCTAATTACTACAATCCAGAAAGGATGCACTTCGGAGTTTTAAGGGTTTTAAATGACGACAGTATGGATGGTGGAATGGGCTTTGGCTCGCACCCACACGATAACATGGAAATTATTACCATTCCATTGGCTGGTGCAATTGCCCACAAAGATAGTATGGGTAATTCGGCCGTAATTAAAAATGGAGAAATCCAGGTAATGAGTGCCGGAACAGGTGTTAGCCACAGCGAGTTTAACGCAAATGCAGATGAGCAGTTAAACTTATTGCAGATCTGGTTGTTCCCTAACAAGAAAAATGTTACGCCGCGTTACGATCAGCAAACATTGGATGTTGCAGCGAGGCACAATAACTTTCAGCAGATTTTATCGCCAAATGCTGAAGATGCCGGTGTTTGGATTCACCAGGATGCCTGGTTCTCGTTAGGTAAGTTTGATGAAGGCTTTGAAACGGAATACAAAATCAAAAAAGCTGGAAACGGTGTTTATGCTTTCGTAATCAATGGCGAAGTAACCATAAACGGACAAGTGTTGAGCAAAAGAGATGGATTAGGCGTTTGGGATACTGACAGCATTAGTTTTAAAGCCAATACTGCAGATGCAGAGGTTTTATTGATGGATGTTCCGATGGAACTGAATTAATATAAAAGAATCGTCATTTCGACAGAAATAGTTCCAAAGGAACTCCTTTGGAGGAGAAATTTTGGAGTAGAGACCAAGTATTTCTCCACTTTGCCACCGATGAAAAATCGGTGTATCAGTCGGAATGGCGATTTTTTTTTTGATATATTTTAACTTAAGATTATGCAAACTACTATACTTTATATTGGCCGGGATACAGAAATTACAGCAGTAATGAACCGCTTGTTAAATGCCAGGCCCGAATGGAAGGGCTTATGTGTTTGTAAAAATGAAGAAGCCATTTCCATTTGTAAAGAACAACACATTGACTTGGTTTTACTTGGAAATGGAATCGATCAGGAATCAGAAGCTGAACTGAAAAATAAGCTTCTCGTCTTAGGCCCAGGCCTGAAAATTATCCAGCATTATGGTGGGGGTAGTGGGTTGTTATATGGTGAAATCATGACCGCGATAAGCTAGGATTTTTAAGATGATGGGATTTCAAGATCAGGCCTCATAAAATTCACTTCTTATCGACAACCTAATCTTACCATTCTCAAATCATATCAATCCTGCCTATATCTTCTTTGTGTCGAGACTTAAATCACACTAATCACGACTCTTGTTATCAGGGTGCTTCGTATTATAAACTCTTTTAAAAGTTAAGCTTCTGCTTCCAAAATTGATCAATAATCCTACGGGCAGTTTATATGCTTCAAGATAGTTAATCGCCTGCGCAAGATGTGCATCGTTTAATTCTGAAACAGCTTTCAATTCTAACATAATTGTATTTTCAACAAAAAAATCTACCCTTCTATACCCAATTTTTATATCACGATAAAAAATATTCATCGTCATTTCTTCCTTGTAGGATAATTTCTCTATCCTCATTTCTATACCCAAGGCTTTTTGATAAATCTTTTCTTGAAAACCTGAGCCTAAAAAAGAGTGAACTTTCATTGCACAGCCAATAATTTGGCCTGTTAAATCGCCATATTTCATATTAATAAATTAAAATTTACTGTAAGAAATAGGGATTCTTTTGTGAACTAAGATAAACTATATAATTCTAAAATAAAATAATACTGGAACACCATGATCCTGAAATCCTGAAGCGCTATGATCCTGGAATCTAATAATCCTATTCAATCCTGGCCCGAAACTATGATCCTGAAATCCTGAAGCGCTATGATCCTGGAATCTAATAATCCTATTCAATCCTGGCCCGAAACACCAATCCTGAAATCCTGAAGCGCTATGATCTCTGAAATCTAATAATCCTATTCAATCCTGGCCGAAACACCAATCCTGAAATACTGAAGCGCCATGATCCTGGAATCTAATAATCCTATTCAATCCTGGCTTTAACTAATATAATCTCTGTCCTCATCACTCAACTCCTTTTTATTCGAAACCGGTTGGTTCCTTTCGATCTCATCATCATAACTGCTAATCGTTTTCCTTGGTCGGCCCACAACAAAGCCAATGATAAAACCGATGATGATGCAAATACCGATAACCAGAAGTTTAGATACCGGAAGTGTGGTAACCAGGAAATCGAAATCAACAGGTTCGGTATTCACCATTAAAAATATGGTAAGTAATGCAGTCAGGATAATGATGGAGATTGTTTTTGCGCTCATGGTTTTAAAAGCTATAATTAAATGAAAACTCTAATATCGGATTTTGATTGTAAATCTGATTAACAAAAACCAATCTTGCTCCTAAATCTACAACAGGTTGATAGCGCAAAAGGTTTACACTGGTATTTAATTCTACGCCATAAGTTTTCGGATCGTTAAACGTTGTACCCTTGCCAATGTTCTCGTAATGGCAAAATAAACCTGCCCTAAAATTTCTGACATAAGCGAAAGGACCCAACTCCCAATCGGGAAAAGCAAAAGGGAAACGGTAGTTAAAAAGCATACTGTTTTGCAGTTTACTTTTCGCTAAAATATTGTTGTAGCCGTAAACGGTTGCAATCTCAGTAGCGTATTGGTTTACACCACTTGCTTTCTGGTAATTGAAGCTCGCTAAAAAAGAATGGTTTTTTGCAAATCCAGGAAAGTAAAGGAAACTTTCGAGTGCTAAGATTTCTCCGTTTAAGTTTTTATCGAAGGGTTGGTGATTGTAAGTAGCCCTAAATACTTGTGCCCATTTGGGCGCAATATCTCTTTCGGTAGTGCGCACACTGTGGTTGAAAGTAAAGTTGTATTCCATCGGAAATTTAAGCTCTCGGATAAAACCGGTAGGCATGTTTTCCGGCATGTATCTTTGCGTAAAACTAGTTGCCGCATTTAAGGTAAAAGCATAGTTCTCATTGCGCATGTTGAACGATAGCGGAACCGATGCATCAAGCTTGATATAGTTCTCTCTCCAATCGCCTTGTTGTATTGCGTTTTTAGCTCTGTAGAAGGTTCTTTTCGGGCGGTTGCGATACAATACACTAAATACGGGATAAAGTGCTTTATAGCTAATGTCTGCTGTGTACTCAAAACGTTTTAAATCGCGGTGGTATTTTGCGCCGGTGTAAAAGTCCATTGTGTTGAGTAGATTATTTGATTGCAACTCCAGACCGAAAACATATTCGTTGTCGATAACCGGAATAATGCTGTGGAAACTGAAAAGATTTAAAGCCTGATGATAGCGGTTGGTTTGGTAGGTACTGTCGGGAATGTTGTCGAAAACATTCCTAACGTTTTCCTGCTTTTCTGCAGCTGCCGAGAAATCCACAAAGTTGTTTTCGCCAACTGGTTTTTCGGTTAATGCGGCCTCGGCTATTTCATAACCATTGATTTTATAATTGTTAAAAATGATTTTTCCATCGGCGGTTTCGCTAGGGTTAAAGGCTCCATACTTGGAGGCGCTGAGCGCATTTATTTTTTTTGAATCAGGATCTATACTGTAGATATTATCGATCCCATTAAAGTGCGCATTGAAAGCAATTTTGTCGTTGATAAAGATTGGCCGGCTTAGCTGCTGTCTGCTGTTAGAAATCAATTGCATTTTTTTTTCTCCGTCAATCAACCATAAACTTTTTCCTTTTTCATTTACGCTGATATAAGTAACCTTATTTCCTGATTGATCAAATGAAGGCATCTGCAGGATTTCGTTTTCAAGGTTAGGGTAGGTCTTTAAAATTTTTCCCGAGCTTGCATCCAACTCAACCAGATTAAACTGATTGTTCAGCTCCACTTTTGAAGCGATGATTTTCTTTCCATCGTTAGAAATGCTGGGAGAGAATAGTCTGCTTTTGCTGCTTAATTTATCGAATTTTTTAGTCTTAAAATTATACGAACAGATTACGCTGTAACTCCGTTGTTTGTAGCGCGGATCGTAGCGTATTTCATCCCAAACCAAAAGATCATTTTTTAAGCTAAACCAAGGCTGTTCCTGATAACCAATTCCGAATAACTTTTGCTCTGATTTATCCTCGTTAATAATTACAAAATGTCGCGCATCTGTTTTGCTTTCTTTTAGTGCCAAAACCTGTTTTTTATTTAGCCGAACAGGAAGGAAATAATCGGTTGCCAAATCAGTTTTTTTATTTAAACTTTCATAGCTTTCTGTAATAGATTTTTCTTGCTGTGTTTTCCATTTTTCGGCAAGCTTGTTTTGGGTAGAAAGAAAGTAGGTTCTGGAATTCTGTTTTGTGAATTTTTTTAAGCTCTGCGAAAAGGGGTACAGCCTTACAGGTCTTTTTCTAATGTCGCTAAGTATGCTGTCGGAAATGAACTGCCCATATTTTTCTTTCATATCCGATACCATCAAATATCCGGTTTGGTAGTAGCCAGGAGTTACGTCTTTGTTCGAACCGAAATAAGCTTTACTATATGAGATTTTTTTGCCCTCCAAAATTGAAGTCCGGTATGGCATGATCCAATTGGGCTGTCTGCCTCTGCCCGAATTAGTCAAGGCAGTTTCGTTAACCACCGCATCACCTTCGAAAAACCAGGTGGGGATGCCCGCGCCAAAGTAGGCGAAGTAAACCAGTTCAGGAAAGGGATGTGCTTGCGTTCCTGTCAATTTGTCAAACTGTGCAATGTGCCTGAGTTCATGCACTGCCAGGTTGTTTAGCCAATCCTGACTGTCGAAAAACTGAGGTGGGGTTGCATAGAATTCAGACTTCTTGGGTGCGAGTTGAACAAAGCCGTTTGCCACGGTTCCACGGTTCTGAAGTAGGAGTGGGATAGCGGTTTTTTGCTGTCTTAAACCCAATCCTATTTTGGGGTAGATGAAGGGTAGGGTATTGGCCATTCTTTGTGCCTCTTTCTCCAGTTCTTCTGGATAGATGATTTTAAAGCCGCCTGAATAAATATAGTTCCATTTTACACTAAGTGGGTTTTGAGCAGTACTGAAAATCTGCCCAAAAACCGATAGTGATGTGAAACTTAAAGTAACTATGCTTAAGTACTTGATAATTAGTTTTTTGTTTGGTGTTGTTAAATTCATCTAAATTCTTTGCTAAAATATTTAGTTTTTTAAAATTTGTAAGGGCCGATATTTGTAAATATTTAATTTATATAAAATTATTTAAGTTATTGATTTTTAAATATAAATGAATTTCATATAAATCCTAGATTTGTTGATTTTACCTTTGTTTTTTATTGAATTTTATAGCTGATTTAAGCTTCATTCAATATTTTTAATTGCGTTAATTTTATTGATTTAATTTACACTTATTAATCGATTTTCTTCGAAAAATTTATTGGCTTTTTGAATTTTTGTATAGTTTTTCAGAATCCGATTGCGCTCAGGAAATAGCTTAAAATGCTGCTAGGTTTTATAATGCTCACTAATATTTTTTTTACTTTAGATGCTGGAAGAATGGCTAACATTTTAGTTAGGACTACCTGCTTTAAAATTGACTTTCAGTATGCAGAAATCTGCTTATAAATTGCGTTCTGTCTGTAATGTTTTGAAGCAAAATGTATGGTATAAATTGCTTATCCAAAATCCATCTAAATATTTTGGATTAGATTAATGTGACAAAATGTCTTTATTTTTTAGCGATTGCTTGTGGAGTATTTTGGTGATTTTTTTCTCGCTCTTCGTATTTGTTACTTAGTTCTGATGAATGTGATACAGTTAAAATGCAGGTAATGTCCCTGTAAATTTTGGGTTTAATCTAGCTTTAAGTCTTGTTTTTAACCTCGATTTCTTGCTGTAAATTTGATCTCAGAGATTAAAAATGTATGTTTTTTTGTCGTTTTAAACCCCGAAATCTGTAATGATTTGAGCTTATAATGCAATTTCCTGACGATATTCGTGAATAATGGTGTTTTCGGTACACTTTATGGTAATTTTTGTTTTTGCGATAAAAGTGTGTCTAATGGTATTTAAGTAAGGTTTTTTATGCTTTTAAGCTTTATCCTCTGGAAACCCGAAATTGATCACTTTTCCTTAGTTGCATAAGGAAAAGCACGTTGAAAATTAGGTTTTGATTGTAATTTTTACCGATATTTTTATGCTGATTAACTGTAAAATACCTTATCTTTTTGTACTCCTTTGCCAGGTTTTTGTTGTGGTTGAAAATTATTCTGAACTGAAGGTTGGAATATTTTAAACAAGCCATCCTGCTTTACTTATGATTTGGCACCTCAGCGTTGTATGAAATTTGAATAGAAAACACCTTGCATCTGATGTCGATTTTGAACATAGATTTTGCTTTTTTTCTAATTGTTTTAGTTCTATTTCCTGGTGCTTTAAATCAAATTTTTGTTGCGTGTTTTGGCTGCTTTGACTATTCAGTTTTGTAGTGGATTTTTGCTGATTTTTGTCTTCAATTTTGGCCTTCTTTTGTGTGCGTATTTTTTACTGAAACAAGGTGATATTGATCCAAGTAAAAGCTTACAGTTAGACTGCTATTTCTGGTTTAAAATTGTTGATGTTTTGATCAATTATATATTGTTTAATTAACGCTAAATACGGCCTTTAAATCAAGTTTTTATTTGGTCTCATTTGAGAGCTTTTTAGTGCTGGATTTATTGTTTGTCAAGCTTAAAGATTGAGTCTTAGTCTTGTGTTGTAATATCGAATGTAAAGCTGTCTATTTAGGTTTTGTTCGCTTCTGTCTGATCTTTAATGCCAGAACTATGTATCTTCTTTGTTTGGCTGAAATCGCAAGGGATGATAATAAAATTTCGCCTAATGATTCGTGGATTTTGACTCAAAAATATTAGTTCAGCTCAATGATTTTGAACGGTGATTCATTTTGCTTTAGGCATGCTTTTGCATGAGCACTTTCTATCTTCGAGGTGATGTGCTTAACAGTGGATAGTGCTTATTTTTGATCTGTCACTTCCCGATGGATCGCATTTTCCAAGCTGTAATTCTCCTCATTTAAAGCTGTCGTTTTTGTTCTTGCGGTGTGATTAAGTGTAACCATATGGTATAACCTCAGAGATTAGATTCCTGATATTTTGAATGGTTGTTAGCTGCTTTCGAATCTTATGATTTTGTATCTCTATTTAAGCCGATCTGGAGGCTTTATTATATGTAAGCGTAGTGTTGACTAGCTTTGATATGCTTCCTTATTGCGCTTTTATTTAAACTTTACCAAGAAATTTAATAGAGAGAATTTAAGTATTAAGCTGTCTGGAAAAAAATTAAGCTCCGTGAATAGGTACGACTGAAACCGTATGTTTGGGTGGTATAATTTTTAAAGAAAATTTAAATTTCTATCGTTTGTGTTTACAGTTGATTCTTTCTCTTTTTATAGATCGGATAGAGAAAAATAGAAGCCAGGATAATGGTTGCACCAATATAAAATCCACCTGTCATTTGCTCTTTGCTTTGAAAGAAAACGAAGGCTAAAACTATTCCGTATACAGGTTCCAGATTAGTAATTAATGCAACTCTAAAAGCCGATAAAGTTCTCATTACTGCAACCCCCGCAACGTAAGCAATGGATGTACAAAGTGTACCGAGAAGGATAAGATAGAACCAGTTTTTGGTACTTAAGTTGAATGCTGTGTGTAATAGTGTTCCATCATATAAACGGTATAACGTGATCCAGAAAAGTGCACCAACAAGCTCATAAAAACTGATAATGGAAGGTTCGCTTTTTTGTACCAATGTAGAATTTATAGTTGAAAAAAGACTGGATGCGACTGCTGCCAGCAAACCAAAAATAATTCCTAAAGTATACTGGCCTTCAAATTTAAAGATCATATATATTCCTAGAATAATCAGTAAACCGATCAGAATATCGCCCAGTTGTATCGGCTGTTTTTTTATCAGTGGTTCTAAAATTGCAGTAAATAAGGTGAAGGAAGAGAGGCAAACCAAGGTTACCGAAACAGTAGAAACCTTAATGGCATGAAAGAAAAATATCCAGTGAATAGCTACAATTCCTCCAGTTAAAAAGAATTGGATGAACTGTTTTTTAGTAATCTTAATGTTCTTTTTGGTGATTAAAAACCATGCAAAAAGTGTAGCTGCGGCAATCAACACCCGGTACCAAACCATAGGTACTGCATCGATAGAAATTAATTTGCCGAGCACACCCGTAAAACCCCAAACAAATACAGTAAGATGAAGGATGAGTAAATTCTTTTTGGTAACGTCCATCGCTATTTTGGTGCTTTTCTTAATAGGTAAAAACCTAATAAGCCAAAGAATAATGTAGGCATAATAACAGCTGCAAAAGGAGGTAATCCACCTTTGGTAGAAAACATCTGTGTGAACTGATTAAATACGATATAAGCGAAGCTGATGAAGATTCCGATACCTAACGATACACCGACACCTCCACGTACTTTACGCGACGATAGGGCTACGCCAATGAGCGTTAGTACAAAGGCTGAAAGCGGATGTAGATAACGTTTGTATTTTTCAAACTGAAGATCGTTCATTACGCCCGTTCCGCGGATTTTTTCTTTCCTGATCTTATCCGAAAGTTCCTTCGTAGTTAAATTTTGCACCACATTGTCATAGGCCGAAAAATCATCCGGACGCATATCCAGAATGGTATCTTTTTGTTTTCCGTTACCGTAAATCATGGTTTCTTTCAATCCCTCAATCTTGCGTATGGAATAGTTGTTCAACTGCCATTTGCGTTTAAGCGAATCCCATTTTATATTTTCAGCAACGATCTTTTTGGTGAGTACATCTCCACTAAAATTATCCAAAGAAAACCGATATCCTGAATTCGTTTTGTTGTCGAAATTATCAATGTAGATATAGGTTTTGTCATCCAGTTTCATATGGATGTTTGATTTTGTGGAAGGATCATTACGTTTTACATACGTATTCTCGAAACTATTTTTTAAGGTATTGGTATAAGGAAGGATGTATAGATTTGAAAGTAAATTGGCTGAGAAAATAATCGTAGCCGACACCAGATAAGGAAATAAAAAGCGGTTAAAACTCACCCCACCACTTAAAATAGGTACAATTTCAGTCTGATCGGCCATTTTTGCGGTAAAGAAAATTACCGCAATAAAATTGATCAGTGGTGAAAGCATATTCACATAAAAAGGAATAGAGCCTGCGTAATATTTAGAGAGGATTCCCCAAAAACTCAGGCCACTTTTCATAAAATCATCCATCTTTTCCGATAGATCAAACACGACAATAATGATCACAAAAATGGCCAGGGTATAAATAAATGTACCCAGGTATTTCCCGATAATATACTGATCGATGATTTTTATCCTTCCTTTTAACAGATTCATTTTATAGCTTATTGCCTAATATTTTAACCATTTTGTTTTTCCATTCGTAAAATTCGCCAGCAATGATCTTTTCTCTGGCCTGTTTTACCAGCCAAAGATAAAAATGCAGATTATGCAAGGTAGCAATTTGAGCGCCAAGCATCTCCTTACTATGTACCAAATGTCTTAAATATGCTTTACTGGTTACTAAATCAGCATGTAGATCGCTCTCCGCATCCAATGGAGAGAAATCGTTCTCCCATTTTTTGTTCCTGATGTTTATAATCCCATTTCTGGTAAAAAGCATGCCATTTCTGGCATTTCTGGTTGGCATTACACAATCGAACATATCGATCCCCAGTGCAATATTCTCCAAAATATTGATCGGTGTACCCACGCCCATTAAATAACGTGGTTTTTCTTCTGGTAATATATTACATACCACTTCTGTCATGGCATACATTTCTTCAGCCGGCTCACCAACAGATAAACCACCAATGGCATTGCCTTCACGGTTCATGCTGGCAATAAATTCTGCCGATTTTATGCGCAAATCTTTATATACCGAACCCTGAACAATAGGAAAAAGGGTTTGGTCGAAGCCATATTTAGGTTCTGTACTATCAAAACGGGTGCAACAGCGTTTTAACCAGCGGTGCGTCATTTTAATTGATTGCGCTGCATAAGTATAATCGCATGGGTATGGCGTGCACTCATCAAAGGCCATAATAATATCGGCACCTATGGTACGCTGAATATCCATTGCATATTCTGGCGTAAAAAGGTGTTTCGATCCATCGATATGGGAGTGGAAAGTGACGCCTTCTTCTTTAATTTTACGGACTTTACTTAAAGAATACACCTGGTAGCCACCACTATCTGTTAAAATTGGACGGTCCCAGCCAATAAATTGATGTAATCCACCAGCTTTTTCGAGGATATCCAACCCGGGTCTTAAATATAAGTGGTAAGTATTGCCTAAAATGATTTTTGCATCAATATCGTCTTTCAGTTCGCGCTGATGTACGGCTTTTACCGTTCCTGCAGTGCCCACAGGCATAAAAATAGGGGTTTGTATTTCGCCATGAGCAGTTGTTACCGTTCCGGCTCTGGCTTTAGATAGTGGATCGTTAGCCTGTAAACTAAATTTCATCTGTTTCTATTTATTTTTCTCCAATTGTTAGGTGGAGCTTACCACCGTCAAATAACGTTTTATTAAAACTAATTCTTATTTTGACGGAAGGCGGTTTATATGTGTTTTTTCTCGTCGAAAATCTGCCAAAAATAGCAAAAATTGAGGGCATATTTTTGTTTAATTTTTTATCCACATAAAAGTGATTTACAGATTAAAAATGAGAAATTTGCGCCTATTTATTTTACCATCGTGATATTAGCCCTGCTTGAAATTATTCTGCTCTCGATATTGGCTTTTTGCCTTTTGGTTCAGCTTTACTATGTACTTTTTGTTCATTTGAAATTGGCCAATGTAGCTATCGAGGAGATTCCTTTATCTGCCCAAAAACCAGTAAGTGTAATTGTTTGTGCCCGAAACGAAATTGTAAATTTAGAGCAGTATCTGCCTGCATTGTTAAGCCAGGATTATCCGGAGTTCGAAGTTGTGGTGGTTAACGATCGCTCTTGGGATGGTACAGAGGAGTTTTTAGAACAATTAGAGAAGAAACACCATAACCTGAAAGTAGTTAAAATTTTAGATAACGATAAATTTATAGCAGGTAAGAAATTCGCGGTAACCATGGGTATAAAAGCCGCTAAGTACGATTGGTTGGTTTTTACCGATGCAGATTGTACGCCAGCTTCTGCGCATTGGTTAATGGATATGCAGCAGCCTGATGATGAAAATACCGAAATTGTTTTGGGCTACTCGCCCTATATGAAGAAAAGAAGTCTGCTAAATGCGTTAATCCGGTTCGAAACCTTTTTTACTGCTGTAAATTACCTGGCTTTCGCCTTAAAAGGCATGCCCTATATGGGAGTTGGACGTAATATGGCTTATAAAAAATCACTTTTTTTCAAAAATAAGGGCTTTGCAGCGCACATGCATATCCCATCAGGAGATGATGATTTATTCGTGAACGCACACGCCAATAAATACAATACAGAGATCCGTTTACACCGCGATAGCCATGTTTGGAGCGAACCCAATAATACCTGGGGAGGTTACCTGAGGCAGAAAAAACGTCATTTTGGTGCTGGAAAGTTCTATAAATCGAAGCACAAGTTTATTTTAAGCCTTCAGATTGTTTTTCAGTTTCTGTTTTATGCGTTCTTTGCCGCATGTATGTTTTTTAGCCGTGAGGCGCAATATGTCGCCTTAGGCATCTTCGGATTAAGCATCATCATCAGGTGTTTTATCTATCCAAAATTGCTGAAACGCTTAAACTATAGCGATTTGCGTTGGTGGTTCCCGATTTTAGACATACTTTTGTTTCTATTTTTAACCCTGAACGGATTTTTAGCCTTGTTTGGCAAGAAAAAAGTAAACTGGAAATAATTCAATAATCCTTTAGCAATTACAATATGCTTGATGTAAAGCCCGATATCGTTTTAAAATATTTTCCTAACCTAAGTGAAAAACAGATTGCTCAGTTTTCGCAATTGTTTGATTTATATAGCTTTTGGAATGCACAGATTAATGTAATTTCGAGAAAGGATATCGAAGAGCTATATGAGCGTCACGTATTGCACTCGTTGGGGATAGCTAAAGTATGTAATTTTAAAGCTGGTGAATCGGTTTTAGACGTAGGCACAGGTGGTGGTTTCCCGGGCATTCCATTGGCCATCTTGTTTCCTGAAACAGAATTTTATCTGGTAGACTCTATCGGAAAAAAGATTAAAGTGGTAAAAGAAGTGGCTTCGGCATTAGGTTTAGAGAATTTAAGGGCCGACCATTTAAGAGCTGAGCAGATTAAAGAGAAGTTTAATTTTGTGGTATCGAGAGCGGTTACGCGTTTAGGCGAATTTTATCCATGGATACAGGGTAAATTTAAAAAAGACTCGTTAAATGCCATTCCGAATGGGATTTTGTATTTAAAAGGAGGCGATTTGGCCGAAGAGATCAAAGAATCAAAACTGAAAGCAGAATTATACCCGCTTTCAGCTTATTTTGAGGAAGATTTTTTTGAGACTAAATATGTGGTTTACGTACCGCAGTAGTTATTGCTTTTTAGAAGGATAGCCTGTAACAGTGACTTCTTTAACAGGCGATACAATAATTGTTTTTATTCCGGTGCTTTCTTTTTTAGATGAAGTAGGATAACCCTTTACAACTACCTCCTTAATATCTTTTTGATCTGAGGATAATGTGTGATCCCGTTTAATTGCCTTATTGCCTGTAGCTTGAGCAAGATTAATCGTATTTGACTCATTGTCATTCCCTTTTTTTTCTGGTTTTGGCTCAATCGGCGGCGGTGGCGGTGGCAATGTCTTTTTATCTTGTCTCACAACAGGTGGAGGTAACTTTTTACCATCCTTTTTAACTCTCGGAGGAGCAAAACGAACTTGGTCTACTTTTGGTACGCTAAGCTTTTTCGCTTTTAAGGAGCCGGGTTCTACCGGTGGAGGAGGTGGTATTCTTTTGTCGTCTTTTTTAATAACGGGTTCATTTATCGTTATTTCCGTAACTTTTTTGGCTTTGGCTGTATATGGTTCCTTTGGTGGCGGTGGGGGTAATCTCTTTTTATCAGACTTTTTCTTAATAGTGTCCTGAAGAACAATGCTTAAACTTTCCTTTTTATGCCCTAATTGGATAGTATTATAGTCTTTTGTAAATGCTGTTGTAGACAAGAACAGCATAGATCCAACTAGTGGAATGATAAATAACAATTTGAGCCTGGCCCATTTTGCCGATTTTTTTTGGCTTAACATACTTATTCTATTTTTCAGTATTGATGAATTAAAAAATTGATTGGTAAGGATAACTTCTTGATTTCCATATGAATTTTGGATTAAAAATAGTGCATACTCATATTTAGCGATATCCTTTTGTGTCGTTTCCTCATCGGCTAAATATTCATGGATGAGTTTGATATCATCTTTGATGAAATAAGTGATTGGATTGAACCAGCTTGAAGTTTTTATCAACTCAAATAAAAGAATATCAAGGCTGTGCATCTGGTTAATGTGGACCATTTCATGCTTTACGATGGTGTTTCTTTGACTCATAGCAGGGTCAATAAACAATAAATTAAAGAATGAAAAAGCCATTTTTGAGTCCTCAACCTCAATTAATGTAATACCGTTTTCTTTACTTTTCGTTGCATTTTTTGTCAATCTTTTGATATAACGCAATCCCCAAACTATTTTTAAGATAAAAAATAATGAAACTACGGAATACAGTAGTAAACAGATATTTTCTAAATTGAACAATGGTGCCTGTTCTTGAATTTGAATAAATCCGGTATATTCCATTATTACCTCCTTCTTTAAATATCCCAGCTGAAAAAATGGAACTATGAAAGCCAGTATTGAGCTGAAAATCAGGTAATATCTGTTTAGTCTGTAGAAGGTTTCCCTGTGGAGGAATAGTCTATAAAACCCATAAAATAGGATAAGATATAGATTTGCTTCGAGTAAATAATATAACCAGCCCATCATTTATCTTTTTTAAGTTTCTCTGCCAATTGGATAATTTCATTGAGTTCTTCAGTACCCATACTTTTTTCTTTCACCAGGAAAGAAACCAGACTCTCGTAAGAGTTTTCGAAATAGTTGCTCATTACCTTATCTAATGCAAAGCGTTTATAATCAGTTTCTTTTATAATGGGGAAGTAGATATGCGTATTGCCGATAGCTTTATGATCAACAAAGCCTTTACCTTCTAAAACCCTGATCACAGTAGATACTGTATTGTAAGCAGGTTTGGGTTCGTTCATCTTTTCGATAACGTCTTTTACTAAGGCTTCGCCCATTTCCCAAAGGATGAGCATAATCTGTTCTTCTGCTTTTGTGAGTTCTTTTATCATGGCAACTATTTTTATAGTTTGGTTAAATGAAGTTACTACTATAAAAATAGTTTGCAAACTATTTTTATAGTTTTTATTGTAATTGTTTGATATACAGATAAATAATTTTTGTTTTAAGATTTATAAAACATAAAAAAACCTGCCAGATAGGGCAGGTTTAGATTTATGTCAATTAGTTTGTTAAAATTTTTCCGATTTTCTTGGATTGTCCATCATGATCATTTTATCCTTTAACAATTGTTGTAAGCCAGTTTGTTTGTCGATACTTTTTACAACATCTAATACAGCACTTGCTGCATTGCTAAAAAATTGCTTGGTGATGGTAGAATATTCGTCGCTGGCTTTGTGGTAATCTTTGTGATCTTCTACACCAAAATATAAAAATGGGATATTTTTAGCATTAAATGCACCTTGGTCGCTTTGGTTTGTCCAATCATCGTGACCTTGTTTTGGATCGTCGTGGCCAAAAAGTAATTTGATATTGGTTTTAGTGGTATCTATATGTTTCTTTAAATCAGGATATTTAAAAGTTCCACATACATAGAGTTCACCTTTATCACTATGGCTGATCATATCCATGTTTAAATCAATAGCGATAGTATTAATAGGCACTGGTGGATTGCCTACAAATGCCTTTGCACCCTGTAAACCCATTTCTTCCGCATCGAAAGAAGCGAAAATGATCGTGTTGTTAGGTTTGTTTTTCGCAAAATAGGTGGCAATTTTTAATAAGCCTGCAGTTCCTGATGCATTATCATCAGCACCATTAAAAACTTCGTCTTTTACTACACCTAAATGGTCGTAATGGGCAGATACCACAATAACATTGCTTCCTTTGCCTGGAATGTATCCGATGATGTTGGTGCCATTTATTTTTGTATTGCCTCGTCCATTAAAAGTAAACTCCTGCGCGTAGTTTACATGCTGAGGATAGGATTTTAGTCCTAATTTTTGAAATCTTTCTATAATATACGCCCTGGCTATCTCAGCACCTTTTGTTCCGGTTTTTCTACCTTGGTAGGCATCTGATGATAATACTTCAACGTCTTTTAACAATTGGGTATCTAACTTGCCAGAAGTTGGATTATTTTGATTTTTTACTGATGAACAGCAGCTTAGCATCATGGCTAAGGGAAGGATATATAGGATTTTCATATTTCTTGGTAATAAGTTAGGGTCGTCATCTCGACTGGAGCATCGTCCCGACGTTAAGTCGGGAGAGAGATCTATCGGAATAGATTTCTCGACTTCGTTGCACTCCGCTCGAAAGGACGACCATCGCGTTAAATTTTCTTAAAGATATTAATTATTAGATTATAGAAGGGAAAACGTTGTTTTTAGTACTGTATTGCGTTTATAAACCTGATGGAAACGGCAGCCCGAGCTTTTCGTGAGGCTATAGTGTACAGCAGGACCGAAGGCTGCCAAGAGCTGTAACTTTCATTTTCTAATTGAAAAAATGCAAATAAAAGATTGCTTCGTCGTACCTCCTCGCAATGACGAAAACACAGAGCTAAGCCGCTACTTCCCTTAAATCTACTGCTACAACCCTCGAAACACCTTGCTCTACCATGGTTACCCCATAAATAATATCAGTGCTGGCGATCGTCCGTTTATTGTGCGATACGATGATAAACTGCGATTGATCGGAGAATTTACGGATAATATTATTGAATTTATCGATGTTGGTATCATCCAAAGGCGCATCAACCTCATCGAAGATACAGAAAGGAGCAGGTTTTAATAAATAAAGTGAAAACAACAGCGCTGTAGCCGTTAATGTTTTTTCTCCACCGGATAACTGATTGATTGATAAAGGTCTTTTCCCTTTCGGACGGGCAATAATATCAATATCGGCCTCCAAAGGATTATTGATATCTGATAAAATCAGGTCGCAGCTATCTTCTTCGTTAAATAAAGAACGGAAAACTACGATAAAATGCTCACGGGCTTGGGTAAAGGCCTGCATAAATTTATCTTTAGCGGTATCGTCTATCTCTTTAATCGTTTGTAAAAGATCGGTTTTTGCAGCATTAAGGTCTTTTTTCTGGTTTTGAATAAAAGTATAACGCTCTTCCATTTCTTTAAAGGCCTCCATTGCCATGGAGTTAATGGCGCCAAATTCGTCAAGCTGACGTTTCATTCGCTCTACCTTTTGGCGCAGATCGAACTCACTTTCTAAAGCTTCAATTTCAGTATCTGTTTCTAAAAGATCGTTGATGTCGATATTGAATTCGACGGCTAAACGTTCTTTTAATGCATTCAGATCGATTTTTAATGCATTCTTTTTATCCTTAATCTCCGTTAATAAAAAATCGGTTTCTTCGCGGGTTTTGCGGATATTGGTCAGGTCGTTTTCAACCTCGTTAATACTTCCTTTGCTCGTGAAATAAGCTTGCTCAGCTTCTGCAAGCCCTTTTTCCATTTCTTCACGTTGTTGATACATCTCTAAAAGCGTATCGTCGTTCAGATCAGTGTGCTGTAACGTTGCCGTAATTTGGGACAGTGCTTCCTGTAATTCTTTATCGTTTTGTGCTATGCGCTTATTTAAAGCCTCTTCCTGAACAAAACGGTAATCTAAGTCTTTTTCTAAGCCTGATAACTTATTTTGTTGTTGGTGGAAACGGATATTATCTTGGTTATATTTGCCCGCACTTTCATTTACCTGATCGGCAATTTCCTGATAATTAAGTTGTTGCTCCTGTAAATTACGATGTGCTTCTTGCTGGTCTTTTTGTAATTGAACCAATGCCGGCAATTTTTCAGATAAGGCTTTTTCTATTGATACGATCTTTTGGGCAATATCTGTTTTACGGTTTTCGCTGGTGGTAATAAACTCCTGGTACTGATCGCGACGGGTTTGCACAGAAATATGTTCGTTGTTTAAACGGTTCATTTCTTGTTGCAAAGCATTGATCTGATTGATTTTTGAAGCTTCTTTCAGGTTAAATATGTTATCAGTTTCAGCTTTAATTGCAGCCTCATACTGATTAATCAATGATTCTGAAGCTTTAATTTCTTTGGCCAGGTTTTCTAAATTCTTAGCACGACCAATCCTTTTTCCTTCGAATAAACCCACAGAGCCACCCGCCAAAGTGAATTTCGTTTGGGCATATTTCCCGTTTTTAGCCAGGATGGTTAAACTATCTGTTGGTGTGGCTTTAAACAAATTTTCTTGCTCAGCTACTGCGATGTACACATTTTGCAAAAGCAGATTGCAGAGGTGTTGGTATTTTTTATCAACTTCAATGACTGATAGTGCTGAAACCAGGCCTTCATGCGTACCAATAACTGGGTTTTTGTCGGGTACGTTTTCTAAAATGAAAAAGTTTGCCCGTCCGCGGCTGGCATCGGTTAAAAGGTTAATGGCCTGTACTGCATCTGCATACTGGTCAACCACATAATGGTTCATTACCGGTTCGAGGTAATTCTCAATGGCTATGCGGTAATCTTCATTACAGAATAAAATATCAGAAAGGAGCAGGGCACTTTTAGCAAAAGCATTATTTTTCTTCAAAAAACGGATCGATTCAGGAAAACCCTCCAAACTATCAACCAGCGATTTGGTCAGGTTATATTCGTTCTGTTTGGCATCTTTTTTACGGTTTTCGGCCGTCAGTTTTTCCTTGTTCGAACTTAGATTGGTTTCTGAAGCAGCCAGTTTTTCTTTTAAAAGTTCTTCAGCTTCCGTTAGGTTTTTAATATTGGCTTGTTTCTCCCTAACCTGAATATCAAGTTCGGCCAAAGCATGATCGAAAGCCTTTAATTCTAATGTTTTGGTTTCGGTATCATCAACATTTCGGTTGGTCTCCTGCACCAGCGCATCTTTTTGAATATTTAAGATATCAATTTCCTTCTGCGACTGGTATACCTGGTTTTGCAACTCGTTAACCGATTTGATCAGGTTATCAATCCTGTTTTTCTCGGTCTGCTGTTGCTCGCGTAAAGTATCAAGCGTAGATTTTAAGCTTTTTAAGTCAGATTCAAGTCGGTTAAAAACTTCTGTTTCTGTTAAAACTTCTTCATTTAAACGTTTAATGTTGTATTTAATGTGGTTAACCTGGTTTTTATCTTTTTCGAGCTCACCAGATAAACGCGTTTCTTTTTCCTGTAAAAAACGCATCTGTTCGTTCTTTACTTTTTTCTCACTCTCGTAAGCACGGATTTTGGAAACAAACTCGTTTGTGGCCTTTTGTTGTACAGAAAGGTTCTTTTCCTGACTGATACTGCCTAGTTTAAGCTTTTGCAGTTCGGCTTCACCCGTATCTATCTTGGTACTGAGTTCGGTGCGGTTTACTAGCTGATTTTGTTCCTGAGTTTCTAAGGCATTTAAGTCGGTACGGAAGAAGGCAATACGATGTGTTGCCAACTGAACGCTCAACTCGCGGTATTGCTCTTTTAACTTATAATAACGCTCCGCTTTACGCGCCTGATTTTCTAAGGTTTTAAGGTTTTTTTCAATCTCGAAAAGTAAATCTTCAACCCGCTCTAAATCGGCTTCTGTATCTTTTAACTTGCTGAAAGTCTGTTTTTTACGTAATTTGTATTTCGATATTCCTGATGCTTCTTCAAATAAAGAACGGCGGCTATGTTCTTTGTTGGTAATAATTTCATCAACCATTTTCAGCTCAATAATCGAATAACTATCAGAGCCGATTCCGGTATCCAAAAAAAGATCGGTAATATCCTTTAATCTACATTGAACATCATTTAAACGGTACTCACTATCGCCATTTCTATAGAGTTTACGGGTTACAGTAACCTGTGAATAGGCTGTTGGCAGGATGTTCTTGGTATTATCAAAACTCAATGAAACCTCGGCAAGCTGCGCTTGCTTACGGTTTTTTGTTCCGTTGAAAATGATGTTCTCCATCTTTTCTGAACGAAGTGCTTTGGTACTCTGTTCGCCTAAAACCCAGCGCATGGCATCTATTACATTAGATTTTCCGCAACCATTCGGCCCAACAATAGCGGTAACACCCTCATTAAAATTGATGGTCACTTTATCGCCAAAGCTCTTAAAACCTTTAATTTCTAACCTAGTAAGTTGCATGGTTTGTAATCGGGAGAACCGAGTTCAATAATAAGGATAATTTTGTGCTTTTTCAATAAGAATCCTAAAAGTTTAAGCCATATTTGGTGTTTAAAATGGAAAATCAGATCTTATCAATCAATTTATGGATATAGAATCTTTTTATACTGGCTGCCTTACAGCGCAAGGCGAGAAAATTTATCTGGGAGATAAAATAAGGGGTAAATTTTTCTATAAAATGCAGGTTCAATATGAAATGGAGAGCCAGTCTTTTGTATTGGTTTCACAAAATCCGCAATCACCTTATCGAAAATATTTTTTATCAGATTTGGAAAAAATTGAAGGGCTGAGTATAGTCGGAAATCAATTATTCTTTAAAGCGCCAAAAGTAGGGGAAAAGGTGAAAATTACAGTTGATAATAAAGGCGAATCTTTTCCATTTGGTAGTATGGTAGAAATTATTGAAATAACAAATGAATGGAATGTACAAGCTAAATCATTGGACAGTGAGCAATTAATTACACTCAAGATTGGAGAATTTCTTGAAGACCGATCTATTTATTAAAAGTTGAAAGCGCCTGGTTAGGCGTATTTTAATGGCACTCGGCATGCTGAACTTGATTCAGCATCTTTACGTTTTATCTATTAAAGATCCTGATCCCGACGTAAATCGGAATCAGGATGAGTAATTTTCGTTGTTTTCCGTGCCTCTGCGTTTCCGTGGCAAAAAGGAAATCTGCGTTTATTTCACAATCATCAGTTTCGCAAACTTAAGCAGTAGCTGTTTATTGCCTAAGCCCTGGAAGAATACCGTAGCCTTAACATCAGGCAGGGTTCCTTCTAAGCTGATAATTTTTCCGAAACCGAATTTTTCGTGCTCAACTTCCATGCCGCCTTGAAATTCATGCGGTTGTGATGGGGTAAAGCCAGGTGTCGGCACGTGTGCTTTTGCCAATAAAGATGTTGTTTTCGGGCGGATAGGTGGGGCAGAAGTAGTTGCGCCGGCCGCCGGTTTCGGTTTGCTAAAGAAATCACGCGGCTGCGAGGTCCATGTTTTGCGGTCATCGTCGAAATTACCTTCAAAACTGTTCGACTTGGCTGGTTTTACATCCAATTCTAAAAATTTCGGACTGATTTCGTTAATGAAACGGCTTGGTTCGCAGTTGGTTAACGTTCCCCAGCGGTAACGGGAAGTGGCATAAGTAAGTGTCAGTTTTACTTCGGCACGGGTAATGGCCACATAAAACAAACGGCGCTCCTCTTCCAGATCAGTGCGGTTGGTTAACGACATTTGTGATGGAAACAGATTTTCTTCCAAGCCAACAATAAACACGTTTTTAAACTCTAATCCTTTGGCCGAGTGGATCGTCATTAAAGAAACGGTATCCTTATTTTTATCACCATCTTTATCATCGTTGGTTAAAAGAGCAACATCCTGCATAAAGATATCCAGACCTTTTTCTTCAATATCCTCGCGTTCTGAAAATTCCTTAATACCATTTAATAACTCCTGGATATTTTCATACCGCGCACGTCCTTCAACACTATCATCAGTGTATAATTCTTTTAAAATACCTGCATGTTGGGCAATAAACAAGGCCGTATCATAAGCATCGAGCTTTTTTGCCTCTGCCTGAAAACTTTGCACCATCATGGCAAAATCGTTCAATTGATTGGCTAAACGCCCATCTACGTATTCGTGTGCATTCGAAATTACATCCCACATTGTTTTTCCATGCTGGTCTGCCGCAACAATAATTTTGTCGATAGAGGTATCGCCAATACCACGTTTAGGGTAATTGATTACACGTTTTATCGCCTCTTCATCCTTCGGATTAAAAGTTAAACGGAAATACGCAATTAAATCTTTAATCTCTTTGCGTTGGTAAAAAGATTGACCCCCATATATCCGGTAAGGAATATTTAATTTGCGTAAACCCTCCTCCATAGCCCTGCTTTGCGCATTGGTACGATACAAAATGGCAAAATCGTTGTGTTGGTAGCCTTTGGTACTGCGTTCTTGAATAATGGCTTCGGCAACTAATTTACCCTCTTCGTTGTCGGTAAAAGCCCGCGAAACTTTAATTCTTTCCCCTTCTGCATTTTCTGAGAAAACATTTTTTTCGAGCTGGTTTTTGTTGTTGGCAATGATGCTACTCGCTGCATCAACAATATTTTGGGTGGAACGGTAATTCTGTTCTAATTTATAAACCTTTAAATCAGGATAATCGCGTTCGAAATTTAAAATATTCTGGATGTTTGCACCACGGAAGGCATAGATACTCTGTGCATCATCACCCACCACGCAAATGTTCTGATAAGCTGCTGCCAATTTTTTCACAATGGTATATTGCGAAAAGTTGGTATCCTGGTATTCATCCACCATCAGGTACCTGAATTTCTGCTGGTATTTATTTAAAACATCAGGATGCTCTTTCAATAAAATATTGGTTTTGAACAGTAAATCGTCGAAATCCATAGCACCAGCTCTAAAACAGCGCTTGGCATAAGTTTCGTAAATCTGGCCAATTAATGGGCGTTTATTCTGGATATCTTCGGCTTGTATCTGGTCGTTAGCCTGGTATTCACCCCAGGAAATTAAATTATTTTTGGCTGATGAAATTCTATTAAAAACAAAATTCGCTGCATATAATTTATCATCCAGCTGCATTTCTTTCAAAATAGCGCGGATTACACTTTTACTATCATCCGTATCGTAAATGGTAAAATTGCTTGGATAACCGATTTTCTCGGCCTCTACACGTAAAATCTTGGCAAAAACAGAGTGAAAAGTACCCATCCAAATGTTCTTTGCCTCTGCACCAACAACTTTACTGATACGCTCGCGCATATCCTTACTAGCCTTGTTGGTAAAGGTTAAAACAAGGATGTTAAATGGATCGGTACCGGTTTGAATAAGGTGGGCTACACGAAAGGTAATTACCCTGGTTTTGCCAGAACCCGCACCCGCAACAATCATTACTGGTCCTTTTGTGTTCTCTACTGCTGCTCTTTGTTGTGGGTTTAATCCTGCTAAATAATCCAAATCGGCTCCTGTTTTTTTGAGGTTCAAAAATAACAATTCCTATCGCTTTTTGCCAAAGTTGTTAGTAATTAGTTTAAAACCTAGCCGGTCGCCCTAACTGTTCGTCATTCTGATCTAATTCCTGATTTGTTTTATTAGCTATACTTATTAATTTTGGGGTCTGGTAGCCACTTTGTGGTCAGAATCTATCCCGTATTGACTTATATGCCCTTATCTATCTTATATGGTAAAGAGGACCTTGTTTTTATGAGGCTAACTATGGCAATGGTAGATCTGCTCCTTTGGTTTTTAGAAAAGCCAAAGCTGTAATTCTTATGGTTCTGTAGCCCTTTGCTTTGCTCATACGCCTGCAGGCATTGCCCGCAAGGCCGGTATCCGCTTCGCCAAGGTTTATATAAATTGGGTTTGTGCTACTATTGAGAGTTTAAAACCCACAGCCTAGTTTGTCATTCGTCATTTTGAACTTGGTTCAGAATCCATCACGCTATTAAATTTGGGTATGAAGTCCCCTTTAGGGAATTTAGGGGTAAAGCCACAGCTGTATTTAATCGGCTTCGGCAGTCCTTTGCTTTGCTCATACGCCTGAAGGCATTGCCCACAAGGCCGGTATCCGCTTCGCCAAGGTTTATGTAAATTTGGTTTGTGCTGCTATTGAGGGTTTAAACCCCACAGCCTATTTAATCTTTCGTCATTCTGAACTTGGGTATGAAGTCCCCTTTAGGGGATTTAGGGTAAAGCTTCTCTTCAATGCGCTTAAATGGCGGTATTTCAACTAAAATAAACGTTTGGTCTGTCAGAATTGCACCCTGGTTATTTAGGTATAGAATTTGATATGCTTGCGTTATGGATGAGAATAAAAATAATAAGGATATTGAGTTTACTGATATCCCTGATGGGGCTAGCGGAGATATTTATGCTAATTTAAAAGAGAAACTTGAAAGTGTTGAACAGTTTCCGGGTGTTTATAATTTTAAATTTATTATCACTGGCGGATTAGATAAAATACAAGACTTACGTGCCATTTTGCCTGATGATGAGTTTATTGAGCAAGCTTCAAAAACAGGAAAATATGTTTCAATTACCGTGAAAAAGACAATGCAAAATGCTGATGAGGTGATTGCTGTTTATAAGCAAGTAGGAAACATCAAAGGGATTATGACATTGTAGGCTTCTGTATATCAAATACATGATTCGATCGAAGATTTTTTAAGATTCATAAATCGCAAACGAAAGCCCTTCGACTACGCTATCAATAACAGATTCAAAAGAAAGGTCGTCTTTGCGAGGAGGAACGACGAAGCAATCTTTCACGCTAGTGATCCTTGCCATAAAGATTGCTTCACCGGCTGAAAAAGCCTTCTCGCAATGATTGTTATGACTAATCCAAGTTTTATGCTGCTATTTTATAGTTGTTTTTATAATTAGTTTTACTTTTAATGACGGCTGCTACTCTAAGCACTAT
>NZ_JBQEPM010000011.1:0-197506 GCF_052045595.1 Pedobacter sp. 22163 | reverse complement strand
CCCATGAACATTAAAAGTGAACATTTCTAATCCGCCAGCCCGTTCCAGAGGAACGCCTCATAGGTAGAAAAAAAATGAAATGTTTTTTCGTTCCGTAGGAACGTTTCGTGTTATGAAATTTGCTATTGCCACCCTGCAACCCCAAATAGCCATTACTGGCCGTGCCACCTAAACCCGATGGCAGCGGGCATGAAATAAAGCGGGCAGCGGGACGAACAACGATTTGAAATACTGACCTTGCTTTTCAAATCACTACCTATCATATTGCGCGGTTAGTGGTAGGCGCTTAGCGTTTAGTAAAAAAAGCGCTTTACGCACTACGCCAAACGCAAAAGTGCTCTTGTATCGCAATAGGCTTTCTTTAAATTGGATATAAAAACTAATTTATATAAGTTTGCTAAAATTTATTAAACAAGAATGGAAAGAAGAACCTTTAAAACCTTTGGTTTACTTGCAACAGCAACTTTGATAACTGCTTTCTCTGCATGCCAGAACAAAGACACTAAAACTACTGAAACTAAAAAAACAGAGGGTACTACTGCAGCGGTTTCTCAAACTGAGAAAATTGTGTACGTAAACTCCGACTCGTTACTTACAAAATATGAATACTTCAAAGACCTAAAAGTGAAATTTGAAGGTAAGACCAAAAATGCTCAGGCAGATATGCAGGCTAAAGGTCAGGCTTTTCAAAGAGAAGTAGCACAATACCAACAATCGGCACAAACTTTATCGGCCGATCAACGTAAAAGTACTGAAGAGCGTTTAGCACGTAAACAACAAGAGCTACAAACTTACCAACAAAATGCTGGTGGTGCTTTACAGAATGAGCAAGCTGCTGAGAACGAAAAACTTTATGATAAAGTGGCTGATTACTTAAAAGGTTATGCTAAAGAAAAAGGTTATAAAATGGTTTTGACTTACTCAAAAGGTAACAGTTCTATTTTATTTGCCGACGAAAGTTTAGATGTTACTTCAGAAGTAATTAAAGGCTTAAACGCAGAATACAGTAAAAAATAAGCGAATAGCGATTAAAATATTAAATGCCCTGTATAAATCGGGGCATTTTTTTTGTGCTGTTTTTTATAAAAGATCAAATTAATATGGACAATCAACATCAGGAATATATGCGGATGGCAATCGAGTTATCTGTACAAAATGTGAGCGAAAGCATTGGCGGGCCTTTTGGAGCTGTGGTGGTAAAAGATGGGAGGTTGATTGCCAAATCGGCAAATAAGGTAACTTCTACCAACGATCCAACTGCACATGCGGAGGTTTCGGCAATCAGGCTGGCCTGTACCGCATTAAATACTTTCGATTTAAGCGGCTGCGTAATTTACACGAGCTGCGAGCCTTGCCCCATGTGTTTAGGTGCAATTTATTGGGCAAAAATCGACACGATTTTTTATGCAAATACCAAGGCTGATGCCGAGCATATTGGTTTTAGTGATAAATTTATTTACGAGGAGCTAGACAAGCCAATGGAAAACAGGAGCCTGCCGGTTATCCAGCTGATGCGCGATGAAGCTTTAACAGCTTTTAAGCTATGGGAAACCTCACCAATGAGGATAGAATACTAAAAACAGAAAAGGTGCCGATAATCAGCACCTTTTCTGTTTGGAATTCATTGTTTATTTACTCGATTCTTTTCCTGCCAGCAATCCGATCATCGAATCTATTTCTTTCACCACACCATCATCAGAGCCAGAGAAACCTACAGCTTTAAACCTGATATTACCTTCCCCATCAATCACAAATTTGGTTGGGATTCCATCCACTTTATAGGCGCTTACCACATCAAATTTGGAAGGGTCTTTTACGTTTTTGGTATCGTACAACACATTAAAATTATATTTCTTTGCCGTAATAAAATCAGTTACCAATTTTTCTCTATTCTCTTCTGTTTGCCATGTATTTACAAACAGGAACACCACATTTGGATTACTGGCGTATTTGTTTAAGGCTTTTTGCATACCTGGGAAAGAAGACACACACGGTCCGCACCAGGTTGCCCAATAATCTAAAATTACGATCTTTCCTTTCAAACTGGCTAAACTTACGCTTTCGCCTTTAAGGTTGGTTAATGAAAATGCAGGGGCTGGAATATTAATCATTTTTTTTACCCATTCTGCACGCTCTTTTTCTAATGCTGCTTTTTCTAAATTGGCCAGGTAATTTTCATAAGTTCCATCTTTCTTTAGTTTAGTATAAAGCATTTTAAATTCGTTTTTTAGCGAATCATTGCCTTTACCCTCTTTAATTAATTTCTCGGCTTCAGTATAAGCTTTATCATCTTGACCATCTTTAATTAAATAAGTTACATAACGTGAAGATACATCGGGCGGAACCGTTGCATATAAAGGAATGGCCTTCTCTTGCATAGCCAAAGCTTCTTTAAATTTTCCCTGATGATATAACAACAGTCCATAAGTATCAGCATACATACCATAAGCGCCGTCTAAATATTTGAGGTATTCTTCTTTAGTGTTGTAATATTTTGGCATCTCATCATTTCTTGATGCTTCTATCAGTTCGAGCGATTGTTTTGAAAGCTGGGCGGCAAGCTCGATATTCTCTTTTTTCTCAGCAGAAGGCCAGGCAAAACTATTGTTATACAAACTTGCCCTGCTCATTTTATCAGTGACCTTTTTGGCGTATTCCTGAAATTTCCCCAAATCCTTAGCATTTACCGCGCTATTAGCCAGCATACTATAAATTGAGTTCAATCTACTTTCATCTACTTTTTTACCTGGATCAAGTTTAAAGGCGGCGACCATTTCTTCGGCTTTTTGTGCTTGCGCAGCAAAATCTTTTGTGCTATAAAGCGAATTCATACCATTATTCCAGGCATAATTTCCTGTAGGGTATTTTTTAATTATGATGGCTTTAACAGAATCTGCCTGAGTTTTTTTCTTTAATAGTGAGTAAAGGCTTAAAGCTGTACCTAAATCTTCCTCTTTTGGTTCTTTTAATTTTGATAATGCAGAAATGTGCTCATTAATCAGCTTGGTTCCATTGCCTACATTGGCTTTGTATTCGGCAGACAAATATTGCTGTAAGTTTTTCTTTTTCAACTCGGGTTTTAAAGCAAAAGCTTGTTTATACAGTGAAACGGCCTTTTCAGGATCGATAGTGAGACCCAAATAGTAATTCCCTGCCAATCCATACAAAAAAGCTTCGTTAAGATAAGCTTCAGCTGGCACTTTCCCTGCTTTAGTGAATTCTAAAACGTAACCAGCAGGCGCTTCATCTTTTTTATCGCCTACCGAAAAAGCAAGTCCAACTAGGGTAACACTATCCGGAGTAGAAATTTCTCCTTTATAAACTGCTCCATCTTTAGTGAGTTCAATTTTATTGCTTTTAGGATTAGCTTTTGAAAAAAAAGTATAACCTGTACATTTCACATCAGCCAAATTTTCGAGATTGGTCCCCTTGGGATCGTAGGTAAATTTAACGGTACTTCCTGCTGCAGGCGTATTAGCAGAAAATTTCACGCCTTGTGCATTTGCTACTCCAGCAGCAAATACGAGTAAGCATAATAATTTTAAGGTTTTCATAATGAAAGGATTAAGTTTTTATCAGGTAACTAAATATATAGTTTATTCTTTATTTTTCAAAGTTATTTTATGTTAAATTTTAAGGAATAATTATTGTAGTAATTAAGCATGACCTACGAACAAAAAATAACGGGTGAATTAGATTTCTGGAAGTTTAAAACCTTGCAGAAACCTTCTCTTTTTAATAAGGTAACCGATAAAGTACAGAAAAAAATAAATAGCTACATTCCCGACAAAGCTCACAATGCCATAACTACTGCAATTAAACAGATGGTCAAGGCTGTGCTTTTTGGTTCAACATTTACCACATCAAAACCGATTACCGATTTAACCTTGATGCACCGCGAGGCATTAATTAAGCAAAAAATAGAAAACTATAAAAAAACAGGTGCTGCAGAAGGCGGAATTACAGGTGCAGGAGGTTTTTTAATGAGCCTGGCAGATTTCCCCCTG
The DNA here is from genome assembly GCF_052045595.1 of Pedobacter sp. 22163. Lineage (NCBI taxonomy): Bacteria > Pseudomonadati > Bacteroidota > Sphingobacteriia > Sphingobacteriales > Sphingobacteriaceae > Pedobacter > Pedobacter sp. 22163. The sequence continues at coordinate 193,499 of NZ_JBQEPM010000011.1, read as the reverse complement.
TTGCTGGGCATAAAGATGAAGATGCTTTTTGATATTGCCGCAGTTTACGGATACGATGTTAAAGATTACCGCGAACGTTTATATATTTTACACATCTTCCAATTGGCCTTTTCAAGTAAAGAAGAAAGCCAGAATATATTTATGAAAATGCAGGATTGGGATGATAAAGCCCATCAATTGCCAACCAATATTGATGAATTTGACTGGCTTACCTTCCAACAACAATACCGCGATTATATTGATTTAGCCAAACTTGCGCAGATGCTCCCATTTGTAGGAGCAGCAGTTGGTGCAGTTGCCAATTATAAACTGATCGAAAAACTGGGCAAAACGGCAATGATGAGTTACCGAATGAGATATTTCAGTTTACAGTATGCAGTGATCAGTTCGCAAGAAACCGAAAACCGTAAATTGCAAACTGAGAACTAACTAATCCTCCTCTTCGAACATCCCGCCAATCAAATCGTCAGTTTCACGTCGGTCCTTTTTAGTTGGCCGCCCTGTTCCTCTATCGCGTTTTAAGTTTGGTGCATGAAACATCGATTTAAAAGCATGCGTTTCTTCAACGGGTGTTAAATCTTTATACTTTGTTAAGGCTGTTGGCGAATCTGTTCTGTTGTACGAAAGTTCTACCACTTCGATAATTTTCTTTTCGATCCCTTTCGATACCTGATAAACTTCACCCACTTTCACAATAGCAGATGGTTTAATATTCTGCCCTTTGAGTTTCACCCTTCCTGCTTTACAGGCATCGGTGGCCAGGCTCCGTGTTTTAAACAACCTGATCGCCCATAAATATTTATCTATCCTAAGTTTTTCTGTCTCTGTCATAAAATTCAAAAATACATAATTTGGTTAATTCCTATGTTGGTTAATTGTAGAAACTGGTTAATCGGTTAGCTGCAGAATACGCCTTACCACAATTAACCCAATTCATAAGAATTTAACAAATAAGCACCCCGCAGTCCCAGTTAACCAATTCAAACGATTAACCGGTTAACCCTATCCACAAAACAATTTAAACAATAAACCATTTAATAAGCAAAAATTGATTTATTTTGCGTAAAATTTAAAAACATCATGTATTCAGATTTAAAGAAATTAATTGAAGCCGCTTGGGAGGATAGAACCCTTTTAAAATACAGCAACTATTGCGAAGCCATTGAAGCCGTTATTATGGGTCTTGATAAGGGTGAAATCCGCGTTGCTGAGCCAGTTTTAAACTCTTGGGGCATTAATGAATGGGTAAAGAAAGCAGTAATTTTGTATTTCCCGATTCGCGAGATGAAAGAAATTAAAAGTGGTCCTTTCGTTTACCACGATAAAATGGATTTAAAAACCGATTATAAAACAACTGGTGTACGTGTTGTGCCTATGGCAAGTGCGCGTTATGGTGCGTTTTTAGCAAAAGGTGTAATCATGATGCCATCGTACGTAAACATTGGCGCTTACGTTGATGAAGGTACTATGGTTGATACCTGGGCTACTGTTGGTTCTTGTGCACAAATTGGTAAACGCGTTCACTTAAGCGGTGGTGTGGGTATTGGTGGTGTTTTAGAGCCTGTACAAGCTGCTCCGGTTATAATCGAAGATGATGCATTTCTAGGCTCTAGGGCAATTGTGGTAGAAGGTGTTAAAGTAGAAAGAGAAGCTGTTTTAGGTGCTAATGTGGTATTAACTGCATCAACTAAAATTATTGATGTTACCGGCCCTACACCAGTTGAGTATAAAGGAATTGTTCCTGCACGTTCAGTTGTAATACCAGGAAGTTATACTAAAAAATTCCCTGCAGGCGAATTCCAGGTACCTTGTGCTTTAATTATTGGTAAACGTAAAGAAAGTACAGATAAGAAAACTTCACTTAACGATGCGTTGAGAGAAAATAATGTAGCAGTATAAATGGTTTAAGGTATAGGGCTTAAGGTGTAAGGTAACACCCAAAGCCTTAAACCTTTTACCTTAAACCTTACACCTCTAATGAAGATTGGATACGATGGCAAGCGTGCTGCCAATAACTTAACAGGATTAGGCAATTACAGCCGGTCTTTAATTGGGCATTTGGCACATCAGTTTCCTCAGCATCAGTATTTGGTGTACGCTCCAAAAGTAAAATCGGCCAAACAGATTGATGCTTTTCTCACAAATGAAAACATCGAACTGAAGCTTCCAAAAAACGGGCCTTTTTTATGGCGAAGTTTAAATATCCTTAAAGATTTAAATCAAGATGGTTGCCAGATTTATCATGGGCTCAGTCATGAAATTCCATTAGCCATACAACATACCCGGATTAAATCGATCGTTACCATTCATGATTTAATTTTTCTTCGCTTTCCTCAGTATTATAAATTTATAGACCGGAAATTATACGAGTGGAAAAGCAAATCTGCATGTAAACGGGCCAATAAAATTATTGCCATCAGCGAAAAAACAAAAGAAGACATTATTGATTTATACGGGATCAGTCCTGAAAAAATCGAGGTAATTTACCAAAGCTGTGATGACAGTTTCAAAACACCTTTTGCTAAAGAAACTTTAAGCCGCATTAGGGCAACTTATAAACTGCCTGAAAAATACATCTTGAGCGTTGGTACCATTGAAGCGCGTAAAAACCTTAAATTGGCTGTTCAGGCCTTAAAAGAGGTTAATGAGGAGTATAAACTCGTGGTAATAGGCAAACAAACGGTTTATTTTAAAACAGTAGAGAAGGAAATTGAAAAACTCGGCCTTAAAAACAGAATTCTATTCTTAAAAAATATTCCTTTTGCCGATTTGCCTGGTATCTATCAAATGGCAAAAGTTTTTGTTTACCCTTCTCTTTATGAAGGTTTTGGCATTCCAATCATCGAAGCCCTCTATTCTGGGGTTCCTGTAGTCGCAGCAACTGGCTCTTGCCTGGAAGAAGCTGGCGGACCAGATAGCTTATACATTTCACCTGATGATGCTAGCGGACTTGCAAAAGCCATTAATCAAATTCTTGAAAGACCGCAGCTCCAAAAAGAGATGAAGGAAAAAGGGCTGGAATTTGTTCAAAAATTCAACAGCCCTTTAGTTACTCAGCAATTAATGAATTGCTATTTAGATATTTTAACGTAACGGTTTACAGCTTTATTTAGCAGCAGTAACAGTCGGTGGATATTGTGCCAATATTTCTTTTACCCCTGTATATAACCGTTGTTCTCTTTTGTTAAAGCTATCTAAGTTAAAACCAGATCCCTGTCCGTGCCAGAATAAAATCTTTTTAGCAGGATCCAAGAAATCGATAATGATTGTACCTTCAATATATTGGTTTACATAGGTTCCGCCGCCGCCCCAAAAAGGATTTCCCCAGCCGCCACGCCAGCCCCATCCCCAGCCACCATAGTAACCTGGGCCATAAACATCGGTTTTTTCTCGGGCAACTACTACCAGATTCACCAATAAATCAGGTCGGTCTGATTTCGTAAATCCTTTGGCGTTCATTTCAGATTCAACAGCGGCTATTAATCTGCGTTTATCCAGATTGTTAAGCTTAACCCTTGCTATGCCTTTATCGTAAAAATTGTAAGTTTTGTAACCGCTTAAATCAACATTTTTATCATAATCTGATGCGGTGCGGAGTGTTGTACATCCTGCTAATGCCAATACCACTGTAAAAAACATTAATAATTTTTGTGCTGTTCTCATTTTGTGCGTTGTTCTTTAAATAACCTGAATTAAATATAACGATTTTGGCAATCAAAAAGGAAAATCATTTATATTTTTTACAATCAGATTGTTATCTGTAAAACGATTTCTGTTTGATTATGTTTTGATCTTATATCACTCAGACTAAATATTTTACAATTGGATTAAATCATTAAATCAGTATATGGCGGGTATCCCGATAAGATCTGCTTTACAGCCTGGTGTCAGATAGAAATTTCTGACACCACAGGAAATACATATTAACATTATTTAACTTCCTCTTAATAAATTAACTTTGTAAAATGCTAAGAGACGAGATTAACAAAGCTTTTGAAGTATTAAAATCGGGCGGGGTGATCCTCTACCCTACCGATACGATCTGGGGATTAGGCTGCGATGCAAGCAATGCCGATGCCGTAGATAAACTATTGAAGATAAAAAACCGTCCTGCTGAAAAGAGCCTCATTGTGTTACTGGATGTAGACAGCAAACTGCAAAGTTATGTTGCCGAAATACCTGATGTCGCTTATGATTTAATTGAATATGCTGAAAATCCTTTAACTATTATTTTCTCTGGGGCAAAAAACTTAGCCCAAAACGTAATCAATGCCGACGGCAGTGTGGGAATCAGAATTGTTAAACACGATTTTTGCACACCATTAATCCAACGCTTTAGGAAACCTATAGTTTCTACCTCTGCAAATTTAAGCGGACAGCCTTCGCCAAAATTCTTTGATGATATAGCTCCTGAAATTATTGATGCTGTTGATTATGTGGTAGACTTTGAGCAGGAAAACCGGACCAACAGAAAACCATCAACCATTATGAAACTTTCTCCGGGTGGACAGTTTGAGTTTATTCGCAAGTAAACCCCAACCCCTAAAGGGGCTTTGAATCGTTGATAGTCTTTACCGACCAAATGTTTTGCTTAATTTTGAACAAATAAATTACCCTTATATATGCAGTCTGATTTAAACGAAGGGAACTCAAAGTCCCCTTCAGGGGATTTAGGGGTATACCTACAAAACCCTATATTTAAAACCTTATCCACAATTGCCGATAAGAACAATACCGAAGCATATGTAATCGGAGGCTTTGTGCGCGATTTATTTTTAGATCGCCCTTCAAAAGATATTGATGTTGTTGTTGTGGGCAGTGGAATAGAATATGCTGAAGCTGTTGGTAGAAAACTGAACACCAAAGTCGCTGTTTTTAAAAATTTTGGCACAGCAAATATTAAATATCAGGATTTAGAAGTCGAATTTGTAGGCGCCAGAAAAGAATCTTACCGTTCTGATTCACGTAAACCAATTGTTGAAGATGGTACCTTAGAAGATGACCAGCTGCGCAGAGATTTTACCATCAATGCTTTAGCGATCAATTTAAATGCAGATCATTTTGGTGAATTGTTAGATCCGTTTGACGGGATTAAAGATTTAGAAAATAAGCTCATCCGTACCCCACTCGACCCAGAAATTACTTTTTCTGACGATCCTTTGCGTATGATGAGGGCAATCCGCTTTGCTTCGCAGCTTAATTTCAACATCGATCCCGCTGCCCTAAATGCCATTAAAACGCAAAAACAGCGTATTACCATTGTATCAAAAGAGCGGATAACAGATGAGATGAATAAAATCATCCTCTCTAAAAAACCTTCTATAGGCTTTAAACATCTTTTTGATACAGGCTTATTACAGCTCATTTTCCCTCAAATGGCACAACTTTATGGAGTAGAGATTATTAAAGGAAAGGGACATAAAGACAATTTTTACCACACACTTGAAGTATTAGATAATATTTGCGCAGATACTGATGATTTATGGTTACGTTGGGCGGCTATTTTACACGATATTGCCAAGCCTGCTACTAAACGTTTTGAAGAAGGCCACGGCTGGACATTCCATGGGCATGAAGATAGAGGAGCCAGAATGGTTCCGAAAATATTTGCACAGCTAAAACTACCTTTAAACGAAAAGATGAAGTATGTGCAAAAATTGGTGCAGCTTCATTTACGCCCGATTGTTCTGGCGCAGGAAACCGTTACAGACTCAGCAGTTAGGCGATTACTTTTTGATGCAGGCGAAGAAATTGAAAGTTTAATGCTGCTTTGCAATGCTGATGTAACAACTAAAAACGAATATAAAAAAACAAAATACCGAAACAACTTTGAGCTGGTTAAACAAAAGCTTAAGGATGTAGAAGAACGCGATAAGATTAGAAACTGGCAACCTCCTATTTCAGGGAACGATATCATGGAAACTTTCGGTCTTGACGCTGGAAAAGAGGTTGGTATAATTAAAAATGCCATTCGCGAAGCCATATTAGAAGGCGAGATTACAAACGACTATCAAGAAGCATTTAATTTTATGCTAAATCAGGCAAAACAAATGGGATTAAATCCTGTTAATAAATAATTTAATTGCTAAAACACTACAATTAGGCTGTCTTTTATGCCGCCTGATATTTGTGGTAATTATAAATTAACTTTATTTTTACGGTTCCAAAACACTATAATGGCTATTTATAAATTTAGAATTACTTTCGAAGATTTTGATGATGTTGTGAGAGAGATCGACATTAAATCAAACCAAACATTTGAAGACCTGCATAAGGCTATTCACAGATCTACGGGTTATAATGCCGAAAAATCTTCCTCTTTTTACGTAAGCACCGATAATTGGTTAAAAGGCGATGAAATTGCCTATTTACCAAGTGAGCGTAAAAAAGACCGTGTAGTTTTAATGGAGAATTCTAAACTAAGTGGTTTTATTGAAGATCCACATCAAAAGTTTTACTATATCTACAATTTCGATCGCCCTTATGATTTTCATGTAGAGCTGGTAAAAATAATTTTAGATGCCGATCCAAATATCGAATATCCATTTTTAGCTAAAAGCAGTGGTGAGGCACCAAAAATAATGGAACAAAACAGTCCACAGGCCGTTGATCCAAGAGGTGCAGCAGCGGCGGCAAGCGAATTTGATTTCTTAAATGAAATGAACTTTGTACCAGAAGATACCGACGAATTGGAAGCCATGGGCGAAATGGGTATCAATGCCGAAGAGCGAGAGGAAGATGAAGAAAGCGAAGAAGACGAATTCGGCGACGAATTTTCTGATAGTGATAACTTCGAAGATGATAGCCACAAAGACGACTATTAATTCACCACATCGTCATGCTGCCGAGAACCTTCACATAAGCACTAAATGAACGAATTATTATCAATAAAAAGTCAGATGCATACATCTGACTTTTTCTTTTAAAATGTTATGCTTACTGCAGATCAAACTATTCAAAAATCGAAAACCTTGATTTCTATTGTTGGCCCTACCGCAATAGGAAAGACGGCTTTGGCAATACAATTGGCACAACATTTTGATACAGAAATTATTTCTGCCGATTCTCGTCAGTTTTTTAAGGAAATGGCCATAGGAACGGCAAAACCTGATGCAGGCGAGTTAGCAGCGGCAAAACATCACTTTATTGATTCACATTCGGTTTCACAACTGTTCAGCACAGGCGATTTTGAAATAGAAGGTCTAAATACCCTCGATGAAATTTTCAAAGGACACAATCTGGCCATTATGGTTGGGGGTTCGGGTTTATATGTTAATGCCTTAATTAATGGCTTGGATGAAATGCCAGATATTGATTTAGCCGTACGTGAAAGGCTGAATAAACAGTTTGAAGAAGAAGGATTACCCAGTATCCAAAAACAGCTGGCAACATTAGATCCTGAATATTTCGCGAAGGTTGACCAACAGAATCCGCAAAGAATGATCAGGGGTTTGGAAGTATTTTTATCAACCGGCCAAAAACTTTCATCAATGCTTTCCGCTACAAAAAAGGAAAGACCGTTTAACATTATCAAGATAGGTCTCAATACCGATCGTGCTATCCTTTACAACCGAATTAACCGAAGGGTTGACAAAATGATTGCTGATGGTTTAGTAGAAGAGGTAAGGTCGCTTATACCCTATAAAAAATATAATGCTTTAAACACGGTAGGCTACAGTGAGCTTTTCGATTATCTTGATGGAAAATTATCTCTTGATGACGCCGTTTCGGCAATTAAACAAAATACGCGTCGCTTTGCCAAGCGCCAACTCACCTGGTTTAGAAGAGATGAAGAGATCAATTGGTTTGAACCTATTGAAAAAGAAAAGATAATCCATCTCATCTATGATAAGCTAAAATAAAAAAAGGTCCCAACAGTGTTAGAACCTTTTAAAATATAAAAATCTTTTTGAATTAATTCGGGAATTTCACGCCTCTATATTGCGCAATATCAATGTTTGGCACAGTAGAACCGTATTTAGCATTAATGGCATCTATAAATACATTGGCAATTACTGCATTTCCACGCGGCGTTAAGTGAATACCATCTAAAGAAAATGCGCCGCCAGTAATAAATGAAGCGTTGATACCAACACCCTGAACATTAATACCAGTTTTAACCTGATTAAAATAAGCATAAGTATCTGCAATGGCTAAACCTTTGCTTGTGGCTAAAGATTTAATGCTGCTATTATAGCTATTTACATAATCTTTCACTTTAATTACTTCATCCTTATCCAATACCCACTTATTTTCGATCGGATTTAAAGGGTGCAAACCATAAGGAATGCCAGAACCATTTGGTTTTCCAAATATGCCTTCTGATTGGAATGGCAAACGGATTAAATCTTCAGCAGTTGCAGGCCTTACCGCACCTGTTCCTGTTTGAATATAAATTGCTGCCGCTGCAGGATTAATTGCTTTAGCAGCATTTAATAGAGCTGCTACGGTAACCGTATTAAAATAAGGAACAGCAGTTACATCTGGAATAGTACCAACTATACCTTTTTGGCCGCCAGCAGTTAATGCATTTAAAAAATTAGCATACAAAGAAGAGAAGGTAACCTTATCAGTTAAAGTGGTAGTTGGATCAGTAGATACCGTAACCGCTCCATTTAAAGCATAACCCAATACATCATTATTTCCAAGCCACAATGAAAAGAAAGTATGGTTTTTGGTTTGAACATATTGAAAATAAGTCGTATTACCCACTTGTGCATCGGTTAATAAACGTTCAAAAAATGGATTTGCGGCACTAAATGCTGGTGCAAAAGCCAAATCAACACGCATGCCAGGAATACCTAAGTTTTGGATTTCGCCATTGTATTTGTCTAAATGCTTGGCTGCATCTCTTATAGCCAGTTTATCAACCACAGGAGTTAAAGTTGGCGTACCATTAACCAGTGCTGTTAAAGAAACATAACCTGAGCCATTTGAATGTTCTTCACTAAAAAACGGAGAGGTAAATGCCCCACCACCTAGTGTAGCCATTTTCGCGGCAATTAAGTTTGGATAAGCAACTTTTTGTCCTTCCAAATATAAGCCACCATCGGCATATCCAGAAGTTAAGGAGTTACCTATGGCAATGTATTTACTAAAATTAGCTTGTCCGGCAGTTGTACCTGCAGGCGTTTCTATTTCGGGTTTACAAGCTGCTGCAAAAAGAATGATAGCAGCAACGAAACTATTTAATATATATCTTTTCATTTAAATTTCTCCTACCATTTATAAGTTAATGAAATACCTGGTGCATAAACCAAAGTTTTAAAGGTACCATCCAGGCCCGTTTCAATATTCTTTTGTTTACGCGATTTAACATCTTCAAAAAAGAACGATGCATTAACTTCGAAATGGCGGTTTGGCGTATAACCTAAACCTGCACTTAAAATGTATCGGTCAGCATCAGGAGCTTCGGGTGTTACGTATCCATCCTGTACTGGAGAAAAGGCATAACCAACACCTGCTCTCAGTGCTAATTTCTCTGAGGCCTGGTGGTTAATACCTAATTTAAACGAAGAACCATCACGATAATTGCGTGCTGATTTTGTATCAACGAGCGCAGGTGTATTGGTAGCATAATCAAAAGACAAATCCTGATAAATATGCCATTGTACCCAACTTGCATCAAAAGCTAAAACTGTACTTTTTGATAATGGAATACCTATACCTAAACTCGTGGTTGCTGGCAAAGGCAATTCGGCGTTAAAGGTATTTCCTGCTGGGAAAGATCCTTCTAATGACTTTGGAACTTCAAATTCTGCTGAACCACCATCAAGTTTTGTAATTACTTTCGATTTATGTACAAGTGCAAAAGAAATATTGCTTAATGTTTTGATATATAAACCCGCATTCCATCCATAACCTGTTCCGGTGCCATCTAAGGTTGCTTTTCCCGAACGACCGTCTGGAAAATTTACAGGAATGGCTCTTTGAAGATTTACATCGCCATGATTATAAACAAACCCTGCACCTATACCAATACGGTCGGTAATTTTTATACTTAATGTTGGTTGAAAATAGATTGCTTTTAAATTTAATGAGGTTAAAGCATACTTACCAGACCAATTATCGCCCCAATCTACTAAACCGCCAAAAGGCGTATACACACCTAAACCTAACTTCCATTTATTTGATTTCGGCCCCCACACCGCATAAAATTCGAAAGGAGGGGCAATTTTGTTCTTCACATCCTCTGTAACATTCGAACCCGTTTGTTTAAAAGCGGATTTAAATAATAATGGGTTTACACCTGCTGAAACTGAGTTTTTCTCTAAGAAAGTTACTGCACCGGGATTATAAAATACGGAAGCCTCATCTAAAGCCAATGCAGAACCTGCACCCGCCATACCAATTTGTTTCTGTCCTTGTAAATTAACCTGGAAACCCTGCCCCAAAACCCAAAGTGGGGCAGAAAGTAATGCGCTCAATAAAATTTTTTTCATCTATAAATGGTTATACACAAATATATACTATGCTAACATAGTAAACAAATATTTGTTTGTAAGATTTTGAATAGTCTTACGCTTGAGCGGTTGGCCCGCCAAAGCCCATAGGAAAAGGTGGTTCTTCTTGAGTTTTAATACGCCCATTTACGGCTTCGAATTTCTGAATATTATCTTCCAATGCTGATAATAAACGCTTTGCATGCTCTGGAGTTAAGATAATTCTTGATTTAACCTTTGCCTTCGGAATTCCCGGCATTACACGGATAAAATCTAATACGAACTCGGTATTTGAGTGGGTAATGATGGCTAAGTTAGAAAAAATTCCTTCCGCAATTTCTTCTGATAACTCTATGTTTAATTGATTCTCGTTTTGTTGTTCTTCCATAATAGCTCAAAAATAAAAAATTCCGCTGCTTAAGCGGAATTTAAAACATAATGTTTGAAATAAAATTAAATTTTATAGCGCTTTAAATTTATTTTTCTATAAAATCTAACTCCGCAATAGCTAACGATTTTTTATTACCTGCAATAACCATTGCTTTTACTTGTATATATTTTGCCGGAATTCACAATACACCAAGCAGATCATCAACCCCACAAAAAAAGCATTTGGCTTCATCTATTATTTGTTTAGCAACGGTTTTACGCGTTTTAAAATTTCATCAGCAGTAACCGTTGATAAAGATTTTAAGTTGAAATTTTCTAAAGCTTTATTCAATTCCTCAAGTGCTGCTGTATTCTTGTTTTTGGTATAAAGTGCCTGCAGCTGTTTAATTTTCTCGAAATCCTGTCCACCTTCAATCAATTTTTCAAACCTGACCGATGTTAATGGTCCAGGATAAACCTGATAAGTATCGCCAGCGGGCCAAGCTGTGAAACGCGTATCGGTTAAAGGATTTTTGGTCCAGCTGTTATAAGCCCAACGCAAATAACCATCCATATTTTTATTAGCGGTGTACCAACCCATCCATACCTGTTCTGCAGGCGAAGAGAAACTGAATGCATTTGGGTAAGGTTCGGTACAGCAAGTATACCAGGTGCTGGTTTTACCTTGCTCGTTACGTTTTTGTAACACATCAGCCGGAAATTCCCATTTTGAAGCAATGCAATAATTATCGATATCTTTTTCGATTTCCTGGTGGTATTCACCAGCTAAAGCGAGTTTCCATTTCGGATCAACACTTTTTAATAGTTTAATTACAGCCTGCATAGCTTTCATCGGGCGCTCATCCATAGCGATATATGTCTTCTCGAACCAGTTCTTAGCTTTTAAATGTTTGGTAAAATCGGTCAGCATGTTCTTCCAAAATGCATCGTAACCAGGAGTACCGATGGCTTCTGTAAAAACAGCTTCTTTCTGTGCACTTTCATCCCAATAGGTAAAAGCAATTTTCCACGGCACCATACTATAGCAATTTATGCGTTGATTTATGCCAGTGGTCATTACAAAAGCAATGTATCTATCAAATAGGCTATAATCGTAAAGCCAACTGCCATCTTTTTTCTTTATCCATTTGATTAAGCTTGGATAATCATCGTAGGTTTGATGCCCCCAGGGTTCGTTTACAATACTTGCTGTAATGGTTTTCTGTCCGGCATTGGCCAAAATTGTATAATATGGTTTCATTAATACAAAATGTTCGTCGCTCCATAATTTTACGTTATGCGCCCGGGCAATAGCAGCAGGATGCTGCCATAAATCTAAATCATATTTCCACTCACTTGGAGGTGGCAAAGTTTTATCGAGTACCTTGATTTTAATGGGCAAATTGTATTCCTTTTCCCCTTTAATTTTGACTGTTCCAGCGTAACTTCCAGCTTTTACATTAACAGGAACTTTTATACTTAACCAAACTGGTTGTGTATTTCTAGCATTAATGCCGATTGTATTAAGTTTGGTATCGATCAGGTCTGCTACATACGATGAATCAAAATCTGCAGCTTTATGGTAGCCACAGCCATCTCTAAACTCGTCGGTAATTACATATCTAATTATACCTGAAGTAACGTTTTCTTTTTTTATGCTATTGCCTTGTTGATCTTTGAGATCAGAAACCTGTATACTGATGTTGGTATGCTTAGCTTTTACCCAAAGCAACAGCTGGGTATGTACTTTTTCTCCTTTCCAGGCAGCAGTATTCCATGTATTTTGAATTGAAATGGCTGGAGGTATCTCTTTTGCAAACCTGAGGTTACTATTAGCAAAACTAACATTTAAACCTTCAGAGGCATTATTCCACTCCTTATTTATAGTTTCGCTATCTGGCAATTTTGCTTTTTGTAAAGCCAGACTAACATCCTGAGCTGCGCTAGTTAAACCCAAGCCCATGATTAATATCACAGATAAAAACTTCATAAACCTAAGTTAATCAAACCTAACAGAATAAGATTAAGTGATTAAGAAGGTGCCGCTACGCAAACGTTTGACGGACTGTAACAAAATAGATAGATTCTTTCATAAAACAAAAAAGCCCTCTGAATAAAAATTCAGAGGGCTTAAAATTACTATTAAAATCTAAGCTTCTACTTCTTCTTGTTTCGAAGCTAATAATTTATCGTATTCTTCTTGCGAACCAACGATGATTCTTTCATAACCACGTACACCAGTACCTGAAGGGATTAAGTGACCAACGATCACGTTTTCTTTCAAGCCTAACATATTATCGCGTTTACCTGCAATAGCTGCCTCATTTAATACTTTCGTAGTTTCCTGGAACGAAGCCGCAGAAATGAACGATTTAGTACCTAATGATGCACGTGTAATACCTTGTAAGATAGAACTTGCAGTTGCTGGTCTTGCATCTCTAACCGTGATCTGTTTTAAATCTTTACGTTTCAATTGAGAATTTTCGTCTCTTAATCTACGTAATGAAACAATCTGACCTGGTTTGAAATCTGTAGAGTCACCTGCATCTTCAACCACTTTCTTGTCGTACATCGCATCATTCTCGTCAGCAAAATCCCAACGGTCAACAGCATTGTTTTCTAAGAAAATAGTATCACCTGGATCTTCAATGTGAACTTTCTGCATCATCTGGTGAACAATTACCTCGAAGTGCTTATCGTTAATTTTCACACCTTGTAAACGGTAAACCTCTTGAATACCATTTACCAGGTATTCTTGAACCGCTGCAGGGCCTTTAATTGATAAGATATCGGCAGGAGAAATTGAACCATCTGATAAAGGCATACCTGCTTTTACAAAGTCGTTATCCTGAACAAGGATGTGTTTCGACAATGGAACCAGGTATTTTTTAACTTCACCATCTTTCGATTCGATTGTGATTTCACGGTTACCACGTTTAACGCCACCTAAAGTTACCACACCATCAATCTCAGTTACTACAGCTGGGTTAGATGGGTTACGCGCTTCAAATAATTCCGTTACACGAGGTAAACCACCTGTAATATCTCGGGTTTTACCAGTTGCACGAGGAATCTTAGCGATAATCTGACCAGTTTGGATAGTTTCACCTTCATCAACTGAAACGTGGGCACCTACCGGAATGTTATAACCTTTAATGAATTCACCTTTCTTATCAACGATCTGAACTGAAGGGTTTTTAGTTTTATCACGTGTATCGATAATTACTTTTTCACGGTGACCAGTTTGCTCATCTGATTCTTCACGGAAGGTTACACCTTCAATAATGGCATCAAATTGTGCTTTACCGGCAAATTCTGATAGAATAACCGCGTTGTACGGATCCCACGAACAGATTTTATCACCTTTAGAAAGTTTATCACCTTCTTTTACGAACAAGAATGCACCGTAAGGAATGTTGTTGGTTACAATGATACGTCCGGTTCCTGGCTCAACAATTTTGAACTCACCTGAACGGCCCAATACCACCTGAACTGTTCCTTCTTCTGTTTGTGTATCAACAGTACGGATATTTTCGAATTCGATTACACCATCAAATTTAGCTACGATGTTAGATTCTGCAGCAATGTTTGATGCAGTACCACCCACGTGGAAAGTACGAAGTGTTAACTGTGTACCCGGCTCACCGATTGACTGTGCTGCAATTACACCAACTGCCTCACCTCTTTGAACACGTTTACCAGATGCTAAGTTACGGCCATAACATAATGCACAAACACCACGTTTAGATTCGCAAGTTAATACTGAACGGATCTCGATACCTTCTAGTGGAGATTCTTCGATCAATTTAGCTACATCTTCGTTAATATCTTCTCCAGCACCTACCAATAAAGTGTTATCCAATGGATTGTACACATCATGTAGTGAAGTACGGCCTAAAATCCTGTCGTATAATGGCTCAACGATATCTTCCTGATCTTTTAAAGCGGTCGTATACATACCTCTTAAAGTACCACAATCGTTATCGTTAACAATCATATCCTGCGCCACATCATGTAAACGACGGGTTAAGTAACCCGCATCTGCCGTTTTTAACGCCGTATCTGCCAAACCTTTACGCGCACCGTGAGTAGAGATAAAGTACTCTAATACCGATAAACCTTCTTTAAAGTTTGATAAGATCGGGTTTTCGATGATATCGCCACCTGAACCTGATTTTTGAGGTTTAGCCATCAAACCACGCATTCCGCAAAGCTGACGAATCTGCTCTTTAGATCCACGTGCACCTGAATCAAGCATCATGTAAACCGAGTTAAAACCTTGGTTATCTGACGATAACTGAGTCATAACGAATGTAGTTAACCTGTTGTTGATACGGGTCCAGATATCGATAATCTGGTTGTAACGCTCGTTGTTGGTAATGAAACCCATGTTATAGTTGTTTCTTACCTCTTCAACTTCAGCTGCTGCCTGCTCTAATAAAGTATGTTTTTCTACCGGAATGTTTACGTCTTGTAAGTTGAACGATAAACCTCCCTGGAATGCCATACGGAATCCTAATTCTTTGATATCATCTAAGAATTGTGAAGCACGGGCCATACCAGTCATTTTTACTACTTCACCAATAATATCTCTTAAAGATTTTTTGGTTAATAATTCATTGATATAACCAACTTCTTCAGGAACCATTTGGTTGAACAATACTCTACCTACAGTAGTTTCAGTTAGTTTATTAACGATAGAACCATCGGCTTGTTTAACATTTACCCTTACTTTGATAAACGCATGCAAGTCTAATTCTTTCTCGTTATAAGCAATGATAACTTCTTCCGGAGAATAGAAATTCGAATCCTGTCCTTTTACAACTCTGGTTTCATCTGTTCTACGGCCTTTAGTAATATAATAAAGACCCAAAACCATATCCTGTGATGGTACTGTAATTGGCGTACCGTTTGCAGGGTTTAAGATGTTGTGTGCGGCCAACATTAATACTTGGGCTTCCAAAATTGCTGCATTACCCAAAGGTAAGTGGACAGCCATCTGGTCACCATCAAAATCGGCGTTGAATGCAGTACAAACTAACGGGTGTAACTGGATTGCTTTTCCTTCAATTAATTTTGGCTGGAAAGCCTGAATACCTAATCTGTGTAGCGTAGGTGCACGGTTTAATAACACCGGGTGACCTTTTAATACATTTTCTAAGATATCCCAAACTAATGGATCTTTTCTATCAACGATTTTCTTAGCAGATTTAACTGTTTTTACTACACCACGCTCAATCATCTTACGAATAATGAACGGTTTGTAAAGCTCAGCAGCCATATCTTTCGGAATACCGCACTCGTGTAATTTAAGGCTAGGCCCTACAACAATTACCGAACGAGCTGAATAATCCACACGTTTACCCAATAAATTCTGACGGAAACGACCTTGTTTACCTTTCAGGATATCTGAAAGTGATTTCAAAGCACGGTTACCTTCAGTTTTTACCGCGTTAACTTTACGTGAGTTATCGAATAACGAATCTACAGCTTCCTGCAACATACGTTTCTCGTTACGTAAAATTACCTCTGGCGCTTTAATCTCGATCAAACGTTTTAAACGGTTGTTACGGATAATTACACGGCGGTATAAATCATTTAAATCGGAAGTAGCGAAACGGCCACCTTCTAATGGCACTAACGGACGTAATTCTGGTGGAATAACCGGAACGATTTTAACAATCATCCACTCAGGGCGATTCTCGATACGTGTATTAGCTCCACGGAAAGCTTCAACAACCTGAAGACGTTTTAAAGCCTCATTTTTACGTTGCTGAGAAGTTTCGTTAGCTGCCTGGTGACGTAAATCATAAGATAAAGTATCTAAATCAATACGTTTTAATAAATCTTCTAATGCTTCAGCACCCATTTTGGCGATGAATTTATTAGGATCTTTATCGTCTAAGTATTGGTTTTCTTTAGGTAATTTATCTAAGATATCTAAATATTCTTCTTCCGTTAAGAAGTCCATATAGTTGATACCTTCTTCAGCCATTAAGCCTGATTGAATAACTACGTAACGCTCGTAATAGATAATTAAATCTAATTTTTTAGTAGGTAAACCTAATAAATAACCGATTTTGTTTGGTAAAGAGCGGAAGTACCAGATGTGTGCAACAGGAACCACTAAAGCAATGTGTCCCATACGCTCACGACGTACTTTTTTCTCCGTTACTTCAACACCACAACGATCGCAAACAATACCTTTATAACGGATACGTTTGTATTTACCGCAATGACATTCGTAATCTTTTACCGGACCAAAAATACGCTCACAGAACAAACCATCACGCTCAGGTTTGTAAGTACGGTAGTTAATGGTTTCTGGTTTCAACACCTCACCGCTTGAACGTTCCAAAATAATTTCTGGAGACGATAAGCTAATCGTGATTGATGTGAAATTGCTTTTTAATTTATTATCCTTTTTGTAAGACATATCTCTTTCTTTAATGATCGAAGGATTGAGTGATTGAATGATTGAATGACAGTTACCCATCATTCACTCATTCACTCATTCTTTCATTCAATTAGTCTAACGTAATATCTAAACCTAATCCGCGTAACTCATGTACCAATACGTTGAACGATTCTGGCACACCTGGTGTTGGTAGGTTCTCACCTTTAACAATGGCTTCGTAAGTTTTGGCTCTTCCGATTACATCATCCGATTTAACGGTTAAGATCTCCTGAAGAATATTAGCTGCACCGAATGCCTCTAATGCCCAAACCTCCATCTCACCAAAACGCTGACCACCGAACTGGGCTTTACCACCCAATGGTTGTTGTGTAATTAATGAGTATGGTCCGATTGAACGGGCGTGCATCTTATCATCAACCATGTGACCTAATTTCAACATGTAGATAATACCTACAGTTGTAGTCTGATCGAAACGCTCACCTGTTAAACCATTGTATAAGTAGGTTTTTCCTGAAGCAGGAACTCCTGCTTTAGCGATCCATTCTTCCACCTCATCGTGCGTAGCACCATCAAAAATCGGAGTTGCAAATTTAACGCCCAATTCTTTACCTGCCCACGCCAATACGGTTTCATAGATCTGACCAAGGTTCATACGTGAAGGTACACCCAGTGGGTTCAACACGATATCAACCGGACTACCATCAGCTAAGAAAGGCATATCTTCATCACGTACAATACGTGCAACAATACCTTTGTTACCGTGGCGACCCGCCATTTTATCACCTACTTTTAATTTACGTTTTTTAGCTACATAAACTTTTGCCATCTGTACGATTCCAGAAGGAAGCTCATCACCTACACTGATCGCAAATTTATCGCGTTTGTAAGCACCAAGTTCTTCGTTAACACGGATACCGTAATTGTGAAGCAACATTTTAATCATCTCGTTTTTATCATCATCAGTAGTCCATTTGTTAGGGCTAATGTGATTATAATCAAGCTCAGCTAAAATTTTCTGAGTAAATTTAGCGCCTTTAGCAACTAATAATTCTTTGTAAATGTTAAATACACCCTGAGATGTTTTTCCGTTTACGATAGTGAATAATTTGTCAACTAATTCTGCTTTTAATTTCTCAGTGATATTGTTATATCCTTTGTCTAATTTCTCAATTGCCGATTTTTCCTCAGCTTTTGTAGTTTTCTTAGCACGGCTGAATAATTTGGTATCAATTACCACACCTTGGATTGAAGGAGGAGTTTTTAAAGACGCATCTTTAACATCACCTGCTTTATCACCAAAAATTGCACGTAGTAATTTCTCTTCCGGTGAAGGATCTGATTCTCCTTTTGGCGTAATCTTACCAATTAAAATATCACCTTCTTTTACATCAGCACCAATACGGATAATACCATTTTCATCAAGGTCTTTAGTAGCCTCTTCAGAAACGTTCGGGATATCTGGTGTTAATTCCTCTTCTCCACGTTTAGTATCACGTACTTCTAATTCAAACTCTTCAATATGCAATGAAGTGAAAACGTCATCACGAACAATACGCTCGTTAATTACAATCGCATCCTCAAAGTTGAAACCTTGCCAAGGCATGAATGCCACTTTCAAGTTTCTACCCAATGCTAATTCACCATTCTCAGTTGCATAACCTTCGCAAAGTACTTGTCCTTTAGTAACTTTCTGACCTTTCTTAACGATTGGTTTTAAGTTGATACAAGTATTCTGGTTGGTTTTTTTGAATTTAATTAAACGGTAAGTTTTGCTATCACCTTCAAATGAAACTAAACGATCATCTTCGTTACGCTCATATTTAATGGTGATTTCGTTAGCATCAACATACTCTACAACACCGTCACCTTCTGCGTTGATCAAAGTTCTTGAGTCACGTGCAACGCGACCTTCTAAACCTGTACCTACAATTGGTGCTTCAGGACGTAACAATGGTACGGCCTGGCGTTGCATGTTCGATCCCATCAAAGCCCTGTTCGCATCATCATGTTCTAAGAACGGGATTAACGAAGCAGCGATTGAAGTAATCTGGTTTGGCGCAACGTCCATTAAGTCTAATTTCTCAGGCTCAATAATCGGGAAGTCACCCTCATAACGCGCTTTAACACGTGGTGTGGTAAAATTACCTTTATCATCATACTCTGCATTGGCCTGAGCGATGGTTTTACCATCTTCATCTTCTGCTGATAAATAAATAACGTCTGAATCTACAACTACTTTACCATCTTCAACACGTTTGTATGGTGTTTCAATGAAACCTAAATTATTGATTTTTGCATGCACACAAAGTGATGAAATCAAACCAATGTTTGGTCCCTCTGGTGTTTCAATAGTACATAAACGACCATAGTGCGTATAGTGAACGTCACGTACCTCGAAACCGGCACGCTCACGTGATAAACCACCTGGGCCTAAAGCCGATAAACGGCGTTTGTGTGTGATCTCTGCCAATGGATTCGTTTGATCCATGAACTGAGATAACTGGTTAGTACCAAAGAACGAGTTGATAACCGATGATAACGTACGGGCGTTAATCAAATCAGTTGGTGTAAACACCTCGTTATCGCGAATATTCATACGCTCACGGATTGTTCTGGCCATACGGGCTAAACCAACACCAAATTGTGCGTACAATTGCTCACCTACCGTACGTACACGACGGTTAGACAAGTGATCGATATCATCTACCTCTTCTTTTGAGTTGATCAATTTGATCAGGTATTTAACAATTGCAATAATATCTGCTTTTGTTAATACTTTAACCTCATCAGGGGTATTCATTTTTAATTTACGGTTAATGCGGTAACGACCAACATCTCCTAAATCGTAACGTTTATCTGAAAAGAATAAACGATCAATGATACCACGGGCTGTTTCCTCATCAGGTGGTTCTGCGTTACGCAAAGCACGATAGATGTTTTCTACAGCTTCTTTTTCTGAGTTTGATGTATCTTTCTGTAATGTATTATATATAATGGTATAATCAGCCTGACTTGCGCCATCTTCTTTAGACAAGATGATGCTTTTTACGCCAGCTTCGATAACCATATCAATGTGTTCGTCTTCTAAAACGGTTTCTCTTTCAAGAATCACTTCATTACGGTCGATAGAAACTACCTCACCTGTATCTTCATCTACAAAATCTTCAACCCATTTTTTCAATACCCTTGCTGCCAGTTTACGACCGATGTATTTCTTCAAACCAGATTTACTAACTTTTACTTCGTCAGCAAGATCAAAAAGTTCTAAGATATCTTTATCAGAATCGTAACCGATAGCACGTAATAAAGTGGTAACCGGGAATTTTTTCTTACGATCGATATAAGCATACATCACGTTATTAACGTCTGTAGCGAACTCGATCCATGAACCTTTGAAAGGAATTACACGTGCAGAATACAGTTTGGTTCCATTTGTGTGACGGCTTTGACCGAAGAACACTCCTGGAGAACGGTGTAATTGCGAAACGATAACACGTTCTGCACCGTTGATAACAAACGTACCTTTTGGTGTCATATACGGGATTGTACCTAAGTACACATCCTGGATAATGGTTTCAAAATCTTCATGTTCTACATCATTACAAGAAAGCTTCAGCTTTGCTTTTAATGGAACATTGTAGGTTAATCCACGCTCAATACACTCATGTATATCGTAACGTGGCGGATCAACAAAATAATCAAGAAACTCCAATACGAAGATATTTCTTGAATCTGTTATTGGAAAGTTTTCAGCAAACACTTTAAACAAACCTTCGCTAGAGCGATCGTCTGATGTGGTATCTATCTGGAAAAATTCTCTGAATGATTGCAATTGCACATCCAGAAAATCCGGATAGTCTATAATGTGCTTACTAGTTGCAAAATTTACTCTTTGTTCGACTGTCTTTGCCAATGGACTAAAAGATTTTAGTTTAAGAATAAACTATTTGTTTGGTTTCAGTTTCAAGCATTCTCATTAACCAAACAAAATGAGATGTTTATAAACAGGTAAAGACACCGACATTTTCAGTCGGTGTCTAATACATTTTTAGCTTAGCTAAGTTAAGTGATTACTTAATCTCAACTACTGCTCCAGCTTCTTCTAATTGTTTTTTAAGAGCTTCTGCTTCGTCTTTAGTAACACCAGCTTTTAATTCTTTTGGTGCTCCGTCAACTAAGTCTTTTGCTTCTTTCAAACCAAGGCCAGTTAAGTCTTTAACAAGTTTTACAACTGCTAATTTAGCGCCACCAGCTTCTTTTAAGATAACATCAAATGATGTTTTTTCTGCAGCAGCAGCAGGTGCATCACCACCAGCAGCAGGACCAGCAACTACAGCAGCAGCTGCAGGCTCGATACCATACTCGTCTTTTAAGATTTGAGCTAATTCGTTAACTTCTTTAACTGTTAAGTTTACTAATTGCTCAGCAAACGATTTTAAATCTGCCATTTTATTAAGATTTTAAAAATTTACGTAAAAATAATTTTGTTTAATTGCGAACTTAAGGTGTTCGTTAACCTTCTCTTTCTTGTAGAGTTTTAACAATTCCTGCAATTTTGCCTCCGCTTGATTTAAGCGCAGATATAACATTCTTAGCTGGTGATTGTAATAATCCAATGATATCGCCAATAAGCTCTTCTCTCGATTTTAAGCTTACCAAGTTATTCAATTGGTCATCGCCAACGTATACTGATGAATCTATATATGCTGCTTTAAGCACTGGTTTATCAGATGTTCTTCTCAAAGTTTTAATCAACTTCGCCGGAGCGTTTGCTGTTTTTGAGAATAACAAAGATGATGAACCTTTAAGGGCTTCGTATATCTCAGAAGCATCGCCATCTAAACCTTCAATCGCTTTGCGGATTAAAGAGTTTTTAGCAACTTTCATGATGATATCACCTTCGAAACATTTGCGGCGGATGTTGTTAATCTGCTCAACAGAAAGGCTAGAAGTATCAGCAATATAAAAATTGCCATACTCTTGCATTTGTCCTTGTAGTTCTAAAACTACTTCGTTTTTTTCTTCTCTGTTCATGATTAAATCCCCGCTACTGATTTTGTTTCAATTGCAATTCCAGGACTCATTGTAGAAGACACGTGAATGCTCTTAAAATAAGTTCCTTTAGCAGCAGATGGTTTTAATTTTGAAATTACCTGAATGATTTCAAGTGCATTCTCATAAATTTTATCTGCTGGGAATGATACTTTCCCTATTGAAGCGTGTATAATACCGCTTTTGTCTACTTTAAAATCAATCTTACCTGCTTTAACCTCTGTTACAGCTTTACCAACTTCGTTAGTTACTGTACCAGATTTTGGATTTGGCATTAAGTTCCTTGGACCTAAAACGCGGCCTAATTTACCTACTTTTGCCATACAAGCTGGTGTTGTGATAATAATGTCTACATCGGTCCAACCACCTTCAATTTTAGCCACATATTCGTCTAAACCTACGAAGTCTGCGCCAGCTGCTTTCGCTTCTTCTTCCTTATCAGGAGTTACTAGAGCTAAAACACGTACAGTTTTACCTGTACCGTGTGGTAAAGTAGCAATACCACGTACCATTTGATTCGCTTTACGCGGATCTACACCTAAAGATACATCAATATCAACTGATGCATCGAATTTAGTGGTAGTGATTTCTTTTACCAAAGCAGCAGCAGCCTGTAAAGTATAAGCTTTACCAGCTTCTATTTTAGCGTGTGCCTTTTTTTGATTTTTAGTTAATTTCGCCACTGTTGTAAACTGTTTTTTAATTAATTGTTCCAGGGTGCGTCACCAGAAACGGTGATTCCCATACTGCGTGCTGTACCAGCAACCATACTCATTGCAGATTCGATTGTAAATGCATTTAAATCAGGCATTTTATCTTCAGCAATAACTTTAATCTGGTCCCAGGTCACCGATCCAACTTTTTTACGGTTAGGCTCAGCAGAACCACTCTGTAATTTAGTAGCATCTTTTAACTGGATAGCTACAGGAGGGGTTTTGATGATGAAATCGAATGACTTATCAGCATAAACAGTAATTACAACTGGCAATACTTTACCTGCTTTATCTTGGGTACGAGCGTTGTACTGTTTGCAAAACTCCATAATGTTCACCCCTTTAGCACCTAATGCAGGCCCTACTGGTGGCGATGGATTTGCCGCTCCGCCTTTGATCTGTAATTTGATCATTGCACTGACTTCTTTTGCCATTTTGTGTTTTTTGTTTATTTAAAACTCAATGTTAAATATTGGAAGCATGTAACATTTAAATTCCTTTATGTTCCTATAAAACTAAAAGGACTGCAAAGATATGGATAATCTTGCAGTCCTACAATAGTTTGATAAAAATATATTTCAAGCGTAGTTAAACTCAATTTTACAACTTAAGCCTAACTGACTCAAATTAAAAGAAACTTAACACCGAAACTAATATCTAATTTATAGGGTCAAAAAAAATATTGATAAATGGCTCTAATAATATAACCCTATGTTTATTGCTTGTCTTGATTACTGGCCACAATGACGAGAAACTACTTAAAAACTCATTCAAATTAGAAATTTTATCATCATCTGGTCGCTTAAAAAGTATTGGTAGAACTAATATCTTACTTCTATAGTCAAAATCATCCAAATGCATTTTTTTAAAATCAGCTATTAAGTGCTCATTTACAACAATAATTTTGGTTTTATTTTTTGTCACACTATCTGAAAAGAAAATATCATCAACATTTCCTAAAGAATCAACGGAAAGACCAACCGAAAATAAAAATGCACTATTTTTGGGCTTATTAAATAGCGCCTCGCTCTTAATGTATTTATCCAATCTTTTCAAAATGGCGACTCTCATGTCTGCTTTTTGCCCAGAAGAGGTAATGACTATTGATGTCAATTCTTCTACTTTGGATTCTTGTGAGAGACATATATTTACAAAACTCAATAGGAAACTAATACTAATAATTATTCCTTTCATATTCGATTAATCAGAATAAGTACCGTGTCTCAAATTTGCAGCGGTGATCTTTCTATGTTTATCCATTAAATTTTGATTTTCTACACGTTCAGCTTCAGACAATTTCGTTTTATAAAATGGAGTATCTTATACTCCTCCTCAAGACAATGCCCAGGCGTCTCTATCACTAAGATTTGGAAATGCAACCTTTAGAGTCCCCATCATCAAAAACACATATTTATTTGCCATAGTTTGGTGCTTATTAGAAATGAGATTTTCAGTTTTTAAACCTTAATATTTTATGCTTTTAAAGAGATTACCATTACTAACACAATTCTTACTCTGATTATGGTAAAGCATTTTTTAGTTTAGTATAAGAGCATCGACTTAAGAATAGCATATTAATTCTTGAAATAGATATTAAATAAATCACTCAATTCTAAAATAGCTTTTCTTCCTTTTCGACCGGGACATTTCTCATTATAGTAATCAGGTGCATAAAAAAATAATTCCTTAATGCTATCTTTAGTGATGAGATGAAGATAAAGATGACCTCCGTCAGATATAGCATATTTAGGTTGTCTTACATCACATCCCTCTCCATCGATTTTATCATCATTAATACTCCAGATTTTTAATTTAGAAGATTTTGTCCAAAATTGCTTCAAGCTATTAATATTCAAATATTTTGGTTGGAAAAAAATATTAATATCTGCAGGTATAAAATATATTAAATTTGCATTCTTCTTTAAAAAAGTATCCCTAAACACTTTCGGGATTTCTCTAAGTTTAGGGCCAACTTTCGCATTACTTTCGTAAGTATAAGCTGATATCGTATCGCCTACTTTACTTAGAATTTTATAGTTTGGTATATCAAAACTACCTCTTGATGAAATAATGTAAGTACTATCGGCATGTTGCTGAAAAAACTTATGCATAGGTGTTATGCCAATATAAGGTTGTGATTTAACTTTCAAAGAAAAAAAACAAAAAACGAGTAAATAAATTAAAATATTCAATATAATTATCTTTCTCATTTTTTATATATTCTAAATCTAAAATTAAGGAACTGCACTTTATTATTATAAACCTCATTAATCGATAATTACACTGTACTAATTGTAGATAGCTTTATCAACATAAATAATTATAGGGTTTAAATACAGATAATTCTCTATTCTATTGTTTATACGTGAGTCATAGTTGAATAATTTATTTATTTTATCAGCGAGATCTTCAACAGGTATTTTATGTGGGTAAATTCTATTTTCTTCGTAATTCGCAATAATTACTCCAATTGGAATCAATAAAAAATTTTGTTTAGCATTTCCAACAATCGGACTATAATTTATTTGTTTTAGAAAAGTATAGTCGCTTATTATTTTAGCAGCAATGCTGTCATTTAGGCTTATATTTCTAGCGACTACACTTGTCTTATTCTTTTTAAGTTCAATCTTAATAGAAAAGCTATAGAAAGCTATTGAATCTTTAAGATTTGTTATATCAATTATTAATCCTTTACGAATTTGATTTACCAATCTATCTCTATTATTATTTTGAGCTACTGACGTAAAATAAGAAATTGAGAACAATATTGTAAAGATTGTGACAGCCATTTTTTTTTCTCTCATATTTTTTTTGCTCAAGATGATTTAGATTTCTAACATTATATTTTATTACTGTGGATATCTTTTCTAGTCACATATTTTGCTACCCTTGGTATAACCATTATTGGCTGGTATTTTTGTTGAAAGTTTATACGCTCCTGCAATTCTATTAATATCGCCAACAGTAATTTTACCGTTGGGTATACCACTACCATATACTACTGTAAATTCAGTATCGTTAGGAGTAGCCGCATTGAAAACTTTAGAATCAGATACGCCACTCCATGCTAACGCATATGCATCACTCATTTGTATGCCAAAGGATGAATTTAAATAATGTGCCATAGGGGTAATATATTTTTCAGCAATAACATTATGATCAGTTTCTATTTTCAAAAAATTATTGCTAGTATATCCTAAATAAGCATGAACGATTTCATGAATCATCGACGAGATGAGATTTTCTTTGGACGTGCCATCATGATAATCAATTCCCAAAGTAATGTCCGCAGAAAATGAGTTCCCCATAAATTGCTGATTAGTAGTTAGACCAGGTTTTGGCCTCGTGATATCATTATTGCCATATTGATCTTTATAATAAATATAGCCATCGTAAATATTTATATTCACAGTTTTACTGGCATCGAAGTTTTTTATTATATCAGCCATGGCACCTAAAATATCTTTATTTGCTCTTAATGCTGCTTCAACGGTATTTGAGATACAAAGGTCTGTAGTTTTGTTATGAATGTCTTTATTCGTTCCGTTACTATTAGAATTTCCATTTGTCCCACCCCCACCGCTACCCATATCTCCATAATCACCTCCATTAGGTCCATAATCAACACCACTCTCGTTCTGACAGTAGGTTTCAGAACCATTCTCATACCAGTAATCGCTTCCTCCAACACTTTCTACATAATTGTGTCCATAATAATGAATAGTGTAACAATTTAGCCGTCTTAAAACCACTTGTTTATAGATATCAGATTCAGCTAATTTAACAGAGATGATCTGCCCATCTGCCCCCATATGCAAAAGCTTTTATGAAGTCCCCATTCCAATCCTCAATAGTTGCGGTTCCAATAAACTTTTCACTTGCATATTGTGTAGTTAAATTCGGAATTAAGGTTACCCATTCTGCATGTCTTACATCTTTGGCATCTCTATAGATGATCAAGTAACTAGTTACCCTTTTATAACCAGTATTATCGTCGTTTGTTATTCGAAAATCATTATCGAACTTTATTGGAACAATTACTGCATCACTAAGTGAAATTTTTTTAATGTAAGCTTTATCCCAAAGCAAGTTTTTCGTTAAGCCATGTCTATAATTTTGGTCATTGGGAATTGCTTGTTTATTGGCAACAGCTGCATTTTCAAAAAAATCCTTTGCTTCTTTTATCAGTTCATTTTTGATTTCATCTTGCATTAAAGGTCTATCCTTCTTACAAGAATAGATGGCAATAGCAGCTGTAAGTAAAAATATTAAAGCTAATACACAGCGCTTTAAGTTTGCATAATTTTTCTTCACTTTGTTAATTTAGATTTGATAATTAATAATTATTTGAGAGATGAGGTGAACTAATATAGCAATAAATTTAAAACTACAAACAAATAAGACAAAAACGTATCTAAAAAAATGAAGACAAAAAAAAGCCCCGAATTAATCGGGGCTTCTGAATATCTCAAAATAATTTCTTACTCTTTTTCTACCTGCATGTAGTTAAGTTCGAGTGGGGTTTTACGTCCAAAAATCTTAACCATAACTTTCAGTTTTTTCTTCTCTTCGTTTACCTCTTCGATAATACCTGAGAAACCATTGAAAGGTCCGTCCATTACTTTAATGCCTTCGCCAACATAGTAAGGTACATTCATCGTTTCACCTTGCTCGCTCATTTCATCAACCACACCTAAAATACGGTTAACTTCTGCCTGGCGCATTGGGATTGGATTACCAGCTTTATCACCCAAGAAACCAATAACACTATTAATTCCTTTAATGATGTGCTCTAATTCTCCATCTAATGTGGCTTCGATTAAAACGTAACCCGGGTAAAAGTTACGCTCTTTGGCAATTTTTTTACCATCTTTCATTTGGTAATATTTTTCCATTGGTATTAAAACCTGAGGAACCAAATGAGAGAAACCTAAACGGCTGATCTCAGCATCAATGTACTGTTTTACTTTCTTTTCCTTACCGCTAACAGCCCTTACAACGTACCACTTTAGATCGCTCATTAGTAAATTTAATTAGAAAGTGATTTATAAAAAGTATCTAACACAAATGTCGATCCTTTATCCATTGCAAAAATAACCAATGCAATAATTAAAGAAGCCACTAATACGAGAATTGCAGAACTTTGCAGTTCACCCCAGGTAGGCCATGTAACCTTCTGGGTCATTTCATCGTACGATTCTTTTATAAACTCAACTACTTTAGCCATATTTAATTTATTGAATGACAGAATGACTAAATGAGTGAATGATAATATTCGAAAGCTAACCTTCAAATTCAATCATTCACTCATTCAATTACTCAACCATTGTTTTGAGCACGGGAACAAGGATTCGAACCCTGATCAAAGGTTTTGGAGACCTCTATTCTACCGTTGAACTATTCCCGTAATTAGAAAGCAAAGTGCTTAAGCGTGCTCAAACACTTTGCTTTTCTTATTTTTCTTCAGTCCCGATAAATCGGGATTTAAGATTTATTTTAAAATTTCAGTTACCTGACCAGCACCTACAGTTCTACCACCTTCACGGATAGCGAAACGTAGACCTTTTTCCATTGCGATAGCGTTGATCAACTTTACAGTGATTGTAACGTTATCACCTGGCATTACCATCTCAGTACCTTCAGCTAGTGAAATCTCACCAGTAACATCTGTAGTACGGAAATAGAATTGAGGACGGTATTTGTTGAAGAATGGAGTGTGACGACCACCTTCTGCTTTTGATAATACATAGATCTCAGCTTTGAAATCAGTGTGAGGAGTTACTGAACCTGGTTTACAGATTACCATACCACGACGGATATCAGTTTTCTCAATACCACGTAACAATAAACCTACGTTATCACCAGCTTCACCATAATCTAAGATCTTACGGAACATCTCAACACCAGTTACTGTAGATTTTAAGTTCTCAGCACCCATACCTAAGATTTCAACCGGATCTCCAGAGTTGATTACACCACGCTCAATACGACCAGTTGCTACAGTACCACGACCAGTGATCGAGAATACATCTTCAACAGGCATTAAGAATGGAAGATCAGTTAAACGTGGAGGAATTGGAATGTAGCTATCAACAGCATCCATTAATTCCATAATTTTTGCTACCCATTTAGCATCTCCGTTCAAACCACCTAAAGCAGAACCTTGAATAACAGGAATATCATCACCAGGGAAATCGTAGAACGATAATAATTCACGAACTTCCATTTCTACTAATTCTAATAATTCAGGATCATCAACCATATCCACTTTGTTCATGAATACAACCAATGAAGGTACACCAACCTGACGAGCCAATAAGATGTGCTCACGAGTTTGTGGCATTGGACCATCAGTAGCAGCAACAACGATAATAGCACCATCCATTTGAGCCGCACCTGTAACCATGTTTTTAACATAATCCGCGTGACCTGGACAATCTACGTGTGCGTAGTGACGGTTTGCAGTTGAATACTCAACGTGCGCAGTATTAATTGTAATACCTCTTTCTTTTTCCTCAGGAGCTGAGTCAATTGAATCGAATGAACGTGCCTCAGATAAACCTGCATCAGCTAAAACTTTTGTAATAGCTGCTGTTAAAGTTGTTTTACCGTGATCGACGTGACCGATTGTACCGATGTTTAAGTGCGGTTTACTACGGTCAAATTTTTCTTTTGCCATTTTATTTATAACTAATTAGTAGGTTAACTTTTTATTAATTTTATTTATTGTTTTGATGCAATGCAACACAAAAAACCTTGTCTACCCTGCATATTAAACAGATTTAACAAAGCTTTATTATCCTGAGCCAACTATGGGAATTGAACCCATGACCTCTTCCTTACCAAGGAAGTGCTCTACCGCTGAGCTAAGTCGGCTTTTTAGTTTCCAGTTCCAGCCTTTTTTAGTTTTAACCAAATTAAAACTGTTACCGATAACTGCCCACTTTCTAATTTTTATTGGAGCGGAAGACGAGGTTCGAACTCGCGACCTATAGCTTGGAAGGCTATCGCTCTACCAACTGAGCTACTTCCGCTTTTAAAAACTAGTGATTGATTGAATGAAAGAATGATAGAAATAATCTCTCATTAAAACATTTGGTCGTTCATTTAAAGTGTGGGGAGAGAAGGATTCGAACCTTCGAAATCTTGCGATAACAGAGTTACAGTCTGTCCCATTTGGCCGCTCTGGAATCTCCCCATTTTTACTTTAAAATGCTAACACTTTAAAATAAAAAGAGCCTCCTATCGGAATCGAACCAATGACCTACTGATTACAAGTCAGTTGCTCTACCAGCTGAGCTAAGGAGGCTTTAAATTTTGTGCAATGATACGAAAAATCTTCATTTTTCATACTATTAACGTGTTTTTTTAAAACTTTTATCTTTTTAAAGAACAAGCCTTTTCTTCTTGGCCTAACACCGTTTCCGAAAGGGAATGCAAATATACACACTTATATTTCAGTTCAAAATAAATTTGAAAAAAAATAGCGAAATTTTTAGCCCTCCCACTCAATTAAGGCGATTTAAAATAATAGGTACTTCATAATCAGTCGCTTTGCTTCCGCTTAAAATTGTATTATTTTTTCAACTTTTTCTGTGTTCTAACGAATATGGATCGGTTTTTAAGTTTAATTGCAATTGCCCCCACGTCCTGGCGCTTTCCAGTTACCACTTCTTATGTCCTCTAACACCACAAAACCGTTTACATCTCTATTAAATTTTTTAAAAAACCAATCGATACCATTATTTATTAGCCAAAAACAATAATAAATCCCTCACGATAGTCCATAAAAAAGGCAACATAATGATTAATCATGTTGCCCTTTCTTAAAATTATGCTAATTTTTAGTAATCAGTAGCCTCGCTTTCGCTTAAAATTGCTTTATGCTCACTTAATTTTGCGCGTGTTTTATCTTTATGCTTAGTGATCTGCTTTCTTAATGATTCAATGGCCAGATCTGTGGCTTCTTCAAATGATTTACATTGTTCTTTAGCGAAGAGGGTCCCACCCGGTACAATGAGTTTTATCTCACTAATTTTATTGGCCTCGTCCTCTACGTTCTCTAACTTTAAATACACTTCTCCGCTAATAATCTGGTCGAAAAACTGATCTAGCTTATTTGCTTTTTTTTGTATAAAATCTAACAACTTACTGTCTGCACTGAAGTGGATTGATTGAACTCCGATTTTCATTTTTCCTCCTTTTTTTATGCCTTTGGATGGGCTTGTTTATAAATTGTTTTTAATCTTTCGATCGAATTGTGGGTGTAAACCTGGGTTGCCGCCAAACTGGCGTGCCCCAAAAGTTCTTTAATTGCATTTAGATCTGCTCCTGCATTTAGCAGGCTTGTTGCATAACTGTGCCGAAGCACGTGGGGACTTTTCTTCTCATTGGTTGATACGTGGTTTAGGTATGAGGTAACAATACGGTATATTAACTTTGGATATGCCGCTGCACCTGTATTGGTAACGATTAAGATAGGCAAATTGTTATTAAAGTTTTGCAACTTTTTTAGCTCAATATAGGTATTTACCTGATTGATAAGCTGTTTATTTACTGGGATGATCCGTTCTTTATTTCTTTTACCCAATACCTTTATTGTTCCCGAATAGATCTCAATATCTGTATCTTTTAGTTGGAGTAATTCTGTTAAACGCATGCCGGTACCAAAAAGCAACTCGATTACCAGATGATCGCGAACAGAAGAGAAACTTTCATTAAAATAATGCTCCGAATCCAATAGCTGATCCATCTTTTGTGAATCAACAAATACGGGTAACCTTTTGGGTATTTTGGGTGCTTTAATTAAAACGGTAGGATTTTGATCAATCTTTCCGCTTCGCTGTAAAAATTTATAAAAGCTCCTTAATGTCGAAATTTTCCTATTGATGGTCTGTTCTGATACTTTCTTCTCCATAAGGTCTACCATATAGCTCCTTAGGTGAATATGCTTAACTTCTAAAAAGTTTAGATCGAATGTAGTATTGACATACGCTTCAAACTGATCTAAATCAGTTTGATAAGAGGTAATGGTGTGCTGAGAATAGCGCTTCTCGTGAGTTAAATAGGTTATAAAACTTTTTAGCAACATTCAATATCTTTTTGAGGGGCATTGATATGAAGTTACAAATAGTTTTGATATAAAGAAATCATTAATTAATTGTTTATTGTAAAGTTTTCTATTTCCTTTAAAACAAAAAAGTCCCGATCAAATGATCAGGGCTTTCTTTAATGTATTTATATCGTAACAACTAAGAAGTTGTATCTAGATTCATATTCTGAATGTAAACAGCATGTTTAATTTCAGTACGGCGAGCAACGGATTTTTTCTCGTATGCTTGGCGACTACGTAGTTCTCTCAATACACCAGTTTTTTCAAACTTTTTCTTGAAACGTTTAAGGGCTTTATCTAATGATTCGCCGTCTTTAATGTTGATAATGATCATAACGCTGAAATACCTCCTCTCGTGGTTTTTTAAATTTTCCCGTGTTATCGGGGCTGCAAATGTAAGCAAAATATTGAAAATGAGAAAGGTTTTATAAAAAGAAAATTTATTTAAATCGTTAGTTAAACTAAACTGTTGTTTACCTACATTTATATATACATTATAGGATATGACAACAGGCAAAAAAGTAGGCTCAATTATCGCGGTTATAGTCGTTATTTTACTCGTAGCAATTTGCTATTACCGATATTTCTTTGTTTTTGGCGAAGGCGTTAAAGCAGGCGAATTAAATTACGTAGTGAAGAAAGGCTATATCTTTAAAACTTACGAGGGCAAGTTGATTCAAAGTGGGGTACGATCCAAACAAGCCGGCACCTTACAAAATAATGAATTCGAATTTTCTATTGCAAATAAAGAAATAGCCGACAAAATGATGGCCAATAGCGGCAAATTTTACGAACTCCACTATAAAGAATATAAAAATACCCTGCCCTGGCGCGGATTTAGTGTTTATGTAGTAGATAGCATTTTAACTACTAAAGATATACCGCAATAGGGTTTAGGGTTTAGGGTTTAGGGTTTAGGGTTTAGGGAAAACTATTATTTTGAAGATTAGTTTTAAAACCTTACACCATAAACCTTTACCTTCTAACCTTTCTTCGGCACTTTCGCTCCTGCTTTCCTGGCTTCCGATAATCCGATAGCAACTGCCTGCTTTTTAGAAGTTACTTTTTTACCTGATCCGCTTTTAAGCTTACCCTCTTTCATTTCGTGCATGGTTTTTTCAACTTTCTCACCAGCTTTTTCTGAATACTTTGCCATATTTTTAGTTAATTAGTTATGTTTAATCGATTAATTGTTTAAATCGGTTAACTGACGCCAAACGCCAAACCCAACTAGTCTTTAATCTTTAATAAAAACACCGGCAATTGAAAGTTGGTTTTGAAAATTTTAAAACAAAAAAAATCCGGAGGTGGTTAAACCGTCCGGATTACTCATAATATATTTGGCTTTTATAAGGTTGAAGGCGAAAGGTTTAAGGTAAGGTTCAATGCATAAGCCCTAAACCTTCTATCTTAAACCCTCTACCTTGATAATACTTCTCTGGCAATTACAATTTTCTGTATTTCAGACGTTCCTTCGCCTATTGTACATAATTTACTATCGCGATAAAATTTTTCTACCGGAAAATCTTTGGTATAACCATAACCGCCAAATATCTGAACAGCTTCTGTTGCTACCCTTACCGAAACCTCTGAGGCAAAATATTTTGCCATGGCCGATTCTTTTGTCATGGGCAAATGCCTGTTCTTCAAATCTGCCGCCTGACGGATCAATAATTCGGCTGCTTCAATCTCTGTAGCCATATCGGCCAGTTTAAAACTAATGGCCTGAAAGCTGGAGATTGGCTGACCAAACTGCTGGCGCTGTTTTGAATACGCTACCGCAGCATCAAAAGCACCTTTTGCAATACCTAAAGCCAATGCCGCAATAGAAATCCTTCCGCCATCTAAAACTTTCATTGCCTGTTTAAAACCTTCGCCAACATTTCCCAATAAATTGGCCTTTGGCACACGGCAGTTATCAAAAATCATTTCTGTGGTTTCTGATGCGCGCATGCCTAATTTATTTTCTTTTTTGCCTGCCGTAAAACCTGGTGTACCTCGCTCTACCACAATGGCCGAAATCCCTTTCGAACTTCCCTGCTCCCCTGTTCTTACCATAACAACCGCAACATCGCCGCTTTTGCCATGGGTAATCCAGTTTTTTGCACCATTTATGATATAGTCATCGCCATCTTCAACAGCGGTTGTCATCATTCTCAACGCATCCGAACCTGTGTTTGCTTCTGTTAAACCCCAGGCACCAATCCATTCGGCCGTAGCCAGCTTGGGTAACCACCTTTGCTTCTGTTCTGGATTGGCAAAGGCCAGAATATGCCCGGTACATAAAGAGTTGTGTGCAGCCAGTGATAAGCCGATTGAACCACAAACCCGGGCCACTTCTACAATTACATCAACATACTCCTGATAGCCCAATCCAGAGCCTCCATATTCTTCGGGAACCAAAACGCCCATTAAGCCTAATTCTCCGAGCTGTTTAAATAATCCGACAGGAAAATGCTGTGCCTCATCCCATTCCATTATATGTGGACGAATATTTTTCTCTGCAAAATCGCGGACCATGGCCTTTACACTCTGCTGAGTTTCTGTTTCTGAAAAATCGAAGCTTACGCTCATTAAATTTATATTTTATAGTTAGTTGAGGCAATTATAAACAATTATTTGATAGTTAGTTACCATTAAATATTTGTGCAATTACAGAATGAAATGGTATTCGGTTCAATTAGTTTATCGGTTAATTTTAAACCTTGAAATTGATGGAGAAAGTTTTTTTCTATTTTTCTTACAACTATAGCCGAATAAACTAATTATGTAGCGTTTTTGATGAATATAGATAAAATTGAAGGAATGGTATTAGATGTATATATTCAGCTTTTCGCAAAACATTTGTTGAAAATGGATTCTCTTAAACTTTGCAGACAATTAACTACTATACTAACCCGGAACAGGAAGTGGTCTTTTTTTTGGAAATCAGGTAGAGAAGCGTTTGGCGTTATTCAGCCCTGCTCTCCACTTTACTCCGTTGCACTTCGTGTTCGTTCCGATCAGGTTTAGGTGGCACGGCCGGCACTATGATTTGGGGTTCACGAGCATTGCGTCTAATAACATTTAAGATTAACCTTTTAAATTCAAGGTGCTAAAAAGAAACATAAGGCGTAATCTTATCAATAACCTGTTGGTTTAAAATGATGATCTTTTTTAAATCGGATGGGTTAGCATAATTACCATGCTGCTTACGGTATTGAATAATGGCATTAATCTGCTTGTAAGAAAGGTATGGATTGCGCTTTAAATCGTTAAACGTTGCTGTATTTATATTTATTGTTTTTAATGGAGCATTACTGATTTCAATCTGATCTTTAATTTCGGCATACTTATTAGAATCTAAGCCATAAACTTCTAACAGCTGCTCTTTCTTATAAAAACCACCCAAACGTTCACGGTATTTAATAATTCTAAGCGCAAAAGTGCCACCAATACCTTTTATCTCATCCAATTGTGCAGAATCGGCCTTATTAATATCGACAATTACTAAAGTTTTTTTAGTGTATTCCTTTTTGTCAAAAGGTGCATATTTTCTTGAGGCATTGATGGGCTGATCGGGTATGTTAACATAAGGCAATATCTTTTTATACATTTCTGGCGAAATGGTATACATTTTCTGAAGATCTTCGGCTTTGTAAAACTTACCGCCCTTAGCGGTATAATTTATAACCGATTGTGCCTGTTTTGCTGATAAACCTAAAGTTTGCCAACCCTGTGCATCTAAAGTGTTGGGGTTGAATTTGAAAAGTTTAACCGCTTTTTCGGGATTCGAATTTTCAATCCGATCACGAATGGTATTGGCATATACCCGATCTGTTATGGTTATCTTCTGAATTTGTGCTAAAAGATCTGGGCCATCATTTGAAACGGGCCGATAATAACCATATATAATAGGTGTAGCCTTAATTACAATAATGATAAAGACCAAGAATAGCAATCCATTAAATTCACTTTTGCTAACACCAAAATTTTTGTTGAGCCAAATTCTCATTGATGCGATATGACATGTGTATTATAAATATAAATCTTATTTTTGGAATTGCAAAACAGAACAGGTTTTGCCTATCAACAATCTAAGAATTTTATATGAAGATCATAACTACATCTGAGTTTGCAAAAGCAACAAAGATAGATAAGCTAGGTGTACCAGGTTTAGCCGGTTTGATGATGGAGATCATGAAACTGAACGACATCAACGACGTATTCGCTCAAAATCAACACTTTAAAGGCTTAGAATTTGTAGACAAGATATTAGAAACCATTGGCGTATCTATAGAATTTGATGATGATGATTTAAATAGTATTCCGAAAACAGGCCCTTTTATTGCTATTGCAAATCACCCTTATGGTGGTGTAGAAGGTTTGGCTTTAGTTAAATTATTGTGTACGGTTAGGCCGGATGCCAAGGTGATGGTCAACTTTATCCTGAAAAAAATACCGAACCTCGATGAGTTTTTTGTTGCTGTTAACCCTTTCGAAAACGTTCAACATACATCGAGCATTAGTGGTTTAAAAACTACTTTTGATCTGCTTAGAAATGGAACACCAATTGGTATTTTCCCTGCAGGCGAGGTCTCTACCTTTAAATTAGATGCTCAACAGGTAACCGACAGAATGTGGCATCCTGTTGTTGGAAAACTGATTGCTAAAGCAAAAGTACCCGTTGTACCTATTTATTTTCACGGTAATAACGGTGTTTTCTTTAACATTTTAAGCTTCATCCACCCTACCCTTCGTACAGCAAAGTTACCTTCGGAGTTTCTAAATAAACATGGGCGCACCATTAAGGTGCGGATCGGCAAACCAATAGCCGTATCTGAAATTTCGCACATGAACAGCAGTAATAAACTGATGGACTTTTTAAGGGCCCGTACATATGCGCTTGGTATTGGCTTAGATACAGAGAAAAAACTATTTAATCCACTAAACCTATTCAAAATTAAAAAGAAACCTGTTGAGGTAATTGAAGAAACTTCGAGGCTTTTAATTAAAGATGAGGTCGCGCTTTTAGAGGATTTTAAAGTTTGGACGGAGAAAAATTACGAAGTATACATTGTTCCGACTTTAAAAATTCCCAATATTTTAAGAGAAATTGGCCGTTTACGTGAAATTACTTTCCGCGAGGTTGGTGAAGGAACCAACAAAAAAATCGATCTCGACAATTACGACATCTACTATAACCACTTATTTATTTGGGATAAGGACTTAGAAAATATTGTTGGAGCCTACCGGATTGGTAAAGGAGATGAAATTTTAGAAAGCATGGGCCGCCGCGGCTTCTACTTATCCGAACTTTTTAAAATGAAAGATCAGTTCTACCCAATGTTGAGACAGGGAATCGAGCTGGGCAGATCATGGATCAGAAAAGAATACCAGGGCAAACCGCTTCCATTATTTTTACTTTGGAAAGGGATTTTAAAATACCTCATCGATAACCCACAGTACCGCTACATGTTTGGGCCAGTGAGTATCAGCAACAACTTCTCTAAATTCAGCAAGGCCTTAATTGTAGATTACATTACAAAAAACCATTTTGATTATGAGATGGCAAAGTATATAAAGCCAAGAAACAAGTTTAAAGCCGATCTTTTACCCATTTCTACAGATACATTGGTTGATAGCAGCGAGTCTTTTAAAGATCTGGATAGCATTATCGGCGATATCGAAAACTCGCATATTAAGATTCCGGTATTGTTGAGGCAGTATATGAACCTGAATGCGAAGATTATCTCATTTAATATCGATCCTAAATTTTCTGATTGTTTAGACGGCTTCTTAGTGGTTGATACGCATAATATTCCACCAGAAATGCTCGAAAAGCTCGGCAAGAATCTATAAATTAATTCAATAAAAAAACCCAGACATCCATCTGGGTTTTTTATTATCAACTAACCTAAACTTTATAAATACTAACCAAATATTTATGCCACAAAAGTAGGTTTGCCTTGTTAAATTGGTATTAATGAAATGTTATTTATAGAATTTTTTTTCTTACAATTTCTTAATCGATTAATACACTGTTGTTCATATTATTGCATTATCTTTAGATACTCTGTATGAGCTATGATAACATTCTTCTTCGTGAGAACAGAATGTTTCCCGCCCTTATATTTAGCTCAAATTAAAAATCATTTATCGGGTTGCTTCCTTAATGGAATCAATTTTGAACTATAATTATGACAGTCATTTCTAAAGAGAATTTTTCAAAGGCGACAGGCATTTGTAATATTCCAATCCCTGGTCTTGCTTCCTTTTTAATGAGGTTTTTGAAGATTAACGACTTCAATGTAATGATTAGAAATGCAAATACCTTAGAAGGAGAAAAATTTGCCAATCATATTCTGAATGTTCTGGGCGTTACGATTCAGATCAGTGATGAGGATTTAGCCAATATTCCAAAAGAAGGTGCATTTATTGCAATTGCAAACCATCCCTATGGTGCTATAGAATCATTGGCATTATTAAGTACGCTTGCCAATCACCGACCTGATACGATGTTTATGGGGAATTTTCTGTTAAAGAAAATCCCAAATCTTGAGAAATGTATTATCGCGGTAAATCCGTTCGAAAAAGTTCAGGATTCATCAAGTATTAGCGGATTAAAAACAACTTTAAAAGTTTTAAAAGATGGTAGTCCGGTTGCTATTTTTCCGGCAGGAGAAGTTTCTTCTTATAAATTCAGAAAAAATCAGATTACCGACCGTGAATGGCATCCCGTGGTTGGAAAAATCATCTCCAAAGCCAATGTACCAATACTACCAGTATATTTTCATGGCAATAATGGCATCTTTTTTAGCCTGCTTAAATTTATACATCCTTCATTACAAACAGCAAAGCTGATCTCAGAGTTATTCAACAAAAATGGCCACCAGTTAAAAATCAGTATAGGCAAACCCATTTATTTGAAAGAAATAGACTGTAAAGATTGTAATACCTCGCTTTTAAAACATTTAAGAAAGGGGCTTTATGCCCTAAAAAAAATAACCTGATCAGGATTCATAAAAATTCAATGTTAATTTCCCGTTAAGCACCTACCTTGTTGTTGACATAAAGAAATTGTTGCTTTTATGTTAATAATAAGTAAATTTAATGTAACCAAATATGGAGCGGTTTGAAAAGAGGGAGTTACACATATATTTTGAGGACCATTTTGTTCGTTTGCCTGATGATGAATACCATCATCTCGAAGGGACAGAATTATTCTTTCGATTTTTATGATGGAACTTTCAACTTTAGTATCGATTCTTCAGTCGTTTTTCCAATACCAAAAACAGCAACTACATCAGCCGTTTCAAACTTTTACAGCCGCATCTCTTCCGGCCAATACGCACCACTTATCTCGTCTTTAGAAAAATACCAGAAAAAATACAATTTAAACGACTGGATTTATTACCAACTGATCCGAAAAACAGCCGAACAGATTAGTCCGAAAGCAGATAATTATTTCGGCTATACTTTATACAAATGGTTTTTACTGAGTAAATGCGGCTACGATGCAAGGTTAGCTGTAGGCAATAATCAGGTTATCTTTTATGTAAGAAATGAAGAGGATATCAGCGATATTCCGTTTTTCATGATTGACGATAAAAAGTTTATGTGTTTGAATTATCATGATTATGGCAAACTGTTTAAACAGGCCGATGCTTATAAGCCTGTTAAAATTGTAATTCCAGAGGCTAAAAACCCTTTCTCTTATAAGGTGACCCGAATGCCCGATTTTAAACCGGAAAGTTATCAGGAAAAAGACATCGAATTTAGCTACCGTCAAAAAATCCATCATTTTAAGCTAAAAGTTAATGAAGATATACAAACCATTTTCAAAAACTATCCGGTAGTCGATTTTGAGAGTTATTTTAATATTCCTTTGAGCCGGGAAACTTATAGCTCTCTTATTCCCACCTTGAAAGAAAACCTGAAAGGCATGGATCAGAAAAAAGGAGTCGATTACCTGATGAGATTTACCCGTTATGGTTTTTTATATGAAGATGACGGTGAAAATTTTGGTAAGGAAAAACGCTTCTCTCCTGAACAAACATTATTAAGTACCTACAGCGATTGCGATGACCGCGCTGCACTATTTTTCTATTTGGTAAAGGAAATATATAACCTGCCGATGATCGCATTACTATACCCTAAACATTTAACTATTGCTGTTCAGTTTGACAAACCAATTGGCGAACCGATTACTTATAAAGGCAAAAAGTATTCGTACTGCGAACCTACACCCCAGGCTCAGAATCTAAAAATCGGACAACTTTCTTCAAATTTCAAGAAAAGTAAATACGAAGTGGTTTATGCATATGAGCCTACTAAGAAATAGGCCTTCGTATTAAATTAATGTTAAAAAATCGTTATTTTATCAATAACAGGTTGATTCATTAGCTATTTAAGGTAATTTAGATTTCTCATATTGAGTTAAATCTAAAACCTTGTCTATGTCTGCTATTATCTATACCGTTTTAAAGGAATTTTTTGTTGAGGTGAACGGTCACGCTATAAAGGCTAGAATTATGTCGCCGATTAACGATGGCAAAGTTTTCGTTTTCAAAATCAGTTCATTTTACAAAAGCAAAACTGATGCTGATGCTTATGAACCGGCATCAACATTTACTTCTTACGCAAATGCGGAGCGGCATTTACTTCAATACCTTGAAGGTTTCCAGAATACACTAGATCTGGGCGGCGATATAGCACCAGGAAGTACTTTTTAGTTGTTTTCTTTATCATCTTTCTCAGGCGGAAGTTCTGACTGGATTACCTCTTCTTCAAATTCCTTTTTGTCTTTCTGGTTTCTTTTGATCAGGTAGGCGATTAAAATGATGACCAGAACCGCAACACCGATTAATATTGGATAATTCATATTCGTTCGATTAAATTCTAACCTATGTGATTTAACCTAAGTTATGAGAAATATTTTATATGTTAAGCAGCTGCTTCTGTGTTAACATAATCATAATATTAATTTAACTTTCCGATTCTCTATCTTTGGGAAAACCCATAAGTTTTAGATGAAAAAGAACAAATCCAAGTCGAAAAGTCATTCGACAAGCAAAAAACTACGCAAAGAATTAGAATCGAAATTAGCCCTTGCATTTAACGAACTTGTTATCCAGTATGGCAAAGCAAAAAAAGCCGATAAAGTAATCGAAAAATTTGCAAAGCAATTAACTAAAAAAGTTACTTTCAATATTCAAGATGATTCTATAACGCCATATATCAAAGAAGAGCAAGTTACTCCTGTGGCTCCGAAGGCAAAGGCCGCTAAACCTGCTGTAACAAAGAAAGCAAAAGCAGAGGTTAAAGAGACAGTATAAAATACGATTATAAATAAATCGGGTGTTCATAATGAACACCCGATTTATTTCTTTTAAACAATAGTCAAACTTATTAGCGAACTGATAGATTTCACTAACAGAATTACTGAACAACAATATTTTTTGTTGCTGTTACTGGTGTTGTATACTTGCCACCAGAAATGGTGCACTTTAGCTGATAGTTGCCAGGTGTACTGAAACCGATCTCATTTAATATTGCATCAGTATCATCAGTAAATTCGTAATAATAACTGGTTCCATTAATACCGGTAACCTCCCATTTATAGTAAATTCCAGTTTCAACAGATTTATAACTCATCTGATAGGTTGCCTGACCGTTTGTAAATAAAGCATTCTGTCCACCGATATAAGGGATAATGGTGCTACTACTGCTTAAAGGGTATAAAGTATTAATCGCGACAGCATCATATATAGATGGTAATGCCGGGTATGAAGAGTTATAATCACTTAAGGCAGTACCTCCGTTCATTACAGAATTTGGATCAGATGTTGGGGTACCCGCAATTAAGTTTGCACCGGCGTTACTAGGAGGATCGATCGCTTGGTAATTAGTATGTCTTAAACCCAAGGTATGGCCAATTTCATGTATTACATTCCATGCCCCCTGTCCTTGGTTAATAAAAGATTGAGTGAAGGGATCTCTAAAGTCAGAATTCACCAAAATTAAATTACCTGGCCTTTGGCTATCTGTGGGAAACTCGGCATATGCGGCTACATTAGTTGGAAGTGCACCCTGATCACCTCTGATAACGATATCAACATTTGGCGAAGGACTGTATTGGTAGTCGCTAATAATCAGATTAAGCTTGATATCAGAATTAGGATTGGAATTCCAAACAGTAATAGCGGTTAAAACAGCGCTATACCAAACTCCATGTCCCCAAATAGATTCATCAATAGAAATATTTACATTGTGATAATTATTGCCGTTAACTAAGTTGTTTGTACTGGCTTGAGATATTTTACCACCTGTGCTCATTAATGACTCCGGTCGCTTAACTCCTAATAAAGATTTCTTTGAAATCAGAATATCATCTTCAACAATATAATACTCACCGAATTCTTTAATATTTTGAGTTTGGAAGCCAAGTTCTTTAATTTTAGCAATTGTAGTCGCTTCAACTTCCAACTTGGTGTCAGGAGGGGTTACAACAGGTGCTTCTGATTTTTTACAGGATGAGATGCTAAAAATTAGCAAAAGACTGAAGCACATTGTCTTTGAGAATGCGCTTAAAATAGATGTGTTTTTCATAGCTAGATTTATTTTAAACTAAGTTAATCATCTCACTGTTAAGTGGTAGTGAATAAATAGTTAAGTTATATCTAACAATAGATACAAAAATGAAATGAAAATCAACAATAAAAAACAAATAAAACATACATAAAATAGAAATAAACTAACCGTATGTATTATGGATTGCCGTACGTTACAAAGATTGTAAACACAAAAGGTGTTCACCATAATGATGAACACCTTTTGTTATACTGTTGAAATGACAGATCTTTTATTGAACAATAAGATTTTTTGTAACAGTTGTTGGCGTAGTATATTTACCACCAGAAATTGTGCATTGCAACTGATAATTGCCAGAAGAAGGGAAACCTATTCCCGGAGTCGTATCTGCGGTAAAAGTTCCTATTGTTTCATCATAGTTAGTGCCATTTATACCAATGGCCCTCCAATGATAACTTACCCCTTGTTCTAGATAACTTATTTTGAAATAATCCTCACCACCGGGTGAAAAATACTTATTGCTTGAAATATAAGGTAAAACGACACTACTATTATTAACTGGATATAAAGTACTGATAGCGATAGCATCATAATTGGAAGGTAACAATGGGTATGTGTAAGCACTATAGTCACTTAATCCTGTGCTACCATTCATTACCGAATTTGGATCAGATGTTGGTGTACCAGCAATTAAATTTTCTCCAATTGAAGTTGGTGGATCATTGGTTTCCCAATTCGTATGCCTTAAACCTAGACAATGACCGATTTCATGAATCACATTCCAGGCAGCCTGTCCATCATTTAGATAATTATTCGTAAATGGGTTTTTAACATCAAGATTAATCAAAATTAAACTAC
Organism: Pedobacter sp. 22163; assembly: GCF_052045595.1. Taxonomy (NCBI): domain Bacteria; kingdom Pseudomonadati; phylum Bacteroidota; class Sphingobacteriia; order Sphingobacteriales; family Sphingobacteriaceae; genus Pedobacter; species Pedobacter sp. 22163. The sequence continues at coordinate 149,963 of NZ_JBQEPM010000011.1, read as the reverse complement.
CTGGTTTGCCATTATAAGTAGGAAACTCAGCTCGAGCTACAGTATTGAAATCTAATTGATTGTTATCTCCTTTAATTGTGATGTCTATATTCGTCTGATCTAAGGAATAATCGGTTAACGATGTATAGATCAAATTAAGTTTAACATTGCTATTTGACGTGCTATTCCAAACTGTAACAGCCTTCTTTAATGCATTATACCAAGTATTGTCTCCATATATTGAAGCATCAACAGATATATTGATATTATGGTTATTAATATTACTAATTAGATTGTTTGTGCTCGCTTGAGATATCGTGCCGCCAACGCTCATCAATCTTTCTGGACTCTTTATTGATGATAAAGATTTTTTTGAAATCATGATATCACCCTCAACTAAATAATACTCCTGAAATTCTATAATACCTTTTGTTTGAAAGCCCAAAGCCTTAATTTTGGCAATTATGGCTGAATCAACCTTAACTTTTGAATCTAGAGCAGTAGTAAGGTTTTCAGATTTCTTGCAGGAAAAAACTGTTATTGTTAACAGCAAAAGAGCCAAGCGTATTGTCTGTGAGAATGCGCTTAAAATAGATGTGTTTTTCATAGAATGTTTTTTACACAAGATAATACCCTGATTATTAAGCAATCAATAACAAATCATTAAGTTTAATAGTAAAATAACTACAAATTAAACTTAATTAAGAAACAACATATATCACATATAACATACATAGTATAAAGCATTTAATACAAGATCAGGAATGCTGTACTAGATTGACGATAGAGGTGGTGAGCATTCGTCATTGCTTCATGCCTCACAATTATGGATTGTATGAATCATAAGCACAAAAAAGGGTGTCCATCAACACGATGAACACCCTTTTTATATCCTGTTGGTACAGGAAGTGTAATGCTTACAGATTCGCTAATAAATCTAAACCATCTACAGTTGACCATTTTCCTTTTGTTAAAGAAGCACCAGTTGCAGTTGTAGATACTGACCAGTTTGCAGCACCGAAACTAGCTGCGTTAACTGTGAACACACCACCAGAATTTTGTGAAAGAAACAATACTGGAGTATTTGTTGCTTTTACATTATTCAATTTAATCTTACCACCAACGACTTGGCTGTCATATGTAGCTATATCACGAATTTGAACTGCCGAACCGAAGCCCGCTTCAACTGAAGCGTAACCATCGATAACAATGTTACTAAAATCACCATTACCTTGTGACTTAAACTGAATAGCGTCGTATTGTTTTTCACTTTGTAATTCTGTACCAGTACCAGCAGCTCTTTTAAGGGTAATGTTTGTTGCTTTAGGCCAAAATGCATTATTTACACCTTTAGCTTCGATTTCCATACCGTAGTTAGCCACACCAGTTTGATAAGCAAACCAATTTGTGTTATCCTGGCCTCTCCAGCCATCTTGCCAATCGAAAGAATCGTCAGCATTACCATAAGAGATTAAGTTTTTACCACTCACAGTACCACCGTAAAACTCGAAACCATCATCGTTTCCTTTGTATGATACTAAGTTTTCTAAAACTGTTCCTGATCCTACAGAGTAAAATGAAAATCCGTTGTGCTCTCTTGTGTTATTATTAAATACCAAACCAGCATATTCAACTCTTACGTACTTTAACGAACCGCCATTGTGAGTAGCATTAGTACCTCCATAACTTAAAAGTTGGCCATCTTCTGAGTTAGCAGTTTGAGTACCCACAAATGTTGAAGAATTTACTATTGGTGCATCACCATACATGATAATGCCGGCCCATTGTCCGCCTGATTTGGTTTTAGCTGTAAAAACGATTGGCTCATCAGCTGTACCATTAGCGATTAATTTACCACCATTTAAAACTACTAATCCATCTTCGCCATCAGCTTGATCGGCAGTAAAGGTACTACCTTGTTCAATTGTTAAGGTAACACCAGATTGAATTTTCACTAGCCCTTTTAACGTATAATTACCAAAAGCTAAAGTTCTGTTAGCTGTAATATTTCCGGTGATTTCACCTTGAACAGGCACTTTTATGATAGGTTGATCATCATCATCTTTTGAACAGCCTGTAAAAATGGTAGCTGAAACAGCAATTGCATAAAGTAATTTTTTCATTTTAATTCTTTTTTATAATATAATTTTAGTTTTCCTTGAATGTAAATTTACCACCTCAATGTTTTCAATACATTAACCCACTTTTAAGATTACATCAGCAGTATGTTAACAAATTGTAAACAGCTAGGGGTTAAAATGTATATCCTAAACCTAGCGATACACCAACTCCTCTTTTATAATCTTTAACAGTCAGGTCGTTTTCGAATATCTTTATGGTACTTTCTTCACCTAATTCTATTCTATAGGTCGGGTTCAAGATATTCTCCACCCCAACTTTTAAATCCCACTTACCAGAAAGTTTATTATTCCAGATAAAATCTAATTTGCCAAAAGGCTTTTCATAATAATTATCCAGTCCATTTGTACCTACTGCATAAATACGCTTGCCATAAATATTGTAAGCCAACGTCATTGTACTTTTCCATTTTTTAGTAAAGTCTGATTCGTGTTTAATATCTGCATTGATCAACCACGGAGATGCACCTTGTAACTTACGGGTATTATCGTTACCGATGGCAGCGGTCTCTGCACTGTTCTTAGCCACATCAATAGTCGTTTTAGTATACATTAATGAAGTGTTGAAGCCAACAGAGAAGTTCGAAAGCGATTCGTTTATTCTTGATAACTGCAACAAGAATTCAATTTCAGCTCCATAAAGCACTGCCTTTTTCGAATTGTTATAGGTAATTTGTAAACCACCACTACCTGCAGTTTGTTGAAATAAACGCTCGATCGGATTTTCTAAATACTTGGCAAACGCTGTAATAGCAAACATTTCTTTACCAGTTGGGAATAACTCATACTTCGCATCGAAATTATAATTATTACTGTTCACGATATTTGGGTTACCGCTTTCTATGGTTGCGTCAGGATTAACAAATTCTAATGGAAATGCTTCCATAATTACAGGCTTCGTGATTGTTTTTGAAGCTGATAGTCTAAAATTCGACTTCTCCGTTATACTATATTTCAAGTTAGCTGCTGGTAAAATATTGAAGTTATTTTTAGTCTCTCTTTGGAATGGGTCATCAAAACTACCTGGATTTCTAAATCTTGTTAAGCGCTGAGACTGTTCGAACCTTGCTCCCGCATTTAGGTTTAATCTGTCATTAAATCTAAATGCTAAATCAGCATAACCAGCATTTACACTTTCTTGCATTGTAGCTGCGTATGTAGCATTACTACCTTCTCTATAAGTAAAGTTACCCTTCGCAATTTCGTTCACCAGGGTTTGATCTGGTTCATTTGTATCAAAATTTGTTGAATTAGAGGCTAGATTTTGCGACACTACAAATCTGGACTTAGATGCAACCTTATTAAACGAACCGTTGTAACCCACACTCAACTTATGTGCTTTTGTCAAGTCTTCGTTCCCAAATTTAAAGTTGTACTCTAACATGCCCGAGCCAAAGAACTCGCCATCAAAATCCATATATTGCCTATATATACTGTTACCAGAATAATTTATTGATGTGGTGTTCTCATCAATACGAGATCCTCTGAAAGACTTTCTGTCTGGCAATTCATATTTCGTTTTAGAATAAGAAACACCGGCTTTAATACTATGCGCGTCATCTTCAGTTATTTTATAATTCGCAAACGTTTGCCCGGTATAAAAATCAGTTTTTTGTAACTGATTTAACCTGATAAAGGTATTGTTAACCGTTGCCTGGCTATTGGTATAACCCAGTTGATCCTGAATCATGTTTTCGGTACCTTTCAAGTAAAAGGCATTAAAGCTTAAACTTAATCTCTTGGTAACATAGTTTAAGGCTCCGAGTATAGATGAATTAGTAGAAAACCTATTGGTAGTTGTGTACAAGTTATTATCATAAATACCCTGCGCCGTATTAAAAAAGCGATCTACACCTTCTCTTATTTGAAAATTATTATCTGTATTAATAGAGATTAAATACTGGAAAGACCTTTGGTTTTCAAGATTGAATTTTTGTGTATGTAAAATACCAACACTTGTATTTAAAGGCGCTTTGCCATTATCAACATCGAAACCAGAACCAAATTGCGAAAGTGCTTCATTAGACGACATGGTATAAGCAGATGGAGCCTTTCCAAAAACTTTAGGTAACGATCTTCCATCACCATTAAAACCTAAATAACTACCAAACGAAGTAGCATCTTCTGCTCTCAAGAATTTCTTAAAAGTACTGTTTGAGATAAAGCTTGTTCCAATAGTAATTTTTGTTATTGGTTTTTCTCCTTTTGCAGTTACAATATTAAAAGTTCCGCCAGCAAAATCGCCATATAAGCCTGAGTTAAAAGTTTTGTAAGTCTCTAAAACACTTACTATATCCGTTGGAAAAAGATCTAAAGGAATAATTTTTTTGAAAGGATTGTTAGAAGGAACTGCTAAGCCATTTATTAATAAGTTGTTATACCTATCTTCTAAACCTCTTACAAACAAACCTCTACCGTCTACCTTAGTAATACCGGTAATTTTTGTTAGCCCTTCTTCAACATCACTTATGCCCTTTCTAGAGAGCTCCTGAATTCCGATGCCTTGTTTAATCTCGATAGCATTTTTTTGCAATGACAGCAAAGCAGTTTCGCTTTCTTTACCTGCTACACCCTTTACTTGTACATCAGCTAATTTCTGAGAATTCGATTCTTCGAGCGAGAGATTTAAGGTAGTTGTACCTCCACCATTTACTTCTACAGCTGGGACTTCCTTTGTAGCATAACCTACATACGATGCTTCGATAATAAATTTACCATCTTGTAATGCAGCAATAGTATATTTACCATCAGCACCTGTAGAAGTACCTTTAGTTGTACCTTTAATTTTAACCGTTACCCCAATTAAGGTTTCACCGGTTTTTTTATCGGTAACTGTTCCAGAAATTTTTCCTGTCTGCGCATACGCAAGTACGCTAATCGTTAAAGCGAACACCGTGAGTGCCGCTCTTTTAAAAGAGTTTAGTAAATCCAATTTGCCTTTATTTGATAAGGGCAAAAGTATTACCACAGTGTTAACTGCAGGTTAGATATTAATTAATATTACTTTACCTTAAGGTTAACTAAACGTTAAGCGCTTTTAGAATCAGTAACGAATACCCACTTTCTTGCAAATGAAGTGCAATAACCAGATCGGACCTATTAACAAGAACTTAACATCATCCAGAAATGATGGTTTTTTGCCTTCAATTTTATGACCAATAAACTGACCGATCCAGGCCGCAACAAATATTGCTGCATAAATGGCATAGGCCGTTCCACTACCTAAGCCTACCGCCTGCTCAATTTTAACGATGATGTAACTCATTAAACCCACTACCCAGATCATCAAAAAAAACAAAACTGGCGAAAGTGTAAAGTAATAATACAAGCTAAATGCCAATAGAAAAGATGCCCAGTTAAAGAAACCGTTGTAGCTACCTAAAAAACCGATATGCGGAAAAGGGATCTGCCAGATCAAACCCAGTAAGCTGAATACAATTAACGGAACACAGATCCAGTGCACCAGCTTGTTGGTTGGATTTTGATGGCTTTCGGCGTACTTATCAAAAAGCACATCTACTGGCCGCTTTGGTTCTATTGTTATGGTTTGCTTGCTCATTATGTAAAAATAAAAAAAAGCGATGGAATATCCATCGCTTAATATTTTGTTTATTAAACCACTCGTCATGCTGAATTCAGTTCAGCACCTTTTCTGTTATTATTCTGTTATTAAGATCCTGAAACAAGTTCAGGATGACGATTTAATCTATTTCGCAAATGCTACAGAACGGGTTTCTCTGATTACAGTAACCTTAATCTGTCCTGGATAAGTCATTTCGGTTTGAATACGGGTTGAAATATCTGCAGCTAAAAGTTCAGCCTGTGCATCAGTAATACGTTCACTTTCTACAATCACACGTAATTCTCTACCAGCCTGAATTGCAAACGTTTTTTCTACGCCAGGATAAGATAAAGCCAGTTCTTCTAAATCTTTAAGGCGTTTGATATAACTTTCTACCACCTCGCGACGCGCACCTGGGCGTGCGCCAGAGATTGCATCACAAGCCTGTACAATTGGAGAGATCATCGAAGTCATCTCAATTTCATCGTGGTGGGCGCCTATAGCATTACAAATTTCAGGGTGCTCTTTATATTTTTCGGCCAATTGCATACCTAAAATTGCGTGTGGCAATTCTGGGTTATCATCAGGCACTTTACCTATATCGTGTAATAAACCTGCACGTTTAGCCATTTTAGCATTTAAGCCTAATTCGGCAGCCATCGTCGCACAGAAATTAGCTACCTCACGCGAGTGATGTAACAAGTTTTGCCCGTAAGACGAACGGTAACGCATACGGCCAACCATACGGATTAACTCAGGGTGTAAACCATGGATACCTAAATCGATTACTGTACGCTCACCAATCTCTACAATTTCGTCTTCGATCTGTTTTTTGGTTTTCGCTACAATTTCCTCAATACGAGCCGGATGGATACGACCATCTGTTACCAAACGGTGCAAAGCCAAACGGGCAATTTCCCTTCTTACCGGATCGAAACCTGATAAAATAATTGCTTCTGGTGTATCATCCACAATAATCTCAATACCGGTAGCAGCTTCTAAAGCACGGATGTTTCTACCCTCTCTACCAATAACACGACCTTTAATCTCATCGCTTTCGATATGAAAAATAGAAACCGAATTTTCAATTGCAGCTTCGGTAGCGGTACGCTGAATGGTTTGGATGACTACTTTTTTAGCTTCTTTGCTCGCCGTTAGCTTTGCCTCATCAACAATATCCTTCACCTGCATCATGGCCTGTGTACGGGCTTCTTGTTTCAGATTTTCCACCAATTGCTCTTTAGCTTCTTCGGCAGACAGACCAGCAATGGTTTCTAATTGTTTTAGGTGTTGGTTTTTAAGCACTTCAACTTCTTCTTGCTTTTTAATCGCAATTTCGGTTTGCTTTTCTAAAACGCTTTTTTGCTTATCGAGTTCTTGTTCTTTTTTATTGAAATTTTCCATGCGCTGGTTTACCGATTGCTCTTTCTGCTTCATGGTATTTTCGCGTTGGTTAATGTTATTGTTTTTGGCATTCACTTCCTGCTCATGCTCCGCTTTCATTTGCAAAAATTTTTCTTTTGCTTCTAAAAGTTTATTCTTTTTTAAGATCTCTGCATTGTTTTCTGCATCTTTTAAAATCTTTTTCACTTTGTTCTGTGCGGCAACTTCCTGCTGTTTAAGCAAGTTACGCAGAAGGAATCTTCCTACCACCACTCCGATAGCAATACCCGCTATTACGGCAAATACGTATCCTAATATTTCAACTATTTCCATTTTGTTTTTTAAGTAAAAAAAAACCGCAACTAATTTTTAAAGTCTCATACATTTTAAACCTCAACTAAGCATAATTAGGGTTTAAGCCATTTTCAGGTGCCATAGCAGATGAAATACGCCCTCTTAACCCTATAGATATTGAAGTGTTAAGTTTTATAAAATTTGAAACTCAAAAACTAGCCGCGGCTATGTTTTTATGCTAATATTTAAGCATGCGTCATCCTGAAATTATTTCAGGATCTTATTAACAGGCTCTGACCAAGTTCAGAGTGACGTATACTTTGAAAGAACGAACCTTATTTTGAAAAGAAATTACTGAGTAAAACATCCAATTCTTCAACTTTATCGGCAACAGCAGTATCCTGGCTTTGTACTTTATTTTCTGTTCTCAATACGGCTGTTGCATAGTGTAACACTGCCATAGAAAGAAGATCCTGCTTATCTCTAACCGCATAATTATCCTGATAATCTTTTATGCGTTCATTGATCATTTTTGCTGCCCGTCTCACAATTTCTTCCTCTTCCATATTCACCTTTAGTGGATAAATACGGTCGGAAATGGTTATTTTAATCGAGATTTCTCCCATTTGTTTAGCTTAGTTTCTGATTTCTCTGCATCATTATTTTTTTAATAATGCAATACTTTTATCAATCTCCCGCACAAAATCGTTAATTTTTTGTTTAATGTCAAGCGACTTCTCACTTGTCCCCTCTATACTTTTAGCCAATTTTGTAACCCTTAATTTTTCATCAAGTTCTACATTTTTGCCTTTCGCTGTATCGAGTGCTACTTTTAACGATTGATTTTCAAGCTTTAATAAATCATTTTCTTCCTGTAGCGCATTACATAGCTCCAATACCTGAGCCGTTTTTTGTAATACCTTATCTAATTGATCTGCAACAGAAGCCATGAATTTATTTCTAAAAATACGAATTTATATTTTATTTCCTAATTTCTGCACCAGCTTGTGCCGTTAAATTCGCGATTAATTTCTGCATCGTGTTTTCAATCTGCTTATCGGTTAAGGTTTGTTCCTCATCCTGCAAAATGAAGTTCAAGGCATACGATTTTTTGCCTTCAGGTAATTTATCACCTACATACACATCGAACACACCAACCTCTTTGATCAGCTTTTTATCGGTTTTGAAAGCAATACCTTTTAAAGTATCGAAAGTTACCGCCTGATCGATCAATAAAGATAAGTCTCTACGCACTTGAGGGTACTTAGAAACTTCTTTGTTAACAATTTTATTTTTCCTTACAATATCCAACAAGGCAGCCCAATCAAAATCGGCATAAAAAACCTCCGCACTTACATCGGCTACTTTACGGTCGGCTTTTGAAACGGCACCAAAACTCACCAGGGTTTTATCTCCACGGAAGTATTTAATCCCGTAAGCAAAATTTTCGTCGTTTAAGGTATCGGTTTGATAGCTTGCAATTCCCAAACGGCTTATAATGGCATCAACTGCCGATTTTAAGTTATAAAAGGTAGCCGATTTAGCATTGTGGTTCCATTGCTCGCTCTGTTTAGCACCCGAGATCAACAATAATAACCTTGAGCGCTCTACATACTGCCCATTAATTAAATGATAGGTTTTACCGAATTCATAAAACTTAACATCAGCATTTTTACGGTTCTGGTTGTAAGCTACACTCTCTAATGCAGGCATCAATAAGTGCTGGCGCATTACATTTAAATCGCTGCTTAAGGGATTTAAAATAAATACAGCTTCGTCTAAATTTTTCGAATAGGCCGATTTAGTTAACGAGTTGCACATAATTTCTGCATAACCGTTTGAGGTAAGCATATCTGCAATTACGTTGTGCGTATTTTCTTTTTCAGGCTTAATGCTATAAGAAAGCGATGCATTTACCTTTGAAGGGATTTCGATATTGTTATAACCGTAAATACGCAATACTTCTTCAGTAATATCACATTCGCGGGTTACATCAACTTTAAAAGATGGTACTCTTAACGCCAAAGTATCTTCAGAAGTATTAGTAGCCGCAATACCCAAAGCAGTAATAATGTGTTTAATTTCAGCTGATGGAATATTTGCACCAATTAGTTTATTGATATTGGTATAACTTACTTCAAACTCGAAAGGCTTGATATGACTTGGATAAATATCGGATATTGATGAAGAGATTTCCCCGCCAGCCAGTTCTTTAATTAATAATGCTGCATATTTTAAAGCCGTAACCGTAATCTCCGGATCAGTACCACGCTCGTAACGGAAAGAAGCATCGGTTTTTAAGCCATGTCTTTTAGAAGTTTTACGAACAGAAACCGAATTAAAGTAAGCACTTTCCAGGAAAATATTTTTGGTGCTGGCATCGACTCCAGAAGATTTTCCACCGAAAACACCTGCAATACACATTGGTGTTTCGGTATTGCAGATCATTAAATCATCTGCACTCAGCTTACGCTCAACATCATCAAGGGTTACAAAAGGTGTTCCTTCAGCAACTTTTTTCACGATTACTTTTCCGCCGGTAATTTTGTCGGCATCGAAAGCATGTAAAGGCTGTCCTAAACCATGAAGCACATAATTGGTAATATCAACCACATTATTGATGGGACGTAATCCAATTACCTTTAATTTATCTTTTAACCACTCTGGCGATTCTTTTACGGTAACGCCAGAAAGTGTTAAGCTGCTATAACGAGGACAAGCTGCTAAATCTTCTACTTCTACCGGAATTACCAGTTTTTCATTATCTGTTTTAAAAGCTGAAAGATCAGGCATTTCATACTCGCTTCTGAAATAAGCGGCCAAATCTCTCGCCACACCTAAATGCGAAGCCGCATCAGCACGGTTTGGTGTTAATCCGATTTCGAAAACAAAATCATCATCCATTTTGAAATGATCTTTTGCACGGATTCCAATTTCGGTATCATTGGCAAGGATCATAATCCCATCATGCGATTTACCTAAACCGATTTCATCTTCGGCACAGATCATTCCCTGTGAAAGTTCTCCCCTGATTTTTGATTCTTTTATTTTAAATGGCTCACCCTCTAATGGATATACCGTTGTGCCTACAGTAGCTACTACTACTTTTTGGCCGGCGCCTACATTTGGGGCACCGCAAACAATCTGAAGGTTTTCTTTACCACCCACGTTTACCGTAGTAATGCGTAAACGATCGGCATTGGGATGCTGAACACAGGTTAACACTTCGCCGATAACCAAGCCCTCTAAACCGCCCACAACAGGCTGCACTTTTTCTACACTTTCTACTTCTAAGCCAACATTGGTAAGAATTAACGAAAGCTCTTGAGGTGTTTTATCGATCTGTACGAATTGTTTTAACCAGTTATATGATATTTTCATTTTGGAGTATCAGGTAGCGAGTGCCCAGTATCAAGACAAATCTCGAAGGACACTCTAATTTCATAAAACGCAAAGATATTATTTAAAGGTCAAAGGAGAAAGCTAAACCCGTAATCTTGACACAATAAAAATGACTAATGGCTAATATTTAAATTGGATAGAATTACTGCACATGCTCCTGCTCCTATTACCAGCATTATAACAGATGCAATAACCAGTTTAAGGCCGGGTTTAACGGGTTGGTTATTTGCAGCTTTTACGATGATCTGAATGATGCCAATTACAAACAACAATGCGACAACTACCCAATATACAATAAAAAGTCCCATAGCCTATATTTAACTGTTAAAGAGCAACACCGCACAGGCACCAAAACCAATCACCATCATAATTACCGAAATGATAAGCAATTTTAACCCAGATTTTACAGGCTCGTTCCTTGATGATTTGATAATAATCTGAATAATCCCCACAACAAAGAGTACAACTGCAGTAAGACAATAAACAATAAATAATCCGAATAAACCTTCCATGTTAGTTCATATTTAATTTTTCCCTGATCAGATCTATTTTGTTGTCGCGGTAAAAAATATTCATGGTTTCGAAGGGTACCATTTTATATTTATCGCTCACAATATGTACACATGATTTTTTAACAGCGCGTACATCAAAATCCAGCGGATCCATAAAATTCATGATGATAATCCGAAATAAATTATCATAACTTAAACTATCCGATTTTACTCTTGGCAGGCAACACATCAATTCGCCAAAGGTATCTTCGGCACAATCTACCGAAACACCAGTACTAAACAAATTCAGCATGTGTTCTTTCAATTTTTCATCGTGTTCGAAAACGATGGTATTTTTTGAATTGTTGAGTAAATCCTCCGGGTTGATCAGATGTGTCATCGGGATCACCTCATCGCCGATTTTCAATGCATAAGCCATACACAATGCATCGGGGTTGCATGGCACAGGGATTAAATCTTGAGGGGTAAAAGTTGGGTATTGCTCATAAATTTTTCTGCGCACCTCAGTTAGGGTTATTCTTCCCTGTTGATCATTATAATCATCATTTCTTCCGGCAACCTGAGTAGGCTGGAAAGTAACGCCGCGAACACATTTCTGCTTAAGTGCATAATCTAAAATATCGCCAATTTCATGATCGTTAAGGCCATTTTGTAAAGTAACCACCAAAGTAGTAGATACATTAAACTGGTTGAGGTGATCGATGGCTTTTCTTCTTACTTCGGTAAGGTCTTCTCCCCTTAGCTTGGTTAATACTTCGGCGCTGAAACTATCAAACTGCAGGTAGATTTCAAAATCGGGCATATAGCTTGCTAATTTTTCTACAAAGCCAATATCTTTTGCAATCCTGATCCCATTCGTATTCACCATTAAATGTTTAATTGGCTTTGTTTTGGCAAGGTCTAAAATCTTAAAAAAATCGGGATGTACGGTTGGTTCTCCACCCGAAAGTTGAACTACATCGGGTTCACCTTCGTTTGCCACCACAACATCCATCATCCGTTCTATTTCTTCCAGCGTACGGTGCCTGCCATAATTTGGCGACGACATGGCATAACATGTTGGACAGGCCAGGTTGCAACGATCAGTAACCTCTATTACGGTTAAACACGAATGTTGTTCATGATCTGTACACAAACCGCAATCGTAAGGGCAACCGTAGTGCACTTTAGTATTAAACTTAAGCGGCATTTCCGATTGTTTATTGTAATTCCGGATCTGTTTGTAATATTCTACATCATCAGCAATCATCACTTTGCTATCGCCATGCGTTCTGCAATTTTTCAGCATAAATACCTTTGCGTCCTGAAAAACAATTTTTGCATCACAAAGCTGTAAACATTCGGGGCAAAGACTTTTGGTATAATCGTAATATATATAATCTCTGGTATTGGCCATAATGTTTACTGTTTATGTAAAATCTGTTTCGAAATTCTGATGATGAATCTATAATAATAAATAAAAATAAACAATGCAGACCAATGAATGCTGCTTAAATTTAAAAATAATGAATGGTAAGGCTTTATAAATTCTACCCAAAAACGGAACAGGAAATATAATACCATAAACAATTTAAAACGGTCTCCATTGATCAATGTCTTATTTTTCAAGCCATTGAACAAAAAAATCAAAAGTACGAGGTAAACCATTTCGTAGAGCATGATGGGATGCCGCAATATGCCATCGCCCAAATCCATACCTGTAAAAAAATGGGTAGGGATACCGTAGGTTGGCTCGTCGGTCCCCATGGAAAAGCAACCAATACGACCAACAATAAGGGCAACCAAAATCGGAATAACGTAGACATCTCCAGAGGCGATATTCACACCTATTATCTTTTTTATCAATTCAACACCGAACAAACCGCCAAGCAAACCGCCAACAATGGTTTTACTTTGATAAAGAACTGAAAAACTAAGGTGGTGAAGTACTTCAGGCGTTTCGAGCACAGCAATTACACGTGAGCCAATTAATGCCCCAAGCATAGCGCCCAGCATAATCCACAGTCTGTTTTCATCAGATATCGGGTCTTTAATTCCTTTTTTATAGAAATAATACAACCTAACACCAATTATAAATGCCAGTGTTTCGAAAATATAATGATAATGGTATAAGTTACCAAAAAGTTCGAATTGAAAGGGAAACAGCGATTTTAACAGCATTTATTAAAACCAAAGTCTGCAAAAAACAGGTAAATGGTCAGAATAATACCTTTTATCCTTACTATCAGTTAATACAGCGAATTTCTGCACCTTAAATCCTTTGTTTACAAAAATGTAGTCGATCCTGTTTTTCAGGTCACTGTTAAAATCAAAAGCATTAAAAGTACCTGTCGGGCCATATGGAGGCTCTACAGAAACATCTTTCGCATCGGTAAGAAAAGATTTTATAGTAGCAATGGCTTCTGTTTCGGGCGTAACGTTTAAGTCTCCGGTAAAAACAACCGGTAGCGTTGGTGCAATCTGCTGAATTTTACTTTTAAGTAATTTAGCTGATTCGATCCTCGCCTGAACACCGATATGATCGTAATGTGTGTTAAAAACGATAAACTCTTTTTTATTCTGCTTATCGTACAATTTAACCCAGCTGCATATCCTGTTAAGTGCGGCATCCCAACCTTTTGATGGAACATCTGGTGTTTCTGACAACCAGAAAGTTCCGCCATCCTTTTTAGTGAACCTGTTTTTATCAAAATAAACGGCAGAAAACTCACCCTTTCTTTTACCATCTTCACGGCCAACACCCACTACATCGAAATTGGAATTCTCCAAAAGCGCATCAAACTGTTCAGGTAAGGCTTCCTGTACACAAAGAATATCAGCATCATGAAATTTCACCAGGGCCTTAACATTATCTTTCCGGTTAGGCCAGGCATTGATACCATCAGATGCTACATTTAAACGGATATTGTAAGTAATAATATTAATAGGGGCTGCCGTTTTTTGCGCAAATGCCAGAACGGTCAACAAAAGAAAAACAGGGATGATTTTTAAAGTATTCATAAAATAATTACACAATTTATTAATCCTGGCTAACCAGTAATATTTAGTTTTAAGCCGCTATTATACTAATTTAACGTTAATTGTACTTTAACAACCGAATATCTTTTAAATTAAATCTTCATCCCGATAGCTATAGTAACGGTTATTGGCAAAAATCAGGTGATCGACCACATACAGACCAAGCAAATTCCCTGAAGCAACCATATTCCTGGTCAATTTATCGTCGCTCTCACTGGGTTTTAAACTTCCCGAAGGATGGTTATGTGCCAATACAATATTTGCGGCATTGTTTTCTAAAGCTGTTTTAAAAATAATTTTCGGATCGGCCACTGTACCTGCCTGCCCGCCTTTACTGATCAAAAATTTACCTATTACGCGATTTGATCTGTTTAGGAGTAATATCCAGAACTCTTCGTGATTGAGATTAGCGAAAGTTTGATGTAAATATTTATAAACATCGTTAGAAGTAGTAACATGGGTAATGGCCTCTTCAGCAGTTTCCTTTCGCCTCAAACCAAGCTCTAAGCGGCAATTATAGTTAATGCTTTGGCTTCTCCAATACCTTTAAACCTGGAAAGCTCCAGAATAGAAGCTTTCCCCAATTTTGTTAAATTATTATCATAAAACGACAGAATCCTTTTACTTAAATCGACAGCGGTTTCATTTTTACTTCCCGAGCCAATTAAAATAGCAATCAGTTCGGCATCTGTTAGATGTCTTCGGCCGTGTAACAAAAGTTTTTCACGGGGGCGATCTTCTTCAGCCCATAACTTTATACCTAGTTTCTGTTCGTAATTTTCCATTTTTTCAGACAAAAAAAGGCATCCTAACTTTTGGTTAGGATGCCTTTACTAATATCGTAAAAAAATTGGCTTATTTTAAACCGTTAACGAATTTCGTTAATTTTGATTTGTTATTAGCCGCTTTGTTTTTGTGGATAATATTCTTTTTAGCTAAACGATCTAACATAGAGATTACTTTAGGCAATAAATCAGATGCAGATTTTTTATCTTCTGCAGCACGTAATCTTTTAATAAAGGTACGTGTAGTTTTTGCCTGATATCTGTTACGTAAACGTTTTGTTGCGTTTGCTCTAATTCTTTTTAATGAAGATTTATGATTTGCCATTTCTATTTAGCCTTTTATTTTTCTTATTCGTTTCCTATAATTCGGGTTGCAAATATAGGATTAATGTTTTTAAATTACAAAACACTTTCAACTTTTTTTTCATTAAAGTTTAACCCCATTTCCGAACTGCAAAAATACGTTAAAATTATTCATTATAAAGACTTTAACTTAATTCAATAAAATTTCCTTTCGATTAAGAAAACAGGCTTAAAAATACTATTTTTGGGCAAAACGATTTTTGAGTGAAAAAACGAATAGCCATCTTTGCATCAGGTTCTGGCTCCAATGCCCAAAAACTGATGGAGCATTTTAAACGGAGTAATGAAATAGAAATATCTTTGGTATTAACCAACAATGCCGATGCTTATGTATTACAGCGGGCTGATAATTTCGAAATCCCCACTCATATTTTCGACAAAAACGAGTTCTATAAAACCGACGAAGTAATAGACCTGCTCAAAAATCTTGAAATCGATTTTGTAGTGCTTGCAGGCTTTCTCTGGCTGATCCCTAAAAACCTGATCCATGCTTATCCCGGCAGAATTGTAAATATTCATCCGGCAATCCTTCCAAAATTTGGCGGTAAAGGCATGTATGGAGATCACGTGCACAATGCCGTTATGGCTGCTGGCGAAACTGAAGGTGGAATAACCATTCATTATGTTAATGAAAACTATGATGAAGGTGAATATATTTATCAGGCCAGGTACAGAATAGACAAAAACGATAACCTGGAAATGGTAAAGTTTAAAGGTCAGCAGCTCGAACACCAGCATTACCCACGTATTGTCGAAACCATTGTTAAAAAGATAAAAAAATAGCCTTTATATAAGAGATTCTTATCTTAGATCCATCAAACAGATTGTTTGCTTGCTTTTGGTGCCAAAACCAATAAAGTACCTACAATAATGAGGAACCCTATATTTAATAATGTGGCCCATCGGTAAGCAACCGGAAACAATGCTAATACCTGTGGATGATCAAGGTGTTGAAAGAAAACACCTCCAACCACCGCAACTCCTATAGCCACCGAGACCTGCTGCAGTGTTAAATAAATGCCCGATGAGACGCCTAACATATTTTCGGGAATACTTTTTAAAGATATAGTCATTAAGGAGGGCAGGATTGTACCACAGCCAATCCCATAAACAAATAATATAATGGCAATTTGCCATTTAGGGGCATCAGGTGAATTAAAAATAATTACATGAAAAACGAGTGCCACAATCATAATAACCGATCCACACAGTGATACATATTTACCATAACGGGTTACCCGGCTTGCAAAAAACATAGATGCGAGCACATAACCCACCCCCTGGCAAACAAAGTAGATTCCGGTATGAACGGAACTAATCCCCATCCCATTTTGCAAATAAACGGTATTGATCAAAAAGTAAGAATCTTGAACGAGGTAATAAAACAGAGAAATTAAAAGTCCCATTCTGAAATCGAAATTCTTAAATACCTTTATATTGAGCAAAGGATTTTTCCCAAATCTTTTACTTAACCACTGGTGATAAATAAAGGCAAGTAGCAAAACTACTGATAGTGCCAACATCAAAATGCTCCATATTGGCCAGTTTAATTCCCTCCCGCGGATAAGCGGATAAATAAATGCTGTTAAAGTTAACATCAGCAGCAAGCCTCCGGTAAAATCAAATTTATCAGCATTTTTTATTGGCGATTCTTTAAGGTATTTTAAGCCCAAAACCGCAGCAATTATCCCTATGGGTACGTTTATTAAAAAAATTAAACGCCAGCTTTGTGAAATAATTTCCAGATCAGGGATTAAGCCCCCTAAAAACTGGCCAGCAACAGAAGCAATGCCGGCAATACTACCATACACACCCAGAACCTTTATTCTTTCCTTAGGATCGGGAAATAAATCAGGGATAAAAGCCATTCCTTGCGGAACCATAAAAGCAGCACTTATTCCCTGAATAAACCTGGCAATGTTTAACTGGGTTGCCGATTGTGAAAACCCACAAACAAAAGAAGCAATCGTAAAGACCAACATCCCGGTTAAAAAGACCTTTTTCTTACCGAAATATTCACCTGCCCGCCCACCAGTAATAAGGAAAGAAGCATACCCCACAATATACATTACGATTACAAACTGTATATCAGCATCGGTGCCTTTAATCCCAGATTTGATGGCGGGAAGCGCCACATTTACAATGAACAGATCCAGTACAGATAAAAATATAGCCGAACATACAATTAACAACAGGAACCACCTTTGATTTTTTTTCATACCCTTGCTTTTCTTATATTTAAAATTTAAAGTAAGAAAACGCTTTAACGGCAATCAAGTAGTCTTATAAACCGTACCAAGTATGCAAAACAGTACCAATAATGAGTATGAAGCCATTACAAATGGAGAAAATCAGGATTTATTTTTAAATGACTCCCCATTGACAGGTGTGTTTAAGGTAATTGGGGGGAAATGGAAAATTATGCTCATCAAGGCCATTGCAGCTCAATGCCCTAAGCGGTTTGGCGAGCTTAAGCGCGAGATGAATTTCTTAAGCCAGGGTACGCTAACCACACAACTTAAAGAAATGGAACGCGATGGTCTTATCCTCCGTGAAGCTTTTGCAGAATCTCCGCCACGTGTAGAATATAAACTAACCAGTGTAGGAAAAACCCTCCTTCCGGTAATAGACGTTTTAGAAGATTGGTGGAACACCTTCCAGGCAAACAAATAGCCACACATATAAAGTAACCAGGCGCCTCATTTAGTACCTGTATTATCTCCACAAATAAAGCTCAAAAATGCAGCTGAAAAAGAAAAAACACCCAACAGAGAAAAATATATAAATAATTTCATTTTTATTGGATTCTGCGCCTAAATAAATGCCTCTGTTTTACTACCTTTGCGGCTCAAAATTTTCAGTAGAATGAGTCAATCCATTAAAATCAAAAACGCTTTAATCTCAGTATATTATAAAGATGGTTTGGAGCCATTGGTAAAATTGTTGGCCGCGCAAGGGGTACAATTATTTTCCACCGGTGGAACAGAACAATTCATCAAAGATTTAAATCTTCCGGTTACAGCGGTTGAAGATTTAACAGGTTATCCATCTATTTTAGGCGGACGTGTTAAAACCCTACACCCGAAAGTATTTGGTGGAATTTTAAACCGTAGAGCATTAGCTGGCGACCAAGAGCAGATTGCTGAATATGAGATCCCTGAAATTGATTTGGTTATTGTTGACTTATATCCTTTTGAAGAAACCGTAAAAGCAGGTGGAACACCGGAAGAAATTATCGAGAAAATCGATATCGGTGGCATTTCCTTAATCCGTGCAGCTGCGAAAAACTTCAACGATGTGGTAATTATCGCATCGAAAAACGACTATCCTACTTTACAGGCCCAATTAGAAGCGCAAAATGGTGAAACTACTTTAGCACAACGTAAATCGTTCGCTAAAACAGCATTCCACACTTCTTCGCACTACGATACGGCAATTTTCAATTACTTCAATACAGAAGAACCTATTGATGTTTTCAAACAAAGCGTAACAGAAGCTAAAACTTTGCGTTATGGCGAAAACCCTCATCAAGGTGGTGTATTTTATGGGGATTTAGATGCTATGTTTACCAAATTGAACGGTAAAGAACTTTCTTATAACAATCTGGTAGATGTAGATGCAGCTGTTGCGTTGATCGACGAATTTGAAGATCCAACTTTTGCAATCTTAAAACATACAAACGCTTGTGGTATTGCTTCCCGCCCTACTGTTAAACAAGCCTGGATTGATGCATTGGCCTGTGATCCGGTTTCTGCTTTTGGTGGTGTATTGATTACCAATGTTGCGGTAGATTTAGAAACGGCTCAAGAAATCAACAATCTTTTCTTTGAAGTGTTAATCGCTCCTGCTTACCAAGCAGAAGCGATTGAGTTATTCAGCAAAAAGAAAAACCGCGTTATTTTACAACGTAACGAGGTTGAGTTGAGCAAAAAACAATTTAAAACCTTATTAAACGGCGTAATTGAGCAGGATAAAGATTTAATTATCGAAGGCCCTGAACAAATGACAACCGTAACCGATAAAGCACCAACTGCACAAGAGTTAAAAGATTTATTCTTTGCCAATAAAATTGTAAAACATACTAAATCGAACACCATTGTTTTGGTAAAGGATGATGTTTTAATTGCAAGCGGCGTTGGTCAAACTTCACGTGTTGACGCCTTAAGACAAGCGATTGAAAAAGCAGCGGCTTTCGGATTCAGTGTTAAAGGTGCTGCTATGGCTTCTGATGCTTTCTTCCCTTTTCCTGATTGTGTTGAAATTGCTGCCGAAGCAGGAATTACAGCTGTGCTGCAACCTGGCGGATCAATAAAAGATGCTGATTCTGTTGCTAAAGCAAACGAAAAAGGTATTGCAATGGTAACCACTGGGGTAAGACATTTTAAACACTAGATAAGTTAAAAGGTAGAGGGTTTAAAGGCGGAAGGTTACCTATCGAAAGCTCAAATTCACCATGCGGGTATGAAACTTGGAGGGGCAGGGAAAGGAAATTTGAAAAGCCGGCTCCTGGTAACTAAACCGATTTCATCGGATTGATCGGATAGCGGGACTGCTTTAACCTAAGAATTACAGCTTTTTATTTTCTGAACATTTTAATTGCCTCAAAAACAATTTAATAACTGAAGAAAATAAAACTTAAAACAATAAAAAAGCTATTTTTACATTAGGAATAGTATAGATTTGATAAAATAAAGAAAACATACCTTATACATGGGATTATTTAACTGGTTTACGCAAGAAGTTGCCATCGATTTAGGCACTGCGAATACCCTGATTATACATAACGACAAAGTAGTTGTAGATGAGCCATCTATCGTTGCCTTCGATCGTACTACAAACAAAGTCATTGCTATAGGTCGTCAGGCAATGCAAATGGAGGGTAAAACCCACGATAATATTAAAACCGTTCGTCCATTAAAAGATGGCGTTATTGCCGATTTCAACGCTGCTGAAGCGATGATTAAAGGCATGATCCGTATGCTTAATGGCGGTAAAGGATGGATGTTCCCATCTTTACGTATGGTAATCTGTATTCCATCCGGTATTACTGAAGTAGAAAAACGTGCAGTGCGCGACTCTGCTGAAATTGCAGGAGCAAAAGAGGTATACTTAATTCATGAGCCAATGGCAGCTGCCGTAGGTATCGGGATAGATGTAGAAGAGCCAATGGGTAACATGATTATCGATATAGGTGGCGGTACGACAGAAATTGCAGTTATCGCTTTATCAGGTATCGTGTGCGATCAATCTATTCGCGTTGCCGGGGATAACTTCGACTCTGATATTGTAAACTATATCCGCCGTCAACACAACATTATGATTGGTGACCGTACCGCTGAGAAAATTAAAATTGAAGTTGGTGCAGCTTTACCTGAATTACAGGATGCTCCTGCTGATTTTGCAGTTCAAGGTCGCGATTTAATGACCGGTGTACCAAAGCAGATCACGGTTTCTTATACCGAAATTGCACACTGTTTAGATAAATCGATCTCTAAAATTGAAGAAGCAATTTTAAAAGCTTTAGAGATTACGCCTCCAGAGCTTTCGGCAGATATTTACCAAACTGGTATTTATTTAACCGGTGGTGGTGCATTGTTAAGAGGTTTAGATAAGCGTGTAGCTGCTAAAACCAAATTACCTGTTCACGTTGCAGAAGATCCGCTTCGTGCAGTAGTTCGTGGAACCGGCATCGCCCTTAAAAACATTGGCGGATATAAATTCTTAATGCAATAACCTTGATTTGAGATATGAGATGTGAGATTTGAGACTAATTATCCAAACTCATATCTCATATCTCAAATCTCATATCTCATGAGCAATGCGTAACCTTTGGATTTTCATCAGCAGATACAACGCATTTTTCTTATTTATCATTTTTTTTATCGTAGGGATCTATCTAACGGTGAAAAACAACTCCTATCAGCGTAGCGTAACTTTAAACTCAAGCAATGAGGTTGTGGGCACGGCATACGAAAGGTTAAATGTTTTTAAACGATACTTAAACCTGGGTATGGTTAATGATAGCCTTGCAGCAGAAAACGCTAAGCTTAAAAGCCAGTTACTGGGATTAACTACGGTAGATACGACCAAAGATGTTAAAGTGGTAGATACAGTTACCAATCAGCAATACACTTATTTGGCTGCCAAAGTGGTTAAAAACTCGATCACTTTACGCAACAACGTAATGACAATTAATAAAGGTACTGTTGACGGCATTAAAAGTGGCATGGCCGTTATCGCGCCTCAACGGGGTGTGGTGGGCTTTATTCGCGATGTTTCCGCACATTTGGCAACCATACAATCGCTATTGCATAAAGACACCAAAATAAGTGTGACTTTAAAAAAGAATAATGCTCTAGGTTCGTTGGTTTGGGGTGACGGAAATTTCGACATTAAAAAAGCCTTCGTAAAAGAGGTGCCGAACCACATTAAAATGTATGTGGGCGATACCGTTGTTACCTCGGGTTACGGATCCTTTCCTGCCGGAATCTTGGTTGGAAAAATCATTAAGCCTAATGTAGCTACCAATGATAATTTCTTATCAGGAGAATTAAATTTATTTACAGATTTTAGCACATTGCAATATGTATATGTGGTTAAAGATAAAAAGGCCGAAGAGCAAAAGGCTTTGGAAAGCTTAGTTAAACCGAATGAATAGTAGAATCATAATTGTAAATGTGATCAGGTGGTTTTTACTGCTTTTTGTGCAGATCTTCCTGCTCAAAAACATGGGCTTTTATGATCTTTCCACACCGTTTATCTACGTGCTGTTTTTGCTCCTGCTTCCATTCGGAATCCCCAATATTTTGCTGTACTTATTGGCTTTTGGAACAGGCTTAACGCTCGATGCTTTTTACGATACCATGGGTGTACATGCTACAGCCTGCGTGGTATTGGCTTTTGTAAGGATTTCCTTTATATCGATAAGTTTAAACCGCGACGCAATTGACGACCCAGAACCATCGTTAAGTTATATGGGTTTCCAATGGTTTTCACTTTATGCTTTTCTTTGCGTTGTTGCACACCACCTGGTGCTGTTCTTTTTAGAAACATTTAGGCTAACCGAAATTGGTTATACCTTAATGAGATGCGGCTTAAGTTGTATCTTTACACTGCTTATTATTTTATTGGTAGAGTTTATATTCTATAGAAGAACACCACGCTAATGGATCAATTATTTAACCGAAAATATATCATTCAAGGATTATTTATTGTAATCGCCCTGATTTTATTGGGGAAGTTATTTTATATCCAGATTATTAGCGATGCAGCTTTCGTTTCTGCAGAAAGTAATGTTTTACGCAAAATCTATAAATACCCTGCCCGCGGTGCCATTCTAGACCGGAACATGAAGGTAATTGTACAAAATGAACCTGTGTACGACTTAATGGTTACGCCAAATGAAGTAAAACCGTTTGATACCTTGGCACTTGCACAGGCGTTAGACATTACTTTTGAGGACGTTCGCAAAAACCTTAAAAAAGCAAGGGGAAAATCGAGTTATCAGGCTACCCCCTTCCTCAAACAGATTTCTGTTCAAAGTTATGCCCGTCTGCAGGAAACCCTTTACCGTTTTCCGGGCTTTAGAACACAAGACAGAACCATCAGGCATTATCCCGATAGTGTTGGTGGACAATTATTTGGCTATGTAAAAGAAGTAAGCCCCACCGATATCGAAAAATCTGAAGGCTTTTACAAACCTGGCGATTATAAGGGCAAAAGTGGTTTAGAGTTTTCTTATGAAGAAACTTTAAGGGGCGAAAAGGGTGTAATTAATACAGTATACGATGCGCACAATACCCCACAGGGAAGTTATGCCGATGGTAAATACGATGTAAATGCAGTTTCGGGAGAAAGATTGATCTCAGGAATTGATATGAGAATTCAAAAACTCGGTGAGGAATTGATGATGAACAAGGTTGGGGCAATTGTAGCGATTGAGCCTGCTACCGGAGAAATTCTTTCATTGGTAAGTAGTCCGGGCTATGATCCAAATCTTTTGGTGGGCAGAAACCAGGGGAACAATTACATGGAATTTATTGTGGGTAATCCATACCGCCCATCTTTAGTAAGGCCAATAATGGGTTACTATCCCCCAGGATCGTCATTTAAGCCAGTTGATGCGCTAATCGGATTACAAGAAGGCGTAATAGATCCCAACACCACATTCTTTTGTCCACACTATTATCAGGCTGGAAATAGAAAAATTAAATGTGAACACTTTGATGGTTCAATTTCGCTGAGAAGAGGTATTGCCCGTTCCTGCAACACTTACTTCTGTTATGTTTTTCAGAAGTTGATTACCAAAAACGGGATGAAAAACCAAAGACAAACTTATCAGGAATGGCGCGATAAAGTAGCCAAATTTGGTTTCGGATCAAAGCTCGACATTGATATGCCTTATGAAAGAAAAGGCTATTTTTATACCGCAGACCACTACGATAAAATTTATGGCAAAAGATGGGGCTACACCAACGTAATTTCGCAGGCTATTGGTCAGGGTGAGATTACCGCTACCCCATTGCAAATGGCAAATGCCATGGCTATTATTGCTAATCGTGGTTATTACATTAAACCGCACTTAATTAAAGGTATAGGCGATAAAAATCTGGTTAAAAAAGAATATGTAGTTAAAAATTATGTTGGGGTAGATGCCAAACATTTCGAACCTGTAATTGATGGTATGCAGGATGCCGTAAACAGCAGCTGGGGAACCGCCATACTGTCGCGGATTCCTGATATAGTACTCTGTGGAAAAACAGGAACGGTACAAAACCCACACGGAAAAAACCACTCTGTTTTTATAGGTTTTGCCCCACGCGATAATCCGAAAATTGCTATTGCCGTAATTGTAGAAAATGCTGGTTTTGGTAGTACTTATGCAGCGCCGATAGCCAGTTATATGATCGAAAAATATCTGAAAGGTAGTGTTAGTGGTGGAAGAGCTGCTCAGGTAGAATGGATGAAGAATCAAAACCTGCTTCCGTTATTAATCGACAAAACAAAAAAAATCAAATTAACGAAGGCAGATAGTCTGTTGCTTAAAAAAGCAGATTCAACCAAAAGGATAAAAGACAGTTTGAGAATTAAATCGGCAACGATAAAACAAACGGTTACTACAAAACCTAAAGAATTAAAATCAGTAATCATCGATAAACCTGTAATCCAGAAATAAAATGCAGCAGCAACATGGAAACCGTTTTTTCTTTAATGTAGATTGGATTACTGTTTTAATCTATATTGCCTTATGCGCTATTGGTTTCATCAATATTTATGCTTCAGTTCCGCCAGAGCAAACCGCTGTATTTGGCTTTAGCACGCTTTATGGCAAACAGCTCATTTATATCATTACTGGTTTAATTTTAGGCTTATCTATCTTATTATTTGATGGGAGGCTTTTCAATGTCTTCTCGCCTTTTATTTATGGCGGCACACTGTTGTTGTTAATGGCCGTATTGGTAATTGGAAACAAAGTGGCCGGGAACCAGGCATGGATCGCAATAGGCTCATTTAAACTTCAACCTGCAGAATTTGCCAAGTTTGGCACAGCCTTGCTTTTGGCAAGATATGTAGGCGCATTTAACCCTAAATTCCGCGATGTTAAATCAATCATGATTGCTGGATTAATTGTAGGCGCACCGCTATTGTTAATTATGCTTCAGCCCGATACTGGTTCGGCATTGGTATTTCTTGCATTTATGTTCCCATTGTACCGGGAAGGTTTATCAGGTTATTTTCTATTGATATTTTTGGGAATGATTGTGCTCTTTATTGCCGATTTCTTGGTCCCTACCTATATCTTGATCATCATTATTACCACAATTGCCGGCCTTTTCATTTATAACAACAGGAGAAAACAAAAAATAATCTTCTCTACTGTCTTGGTAACCGTTTTCGCCATTGGCTATCTCTTTTTAATAAAAATTGCCTACGAAAAAGTTTTAGCTCCCCACCAACGTAGCCGTATCGAATTAATGTTAGGGCTTAAAACCGATAATAAAGGTGCAGGCTATAATGTAATCCAATCGCAAATTGCCATAGGCTCAGGGCAGGCAACCGGCCGTGGATTTTTACAGGGCACACAAACTAAATATGGTTATGTACCAGAGCAGAGTACCGATTTTATCTTCTCTACCATCGGCGAAGAATGGGGCTTTATGGGTTGTGCTGTAGTGATAGGCTTGTATATGTTCCTGCTCCTCCGATTGGTTAATTTAGCAGAAAGGCAACGATCTACATTCTCCAGGGTGTATGGCTATAGCGTAGCTTGTATCCTCTTTTTCCACGTTTTTATTAATATCGGGATGACGATTGGTATTATTCCCGTAATTGGAATTCCGCTACCCCTAATTAGTTATGGTGGTTCATCTTTATGGAGTTTTACGATCTTACTGTTTATCTTTTTAAAGCTCGATTCTAACCGGATGGGGTTTATTTAGTCCTAAGTCGGGAGTCCTTAGTCTGCAGTCGATATATCAAAAGGAATTCTTCATTCCGAAGCAAAAGCATTCTTAAGGATGCGTTTAGGTCGAAAATCTATTTATTGGAAAGCAAAAGTTCTTCTAAAATCAATGTGTATTCCCGCTAACCGCTTTACTTCTCTCGATGGAAAAAATCGGGCTTCGTGTTCGCTTTTATCGGGTTTAGGTGGGCAGTTCTGTGCTACTGTTTTGGGTTAATAAACCCATTTAACGGAAATCCTTTTTGGAAAAATCATATTTCCCATTAAGTTAAATTTACAAAAAGATTGAAGTAGTGGTAGAGCTACAGCACCAATGAAATGCTGAACAATCATTTCCTAATCATTTACGAAATTGGAATGGTTTTTCTATGATCACGGTTCTTAAGCTAAAGTTGATATATCAAAAGAGATGCGTCATCCTGAAGGTTCAGCTTTTAGAAAACAATGGGATAAGATGACAGGTTACGAGGTCTCGTCATCTCGACCGTAGTGGAGAGATCTTTTAACATAGCCAGACGATGCGCGGTGTAAGGCCAGTCTCCGAACGCCTTACGCCTACCGCCCTACTTGCTAAACCTACGGTTCAATAATTCGTAAAACTGATCAACTGTAGCCTGTTTATTGGCCCAGTTATTTTTCGCTGCGTAATTATTCTGTAGGTAGCTATCTGCTGCTTCGAAACTGCTCATCTTATTTATGATATCAATTACTTCCGAATAGGCCAGATTATACCCATTAAAAAGATCTTTGATAAAAAGTAACTTTTCATTTAAACTAATCGCCTGCTTTAAATCGGTGATAGGTGCTTTAACAGGCTCATCGCTTTTACCATTTGTTTTGGCGAGCAGATCATTTAAACTTGGTGCAGGTTTAGCCGCTTCGGGTTGTGGGGCTGGTTTTACCGGAACAGCTTCAGGTCTAAACAAAGGGCGCTCCTGTTCAACGGGTGGCGAAATAATGGGATCATCCAATTTTACATCCTTTATTGCATCAATAGGCTCACTTGGCGCAGCAACCAGTTCCACTTCTTTAACAACTGCAACAGGTTCTTCCTCGGCAATTACTAAAGGTTCTTCCTCTTCTTCGTGGGGAATTAAAAAAGGTTCGGGACCAACTTCATCATCTTCTGTTGGTAAAACCTCCTCCTGGACAGCTGAAGCCTCTTTCTCATGTATTTTCTTTTTCTGCGCTAAAATTTCAGCTTCTTCTTTGCTTAAAGGGCGATCGAAAATTTCTTCAACAGATTTTGCCTCGTATTCAAACTGATCATTTTCATCGTGTGTATCTAGTACAAATTCAAAAGTATGGTTGTCCCGGTCTGGCTTAAAGAAATCTTTATTCAAAAGCGATGCAGCTTTTTCTTCTTCAATAATTTCATCATCCAGCACTTCCTGTTCGGGCTTCACATCCACACGTTCTTCTTCTTCCTGGGCAGTAGCCACTTCTTCCAGTTCCTGCGGATCGAAACACTCATCGTCTTCTACATAACTTTTTTCAACTTCGGGCAGGATAATGGTATTTTGTTCGGCCAATAAAGCATGGTTTCCAGGTTCGGCGGGCTTATCTTCTATTATGGTATTTAATTTTTTGACGATATTCACGTGATCAGAAAGGAAATGGGCATTGGCCAGAAAAAGCTCCAGCTCCAAATCGTTTAATTGCTGAGGATTTTGAGCTAAAAACTGATATTGCTCATTTAATTCTGTTAAAATGCTGCCGATCTTTCTGAAAATATCCTGTTGGTTCATCATAAAATTAAAACGAATTTTTAGTCGATTTATGTTGGTAACTATGTGTTCAAAAATAACACATAATTCTCATATTTGTTCGGTTTAAAAATTATAGAACGGACATAGGGGAATAAAAAAACAGGCATGTTATTTAGCGAACAAAATTTTAGAAGAAGGGGCGAATTTTCGGGAAGTATAGAAGTGGTATGTGGCTCTATGTTTTCTGGTAAAACGGAAGAACTGATCCGCAGGTTAAAAAGAGCCCAGATTGCTAAACTGAATGTCGAAATTTTCAAACCCCGTACCGATACCCGCTACCATGAAACTGCTGTGGTTTCGCACGATTTAAACTCTATAAACTCTACTCCTGTTGATAGCGCTTCGGCTATTTTACTGCTTGGCACCAATACACAGGTGGTTGGGATAGATGAAGCGCAGTTTTTTGATAACGAACTCCCAGATGTTTGTAATAAACTAGCCCTTAAAGGCATACGCGTTATTGTTGCGGGTCTGGATATGGATTTTACGGGCAAACCCTTTGGGCCCATGCCTGCTTTAATGGCCATTGCCGAACATGTTACCAAAGTAAATGCCGTTTGTGTTTGCTGTGGAAACCCAGCCCTATACAGTTACCGTACAGTTGCTGATGAAGCTACCGTTTTATTAGGCGAAAAGGAAAGTTATGAGCCACGGTGCAGGGCTTGCTATAATCTGGGCAAAGGATAATATCATGATTGATTAATCTGTACCTTTAAGTTGCACTTAAATATTATGGATAAACAATTTAAAATTAATGCTTTTAGAACTGGTTTAGCAAAATTCGTAACTTTCGAAGAAAGCGAATGGGAAATCTTAACGCAGTACCTGAGTTTTTCTACCCTAAAGAAAAAGGAACATTTTGTAATTGAAGGAAAAGTATGCGATTATATTGCCTTTATTATCCAGGGCGCTGTAAGGCATTATCATGTTAAAGACGGACAGGAAATTACCGGTTACTTTTTGTTTTGAAAACGAGCTGGTAAGTGCCTATAAGAGCTTTGTAAAAAGAGTACCGAGTACAAACTTTATTCAGGCCCTGGAGGAAACCCAACTTGTTCTTATTGCTTATGCCGATCTTCAGAAAATGTTAAACCATCCCGTGCTGGCGCTGAAAATGGAACGGTTTGGCCGTCTGGTTGCTGAATATTACATCTGCTGTTTTGAAGACCGCCTTAATGCTTTTGTTACCCAAAGTCCCGAAGAGCGTTATACTGTTCTTGAAAAAACCGCAAAAGATATTTTTCAGCGTGTTCCACAACACTATATCGCCAATTTTTTAGGCATTACCCCTGTTTCACTCTCGCGTATCCGTAAACGCACACTCATTTTGAAGGATTAAATTAATCCTTATCTTTTGTTAACGTTTTTATGGTTCAATGCCACATAACTTTGAACTAATCAAAAACGAAGATATGCACACTATACTTGGCGCCGGCGGACCAACAGCAAACGCACTGATCAGAGAGTTAACCAATACTAACGAAACCATTAGATTGGTTAGCCGAAAACCAATTTCTGCAAGCAACCCAAATGCAAGCTGGGTTAAGGCCGATTTATTAAATGAAGCCGAGCTTCTTGCTGCTGCTGAAGGTTCGAAAGTTATATATCTGTGCGCTGGTTTGGTTTACGATGCTAAAATATGGCAAGAACAATGGCCTATTATTATTCAAAATGTAATTAACTTAACTAAACGAACTGGTGCAAGACTGATATTTTTTGATAATGTTTATATGTATGGCCTGGTAAATGGTCCAATGAGGGAAGATACGCCTTACCATCCCTGTAGTTTAAAAGGAGAAATAAGGGCAAAGGTAGCCGAACAATTAATGAACGAATCGAAAGCGGGTAAAATAAATGTAACCATTGCCCGTGCTGCAGATTTTTACGGAGCAGATTCGATGAACAGTTTTTTTGACATGATGGTACTCGACAAATTTGCCAAAAAAAATAGCGCTCAATGGATAGGAGACCCAAATACACTACACAGTTTTACTTACATTGAAGATGCTGGAAAAGCTCTATTTCTGTTAGGACAAACACCTGATTCTGGCAACCAGATATGGCACCTGCCAACTGCAGCGCCTTTAAAAGGAAAAGCTTTTATAGAAATGGCTGCAAAGATTTATGAAACCAAACCTCAATATTCGACCATTAATAAACTGATGCTACGTTTAGTAGGTTTATTTAAAAAGGTAATTGCAGGTACTGTAGAAATGTACTATCAGTACGATCATGATTATCATTTCGATTCTACCAAATTTGAAAAGGCATTTAATTTCAAACCTACACCTTATTATGATGGCATTTTAAAATTGTCGAAAACGATGTATAAGAAGCAGAATTGACATGAATCAGGGCAAATTATAAAGCTAACTATTTATCTTTAGCGCAAATGATTCAAGATAATACAACAGGTAAAAACAGCATTAAAACCATATCGGTTTTAGGCTGTGGTTGGTTTGGCCTGGCTTTAGCCAAAAAATTGATCGGGTTAAATTATACCGTTAAAGGCTCTACCACTAGTCGGGAGAAGTTAGCAATACTTAAGGCTGAGAATATACAGCCTTTTTTGATCAATTTTACGGCAGAAGCGATTGTAGCCGATCCAGCATTTTTTAATGCCGACACCTTGTTTATCTGTATTCCGCCAAAGCGCAATTCGGCTGAACTTCTTGATTATCCTCAAAAGATAAATTCAATTTTAGCTGCTGCGAAAGATAAATCGAAACATGTGGTGTTGATCAGTTCGACAAGTGTTTATGCTGATGAAAACAAAACAGTAAATGAAACCAGCGAGACACATCCTGATACTGATTCGGGAAGAGTCGTTTTAGCTGCAGAAATTCTATTTAAGCAACTATTCCCCGAAAACTGCACAGTGATCCGCTTTGCGGGTTTAATAGGCCCTGACCGTAACCCGGGGCGATTTTTTGCCGGAAAAAGTAATATACCGAATGGTTTAGCTCCCGTAAACTTAATTCACCAAACAGATGCTGTAGGGATTGCGGTCAAACTTTTGGAAAAACAGGCATTCGGCAAAACATACAATGCCTGCTCACCAAACCATCCTGCAAAAATGGATTTCTATGCCAATGCAGCCAAAACCACAGGACTTGCCATACCTGATTTTATTACAGAAAAGAAAGATTGGAAAATTGTGGAAAGTGTTAATGTACCTGATTTTTTGGATTATACGTTTGAGGTTGGGATTTAAATGTTCGCCTTAACTAAGGTGCATTTATAAGTCGCAGCGTCATTCCAACTTGATTGGGAACCACGTAGTGCTCATGAATGCCCTTGAAGAGAGAAAAGCTTATGAATAATCGTAATGCAATAAGTTTTAAGATTCCCACCTGCGTGGGAATGACGACCGATTTTTGAAATCCACATTGATCTCTTTGTTTACAACATGGATTAATTTAACTCAACAACCCCAATAATTCTTTCTTAGTTAAATTCTTGAATAAACTTCCGTCAGTCTGGATTAGATCCTTAACCAGATCTTTTTTTGTGGCCTGAAGTTTCATAATTTTCTCTTCAATGGTATCAGGGCAGATTAAACGCACAGCCATTACATTTTTATGCTGGCCGATCCGGTATGCCCGATCTATGGCCTGGTTTTCTACAGCAGGGTTCCACCAAGGGTCTACGAGGTAAACATAATCAGCTTCAGTAAGGTTCAGTCCAGTACCACCAGCCTTTAAACTGATGAGGAAAACCGGAATATCGGCGTTTTGTTGAAATGAGGTAACTACTTCGGCTCTTTTACGTGTTTGCCCGGTAAGGTATTCGTATTTAATGCCGCGGTTTTCCAATTGCTTTTTAATCAGATCAAGCATGGTTACAAACTGAGAAAAAACCAGTATTTTATGTTTTCCAGCTTTGCTCTCAATCTGCTCCATCAGCACATCAATTTTTGATGAGGCCTGTAAATAAGATTTCCCATCTGCCAATAATGCGGCCGAATTGCAAATCTGCCTAAGGGTGGTAATACTCTTCAGCACGTGCATCGAACTTTTAGGTAACTCATCTTCCTGTTTACCCAGAATAAAATCCTGGATTTCCTTTTTGTTCGCTTCGTACACTTCGCGCTGCTCTGCCCCCATTTCGCAATACAGTACAATTTCGGTTTTATCGGGAAGTTCTTTCGCCACCTGTTCTTTTGTTCTGCGCAGAATAAACGGCCTTATTTTTTTCTGGAGTTCCTCTGCCCTTCTGCTATCTTTAAACTGATCGATTGGGGTAGAATATAAATCGGCAAACTGCTGTTTACTGCCAAACAAACCTGGACAAGCGAATGATAGCTGCCCATACAAATCAAAGGTATTGTTCTCTATGGGCGTTCCCGTCATGGTTACTTTATTCCTCGATTGCAACATCCGAACCGCTTTATAACGTTGCGAATCTGGGTTTTTGATCAGCTGCGATTCATCCAAAAAGATATAGTTAAAGCGATAATCCTTTAAGAAACGGATATCAGAAAGCAGCGTTCCGTAAGAGGTTAAAATGATTTCATAATCATCGAAAGTGTCAGTTGTTTTGGTCCGTTCGCCAGCATAAATGGTTTTTACCTTTATGGATGGTGCAAACTTCTCTACTTCGGCTTTCCAATTAAATATTAACGAAGCCGGAACCACCACCAGATTTGTGTTGTGTTTTACTTTTTCGCGCTGTGATAAAATGAAAGCCAAAACCTGAATGGTTTTACCCAATCCCATATCATCGGCCAAGCAAGAACCAAAGTTAAAATCATCCAAAAAGTTGAGCCAGTTTAGGCCGTCTTTCTGGTAATGGCGTAACGTTGCTGTTAAACCTTTCGGTACCTCTACCTCTTGAATTGAATCAGTCCCTTCAAACTTTTGTGTGTAAAGTTTCAATTCGTTCTTTACATCACCGTCTAACAAAGCATCTTCATAAAGCTCGTTTATAGAAGCAAACTTAATTTTTGGCGTAAGAATGGTATTTTCGGTTACTTCACCTGCGCTAAAATAAGCAGCAAATTTTTCGATCCACTCATGCGGCAGTATGCCTTGTGTTCCATCATCAAGCGTTACAAATTTACTTTTGTTCCTGATCGATTTATGTAGATGCTTCAGCGCAACCTGTTGCTTGCCAAACTTTAATTTTACCTTGGTTTCAAACCAATCTGTTCCGCTTAAAACCTCGATATTAATTTTAGCCTGAAATTCGCTCAGTTTATTGTTTTTAAGTTGGTTGAAGCCTAAAATATGAATGCCTTTGTTCCTCCATACTTCAAAAGCTTCGAGAAACCAGGCTTCTTCCAGGAAGCGTTTGCGGTGCAGGTAAAAAGAATCGTTGCTTTCCTGATCGTAGAAATAAGGATGCTGTTTCAATACGTTTCCAATAAACTGAAGCTCAGCCTTTTCGTCACGATGTAAGGTAAAAAGGTTGCCCAGTTTATCCTGCGCCTGGATCTGTTTTTTAGACAATACAGGAATTTCCAGGTTCCCATAACGCATTACAGGTGTAAGGAGAATATAATCTTCAGATTCTGACAGGTAGATCAGTTGCTCGTTTTCAAGATCAAAACCTTTTTCTTCGATCTGGCTTTTGGTAGCTGGTTTTAAATAAGAATAATCGACATGGATACTTCCCTCTAAAGGCACCAAAATGACTTTTTGAAACTCAGGATATTTTGTTTTGTGCAGAATTAATCTGTTGCTCTGCTTTTTGAAAAACCCGATTACGCGTAGAAAATCGAGTCTGCCAATTAAGTATAGCTGATCTTTAAGTTTAACAAAATACTGGTGCACCAATACCAGGTTGTCCAGCTCGTAAGATTTCCCCTCAATGATCAGCCGCCCGGTAATTTCGTAATAATCATCACGTTGGTTTACCGAAAGACGCAGGTCTACTTCTAATAAATGAACATCAACTGCTCTAATGGTCGACGCTTGAATAGCGACAGATTGCTTACTATCCTGCAGGTAAAAAGGGATCTGTTCAGGGTTTTTAACGATCGCTTTTAAGGCTTCGATCTCCGCCTCGCTTTGATCACTATTGTAATTCTGTTGAAAAGTGGTAATGCCGCTATAAAACTTTACCTGATCGTTATCATTTGTTTTAAACAATAAATCAGCGGGATTTATTCCTTTTATCGGGTTTTTAACCTTGCCGCTTTTAGTGGTTTCGGCTTCAAATAATTCTACCGTTAAATTGTTGTAATAGCGGTGTTGCCCAAAAACCAGGATCATTTTACCCTGATCGTTTTTAGTCTGAACTTTTGTTTTAGCTTTATTTGCCGGGAGTAAAAGTTCCTGTAAATTTTGCTGTGCTTCTTTATTGAATGGCTGGAGGGCATCCATTTTTGGCTTGATTTCAACCTGACCATTTTCGTAGCTCAGGTTAAAAAGAAGATCGAGGTTTTCTTCTTTTTCTAAACCATAGTCAATTGCTATTTTTAAAAGCTTTTGCTTCCGCAGGTTACTATCAAAGAAAATAAGCAGATCCTGGCGCTGAAGAATATTGTATAAAACCCTTGCCTGATGCTCACACAATTTATGCTTCGGTGTAGCGCAACGACAAGAAAGTTTTACGGAGTCTGAGTGCTGCTGTACCTGAACAATTGGGAAGGGTAATCCAGAGGCTTCATCGCTAAAGGCTGCAAAATCGATTTCAATCTGCTCCGGAAACAGCTGGTAAAAACCCTTTACATCAGTATGAATGAGTCCACTTAAATGTTTGAGGATAACAATCT
Source organism: Pedobacter sp. 22163 (assembly GCF_052045595.1). Taxonomy (NCBI): domain Bacteria; kingdom Pseudomonadati; phylum Bacteroidota; class Sphingobacteriia; order Sphingobacteriales; family Sphingobacteriaceae; genus Pedobacter; species Pedobacter sp. 22163. Next base: position 115,578 of record NZ_JBQEPM010000011.1, on the reverse strand, counting down.
GGCTCAGATTTTTCAGGTTAAAATCTTTTAAGATATAATCGTAAGGATTTTGTTCTGATACTGGATGCGCGGTTACCTGTTCACTCATTTAAACTAAAATAGGAGGTTTTATCTTTTATAAACTTACGTTTAGATTTAAATGTCCGCCAAGCCCAACCTTAATAATTCTCATTAAAGTTGACAACCTAATGTCACTCGCATTATTTTCGATTCTTGAAATGTAAGTTTTCGTTGTGCCACATTTTTCGGCAAGTTGTTCTTGCGTCATCCCCTTTTCTTTACGAAGTTCTTGAAGCATAGCCCCAAGTTTAAAACTTTCAAATTCTTGTTCGTAAATTTCTCTGTCTTCGGTACCACGTTTACCATATTCACTGTCTAATTGATCAGCAAATGATGTTAATTTATTTTTTGTCTTTTCCATCGAAATATTTCTTTTTAAGTTTTTCAGCCAGCTCAATTTCGTTTTTAGGTGTCTTTTGGGTTTTCTTTTGAAAACCATTTACAAGAATGATCAGTTGTCCCTTATCGAAAAAACTAAATACCCGAAAAATATCCGAACCAACTTCAACCCTAATTTCAAAAAGCCCCGAAGAACCTGTAATGTGCTTAAAATATTTTTCAAGAACTTTTTCAAGTGTAGCAATTAATTGTAGCGTCCAATTGAATTTTTTCTTTACATTAGGTTTAAGCTGTTCCTAAAAATCCAAGTAGTACGCTTCAAAATATAAAATGTCTCTGATAAATTCTTCGTTCATTAACCAATTTTAAGCTAAACAAAGTTAGCTAATTAGATAACAAATTCCAAACTAACATGATACAGCACATCTCACGACTAAAAGATATGCTATAGTAGATCACATTATAATTTATTACCTCCAAAAGTCTTCGACTACCCTCAGACTGACAACCACGGTGTGCTTAACCTAATAGTCTAGAACAAGAGGTGAAGGACCGAATTTAATAGAATTCTCGGCTACGATCGAAATAACTAATCTGCTCTTTACTACAGCGATTTACGCAAGTTCAAATAAAAAGGCACTGCTATCTTTTCAGTTTTTCCATTGAGAATAAATTCAGCAGCTTGAGCGCCCAATTCGCTAAAATCAGTTGAAATGGTAGTAATCCCATCCAAAATAATCTTTTTTAAAGGTGTTTCGTTATAAGAAATTACACCAACATCTTTCCCGATTTTAAGTTTTTGGGCAATTAAACGTTCAATGAGCATCACCAGATCATCTTCCATCAGGTTAATGTACACCTCCCCAGGATTAATTTCTTCGTCTTTAATGTTATGGATTACTTTATGATCAAAAGCATATTGCTGGCAGAACCGATAAAAACCAGTTAGTATTTCGTGCGGAAAATAGCTGTTTTTTGGGAAGATAATTTTTAAGGTCCTGTAATGAGAAAGCCGGTCTAAAGCCTGTTCTAAAGCCGCGTAAATATCCTGTGCAAAGTTTTCATAAGCCGCAGCATAATCGCCCGTTACTCCAGGCAACAGTTTATCAAGAATGACTAACTTTTCTTTGGGAATGGTATTGATAATTTCGTGGGCATTTTCGCCGCCTTCTAAAAAATGTGGAATAATTACAAAGTGCGAATAATCATCACGTTTTGTAACAATCATTTTTTTAAACAGTGCGAAATCGTTGTTGTATATATAAAAATCTATCGCAGCACGCTCGCCCAATGTTTTGGTAAACGAATCGTAAATAATTTTTTTGTGCGTACTGAGTTTATTAAAAAGCAGACAAACTTTTAGTTTACGCGAGAAATCGGTATTGATAATGAAATAACCCTTTCCTGGAACAGAGTCTACTACGCCCAGTTTCCGGAGGTTGCGGTAACCTTTTTCGGCGGTATCCCTCGACATTTCCAAACTGAAACTCAATTCATTAATAGATGGCAATAAACTATTTTTCAGAAGTTTACCACTTTCAATTGCGGCCAAAATAGCATTGGTTAGTTGCTTGTATTTTGGCGTCGACGAATACTCGTCGACGTTTATGTAGGGGATTAAATCTTCTGGTTTCAAAATGGTTATATTGATATAGGAAATTCTAATATAAGGAAATTCCTAAAAATCTAGTGTACGTTGTATGGCAGAATAGTATTTTAACTGGATCATATCCGTTGGTGCCGGATTTTCGTTCCAGGCATCATTTATAGCCAAAGCAGTTCCTATCGCCGTAGCCTGCGAAACTGAAGAGGCATAAACTTCAATATCTGGAATAGAAGTAGCCAGCAGATGCATATAAATTGCATTTTTACCGAAACCACCATCTACAAAAATCCTTTTCACGCCTGCATTTAAAATCAGCTTTAACGAGTAAATCTGCTGTTTGATCAGATCAAAAATCAATTGATGATAGGCTTCTTCTGCCGTTTGAAAGAGGTTCAGATCACGCTCCGGGAAAGCAGAACTTGCCGAAAAGCCCTGTTGCTCCTGTTGGTTTTCAGGAATTTTATTGGCCAGTTTCAAAATCATTGAAGGGTTAAACTTCAAATGTTTAAACAGATAGGCTGCACGATCGAAATGTTCTGCTATACGCTTAAGCTGTACTTCATGCTCATAACCAGCAAAAATACGCGAAGCCTTTACCGCTTTGCCTTTAAAGTGCATGTAACACAGGCAATCCTGTTTAAGTTCTTCCGCAGTTAAAGGTTCTTGGTTGAAAGGGTTTAAACTGATACACCAAGTTCCTGTTGAAATGAGTACAAATGGTGTACTAAAATTGGCCAGATAGGGAATCAGTGCTGCAGAACTATCGTGCAAACCTACACCAACCTTCACGCTGCTTCCTTCGAAATCAGTTTTCAGGCTGGAATCTGCAGGGGTAAATGCACCAAATTTCTCATCGATTTTTTCGGTAGTAACCCAGTTATGGTATTCACTTTTATTGAAATCCCAAAGCTGGGTATGGCAGCCTATACTGGTAATATCGGCCACGGCCTTACCCGTAATTAAATAACTTAAATATTGAGGCAGGTGTAAAGCCCACTTCACTTTTTTAAATATTTCAGGCTTTTCGTTTTTCAGGCGATACAATTGCATCCCTGAATTTAAGCTGCCCAAAATTGGTGAGGCTGTTTCTAGCGAAATCTTCTCCTCACCGCCGTATTTTGCATAAAAAGCTTTTTTTAACTCCTCCGGGTATTCTTTTAAATAGTTATAAAGTGGTGTTAGGGGATCGCCGTTTTCATCTAGATAAACAAAACTGGCGCCATAAGTAGAAAAGTTTATGGCCTTAACATCGAACTCTTTTAACTGCAAAACCTGATGCAGCGAATCGTAAACTGATGAACGCAGGCTTTCGAGATTTTCGCATGGTTCGCCATCCTCATCTACTGTTTCTACAAAACGTGCAGACCGTTCGTAAACAATACTGTAGTTTTCATCAATCAGAAACAGTTTTTTATTCGTTTTCCCAACATCAAATATGGCAATAACAGGCTTAGGCATTTTCTATTTCTCTATTTACAAACCTGTGGCAACAGTATTTCCGCGGTGATTAACTAACTTATTCCTAACTTCTAAACCGCGGTATAAAGCGATTGGCGATAAGGCTGCTCCAGCCCTTAATCTGGCTTCGGCTACTAAAGCCCTTAAATCGCTACGGAAAGTATGCTGCAAAATTTCCTGTGCTTTTGCTACATCGTTGTTGTTCTGCGCTTCGTTTAATGCTTTTCTATCAACCAATAAGGCTTGTGCATAGGCAATCATAATGGCTTCCACTGATTGTAATAAATCTTCTAGAGGATCTTTTACATTGTGAGAAGCATCGATCATCCAGCCCAAATCTTTTGCATGGTTCATTCCTTTTGCATCCATACCTTCTACCAGCTCGTTAAAAATTAAGAACAATTGGTAAGGTTTAATGCTTCCTGCAGTTAAATCATCATCTCCATATTTAGAATCGTTGAAGTGGAAACCACCCAATTTTCCTTCCATTAACAATAAGGCAACAATCTGCTCAATGTTTGCATTAGGCAAGTGGTGACCTAAATCAACCAAAGTATAAGCTTTTTTACCTAATTTACTTGCATATAACAGTGATTGTCCCCAATCGCCAACCGTAGTTGAATAAAAATTAGGTTCGAAGGCTTTGTACTCCACAAACATTTTCCAATCTTCCGGCAGTGCTGAATAAATCTCCTGAAGACTTTCTAATGTATTTTCGAAAGCTTTGCGGAAATTAAGCTGACCAGGGAAACAAGAACCATCGGCTAGCCAAACGGTTAATGCATCAGATCCTAGCGCGATACCATGTTTAATTACCTCAATATTATGTTCAATTGCCTGTTTGCGGATGTCTTTATTTACATTTTGCAATGAGCCGAATTTATAGCTATGTGCAGAACCTTTCTGATCTTGAAAGGTATTTGAGTTCATGGCATCGAATTTTAAACCATAGCCAGATGCCAAAGTTTTTAAGGCTTCTGCATTTTGAGGGATATCCCAAGGGATGTGAAGCGAAATTGCACCACTTGCACCGTTAAGGGCATGAAGCAAACCAACATCTTCTATTTTTTCTTCAATGGTACGTGGTTCACCACCAGTAATGGCAAAACGGCCAAAACGTGTTCCACCTGTACCTAAAGCCCAGCTTGGAATGGCAATCTGAAAATCAACCAGTTTCTGGATTACGCTTTCTACATCAACATGCGCCCAATCTTCTTTTAGAAATGAAAGTTTGCGCTGATGTGAAGTTAAAAGGGAGTCGTTATGCTTTTCTATTTGGTTCTGCTCGATATTCATGAGAATATTTGGTTTTTTGTTAGGTTAATCATTGTGGCGATACAATCGCCATTCTCGCTCATCCTCGTTTCAAACGAGGACAATTATAAAAATTAAAGTCATTTCGGTCTGTGCCAGGCACAGACCAATTAAACAACTTACTAAAACTGATTTTTTTTGCCGTGGTCCGTGTCTCCACGGACCACCTATCTTATCTTCTTTTCGGTCTGTGAGGACACAGGCTGGCGATTAAGTTATCTCACAAATGCCATGGCTACTCCGCCATCAACATTTAAAACATTTCCGGTTGATTTGTGCAACAAGCCACCCACAAAGGCGAAACAAGCATTGGCAATATCATCTGGCAATATAATCTGATTTAACAAAGTACGTTTCGCGTAATAAGCCGGTAGTTCTGCAACGGTAATTCCGTAAGCTTTTGCACGTCCTTCTGCCCAACCGCCTGCCCAGATATTACTATCGCTGATTACAGCATCAGGGTTAACTACATTTACACGGATATTATCGGCGCCCAATTCTGCAGCATTTAACCTGCTCAAATGTAACTGGGCAGCTTTTGCACTGCCATAACCGGCATTATTCGGTCCGCTTACCAAAGCGTTCTTACTTACAATATTAATGATATCACCACCAATATTCTGCTTTTGCATCGTATTTGTTGCAGCCTGAGTGATAAAAAACTGGCCTTTTACCAAAACATCATATAATAAGTCCCAATCCTTCTCTGTATGATCAGCAATCGTTTTAGAAATCGATAATCCTGCATTGTTTACAATAATATCTACTCCACCAAAAGCCAAGGCAGCCGAATCGAAAGCTTGTTTAATATCTGCTTCGCTGGTAACATTTAAAATTGCAGTGCTGTAAGAATCTTTACCATACAGACTTTCAAATTCTTTACCTGCTTCTTCCAAACGCTCGGCATTCATATCATTTAAAATCACAACGCCACCTTCTGCAACGAATTTTTTAGCAATCGCCTTACCAATTCCGCCGGCACTGCCCGTAATCAAGGCAATTTTACCGGTTAAAGGTTTTGGTTTAGGCATACGCTGTAATTTCGCTTCTTCCAACAACCAATATTCGATATTAAAAGCTTCCTGATGAGGTAATGAAGTATATTCTGAAACGGCCTCAGCACCTTTCATTACGTTAATGGCATTGATATAGAATTCTGCAGCAACCCTTGCTGTTTGTTTATCTTTAGAGAAGGTAAACATTCCGATACCAGGATATAAAATAACAACCGGATTGGTATCGCGAATGGCAGGACTGTTTGGATGTTTACAGGCTTCGTAATAAGTCGTGTACATTGCTCTATATGCTTCGAAAGCAGGCTCCAATGTTTCTTTTAATGCTTTAACATCCGATAAATCGGCATCGCTGGCTAAAGTTAAAACCAGTGGACTGATTTTAGTGCGTAAAAAGTGATCAGGACAGCTTGTGCCCATTGGTGCAAGGCGATCAAGATCGTTAGAATTGATGAATTCTAAAACACGACTGTCGTCGGTAAAATGACCGATCATGTGCTGTTTAGAAGAACATAAACCACGCAAAACAGGTGCTAAAGCGGCCGCTTGTTGTTTACGCTGATCTGCTGCTGCACTTTCAATCTTTTGCCCGCCAAAAACCGGACCTTTTTTACCATAGTTCTGGTTAAGGTAATCAGAACAGATTTCGATAACTTCTAAGGTATTCAGGTAACTTTCGTAAGCCGTATCGCCCCAGGTAAACAAACCGTGTGAGCCCAACATAATACCGCGGATGCCTTGATTCTCATCTAAACATTGTTTTAACTGCAAGCCCAGTTCGAAACCAGGTTTTTTCCATTCTACCCAGCCTATCGTTCCACCAAATAATTCTTCAGTAATCTTTTTACCATCTTTAGCCGCAGCAATGGCGATGGCCGCATCTGGATGCAAGTGATCGATATGTGCAAATGGTAGAAAACCATGCAAAGGGGTGTCGATTGATGGTGCTTTAGAGCTTAAATCGAAAATGCAGTGGTTAAACAGTTCAACCATTTCATCTTCGTGTTCTACACCACGGTAAATATTTTTCAGACTACGCAAACGATCAACATATAATGCTGCAAGGCCACTTTTCTTTAAGGTACCTAAATCGCCGCCTGAACCTTTTACCCACATTACTTCGGTTTCTAAACCGGTAAGCGGATCTTTTTCCAATACTTTACACGAGGTATTTCCACCTCCATAATTGGTTAAGCGTAAATCTGCACCCAATAAATTTGAGCGATAAATTAAGAGGGCAACTTCATCACCAGCAAGTTTTGCGGCTTCCTCTTCATCCCACAAATAGCTTACGTGTTTATAACTTTTCGTATCGATTGACATTCTTATATTCTATTTAAATTTTTATTTATTAACCTTTTATTGAATTACCATAACCAACAATGAGTACCGAAATGATGATGGTTAAAATACCCGCCAAAACAGTAATCAATGTTTTTCTTGATACACCTTTCCACTCTTTTAATACCAATCCCCATACGTTGGCGATGAGAATGATAAAGGCCATGTGCAGAATCCACGAACTGGCGCCATTACCCATTTTGCTTTCGCCCATACCATAGAAAAAGAACTGTAAGAACCAGGTGGTACCTGCCAGGGCAGAAAAAATATAGTTTTTTAACAGCGGCGTTTTTGCATTGGTATAATCGCCAAATGTTTTGTTCCTTGCATTTAATACCATACACCAGATAAAATTGGTGGTTAAACCACCCCAAAGCACAATTACATAAGTAACGTTGTTCTGGAATAAGAAATTACCTGTTTCAGCAGGATTTGCTGCTTTCCAGATGGCATTCGCTGCATCAGCCATTGGTTTTCCGGCTTCGATACCAAAATTGAAACAGGCACTTAAAACACCCGAAACAATTCCCACAAATAAGCCGAGACCAAATTTATATTCTGTTTTTACCTCCATCCCATGCGGATCGGTAATACCAGATTTCATTTCCTTTTCTTTCATCATACCTGCCTTACCGCAGATTACAATACCAATAACACAGACTAAAAGCCCAAGCAATACCATACGCCCCCAATCGGTGTGTAAAAACATGGTAAACGTATCTTTACCTGCCTGCGGGAAAAAATCGAAGTAAATGGATGGCAGAATTGAACCCAAAACCATACAAAGTCCTAAAATGATACTACTCCCTAACGATACGCCCAGATAACGAACGCCCAAGCCATAGGTTAAACCTCCAATACCCCAAAGCACACCAAAAAAATAGGTTAACCATAAAATGCTACCGTTGGTACTGGTGATAATTGCCGTAAAATTCGGGATGGTTAAAAAAGCAGCAAGTGGCGGAACGATTAACCAGGAGAAGATTCCTCCAACGATCCAGTAACTTTCCCAGGCCCAGCCTTTAACTTTTTTGTATGGAATATAAAAACTTCCGGAGGCAAAACCACCGAAGAAATGAAAAATTACACCTAAAATTGCTTGCATGCGCTATTAATATATTTGGTTGCTCTAAAATAGAATATACAGTAATTTTAACTGTTATGCACTGTTATGGATGGGCAATAAATTGGCAGATGGGGTTAGTCGGAAGACAGGAGACGGAGGTCGGGAGTTGACGTGAGGATATAGTTCTGCGTTGATCAGCGAAATCTGCGGGCAATAATGATGTGTAGTTTTCCCGCAGATCGAAGAAGATAGGCGCAGATTCCACCTGGTTTATTTAGCTTTAAAGATTGCTTCACCCTCTCCCACTATCTTACGCTTCAATTCGCAATGATGGTTTATGTAGTTGGAAGCGCATAAATTAGCTTCGCAATATCTTCAATTACCTCAACCGATCTGAGGATTTTGTAATGTCCTACATCTTCAAAAGATTTTGAACTGATTGCCGGATATTTATCCAGAAATTCTTTAAGGAACGGGTATGGCGAAATATGATCGGCTGGATCGAATGTCAGAAAATGATGTAAATCCGGACTTAGTTGATACAGTTCTGTCAGGTTAAAGTGGCTTACAGGAACGGGGAATTCTTTGGCAAAGTTGCTGAAAAAGATATCCTGATCCTTGATGCCGATGTTCACCGAATCGAGACTTTGTTCGAAGTTTTCTTTCAGTCTGATTAATGGTGCGATGCTAATAAGCAGATTGGGCGTAATACCCAGCTCCTGCAAAGCAATTACATTAGCCATGCCGCCAAGCGAATGCCCAATAAGGACATCAGGTTGTGCATAGTTTAAGGCAATAGATTTTACTGAACCGGCATATAACATCAGGTTGGAAAATTCAGATATGGAACTTCCGTTGCCGGGCGCATCAAAAGCAATAATTTCCTGGTCATCTATTTTCAGGAGTTCAATAATAAGCTCATAAAAATCTAAAGCTTTCGAAGCCCAGCCATGCGTAAGTAACACTTTACGTTTTCCATTTCCCCAGCTAAAGCAGTTAATGCTTATATCGGCATTGGTAAAATAGGCATCAAAAACCTTGAGACTAAACTGTTTCGAGGTAGCAATAAGCTGTTCCTGATGCAGGCGTAATGGCATTTTGGGTGAGTAGAAAATAAACTCACGCATTAAAGCTGCATCAGGCGCCGCCTGTGTTAATTTTAGCTCGTTTACAATTTGTTTTAGCCTTTTCAATTCGAGCTTATTTATGGGTTAAACCAAATGTGATTTTAAATCAGCTGGCGAATAGTTGATTGATTTTAAAGTCTTGTCGTCAGATTTCCTGAATACCAGAAACAGTCCGTCTATTTCCTTATAATAAGATTCGGTTTGGTCTTTATTTAAGTAAAACTGAATGGTTTGTTCAGCCTCTTCTACCGTTTTACAGGCTTTGCTCATATTAGAACGGTGAACTTCATCAAATAAAGTCTTAAATTTCCCACCTAAGCCAAACTCATGGATCGCACCGGCCAAAACATACTGCAGATCGCAAAGGGCATCAGCAACTTCTACCAGATCATCATTTTCTACTGCTTCCTGTAGTTCTTTCAACTCTTCGGCTAAAAGCGAAATACGCAAATTAGCTCTCTGTTTTGAAGGAATAACAGGACTTTCTAAAATAGGATGTTTAAAGGTAGTATGAAATTCTGCAACCTGGTTTAGCGAATTCGTTTCTTGCATGGTGATGTTTGATTTAAATCTTTATGCAGCAAACTTAAAAAAATCGGAAGAAATAATAGGGAGAATTTATGAACACAGCTGATTAATTGTTGAAACTGGTTAATCAGTTAACTGATTGTTGAATTGCTTTATTGTAGAGTTGTTAAAACTAGCTAATTGGTTAACCGAAAATGAATTCAAACAATTTAACAATCAACCCCCTCACCAATTAACCAACTTAGCCTTAATGTCCTCAACTTCTTAATGATCAAAGAAAAATAAAGCCTTAAAACTTTACCATTAAGGGATTAAGAACATTAACATAGAAGTTGACTGGAGATCAATCCAAACAATTTAACAATTTAACAATTACCCTTCCACAATTAACCAGTTAAACAATTTATACAGTTAACCATTCTTTTTCCCTTCCCTCACCACTTTAAAAAACTCTTCTTTATAAGTTTCGCCAATTGGAATGGCCTGATCGTTAATATAAACGGTATTCCCATCTATCATCTTAATTTTTTCGATAGAGATAATATACGATTTATGAATGCGGTAAAATGGTGGCTGGGGCAGTTCGGTTTCCAGCTCACGTAGCGCCTGGTAGGTCACAATCCTTTGGGTGGCGGTATAAACTGAAACATAGTTTTTCAATCCTTCGATGTATAGGATATCTTCATAATTAACCTTAATAAACTTGTTCTTGGTATCACCTTTAATGAAAATAAAATCGTTCCCCTGCGTTACCTGCTGCACAACAATTTCTTGCTGAACGGGTGCCACAGGCATTAAAATGTGTTGCGCTTTAGTAGCTGCTTTATAAAAACGCTCGTATGAAATCGGTTTAAGCAAATAATCTACCACATCAAGATCAAAGCCTTCTAAAGCATATTCTGGATAGGCTGTGGTAAGGATTACCTTGCATTTACCTCCACAGATTTTCAAAAACTGGATCCCGGTTAACTCTGGCATCTGTATGTCTAAAAAAACAAGATCAACTTTACCTCCCTGAACCAGGTTAAGTGCTTCAAAAGCATTTGTAGTGGTTCCAACCAATGCTAAAAAAGGGGTTTTATTGATAAAGGCAGCAATAATATCTGAGGCGTAAGATTCATCATCAATAGCAAGGCAACGGATCATGGTTGAGGTTTAGCGGTTAGGGGTTGGCGATTAGCGTGAATTAACATTAGAATAGTTTTCAATGATACAAATTATCAATTACAGATTTAAAATTAATGTGCTTTTATAAGTATTGCCATTGTTCGAAATCAACAATTCATGTTTTTCGGGATAAATCAGATCCAGCCTACGATGGATATTTACCATGCCTACACCACTTGAATGATCTTTCTGCGCATGGCTGATCTTATTGCTCACCTCGAAACTTAAGCGTTTGTTCTGCACCTTAAGTTTAATGCGCACAGGCTGTGCTTCATCATTTACCACACCATGTTTAAGGGCATTTTCAACAAATGGGATCAGGATCAGTGAAGCTATTTTTTGATTGGCAATGCCTTCGGTTGTAAAGTCGACATAAAATTTGGGTTCAAAACGCATCTTAAATAACGCCACATAACTCTCCAGGTATTCTACTTCCTTTTCTAAACTCACTTTACCATCCGGACTATCATTTAGCGTATAACGCATCAGATCAGATAACCGCAAAATAGCATTGGCCAGTTGATCGGAAACGGGAATGGCCAAAGAGTAAACATAATTTAAAGTATTGTACAGAAAGTGTGGATTGATCTGCGATTTCAAAAATGAAAGTTCAGCCTTTACCGCTTCTTCCTTAAGTTTCCTGTTAATCTGTTCCGACTTAAAACTCTGTTCGATACCATAAACCGCAGCTGGTGTTACAATGAACCCAATACTCCAATAAATATTATCTGAGATATACTCCCAGGCAGTTGTACGGTCGTCGTAGTTATGAAAACCAAGCCATTTTAAATAAAGCACTTCTTCTATTAAATACCTAAGTGCAATAAATACCCCTATGGTAAACAAAATGCCACCAATTAACTGAAGTACTTTATTCTTTTTTAAAAATCTTGGATATACCCATAAGTAACAGATGTAGAACTCTATCACTTGTATAAAATTCATAGAGATATTCAAAGCGGCCTTGCTAAAAGTTGTACCATCAATTAAATAGCCACCATAAAAATAGCCCAATACGAGTATCCAGCAAAGAATATGGATGGAAATGGTTTTTATTGTTTTCATGGCCTAAAACTATGCAAAGCTTTTTTAACTGCCTATTTTCTTATTCCAAACCTGCATATAATTATCCCAACCTATGCATTTTAAGGATCAACACCTTTTATTGTCCAAAAAAGCATTGGGATAATATTTTAAAGGGTTGGGATTATTTAATTTTTAGGCTGATGCAACCTCCTCATCTTTGAATCGTCAATAAAACAAACACGATATGAATCCCTTATTTAAATCTGCTCTTTTTGCGCTGCTTATTTTTAGCCTTCAAACCGCTTTGGCTCAAAACATTAAGGTATCGGGAACCGTTACCGACAAAAGCAATAAAGCACTCGATTACGCTTCAATAGCGCTAATTCACTTACCCGATTCAGCTTCGGTTGCCATACAAGTCACCAACCAACAAGGTTTATACGAATTCAGCAATGTTAAATCTGGCAGGTACTTTATTAAAGCCTTAATGATGGGTTACGGTAAAAACCAATCTGCACCATTTGAAGTGAAAGATATGGCGGTTAAAGTTCCATCAATTATGCTGACAGACCATGCTCAAAACCTGAAAGATGTAAACATCGTATCGAAAATGCCTGTAATTGATCAAAAAGCAGACCGGGTGATTATAAACGTAGAACAGATGAATACCGCAGGTGATAATGCACTGGAAGTAATCAGCAGGTCGCCGGGAGTAAAACTCGATAAAGACGATAACATTGTGCTGAAAGGCAAAAAAGGAATCAATGTGATGATTGATGGCAAAATGAGCTATATGACAGGAATGGAATTAACCACTTACCTCAAATCGCTACCTGGTTCTGTATTAAGCAAAATCGAACTGATTTCTAATCCTCCATCCTCTTTCGATGCTGCTGGCACAGCAGGGATCATCAACATTAAACTCAAAAGAAATAAAATGCAGGGCTTTAATGGGAACCTGAATATGGGTGGTGGTTATGGCCGTTATGAAAAAGTTTATGCCGGCACTAACCTGAATTACAATATCGGTAAAGTGAGTACCTATGTACGCTTAAACGCCGGCCACTATAATTCATACAACAGGTTAACTTTAAACAGAACCATTGGCGACGAACAATATAACCAGCTTAATTTCTGGCACCCGATAACCAGCAGCCTAAATTACTCTACCGGTGCCGATTACTTTATTAATGACAAACATACTTTAGGGGTAATGGTAAAAGGCTTTACAGCTCCGGCAGAAACCAAGGTAAACAGCAATTCGGTAAATTATAATGCCACTGGTGCAAAAATGGGTGGAACATCGATGTTTAATCCGCAAAGTAATACCGAAAAGAACTACGCCCTTAACTTAAACTATCGTTTCAAAACAGATACATTGGGCGGTGAACTGGGTTTTGATGCCGATTACGTTCAATACGACAACAGTAAGAACGAAACCTTTACCAATAACTACCTTGATGCCAGCGATCAGCTGATCGGCAATCCGATCGATTTACGCAATAAAGGTATTGGCAATGTTTCTATCTATTCCATCAAGGCCGATTATAGCTTAAATTTTTCAAAAACATTAAAAATGGAAACTGGCTGGAAAAGCAGTTGGGTAAAATCGCAGAGCGATGTACGTTTCGATTCGCTAAAAACCACTGGCTGGATTAACGATCCGCGCCGAACCAATGCCTTTTTATACAATGAGAACATTAACGCAGGTTATCTTTCCCTTGATAAAAGTTTTAAAAACATACAGATCAAAGCAGGTTTGCGCGCAGAACAGACTTTGGGCAATGGCAGTTCATCGGGTACCAATACGCTGATTGACAGGAAATACTGGAAACTTTTTCCAACACTTTTTATTTCCTTAAAGCTGGATTCGAACAACCTCGTAACGGCGGCCTACCGTAAAAGCATCAACAGGCCATCATACAGCAGTTTAAATCCCTTTACCTTTTATACCGACCCTTATACTGCCATACAGGGAAACCCATTGTTACAGCCATCTTATGCCAATAGTTTTGAGTTTAATTACTCGATTAAAAATTTCAGGGTATTAACGTTGAGTTATTCGGTAAGTAATGGCGCGATATGGGAAGTAATCTATCAGAACAATAATACAAAAGAAAGCATCTCCAGGCCAGAAAACCTGAACCGTACAACAAATTTTTATATGGCAACCGGAAGTCCTTTTGATGTAACCAAATGGTGGAACAACAGTACCGAAGTTTCTGTTGGTTATAACCGCACCACATCGGCAGTACAGGGAAACGGCTATAATGCCTTCTCGTGGAATTGGTCTGTCATGTCGGATAATACCATCACTTTGCCCAAGAACTACAGCTTAACGATGTATGGCTATTACGATTCTCCTTCTATTTCTGGTTTATTCCGCAGTTTAGGAAATTATCAGCTCAATGTTGGCGCTAAAAAATCATTCTGGAACAAAAATGCAACACTGGCCTTAAAAGTAAACGATATCTTCAATACCAGTAAGTTCAGAGCCAATCTGGAATACAATAACATTAAAACCTATTGGCAGAACGAATGGGAAAGCCGTAGGATAAACTTAAGTCTCACCTATAAATTCGGGAACATGAAAATCAAAACTGCCCGCAGCAGACAAACCGGAACAAGCGACGAGGAAAACAGAGTCGGCAAAAATTAAGGTTTGGCCAAGGGTAAGTTTAAATCGGTTAGCTGAATAATTGAGCTAAGATTTCTCAATTTTAACAGTTAACCGATTAATCAGTTTCAACGATTAACCAATTATAAGACCAGCAGCATCCAAACATTACAGGCAAAATGGCCAGAATTACCTAATGGAGCAGTGAGTTTTTTAAACCCTGCCTTTTCGTACATCTCAATTGCCCTTTTAAGATCGGGAAACGATTCCAGATAAATCTCATTATAACCAAAGTGCTGCGCCGATTCTATACTTTTCTCCATGAGCATTTTGCCAATACCTTTTCCGCGTGAAGATGCAGAGGTGTACAATTTAACCAGCTCAACACAACCATCTGGCAGGCCTTCGGTTGGAAAAATACCACAACCGCCAACAATAACCCCATCCTCTTCTGCCAGCCAATAAACCGATTGAGGATGTTCGAAAAGTGTAGAGAGCTCATCTGTTGTAGGATCCGTATAAACAGTACCCGGCTTGTCTATTTTAAATTCCCTTAAAATAGTCCTGATCATTGATGCAGTAGCTGCATTATCGTGTGCAGTAATTTCCCTGATGGTAATGGCCATATCCTGTGTTTTTTTTAACAAAGTTAAAAAATGGGGTAAATGCTTTATTAAAATATCAAAACAAAAAGCAATCGAATTCGATTTATTAAGATTAAGTATTAAACAGATTTATACCATGGAAAACGAAGAAAATAAAAAAGAAGCGGCAAAAGGTAACGATCATCCAAAACCGACTGACGACGTACAGCTCGAAATAGAAACCGTAATCCCTTCAACCGAAAAAGAAACGGATAAACCAGGTGAGCCCGCACAGAAACCCGAAGAGGTTAAAGGTGAGGAAAAAGCAAAATCCGATGATCAGGAGAAAGAAACAGACGTAACAGAGAAACCTGCCAAAGAAAACAAAACTAATAACGATGGTAAACGGGACGATATCGAAACTGTTACGCCAAGCGCTTAAGTTAATTTTGGTTAAACCCATATTGCAGCTGAAATAGTTTTATTATTTTGGCGTTATGTTTGCAGTACATAAATATCCAAGTTTTTGGGTACTTATGCTATCACCTAACACACATAAAATGAAACAAAGATTATTAGTATGCCTTTTAACTGTTGGCCTTTTTGGCTGTGGAATAAACAGGCAGGCACAGCAGATAAAAGCCCTGGAAGACTGCACCTATAAAATTACAGGCGTACAACAGGTATCAATTGCAGGTACAGATGTTAAAAAGTTAATGGACCAGCAAAGTTTCAGCTTAACCAGTTTGCCTGGGGTTGCATTGGGATTGTTAAGAAAAGACATTCCTTTAAAAGCCAATCTGAATTTAGAAATAACCAACCCATCAAGCAGTTTAGCGGCCATAAACCAGTTCGAATATAAGATATTGGTTAATAATACCGATTTGGCAGAAGGCATTGTTAATCAAAATGTAAGCATTGCACAAGGGCAAACAGTTACTGTTCCGGTGCAACTGGTAAGCAACATTTACGGCTTAGTGTCTAATGGCAATGTCTTCAACGATATTATCAAGGCTGCTCAGAAAGGATCATCTTCAAAAGATGAAAAACTAGGTTTATTAACCATTAAAATAAAACCAACTTTTATGCTGGGTAATACGCCTGTTAAATATCCAGGTTATATTACCATCAATAAAGATATCAGCAGTAAAATATTATTGTAAATGCCACCAAGAATAAAAATGCCCGTCTAACTAAATATGTTAAACGGGCATTTTTATTGAAAAGCTTATATTAAAATTTCTTATCAGGCGTCATTACCATCCCCTTAAATCCTTTTGGATCTAACTTTTCATCTAAAGCTCTCAATTCTGCTACAGATAGTTTTGATGGCATTACTGTTGTCGTTGTACTTAAGCTAGCTGTTTTTGCAGCTGTGGTTACAAAATTCCCATTCTTAGCATACAGCAATGCATAAGCCAACAAAGTCTCAGTTTCATCACCCCAAGCTTTGGTTAAATCTTCTGCTGATTCCTTATCAACCGTTAAACCTGAATAATAGCCACCAACGCCAAGTTTATTTTTGGTTTCAAATTCAGGAATATACATATCTACTTTATCTATTCTAATCGGAAAGAAACCTACAGGTTTACCATAAGTTGTTCTACCAATCAGTTTTACATCCATTACAGGCTTTAAACTGTTAATAGTTAACTCGCTTGCCGAGGCTGTTGATCCAGTTACAATAAAATAAACCCTGTTTAATGTTAAACTACCTGACTTCGCAAACTTCTCTATATTGTCTGCAGCTGTAGGCGAATAATTTAAATCCGCATAGGTAGCATACTTTCCGTTTACACCCGTGGTAAAGGTCTGTAATTTACCAGCATCATCTAATAGCGGTTGGTGTGCCAAAACGGAGGCTTTGCGCTGAGCACTAGTGATCGACTGTAGGTAATTATTGTAATAAGAAGTAAACATCGTATTACCTGTTTCTCCTGCAGGTGCTGCCAAATTTATTATCTGGGTAGCTGTTGAAACATAACCACCGCCATTATAGCGTAAATCAATAATCAATTCACTTACCCCCTGGGTAGCAAAATTAGAAAAAACTGTATTTATAGCTGCAGAAGCATTATTGGTGAAACTATTGAATACTATATAACCGACTTTCTTTGTACCAACCGTATAAACATTGGTAAATAATATCGGATTCACAGTATATAAGCTGCTAGATACAACAGCTGTTTTAGGGTTGCCCCCAATATCATTGAAAGCCAGCGTTACCGTTGCATTTGTACCGAAAATGGCACTGTTTAAAAAATTAACTGCATTTGGCCAACTAAGATCCGTTCGTCCATTTACACTGGTTATTCTACAGCCACGTGTTAAGCCCTGCTGCGCTGCAGGTGAGTTTGGATAAACATATTTTACCCTAAGGTCTGTGTCGTTGTTATACTGAACAGAAAAACCGTAATCATTGGCCGAACCGTTTACATCTGCTTTAAGCGACCCTGTTTTACCCGATGTAGCTGCAGTATAGTCGAAAAAAGAATATTTCGGTTCGCCAGGTGTGCTTACATATTCATATGGCTTTCCTGTTGCCGGATCTAAAGAATATTGTGTCATAGCGTATAATTCAGCTTCATTCGAACTAAATCCACGCGGATTAAAAACTTCATAAGTTGGTAGCGAAGTATTCCAATAATAAAGTTCTTTACCGTATAAAAAGATAGAATCTTTAGTCAATTCATCCCGCGTTCCAGTTGGCGTAGTAACTACTGGTGGAGTTACCGGCTCATCAGGCGCGGGACTGCTTTTTTTGCAGCTGGTAATGGTCCCAAAGCTTAAAAAACATAGTGCAACCAGGTAAAGGAATCTCTTATTTCTCATGGAAATTATTGTAATATATCTTTTATATACGTACTGGGCAAAGGTTAAGTTGTTCAGGAAGAAACTTTTGTCAACCAACAAACTAAATTTAGTTCAAAATATTGTGCTCCTGTGCATATATGTATCAGTGAATTACGTAAATCTACCGATTAAATTACTTTTCACTGAGATATTTAGCAAATTTTAACAAGATATGCTAAACCGGTGTCTAGCTGTTAGTCCTTATGCCCCCTCAAATTGTCGCCTTTGCACCGCTTAAGTCAATTTAAAACTAAACAACTTTGTTTTATAAATTGTTAGTTATGAGCATTATCAAAGTTAAAGCTTTTATGGATGAACTGGATCATCCATTAAAAGAAGAAATGGAAAAAGTAATAGAAATTATTACTGCTGCCAATCCTAAAATAGAGAGCGATATTAAATGGGGTGGGCCCAGTTTTAAGTTCAAGGAAGAAATGGCTACCATAAACCCCAAAATAAAGAATTATGTGGTCGCTATTTTCCACAAGGCATCGTTATTAAATGATGATTTTGGATTTTTAGAAATGCAGACCAAAGGAAAAGCTTACGCAAAATTTTACTCAATGGCAGATGTAGACCAACATGCAAACGCGCTTACCCAAGCCGTAAATGCCTGGGTAAGTTTAATGGAAAATTCATAAAATAACATAAATAAAAAACCATGGAAAAGATCGAATTCAAAACCACAATTAATGCCAAAGCAGAAAAAGTATGGGCCGTTCTTTTCGGAGTAGAAACCTACCCGAAATGGACGTCGGTTTTTGCCGAGGGTTCTACCGTAGAAACGGATTGGAAAAAAGGAAGCAGAGCACTTTTTTCAGATGGTAAAGGGGATGGAATGGTAGCTGTGATTCAAGACAATATTCCTAACAGGTACATGTCTATCAAACACCTTGGCGAAATAAAAGATGGCAAGGAAAACCTTAATCAGGATTGGAGCGAATCGCTCGAAAATTATACCCTTGAAGAAAAGGACGGAAAAACAGAGCTTACTATAGATATGGATATCATCGAAGATTGGAAAGCGTATTTTGAGAAAATATGGCCCAAAGCCTTAGATAAGGTAAAAGAATTAGCCGAAAACGAGCATGACCATATTGAAACCTAAAAAAAGCCCGAAAGGGCTTTTTTTTTTACGCTATACATTGAAATTTATCTCCATTGGATAAAGAATAGATAATGATTGCGTCAGTCCTGATCAGGTACCCAGGCCAGCTATTTTTGCCAAGACGGATAATTATTATCGGGTTTGATTTAACCTTCACTCAGCTCCAAGATCATTCGAGCAACTTTCACCGCTAATGCAAAACTAGGTCGATTAATTTTTCCCTGTCCCAAATGACCTTTTATTTGTCATAACTACCCAGTATTTAAAGAACTATTAACGTTTAAATTTGAATACAAATAATTCTTATATGTTACTACAAGGTAAAAACGCAATTGTTTATGGGGCTGGCGGATCACTTGGAGGTGCTGTTGCAAACGCACTTGCAACAGCTGGTGCCCATGTATTCCTTACAGGTCATAATCTTGATCGTGTAAAAAAAACAGCCGAAAAGATTGATGCCGCAGGTGGAAAAGTTTCGGTCTATCAGGTTGATGCCAGAAGTGAAAAATCTGTGAACGACCATATCCATTCCGTAATGCATACCGCAGGATCTGTTGATATATCCTTCAATGCTATAGGCTGGCAGGACACACAGGATATTCCATTAACAGACATGACGCTCCACGACTTTCTCCGCCCCATAAGTATAGCCATGGAAACCCAGTTTATAACCGCAACTGCCGCCGCAAGGTCGATGAAAAAGCATCAATCCGGCGTCATACTGTCGCTTACCGCAACTCCGGGAGGCATTGGCTACGCCAATGTAGGCGGATTTGGGCCAGCCTGTAATGCGGTAGAAGGCTTTTCTCGTAATCTTGCAGCAGAATTAGGTCCTTATGGTATTCGGGTTATCAATATCCGTTCAGCCGGCTCTCCTGATTCAAGGATCTTTAAAGAAGCCATAGAGGCAGGTGGCGATGAAGTAGAAGAGTTCATCGAAAAGATGAAAAATGACACCATGCTAAAAGAGCTCCCCCTTATGAAAGATATAGCCAACACGGCAGTATTTCTTTCATCAGCTATGGCTGGTAAGATAACAGGTGTTACTATTGATGTTACTGCTGGTACGACAGGGGCACTAAATTATAAGCTAACAAACATCGCATTCCTGAAAAAAGATCCCTAATAATTTTCTATATAAAAAGCTGTAATCTTTATTACCTAACAAATAACTTAGGCTTTAAATAACAGGCCTGTAAGAATTTTTCTTTTGTTAATCTGCAAAAAAGCTGGTAAAACAAAAAAGTCCCGATGTTATCGAGACTTTTAGAAGTGGTGCCACCTGGATTCGAACCAGGGACACAAGGATTTTCAGTCCTTTGCTCTACCGACTGAGCTATGGCACCCCCTTTTAGGATTGCAAATGTAGTATTCTTTTTCCCAAATCCAAAAAAGAACAATGAATTTATTTCATTTTTTTTCGACAAACACAACGATGAGTAGCCATCTTTTTGATAAGCAGAAGGATGCATTAAAAAATATTTTACCTTTCTTCCATCCACTATGCAAAAAAACTGGAAAGCATTTAAATGAGGTTAGCTATCTGAATATGATCAACTGAAAGCTTAAAAACCAAAAAAGCCTCTCATTTCTGAAAGGCTTTTGGAAGTGGTGCCACCTGGATTCGAACCAGGGACACAAGGATTTTCAGTCCTTTGCTCTACCGACTGAGCTATGGCACCATCCGTTTGGGATTGCAAATGTAGCGTTCTTTTTTCAAAAGCAAAATTTTTTTTCGATTATTTCATTGCTGCGCTGATTATCAATTAATTAATTTTTCATAATTCTTAAAGAAGGCCTTAATCCTTGCTTAGAATGAGTACAAACAAACAATTTTATTATTTTTTTTATGCATGCATAGTAATTTATTTAGATTAATATCCTAATTTAGCGTAACAATCTAATATTGCATGGTAGCACAGATCCTTTTTCTAGTACTTACACTTGCAGCAATTGCGCTGTTTACAGTTAACCTGCGTAAAATAATTCGCAATATCCGTTTAGGCAAACCGACAGATCGGCAAGATCAGCCACAAAAAAGGTTAATGACCATGCTTCGCGTGGCATTTGGTCAATCTAAAATGGTTGTTCGCCCTATCCCCGCTTTTCTCCACTTTTTTGTTTACATCGGTTTCGTAATCATTAACATCGAAGTATTGGAGATCATAATCGATGGTTTATTCGGTACACACCGTATTTTTAATGGTTTAGGTGGTTTATATAACTTTCTGATCGGATCTTTCGAAATCCTCGCCTTTACCGTTTGGGTTTCGTGCGCGATTTTTCTTATACGCAGAAATATCCTAAAACTTAAACGCTTTAGTGGCGTTGAGATGAAAAGCTGGCCAAAATCTGATGCCAATTACATCCTCATTACAGAGATTTTATTAATGAGCGCTTTCTTGTTAATGAACGCGGCCGATGCAAAATTACAGCTTTTGGGCGCCAGCCATTACGTTAATGCCGGTGCATTTCCAGTGAGTCAATATTTAATTAACATCCTGCCTTCATCAGAAAGTGCCTTGGTTATCGTAGAGCGCAGCTGCTGGTGGTTCCACATTATAGGCATACTGGCTTTCTTAAATTACCTGCCTTATTCGAAACATTTTCATATTCTTTTCGCCTTTCCAAACACCTACTTTTCTAATTTGGAGCCTAAAGGTGAGTTTACCAATATGGCCTCAGTTACCAATGAGGTGAAAGCCATGCTCGATCCTTCTTTTGTTCCGGTAGAAACCGAACCCGGTAAATTTGGCGCCAAAGATGTAACCGATTTAAGTTGGGTAAACCTCATGAATGCTTA
Organism: Pedobacter sp. 22163; assembly: GCF_052045595.1. Taxonomy (NCBI): domain Bacteria; kingdom Pseudomonadati; phylum Bacteroidota; class Sphingobacteriia; order Sphingobacteriales; family Sphingobacteriaceae; genus Pedobacter; species Pedobacter sp. 22163. Next base: position 93,568 of record NZ_JBQEPM010000011.1, on the reverse strand, counting down.
CACTTGTACCGAATGCGGAAGATGTACTTCGGTATGCCCGGCAAATATTACAGGTAAACTTTTATCGCCACGGAAAATTATGATGGATACCCGCGACCGAATTACCGAAGTGGGCCAAAATATTGACAAACATGGCGCTGAACATCAGGATGGAAAATCCTTATTGGATGATTACATTAGCAGAGAAGAAATTTGGGCCTGCACCAGTTGTAATGCCTGTGTAGAGGCCTGCCCGGTAAACATTGATCCATTACAGATTATTATGGAGCTTCGCCGTTTTGCCGTCATGGAAGAGTCGCAGGCACCAGGCAGTATTAACGCGATGATGGGAAATATTGAGAATAACCAGGCGCCCTGGAAATACTCTCCGGCCGATCGTTTTAACTGGGCGCAAGAAAGCTAGCAATTGAAAATTTCAGTTGACATTGAATTAAAACTATAATTACATCAGGTCTTGATACTTGATACTAGATACTAGACAAATGGAATTTAAAGTCCCTACAATGGCCGAGTTAATGGCCGCAGGTGAAGAACCGGAAATATTATTTTGGGTTGGCTGTGCTGGAAGTTACGATGAAAGAGCGCAGAAAATTACCCGCGACATTTGCAAGATCTTACATCATGTAGGCATAAAATATGCTGTTTTAGGAACAGAAGAAAGTTGCACCGGAGATCCGGCTAAAAGGGCTGGTAACGAGTTTCTTTTCCAGATGCAGGCCATGACCAATATTGAGGTATTGAATGCTTACAACATCAAAAAAATTGTAACAGGCTGTCCACATTGCTTCAATACCATTAAAAATGAATATCCGGGTTTAGGCGGCACTTACGAAGTAATCCACCATACGCAATTGATCCAGGATCTGATTAACGAGGGCAAATTAAAAGCTGAAGGTGGCGAAAGTTTCAAAGGCAAAAAAATCACCTATCACGATCCATGTTATTTGGGCCGTGGAAACGGAATTTACGAAGCGCCTAGAAAAGCCCTGGAGGTCCTTGACGCACAGTTGGTAGAAATGAAACGCTGCAAAAGTAATGGCCTATGTTGTGGTGCCGGAGGTGCACAGATGTTTAAAGAACCAGAAAAGGGAAATAAAGATATCAATGTAGAACGCATTGATGAGGCTTTACAAACCAATCCGCAGGTTATTGCAGCAGGTTGCCCATTCTGTATGACCATGCTAAGCGACGGTATTAAACTAAAAGATAAAGAACAGGAAGTTAAGGTATTGGATATTGCTGAGATTACAGCAAGGGCAAACGGTCTGTAACCTCAGCTTTTAACTAAACAAATAAAGCCTGAACATCGATGATGCTCAGGCTTTATCATATTGTTAATTCTTGATTTGTTATACCGCATCAGATAAAGAGGTGAAAGTAAAATCCCTTATTCTTAATGGCGGTAAAAGATAGTTGGCTTCCGATTCGGCACTTACTGTTCTTTCGGCTATTCCGATTTCATCCAGGTTGTTCAACATTATAATCGGACTTTCATTGAAACGGAAATTTTTGACTGGAAACTTGATCTCTCCATTTTCGATGTAAAAAGTACCATCCCTGGTCAGCCCTGTAAGCAAAAGGGTTTGTGGATCTACCGTGCGGATGTACCATAAGCGTGTAACCAATATGCCTTTTTCTGTTCCTTTGATCAGCTCTTCCAGCGTTTTCGTTCCGCCTTTCATAATGGCGCCACCTGGGAATGGGATCGCTTTAATCCCGGTTTTTTGCGCCCAGTACCTCGAACTGTATAAATTTTTAACGACTCCTTTTTCTATCCAGTTTACTTTCTGCTGTGGCCTTCCATCCCCAGACCATGTTGCCGTTGGTAGTTCAGGATTCCATGGGTCTGAATAAATATTTACTCTTTCATCTACCAGCTGCTCTCCCAATTTTGTCTTACCTCCGGTTTTGCTCATAAAGCTCCGTCCTTCATCGGCCTGTCTGGCATCCATTGAGAAGAATAGGTTTTCCAGCATCACCGCTACCGCAGTCGGTTCTAAAATAACGGTATATTTTCCTGGCTCAATGGCTTTTGCCGTTACAGACGACATGGCCTTTTTGGCTGCTATAGCCGTATCGGCTTTTGCATTGAGCTTGCTAAAATCATTGTATCCCCTTGTGGCATAACCAGATCCTTTACCATCATCAGTTCTTACAGTAATGTTAAAAGCTACATCGGTTGAAGTATTGTAGGCAAACAACCCTTTACTGTTCATCATTGCCGAACAGCCCATACTGTTGGATAAAAACCCTGCAGCATTCAGCTTGCTGTCTATAGCCTGTTTTAAACTGGCCTGTACTGCATCGGCTCTGTCTTTCGGGGTAACGGCTGCTGTAGCTGGAGAAAACGTTGGCGAATCGGCACCATACTCCTGAGGACCAAGAAAAGGCATAAATTCAGGATTTTCGGGCGCCAGCTGAGCAAGTTCTTCTGCCCTGCGAACCACTTTTTCCAATGAGGCATCGTCAAATTCATTTATAGTAGCCGTACCCAGTTTTTTCCCGAAGGCAGAACTGACTACCAGGCTGTTGACGCTTATCCCTCCACTGGTTGACACCGAATTTCGGGCGTACCTTATATTACCGCTATCTGAGCAATTTAGGTTTACTTCACATTGTTCTGCTTTGGAGTAAGAAAGTACTTTAGTTAAAAGTGCCTTTGCTTCTGTTTTTGTTAAGATTGGCATAATTTCTATCAGATTTTTCTAGCGGTGTTGATCACATTAACTTTATTAAAACGTGTGGTTGCCGATCCGTGGGATACAGCACTCACCTGACCAGGCTGACCTTTACCATCGAAAAAAGAGCCTCCTAAACGGTAATCACTTTCATCGCAGATAGCTACACAAGAATTCCAGAATTCCTGGGTATTGGCCTGATAGGCTACATCTTTAAGCATACCTTCGATTTTGCCATTTTTAATTTCATAATAAAGCTGGCCGCCAAACTGAAAGTTATAACGCTGCTGATCGATAGAGAAAGACCCATCGCCCACAATGTAAATGCCTTTTTCCACATTTTTAATCTGATCGGCTATACTCAGTTTGGTTTTGCCAGGCTGAAGTGAAATGTTAGCCATGCGCTGAAACTGCACACTGCTCCAGTTATCGGCATAACAACAGCCTTGTGAAGCATTTAAACCTAGTATATGCGCCTGATCTCTGATGGCCTGGTAATTTACCAGTATACCATCTTTAATCACATCCCATTTTCCACATTTTACACCTTCATCATCGTAACCAACAGCTCCTAACGAGCCAACTTCAGTTTTATCGGCAGTAATATTAACTTCCTTGCTACCATAGTTAAATTTTTTAGATTCCCATTTATCTAAGGTTAGAAAACTGGTTCCTGCATAATTGGCCTCATAGCCCAATACGCGGTCAAGCTCGGTTGGGTGACCGCACGATTCGTGTATGGTTAACCATAAATGTGAAGGATCCAATACCAGATCATACTTACCTGGCTCTACTGATTTTGCTTTCATTTTTTCTCCCAACTGCCTGGCTCCCTGGGTAGCATCTTCAAGCATATCGTATCTGCCTTTATAAAGCGTGCCCGAAGCTGTTTGTATTTTATCCTGAGGCCTTGCATCCAGGTATTCGTATCCCTTTCCGGTAGGTGCACTCAATGCATTTCTCGTTTCGAACTTACCTGTTGCCTTATCTATTTTAGTGATAAAGAAGGTAGGCCAGATGCGGTGGATATCCTGATCGATATAAGAGCCATCGGTAGACGCAAAATATTTTTGTTCATTTACCGCAAATAAGATGGAATTAATGTAATCTGCACCACCTTTCATTGCCGCATCGTTCACCGCCAGCAATAAATCTACTTTTTCTTTTACGGGTACCTCAAAGGCATTTTTCTCAATCGGTGCTTTCCAGCTTACCTCACCATATCCTTTTTGTGGTGCCAGCTTTACGGGCTCTCTTAACAAACGGGCATTTTCTTTGGCAATAGTTACCGCCAGTTCGGCTGCTTTGGCAATACTATCTTTGTCCATTTTGTCGGTTGCCGCAAACCCCCAACTGCCATTCGAAATTACCCTGATACCAATCCCATACGATTCGGTATTTACAATATTCTCTACTTTATCCTCGCGTGTAACGACGTATTGGTTAAGATACCTGCCTACACGCACATCAGTATAAGTTGCGCCTTTTGAGCGTGCCGCATTTAGGGCCACATCCGACAGGATTTTTTTAGCCGCCGGATCGATATACGTTAAGGCTTGCTCGGGGGAAATCTCTTTCCCAAAAACTGGAATAGCAGGAAGCATAGCCGCGGCAGCCCCTACTCCAGTTAAATAAATAAAGTTTCTACGTTTCAAGATGAGATTGTTTTAAGTTGACTGAATATAAGTGTTTTAACTTATAATTAAAAAAAACTTCTTGATCCTTGTACTGTTAGGTTTTTTATTTTTAGGAAAGCAATAGCAGTATTCCATAGTCAATTTCTTCCTGCTCTACCTTCTGCCATGAAAAATGGCATTCGTTCGATCACGTTTAGTTTAGCCACTTTCTGCTACTATGTCGGTTTTCCGTGCCACAAACCTAAGTTCATAGCCCTGATCGAAGCGGCATCCCCGATATTTCATCGGGATAAAGCGAAGAGCAGGACTAACATAAAAAAAGCGAATGACATTGCGCTCCAAAAATCGCCCATATTTTACTTCATCTAATATACGACTGGTGCACCTGCATCATGATTAACATTACTGATTTCATGGCTTCTTATTTTTAGGAAAGCAATAGCAGTATTCCATAGTCAATTTCTTCCTGCTCTGCCTTCTGCCATGAAAAATGGCATTCGTTCGATCAGGTTTAGTTTAGCCACTTTCTGCTACTATGTCGGTTTTCCGTGCCACAAACCTAAGTTCATAGCCCTGATCGAAGCGGCATCCCCGATATTTCATCGGGATAAAGCGAAGAGCAGGACTAACATAAAAAAAAACGAATGGCATTGCGCTCCAAAAAAATCGCCCATATTTTACTTCATATAATATACGACTGGTGTTAACAACGGGATTAATAAGACTGGAAAAAGATAATCAACTCGCTTGAAGTGCTCATCATCAGAGACAAGTTATGGCTTCTGAGAAATTAAAACCTCTGCATTAATTTTATTCAGGTTATCTCGGATCAGGTTTAAGTCTTCAGCTTCCATATTTTTTAACGGAATAACCAGCTGCGTAGCCATCGAATCTACATCACCTCCCTTGTCTTTATAGGTCTGCACAATTACGTCGTCACCTTTGGTATGGATATACAATTTGCCGGAAGTAGTTGTGCCATAATAGTCCATATCTTTAAATTTCGACAGTTTAAATGCGAAATACTCTGTTTTACCGTTATTAAAATAACGCTTGTAACGGCAAAAGCCATTGTTGGTAACATTTAGTTCATAACGCTTTACCTGGTCGCTTTCCTGAGTGCTATCGTAATGATCGGTAAATGTTTTTTGAAGGAAATTGATCGATTGCGTTAAGGTTTCGGGATCGGAAAAAGCACATAAAAACATACAAAAAGCCGAAAGAAGGGATATTTTCAAGCAGAGTGTAAACTTTTTCATCAGGTTAGCGTTTTAAACACACCAATTTAATTAAAATCATAAATTTGTATATGAGTTTTTCTCCACAATCAAGAGTTTGGGTATACCAAAGCGATCGCAAATTTACTTCTGTTGAAGAAAGTGAGATCTTAAACAAATTAGCAGCTTTTACTAACCAGTGGAAAGCACATGGAAATGAATTGCTTGCAAAAGCAGAAATCCGCTATGGCTTTTTTATTATCCTAACGGTCGACGAAAGTCAGGCGGGCGTTACCGGTTGCTCTATTGATAGCTCTGTTCGCTTAATTAAAGAAATTGAACAGGAATACCATGTAGACCTTTTTAACCGCTTCAACATTGCCTATAAAGTAAATGGAGAAGTTGTGGTAAACAGCAAAGAAGATTTTGAAACTTTGGTAAATATTAAACAGGTAACACCAGAAACGATTGTTTTTAACAATATGGTACAAAATCTGGCCGAGCTGGATAGCAAATGGGAAGTTCCTTTCCAAAACAGCTGGCATTCTACTGTTTTTGCTCACTTATTGTAACCATATGTTCATTGTAGATCTTAAATATATTGTTCCGTTAACCGAGTTGGATGAACATATGGACGCCCATGTCCAATATTTAAAGAAATACTATAAAAAAAATATTTTTGTTGCCTCTGGCAGAAAAGTACCCCGAACTGGTGGAATTATTTTAGCCCTGGCAAAAGATGAAGATGAATTAAAAAAGATCCTAATGGAGGATCCTTTCTACAAACACAGGCTAGCCGATTTCTCCATTACACATTTCTTAACCTCACAATACCATCCTGATCTCGAATCACTTTTAGGAAAATAATTCTTAGAACCCGTAGTGATATCCCACATTATTTTCACTACTGCTCAAACAATTAGCTGGCAAAAAACATTATATTGGTTAAATCAAATAATGTCTATGAAGCGCTGGCTCAAAATCTCTTTAAAAATTATATCGGTTATTGTTGTTCTGATTATCCTCACCTGGTTGGCCGGAGCATTTTACATCAGTAGAAATAAAAAAGAAGTACTCGCTTCTATCCTATCACAGCTCAATAAAAATTTAAACGGAAAAATTACCGCTACAAACATGGAGCCAACACTCCTGAAAAGTTTTCCCGGGGTTTCGGTATCCTTAAACGGTGTTTTATTGAGAGATAGTTTATGGAACCAACATAAACACGATCTTTTAAAAGCGCAGGATATAGATGTATCGTTAAACGTACTTTCGCTCATTGTAGGTAACATCAACATTAAACAGATTGCCATCAACAATGCTGCTATTTATATCTACACCGATTCTACTGGTTATAGCAACACCAGTATTTTTAAAAGCAAATCTAAAACAGATAAAAAATCGTCACCAAAATCTTCCGCATTAGAAGTCAAAAAAATAGATTTTAATAAGGTTAGCCTGATATTAGATAACAAAAAGAGGTTCAAGTTATTCAATTTCGATATCGATCAGATCCAGGGCAGAATGCAATATCCTGATAGCGGATGGACAGGTAAAATCAAGTTAATGACGAAAGTGAACAGTTTCGCCTTTAATACCCGAAAAGGTAGCTTTTTGAAGGACAAGACGCTTGATGGAACATTAAATGCACATTACAGCCGCGAATTGGATGCGGTAATACTGAGTCCCGAAGTCCTGAACATTGGCGGGCACCCTTTTAAAATCGGTGCTAAAATAGAATTGGATAAATCTGCTTTTGCCATTAGCATAGCTGTTAATGATATTTTATTCAGAGATGTTGCCTTACTCTTATCGCCTAATATCTCTTCTAAACTCTTAAAGTTCGGCATAGAAAAACCGATCGATATCCGGGGAAATATTGTTGATGACGGATCAGGGAAATACGGAGATCCCTTGATCAAAGTAGGCATAACCGTTCGGGATAATGTGGTTTCTATTCCGGCAGGCAAATTAACGGCCTGTAATTTTGATGGCTCCTTTACCAATCGGGATACCGTGGGCGGTATTATTGGTGATGAAAATTCATCCATCAAATTCCACAGGCTTACGGCAAAATATTTTAATGCACCGCTTAAGATCGACACTTTCACAGTTAATAATTTGTCACGCCCGATTGCTACCGGATTGGTAACCTCACAATTTCCCCTATCCAATTTAAACAATTCATTAGGCACGAACGATTTTGAATTTAAAAACGGAACAGCCAACCTGAGGTTATATTGCAAGGCTGATATTGATAATTTCAGATTTACCAAACCTGTTGTTTCAGGTAAAGTACAGATTGCCGATGCCGATATCCTTTACATCCCCCGGAAGCTTCATCTGGTAAAAAGTGCTTTAAACATCAACTTCAACCAGAATGATTTATCGATACAGAACGGGCATTTCCAGTTAGGTAAAAGCGAGCTTAATGTAAACTGTAGCATCGCCAATTTTGCCAACCTGTATTATACTGCTCCCGAAAAAATATTGGTGAACTTAAAAATGTCGAGCCCTCAACTCTACCTAAAAGAGTTCTTACCTTTCTTAGGACCAAGAACAGCGAAGAAAAAATCGAGCGGAAACAAACAAGTGGTTTCCAAAGAGCTGAGCAATGTGCTGGAGCTTTCGAAAATGAATATCCGTTTAACCGTTGATAAAGCCATTTATGATAATTTTCTCGCCAAAAATCTCGATGCCGACATTTCTTTGCGTGGCGGAGGGATTTTCTTCAACAAAATAAGTGTGGCACATGCGGGTGGTCAGTTATCACTGAATGGAAATATTATGCAGGAAGCCGCCTCAAATAGCTTTAAAATCAATTCAAAAATCAGCCATGTGAGTGTTAAAGATTTCTTTTATTCATTTGATAACTTCGGCCAGAATACCATCACCAACAAAAATTTAAAGGGTTATTTATCAGCGTTGGCTAATATTTCCGGAAAAATATCGCATACGGGAAAAATTCTTCCACGATCGATAAACGGTAGAGTAGTATTTAATCTAAACAACGCAGCCCTGGTTAATTTCGACCCCATGGTTAAGGTAGGAAAATTTGCCTTTGCCAACAGGAACTTATCAAACGTAGAAATCAAAAACCTTGATGGAACACTTAACGTGCGTGGTGATAAAGTAGAAATTAGTCCGATGCAGGTAAACTCAAGCGCGTTAAACTTTAATGTAAAAGGCACCTATGCTTTAGGATATGGCACAAATGTAGAGATGGACATCCCGCTGAGAAACCCTAAAGGTGATGAAAACCTAACCAGATCAGAAAAAAGAGAAGCCCGCATGCGCGGCATCGTATTACACCTAAAAGCGGTAGATGACGAAAAAGGTGGAATAAAAATCAGGTGGAATAAGGATCACGACTAAACTAATAATTGAATGAGAGCGTTTTGAATGATTGAATGTGTTTGTATTTCCTTATTAGAAATTTTTGCACTCAATTATTCAATCACATCATTCAAAATTCAATCATTCAATCATTCAATCATTAGAAATCCAGCGGCCCTAACCTATTCATATTTCTTAAAATCAGATATTGACGGTGCCTGATGTATGGGGTTGCATTTTTGGGCGTCCACCTTCTGGGGTTTGGAAAACAGGAAGCAATTAAAGCGGCCTGTTTCCTGGTCAGTTTTGTACAGGATTTACCGTAATACTCCTGGGCGGCGGCTTCGGCGCCATAAATCCCATCGCCCATTTCGATTACGTTCAGGTAAACTTCCAATATTCTTTCTTTGCTCCAGAACAGTTCTATGAGTAAAGTAAAATAAGCTTCAAAACCTTTTCTTATCCACGACCGGCCAGGCCACAAGAAAACGTTTTTAGCTGTTTGTTGCGAAATGGTACTTCCACCCTTTACCTTTTTCCCTTTGGCATTACTGGCAAAAGCTTTTTCAATGGCTTTCATATCAAAACCGATATGTTTTAAAAAGAGCTGATCTTCGGCAGATACCGCAGCCCTTTTCATATTATCAGACATATCCTCGAATTTCACCCACTTTTTCTCTATTTTAAAAGATTTACCATCGGCTTTACGTTCAATGTTCCGTAGCACCATTAAAAGTGTAATAGGCGGATTGATAAAGCGCAGCGCAATTACCCAAAACACAGAAACCAGCAGAAAATATAAAAATACTTTCGTAGCAATATTGGTAATCTTCTTTAGAAGGGGGTGTTTTGATTTGCTTTTGGTTCTGCTTGTCCGCGTTTTCGCCATGGCGCAAAGGTAATTAAAGGGACGGAAGATGGGAAATGCAGAGGGCCGGTATAATGCGTTTTTTTTATCATCGAAAAACAACGCCAAAATGCAAAATTCTCGTGGTAAACCCTTATTGTACATGAAAATCAGTTTGTTTATGTATTTTGTGATTTCACATTTTTAAACAGAGTGCAAACAAAATTAACCAAATGAAAAAACTAGGCTATCTCTTTCTTGCTGTTACACTATGGAGTTGCAGTACAACCAAGAATATCAATAACAGATCTGAAAGGTGGATAACACTTTTTAACGGGAAAGACATTAAAGATTGGAACGTTAAAATCCACCATCATGATTACAATGTAAACTACGGAAATACATTTAGAGTTGAAGACGGGACAATACAGGTCCGATATGATCAATATGGCGATTTCAATGATCAGTTTGGTCATCTTTATTACAAAACACCCTTCTCTTACTATCATCTAAAATTAAAATACCGTTTTGTTGGCGAGCTGCAAAAAGGTGCGCCAAGTTATACTTTGCGTAATAGCGGAGTGATGTTCCATTCTCAAGATCCGAAAACCATGCCTAAAGAACAGGATTGGCCAATTTCGATCGAGATGCAGTTTTTGGGCGGTTTGAGCGATGGCCGTCCCCGCCCTACCGGAAACATGTGTTCACCAGGTACGGAGATTTTTTACAATGGCAGTAAGTTCCCGGGCCATTGTCTGGATTCGAAATCAAAAACATACGATGGCGACCAGTGGGTATCTGCCGAGCTTATTGTAATGGGCGATTCGGTTGTAAAACATATTATTAATGGTGATACCGTATTGCAGTATAACAAGCCACAAATTGGCGGAGGCGTAGCTAACCGTTTTGATCCGAAAATTAAAATTGATGGAAAAGCACTTACACAAGGTTTTATTGCCTTACAAAGTGAAGGACAGCCAGTTGATTTTAAAGATATCCAGATTATGGAGCTTCCGCACCATCATAACAAAAAATCTAATTAAACATTTTTCGATACTATACGTTACAAGAACATGAAAGTTGCATTAATTACAGGAGGAAGTAAAGGAATTGGTTTTGGTATTGCCGAAGCCCTTTTAAAAGAAGGTTATAAAGTAGCTATTACAAGCAGGACTATTGCCAGCGCAAACCAGGCTGCATCGCATCTGGTGGCTCATGGTGATGTACTGGCCATTGAAGCAGATGTCGCAGATTTTAAATCTCAGCAGGGTGCGGTAAACCTGATACTCGAAAAATGGGGACAATTGGATATACTCATTGCCAACGCTGGTGTAGGGCATTTTGCACCTATTGACGAGCTCGATGTAGATTTATGGAAAGAAACCATAGACACCAATTTAACAGGCGTTTTTTATAGCATTAAAGCAAGTGTTGAAGAAATCAAAAAGAACAAGGGACATATCTTTACCATTTCTAGTTTAGCAGGTACAAACTTTTTTGCAGGTGGCTCAGCTTACAATGCCAGTAAATTTGGTTTAACAGGTTTTACGCAATCAGTTATGCTCGATTTAAGAAAGTATGGCGTAAAAGTGAGTACCATTATGCCCGGATCGGTAGCTAGCCATTTTAACGATCACCAGCCCAATGCTGAAAATGATGCATGGAAAATCCAGCCAGAGGATATGGGCAAACTGATTGTTGATTTATTGGCCATGCCGGCAAGGACTTTGCCGAGTAAGGTAGAAATCAGACCAACCACGCCGAAGGGATAAAAATAATGGATAATTAAAAAGGGATATCGTTTACCATATCCTTTCTTAAATTATCCATTTTCCATAAAAAAAGGTCCCGATTTTCATCGCGACCTTTTTTTGATTCTTGAAAGAATGCTTATTCAGCAACTACTTCAAAAGGAACCTGAACTTTAACTTCTTTGTGTAAGTTTAAGTTAGCAACATATTCGCCAACAAATTTAGGTTCAGTTTCGAAAGTAATACGACGACGGTCTACATCAAAGCCTTGTGCTTTTAATGCTTCAGCAATCTGGATGGTGTTAACCGCTCCGAAGATTTTTCCGCTTTCGCCTGCTTTAGCACCGATTGAAAGTTTAACATCAGTTAAACGCTCAGCAACACCTTCAGCATCTTTCTTAATTTTATCTTGTTTAAAAGCAGCTTGCTTTAAGTTTTCAGCTAAAACTTTTTTAGCAGAAGAAGTAGCCAATGCTCCAAATCCTTGAGGGATTAAATAGTTACGGCCATAACCTGGCTTTACTGTAACTACATCATCTTTCTCGCCAAGGCCTTTAATATCTTGTTTTAAAATAATTTCCATATCTCTAGCCTCCTATTTTAATTGATCAGCAACGAAAGGTAACAAACCGATGTGACGGGCACGTTTAACTGCCTGAGCCACTTTACGTTGGAATTTTAACGAAGTACCAGTTAAACGGCGTGGTAACAATTTACCTTGATCGTTAATAAATTTCAACAAGAAATTTGCGTCCTTGTAATCGATGTATTTAATTCCGTTTTTCTTGAAACGGCAATATTTTTTACGGTTATCCTCTACTTTAGGGGCAGTTACGTATTGTATTTGTTCTCTTGCCATTACGCTGCAACCTCCTTAGTTTTTTTGTTAAAAGCACCACTACGCTTTTTCTCATTGTAAGCAACAGCGTGTTTGTCTAAACGGATTGTTAAGAAACGTAACACACGCTCATCGCGTTTTAATTCAAGCTCTAATTTTGCGATCAAATCACCTGAAGATTTGTATTCAGTTAAGTTGAAGAATCCGTTTGATTTTTTCTCAATTGGATACGCTAATTTTCTCAAACCCCAATTATCCTCTTGGACAATTTCGGCTCCGTTATCAACAAGGATTGCTTTATATTTGGCTAATGCCTCTTTAGCAACTTCTTCTGATAACAAAGGGGTTAGAACGATAACAGTTTCGTACTGATTCATTGTTATAAATTATGTTTTTAATTTTTAATCCCGAGGTATATTACGGGGATGCAAAAGTAACAATATATTTCTTAAAATCAAATGATTAATCAGAAAAAAGAAGAATCACAAGCAATTAAGAAAGAAAAAGTTACATGATAAAACGAAACATAGAAAAATGACCGCGAAACATTATCTCCTCACGATTCTGGCGCCTCAAATCTCATGTCGCATATCTCACATCCAATCTTACAAACAAAAAAGGGAGACTATCTATCCGACAATCTCCCCATATCAATTAGCTATTATGTTTAATAAGTTTGTATCGTTTTAACAAAACTCTCTTCTTTATACGTCACCACAAAGGTTAATTCTTTAGAATCTGTTTTGCTGATATTGAATTTCTTTGTCAACTGCGATTTATCTTTAAATACTTCGTTGTAAACCTCGTCATTGTATTCATTGTATACTTTAACTTCGATCGGATTTTTATCCAGGTTATCCAGATCAAGGGTAATAACCTGATCTTTTTTAGTATAAACCGGTTTAAATATGTTAGATACTTTTGGCTCAGACACCAATGCCTCACCATCTTTGATGGTTACGGTATATTTAGCCAGTTTTAATTCAGACTCTACTTTAAGCACATAGTTTCCATCAGGAAGTGCGTTTAAATCATAAACCTTGCTTGATAAAGCTGAAGCATGAATATTTTCTTCAAATAAAACTTCCTCATCTGCACCGATCAGCGACAGATTAACGTCTTCTGCCTTATCTACAGAAAAACGGATAAACTTTTCTTTTTCGCCTTTTACTTTTAATGTAAAATTATCATCGTTAGCGTGAACACCCGTAGCAGTAAAAAACAACGCTGCTATTAAACCGATTTTTAAGAACTTTTTCATAACCAATATTTTTAAAGAGTTAATAATTATATGACACCACTAAGGTATGGAGGTAACTGAGATATAGACGATTGCATATTTTCCAATATCTATGCTATATTACCCCAATTACAAGGGTATTTTGTCATAAGTTATAATAAAGCATATTTTTTATGTATTTTAGTGCAATAAATTAAAAAATAATGAAGCCAAGTTTCGAGGTTGTTGAGCCTTCTTTCGGGAGTTCATTCTATTATTCAAAATATGTGGAGAACGCCAACAACATGGCGCACCTATGGCATTACCATCCCGAAGTTGAAATGGTATTTGTAAATGGTGGTGCCGGGAAAAGGCAGATCGGCAGCCACGTTTCTTATTATACCGATGGTGATCTGATCCTGATCGGCAGCAACCTGCCCCATTGCGGATTTACAGACACCAATACGGGGAATAAAAACGAAACGGTAATCCAGATGAAGCCTGATTTTTTGGGTGCCACTTTTTTAGGCCTGCAGGAGATAAAAGGAATCCATGAGCTTTTTGATAAAGCAAAGGCTGGCATTGCATTTGGCACCGAAACCAAGAGCATGGTAGGCGACCGGATCGAAATGATGGACGATCAGCCACCATTCGACAGGCTTTTAACCCTGCTAAGCGTTTTAAAAGAACTTGAACATGCCAAAGATTACAAAATTCTAAATGCCGACGGGTTTTCGATGGAAATGCAGGTGCAGGATAACGACCGCATTAATATGATCTTTAACTATGTAAAAGATCATTTTCAGGATCAGATCAGTTTGCAGCACATCGCAGAAATGTCGAGCATGACTGTTCCCTCCTTTTGCCGCTATTTTAAAAAGATTACCAAAAAAACCTTTACACATTTTGTAAATGAATACAGGGTGGTACATGCTTCAAAGCTTCTGGCCGAAAAACCCATCAGTATTGCCAATATTTCTTACGAAAGCGGCTTTAACAACTTTAGCCATTTTAATAAACTGTTTAAGGAGTTTACCGGCAAAAGTGCTTCAGAATATAGGCATGAGCTTAAGTCGCTGATTAAATAATTGAATATGAACAAATATCTACTACTGATACTCTCAAACATCATCAACCTATCTCTTTACGCTCAATATGTTGATATTAATTTAGTAAACTGCAAAATAAGCGAAACCGAGCAAAAGAAGATAGAGAAACTGATTGCTTACGAACGCATGTTCTGTAACGAAATTTTTGAAACCAGAGAGAACATAACCGCACCTGTTAAAATAAATCTCTATGGGAAGAGTAAAGATTATCGGTTAGCACAAAAAACATATAATGCGCCAATAAATAGTGCTGGATTTTATATTGCCACAATTAACGAAGCCTTTGTGTATAAGAGCAGCGATTTTATTTCGGTAGCACTCCATGAGGCCAGCCATAGTATTTTCCAGTTTAATTTTAAAAAATCGCCTAAATGGTTAAACGAGGGCCTTGCAGAGTTTTTCGAAACACTAGATTTTGACAGCGAGGGGAATTTGTACTCCTATCCACAAAATGGTAGAATTAAGCGTATACAAGCAGGAATAGATTCGAGAGACAGCGAAAGGCTAAAAAATTTTTTCAAAATATACAGTGGTTCATTTTACGGACATGATATAGACGATAATTACAATACGGCCTACAGTGTGATCTACTTTTTTATAAAATCCAAAAGAACAGACCTGCTTAAAAAAATAATTAAACTCAATACACAGGGTTACGATACCGAAAAAGCGATTGATCTTACTTTTGGTAGTTTTGACCGGTTCGAAGAAAGATATAAGCTATTTTACAACTATCATAAATAAATTGTTCTTTTAAGCCTCCGGCCTGATCACATTACAACTTTTCAACATTCCAATCTTACCACATTCCAACTGATAAAAAATTCCTATTTTCGTGCCGATGGAAAATTTTATCGTTTCTGCCCGTAAATACCGCCCAGCCACCTTCGAAACCGTTGTTGGCCAGCAGCATATTACCGGTACGTTAAAAAACGCCATTAAAAACAATCAACTTGCCCAGGCATTTTTATTCTGCGGGCCTCGTGGTGTGGGTAAAACAACCTGTGCACGTATCCTTGCAAAAACCATTAACTGTACTAACCCTACAGCAGAAATGGAAGCCTGTGGCCAATGTGATAACTGCCTCTCTTTCCAGAACGGGCATTCTTTTAATGTGCATGAATTAGATGCGGCTTCAAACAACTCTGTTGATGATATCCGTAGCTTAATTGAGCAGGTTAGAATACCACCACAAGCAGGAAAATATAAGATCTATATCATTGATGAGGTTCATATGTTATCGCAGAGTGCATTTAATGCCTTTCTGAAAACATTGGAAGAACCACCTTCTTATGCTATTTTTATCCTGGCCACCACTGAGAAACATAAAATTCTGCCGACTATTTTATCACGTTGCCAGATTTTTGATTTCAACCGGATCCAAGTAGAAGATATTGCCAGCCATTTATCAACCATTGCCCAACGCGAAAATATCGCTTTTGAAAGCGATGGTTTGCATATTATTGCCCAAAAGGCAGACGGTGGATTGCGTGATGCACTTTCGATGTTCGATCAGATTGCCAGTTATGCAAACAAGAACATTACTTATAAAGCTGTAATCGATAACCTTAATATTTTAGATTACGATTATTTTTTCAAACTTACCTCTTATTTAACCGCAGCAGAAGTTAGCCAAACCCTACTCCTGTTCGACGAAATTTTAAATAACGGTTTCGATGGCAATAACTTTATAAATGGCCTTGCTTCACATTTCCGTAATTTATTGGTGGGTAAAGATGCATCGACCATTAAACTTTTAGAAGTTAGCGAGAACATCAAACAAAAATATCTCGATCAGTGCAGGCAAACAGAATTATCGTTTTTGTTAACGGCATTAAACCTGGCCAATACCTGCGATCTAAATTACAAGAATTCTAAAAACCAGCGTTTACAGGTAGAGCTGGCACTGATTAAAATGTGCCATATCCGGTCGGTCGTCAATTTAGCACAACAGCCTTTAAGCCCCAATAACACAGCAACTGACGTAGATCAGGATAAAAAAAAAACTAATGTCGTAACCGGGCAGGCAGAAAAACCAAAAACAGAAAACGAAAATACGGTCCAAGCCGTAGCGCCTGCGATTAAAAGTGCTGCTTTACCTAACATTCTTGCAGAAGAAAAGCCAAAGGAAACACCCAGGGTTGGTCCGCCACCATCTGCAACTTCCATCAGCATCAATATTCCCAAACCCAATGCGATAAGCACACTCATCCCATCTTTAAACGATCTGGACCGGGTTACACAGGAAGATGACGATAAGGGGCCAAAGAAAGTTACAGGCGAAGCCAGAGAACCTTTTAGTTACGACCGTTTATTGGAAGTATGGAATGCCTTCACTCAAAAAATGAAGGCGGCCGATAAAATCAATCTTTTTACCATCTTAAATAATTTCGCACCTACACTTTTAAATCCCGAGCTGATCGAAATTTCGGTAGAAAGTAAAACGCAGGAACATCTTGTACAACAAGAGTCTGTTGAGCTATTGAACTTTTTGAGAAATGAACTTAGCAACTTTGGTGTGGAGGTTACCTATAAACTTGTTGAACGTAAAATAGAAAACAGGCTTTATGGTAACCGTGAAAAGTATGATTACCTGGTAAACAAAAATCCAAAGCTCGACGAATTGCGCAAGAGATTTAACTTAGATGTTAATCCTTAATCAGTTTTCAGTTCACAGTTTTCAATTCTCGGCAGGCAAAAACTGTTGCTTGGAAACTGCTAACTGATCTTTGGCGTATCGTTAATCGGATAACCTTCTTCATCTAAGTCATCGCGGTTATCTTCGGGTGTACGGGCAAGTATTTCGTCTTCAGGACTGAGTTTAACACTTTCCCCATTATCAACATGCATACCCAGCTCTTCCAGGTTATCTTCGGCAACTTCTTCATTCCGTGCGTATTCATCACCAACGTATGGATTCGCTTCATCATAAGTAGAATCATCATCTTTAGCACCTGCAGCAACCGTTTCGTATCCCATCGGGTGGTCGTAATCCTTATCCGTACCTCTTACATCGAGCTCGTAACTCTGCTTATTTTCATCATAAGCGAGATTCTCTTTATTGATTTCGCTGTTTTCTGTGGTACTGTGTATTTTATCCTGCGATCCTTTATTCTCGTTATTTGCCATGATATTAGTGTTCTAATAATTTATATGAATATAACAAAATGATCCCGATAAGGTTTGTTCTAGCAAGAGAATCTTTCAATTATTGGGCGTGCCCCAAGCTGCGCAAGGGTCGGGCTATACACTTCAAGTCCTCGCCCGATGAAGAACCGGGCTGTGGGCTTTCCGTTGCTATCCCTCACGCAAGAAATTACCTGTCAAGTCATTTCGGTCTGTAGGGTCACAGATTTCGAAAGTTAGATTTTATAGTATTATAGCAATCCAGTGTGGATAAGTTTTCTCTAATTATATAATTTTATCATTTGGGCGTGCCCCAAGCTGCGCAAGGGTCGGGCTATACACTTCAAGTCCTCGCCCGATGAAGAATCGGGCTGTGGGCTTTCCGTTGCTATCCCTCACGCAAGAATCTACTTTCCAAATAAAAGACTCGTCGACCTCCTAGGAAAATGACTATAAATCTGACCACGTTAAACCATAAAAAAGCGCCCCGATTTTTATATCGGGACGCCAAAATATTTTAAGAGTTGTCAACTTCCACTCTAAAAGCATATTAAAGTTGACAACTCAAATTTAGCTTACAAACTAGCCAAAGAAGTATTTAATGTTTCACTTGGGCGCATGGCTTTGCTTGCCAATTCATCATTAGGGTTATAGTAACCGCCAATGTTTTGAGGTTTGCCTTGCGAACCGATCAACTCTTCGTTGATTTTGGCTTCATTTTCTAACAAAGTTTTAGCTAACGGTGCAAATCTAGCTTTCAGATCGGCATCCTTAGTTTGTGCAGCTAAAGCTTCGGCCCAATATAGAGCCAAGTAGAAGTGAGAACCACGGTTATCGATAGTACCCAATTTTCTGCCCGGAGATTTATCAGTTGCCAGGAATTTAGCATTAGCCTCATCCAAAGCATCGGCTAGTACCTGCGCTTTTGCATTATTTTGCGTTTGAGATAAATGCTCTAAAGAAGCCTGAAGAGCTAAAAATTCGCCAAGCGAATCCCAGCGTAAATAACCTTCTACAATAAATTGCTCAATATGTTTTGGGGCAGAACCACCAGCACCGGTTTCGAACAAACCACCACCGTTCATTAAAGGTACGATTGATAACATTTTAGCAGAGGTTCCTAGTTCTAAAATCGGGAATAAATCTGTCAAATAATCACGCAATACGTTACCGGTAACCGAAATGGTATCTAAACCTTTGCGGATACGCTCCAGGGTAAATTTAGTGGCTTCAATTGGCGCCAAAATGCGGATATCTAAACCTGTAGTGTCGTGGTCTTTTAAATAGGTATTTACTTTAGCAATGATTTCTCTATCGTGCGCCCTGTTTTCATCTAACCAGAACACGGCAGGAGTTTCTGATAAACGTGCCCTGTTAACCGCTAATTTTACCCAATCCTGAATTGGGGCATCTTTGGTTTGACACATACGGAAGATATCGCCTTTTTCTACTTTCTGATCAAAAAATACTTTACCATCAGCATCAGTTACGCGGATTGTTCCGGCAGCAGTAGCCTGGAAAGTTTTATCATGTGAACCATATTCTTCAGCTTTTTGTGCCATTAGGCCAACATTGGGTACCGAACCAATCGTAGTCACATCAAAGGCACCGTTTGCTTTACAGTCATCAATGGTTGCGGTGTAAACACCGGCATAACAGCGGTCTGGAATTAAAGCGATGGTATCTTGTGCTTTACCTTCTTTGTTCCACATCTGTCCCGAAGTACGGATCATGGCCGGCATCGAAGCATCAACAATCACATCCGATGGCACATGAAGGTTGGTAATTCCTTTATCAGAATTTACCATGGCCAGGGCCGGACCGTTTTCTATAGCCTGAGCCAAAGCAGCTTCAACTTCAGCTTGTTTTGCGTTGCCTGCAATTTTTGCGTAAACATCACCTAAACCATTTCTGGTATCAATGTTCAGTTCTTTGAAAAGATCGGCATATTTAGTAAACACATCTGCAAAGTAAACTTCAACAATGGCACCGAAAATAATCGGATCAGAAACCTTCATCATCGTTGCTTTTAAGTGCGCAGATAACAATACGCCTGCTGCCTTAGCTTCAGCAATTTCTTTAGCCACATAAGTTTTCAATGCCGATAAGCTCAATGCAGAACTATCAATCACCTCTCCTGCTTTTAATGGTGACAAAGCTTTTAATTCGGTTACAGCACCATCTGCAGCAACAAATTCTATTTTAAACTGGCCTGCTTCAGCAACAGTTGTAGATTTTTCAGAACCGTAAAAATCGCCTTCAGTCATGCTGGCCACTTTGGTTTTCGAATCTGCAGACCATTTACCCATCGAATGTGGGTTTTGTTTAGCGTAGTTTTTAACCGCTTTAGGCGCTCTACGATCAGAGTTACCCTCACGTAAAACCGGATTTACAGCCGAACCTAAAACTTTTGCATATTTAGCTTTAATTGCTTTTTCTTCGTCGCTCTGTGCATTATCAGGATAATTTGGAATGGCAAAACCCTGCGCCTGCAGCTCGCTAATTGCACCTACCAACTGAGGGATAGAAGCAGAAATATTTGGTAATTTGATAATGTTAGCTTCTGGAGTGGTAGCCAAGGCACCAAGCTCTGCTAAAGCATCACCAATTTTTTGATCGTCTTTTAAATACTCAGGAAAGTTTGCCAAAATTCTTCCTGCTAAAGAAATATCTCTGGTTTCTACATCAATACCCGCTGACGCAGTAAAAGCTTGTACAATAGGTAAAAGTGAGTAGGTTGCCAACATTGGCGCCTCGTCGGTTTTGGTGTAGATAATTTTTGATGTATTTGACATGTTTATATTGATTTTGCTTATTAAGGTTTACTATTCAATCGGTTTCCAGGTTTGTAAGCCGATCTTTTTAAAATCGCCTAAAGATAAAATAATCGAATGAATTAAGGAACATCGCAATGTTATTTATGACTTGAATAAAGGCTTAAATGTTAAAAATATAGTTACATTTTTTATATTAGTTAAGAACTATTTAAAACCAAGCAATCTACTTTGAAAACGCTCAATTACAAACTTCCTGAAAGATTAGAAAAAATACTTGCCACGAATGAGTACATTGTACATGGGCGTATGATAATCTCAGCACTAGTTTACCAAGAGAAAGATCTTATTGTAAACTTTGATCTCTATCCTGGTTCCGATAGACAAAGCAAGCATATATGGGAATTAAAAATTATCAATATCGCAGCTGAGAATTTTTCAAGATCCTGGACTACACATTTTTCATTCTATTCTGACCATTTTTTACTTTATGAATTGACGGATGTAAAAGGCGATCTTTATTACAATGGGAAAGCAAAAAATTCAGAAAAACTATTTATAGACCTATATAGAACCCATTTAAAAACCTACTACGACAATTTTCCTTTCGCTTATGGCATAAATGCCGCTATGGATATTTTTAAATTATGTAAGGATGGTTCGGGTATGTTTGCTCGTGGTCCAAAACAGGTTTTAGAAAGGTATCAGATATGCCTAGCGAAACACAATATCAAATCAAATTTTGTAGAAAGTTCAGTTAAGCCTGAAAATAAATTAAAACTCTTAATCTTTGGTGAAAGTTATTTTATTGGGGAAGAATTTTTATTTACAGAAGTATAAATAATTGGTTCTAGCAATATCGCTATAGTTTTAAGTGATTTTTTAGGATAGCAACATTTTTTTGGAGCGCAATACCATTCGCTATTTTTAAAGTCATTCCTGCTCTCCTCTTTATCCCGATAGAAAAAATCAGGATGCCCGCTCCGATCAGGGCTAGAAACTTAGGCTTGTAGCACAGAAAATAAATATATTAGCAGAAAATGACCTAACTAAACCTGATCGAACGAATGCCATTTTTCATGGCAGCAGGAAGAGCAGGAAGAAATTAACCGATGGAATGCTGCAATTGCTTTTCAAAGAAATAAACGACCATATTATAATAAGGTATAGTTCTATCTGTCTCTATTGCAATACCACAATATTTTTTTGTCAACCAATTCTTTGGCTAAACTTTTGTAGCGTCAAAACCATATATCTATCTACTTTAAAATTTTTAATTTAAATGACCGAACCTACTTTAGATCAACAGTTAAATGCCCGCAAATTCGAAGAGGCTAAAAGCATGATGCAAAATGGCGAAAAACTCTCTAAAAGTATCCAGGAGCATCATAAATCATCTATTTTTGATCACCTGGTAAGAGAAAAACAATACGAAATCCTGAGTATGATGCTAACGGATAAGACCATCGAAACCGACATTTATGAATTCGACAGTTTTGACAAAAGCATTTTTCAGGCTATTGTCCGCAACCTTGGTAATGACGATGAAGATATTGCATTTTTCAATGAATTTATTACTCATTTCGACAACTTAAATGACGAGGTTAACACCAAAACACTATTAAGTTATTTCTTCGAAAACGGAGTGAGTTTAGCGCTGATCAAAACATGTATCGATGCAGGGTGCACAGCTAACTTCAAAAACAATGCAGAGGAAAACTACATCCATCAGGTAGTGAAAAGCAGTTTCCGAAGGTATAACCTAAACGATGAACAGACTACCGATCTGCTTAAAGGATATATCGATATTCTCCTTAACGAAGGTGTTGATATTAATGAAGGCAATGTGGTGCAGGAAAGCCCATTAATTACCGCAATAAAATTTAACAAGAAAAATTTAATTGCCCATCTGCTCGAAAATGGCGCCGATCCCAATCATACCGACCGCGATGGAAATTCAGCTTTCTTTTATGCCGTGGCACATTCACAGAGCGAAAACATCTACGATACAATGCGCAATTTTGCTTTACCAACTTTCGATCAGGTTAATAAAAACGGCGAAACACTATTATTCGAATATGTTCGGATGATGTCTAACAGCGAAAGTGGCATCAACTTCCTTAAAAAACTGATTGAAGATGGCGCCGATTTATATCAGGCCAGTACCTGGTACGGCGCAGATACTACTCCATTGGATATTATAGCCGAAAAACCGGCTGATATTTTACAGGCTGTTTTGGAAACCGGACACGTAGATGTAAACAGGGCCGATAATAAAGGGAATACCCTGTTGCATAAAGTTTGTGCCTACAATGTAAATTACGAAGCAGAAAAAGCGAAAGAAACCTATCGAAAAGTAAAGCTCCTGCTCGAAAACGGTGCAGATATTGCTATCACCAACGATCAGGATAAAAGCGCACTGATGCTTGCATCTGATGATAACCTAAAAATAAAAACTGTAGAACTGCTCATGAAACAATCTTAACATATGTCGATGTCATTTATTATTGCCTGCGAAAGCGGCAAGCGCAAAATAGCCGAACTTTTATTGGCCAACCAAGAGGTAGAGGTAGATTATACAGATGAAAAAGGCAGAACAGCCCTTCATTATGCCGCTCACCGTGGATATTTAGACCTTGTACAGATTTTAATAGATCGTGGGGCAGCTTTAGATTACGAAGATCATGCTGGAGAAACACCTTTTTACTTTGCCTGTTTACAAAAACAGAAACAAACCGCACTGTTTCTTTTAGATAAAGGTGCAAGAGTTGACATTAAGGATTTTAAAGGCAACAGTTTATTACACCTTACTGCACAAAGCGGACAGATTGAAGTATTAGAAAAACTACTTAATCAAGGTCTTGAAGTTGACGGTGAAAATAACGAGGCAGAAACGCCCTTGCTTATTGCTGCAAGCTGGAGGAATAAAGAAATTGTTCAAAAATTATTGGAATTTGGCGCCAATATCAACACCACTAATAAACATGGCGATTCACCCTTAATATTTGCGGTTAAATCTAAAAACACACCAATGGTTGAGTTTATTCTCGAAAAAGGTGGAAATATCAACCATATTAATCATGCCGGAGAATCGGCATTACTAATTGCCTGTTATGATGCCAACAGGATGTTGACCAAAACATTGGTAGAAAAGGGCGCAGATGTATTCGTTTCATCAAAAGATGGCCTCTCGCCCATCTGGTATGCCTGCGCTAATAACCAGAAAGAAATTGTTGATTTATTTTTAACCAACGGTATAGATGTAAACTATGCAAAACCACTTTCTGGTAACGACGATTCGATGTATTCGTACTTAGAATGGGTAGAAACCGCCAATAACATTTCCATTTCGGCCAGCTTCTCTTTCGATAACAATTACAACTATGGAGGCGAAAGCCTGTTGCATGTAGCAGCTAAAAGTGGCCATTTAAGTATGTTAAAGCTATTAATAGAGAAAGGAGCGAATGTTAATATTCAGGATGAAAGCGGGAACACTGCCTTACATTACTCGGCTGCCAATGGTAAAAAAGATGCTGTAAAATTTTTACTCGAAAAATCAGCTGACCCTTCCATTGTAAATGTAAAGGAACAGAAAGCAATAGATTATTCGAATATTAAGGGGTTTAATGAAATTACGGAACTCTTGTTGAAATATGGCCTTCCAGCTAATCCAAATGTGCAAGGAACAAGTACAGTATCATCAGAAAATACTGCTGAAGCTCCGAAAAATGATATAGCTGCGAAAAAACAGGCATTATTAGATTTAAAAGAGTTACTCGATGCCGGTATTTTATCGCAGGAAGAATTTGATGCAGAAAAAGCTAAGATTTTAAAAGCTTAAGCTATTAAAACACCAAAAATTTTCATCCTTAAAATTTTAGTTATAAATTTATGTACTATCTATGGATTTCGCCAACATTCCGCATCCTTAGGTAGTACTTAAAACCATTACTAATCAGATGAAAATTGCTACTAAATTACTCTCTCTCCTTATTTTCTTATCATTTCAAGCCGTTTTCGCGCAGACCGCAGAGGATAAAGCGCTGGCAAAAACAAAAGCACAGCAAGCTTATAAACTTGAAGATGAAGAAGGTAAATTTGATGAAGCCATCAAATTACTAGAAGAATCGCAAAAACTTGATCCTGAAAATATCACTTATCCCTACGAACTCGCGTATTCTTATTCTGGCAAAAAAGATCATCAGAAAGCTGCCGAAATTTTAGAAAAATTAACCAAACACAAGGATGTTTACGATCTGGTTTATCAAGCTTTAGGCAATGCCTACGATTACCTGCGCCAGCCCGAAAAAGCCATTGAAACCTATGAAAAGGGCTTAAAAAAATTTCCTAAGTCTGGTAAGATATATACTGAGCTGGGCAATATGCAATTGAATAAGCAAGATTTTAACAACGCGATAAAATATTACGAAAAAGGCATCGAAGTAGAGCCTTCATATGCTGCAAATTATTATAGAGCAACAAAAATATACCTCGGTTCTACAGAAAAAATATGGGGCATGCTTTATGGTGAGCTATTTATGAACCTGGAAAGAAACACCAAACGCACCCGGGAAATAAGCAAGCTTCTTTTTGATACTTATACAAGCCAGATCCAGGTTAAGGGAGACACTACAAAAATATCCTTCGCAAAAAACCATACACTTACACTCGATGCGCTTAAGGATCCAAAAAACTTTAAAATGCCTTTTTCAGTCGTTTATGAAATGAACCTAAGCTTGGCCGTTGCTGGTCAGAAAGAAATTAACTTAAACAGTCTGAGCGATATTAGGGCAAATTTCCTTAAAAACTTTATAAAAGGGGGCAACGATAAAAAGTACCCAAACATTCTTTTCGATTATCAGCAGAAACTTGCAGAACAGGATTTTTTAGCGCCTTATAACTACTGGATTTTAATGATGGGGGATGAGGTTGCTTTTAATAAATGGCAACTTGGCAACAGTTCCAACTGGAATAACTTTATGAAATGGTTCAGCGGAAATGCATTATCGGTTGATGATGCCCATAAATTCTACCGTTTACAATATCAATAACCTCCATAAACATTGTTACTACAATATTCGTCATGAAAAGCTTTAAACCATTAATATTCGTACTCTCTTTATTATCGATATTTATTTATAGCTGTTCCCCAAAGCTTTATATTGACGAAGATAAACGTTATCAGGCCGGAACACTGACCGATGCGCAGATGGATTCGCTGCATCTTTTTTTAAAAGAAAACCAGAGGCTTGCCTTAAAAGATACCATTATCATCAAATACGATTTCAATAAGGACGCCTGTTGGAAAGACCTTAACTATCAGAACGCAGAATTCCTGAACAATGTAAGATGGACCTTTCAAAAAAACATTCTCGAAAAAGCCGAGGCCAGGCCGAAAGTTGCCATTTACCAATACCGTGAGATCGGAGAAAGTTTTAGTCAGGTCAAATCGAAAGGCTTAGAAATAGAAACCGATTCGGGTTTTCTTAGAAAATTATTATTTAAAGAAGTTACATCTTGCGGCACCTCGGCAGTTATCCTTCCCAACGGGAAGTTCTTACTGGTAAAATCAGATCCTCAATTCTCTGCGCTGATATTAAACGCTAAAGACATCGAAAAGAAATTACAGGAAAATCTGGTTAAATAAGGCCAGAAGCAATCCAGATTTAATTTAGAAAGGATTTAACAAAATTTAACTAAAATATTAGGTGTAATTCTTTAATTTAGTTTTAACTAATCATTTGCGAATTAACAACTGGAAATTTATGCTCAAATTCCTTTGCTCCACTCTCATACTACTAAAAACGTATCATCTTTCGGTGATCAGATTTTGGTTGCTCAATAATAGCTCAATTTTAAAAGAATTATATAAAAGTACTTCCCTCTTGTTAACCATAGCATTGAACCAGGGAAAATAATATGCGCTCTCCAGGAAGGTACTCCAGGGTACTTTCCTTTTATTGTTTTATAGTGATCTTTTGTGTACCGGGCAAAACCATCTGTCCGTTTTGATGTTATATTTTTCTGAAACTAATTCCTTTATCAAAACGGGTTAACATGAAAAATAAAATTTTCTGCACAACAATACTTTCATCCCTTATTCTTTTCGGATGTCAGTCTGATTCAGGTTCGCAAAAGCAAGGAGAAGATACAACACTTACCACCAAAAGCGGAATACTAGATTTACCTGCACCCGATACCAATGCGGCCAAAAGTAAATTTAGCAAGGTTATCGATTGGCCTGAAGGTAAAACGCCCATTGCCCCAGCGGGTTTTGTGGTAACTAGATTTGCTTCAAACATTAAAAGCCCGCGCAATACTTATATTGCACCAAACGGGGATGTACTGGTAGCGCTTTCTAATTCGGAAAGAAGCACTGCAGAAGCCGTTGCCAATGCAGTAACCGGCAAAGCTAAATCTGAAGTACCCGGTAAAAGTGCCAACACGATTTTATTATATCGCGATGAAAATAAAGATGGTAAGCCAGAAACTGTTACCACTTTTTTGAATGGGCTCAATCAGCCTTATGGAATGCTGATTATTGGCAATTCTTTTTATGTAGCCAATACCGATGGCTTGTGGCAATTTCCTTATAAAACCGGTGACACGAAAATAAACGCTACCGGCAAAAAAATCCTGAGTCTCCCAGCCGGTGGATATAACAATCATTGGACGAGAAATTTAATTGCCAATGCGGATAAAAGCAAAATTTATATTACCGTCGGATCGGGCAGTAATGTTGGTGAAAATGGAATGGAAAACGAGGTAAAAAGAGCTAATGTACTGGAAATCAATCCAGATGGAACAGGTGAGGAAATTTATGCAAGTGGTTTACGTAACCCTGTGGGAATAGATTGGGCGCCAGCTACAAACATGCTTTGGACGGCTGTAAATGAACGCGATGGATTGGGGGACGACCTTGTTCCCGATTATATTACCAGTGTTAAACCCGGGGCCTTCTATGGGTGGCCGTATTCTTATTTTGGTCAAAATGAAGATCCCCGTTTAAAAGGTAAAAATCCGGAGCTGGTTAAAAAAGCAATTGTGCCTGATGTAGCAGTGGGCGCGCATACCGCCTCTTTGGGCTTAGCTTTTTACAAAGGCACAAAATTTCCTCAAAAATATCAGGGAGGTGCATTTATAGGTCAGCATGGGTCGTGGAACCGCTCTACCATTTCCGGCTACAAAGTTGCATTTGTACCCTTTAAAGATGGAAAGCCAACAGGCAAACCAGAGGATTTTTTAACTGGTTTTGTGGCTGATGCTGATAAGGCCGAAGTTTATGGTCGTCCTGTTGGCGTTACCTTAACACCCGATGGAGCATTACTGGTTGCCGATGATGTTAGTGGCATAATTTGGAGGGTTGCTGCTAAATAGTTTACAAAATAACCACAGGTTAGCAGAATATGCATTAAATTTATCTGCCAATCTGTGGTTAAACCATCAATTATCATTCTATTGAAACCGAACCTTACCCTACTCTTGATTTTATTTTCCTTTACCGGTTTAGCACAAACGATAAAACCTGATTCGACCAAAAAACTCGAAGAAGTTACCGTTAAAGGCTATTACAATTCGCATTCATTATTAAGATCGGTGTCAGCCGTAACTTTGATTGATAGCAATTTAATCAGAAATCAGCAGAGCAGTTCCTTAGTGAGTACTTTAAATACAGTTCCTGGTGTAAGAATGGAAGAACGTTCGCCAGGTAGCTATCGTTTATCGCTTCGTGGCAGTTTACTCCGATCTCCTTTTGGCATTCGAAATATTAAAATTTACATTGATGATTTCCCATTAACTGATGCAGGCGGAAATACCTACCTGAATGCCTTAGATGTATCTGCGGTAAGTATGATGGAGATTTATAAGGGACCTGAAGCCAGTATTTTTGGTGCAAATACAGGTGGTGCTATTTTGATTAATCCTCCTACCATAAACCACAATGAAATTAATATTTCAGCCATTGGCGGTTCTTATGGCCTTTTGCATCAAACGGCATCAATCAAACAGCAATATAAAAAGTATAGTTTCAGCTTTAGCGAAGGATATCAGAGAAGCGATGGGTATCGACAAAACAGTGCAATGGGTAGAAAATATTTTCAAACGCTGCAGCAATGGAATTATAGCCACGCTGGCAGTTTAAAGGCTTTTGCTTTTTACAGCGATTTAAACTACGAAACACCAGGTGGGTTAACGGCTGCACAATTAGATCAAAATCCTAAACTGGCCCGTCCGGCAACACCAACACTGCCCGGCGCCATTTCACAGCGAGCTGCCATTTACAATAGAACCATTTTCGGGGGAATATCCAATTCGTACCAGATCAATAAACACCTAAAGCATGTTATTGCTTTATTTACCTCGTATACCGATTTCAAGAACCCGTTTATAACTAATTACGAAAAGCGCTACGAAAGTACGCTTGGATTAAGAACATTTTTAGAATACGCTCAGGCAAAAGAAGACATTAAATTTAATGCTCAAATAGGATTAGAAAGTTCTGCCACCAAAAGTCAGATTAAAAACTTTAATAACAATAGCGGGGAAGCTAGCTCAATGCAAGCCTCAGACCGCTTAACAGCCAGCCAGGATTTTGCTTACTTCAGATTAAACTTCGACATCAACAATAAATTTCTGATCGAACTTGCATCGAGTTTAAACTTTTTCAGCTACAACTATGAAAGCTACTTCCCTGTAACAATTGCAACAAAAGAGCGCAAGTTTAATGCCCAATTTATGCCAAAGGCTGCGTTATCTTACTTAATCGCAAATGACTTCTCTGTCAGGGCCTCGGTAAGTAAAGGTTATTCAACGCCTACGATAGCAGAAGTGAGATCGTCTGATAATAATATCAATAATGACCTGCAAGCAGAGTCTGGCTGGAATTATGAACTGGGCTTAAGGTATAAAACAGGTAATAACCGTTTTTACGCCAACGGAAATATATTCCATTACGAATTAAAAAATGCTATTGTAAGAAGGCTAAATCAAAATGACGCTGAATATTTCATAAATGCAGGCGGAACAAAACAAGAGGGAATTGAGTTCGAAACAGCCTTATGGATCATCAAAAACAATTCTTCATGGTTAACAGGATTACAGCTAAGAAGCAATTATACCTGGAGCCAATTTAAATTTGAAGATTTTGTAAGCGGCACTAGCAATTATGCGGGTAACCAACTTACCGGTGTTCCAAAAAATATATGGGTTAATAGTCTGGAATTTAACTTTAAGAAAGAACTTTACCTCTTTGCGCAACACAACTACACCTCAGCTATTCCGCTAAATGATGCCAATACAACCTTCTCTAAAAGATACCATCTTCTTGAAGTAAAAGCCGGAATAAAAAACCTAAGGTTAAGCAGCACCCGCCTTGATTTATTTGCGGGTGTAAACAACCTACTTGATGTTAATTACAGCCTGGGCAATGATTTAAACGCCGCAAATGGGAGGTATTTTAACCCAGCCCCAGGAATTAATTTTTATACTGGTCTTTCTATTACATTGTAACCTTTAAATCGCATCATATAAATTGAACATCTATATGATGCGAGTATGCTATAAGCTAAAAGGCTTCTTGTTTTTCTCTTTCCCTGATGATCACATCACTAACTACTATTTCTATTGCATAGCGTTTTTTACCGTCTGTACCATCATAAATATTTGTTTGTAACCTGCCTTCTACAGTTAAGCCTGTACCCTTTTTAACCTGAGTTTCGGCAAGCTCGGCTTTTGCATTCCAGAAAGTTAAATTAAACCATTGCACTCTTTTTACTTCTTCGCCCCCAGAATTTCTATAGGTTTCGTTTATGGCCAGGTTAACCTTTGCCAATTTTTGACTTCCAAAAGTTTTAATCTCTGCATCTGCTCCTGCAAATCCGCTCAATACTACTTTGTTAATTGCACTTTCCATGATCTTTAAATTTTAAGTTTCTAAATGTTTAACGAACAGTCATCACCTCGATAACCGACAGGACAAAATTGTAAACTGCATCAAAAATTAGTCGGATCGTAAACATTTATAGTCGTTTATAAACGTTTACACACGGAAAACATGCATTTAAAGCTTCAAGACGCTGTTTTATATTTTTTTTATTCCACCATTTTATTTTATAAATTAGGTCATCATCCCATAATAAAAAAAAGAAATTATTATGGAACGTTTATGTTTAGACTGCGGGAGCCCTGATTAGAGGAAGGGCCGATAAAAAATATTGTGATGATTCTTGTCGCAACAATTACAACAACCGTTTAAAGATTGAGGATAATCTGGTGATTAAAAGGGTAAATAGCATACTCAGAAAGAATCGGGCTATCCTTGCTGCGCTTAATCCAAATGGTAAAACCAAGGTTACCGGTAAAAAACTAATTTCGGCAGGCTTTAATTTTGAATACCATACTTATAGTTATGAAACCCAAAACAGTAACACATACATTTTCTGCTATGAATACGGTTATTTAATTTTAGGTGATGACAGCTACCTGCTGGTAAAAAGGGAGGAAAAGCTTTGGTTGGCCTAGTTCAAAATGCTTTGGTCTGCTCGTGTTATTTCCAGCATAAAAAAGGCGCATATAATCTCCCGCAAATTTCGCAGAAAGCGCTGATTTGTAATTTACTCAGCGTTAATCTACGTGATCAGCGGGAAATTAATAACCATTATACAATTAACTTATCACTGGATTTAAACACCTAAAATTTGTAGCAGGCTAATCGTATGATTTTTTTATTCAGGAGGAGATGATTAGTTTTATCACCTTATGATAAACTATAACAACAAGCTTTTTAAACCCACCAATAATACAGAAAATGGTGAAACATCAAACGAAACCATTTTTAGATATAAACAAACCGGGAATATCCTTACTGCTGAATATACCGGCGGAAAAATTATTTTTGGTCATTTGATTGGCTTAGTTGATGAAAACGGCAATATCGAAATGCGCTATCACCAGGTAAATAATCAAGGAGAGCTAATGACCGGAATCTGCCATTCAAAGCCAGAACAATTAGCCAATGGCAAAATCAGACTTCATGAAACCTGGCAATGGACATCAGGAGATAAATCGAAAGGACAATCAATCATTGAAGAGCAATAAGGGCTAGGCTATTTAAGCAGCTAAGATCAATCAGATAAAAGCTCCTTATTTCGTTC
The DNA here is from genome assembly GCF_052045595.1 of Pedobacter sp. 22163. Lineage (NCBI taxonomy): Bacteria > Pseudomonadati > Bacteroidota > Sphingobacteriia > Sphingobacteriales > Sphingobacteriaceae > Pedobacter > Pedobacter sp. 22163. The sequence continues at coordinate 61,883 of NZ_JBQEPM010000011.1, read as the reverse complement.
AGTTTCTTTCATCCCCTATTTTATTTAACTAACATGTCGATAACTAAATTGCCCTTGATATTACAAACTGCATCAAATTTAGTTTACCACCCATTAGGGTATCAAATAAATAATCTACAAATAGAAACTGAAAGTCTGGAATATGCAGCCTGTACTTTTGAATTAAACGGCCTAAAAATCAAACACCGTCTTGCTAAAATTACCCCAACCAAGACTGGTCAATTTGTAACCATATGGAAGCGGAATGAAGCAGGAATTACTACTCCGTTTAATGATCAGGATGAATTTGATCTATTAATAATATCTGCCCATAGTGCTGGACTATCTGGCCAGTTTATTTTTCCAAAAGCCATATTGGTACAACATAAAATTATTACCAAAAATGGAATAGAAGGTAAAAGAGGGATTAGGGTTTATCCTCCCTGGGATACAGTAACAAATAAACAGGCAGAGAAAACCCAACAGTGGCAAGTGCCTTATTTTCTTCAGATTGATGTTATTGAAAATATCGATCTTGCAATGGCGAAGAAATTAATCGGCAATGGAATTAAACAAACAGGATTTTAAAATTCCAGTTAAACTTAGCAAGTTTCGGGTAGTTTACCGTTTCTTTCCAAATTACTTTTGGATATAAATTATTCAAGACCATGAAAGCACAAGAAGAAATCAATTTCAATCGTATAGCCGAAGCTATCAGCTATATCAAGGTTAATTTTAAAACACAGCCTGGTTTAGAAGAAATTGCAGAGAAAGTAAATTTAAGCCCTTTTCATTTCCAAAGATTATTTAGCGAATGGGCAGGCACTACCCCTAAGCGTTTTTTGCAGTACATTAGCATTGGTTACGCCAAAGAAATGCTGAAAGAAAACCAAAGTTTATTCGATACCGCACTGGAAACCGGCTTATCGGGAACCAGCAGACTGCACGACCTCTTTGTAAACATTGAAGGGATGACACCCGGAGAATATAAAAACGGCGGCGAAAACCTCCATATCAATTATAGCTTTGCAGAAAGTCCGTTCGGTAATATCATTGTAGCCAGCACCTCAAAAGGAATCTGCCATATCGCTTTTTATGACGACGAAAACATTGCTTTGGCAAATTTGCAACGCCAGTTCCCTGCAGCTCAATATCAGCAGATATTGGATAAAGAGCAGCAAAATGCATTATTTATTTTCAGTCACGATTGGAGCAAATTGCATCAGATTAAACTGCATTTAAAAGGAACGGACTTCCAGTTAAAAGTTTGGGAAGCTTTGTTAAAAATTCCTATGGGTAAATTGGCCACTTATGGTAACATTGCCAAACAATTACAAAATCCTAATGCATCCAGAGCAGTGGGTACAGCGATTGGAGATAATCCGGTAGCCTTTCTCATTCCTTGTCACCGGGTAATACAATCGAGCGGTGCTTTGGGCGGTTACCACTGGGGAGTGAACAGAAAAACAGCCATGATTGGTTGGGAGGCCGCAAAAACTAATGTTTAGCCCCGCATGATCAAACATGCAGATATTTCAACGGAAGAACCCAAAAAACATTTAAAAAACAAAGATATTTGCCTTGGCGGAAATGCCAGATTGAAGATTTACGGATTACTTAAATGCAGATCGGGAAAGCGGATGAAGAAAAAAAACCGTGTATTTTTCCGTTCTGTAGATGAAGCGCTTCAACATGGCTACCGCCCTTGCGGGCACTGCTTAAAAACAGCATATAAACAATGGATTTATTCAACACTACAATAGATGTTAACCAAAATCTGCTCCCATACGGTGGAACAGTAAATTATTATGGAAAATTATTCTCGGTATCCGAAGCCGATCATTATTTTGATATACTGATGAATACCGTTGAATGGAAAAATGATGAAGCTTTTATTATGGGCAAACACATCATCACCAAAAGAAAAGTAGCCTGGTATGGAGATGAAGCCTATTCTTATACTTACTCCAATAAATCGAAAATGGCCCTACCATGGACAAAGGAGTTACTGGAGCTAAAAAAAATATCAGAGGAGCAAACGGGTACCGCATTTAACTCTTGTTTACTTAATTTATACCACAATGGTGATGAAGGAATGGCTTATCATAGCGACGACGAGAAGGCCTTAGCTAAAGATTCTGCCATTGCATCATTAAGTTTCGGTGCAGCGCGAAGATTTCTTTTCAAACATAAAAAAACTAAAGAAACGGTAACCTTGTTTTTAGAAAATGGAAGTTTATTGGTGATGAAAGATGAAACACAAACCAATTGGCTGCACCGCCTTCCACCGACCAAAAAAGTAAGTAAGCCAAGGATAAACCTAACCTTTAGAACGATGGTGGTTTAGTTTAAAGGGTTTAGATATCGTCATTGCGAGAAGGCTTTTTCAGCCGACGAAGCAATCTTTATAACAAGGATCAATAGTATGAAAGATTGCTTCGTCGTTCCTCCTCGCAATGACGACCTTTCTTAAGAGATCTATCAATGGCAACCTGATAACAATTCTAATTGAGTTAAGGCATAGTATTACCCCAGCCAATAAAACTTCAAAAATCTTAGTGTTTAAATTCCTTTATATCTACTATGCGGTCATCATCAGCATTTTTCTTTAAGAAAGATGTTCCATTTGCATTAGCTACCCAGGTATAATCTCTTTGAATATTCCCAACAAGGGTTTCAGGTTCATTTATTAATGCTGCTGGCAATGGCAGGTTAAAAGTTTCGCCAGTTGCCCTATTTACCTGATACAAAGAATTGGCAGTTAAAAAGGCTAGTGTGGTTTTATCGCTAGAATACATAAAAAATTTCCCCTGGATACGTTCATCCTGGTTTTGTCTCTTAATAGGATAAACCCTTGAATTTATTGTTGTGATAAAAAAATCGTTATTAACCAAAATATTACTGCGTGTTAATTCTTCTAAACCGTTGGTATATTTTTTATCTTCAGCACCTTTTGAAGGTTTATTCAAGCTCACCACTTCGGTTTTTCCATCATTAACAGAAATGATATAAAACGGAGCCATTTTCCCTGTTTCATTAGCAACCTGTACTAATACAGCTGTTTTTTGTGTATTGATGAATGATGCAATAATAAATTTCTGCGCAGCGGCATTTGGGGCATCGTCAATAACGATAGTGGTATCTTTAGATTGAATGGCAAAGCGATCGGCTGCTGCCAAAGCACCAGAATCTGTTTTTATGATAGTAAGTACATTTTTCTTCGATTTTGGAAAAACATTAAAATCGTCACTGGCAGCAAATGGTCTTGCCTTGTAGGCTTTTTCAGATTTACCGCAGCCAAATAAAACAACGGAAAGTAAGAGTGCATAAAGCGTAATTTTCATAGGTATAGTTATTTATTTTTTTGCTAATTTATAATCTTTATTGCGCTTATTTTATCAAAGTCACCAGAAAATTACCGCATCTGCTTAAAAAGCGCAGCAGATTGTGTTTTATGCTGATATTCAGCTATCTATTAATTATAAAGACCACAGCGGCTGGCATTTGCTTCTTCTTCAGATTCAAACTCCTTACTTTTTATGATTTGATGGCAGAATTGGCTACTTCAGACTAAATTCCTTATTTTTGATGAACAGGTAACCAATGGCAAACACACCAAATTTTCTCGCTAAAAATAAAAGCGTAATCTTATATGGGGTTTTCCTTGCTGCACTACTATTTTTGCTAAAGTGGCTTGAAGTTCGTCTCATTATCATCAACCATGCGTTCGAAATTTATGCTGGTTCGATAGCCATTATTTTTACAGCTTTAGGCATTTGGCTCGCACTTAAATTAACCAGGCCCAAAACCATACTGATCGAAAAAGAAGTTTTTACCGGGAAGCCTGAAACATTTATCCTCAACGAAAAAGAGTTGACAAAACTCAACATAAGCAAAAGAGAACTGGAGGTTTTGCAGCTCATGTCTGCAGGTTTAAGCAACCAGGAAATTGCGTTAAAGTTATTTGTTTCTTTAAACACCATAAAAACACATAACGCCAGGCTTTTCGAGAAATTGGAAGTTAAACGCAGAACACAGGCCATAGAAACAGCCAAAAGACTCAGTATTATCCCTTGATAGACTCACTATCAGCATTAAAAAGCAACCAATCTGAAAAATCACCCTAAAGTATGAGGGTTAAAAAAAATAATCGAAGCAATTTTGTGGTGCAAACCTCTTAAAATTAGAAACAGATGAAACCATCATGAGCAAACGCTCACAGACAGAGATGAATATTGCTCATGATAGCTTCATCACAATTAAAAAAAAACTATATACTGATGAAAAAGAACGTAATCGTATTTGGATTAATCGCCGGCTTAATTGTATCAACCTTGATGGTGCTCTCTATGGCGAGATGTTACAGCCACCCGAACCTTGAGCACAGCATGCTTATCGGCTACGCCTCAATGGTATTGGCTTTCTCCTTTATTTTTGTCGGCATCAAAAACTACCGCGATAAATACAACGATGGATTAATCACTTTCGGCAAAGCATTTAAAATCGGGGCATTGATCAGTTTGGTAGCTTCTACCATATATGTTATGGTCTGGTTGATTGATTATTACGTATTTATGCCTGATTTTATGGATAAATATGTTGCCCAGGCACTTAGAGAAGCCAAAGCAGATGGTGCATCGGCAGCTGAGCTGGCAACAAAAACAAAAGAACTGGCCTCTAATCAGGAGATGTACAAAAACCCAGTCATGGTGGTTCTATTTACCTATATGGAAATACTGCCTGTAGGGATATTGATCTCATTGGTAGCAGCACTAATTCTGAAAAGAAAACAGGATGCTCTATTAAGTGCAAAAACCGCTTAGGATACCTGTCAATCTGATCTCCTTTAATTAATATTTAAGCCATTAAAAAAACAGCTATGTATACGATACCCTTTACCAATATAGATTGGAGCCAGATAGAAAAAGTAGAATACCCTGGCGAAACAGGCACAGCAACCTGGCAAACCTTAAACCTGGATGGCTTAAGGATGAGGATTGTAACCTACTCTGCAGGCTACCTTGCCGATCATTGGTGCCAGAAAGGTCACATTGTACATTGTTTGGCAGGTAGCTTTGTAAGTGAAATGGAGGATGGAGCAACATTCGCACTAAGCACGGGGATGACGTATGTAGTTTCTGACGATTTAAGTTCACACCGGTCAGTATCACAGGAAAGCGTGAAACTTTTAATCATTGATGGCAGTTTTTTAAAACCAAAAGATACTTAAGGTGATTTATTAAGTACCACCCCGTTTCACAGTTATTATAAAAATAAAATGATGCTGGTTAAATCACTTTTGGGTGAATTTCTTCATGAAGCAGAAAACACCCGCAAACTTTTAAACGCAATACCAAACAGTGCTTTGGATTTTATACCCTCAGCACACTCCTAGACTACGGCCCAATTGGCATCGCACATTGCAGAGATCTATGATTGGTATCCAGGAACTTTTCATGGTAACGAATTTAACATGGATACCTATAAGCGTGACGAGGTAGATATCAGCGATATCGAAAACATTATAGGCAAATTTGAACGGGCCTTTAACAGGGCCAAAGAAAGTATCGAATCGGCCACCGACAAAAGCATGTTCGAAGATTGGAAAATGATCGCTGGAGGTAAAACGGTTCTCCAGCCCATGCCAAGGATCCAGGTAATACGAGGCTTTTTAATGAACCATATTTATCACCACCGTGGCGAAATGATTGTATACCTGCGTTCAACAGGGAATAAGGTACCAAGTATGTACGGGCCCGTTTACGAAGACAGTCTTAGATAAGGTTTAGAAATTATCTTAATTTTGAACAAAAGATTATAAATGAAGATTTTTGCCGTAACCGAACGTTTGATTTTACGCGAATTGCTACCTACAGATGCTGAAGGCATGTTTGAAATGGATGGTGATCCTGAAGTGCACCTTTACCTGGGCAATAAGCCAGTAAAATCAATCGAACAAAGTATCGCAGAAATCGAATTTATCAGAAAACAATATATTGAAAACGGTATTGGCAGATGGGCTGTTATCGAAAAAGCAACAGGTAATTTCGTGGGCTGGTCGGGCTTAAAACTAATTAAAGAATCTACCAATAACCATATTAACTATTACGATCTTGGGTATCGGTTTAGTAAACGGTTTTGGGGAAAGGGCTTCGCAACTGAAACCGCAATGGCGGCACGAGACTATGGTTTTAATGAACTAAATCTGCATGAAATTATTGGCATAGCGGATGTTGGTAATTTGGGATCTATCCATGTGTTGGAAAAAGTGGGTTTAAAACGGATTAACATATTCGATTACCATGGCATAAAACACCATTGGATGAAGGCTGAAAAATCAGTTTAGCTTAATCAAAAGCTGATTTCACCTTTTGTGGTTTAGTTTTTGATGTTAAAAGGAAAATCATTTAAACCTTACCTTATGAAACACCTTATCTACTGCGGAATACTGATCTTGTTATTGAGTTCTTGCAAAGAAAAATTAGATCCGGCAAGCTTTAACAATACCAAATGGGAGTTAACTGAACTACCCGGCTTAACATTACCAAGCACAGCAAAAGCAACCCTAAACTTTGCAGACAGTCTGAAAGTCAGTGGAAAATCGTTTTGTAACAATTACGGCGGCCAGGGAGAAATTGCAGATAATAAAATAACCGTTAAAAATGTTTTTGGCACAAAAATGTTCTGTCAGGAAACTGATGCAGCCGAACGCGCTTACTTACATGCCCTTAATCAGGTTAATGGTGCTAAAATAACTGATAATAAGCTGCATCTGCTGGATGGCGATAAAACCTTACTGGTTTTCACCAAAACAAACTAGAATCTTTACATGCATGAAAAAGGCTGAATAAAGTATTTTTACTATTTTCGGCCTTTTGAGTTTAACGCAGGAGTGATGCCATCGATAACAGAAGATCTGAAGTTTTTTTTCTCAACCGTAAGAAAAGCATTTAATTTATTTCAGCAGAATGACCCCTTACGCCTGGCCGGCGCTACTGCTTTTTTCACTAATTTCGCCTTACCACCAATATTAATTATCCTCATCAGGCTTTTCGGTATGTTTACCGATAGACGTTTATTGGCTACACACCTTTTCGAACGCCTGGCCAGTATCCTCGACAATGAGAGTATTTTACAGATCAGAACTACATTAAGAAACATCCGTGGTATCAATCAGGCCTGGTATGTTACTTTGTTTAGTTTTATATTTTTCCTTTTTGTAGCTACCACCTTATTTAATGTGATTAAAAACTCTTTGGAGCAGATTTGGAACATTGGCCAAAAAGATAAAAAAGGGATTGTTAATACCCTTAAATCGAGGGCTATATCCGTTACGATTATCTTATTTGCCGGCATATTATTTTTTATAGGCTTACTGGCCGACAGTGTGCAGGCTTATATTGGTGCCTATCTAAAAAACGGTGCTCCTTCTTTCGGATTGGTCTTAACTTCGATCATCAACCAATTGGTTTTTGTGATCATCGTAACCACCTGGTTTACCATACTTTTCAGGTATTTAACAAACGGGCGTCCTACATGGCGCGCAGCAATTTCTGGAGGCCTGTTAACCGGATGCCTGTTTACAGCAGGAAAGTATATTTTAAGGATTTTATTGCCATTGAGTAACATCAGCAATATCTATGGATCAGCAGGTTCGATTATTGTAATTATGCTTTTCGTATTCTACTCTTCGTTGATATTTTATTTTGGCGCGTCTTTTATTAAAGCATTAAGTGTCGGTCGGGCTACACCCATTATACCAAAAAACGGATCGTTTGCTTATGAGTTAACAGAAGTTGAACCAGAAAAAGAGGATTAGCAGGCCTTTAGGCTCCACAGCATATTGATGTTTGCTGTGTCCAGTGTAAATTTAAAGACGCCTCATCATCAAATATTTTACTTATATTAGTAGAATGGAATTATTGTTCGAGCTTTTATTTAACCTATTATCCTTTAGGAAACTATGGGAAAAGAAGAAATAACTACTACTTCGGCCCCAGCCGCTCCAAGATCTAATAATTAGCCGATTTTGATGCATAAAAAATTGCAGCAAAAGCACCTTAAAAAGGAATGATCTATGTGGAATGTCCTAGTTAAAATAATTATACATAGAAAGGCTGGTCAACATTTTACAAACTTAAACTTCATTACACTTAAAAGCTTCAAGTTCGGCTGCTTACTGTATTGTTTGAAATATAATATTACCTCTTTTGCTTTTTAATACAGCTCAAATAAAAAGAGGTGCTCATCTTTAAATGAACACCTCTTTAAATATAATTTTCGATTAAAAAATCCGATAACCTAAGCCAACTGTAAATAAGTTTAACTTAGTACCAGGATAACCTGCTTTATTGATTTTTGATAGACCAAGTTCGTAACGTGCATCGAAGCTTAATTTTTTAAGGTCTAAACCTGCTCCAAACTGCCAGGCCAAGGCTTGATTTTTAAAGTCGGCTCTGAAAACACTTCCTGCAGCCTGACCGAAACTCTGATTTTCATCTAATATCAACGAAAACATTGGTCCTGTATTTAAGCGGACCCCGATACCAACAGCACCAATTTTGGTACCAATCAACAAAGGTACATCTAAACTTGTAAAACGTACTTTATTTACCTCACCCGTTGACTCACTTACTAAATCTGCCTTCTTTCCCGAAACATATAGCTCCGGTTGGAAGTAAATGCCTGCCGCACCTACTCTGGCCCAAAGGCCACCGTAAAAACCAGCGCGGTTGTTACTGTTAAAAGTGTTTTCACTATCGAATTTCGAAAAATTCGCACCAGCTTTAATGCCCAGCTGGAAAGATGGCAGTACCTGTGCGCTGGCAAATAAGCCAACAAGCAAAAAGGCAACGGTTAAGGATAAAAATTTCATATGCGATTAATTTTAGCTGGTGGCGTTGTTAATGGCTTCTTGTTCTTTTAAAGCATCAACATTGTTTTTATCACCAAAGTTTTGTGTTTTACCTGCAAAGTAATCTAAAATTCCTGAGATAGTATCTAAGTTATCAGCTAAATTTTGATGAATATCCGGTAAATCTTTTTCCAGGCGGTTATCGCCCAATTCGATATTATCTACTTCAATTTTACCAATTTTCTGAATAAGTGCCTGCTGAGAGTTTTGTAAGTCTTCCAATTCACGCACAATCTTTTCCATTAATTCAAACTTCTTTAAAGTATTCATAGGTTCTTATTTTTAGTTCAACTATTCCTTATAAACCCCTTAGCGCTGGTTTTGTTTTATTTCGCCAATCTTTTAACAAAACAGATTTGGAAATACCGAAAACAACTAATAAATTAGTTTAAATTATTAACATTGAAACCATCATGATTTCAAATCGTAAAAAAATGTAGCAGATAAATCATGATAGCTTCATTGCCACTAAAAAGCAAATTTTAATACAAATGAAAAAGCTTCTTACATTATTGGCGTTATTTAGCTTAAGTTTAGCTGGTTATACGCAAAATACAAGTGCTGTTGACAAGGAGAAACTTTTCGATTTCTATCAGACCCAGCGTTATGGCGATGCTGCTCAATACCTCAAAGGTGTTTATGGAGAAGAAGTGAACGACTTTAAAAGCCTCAGCCAGATTGGTTATTGTTTTTTAATGGCGGGCAACAATATTGAAGCAGAAAAATTTTATAGCAAAGCTTATGAGCTGCAGCCACAAAGCCTGCCTATTCTCTTCAGTCTAGGCAGTATCAATACCAAAAGAGGTAATACCGAAAAGGCTAAGCTTTATTACAGCGAAATTGTAAAAATAGACAGCAATAATTTTAATGTGTACAAACTGCTGGCCAATTTGTACAGTTCTCCAAAGGATGATTCACTTAAACTCATTTACCTCTTAAAGGCTAATCTGATCAATCCGCTAGAGGGCGATGTTGCTACCGATCTCGCTGAATTGCATGCTGCTTATCAGCAATATGAAAAAGCTTATGATGTGCTTAATATTGCCATTAAAGGAGATAGTGATAACCTGGTGCTGCAAAGGGCTAAACTTCCTATTGCAAACCAGCTTAAAAAGTACAACGAAGTGATTGCATCGGGAGAGAAACTGTTGAAAGATGGCGCCGATGCAGGGGTGATAAAAGATGTTGCAAAAGCTTATTACTATACAAAGAAGTACCAGAAGGCAATCGATCTTTTTAAACAATTGGAGGTGGCAGTGATGGCAAATGAGGCTACCTTATATTATACATCACTTAGTTACCGCGCTTTAAAAAATTATCCGCAGGCAGCTATTTATACGAGAAAAACCATCGATGAGGCCATTTCGCCCAATACTTCCAGTTATTATTCTTTATTGGGGTTGGTTTATGAAGAAAACGATCAACTGGCTTTGGCAGGTGCAGCCTATAAAAAAGGTCTGCAATTTAAAGCAACATCAACTTTATATTATCGTTTAGCCGTATTTTACGATACCCGTTTAAAGCAGGAAAAAAATGCACTTAAATATTATAACCTTTATTTAAAAAGCAAGCCCAGCATAACTAATGATAAAGAAGAAATTAAATTTTCTAAGGATAGAATTGCGCAGCTAAACCTTACTGATTAAACCAGGTCTTCGAAAACAGGTTTTACATTATCCCAAAATTCATCTAAGGCAATTATTCTGGGTTTAAAAAAGGAAATTAACGTAGGCCAGTGCTGTTGATTAAAAATACTCACTCCTGTAATGCTGATCGAAATCTGTGATACCGTTTTACCGAAATCATCTGTAGCATCTTTAATCCATTTCCATTCTTCATTTACGGTATTGGTAAACAGGAGCTTAAACTCTTCAAACTGTTCGAAAATGAGATGCCTGATATCGGGATCTGGATGCGACAGCTGAATGCTGATAAAGGCTTTTTTACCATCAACATCCATTTTAAAGAAGATGTTCTTCACCCCCGTTTTGTAGTTCGTCCAGTTTACGGTAGAACCGCTTGCTGATGGAACGGGTTTCATATATTGCCCGAAACTAATCCAAAACTGTTGGCGCAGGCGGGCTGCTTCTTCTTTACTGTACATTTATTTTACTGCATCTAATAGAGACTTTATCATATTCGACTAAACCGTCATTCCCGCGCAGGCGGGAATCTTAAAGCTAATTGCATTAAGATTCCCGATCAAGTTGGGGATGACGACCTTCGAAAATTTATAATAGTGATATAATCTCTTTTAACGAAGCTGCAATTATAAGCGATTAATATTTATATTCAAAATGATAGCTACCTGAGCCTATTTCTTCTTTTTTATCGGTTTTCGGCAATACCACTGTAGCGGTTGCATTGGCAGGAACGGTTACATCGAGCTTAAAAATACCATCTGCAATTGTCCATGATGATTTAACAGTACCATACACCGTTTCCAGCTCTGCTGATGCGCTGGTTAATTTTCCTCCTGGTCTCGGTGCAATTAAAATGGTTTTGTAACCTGGTTGTGCTGATACCGGATTAATGCCGGCAATATTTTTATACATCCAATCGCCAATAGCTCCGTAGGCATAATGGTTAAAAGAATTCATATCAGCCGTTTGGAAAGATCCATCTTGTTTAATACCGTCCCAACGCTCCCAGATGGTGGTTGCCCCCATTTTAACCGGATATAACCACGAAGGGTAACTTTCTTGAAGTAACAGATCGTAAGCTACATCTTCGTGTCCAAAACGGCTTAACACGTGGCAAAGGTATGGCGTGCCCAAAAAACCTGTCGTCAGGTGGTTTCCGTAATCTTTTACATTATCTACCAATCTTTGTGCAGCTTGTGCACGTAGGTTTTCAGGCAGCATATCAAACTGTAAGGCCAAAACATATGCCGTTTGGGTGTTAGAGATCAGCTTTCCATTCGGCGTCATATTTTCTTTGATATAAGCCGCTTTAATCTGCTCCAATAGTGCAGTATATTTGGTTATATCTTCTGTTTTGCCCAATACCTTTGCTGCATTTATAAGCAACTGTGTAGAATGCGCATAAAATGTTTGGGCAATCATATACTTATCTGTTACCGCGGCACGGCCATCATTATCATCATTAGGACGGTAAAACAACCAATCGCCAAAGTGGAAGCCAGTGTTCCAAAGGTTGTTCTTTGCCACTGAAGAAATATAATCAACCCACTTTTTCATACTGCCATACTGCGTTTCCAATATGCCTTTATCTCCATACGAAACATACATATCCCAGGGGATAATAGTGGCGACATCGGCCCAACCAGCAGAACCTGCATCATTTTGGTTCAGCACATTTGGAACAACAAAAGGAACGCTGCCGTTAGGAAGCTGATCTGCAGAAACATCTTTTAGCCATTTGGTAAAAAAGCCCGATACATCCATGTTATATGCAGCTGTTGTGGCAAACGCCTGTGCATCACCCGTCCAGCCTAAACGTTCGTCTCTTTGGGGACAATCTGTCGGCACGTCAACAAAATTTCCTTTCTGCCCCCATGAAATGTTATGCTGCAATTGATTGAGCAAAGGATTTGAAGTCGTGAATTTTCCGCTGGTTTTCATATCCGAATAAATAGCTACAGCGCTAAGGTTTTCCAGTTTTAGCTCGCCAGGGTATCCATCTATTTTGACGTACCTAAACCCCTGAAAAGAAAAATGAGGTTCGAATACCTGTTCGGTTCCGCCTTTTAAAATATAATTGTTCTGTTGCTTGGCCGACCTGAGGTTAGTGGTATAAAAATTTCCTTCTTTGGTTAATACCTCAGCATGGCTAATGGTAATTTTGGTACCTGCCGCACCTTTGGCTTTTAACATTACCCAGCCCACTAAGTTCTGCCCAAAATCAACCACGGTTTCACCTTTTGGGGTTTTAAATATTTTTAAGGCTTTAAACGTTTCGTGTTTGCTTACCTGCGGTCCGCTCATCCCAACCAGCTTTTCGGGTCCCTTGGCAAGCTCCTGCACAGGTTTCCAGGAAGTATGTTCTTTAAAGCCAATATTATTCCAGCCCTGGGGCTCTAAACGGGCATCGTAGGTTTCTCCGTCATAAATATTAGAGGCAAGTATTGGTCCATAGCCTGTTTTCCAGCTATTATCGCTTATAATGGTTTCTGTGGTTCCATCTGTATATTCCACTTCCAGTTGCAGCAATAAAGCCCTCGTATCGCCATAAAATTGTTTTTGATTACTAAACCCGATACGTCCCTTGTACCAGCCATCGCCCAGTGAAACGCCAATTACGTTGGCCCCTTTCTTTAGCGATTGCTTAACATCGTAAACCTGATATTGAATATGATCTTTATAACTTGTCCACCCTGGCATAAAATAAGCATCGCTAACGCGCCCGCCATTAATATTGGCCTCATACAAACCCTTAGCAGTAATGTAAGCCATGGCAGATTTCACTTCTTTTTTCAGGTTAAATTCTTTTCTGAAAAGTGGACTGGCCAGGGAAGTATCTTTTCCTGCTACAGAAATCCATTTTGCAGTCCAATCCTCAGGTTTTAAACCTGTTTGAAAAAACTGAACCGGCGACCATGCAGATGTATTTCCGTGGTTATCTTTTACCCTAACCTGCCAGTAGTATCTAGTTTTTGAGGATAGCCCGGGGCCGTCGTAGGCAATCAATACAGATTGATCATCTTTTACCGCAGCCTTCCATAAAACTTTATCAATATTTGCTGTTGTACCCAGTCTGATTTCGAAATTGCGCTGTTTGGTATTTTTTAGATCCGAAATAATTTTCCAGCTAAATCTGGGTTTTGGATTATCAATACTAAAAGGATTTACTAAATGCTCAACGGTTAAATCTTTTACCGAGATTTTCTGTGCTAAAACATTAGTTGTAAATAAAAACAATAAGGTAAGGGTAGTTATTGTGCCTGAGGTACGGAAATTCTTGTTCATATTGGTTAGCGTTAATTTTTTAGTCTTAACTGTACGATAATCAGAAATATTATTTAACCAACCATCCTGTACTGTTATGAAAAATTAAGCGTTAGCACAACGACAATAATTAACAAAACACTATTTATCAAATACTTACAACTACAAACTAATATTAAAAGAATATAGCTTATCGATTCATTAACCGGGCAACATATTTACCAATAATATCGAATTCTAAATTTACGGTATCGCCAACTTCAACTTCCTGTAAATTGGTATGTTCGAAAGTATAAGGAATGATAAATACCGAAAACTCGTCTGGCTCAGAATTTACAACGGTTAGGCTAATGCCGTTTACACAGGCTGACCCCTTTTCTACGGTTACATTTCCGGCTGAAGCATCATATTTAAAGCGGTATTCCCAGCTACCGTCCAGTGCTTCACGTTTCACGCAAACAGCAGTCTGGTCTACATGGCCCTGCACAATATGACCATCTAAACGGGCATTCATCTGCATGCAGCGCTCAAGGTTAACTTTACTGCCTACTTTTAAACCATCGAGATTGGTTTTGTTTAGCGTTTCATCTATAGCGGTAACGGTATGTGTTCCATCATTTAAGGCCACCACTGTCAGGCATACCCCATTATGGGCTACACTTTGATCGATTTTCAGCTCATGGCTAATTGCAGAAGAGATGGTAAAGTGGATATTGGTATGGTCGTTTTTAATGGCAGTAACTTCGCCAAGTGTTTCTATAATTCCTGTGAACATTTTTTTATTTATTAAAATATCAGGTTAAAACTTAACCTATTTTTCGCTTTATGCTTTTCCGCCCAACTAAGCCATAGCAGCATATCCTCGTTCTACTTAAATCCGGCCTAACAAATTTTTCGGGCTGCACTGCCCAAGCCAACCTACTCGCTTCGAAAGAAAAATTTTCAGCCGGTGTTTTTTGTTTCTTTTTGACATCAAAAAGAAAGAGCCCATCGGCGGCGGCGAGCCGAGGCCGGCCTGTGCTAATGGGAAAAAACAATTAACTATTAAACGATGAATTAAAACTCGAAATGACGATTATCGCAATAACGAATTTTATAATTTATTAGCAAGAAAGATACTGAAACAAGTTCAGCATGACGATCTCATTAAAAGTATATTAATATTTCAATCTATTTTTTCTCCAATCAGAGCTATTTTTAACTGCTGTACCGCCCAAATTCACCTCCTTTTTATCAAACAGTTTTGCAGCAATTACCGCGGCAATTAAGGCTTCTGTTTCATCCTGTACCTTTAAATTTTCGGGCTTAAAGTATTTACCTACAAAATGCGTATCGAAATTACCCGTTTTAAAAGCATCATGCTGCATCACAAATTTACCAAAACCCAAAGTAGTTTCTATCCCTGTAATATCATATTCTTCAATCGCTCTCACCATTCGCTCAATAGCCTCTTCCCTATCTTTACCATAAGTGATCAGTTTGGCAATCATCGGATCATAATAAATCGGGATTTCCATGCCTTGCTCAAAGCCATCATCAACCCTTACCCCATTGCCCTTGGGTGTATTATAGGTTTGCAACACACCAATATCAGGCAAGAAGTTATTTGCCGGGTCTTCAGCATAAACGCGAAGTTCTATTGCATGACCATTGATTTTTAAGTCTTCCTGACTAAAGCTCAGCTTTTCGCCAGAGGCAATTTTTAGCTGTTCTTTTACCAGATCTATACCTGTAATTAATTCAGTTACCGGATGTTCTACCTGTAGGCGGGTATTCATTTCCAGGAAAAAGAAATCGAGGTGCTCATCCAAAATAAACTCAACGGTACCTGCGCCGGTATAATTAACCGAACGCGCTACATCTACCGCACACTTACCCATCTGCTGCCTGATTTCTTCAGTTAAAACCGATGAGGGTGCTTCTTCTACTACTTTTTGGTGACGGCGTTGTACAGAGCATTCCCGTTCAAAAAGATGAACAATATTACCATGGCTATCGCCCAAAACCTGTATTTCGATGTGCCTTGGCGAAGTAACATATCGTTCAATAAAAACGGCTCCGTCGCCAAAGGCTGAGGTAGCTTCGCTTACGGCAAGCTGCATCTGTTCTTCAAAATCTTCAGCCCGCTCTACAATACGCATCCCCTTACCTCCACCTCCTGCAGCTGCTTTGATTAAAATCGGAAAGCCAACTTCGATAGCGCGTTGTTTTGCTTCGTTTACATCCTGTATGGCTTCTTCCGTTCCCGGAACCATCGGGATGTTATATTTTAAAGCGGCTGCCTTTGCAGATAGTTTGTTACCCATGGTTTCCATGGCCTGCGGTGAAGGACCAACCAGGATAAGTCCGGCATCGGCAACTTTTTGTGCAAAACCTGCATTTTCAGACAAAAAACCATAGCCTGGGTGAATGGCCTCTGCACCAGTTAATTTACAGGCCTCGATAATCTTCTCACCCACCAGGTAACTTTGATTAGACGGGGCTGGCCCGATACAAACCGCTTCATCGGCATAACGTACATGCAGTGCATTACGATCTGCTTCTGAAAAAACTGCAACTGTTTTGATGCCCATTTCCTTCGCAGAGCGCATAATACGCAAGGCGATTTCGCCACGGTTAGCGATTAAAAGTTTGGAGATTGGGCTTATGAGTTTGGAGTGGTTAGACATTTGGCTAGACTTATAATCTTATTAAACCGGACTATTGACCATTAACTATTTAACTATTGGCTAAAAATTTCGGACTTCCGTCTCCGGACTCCCGACTATACCTACAAATGTAATATTATTTCGATTGCCTGATCGATCATTTCGGCACTTAGATCCAGGTGTGTTACCAAACGAATGGTGCTGGCACTGGTGGTATTGCAATGCAGTCCTTTTTCTTTAAACTGGTGTACAATCTTCTCTGCCGATCCCTTTTCCACCTCGAAAATAACAATATTGGTTTCTACAGGCATTACCGATTTCACATATTTTGCAGTGGCTAAAGCATTTGCCAAAGCCTGCGCATGGGCATGATCGTCTTTTAAGCGTGTTACGTGATGATCGAGTGCATAAATGCCAGCGGCAGCCAAAAAACCTGCCTGGCGCATGCCTCCACCGAAAGCTTTCCTAATTTTTCGGGCTTTATGGATCATCTGTTTGCTGCCCAATAGCACAGAGCCAACTGGCGCACCAAGTCCTTTAGATAGGCAGACCGAAATCCCATCAAAATATTTTCCGTACTCGCCTGCCTCATCGCCTGTAGCCACAAGTGCATTAAAAATACGCGCACCGTCTAAATGCAGTTTCAATCCTTTTATATTACAGAGGTGATGGATCGGGGCAATCTGCGATAAGGTATAACAGCTTCCTCCACCTTTATTTACTGTATTTTCTAAAACAACCAAACTTGAATTGGGATAATGGATATTATCTTCATTGATTTCGGGTTCAATTAGCTCTGGCGTCAAAATTCCACGTTCGCCATGCAACAATCTTACCGATGCACCCGAGTGATAGGCAATACCTCCGATTTCGTAGCGGTAAACATGTGCGGTCTGATCGCAGATCACCTCATCCATGGGCTGGGTAAAACACTTGATCGCAATCTGGTTGGTCATCGTTCCTGATGGACAAAATAATCCGGCTTCCATATTAAAGGTCGAAGCCAGTTTTGTCTCCAACGCATGCACCGTTTCATCTTCACCAAAAACGTCGTCGCCCACTTTTGCATTCATCATGGCATCTAACATTCCGGCAGTAGGTTTGGTTACCGTATCACTCCTGAAATCTAAAAATCTGTTGTTCATTTCGCTATCTGGTTGTAAAATATTATTGATGTTAAAAAAAAAGACCAATGCCCTTTCTGGTATAATTTTAAGGTTTTTCGGCGATTAAACGCCCTATATAGTGTATTTTTTACACACTTAATTTTCGATAACAACAAATTGTTAAAAAATTATTAAAAAAAAGGATACAAAATATAAGACTTTTTATACTTTTATCGTGCTAAAACCAAAAATAAATAAAATGATAGTAATTGCAGACGGCGGATCTACCAAAACAAATTGGTGTTTGATTAACGAGGCCGGCAGAAAAATTTACTTTAACACCGAAGGTTACAATCCATATTTTTCTAAAGGAGAGTACATTGTAAAGTCTTTGAATGAGACTCTTCCAGACCACTTGGAAAGAGAGAAATTAACAGCAGTTTATTACTACGGTGCCGGCTGTTCTACACCTGCAAATGTTAAGATTGTGGCCGATGCCATGCAACAGATCTTCACCAATGCAACCATTTTTGTAGGCCATGATTTACTTGCTTCATCTAGAGCACTTCTTGGAAACGAGCCAGGATTTGCTGCTATTTTAGGCACGGGTACAAATTCATGCCTTTATGATGGATCTGAAATTACCATGAACATCGATTCATTAGGTTATTTCCTAGGTGATGAAGGTAGCGGTTCGTACATCGGTAAACGCATTTTAAGCGATTACATGAAAGGTTACATGCCGAAAGGACTACGTGAAGCTTTTTACGATAACTACGCTTTAACCAACGAAGATATTTTCGATAACATTTATAATAAGCCACTGCCAAACCGTTTCTGCGCAAGCTTTAGTAAATTCTTATACGATTTTAAAGATAACTACGAAGATTATGCTTTTGCTACCATTGATTATGCTTTTACTGCATTTTTCGAAGCACTGGTAATCCACTATCCTAACTACAAAGACCACAAATTAAACTGTGTGGGTTCTGTAGGTTATAGTTTCCGCGATATTTTAAGTATTGTAGCCGACCGTTACGAAATGGGCGTGGGCAAAATTATCCGCTCACCTATAGATGATCTGGTACATTATCACCTGGAGTTAGCTCCTAAAGCTTAGTTCGGAGTTGGGAGTTCTCAGTTTGGAGTTTCCAGTTCTGAATCCGTAGTCTTCAGTCCTAAGTTTGGAGTCCAGAGTCAATACAAAATATAATACAAGCATTAAAAAAACCGGTTTGAAGATCAAACCGGTTTTTTATTTTCTATAACTGATGGAATTTCTTTAGTCTTTTGTCCTTCAAATTTAGTCTCTCATCTTGGTCTTTCTGGGTTCCAATCTCAGGTCTCAAATCTAATATCTCAAATTTATACCTTAACTTTAGTTTTTTACTCCAGTCGCTCCACGCCTAACGCGCTCCGCTAGAACGAGATCTCCTTACCAAAAAGCTTCGCATACTTACGCTTATCAAAACGGTACAAAGTAGCCGCGCGATAAGAAACACCTTTCTGTTTTTCGTCAAGCTCTTTTAGTACACCAAAACTCACAATCTTTTTTCTAAAGTTCCTTTTATCGAGTTTTTTACCCAAAACCAGTTCATAAACATGCTGCAACTGTGTTAAGGTAAATTTCTCTGGCAAGAGTTCGAAAGCAATTGGCTGGTGTTTAATCCGGCGTTTTATTTTTTCTAATCCTTTATCATAAATTTTCTGGTGATCGAAAGCCAGTTTAGGCAGATCGGTAATCGGCAGCCAATTGGCGCGTTTGGCATAAGTACTGATCGGGCGTAGTTCTTTATCTCCACCCAAACGGATCAAAGCATAATAAGCCAGAGTAATTACCCTTCCTTGCGGGTGCCTGTGCGGATCGCCAAAAGCATAATACTGCTCCATATAAATACCGCGCAAACCGGTAAGTTCGTACAAAATGCGGGAGGCTGATTGATCTAAACTTTCATCAGGGCCAACAATGTTACCGGGCAATGCCCACCAATCTTTAAACGGTTCTTCATTCCTTTCGATCAGTAGGATTTTTAATTCCTTACCATCAAATCCAAACAAAACGCAATCTATCGAGAATACAGAATCTAAATGAGGTAAAATTTGTTCCAAAGTAAAATTTAGTTATTTTAAGCAGATAAAGGTATGACTTTCAATATTAAGTAAAAAAAATAAAATAAATTACTTAGTGTAAAAAATACACACTATATTCGTGTTATAAAGATGGAGCCAAATATAAAAAATATAGCTGTATTAACTTCTGGAGGCGATGCCCCAGGAATGAATGCCGCAATCAGAGCTGTTGTACGTACCGGAATTTACCATGGCATCAACATGTTTGGTGTAATGCAAGGTTACCAGGGTTTAATTACCGACAACATAAAACCAATGGACGCCCGTTCTGTAAGTAATATTTTACACTTGGGCGGAACCATATTAAAAACTGCGCGCTGTTTAGAGTTTAAAACAGACGAAGGTCAACAGATTGCCTACAATAACTTAAAGAAAAACGGTATTGATGGACTAGTGGTAATCGGTGGCGATGGAACATTCACCGGCGCTAAACGTTTTTCGGAAACTTTTGGAGTTAAGGTAATCGGTATACCGGGTACAATTGATAACGACTTAGTTGGATCTGATTTTACTTTAGGTTACGATACTGCCATTAACACTGTAATTGAAGCGATCGATAAAATCAGGGATACTGCCGATGCCCACGACCGTTTGTTCTTTATAGAAGTAATGGGTCGCGATTCGGGATGTATTGCACTAAGAAGTTCGATTGCCAGTGGTGCCGAAGCTGTTTTATTACCTGAAAAGGAAACCAGCGTTAACGAATTGATTAATAAACTGGCCTTAGGCGCAGCTACAAAAAAATCATCGAGTATTGTTATCGTGGCCGAAGGCCATAAACAAGGCGGCGCTTATGATATTGCAAAAAAGGTAAAAGAAACTTTTGATCATTACGATACCAAAGTAACTATACTTGGCCACCTTCAACGTGGTGGCAGCCCAAGCAGTTTCGACAGAATTTTGGGCAGTCGTTTAGGTTTTGCCGCAGTAAATGCGTTAATTGCAGGCCAAACGGAGCAAATGGTAGGCTTAAAAGGAAACGAAATAAAATTAACCAGCATAAGAGAGGCTTTAACCGCTCATTCTTTTAAACTCGAGCCCGATTTAATGGAAATGACAGAGGTACTTTCAATATAATATGGTAGCAGTTGTTTATAGCGGATCGAAAACAGCATTTTGGAAAATAACACAAAATGGACAGGTAGTGGCACATTGCAATACTACCGGCTTAAACCCCTGCTTTGTTGATCCAAAAACGATCTTACAGATTTTAAACAAAAAAGTTGCCTTGGTTAACAATGCGGAAAACATAAAGAAAATTTATTTCTTTGCGGCCGGAGCATCATCAGCAGACAGAAAAGAGGAATTAGCCAAAACCCTCGCATCATTTTTCAAATACAGCAAAATTGTTGTGGAGAATGATTTATTCGGCGCCGCCAAAGCCGCTTGTTATGATCAACCCGGGATTGTTGGCATGTTGGGCAGTGGCGCACATTGCGCTTACTTTGATGGAAAAAAGCCAGTAAATAATAACTTTGGATTAGGTTATATCTTAGGCGACGAAGGTTCTTCAAATTACTTTGGAAAAATACTCCTAAGGGAATTCTTGAGCCTTAAAATGCCTAAAGACATTGAAACCAAATTCACACTAACCTACAATCTGGACCGCCCTCAAATATTAGAACGTATTTACAATAAGCCACAGGCGAATATATTTTTAACCTCATTTTTCGATTTCTTTACCCACAACAGTAAACACGAATATATCCGTAAGCTGATTGATGGAGGATTTGAAAAATATATCGAAACTTATGTTTTGCCGATGGCAGAGAAATATAACGACCGGGAGATACATATTGTAGGTAAAGTAGGCGCCGAGCTCGAAGACCGGTTAAGGTTGGTAGCGGGCAGATACGACATAAAAATTAAAAGCATTATTAAAGAACCAATACAAAATTTATTAAAACATTACATTAATTAACAGAACAATGAGCAAAATTGGAATAAACGGCTTTGGCCGTATTGGCCGACTGGTTTTCAGAGCCGCATTAAAAAGAGGATTAGATATTGTAGCGATTAACGATTTGATCGAGCCAGATTATATGGCCTACATGTTAAAATATGATACTACACATGGCAAATTCGATGGCACTATTGAAGTTGTTGATGGTAATTTAGTGGTTAATGGTAAAACAATCCGCGTAACCGCAGAAAGAAATCCAGCTGATTTAAAATGGGATGCTGTAGGAGTTGAGGTAGTAATCGAATCTACAGGTTTGTTCTTAACCCGTGCTGATGCTGAAAAACACATCGCTGCAGGTGCTAAAAAAGTAGTTTTCTCTGCTCCTGCTAAAGATGGCGACATCCCTACTTATGTAATGGGCGTTAACCACCATAAATTAACTGCAGATCAAACTATTGTTTCTAATGCATCTTGTACTACAAACTGTTTAGCACCAATTGCTAAAGTTTTAAACGATAACTTTGGTATTGTTGAAGGTTTAATGAGCACAATCCATGCTGTAACTGCAACTCAAAAAACAGTTGATGGTCCTTCGGCCAAAGATTGGAGAGGTGGCCGTGGTGGTTTCTCTAACATTATCCCTTCTTCTACAGGTGCTGCTAAAGCAGTAGGTATGGTTTTACCTGAATTAAAAGGTAAATTAACCGGTATGTCTTTCCGTGTTCCTGTTGCTGATGTTTCAGTAGTAGATTTAACTGCACGTTTAGAAAAACCAGCAACTTATGAGCAAATTAAAGCGGCTATGAAAGCAGCTTCTGAAGGCGAATTAAAAGGTGTGTTGGCTTATACTGAAGACGAAGTTGTTTCTTCTGACTTTATCGGTGATGACCACGCATCTATTTTTGATGCAAAAGCTGGTATCTCACTGAATGATAATTTCGTTAAAGTGGTATCTTGGTACGATAACGAGTGGGGATATTCTTCTGCACTAGCTAAATTTGTAGAATATTACGCAAGTTTGTAAACAAAAAGTGCTTTAAGCGCTTTTCAAAGCTATATAAAAGGCAACATTATTCATTTAATGTTGCCTTTTTGTTTTAAACACAATTTTCACCTATAAAATTTGATTTCAAAACCATCTCTAAAATTTATTTTATTCAATTTATACATCAAAAATTCACTCAACCACCCGTAAAAATTAAAAAATCACCAATAAATTTCGAAAAATCAACTTTTAACCAGCAATTAAACAAACGTTTGACTAAATCGTACCATAAATTGACAATATTTAACAATTAGTTAACATATTTTTCTGCTATATTTGCAACACAGTCGTTTTAAACACCAAAATCTTCTACAAAAGGGTCGGTAAATAAAAAATGACAAAAAAAATACTTAAAATTTTCTTAGTGTATTTTTTACACTATCAAATTTTTTACTATATTTGTAGAGTAATAAACGGAACGATGTTTATCACCACTAAAAAAGATAAATCATTTTCTTGAAAAACCCCGGTTTAGATAGAAGATTAAAGACAAAGCCTGGCTCATAACAGGTTTATATTTGGTTAGAAAAAAGAGACAAGTCTGGATAGATTGTCTCTTTTCTTATTTAAAGGGTATTTGTATACGATAGCATTAAAAATGTTCGAGTACGGAAGGTCTTTTAAATTTCAATTATCAGTTCTTTATCATAACCGTTATACTTTTCGCTAATATATCCGTGTGGATTACAAATAACTTCAGTTTCATCAACATTATATCTTACAGGAGTATGAACATGCCCATGTATCCAATATGCAGGCTTGTATTGCCTAATCACATCTTCAAGATCTGATGCATAGGCCGAAGCAACCGGATCCGCTCTATATTCTTCTGGTACAGACCTTATACTTGGCGCATGATGGGTAATAACAATGTTTTTATATCCCTTTGACTCTTCAAGGCTTTTCCGCAGCCATTTTTTAGAAATCTGATGGATTTTATAGGTGTCAATTGTCCTTAATTTTGAGTACGAAGGGTCCCTTCTAATCATCCGGTAATCATTCATTTTACTCTGACAAATTATACCATATTCTACCGGATTTCCAAATAGCGAAAAATCAGTCCATAAAGTCGCCCCATGAAACCTTATCCCTTCGAGTTCAATACGATCATTCTCCAGCACACTAACATTAGAACCTCTCGATGCTTCTATTATTTTACTGAGCGTGTTGGGATATGTTCCTTTATAATATTCGTGGTTGCCTAAAACATAAATTACAGGTTTATCTGGAATATTTTCTTTAATCCATTCTATACCTTTTGTACCCAAATTGATGTCGCCTGCCAGAATGACCAGATCAGCATTTCTGAAAGATAATTCAGAAACACCAAATTCCTGGTGTAAATCACTTATGATCTGTATTTTCATTTATTCGGTTGATCTCCCAATTATTTTATGTCGCCAAACAGCAATCACATTGGTATCAGCATGATGCTCTTCAGGATTATTTTCCAATAGAAGTTTCTTTATTTCATATGCTTTTTTAAAGTCACCAATAAGCCCTTTATCGTTTAAATCTGACGGCAGAAATGATTCATCAAAACCGCCGCAATTGGTTAAAGCACTAATATCAAATTCCTGATCCAATAGTTCATAACCTACAAATTCGTACCCTTCAACCAAGATATCGTTACATGCCCGATCTGGCTCTACAACAACAATCAAGAGATTAAATTTATTTCGAGGAACCATCCGTCTAAAAACGTAATCGACTGTTGTAAAAAAGTTAGTCTGATACAATTCTGCAACATGGATAAAATCCCAGTCCTCGCCATTGTTGTAATCTGGCTCAACTAAAACCTCATTTAGCATTCCGTCAAGCGAAACAAGCTCGGTTAAATGGGGCAACTTTGCCCATTCGATATATTTATCCCAAGGCATCCCCTCCTGATCAAAATTTTTATCGTATGTTCCACGTGCGGTATATAAAAACGTCATCTATTATTATTTTCTATTGAGCCATTGCCCGTGAATAATCGCTTCACACTTTCTAAACTACCTCAATCCCCAAATGTTTATACGGCTCCAGGATCGTGTTATTGGGATCGGTTTCGGTAATGATTACATCTACATCGGTAACCGGGCAAACATAGTAAGGCTCTACCGTATTTATTTTCTCGAGTGCGGATAGCGCAATGGTTTTTTGCGCCTGGTTAATCATGACGTTGTTCAGCTGGGCATCTTCATATATAATAGAAGTAATCCCCATGCTATTGTGCAAACTACAGATACCAAGCATACAAACATCGGCCCTAACCTTTCTAAAAGTATCGATAGTTTCTTGCCCCATGGTGGTAAATGCGGTTTTATGCAATCTTCCGCCCGCAAATATCACTTCGGCATTGGGGTGGTCTTCCAAAATATTGGCAACGGGAAAGCTATTGGTAATAATGGTGATTTTTAAATCTTTAGGCAATGCGGCAGCCAGCGCTACTACCGAGGTACCACCATCGAAAAATACCACCTGACCATCTTTCAAAAACGCTAAAGCTTTGTTTGCAATAACCTGTTTGTGCTGCTGATTGTACTTTTCCCTATCCCGGTAATGCTGTGGAATGGGCGAATGGGAAATTGCGCCACCCCGAACCGCCCTAAGCAGCCCTTGCATGTCGAGCTCCTTAATATCACGGCGAACCGTATCTTCTGATACATTTAACAATGTGCTCAATTCGTTCAACCGCACCTTGGTGTCTTTTTCCAGGGTATTGATAATGATCTGTAGACGCTCTTCTTTTACCATATTACTGCAATATATTGCAAATATATAAATTTATTAAGATTACAATTTGCAATATATTGCAATATTAAATATTTTTGTTGCAAAATATAGCAAATCATGAGAAAAACAATAGGCATTGATATGGACGGCGTTCTCGCTGACATAGAAGACCATATACTTCAGACCTACCAGGCAGAAACAGGCATTTCACTTACCCGCAATGATATAAAAGGCAAATCGGAAGAAGAACTTTTCCCTGATAGGGCAATGGTAATGAAAATCTGTAATAGGACAGGCTTTTTCAGGAACCTGCCGGTAATGGAAGGCGCTGTTGAAGCGGTAAAAAAACTAATGGAAGACTACGAGATCTATATCGTTTCAGCCGCCATGGAATTCCCCTTATCGCTCTTCGAAAAACGCGAGTGGCTTGCAGAGCACTTCCCTTTTATCAGCTGGAAGAATATCATCTTTTGTGGCGACAAGAGCATAATAGATACCGATTATTTAATTGACGACCATTGTAAAAACCTTGATTTTTGTAAGGGAAAAGCCATAATGTTTACAGCATTTCACAATGTAGAAAAAGATCATCACCAAAGGATAAATCACTGGAGCGAGGTATCAGCTTTATTGAAAGAACTTGAAGAGACAAATCTTGAAATCGTCTAGTCAAACATTTAGCCTCTTCATATCCACATGCCAGGAATAAAAAAAGGATATAGCCACTGGCTACATCCTCTATCTAAATTAACGCTCTCAACTAGAAGTTGATATAAGGCTCTCACCCCTTATGCCTACAATATTACGGCAGAAAGATTAAGATTTGATGAAGATTTTAATTTAAAGCAACAAAAATTATTAGTCGCCTCCACAACCACCGCAGCTACCGCAAGAACTTCCACAGGAACCACAAGAACTGGCTCCGCCGCCATCTCCCCCTCTACCCCTTTCGTAACTTAACAATGGAACAAGGGTTGCAGTTAACACAGCCGATCCATATAAAAAGTAACTCCATTGCCAATCCTGTTCATCTTTTATTGCAGGCAAAATTGCCGACTTATACAAATCAGGGATGGTACGGATACAAAACTGCTGGTTGAGCACATAAAGGTGTTTAATCATAAAAATCACCAAAAACCCTGTCAGAAGTGCGATTTCAAAAATGGGTTTATCCCTTACAACACCTGTAGTTAAGCGAATGAGGGGAAACATAATAAGTGCTGCAAAAACTGTAAAATTTAAGTAAAACAGTCGTGCAAACTGTTTCGACTGGCTAAAATGCCATTTAAATGCATCCATACTTTTGGCGGTGTTTCTGAAAATCGCCCTTGTCTGCAATTGCCCTAACAGTTCGGGATAGAAGACTTCGCCCCTATCTTTTAACACCGAAACAACCTGAAGCTGCTCTCCGGAGAGATTATCTACATCCTTTGAAATATAAATACGGCGATGGGCATTTACATTTAGCACACCCGCATGAATAAGTTCGCTTATTGCCCCGTTTATTACCTCGGCAAGTTTCTGTCTTTCCAGGTAAACCAGCTCAAATGGTTTAAGGTGGTAAACGAAGGACTGCCGATCGAAATCGCGTGCAATCTGTTTAAATCTTTTTTTGGTATACAAACTGAGTATTACATAGGCGGGAATCGCCAACCCAAGAAAACCTAAAATAAAATAAGGGTTATCAATATGGATATAAACAGGTTTAAGCAAGTAATAAAAAGGAACAGTAAGCAAGTTGAAAATCAGTACACCGTACAAGACAAAAAAACCAGTCTTAATTTTGGCTGGCTCGAGCTTCAAGCCGGCCAACATGGTATCATATTCCCAAATCGCTTTGGGCTGTGCTCCAAAATGTTCATGGTAAATGCGCTTCGTCCGTTCTTTTGCCAGCCTAAACTGCTCTTCCTGCTTTTTTTGGTGTGTAGAGGGCACATGTTGGATCTGCTTACCAACAAGCGAACAAAAATCCTGATAAGACTGTGTAAAAATGAGATGCTGATGCCAAACCGTATCGACAATAGCGGAAGGGGAAACCATTACATCAGAAATGGCAGCCAGATACATAAATTTTTTATATTCTAATATGGCTTTTTCGGTAAAGTCTTTTGTCCATTGGTTTTCACTAGCCAACCTGATCGAAAAGTTGTATTCGCCCGGTGGATGATCGAAATCAAACTGCTGTATGCTTTTCCAGAGGGTATCATTCATATCCAAATGCCACTACTTTTCAAATTCCAGCCACTTTCCTATCTTTTTCCAGGGAATGCCAAGTAACATAATTAATAATCCAACTACTACTTCCATACATAAATATACTACTAATCAGAAACATTAACAATATTGAATGAAGGCTTAATGGGTATATAAGCACCGACAGGCTGGAACAAAATAAGCCTCCCTTAAAAGAGAGGCTTACGAGTGTAATCTAAATCGTCCCGTTGATTTAATTTTTACTTACCCAAATTTAATCACAAATATGATGTTTAGCATATGCAATTTAAGGTTGTACATCAATTTGTAAAATGTGTATAATGTTATGTAAACATAGCGTTTAAATTGAGTATTATCAATATTAAAATATACCGATGGAAATTAGGTGGGAATAAGTGTTTTAAAATTATACCAGCTCCTTTACCAACTTACTGCGTATGCGGCTAAGTGTTTCCAAACGCATACCTAAATAACTGGCTATACACCTTAATGGCACTCTAGATATATCAAAAGAATTTAATTCCAAGAATTTTTCATAACGCCTTTCTGCGGAAGGGATTCGAGCAATTATGGCCCGCTCTGAGGCGGCATGATACTGGAGCGCTAAAATCTTTCTGCCAATAACATTCGTTTCCTGATAACTGGCGTAAAGCTTATCAATCAATAAGTGTGGGATGGCAACCAATTCAGAATTTTCCAATGCCTGCAAATATTCAATTGAGGGTTGGATGTTTTCATCGGGATGTTGAATCGCTCCAATAAATTCGCTACCTAAACTTATCCAAGTGGTAATCTCTTTATTACCATCTTTAATAAAACCTCTTACCAGGCCTGACACCACAAAAAAAACATAATCATTATTATCAATGGGAGATAAAATGTATTTATTTTTCTTAATCAGAAGAGTATCTACATTTTTTTCTATTTCCTGGATAAATCCAGAGGTTATAGGGCATAAACTGCTGAAATAATTTAATACAGCGTTTACTAAAAATACCTTGCGGGATTCGAGCATACACAAATAGGGATAGACTTAAGACCCTTAATTATAGCTATTTTTAACGGAATATAAAAATAAAGTAGATTATTAAGACAATTATGATGTTTAAACGCCTTTTTAATTAGGATTTCTTATTATTTTGAATCGAAAACTGATTTACCCGGGGAAAAATGTCGGTTTAGTTCGATTAAACAACAGAATAGTAGGCATAACAGAGGCTAACAACTTTTAAAAAGATATAACGAATAAGGCGAAACGTTTTTACAACATTCATTTCGTTCATTTTTTCCATAAAAATCAAGTGCGTGCAGCCCATATGCAGAAGTAATCGACAATTAGTAAAAAAGAAAACAAATAAAAAAGAAAGTTCTGTCGGAAGGCACCCGACTATTAGAAGTAACATTTTGGCCTTCTGCTTTTTGCAGTTTGCAGATAATAACCAATAGATATTTCGTGTGAGCCGTAATCATAGCTGCCGAATTTATTTAAACTATAATCGTAGCCATAGCCAATCCGAAGGTTTTCACGGACAAAGAACTCGGTAATCAATCCGATGGCACTCCTTGCCCTTAAATCGCTTTGTAATGCTGGCTTAGGATAAAATTTTACAGAGGTTCTATACGCAGCACCTAACCAAAGTTTTTCTTTGACCATTAAAAAGGCATTAAGATCTAATGAGGTTGGCCCGTTCAAATCGTCTTTGATCAGAAAAGTAGGTTTGAACACAAAATCATTGTTGACTGGAAATACCATTCCTGCCGTTAAATAAAAATGCGGCTTAGAAGTAATATTTAGGAGATTATTATCCCTAAAAACAGGAAGGTATTGTGTAAGCAGGTTATTGGCAGAGAAACCAATAAAGAATTTTTCGTTCGAATAATGTATACCAGCCCTAATATCGGGTACAATACGGCTTTCGTATCCTGTAGGAATCTTGTTGTCGCCAGTTTCATTTGGATCTAACAAACTTCCGTTAAGCCCCATCTGCATTACCCCCACTCCAACGCCAAAAGCAAGTACATTGGTTTCGGTACGGTCTAGTTTAATGCGGTAAGCAAAATTCCCTGATAGGTTTAAAGAGTTCTGTGCCCCAATCTTATCTTTCGATACCAACAAACCTAAACCTAAACTTTCTTCCTTAACCGCTTCATCTACCGATATGGAAAGCGTTTGGGGAGCGCCCTGAATACCTGTCCATTGCGCTCGCACAAAGGCCTGCATATACAGTTCTTCTTTGTAGCCTGCGTAAGCGGGATTGATGTATAAACCATTGAACATATATTGTCCAAACTGGGCATTCTGCTGAGCGAACAGACAAAGGCAGATTAAATTAAATAATGCTGTTACAACAATCTTTTTCATATCCTCACATTTTAGTTCCATTTACCTGATAACTGTAACATAACCTTTAAATTCCTGCCATTGAGCACTTGCGGTTTTTACTTTAAGCACATAGAAATATGTTCCATCTACCAAACCGTTAGCTGTCCAGTCGTTTAAATAGCTATCTTTCTCATAGACGGTACTTCCCCACCGATTAATAATGGTAAGCTGGTTTTCGCTATAGCGGTCTAAGCGTTCAATAAAAAAGGTTTCGTTCTTTCCATCACCATTTGGCGTAAATACGTTCGGAATTTTAAGCCCTGTAATTTCTTTGGTATCAACTGATACATTGTTAGAAGGATCGGGATCTATTTCATTGATGGTAACCCTGGCACTATTAACAACATTACCAGGTTTCATTGCTCTTACATTAATGATCAGCTCAACAAAACTGCCATTGGCAAGTGACGGGATCGCCCAGGAAACTGTCTTGGTTTGATTGTTATAACTTGCGGTCCCCACAATAGCTGGATCAACACTTACGAAGGTTAAATTTTCTGGAAGGTCATCCTTTACCTGTATGTTGGTGGCATCACCGAGTCCGTTATTGCGTACCAATAAATTGTATTTAAATACCTCAGTATTGATTACCTGTCTACTTTCAGATCTTTTAACTATAGAAACATCTGCTGATATGGCTGTCTCCATCACCACTTCCATTTCTTCGGACAGATCGGAACTACAGCCGCCTAAGCTAAAAGTAATAACAGTGTATTTCCCTGCGGCATTAACCACATAATCTTGCTCGGTAGCACCTAATATGGCATTTCCATTTTTAAACCATTGATAAGAGGTAGCGCCTGGGCCATTGGCCCTTAGTTTAACAGTAACGCCTGGTTTAAGGTTAAGCGTATTCGGATTGTTAGATTGCGCAAAGCATGCTGCTGCAGAAAGCAGCAGCACACCGAACACAATTATCCCTAACCTGTTAAACATCATGATGGTTAAACCTTATAAAAATAACACCTTATGGCGCTACTGCGATAGTTGCTTTACCTGGTTTAACAGTAACAGTGATTGCTTTGCCAGCAGTTGCAGTACAAGTTGTTGCAGGCACAATCTGAACACCACCTGTAGCATAACTTCCAATAGCTGTGAAAACATACGCGCCTGGAGCCACGCCAGCCTTAAGTGTAAAAGTATCTCCAGAAGTAGATGCTGCCCCTAAAGTTGTAATATCCGCTACAGCAGTACCTCCTAGCGTTGCTGACCAGACATAAGTCATGGTTACACCAGTTGGTAATGTTATTGAAGCATCCTTACTCGCCGTAATTACCGTGGCGGCTGTTTGATCGGTACAATAAACACTTCCTGGAGCTGCAACAGCGATAATAGGCGTAGGTAATTTTTCTACAACGGTATTATCAGAGGCATCACTAGGACAGAGATTCGCATCTGCAGGCTGAACCTGAACAGAATAAGTATGGTTTCCCACTGCTAATCCTGTAGGAACCTGATAAAATGCATTTGTTCCATCAAATACAACTGGAGCTTGCGCAGTTCCATCAACGGTCCATACAATTTTATCGCCATTACCAGGTGTATAACCAGTGAAAGTTGGATTTAATTTTACTGTACCTGTTCCGCACAGGTATACATTAGGCGTTTGCGCAAAGGCACCCAGCGGCAATAAGAACATTAAGAATATGAAGATTCTTAGATTTCGTTTTGTAGATTTTTTTGTCATAATGTTAATTTGTTAGGGATGAATAATTTATTTTCTTTTTTAATTAATAGATACTGTAGGTTTATGCGGCACAAGCTTTACCCTAAAACTAAAAGGGATAGCCCGTTCGCAGCCGTTTGCATTTTTAATGGTCAATACCCCTTGATATACTGCTACCGGTGTATTTGATGGAACATTGATTGTAATTTCATTTGCTGGCAAGGTTTGGCTTGAAACGGCAGGGAGTAAATTCCCCGCCCAAGAAATGCTATAGGTAATCGGGTTAAAAACAGGATTGGTATAAGCAATGTTAGTTGTAGTAATTCCTTCGCAAATTCCCGGATCTGGCCCTAAAGTCAAATTTGGCTGTGGACTTACGGTTAGGTTAAAATCTACTTTCTTTGCGCAATAGGTAGCATCATCGGCAACGGTGTAGCTAATTACAACACTACCAGCTGTAATTGCAATAACTTTGCCTGTAGCATCTACTGTTGCTATGGCCACGTCGCTACTGCTCCAAATGCCAGAAGGATTATCATTGGTTAAAGTAGTGGTAGTTCCTTCGCAGATGGTAGTTACGCCAATAATCGGATTTACAACAGCAATAGGTTTAACATTTACCAATACTGCTTTACGGCCCCCTACATTCTTACAACCTGTTAATGTATTAATAGCTTCTACGTAATAGGTCGTGTTTGCAGTAAGAGTGGGCGTTGTATAGGTTGCCCCTGTATTAAATGGTGTAACTCCATTGGAGGCAGTATACCAATTGTAGGTATATAGGACGATATCGGAATTGCTGACCACTAACGCAGCTGTTGCTCCACTGCAGATTGTTGTACCCGGAACATCGAGCGGAGGCAATGGATTAACCTTTAATTTTACACGAAGTCTTTCAGAAACTCCTGTTACGCAGTAGGTTCTGCTACCTTGTACATAATAACTATAATCTCCGGCAAGTAGGGAGGATGGAGGAGTATAATTTTCTCCGGTATGCAACAAATTGCCTCCTGTTTCAGCATCATACCATTTATATTCTGTACAGGCCTGTGGATTGTTAACGGAAAAGGTAGTGGTTTCTCCTTGGCAGATGGCCCTGGCATCCTCAGCAATAGGATCAATCAGTGTACGTGGCTTAGCCAATTTCCTTTTAATATCATAAATCTGAAGTGAGCCCAGCACGCCGGCCAATCCACCTGTAGTGATTTCTAAACGATCGTAAACTTCAGTAATCGGAAAGGTGAGTACATATTTATCTGTTGAGCCCGGAAAAAGCCTAAGGTTTAGAAAAGTTCCTGTATTATCGAAGGCATCGCCCGCTTTGACCCCATTTAAATAAGGCTGAATGATAAACCCGGTAAGTAAATTAAGATTAAGTAATCCTCCCCCGGGCTTACCTATTATAATGCTCACAGAATCTTTCGGCTGAGAAGGTTTATTAAATATTGCCGTAAGGTATATTTTGTTTAATACCGAGACCCCAACATCCATCAGCGCATAGCTATCTTTATCGTTATCTATCGAATTGAAGGGGTCGGTTACCTTTCCGGTTGCATTTAACACCCCGCCAATAACGGTGGGCTGTACGCCCGATAAAACATCAATTACTTCATCACAGTCAATCTTATCTGTAGTCGTTTCCATAATATAGGCATGGAAAAGCTTTGTTGACAACGCTACCGAGAGTAAATTGCCCGATACCTTGACATAAATCCCGTTATATATCTGGTTGGGTGTGAGTGTAATCTCAATCTCTCCCGAACCGCTAATTACACCGGCTATATTGGTTGAGTTATAAATCGGAACAGTAGTTGCCTCATATCCCGCATCATGACCCGGACCAAGCAATCCCAATAATGGCCAATCAGCAGCAACGGTATGCAAACCTGTAAATGTTCCTATCTCTACACCGCTTAAAACGCTTAAGACTTCAGTAGGGAGTGAAATTTTTATGGTAACAGGAGTATTGGCAGGAATTGATCTGGGTGAACCATCGGCAGCACTAAACTGTAAGAATTGGGTCGAAGATGCCAATCCTGCCAGGCCAAGTCCAACGCCTAGTGTTGATGCATCTTTAACCTGTCCATTAACAGCGTTTCCTGCATCTGATATGGTGCCCATAATTAAAGATCCACCCAATACCTTAAATCCGTATTGGATTGATCCCTGAAAATCTGCGTAAGTACGCTTTGTATTTTCGCACTGTGCTACAACCTGCGCACGCAAATACGCGGGCATAAGAAAAAGCACAAGCACCAAGAAAGATAGACAAGAGCGTCTTTTCAATTGCTTAGGGTAAAGAGAAAAATAAATAGTTTGTTTGTTTGCTCGTTGATACAAAAGTACGGCGGCGCAGAGGCAAATTATCCGTTCACTTCATTCATTACCCCTCTCACAGCACTGCAAGAGCCTCTTTTATTGATATTTATCAACGAAACTAACGAATTCAAAAATTACAGATATCGGGACAGATAGTCCATATTGAAAATATTCCAACAACTTAGAATGACCGATATCTTTTTTACTGGTAATAAAAAGAACTTGAAATACCAATCGGTAAGAATAATTGACGGCTAAGAAACTGCCATATTTTTTAGCAAATAATATTTGCAGGAGTAAAGAGTTATTGTATCTTTGCACCCTCTCTGGAAGCTTCCACTCCAGAGTTTAAGAAAGCCTTCCAGCAATGGGAGGCTTTTCTTATTTTAAGGCATTTTAGAAAAATCGAGTTTTGGCGTAATATAAAAATGCATACTACGCCAAAACTATGCTTTTATGTACGGTTTTGGCGGGATATAGCAGCAAACAATCTTCTATTTGCTCTTAAAAATCACTACAGCCAAGGGTGGTAAATCGACAATTATTGAATATTCCTGTCCGTTATAACCCTCTTGGTCAGGAACAATATCCCCGCGATTATTAATGCCACCTCCATAATAAACAATATCGTCGGTATTAAAAATTTCTGTCCATTTGGTTTTAAAAGGTACCCCGATTCTATAATTCTCACGCACCACTGGCGTTAGGTTTATCGCAATAACCAAAGTATCTTTTGCTTTTGGTCCTTTACGCATAAAGGTGAAGATAGATTCGTTTGCATTATCGGCATCGAGCCATTGAAAGCCTTCATAACTAAAATTGAAATGATACAATGCGGGTTCTTTGCGGTACAGAAAGTTTAAAGCCTTAACGGTTTCCTGCATGCCCTTGTGCGGCGCGTATTGAAGCAAATGCCAATCTAGCGATTGCGTAAAGTTCCATTCGTTGGTTTCGCCAAACTCATTTCCCATAAACAGCAGTTTTGCTCCCGGATGGGTGAACATATAACCATAAAGTGCCCTTAAATTTGCAAATTTCTGCCAGTCATCTCCAGGCATTTTATACAACATTGGCGATTTACCGTGTACAACTTCATCATGAGAGAAAGGCAACATAAAATTTTCGGTGAAGGCGTAAGTCATGCTAAAGCTCAACTGATGGTGGTGGTGTTTCCGGCCAAGGGTTTCTACTTTAAAATACTTTAATGTATCGTTCATCCAGCCCATCATCCATTTCATGCCAAAACCTAATCCACCAGCATGTACCGGATGGGTTACGCCAGGATAAGTACTGCTTTCTTCGGCAATGGTCTGTACCCCCTCAAAATTTCCATAAACGGCAACATTCAGGTCCTGCAAAAACTGTATGGCGCCAAAGTTTTCACTTCCACCATATTCGTTTGTTGCGGCATCACCATCTTCTCTGGAGAAATTGAAATATAACATCGATGCCACGGCATCTACCCTTAGGCCATCTGCATGATATTGATCAATCCAAAACATGGCATTACTAATCAGAAAAGAGCGTACTTCATTCCGATCATAATTGAAAATATATGATTTCCAGTCGGGATGAAAGCCTTTCCGCATATCGGCGTGTTCATACAGATGTGTTCCATCAAACTCATACAAACCATGCCTATCACCAGGAAAATGAGAAGGAACCCAATCCAGTATCACTGCAATATCTGCTTTATGGAGCGCATCAATCAGGTACATTAAATCCTGCGGGGAACCATAGCGCGAACTTGCGCCAAAATAACCTGTAATCTGATAACCCCAGCTCGGGAAATATGGAAATTCCATTACGGGCATCAGCTCCACGTGCGTAAAACCCATTTCCTTTACATAAGGTACTAACCTGCCAGCTACTTCCTTAGCGGTTAAAACACGTTCTGGATTATCCGGATCGCGCTCCCATGAGCCTAAATGGATCTCATATACCGAGATGGGTTGATCTAAAGCATTTGTTTTTGCCCTTTTTTTTAGCCAGGCTTTATCTTTCCAGGTGTAATCGGTGTCCCAAACAATACAAGCTGTTTGTGGCGGATGTTCCCATCTTCTGGCATAAGGATCGCCTTTTAAATGCTCAGATTCATCAAAACCTTTAACAAAATATTTATAAACTTCGCCCTTTGCAATTCCAGGGATAAAACCTTCCCAGATACCCGATTTATCCCACCTTACGCTCAGCGGATGTGAAGTGTTGTTCCAATCGTTAAAATTACCCACTACACTTACACGGATGGCATTTGGAGCCCAAACCGAAAAATAAGTTCCAGCGGTTCCATCAACAGTAATTAAATGTGAGCCCATTTTCTCGTAAAGCCTGAAATGCTTTCCTACAAGAAAAAGATCGATATCGTAATCGGTAAATAAACTGTGGATCCAAACGGATTTCTGTTTATCAGTTTTTGGCCCGGATACTTTTTTTAATGAAACTTTTTTTACTGATGGCATAGGTATTTTGGCTAGATAAATGAAGCCCCAAATACTAAACAGCATTTGGGGCTCAATGTTTACAGACTTAAGATCTGTATTTCTAAAAAGTTCTTATTGCATTTAAAATGCAGGATATTCTGATCATCGGTATAAAAATCTGTCACCTCTTTATTGTCGATAATGATCTTTTTAACCTGGAATTTTACACCGATCACATTGCAGACATAAAATTCATAATTAGGCGTATACAATCCTTCATTACGCTGATTCACTTTAATGGCTTGATTATCACCTTTTACAGTGAATTTCTTTTCCAGATAAATATCCTGCTCGTAGGCAAAAGTATCACCATGATCTTCATACATGTACGAATTAACCTCATAATCGCTATGATAGATATTCAATACCACTTCGGTAATGGATTTTTCATCAACGTACTGCATTACCGGATATTCTGGCAAAACTGTACCCGCTCTTACAAACATTGGCATACTGTCTATTTTCGCATCAACTGTATATTCATTACCGCCATCAAGGATTTCGTTGGTCCAGAAATTATACCAGGTTCCTTTCGGAAGGTAAACTTTTCTAGATATTGCACCCTGCTCTAACACCGGGCATATCAATAGTTTATCACCATAGCAAAATTCATCCTGACGGAAACTGTTGCTGATATTTTCTTGCTCAAGCATCACTAAAGGCCTTAAAATAGGAAAGCCATAACGATGATGCTCCCAGAAAACAGAATATAGATAAGGCATTAAACGATACCTCAATTCGATAAACTTACGGTTGATATCTTCGAAAAACTGGCCAAAGCTCCAGGGTTCACGTTCTGCTGTATCGCCGGCAGAGTGCGCACGCATAAAGGGAGAAAATGTACCTAGTTGGATCCAACGGGTAAACAATTCACCATCTGGCTCACCACTAAATCCGCCGATATCTGTTCCACAGAAAGGCACGCCAGAAACAGATAAACGCTGGCACTGTATATTTCCGATCTTTAAATGTTCCCAGGTTGCTATATTATCGCCTGTCCAAACACTTGCATAACGCTGCATGCCCGCATAACCAGCCCTTGTAATCGTAAAAGGACGTTTATTGCGCATCAATTTTTTTAATCCTTCATAAGTAGACCGCACCATTTGCATGCCATAAACATTGTGTGCCTTACGGTGCGAGCCGCGGTAGCCATCATAATTATGGCGGACATCGTTAGGGAAAGTCCCTGAACCAAATACGGCTGGTTCATTCATATCGTTCCAGAAACCTGCAACGCCCATATCTACCAGCTCTTTATATAAGTTACCCCACCAGCTCCGTACTTTTGGATTGGTAAAATCGGGAAACTGACAGCGCCCTGGCCAAACATGCCCTTCCATATAATAATCATCGCTGCGGCGGCAGAAAAATCTTTTCTCTTTACCTTCTTTAAAAACCCAGTAATCGTCATCCACCTTAATTCCAGGATCGATCATCACCACCGTCTTAAAACCATCATCAGATAGCTCTTTGATCATTCTTCGCGGATCTGGAAAGTATTTTTTGTTCCAGGTAAAACAACGGTAGCCATCCATGTAATCAATATCCAGATAAATGGCATCGCAAGGGATTTTACGTTCCCTGAACTGTTTGGCTATTTCTTTAACTTTTGTTTCAGGATAATAACTCCAGCGGCATTGCTGATAACCCAGTGTCCATTTTGGTGGCATCGGGTGTGTTCCCGTTAAAGTTGCATAACGTTTAACCACGTCCATAATATGCGGGCCATGGATATAATAATATTGCAGTTCTCCGCCATCGGCCCAGAAACTGGTTTTATTTACGTCCTCCGACCCGAAATCGAAATACGATTTAAAGGTATTATCGAAAAAGATACCATAGGCCGCCTGATTGTGCAAACCGATATAAAAAGGTATGGTACGGTAAAGTGGGTCTTGGTTCCAGCCGAAAGAGTAAGCATCGGTATTCCAGTTTTCGAAACGGCGCCCCCGTAGGTTAAAGTTACCAGATTTATCACCCAAACCGAAGAAATTTTCTTCAGGGTGGCATTTTTTTGTTGCATAGATATAATAACCACCAAAATCTACATTTTCTTCCCAGTGCATAGAATTGGCTTCATCAACCATTACTACATTGGTAATATTATCAAAAAAAGAAATATGGAAGTTTGCTTTTTCTATTTTACAGGTTACCGCATGGGTAGAAATCGTGAAATGATCATCATGTTCATGCATTTTAAAAACAGACACTTTTTGATCTACTTCGGGTACGGCATAAGAAAAATCATCTAAGAAAACGCCATGAGGAGCCAGGCGAACGCGGATAATATCGTCGCTTACTACCCGAACTTCTACCCTTGCGTCGCCATCAGAAAAATAAAAACGGTTGCCCTCCTTTTTTACTTTTTTAACTGCACCAAGGTATTGTTTAACAATTGGCTTTACCGATATATCAACTGGATTGTTTAAATGCTGTATTTCTTGCTCCTTTTCGATCAGATCACTTGTCTCGTTAGGTTTGTCGTTTTGCGCTTCCATCCTTATTTATTCAAAATTTTAAATTCATGGTTCTTAAACCGGGATGTGCTTAAGAAAGTACTATAATACAAATATTTTACAAAAGGGGGGTAGCTTTTTTATGAAAAGATTGTTTTAATAGTGTGATTTTTACACTAAGCTTTTTATTTTCATTTTATTTTTGGGCTATATTGACATTAAATCAACCTAATTGCAATGTAAAACCATAAATGAGAAACTGATAATCAGTGCACAAAAAAGGCCTTCTATACTTTTAGCATAGAAGGCCCTTAAAACTCAATTAACTGGTTATGGATTAAAACTAATGGCTACGTAATAGATAGCGCCTGCCGATGGATTTCCGTAAGAAGTAAAATAATATTTATTCAGCACGTTCGAACCACCTAGTTTAATTATTGATTGTACTGAAGGGATTCTTAAACTCACCTGCGCATCTAAAGAGCTGTATGCAGGTACCTGACCTGAGGCAAAAGAAGAATTCCAGTAGAATTGATCTTGCCAACGATATGCCAAATTAAAACCAAAGTTTTTAATAATTTCTTTATTACCAAAACCCAGGTTGTAACGGATTTTGGGGGTATTGAAATCGTTAATGTAATTAACTGGTAAATCGCCGATTTCATTATAGGAAACGTTACCGCTGATGTTGTATTTTCCGATCAGATAATCTAATCCTAGCGCTGCCCCATAAGAATTAACCTCTCCTTCTGCATTAACCGGAACACCGAATTTCACAAAACTTCCGCCAACATTCTGATAAACATCTACTGCTGTGATAAAGTCTTTATAGATGCTATAGTAACCGTAAGCATCGATCAATAAATTTGGAAGAAGCAATCCTTTATAACCTAATTCATAAGATTGTACGCTTTCTGGACGTACGCCTCGTGCGTCAAAGTTATAGGCTTGCAATAAAGCTGGATTCGGCGCACCGGTAGTAGCGGCAGATGCCAGATATGCACGATAACTTACATCTGTATAAGGTTTATTGGTATCCAGGTGATATTTATTAAACATAATTTCAGGTAGTCCGCCAAT
The DNA here is from genome assembly GCF_052045595.1 of Pedobacter sp. 22163. NCBI lineage: Bacteria > Pseudomonadati > Bacteroidota > Sphingobacteriia > Sphingobacteriales > Sphingobacteriaceae > Pedobacter > Pedobacter sp. 22163. The sequence continues at coordinate 21,932 of NZ_JBQEPM010000011.1, read as the reverse complement.
TAGACGCTGCGTGCCGCCACCTACTGATAAATCTATATACTGATTTTGTGTGGTTGGGTTACGGTACCCTGTTTGGTAAGAAACCCTGATGTTGTTGTTTTTGGCAACTGTGAATACCCCGGTTACCCTTGGTGTAAACCGGCCTTCAAAATTCTGACTTTTATCATAACGACCTGCAAAAGTAAATTTAACTTTATCGTTAAAGAATTTTTTACCGATCTGTGCAAATGAACCGTATTCTTTAATATCAATAGAATTTGTCAAGTCGTTAAAAATTGTTCCGGCCGAATTTAAATCGTATAAACGATATGATGCACCCACTTGAAACTCCACCACTTTATTGAAAAGGTTGGTGAAATTATAGAGCCCTTCATAATGATATAAATTAGATTTATCATCGAATTTAGCCCCATAGATACCTTTTGTAGGATCCGAAGCACTGATTGTGGTATTCATTATCTGATCTTTTGCCTGAAGGAACTGGGGGGAACCTGGCGCAAAATAAGCGCCTCCTCCTGCTGAAGCAGAGTTTGCTGCCGTTCTAGCGGTGATCTGCGCCTGTGCATCAGTTTGTCCAAGCGATCGTGCACCAACATAATTGCCTACATATTCAGGAAACCATGCCTGAGAAATTTTAGATTTTTCGTTAATATAACTACCCAAGATAGAAGAAATATAAGAATCGCCTGAACGTTCTTGTGTGGTATAACCACGTAACATGAAATCTTCTCCTTTTACCTCCAATTTGTACTGGCCAATATTGAAATTACGTAATGAATAACGGTCAGATCCGGTATAAACCGAAGTACCTGTTCCCCAATTGGCCTGAAAAGTTGCCTGAACTGTATTACTGATATTGTAATATAAAGCTCCGGATGCCTTCAACGACTTTGTGTTGTAATCTACTAGATCGGCTTCCTGATAACCGTTTCGGGTAATGTTCTGATTGGGAATTAAACCCGGCGTGTTCAATCCCACATAAAATGGTCTGGTCTGCGCATTTGTAGAAAGGAATGTTGTAATCTGTGCCTGACTCGGAACCATTCCGCCCGTTGCCAAACCATAATTTTTAATGTAGGTTGCTGTTCCTGATGCCAATACGCTCTGCGCTACATTTCTCATGTTTTGACTCAACTCATCACCATAGGTGTTGATTCCATCGTAGTTTGGATCAGATTCTCTTGTTCCCGATTTAACAGTACGCGAAACCCGATCGAAATTGTTAAAATTATTCCCAATCCAATCTTTGGCCTGCAAAAATGAAAATGCCGCTTTTACGCCAAACTTATTGTTCCAAGATTTTGCCATGCGCACATCCAACTGATTGAAAGGCTGCACACTGCTATTATCATCATTAACATGGTTTACCCCTGTTTTATATTGAAAGCTTGCGCCAGGATATTTAAAAGGATCTTTTGACGTCATCAATAGCGTACCATTAATACCACCTGCACCATAAAGGGCAGAAGAAGCACCTGGTAAAAGCTCTACATTATCTACATCGAGCTCGGTTATACCCACAATATTACCCACTGAGAAGTTTAGTCCAGGGGCCTGGTTATCCATTCCATCAATATATTGGTTAAAACGGGTATTACCATTTGAATTGAAACCACGTGTATTAATCGACTTGAAAGTTAAACTCTGCATACTGCTTTCTACACCTTTCATATTGTTCAAAGCATCATAAAATGATGGTGCGGCAATTTCCCTGATAGAAGCAGCACTCATCCGCTCGATAGAAACCGGCGATTCTAATATACGCTCAGGTGTACGCGATGCCGAAACAACTACATCGCCTCCCAAAACCACTGCTGTTTCGAGTTCCAGGTTAATTCCCGTAGCATTCCCGGTAATCTGCTGTTCTACTGTACCATAGCCCACGTAAGACGCCACCAGCGTAAAGGGAACCTTAGCCGTTGTTGTAAATGTAAAACTACCGTTGCTTGTGGAGGCTGTACCGCCAGAATGGCCTTTGATGGTTAAACTCACGCCTGCCAGGCCTTCTTTCGATTGCTTGTCTTTTACGGTACCGCTAACCGTAATACTCTGTGCTTGTGCCGCAATGTTGCCTGCGTACACAAATAATAACACATAGAAGATCTGTGTAAAAATTCTGCTCATAAACGATTGTTAATTTGGTTGTTTGTATTATTAGTTATATAAACTTAAATTCTTTTTTTGAATTAAACAAATTATGTTAGCATAATAATTTCAATTCGAATTATAATTTTGATTGATATACAGTTTGTTGTATTTTGCATTAAACATAAACCGTCATTTTGCCCTATCTTAGCGAAAGACTTGTTAGCTAACCATTATGAATAAAATTAAAGCCGTATTCTGCATCATTATTCCGATAGCATTAGCTTTTTTATTTAATACCAAATTAGGTAGTACACCTCCACTGTTAAAATTCCTAAATCCTTTTATGGGTTTCTGGCAAAATGCAGAGAACAATCATTTTATGTTTAACCATAAAGCGAAAATTAAAGGGGCAATAGATAAAATCGAAATCGTTTTTGACGATCGTATGATTCCGCATATTTTTGCACAGAATGATCACGATCTGTATCTGGCACAAGGTTATGTAACCGCTATGCACCGCCTTTGGCAAATGGATTTCCAGACCCGTTTTGCCGCGGGGAGAATTAGTGAAGTGGTTGGCGATAAAGCAATAGAGGTAGACCGTTATCAGCGCCGGATGGGCATGGTTTACGGGGCAGAAAACTCGTTAAAAGGTATGATGGCCGATCCTAAAGCCAAAGAAATGATCTTAGCTTATACAGAAGGGATTAATGCCTACATCAAAACGCTTTCTAAAGCCAATTATCCTTTAGAATACAAAATACTAGATTTTAAGCCTGAAAACTGGACACCTGTAAAATGTGCGCTGCTCCTAAAACAGATGTCGGCAGTTTTAGCCATGGGTTCCGACGAATTTTACATGACAAACATCTTGAAAAAATTCGGCCCTGAGGTGACCAAAAATCTTTTCCCGGATTATCCGTTCCGTGAAGACCCGATCATCCCTGTTGGCACAAAATGGGACTTCTCTCCCTTACCAACACCTAAAACGCCAGAAAGCTTCACCCAGGCGCAAACCGGCGAAGTAAAAACAACCGAAAAAATAGAAGGTATTGGCAGTAATAACTGGGCTTTATCTGGCACAAAAACTGCATCAGGATACCCGATTTTGGCAAACGATCCACATCTGGACTTAACACTTCCTTCAATCTGGTATCAGATTCAACTGCATGCACCGGGCGTAAATACTTATGGTGTTTCATTACCTGGTGCTCCGGGCGTAATTATAGGTTTTAACCAGAAAATAGCCTGGGGTGTAACCAATGTTGCCGCTGATGTACTGGATTTTTATCAAATCAAGTTTAAAGATTCCAGCCACAACGAATATTGGTACAACAATAAATGGAAAGCCACAACAAAAAGATTGGAAACGATTAAAATCCGTGGTGGAAAAGATGAAATAGATACCGTTTACTACACCCATCACGGGCCGGTGGTATATTTCCAGAAACCAAAATACGGCAGGGCCGATAATGTACCTGTTGGCGACGCTTTGAGGTGGATTGCGCATGATGAGTCGAATGAGCTCATGACTTTCTATTACCTGAACCGCGGCAAAAATTATAACGACTACCGTAAGGCTTTAACTTATTATACCGCACCTGCACAGAACTTTGTTTTCGCTAGTGTAGATAATGATATTGCCATCACACCAAATGGGAAATTTCCTTTAAAATGGAAGGATCAGGGCAAGTTTATCCTCGATGGTACCGACTCGGCCTACGATTGGCATGGCTGGATCCCGAATGCACAGAATCCAACAGTTAAGAATCCGCCGCGCGGTTTTGTAAGCTCGGCCAACCAGTCTTCTACCGATACTACTTATCCATACTACATTAACTGGGAATTTGCACCTTACGAGCGTGGCAAAAGGATCAACGACCGCTTATCGGCCATGAACAAGGCTACATTGGATAGCATCCGTTTGATGCAGACCGACAATTACAGCATTATGGCGCAGAACCTGGTTCCTGCTTTATTGCCCTTATTGAATAATGAGCAATTAAACGCAACACAAAAAGAAGCATTGGCTTACCTGAACAAGTGGAACAAACGTTATGATGCCCATGAAATTGCAGCCAGCGTATTTGAGATATGGACCAAACGCTTATCACATGATATCTGGGCAGACGAATTCGAGGTCAAAGGAATCCCGATGCGTTACCCTTCTAGAGACCGCACGGTGGAAATGATCCTGAAAGAACCCAATGCAACCTGGTATGACAACATCAATACCAGCAAAAAAGAAACATTATCTGACCTGGTTAACGAAGCTTTTAAATATAGCTGCGATAGCTTGGAAAGACGCTTTGGGCCGATAAACAGAGATTGGGATTGGGCAAATGTAAAACAGACCAATGTACCACATCTGGCCAAAATACCAGGATTCGGTTCGAAGGTTTTACAGATTGGTGGTGCGAAAACTGCGATTAATGCTTTGAGTGAAGCCAACGGCCCCTCGTGGCGGATGGTGATTGAACTGGGTAAAACGCCGAAAGGACATGGGGTTTATCCAGGCGGCCAATCTGGTAATCCCGGAAGCAAATTTTATGATAATATGATCGATACCTGGGCAAATGGTAAATTGTACGATCTGTTTTATATGCAAAGTCCTGATGATAAATCGGGCACGGTTATTTCTCGTTTAAAAATTTCTAAATAGGCTAAAATGGTTTTCATTGTTATATTAATAATCTGTTTCCTTTTACAAATGATTGCCCCCTGGTGGATCATTATTGTAATTTCATTTGCCACCTGTGGCATTATCGGCAAAACAGGAAAAATAGCTTTTTGGCAATCTTTCCTTGCTATTTTCTTACTTTGGATCGGATATGCTTTATTTAAAAGCTTACCTAATGATAACGTCCTTGCTGGCCGAGTGGCCGTAATGACGGGTATAAAACTCTGGTGGGCACTGCTATTGATTACGGGGATTTTAAGTGGCCTGGTTGCCGGGATTAGCGGTTACTGTGGTTATCAGTTCCGCATGGCAATGCTGGCGAAAAAAACTGACGAGAAAATAGCATAATGCTTCGTACTTTTGCCCTGTGAATTTAACAGCTAACGATATATTTTCTGTAAAAAGTACCGATGCTTTTAACGCTCTTGCCTTAAGCATTTTTAAATTACAGGCCCAAAACTGCAATGTTTACCGCGAATATATCTTTCATTTAGGCATTGATGCTGATGAGGTGAGTGAAATTGCACAGATCCCTTTTTTACCCATCAGTTTTTTTAAAAGCCATTCCATTCTCAGCAGTACCGATCCTGTCGAAATTACTTTCAGCAGTTCTGGCACTACGGGCATGGTACAGAGTAGCCATCATGTAACCAACGTTAAATTGTATGAGCAGAGCTATCTACAGGCTTTTGCAGAATTTTACGGGAACATCACCGAATATTGCTTTTTGGCCCTGCTCCCATCCTACCAGCAACGAGCTGGTTCATCGCTGATTTATATGGTCAACGATCTGATCGAAAAGAGCAGGCATCCACAAAGTGGTTACTTTTTATACAATCACGACGAATTGCTGAAAACCCTCCTGGATCTTAAATCAAAAAAGCAAAAAACTGTTTTAATTGGTGTTACTTATGCCCTGCTCGATTTTATAGAACAGTTTGAGATCGATTTCCCCGAGCTGATTGTAATGGAAACCGGAGGAATGAAAGGGAAACGTAAAGAAATGGTAAGGGAAGAACTTCACGAACAATTAACCAAAGGACTTGGCGTAAAGGCTATCCATAGCGAATATGGAATGACCGAACTACTTTCTCAGGCTTATTCTTTGGGAGAAGGTATCTTTAACTGTCCCAGCTGGATGCAGGTTTTGATCCGCGACACCAACGATCCTTTAAGTTTGATAGCTAATGGCAGGACTGGGGGCATCAATGTAATCGATCTGGCCAATCTCAATTCTTGCTCATTTATTGCCACACAGGATCTGGGGAGAATAAATCCTGATCAAAGTTTTGAAGTATTGGGCCGGTTTGACGATGCCGATATCAGGGGTTGTAATCTTTTGGTGCAGTAAGCCCTAATTTACCTTATCCGAACAGCTGGCGCATAAACCGGTAGCAATCAGGTTAAGATGCTCTACTTTAAATCCGGCAGGAACTTTTAATGCCGGAATTTTAACGGTATCCAAACAATAAATTTTATGACAGTTATCGCAGTTAAAATGTACATGTTCATCATGGTGCTCGTGTGCACTGCAGCCATCAGAACAGATGGCATAATTGGCTGTGCCCTGCTGATCTAAAACCTTATGTATAATCCCTTTTTCTTCGAAAGCCTGCAAAACACGGTATAAAGTAACACGGTCTGCATCCTTTCCCATCACCTGCTCCAAATAAGGTTGAGATGTTGCAGAATCTCTTCCGCTCAAAATCTCCAGCACCTGCAAACGTGGAGCAGTTCTTTTAAGTCCGTTTTTAACCAAAAGTTTTTCGAAACGCGCTGTTTTGTTTTCCATAGCAATACAAAAATAAGCAATTAATTAATCAGTTTGGCATTCTTGATGCTTATTGGCGGTGCATAACTCGCATCCTTTTGTTCCAATTTTAAAATCCCCCGTACATGGATGGGTTTTTCGCCATAAGGCACCGCGCTTTCCATCTCAACCATAATCATTACCGGAACACCGTTTTGCCCACAAAAATAACATTGGTTAATGGGCAGGGTAGCCAAAAGAAATTGCTGTTGTTTTTGTCCACTTTTTATAGGGATCAGGTAACCTGTTAAATCAAACTCCCTGTTCTCAAAACGTCTGATCGACTCTGTAAACAGGGGCAAAAGTTCGTTCTTTTCGGTAAGTTCAAATTTCACAGAGCCGATTATATCCCAGTTTAAAGACCGCAACTGATCTTTTGGGTTGTGCTTTTGCGTTTGTGCAGCAACTGAGCAAACGGAAAACAGAAAGAAAATAAAATGCAAATGTCTCATCGTTTTATAGCATCTAAAAGAAAAAAAGTAGACCGGCTATCACCAGAATCGTTGATTATAAATTTGCCTTTCAGGGTAATCGGCTCATCGGTCCAGGTAATCGGTTTTAAAGTCTTCACTTCTATCATTGAAGGGATATCGCCCGTGCCACAATATGGGCAGGAGGCAATGGGCACAATAGAAAACATAAACTCGCTGAAGCTATTGCCCACTTTAGTAGGGATAATATACCCAGGGATTTCGATTATCTTGTTATCGATTGCCTTTAATGCAGGTGGAAAAACAGTCTCCCAAACCAATGGTTTTACCTGCTTATCGTACTTTAATCCAATCAGGTTCCAGGTCGGCGTGCGCATATCGGTATGTACATTTACCTGCGCAACAGCCGTAAAAGAGATCAATATCAATAAAACCGTTATATATTTTTTCATCATAACTGTTTTGCATTTAAAAGAAAAAACTCGCTCCTATCATCACCAGAATCGTTAATAATGAATATCCCTTTCAATTTAATCGGTTTTTCGGTAATGGGAATAGCCGTTAACATTTTCACCTGCACCATTGATGGAATATCGCCCGAGCCACAATACGGACAGGAAGCAATGGGTACAATAGAGAGCATAAATTCGCTAAATTTCGAGCCTACCTTTGTGGGAATGATGTAACCCGGCAACTCAATAACCTTATTGTGCAATGCCTTTAATGCCGGTGGAAAAACGCTTCCCCATTTCTTTGGAGTAATTTCTGCATCATACCTTAAACCGATCAGGTTCCAGGTAGGCGTGCGCATGTCGGTATGTACCTTAACCTGCGCCGCTACTACGTGGATAACTAAACATGAAACAACCAATAAAACTAATTTCTTCATCGGATTAACCTCAACCCGGCTATCTATTTTTGGTTAAAGTTTCGGCAATATCAACCTTATAAATCTGCATAGCAGGGATAAGCGAGGCCAAAGTGCCAATAAATAGCCCGATCCAGATTAAATATACTTCCTGTGGAATTGCAGTAAGCCCGGTTAATTTTGCCTGAGAAGATTCCTGATGGGCCCCGATTACCTCAAGGGCAACATGCCCGATTAACAAACCCAAACAGGCACCGATAAATGTAACCAAAACCCCTTCAAACATGATGAGAAAAAAGAGTTTCGATTTTGATGCGCCCAGACAACGCATAATGGCCAGGTCGTATTTCCGCTCTTTCATTGCGTTATAAAGGCTGATAAAAATACTTAATGCTGCAATCCCCATAATAAATATGGCAAACCATTGTAACGTGTCAATTCCAACACCGATCAACGAAAACAACCTTGCACTTTCCATCGCAGGAGAGGCCGCCTGCATGTTTGTACTCTGGTTAACCATCCGGGGGAAAAGAATCACCGACATTGGCGATTTATACTGGATCAGCAAGGCTGTAATCTCTTTATCGTTAATCTCTTTGGCTCCTTCTGCAGAAATGTGGCTATGGCCCTCAGCATGTTTCTCTTCATGCATTTTATACACACTGCCAATATTAGTGAGGATCAGGTTATCGGTTATATTTCCCTGTGGTTTTAAGATCCCCTTTACCCGGTAAGCATGTTGTTTATGAACATCTCCATTCCCGGTTAAACCATGTGCGCCGAAAAAAGAATCGCCAATTTTAAGCCCCGATGTTAATGCAACAGTGCTACCAAGGGTTACTTCTAAATCTTTATGCCAAAAGCTTCCCTTTTGGATAGATAAACCGTAAAGATTGGAGAAAGTACTATCAGTACCCACAATCCGGTAGCCGTTATAATTATCGCCCAATGCCAAAGGGACAGCTCTTTTAACCAAAGGGTTCTGCATTAATTTGAAGGCATCTTTAGCCGGAATATTTCCCGTTGGGTAATCGATATGGTAAACGCTGCTTAATATTAACTGTAAGGGGCTTCCTTTTGCCCCCACAACCAGATCGATATCCTTAGCATTTTTCTCCAGTTTGTTGCTAATCTGTGTAGAAGCTAAAAAAAGAATGGACAGGATGCCCACACCAAAGGCAACTAAAATAATATTCAAAATTGTTGTTAGCTTATTCCTGACGAGGTTTTTGCTACTGATTTTAAAGATATTCATTAGAGTAGATAGGTTTTAGTAATGTGGTCCCGAACCCTTCGGTCGTGTGTGGCAATGATCAGCGCTGCTCCATTATCTTTAGCCTGGGAAGTCAACATCTGGATTACCTGATTGGCATTTTCATCATCTAAGCTAGATGTAGGCTCATCAGCAATCAATAGATCCGGTTTATTTACCAATGCACGCGCCACCGAAACCCTTTGCAACTGCCCCTCACTTAATTGATCAGGATAATTTTTAGCCAGCTCAGCAATACCCAGATCTTGCAAAAGTGAAAGATTCCGTTCATGATCTATAGGTAGGCCAGCCATTACCGCAGCAAGCGCTAAGTTATCGAGTACATCGAGTGAACGAATAAGATGTGGCCTTTGAAAAATGATACCAATATGCCTTCCCCTAAACCTATCTCGTCCTCTTGCAGGCAGCGTATATAAATCGGTTCCGTTAATTAAAACTTCACCCTGGCTTGGCTCCAAAAGACCAGAAATAATATTAAGCAGTGTGCTCTTTCCACTGCCGGATGCACCTAGTAAAAGCCAGTGTTCCATATCAGCGATTTCCCAGTATGGAAATTTTAATCTTCTCCCCTTTTCATAAACATGTGCCAGTGAACTGATCTTAATCATAATGTAACACCTTTTGCACTTTTTTAACAACCAGATTTTTGATGGCATAACGCCTGTACATTTCTATTCCATCATTTGTACCATGCTTACAGGCAGGGTTTAACATCGTAATAAACAGCAAAGCAGCGATAAATAAGATTTTATAATTCATTGACATATTAGTTAATAAGGATAAATTTTTAGTGCTGATGATCTATTGGGCAAGACTTGAGCATTCTTAAATTGATATAGTGGGCAATTGCAATGGTAAATCCACCAAGCGGAATTAAAATCGGCTCTAGCAGCTCAATTCCCGAAAAATGCCCAAATGCAATGCAGGCAAAGCCTGAAATAAGCACCAGGACTGGTATAATGCGATGATGTTGTTTCCGGTAGGCAGCAATTAAGCTCCAAACACCAATAATCAATGAAATTGCAATCATCGTAATTTCAACCGCCTCGTTGGCCAGGAACCCCATTCCCCACATCGGCAAAACAGTGATCAGGAATGGTAAGGCTGCGCAATGTATGGCACAAAGTGTCGAGGCGGTAATGCCGATCCGGTCGAGGTTGATTTTATAGCTCCGTAGTTTCATTAAAATAAATTTAGTCCCCAAATATAAAAGCAATATAGTTGCATTTAAAATAATCAAAGCTATATTTGCAACATAATTGCATTAACATGATAAAGAAATTACCGGTAACCGTATTGAGCGGTTTCTTGGGCAGTGGTAAAACAACACTGCTCAACGCTATATTGAGGAATAAGCAAGATTTAAAAGTGGCCGTTATTGTGAACGATATGAGCGAGGTAAATATCGATGCGGCTATGGTTAAAGATCAGCACACCTTATCTAAAACCGATGAAAAACTGGTAGAGATGAGCAATGGGTGCATCTGCTGTACCCTGCGCGAAGACCTGATGATCGAAGTAGAAAAATTGGCAAAAGAAAACCGTTTTGATTACCTTTTGATCGAAAGTACGGGGATATCTGAACCCATTCCTGTTGCACAGACATTTTCTTTTATTGACGAAGCTTCAGGTATCGATCTGAGTAGATTTAGCCAGTTAGATACAATGGTTACTGTTGTTGATGCTTATAATTTTTACAGGGATTTTGGTTCGGCAGATAAACTTGCCGACCGCAACATGGTTGATAATGCGGCTGATAAACGCACTATCGTTAACCTACTTACCGACCAGATCGAATTTGCGAATGTAATTTTATTGAACAAGACCGATCTGGTAAGTGATACCGATATTAAGGTCCTCAGGGCGCTGATTTCTAAACTGAACCCAAACGCCAAGATTTATCAGACACTTTTTGGAGAAATAGATCCGGCTTTAATTTTAAACACAAAACTGTTCGATTTTGAATCTGCATCTGAAGGAGCAGGATGGAAAAAAGAATTAGAAGAAATCCATCAGCCCGAAACCGAAGAATATGGAATAAGTTCTACCGTATTCCGTTCTAAAAGACCTTTTCACCCTGAAAGATTATGGCATTACATCAATAAGGAATTTCCACAGAATATTATCCGTTCAAAAGGTATCTTCTATTTAGCTGCCATGCCAGAGCAAGCAATCAATTTTTCGCAGGCAGGTGGTTCATTGCGTATTGATCCGGCAGGGGTTTGGTGGGCAAGTATGCAGCAGCATGAACGTGAACAATACGTGGACTACCTGGAAAACAGAGCTGAAATTGACGCAGATTGGGATAATGATTTTGGGGATCGTAAAAATGAACTTGTTTTTATTGGACAGGAAATGAACAACGAGGAGCTAAAAAAATCGCTTGAATATTGTCTGTTAACTGATACAGAAGTAAAAAATTATAAAACAAAAAACACCTTTAAGAACCCTTTTGAACATATTTTACCTTAAAATGGATGAATAGTCGATGAAATGAACAAAATGGTAGTTTTTCGATGATATTCTTGGGTTTTATTTTGCGTAAGTTTGATTTGCCCAACCAAACTTACGCTTATTATGGAACCCACAGAAGAATTAACTTTAGTTAAAACCCGCTTATCTTGCCCGAAGTGTAAAAATTTCGAAACCTATAGGGTACCAAGGGGTTTTCTCTTTAAAACGCTTATGCCATGGATTTCAGTTAAGAGGTACAAATGTTATAAGTGCTTTAATAAGTTTTACGTATTTAATTAGCATCTACAAGTTAACATCTCATTTAAGCCACTGAAGTGGCTTTTTTCGTTTAAAGCAACTACCTAAAATTCAATACAAAGGAACTGATTTTCTGTATGATATCCACGAGAAATTCAGAGGGAACCTCCTAAATGTTATTTTTGATATTAAGTTTCTTTAGTGGATATTATATATACTTAATTATAATTGATAGAATTTTAAAACCAGGGCTAAAATGGACATTAGTGAGCGAAAGGATTTTTACAGTGATTTCTTCGGAAACCCTGACATTTCTGAAAGAGAAAAGTATAAATACTATACATCAAACGATCCGGATATTTTAGCGGAAAAAGAGAAAATAAGAAAAATTGTTACAAAAAAAGGGCTGTCGTCAGTAATGAACGACACCAAATGGTTGAAACTTCAAAATGCAATAAAACAATTGCCTTTCCCACCTCCGTATTTAGAAAAACTCATTATTGATGACAAGACTTATGAAGAAGTAAAAATAAGTAAGACTCCACATTGGTTAGGAAATTGGGAACCGTTTTATAATGAGGGTATGCCTTTGTTTTTTACTATTGAGTACATAAAAGTACGACCATGTTATGCGGAACATATGGGAAGTTTAATTGCCCCTAAAGTACTTGACGAAACCGAAGAATTTAAACTCCTTTTAACAGCGTTGCATATACCTTATGAAGAAGATGAGGGGATTTTCACAATATTCGGGTACAGATAAATACCTTCATAATCCGATTTTCGTGACTTATGGGCGATACGGCTTAACGGAGGCTCATGCAGGAGATCAACTTCCCGTTCATTTTTAAATTCAAGCCCAATGAATAAATCTTTAATTTCATTGGGCCCGAAAATTTTATTCAGCGATCAACAGGAAATAGTTTCTTCTGCCTTTTTGAACCACAATAAATTTATTGTTGATCAGATGCGTAGTATTGAAAACCTGCATAGGATCAGCTACCTTTTCTTTATTTATGGAAACGCCTCCGCCTTGTATCAGCTTCTTGGTTTCGCCTTTTGAAGGAAAAACTGTAGCTTTTTCTGCAAGCAAAGTAGCCGCATCAATACCCTCTGTTAGCTCAGATTTCGAAATGTTAAACTGTGGAATACCCTCAAACATTTCTAACACCTGATTTTCAGATAAACTTTTTAAAAATTCTAAAGATCCGTTTCCAAATAAAAACTCAGATGTTTTAATGGCTGCTTCCAAAGCTTCCTCTGAGTGGGTTTTTATGGTAATGTCTTCAGCTAAAGCTTTTTGAAGAATCCGCAAATGCGGAGCGGCATCATGTTCCTTTTCTAAGGTTTCTATTTCTTCTTTATTCTTTAATGTAAAAATACGGATCCATTTTTTTACATCATCATCTGATGCATTTAACCAAAACTGGTAGAATTTATAAGGAGAAGTTTTCTCTGGATCCAGCCAAACTGCACCACTTTCGGTTTTACCGAATTTGGTTCCATCTGCTTTTTTAATCAATTGGGTGGTAATGGCATAAGCTGTACCTGCATCTTTCCTTCTGATCAGCTCCGTACCGGTAACAATATTCCCCCATTGATCTGATCCGCCCATCTGTACCAAGCAATTTTCGTTTTTCCATAAATGATAGAAATCGTACCCCTGGATCAACTGGTAGCAGAACTCGGTAAAAGATAAGCCAGAATCACCTTCCAAACGTCTTTTAACACTATCCTTTGCCATCATGTAGTTCACGGTAATGTGTTTACCTACATCCCTGATAAAGGTAAAAAGATTCATATCCTTAAACCAATCGGCGTTGTTAACCATTACCGCACCATTTCCACCTTCTTCAAATTTTAAGAATTTAGATAATTGCTTTTTCATGCCTTTCAGGTTATGCTCAATCATTTCAGGTGTCTGAAGATTACGTTCATCAGATTTTCCCGATGGATCGCCTACCATACCTGTAGCTCCACCAACCAAAGCAAAGGGTTTGTGACCGGCATTTTGAAAATGAATCAGTGTCATGATCTGCGTTAAGTGCCCAACGTGCAACGAATCTGCAGTAGGGTCGAAACCGATATAACCAGAAGTCATACCCTCGTTTAACTTTTCCTCAGTATTCGGCATAATATCATGCAGCATGCCACGCCATCTTAACTCTTCAACAAAATTCGTCATTGTACAAACACTTTAATAATGTGCGTGCAAAGATAAAATTTTAGCTTAGTTTAAAGCAAATTAGTTGGTTTTGTAAACCAGTTCTTAAAATCGGTCTTTGCCGCCTCAAAATCTGCATGACCGATAAGGCAGTTGAGGCTAGAATTACTTCGGATAGACTGATTTGGCACACCTTCTCCGTTTAACCAGTTATCACATAGTTTTTTGATCAATGAAACTTCTTCATCTTCTACCGCATCCATATCCATCGTATTGAGCTTCACATATTCATCTTTATTTATCCCAACCGGCAGATCCCAGTGTTTACCCGTGGCATCATCAAGTAATATCGGTCGTAAGGCCGGATTCATGCGGATAAAATCTATTGGTTTAGCCGGCATATCGGGGTTCAGGATCATGTAAGCCACAAAAGCAGCAGTATCGGGCGGGTCGTTTAAAATACTCGTCCCCATTTTCTGGATATCCTTGATCAGGCCTGGCGCTTCTTGTTTGGTCTTCAGCTCATCATATCTTACCGGAATTTCCTCATCGTATTGCAGTTGCGAAACTGTTCCAGTACCAATAGAAAGTACCTGAACGTTCTCGATCCCGTATTGCGCCCTATTGCAAATGGCCTCGGTAACGGCAACTAAAACCGGATTATTATTACCCGTAACCCCTCCGTCCCAATAATATTTGGGTTTATTATTCACCTTAAAAGTAGCTGGTTCATTAAAATAGTTAACCGGTGCGGTACTAGAAGCGTGGATGGCATCAACCAGGCTCACCATACAATCTGACGGTGTTGCTGCTTGTTGAGGCAAGTTTTTAAGCTTCCGTTCAATAACAGATGTTGAGGCCATACTACCACAGTCAGACCTGAACAGTTCGGCCCTATTGCGGTAATAATCGTAACCGACAATCAAAAACTGGGTTTTAATTGCACCGTTTACAGCAACATGTGCTGGAATATCCGTCATATCGATCTTTGCAATTCCGGGTAAAATTTCCTTTAAGGCGGTGTGTTTTCGCTTGGTTGCATATTTGGCTCCGATTTTAAAGATCCTGGCCACGCTTGAAAGTAAACTTTTCTCAAAAAAACTCAGCCTCGAAAAAACTTTGCTGCGGAGTTTTTCATCATCAAATATTTTTTCTATTTCAGAAAGTTTCAGGTTTTCGGCCATAGCTGCCGCAACTAAACTGCCCCCGCTATTGGCCGATACCAGATCAAATTCGGCTAAAACCTCGTGCCCTGTAGGATCCAGATTGTTAAAAGTTTCGGCGAACAGTTTACGTAAACACTTTACCTGGATAAGCGCCCAGGAACCACCTCCATCAAGGGATAGTATTCTATAGGTTTTAGCATTAGGCATGATGCATCGATTAAGAACAATTAAAGCTATGCATAATTCGCCTTCAAAACAATATAGATTTATGATCAATATTTTCAATTCTGGTTTTACAACCTGTAAGAAAACATTACCTTGCAAGATGAACTTTTTATCCCATTATTATTTCGACCGGACAAATAATGATGCCAATGTGGTAATGGGAACGGTTTTGCCAGATCTGATTAAAAATGCAGCTAAAGAGGCAAATTTATACCCTCAGAAGAATGAATTCCTATTTAAAGGAAATCCTGACGAGGAAAACTTACTTTTAGGCTGGAAAAGACATTTAGCCGTCGACCTGCTTTTTCATTCCTCTAATTTTTTCCTCGAGAAAACCACCGAACTTAAGCAGCTCATTAAGCCAATTGTAGAAAATACTGCGGTCCGCCCTTCATTCCTCGCACATATTGGCTTAGAACTTTTATTGGATCATTTATTGGTAACGCATAATCTGGTTCAGGTGAATCATTTCTATGATAAACTCGACGCAGTAAAAAAAGAATCATTAAGCGATTTTCTAGAGCATTGTAACCTGAAAGATCCAGCAGTATTTTTCAACTTTCTGGAAAAGTTCATCAGCAGTAAATACCTGTTGAGTTACCAAAAACTCGAAAACATTAGTTATGCCCTTAACCGGATCTGTATGCGTTTGTGGCCAGAAACGTTAAATGAAAAGCAGTTGCAGCAGCTGACTTTTGAACTTGGGATTTTTAAAACCGTTCTAGAAGAAGATTACATGGACATTTTTAAAGAAATTGAGGAAAAACTGGTTTGATTATTTTGATATATTTGGGGCAAAACCAAATAACTAAATGAAAATTAAACTAATTCTCTCCCTATTGATCATTTTTTTGCAGTTCAATACCTTCGCTCAACAGCAGATTAATGTTATCAAAAAACCAACCTGGAACATCAGGGCCTCTTATGATAGCAGGTACGGCACAAAAGTAGATTTATCCGGTAATGCCATTGCTATGATTGTTGACGTACCTAAAGCTGACTTCGCAGTTGTTACCGTTGATGATAAGCTCAGTCAGAAATGGCTTACAACACTTACTGGTTTTCCAATGGCCATTGGAAAATTTAAAAGCAACATTATGGTTGTTGCCTCTACAGACCGTAGCTACTTTAAAAGTTTTGCCAATCAATTTGTCGCCTATCTGTTGGAAGAAAAAACAGGCAAAATACTTTCTCAAAAGATTATTTATGACGGCAGTAAAGATTTTGTGGAAGCCCCAGAATTCTTTTTCTCTAATGACGGCTCCTATTTCAAAATGGCCAGCAGGTTAACGGGGGCGAAACGTAAAGTACATGTTGGCTTACCGGTGGTTGGTATTTTAACCGCCCTTAAAATGGAGAAGGACTTTAATGAATCGCAAAGCTACACCGTAATCGATTTTAATGATAAGTTGGAGCAGATCCAAAAAATGGAGCCCGAAATGCCAGATGGCGACAGTTGGAAGGCATCTTGCGGAGATGATGGCAGTTTTATTATCAGTACGGTAGATGCTCCGAAGGGAAAATGTAATGTGGCCATTTATTTAAGCAGCAACCCCAACCCACTCAAAACCGTAAGCATTCCTGTTGATGCCTTAAATCAGGATGAGATATCGTCAATTACTTTTGCAAGCAGTAAAAAACCATTGATCAATTATATTGGTATATTCTATAAAAATATAAACAAAGAGCGTTCTACCTTGATAGCAAGAATTGATTTTAATAACGGAACGTTTACTTCAACCAAAGAAGTGTTTGACAAGGCCCATGTTAAGGAACTGCAAAAATCTTTTGTACCAGCCAATAAGAAATTCGATGACTTGACTTTCTCAGATATTAAATACATGAATATCAGAAATATGGCAGAATACAACAATACACTCCTAGTTACTATTTCCCCAAGGTTCTCTGTTACGAGCAGCCATGGTTCTATTACATCTGAGGGATCGCTTCTGATGAATGCCTATGATGTTCAAATGAAACCACTTTATCATCAATTCTTGCCCCGTGATTATACAAGTAGTATCGCCGGTGAAGGATTAGAGGTTTCGTTCAACCAGGCAGAGAAAACCCTTCGAATCTTAGCTAACCAAAAAGATGGTCTTACTGCAGTCGCTACCGTATATGCTGAAATGAACCTTGAATCAGGCGCAATAAACAAAATCAATCTGATAGCTAAGGACGACATCAAAAATTCTTATTATGCCAATACCGAGTCCATCAGCTGGCTAAATGGTAGTTTTATTATTCCATTCGTTGAGCGTATGGGCATTTTTAGCAAGAAAGTAGATTTACAGCTTTTACAACTAAAATATTAATCACTCTGCTCCTTTTTCTATATTTGTCTTATGTCGCAAACTGCAATAAAAGAAGAAATGGATGCCCTGGTGGCCGAATTAAACCAGCACAATTATAATTATTATGTGCTGGCCATGCCTACCATTGGCGATTATGAGTTTGATAAAAAATTAAAGCACCTTGCCGAGCTTGAAAAAGCAAATCCTGATTTTGCCGATCCAAATTCGCCTACACAGCGTGTTGGTGGCGATATCACCAAAAATTTTATTACTGTAAACCACAAATACCCCATGTTATCGTTGGGGAATACCTATAACGAACAAGATCTCCGGGATTTTGATGAACGTATCCGTAAAGCGATTGGCGATAATTTTGAATACGTTTGCGAATTAAAATTTGATGGCCTGTCTATTAGCCTTACTTACGAAAACGGCAAACTTTTACGGGCCGTTACCCGTGGCGACGGTACCAAAGGTGATGATGTAACCAATAACGTAAAAACCATTCATACCATCCCGCACCAAATCAAATCGGATGTAGCACCTGAACATTTCGAAATCCGTGGGGAGATTTTTATGCACAAAGCGGCCTTTTTACGCTTAAATGCTGCCCGTGAAGAACTTGGTGAGATTCCTTATGCAAACCCTAGAAATTTTGCTTCGGGTACTATCAAAATGCAAGACAGCAAAGAAGTGGCCAAACGGCCCTTAGATGGTTTTATTTATTTCTTATACACCGATAAAAATGAATTTAAAACCCATTGGGAAAGTTTAAATGCCGTAAAAGATTGGGGTTTTCATGTTTGCGAACATAACCGACTAGTTTCTAACATCGATGCAGTACTGGAATTTATCCACCATTGGGAGAACGAACGTTTTAAACTAAGTTATGACATCGATGGTATTGTAATTAAGGTGAACAGTTATGCACAACAGCAAGAATTGGGTTTCACCTCCAAATCCCCACGTTGGGCCATTTCATACAAATACAAAGCGGCAGAGGTTGAAACTGTATTGGAAAGAGTAACCTATCAGGTAGGGAGAACAGGTGCAGTTACGCCGGTTGCCAATTTAAAACCTGTTTTATTGGCCGGTACCACGGTTAAACGCGCTACATTACACAATGCGAATGAAATAGATCGTTTAGATTTACATGAAGGCGATACCGTTTATGTAGAAAAAGGCGGTGAGATTATTCCAAAAATTATTAAGGTAAATTTAGATAAGCGATTGCCTGGCGCTACCAAGGTTCAATATTTACACAACTGCCCCGAATGTGGAACAGAATTAATCAGAAGAGAAGGAGAAGCAGTTCATTATTGCCTTAACGATGAGGGTTGCCCGCCGCAGATTGTTGGAAAAATTCAGCATTTCATTTCACGCAAGGCCATGAATATTGATGGGCTCGGTGATGAAACTATTGAAACCTTTTATAAGCATGGTCTTGTAAGGCACATCAGCGATTTATATACGCTGCATCAAAAATCAGATCAACTAAAAACCTTAGACCGTTTCGGAGAACGATCGATCGAGAACATGCTTGCAGGAATTGAAAAGTCGAAAGAAATGCCTTTCGAGAAAGTACTTTTTGGCTTAGGTATCCGATATGTTGGTGAAACAGTTGCAAAGAAAACTGCCGCTGGTGTAAAGAATATCGACAACCTTTCTAAAGCTACTGTAGAGGAATTAATTGCCATTGATGAGATCGGTCAGCGGATTGCAGAGAGTATTGTTGAGTATTTTGGAAAATCTGAGCATTTACAGCAGGTAGAATTATTAAAATTAGCCGGATTACAGTTTGAAATTGAAGAAAAAGTAATTACGCTTGATAGTGATAGGCTTATTGGAAAAACATTCGTAATTTCGGGCGTTTTTGAAAACTTTAGCCGCGATGAGCTAAAAGATATGATTGAGGCCAATGGAGGCAAGATACTGAGCGGCATTTCGGGCAAATTGAATTACCTGGTAGCAGGCGACAATATGGGTCCATCGAAACTGGAAAAAGCGAATAAACTAAACGTTCCGATCATCAGCGATGCCGAACTTTTAGAGATGATAAATGCTTAGTTAACCGCAAAGACACCAAGAACACAAAGTTAATTGATTAAAAGCATCCCTATTGCTTTAAAAAAATATTTTAAAAATTAAGGGATGACTGAAAATGAAATTGCTAAATTAATTGTTAATGCTGCGTATCAGGTTCATGTTGAACTAGGGCCAGGATTATTAGAGTCGGCGTATGAGGCTTGCCTAGTTTATGAATTGGTTAATGCTGGACTGCAGGTTTCCAATCAAATAGATCTTCCTGTTTATTACAAGGACGTGAAGTTGAATTGTAATTACAGAATAGATATTTTGGTTGAAAGAAAAGTTATTATTGAAGTGAAAGCTGTGAGCATCCTTAAAGAAGTTCATCTTGCACAAACAATAACCTATTTAAAGCTTTCCAATTGTAAGTTAGGATTGCTTATTAATTTTAATGAGGCAAAAATAAAAGATGGAATAAAAAGAGTTATAAATGGCTATTTTTAACTTAAAAATAAAAGCCTTGGTGCCCTTTGTGGCTTCGTGGTAAAAACAAAAAGTAAATTATATAATGAACAAATTTCAGGGTACTGGTGTAGCATTGGTTACACCTTTCAACACAGATGGATCAGTTGATTATAACGGCTTAAAAAACCTGATTAATCATTTGGTAGACGGAGGGATAGATTACCTCGTTTCTTTAGGTACAACCGGCGAAACCGCTACAATGACCAAGGACGAGAAGAAGAAGGTGTGGGCCTATACTGCTGAAATTAATAACAATAGATTACCGCTAGTTGCCGGCATAGGTGGCAATAACACTTTGGCCGTTGCTGAAGATATTAAATCTTTTGATACTAACGGATACAGCGCCATTTTATCGGTTAGTCCATATTACAATAAACCTACTCAGGAAGGAATTTATCAGCATTATAAGTATTTAGCTGAAATTTCTCCTTTAGATTTGATTTTATACAACGTACCTGGCCGTACAGGAAGCAATATGAGCGCTGAAACCACCTGCAGACTGGCGTATGATTTTAAAAACATTATTGCAACCAAAGAGGCTTCAGGAAGTTTTGATCAGTTTAACCAGATTATGCGAGATAAACCTGTAGATTTTCTTTTAATCTCTGGTGATGACCCGGTTACTCTGCCGATGATTGCTTTAGGTGCTGCAGGGATTATTTCGGTAATCGGAAACGCTTTACCTAAACAATTTTCTGATATGGTGAAACTTTGTTTAGCTGGCGATTATAAAGCGGCCTTGCCTGCCCATTTAAGCTTAATAGAATTTACACGTTTGGCTTTTGCTGAGGGCAATCCGGCAGGAATAAAGGCTGCATTAAAACATTTAGGTGTTTGTGGCGATACGGTTAGATTACCATTGGTTAAAGCTTCTGAATCACTAGAAAAATCGATTACTACAGAGATAGAAAAACTAAGCGAGGTGGCTTAAACGCTATCCTATTAATATTTTTTAGAACAGATTGTTTGATTTTGCTGAAAAGTAAATAAAGACAATCTGTTTTTTTGTGTGTAAATAAAAAAGTACGTAAATAAATTATCTGACAATCAACACCTTAAAAAAAGTTCAAAAACTATAACGTTCCAAAAGTTTTAGGAATATTAAAGGCATCATTATTGAATTGGCTTCCATACACACAAATAAACACACACATGAAAAAATTAATTTTAATTGGCCTGGCATTGGTTCTGCTGAGCTGTAGGGCCTTAGTTGGCTTCGAACCTACCTTTACGATGGGCATGTCGGAATCAGATTTCAAAAAGAAAAACAAGCCGGAACTGGTTGCCGCGAATGAAGAAGATGGAACCAGAATTTACAGCACATATTACGCCAGCACGAATTACAAATTTTTCTTTTTCCGGAATGAAAAACTTGTGAGGTTTGAGAAAGGAATTTATGCGGATGATTATAAGTTATTCAGATACTAAAATAACAAAAGGCCTTTTGTTTATTATGCAATCAATTTATTTCTTCTTTCCATCAGCAGGTTGTCTTGCCAAACACCTTTGGCTTTCCCTATTTTTTCGCGATAACCCACTACCCTGAACCTGGACTGCCCCCAAAAAGTTGGACAAACTTATTAATTATTTAATACTTGTGTCCGGTATTCAACCGGGCTCATTCCATTTAAGTTCAATCTTATCCTTTTATTGTTATAATAACTAATA
>NZ_JBQEPM010000010.1:0-262746 GCF_052045595.1 Pedobacter sp. 22163 | reverse complement strand
CTGGCTTGGTCAGATTTGATGATGACTTGGGGGTCAATAAGAAAGACGACCTTGTGCAGGATGTTTTCCCAAAGTTATTATTCTCGCAAACTGAAGCATAGCTTAAATAATATTTGATGTCAAAAAGAAACAAAAAACACCGGCTGGAAATTTTTCTTTAGAGGTCAGTGGTGTGGCTGAGTCAGCAGAATCCGAAAAATTTGTTAGGCCGGATTTAAGTGGAACGGGGATGCGGTGCTGTGGCCTGGCTGGACGGAAATGTATAATGCCGCAAATGTCTTATTAGTAGGTGATTGCAAAATAACGTCAATGAAAGCTTAGTCGAAGGATCTTTAGATGCAGAAGGTTAATTGTTAAACCGCTCAACCCACCGCCAACCGCTTAACACCAAACTCATGGCCCAACTATAATTATATAAACATTTTCGGTAAATGTGTAACATCCGGAAAGGCCATACCGCTAGTTTTGTGTAACAATAAAACCCGGATCTGGTTGCAAAGCAAATTAAAAAAGCAGCTCGCTAACTGGTACCAGGAAACTAGGTTGATAACATTTAACTTAACACAAAATGAAAAGGTTATTTAAATTCTGGACAATTAATGTCCTTGTACTAATTGTAGTTGGCGGTGCCTCAGCACAGGAAAAAGCAGCAGCGGTTAGCCCTTTGCAGGCTTATTACGAAGTTAAAGATGCCTTAATTAGCAGCAATGCAAGCGTAGCTGGCACCAAGGCTATCGCATTAATTAACGCCATAAAAGCCAACGAAAAAACAAACGCTTCGAAAGTACTGCGTGATAAAATATTGTTTGATGCCGAACACATTGCCGAAAGTAAAGATATCGAACATCAAAGAGACCATTTTACTTCCCTGTCGACCGATTTTTATGCCCTGGTAAAAGCGGTAAAACTGAGCGATAAACCTGTTTATTACGCTTATTGCCCCATGAAAAAAAGCTATTGGCTAAGTGAAGGCGAGGCGGTAAAAAACCCTTATTATGGCAGTAAAATGTTAACTTGTGGTAAGGTTGCCGAGGTACTTAAATAAAACATACGCTATAAAATGAAGTTTATTTTAGTTTGTTGCCTTGGTATTTTGCTCAGTAGCTTTGCTTTTGGCCAACATCATCATAACGAGGTAAAAGTAGCTGACCCCAAAAAAGCGCCCCTAAAAGCAAGCGATGTGGAAACTTTAGGCAATAATAAGTTGCCAAGGGTTGTGCGTTATGATTTATATGTTGCCGATACAACGGTAACTTTTGGCGGGAAACCTAAAAGAGCCATTGCGGTTAACGGGCAAATACCCATGCCAACACTAACTTTTACCGAGGGCGATACAGCAGAAATACATGTGCATAACAGACTAAAGGAGTCAACTTCGTTGCATTGGCATGGGCTATTTTTGCCAAATCAATATGATGGGGTTCCTTATTTAACCCAAATGCCTATTGAGCCCAATAAAACCCATGTTTACCGTTTTCCAATTATACAGAACGGTACCCATTGGTACCATAGCCATTCGGGCCTGCAGGAGCAGATTGGAATGTACGGTGCCGTGATTTTAAACAAAAGAAAAGAGCCTGTTATACCTACAATACCTGTTGTTTTGAGTGAGTGGACAAACATGATGCCGCACGAAGTTGACAGGAGATTACACAATGCCAATGATTGGTTCGCGATAAAAAAAGGCACAACACAGAGTTATGCCGAAGCCATAAAAGGTGGGCATTTCAAAACCAAGCTCACCAACGAACTGAAACGGATGACTGCCATGGATGTGAGTGATGTGTACTACGAAGCATTTTTAGTAAATGGAAAAAATCAATATCAGGTACCAAACAAGCTCAAAGCAGGTGATAAAGTAAGGTTGCGCATTGCTAACGGCGGGGCATCTACCTATTTTTGGCTCACTTATGCCGGTGGTAAAATAACGGTGGTGGCCAGTGATGGTAACGATGTAACACCCGTAGAAGTAGATCGGCTGATTATTGCCGTTTCCGAAACCTATGATGTGATTGTAACCATCCCCGAAAACAAAAGCTTCGAGTTTTTGGTAACCCCCGAGGACCGTACCAAATCTGCTTCTTTATGGCTGGGTAGTGGGCCAAAAGTGTCCGCCCAAAAATTGCCCAAATTGAAATATTTCGAAGGCATGAAAATGATGAACGAAATGATGGATATGAACGGTAATCTGGTGCAGATGGAAGGCATGAAAATGCAGAATCAAGTGATGGATATGAATGCTGTAATGTATGCTGAGCTGGATGATGCGGGAACAGATACTGTTGTTGCTGATGCACATAAAGCCCATAATATGAGTAGTAACAAAGGCGCAAAAGGCCCTATGACAACATTAAATTACGATATGTTGCGCTCGCCTGAAAAAACGGTTTTGCCCAAAGTTCCAACCCGTGAAATGGAGTTTCAGTTAACGGGCAACATGAACCGTTATGTTTGGACTTTGGATAATAAAACCATTTCTGAGGAAGATAAAATCCTCATTAGAAAAGGCGAAAACCTGCGGATCATTTTATATAACAACAGTATGATGCGCCACCCTATGCACTTGCATGGGCACGATTTTAGGGTAATTAACGGGCAGGGCGATTACGCCCCTTTAAAAAATGTACTCGATATTATGCCCATGGAGCGCGATACCATTGAGTTTAGCGCTTCTGAAAGTGGCGATTGGTTTTTTCATTGCCACATTTTATACCACATGATGAGTGGGATGGGTAAAATTTTCAGCTATGAAAACTCACCGCTAAACCCCGAAATCCCAAACCCTAAATTGGCGCAGCGAAAACTTTTTGCCGATGACAGGATGTTTCATTTTATGGCCGAAAATGATTTTGCCAGCAATGGAAACGACGGTATGGCCATGTTGGCAAATACGCGCTGGAGCATTGGCGCCGAGTGGCGTTTAGGTTACAATAAAATGCACGGCTTTGAAACCGAAACTCATATTGGCCGGTACATAGATAGAATGCAGTGGTTAATGCCTTTTGTGGGTTTCGATTGGCGCTACCGGAAAATGGAAGCTGGCGAACAGGAAAGCAATATTTTTGGCCAAAAAAGCACAAAGGATAACAGAAGATTGTTCAGTGTAGGGCTTGCCTATACCTTGCCCATGCTAGTGGTAGCGCAGGCAGAAGTGTACCATGACGGTAATGTTCGTTTGCAGTTAATGCGGGAAGATATACCAATTTCTAAACGCTTAAGGGCAAGCTTTATGGTAAATAGCGATAAAGAATTTATGGGCGGACTTAAGTTTATTACCACTAAATACATGGGTATTTCTGCGCACTATGATAGCGATATGGGTTTTGGTGCAGGCTTAACGCTTAATTATTGATTTGGTGTTTTTTGCTCACGTAAAGCCCCGAAAGATTTGTAAAATTTATTGTCTTTTGTTGTCTTTTCGATTTTTAATGACTTTGAAAGACTTTCTATTAATTCAATTTTACTTGAAGCGCTGAGGCCCTCAAATAATCCTGAATAAGTTTCAACAATATGTCTGTCAGTATAACTCATTTTGTTTTTTGTAAAGTTACGATTTTTTTTGTCATGCCCAATGTATCGTATCCATAACATGCAAGCAATTAGCTGCTTGTAATTTCCCTCAGCAATTTGTCGCATTCGGCAAAGGCATTATACAGGTATTTATTGCGGTGTTTTTCACCCTGGCCGCTAAAAGAAACCGATTTCATAACCAGGCCCTGCATCCATTGTTTGGTTTGTTTGCAGTAGGCCTGATCTTCGGTTCTTAAGTAATTAAAAGTATTAAACCTGTTGTAGCAGGCCATGCGGTCTTTAAAATCGACCAGGTAAGCAATGCTTCCCAATACATCGCAATTGTACCAGTTAAAGGTATGGTTGGGGTCGATGGTTTTTTTGCTGCTAATGGCATACATATTCATATCGGTGAGACAATACCTTACCTGCTCTACAATTTTTACGGCCAGTTCGGTATCGGTAAGATGCCCGGCTTCGAATGCATACCTGATCTGTTCGAGTGTGCCTGTTACGGTATCTTTAGACCATATTTCGGTGCTTGGTATTTCCAGGTAAGTGGCATGCAGTTCTTGTGAAATTTTAATAATTTCATCAGATAGGAAGGAAGAGCTGAACGGCATTTCCAGGTTATTCGCGCTATTTGCCCAAAAGAAGAGTTTAAAACTGGTAAGTTCGGGGTACTTGAAAAAATGAAATAAAGGAATATCGTCGGTCGTAATGGTGATGTGTTTCTTGTTGCTGTTCTTGATGGCTTTTATATTGTCCAGTAAATTTCGGAGATAGCCAATCATATCTAAATCTTCATTTACACTTAAATAGCTAAAAGTAACCGATAACGATTGTTTCGGGCTGTACAGAAACGGGACATCGAAACAATCGGAAAGTTTGATGATCTGCTGGAAAGTAAGGTTGCTGTCGCCCCTGATTTTCTTATAAGCCTCATTGGTGCTTATTCCTAATTCTTCGGCTACACTCAGTGCCAGGTTCTGGTATTCGGGCATGGCTGATCTGATGGCCTGGAAAAATAATGCTTGTTGATTATCCATAAAGATTAATTTATTAATGAAATCCTAATGTTTTTAATAATCGAGTGGATTATTATCAGGTGTTAATTTATAGAATATAATGTATAATTACATTGTAAGTGTATAAATTTCTTTTAGGGTTAATTATTTGATTAGGTATAATCTTTAAGGATAATTAAGCATTGCAGAGTGTTTTAGATTTGATAAACAATTTAAAATACATCAAAATGAATATGCTAATCTCAAACTCAATTCTGCCTAACGCCAATTACAATAGGCTGAATGATAACATGCGCGGCTTTAGGCAGGCTATCTGTGCGATCACAATCTGCCTATTGTTTTCGGGCTGCGCTTCTTTTTCTGACAGGCCCATCAGGCGGTACAAGGTCAAGCTGGACAAAGACGAGATATCAAAAATTTCGGGAACTTATCAGTTATTTCCTGATTTAGCTTATACCAAGAATGGGGTGGCCGAAACACTCCATTATCAACCAATAACCGAGCATTTTCATCAATATATCAGCAAACGTGGAATTTATTTTAAGCCTTCTGAAAATGTGGCTGTTGATGTAAAGGTGATAGACAATAACCAGATCCGTTTTAATTTTAAAAAGGATAGTTTAATTGTAGACAGTGTAACTCTATCGGCCAGGCTGCAATCGCGGGGCTTGTTGCTTTTAGGAAACAAGTATGTCGAATTTCACGGAGTGCCTTACATTTTGGGCGGCTCAAAAAGTGAGAAGACAAGAATTGGACTGGCTAGCGATGGAGGACTCATCTTAAATCATGCTTACGACAGTTCTGGTGCACTTTTACTGTTTATAGGCGCAGGTCTTTCTTACGATTCTGCCTATCATTTTAAAAGAATTAAATAAAATTCAAAACAAATCGACATGAACAAATTAAGATTTATAAAAGATGAAGGCTCCGAATTCTATAAAGAATTGAACGAGCAGATAGAACAATATTTTATCCGAACCGGAATGAAAAAGACGGGAAACGCAAAAATGTTCTTCAAAATTTTCCTCTACTTCGGTTTAGACATACTGTTTTACGCCTTAATGATTACCAGTCATTCTGTATTTGCATTTTACGCTTTTTACCTGCTGATGGGACTTTCGGTTTTATTAACTGCTTTTAATGTTTCGCATGATGCTGCCCATGGTGTAGCGGTTAAAAGTAAGTTCTGGAACCAGTTGTTGTTTTCGTTGAGTTTTAACCTGCAGGGCAATAATGCTTATGTATGGGGTAAAAACCACAACGAATCACACCATTTATATACCAATATAGAAGGTAGTGATATTGATGTGCTGAATAACCCGCTGTTTAGGATGACCGAATCGCAGCCTTTAAAAGGGTACCATCGGTATCAGTTTATTTATGCACCGTTTCTTTACCTCTTTTATTCTATTAACTGGTTCTTTTTTAGGGAAACCCTGATGTTATTCAATTTATCGAGCCGGACCATAAAAGTGGAGATTCCCCGCATTGAAGCCATAAAGCTGGTCATATATAAACTCTTGTATATAGGATATATGATCGTTTTGCCTGTTTATCTGTTGCCTTTCGGCTGGACAGTTGTTCTGATGGCCTTCCTGCTGAACCATTTTATTATTTCGCTGCTGTTTGTATCGGTGTTAGGCGTTGCACACTTATCAGATTATGTATCTCATCCGATGCCCGATAAAGATAATAAATTGAACATGAGCTGGCCGAAACTGCAGTTGCTTACCTCTATAGACTATCATGCAGAAAGTAAATTTCTTAACTGGACACTTGGTGGTTTTAATGCTCATGCGGTGCACCACCTGCTGCCGAACGTTTGCCATGTGCATTACCTTGATATTATTCCAATTTTTAAAGCGCTGGCTAAAAAGCACAAGCTTACTTATATGGAAATGTCGTACGGCGAATCGTTGGCCTCACATTTCAGGTTTTTGAAAATGATGGGCAGAAGTGAACACTTAATCCCGGTGCGATATGAAGGATAAACATATTCATATAGCGGCTGATAGTCAGTTGCTAAAAGCAATATACAAACGTGTAGCGCAGGAGCTGGTAATCGATAAATCTGCTTTTAGAAGGATAATTACAGTTAAATTCATTGTGTATTTCGTGCTCACCCTTTTTGCCTATTTAGCTTTGTACCGTATCGTTGATCCGATTGGTTTTATAGGCTGTTTTATGGGGTATGGTTTTGTCTCGTTGCTCTTTGCCTTTAACTTTTCGCACGATTTTTCACACAATACCATTTTTAAAAGCAAACAGCTTAACTATATCTGTTTTGTGGCTATTTATACATTGGTTGGTGCGCATGCCGAAGCCTGGAAACTGAGGCATGTTAATTCGCATCATTATGCACCAAATGTGGAAGATTATGATTCAGACCTTAAAATATCGAAGCTGATCCGCGTGGTACCCGATAGTAAACAGTATTGGTTTCATGCTTACCAACACCTATATGCACCATTGGCTTATACTACCTATTCGCTATTCTGGATTTTTATTAAAGATTTTGTGATTCTTTTTGGCAATGATGGCTTTGCGGTTAAAAAGAGCTTTAGGTATTATCTGTCTTTTGTGCTTCAGAAAATTACTTATATCAGTTTGCTATTGGTGTTGCCCGTGCTTTTTTCGGCTCAGCAGTGGTATGTGGTCGTGCTTGGCTTTTTGATGATGCATTTAAGCCAATCGTTGTTTTTACTGTTTACATTTTTTATGACGCACCATGTAGAGGAAACACAATATCCGAAAACAGATACACAAGGTTATATCAATACTTCGTGGCTGATGAACCAGGTAAAAAGTTCGAACGATATGCATCCTTTTAGTAAAACCGCGAACTTTATTTTGGGTGGCTTTAACAATCACATTGCCCATCATTTATTTCCGCATTGTCACCATGTATATTATCCGCAGATCAGTAGAATATTATACGAAATGTTAAATGAAAGTGGTATAACGCCCAATTGCACCAGTTATTTTGGCGGGATAAGATCTCATTTAAGGTTGCTGAAGAGAATGGGGGAGGCAGCGTAATTCTCATTCATTCAGAAATTGTACGCTGGGTTTAATTGATGGCACAACCTATCATTTTAAACCTGATGGAAACGCCAGACCGAGCTTTTTCTGCGAGGCTACAGTGTACAGCAGGACTGAGATTTTTGCTTGCACGAACTTTCATTTTCTTCAATTTAACCAGCAACTAATTTGAAATGATTGAATTTTGAATGAGCGGGTGATTTGGATCCTCTCATTCAATCATTCTCTCATTGCACTAATGAAAGGAAGTAGCTGGCACTTTAACTTCTTCAGTTACGCCCTGATTACTTTTAATTAACCAGAAGGCAAAAAAAGCACCAACCAAAGCCATAGCTGCACCAACATAAGCTGGCGAAGTATAATCGAAACCATACACTAACGGAAGCCCACCGAAGAACGCGCCTAAAGCATTCCCGATATTAAAACTCGCCTGACTTGCAGATGCCGCCAGCATTTCGGAGCCTTTGGCACTCTGGATCATTAACATCTGTATTGGAGCGGCCAATGCAAAAGATACGGCGCCGGTAATAAAAGTCATAATTAAAGCTAACGGCTGACTTGCAGATACGAAGTGAACAATGGTTAAGGTAACCACCATGGTGAGCAATAAGGCAGCAGATGCTTTTGCCGGTGAAAACTTATCGGCCAATCGGCCGCCAACGTAATTGCCGAACATCATGCCCAAACCTGCCAGCATTAATATATAGGTTACTGCATTTGACGAAAAGCCTGCAACATCTGTCATTAAAGGGGCAATATAGCTGTACCAGGTAAATAAACCACCTGTTCCGATTGAGATCATAAAAATGATGATCCAGGCTTCTCTTTTTTTGAAGAAACTTAGTTCGGCTTTTAAATCGCGGTTTTTTGTGGCTTCCAGCGCTGGCAGCCATAATTTTAAACTTAACAAAGTAACCAGGCCAACAAATACAACAACGGCAAAAGAAATCCTCCAGGAAAAATTGTGACCGATAAAGGTACCCAATGGCACGCCAACAATATTGGCGATGGTTAAGCCCATAAACATAAGCGATACCGCCTGAGCAGCTTTCCCCTTTTCAGCTATTCTGCTGGCCACTACCGATCCTACGCCAAAAAATGCGCCGTGTGGTAAACCCGAAAGCAATCGGGCAATAAACAAGGTATTAAAAGTGGGCGCGAATGCAGAGAAAGCATTAAATACGGTGAACATGATCATCAAAGCAATCAATATCATTTTTGGTGGATATTTGCCGGCAATCATGATCAATAAGGGTGCGCCAATTACTACGCCTAAAGCGTATGCAGAAATTAGATGCCCTGCCTGCGGAATGGTTACTGCTAAATCTTTTGAGATATCGGGTAGCAGGCCCATCATAACAAATTCTGTTATCCCGATGCCTAAACCGCCTAAAGTGAGTGGGAGCAAGTTCTTGTTCATAGCGTACTTAGTGTTAAATTTACACTATGCAAAGGTAAGGCTTTTTGCTTTAGGGGATTGTAAAAATTAGGCCATTTATGGATAAGAGGGAAGAGGTAGAATGAGAGATTGACGATTCATTGCTAAATTGTTTTATTGTTGATGGTCAGATCGTTAATGGTTTATGGTCAATGGATGATAGCCAGATAGCAATGATGTGCATAAGTAGTTATAAGATAATACAGCGCCATCAATTATGAACGGTAGGCGGTTTGCAGTTACCAATGAACGAATGGCAAATGAACTATTGAACTTATAAAATAAAAAAAGCTTGCCCCACCCTGTGGAACAAGCTTTTTTGGCTCATGTAAAGATTTTCTACTTTGCGCTGCTGTAAGCTAAAATCTTGTTGATGGTTTCATCTTGAGGATTTTTAGCCAGTCTATCTAACTTACCTTTTATTTGATCATAAAATAAGTCGATTTCTGCGTCAGATTCAATATCAGTTCTAGGCTGAAACATGTTAGGTGTAGGTAAATTTACATTTGTTTTTGATGTAGAGGTTTTTGTCATAAGCAAAAAATGTGATAAGTTTTATAAACTTAACGATAGTTCAGATGCTTTATTTCAACCCCTAAAAAATTTTATGTAACAATTTTACTACCCTTTGTAAGTCATCTCCTTTGTTTTAAGCATTTTACGCAAATTACTCAATGCATAACGCATACGGCCTAGTGCTGTATTGATGCTTACATCGGTTAAATCTGCGATCTCTTTAAAGCTTAAATCAGCGTAATGGCGCATCAGGAGCACTTCTTTCTGCTCATCAGGCAATAAATGGATCATTGCTTTCAGATCTTTATGGGTTTGGTCGCGAAGCATTTTATCTTCTGCGCTCTCATCATAAAAGTGTAGCATATTGAATACATCCATTCCATCGGCACTGGTGATGATTGGTGTTCTCTTTTCTTTTCTGAAATAATCGATAACCAAGTTATGGGCAATACGCATTACCCAAGGCAAAAATTTGCCTTCTTCGTTATATCTTCCCGATCGCAGGGTATTAATTACTTTTATAAAAGCATCCTGAAAAATATCCTCCGCCAGATATTGGTCTTTAACCAATAAGTAGATAGAGGTATAAATTTTACTTTTATGTCTTCTTAAAAGTTCCTGCAATCCATTCTCGTTCCCGGCAATATATACCTTTACCAGGTCCTGATCATTATATGATTGTAAATTCATAGGTTTACCTACACTAAATCCCGTACTATTTGCTAAAAATTAATTTGTAGATGTTTAATTTCTATAGCTTCTCTCCTATGTTTTTTGATGTGTGTTAGTTTGGTTTTGAGGTTGTTAATGTTCAAAGAAAGTTATTTTTTTATCAAAAAGCAAAAAATAAAATGTTAAAAAATAAATTACCGTCTCAGTACCCTATTTTTGTATGTTCTTAAAACCCTAACAGCATTCTGGGGTTATACATTATATTCGTTACTATACATGAGCAAAAAAGAGGCCGAAAAAGATCCGCATAAAAATATTATCATAAAAGGTGCCCGTGTGCACAACCTCAAAAACATCGATGTTGCCATTCCAAAAAACAAACTTGTTGTGGTAACAGGTATGTCTGGTTCGGGGAAATCTTCGCTTGCATTTGATACTTTATATGCAGAGGGGCAACGCCGATATGTAGAAAGTTTATCTTCTTATGCCCGCCAGTTTATGGGCCGGATGAATAAACCCGATGTTGATTATATTAAAGGTATTGCCCCGGCAATTGCCATCGAACAAAAGGTTATTACTTCCAACCCACGTTCTACCGTTGGTACCTCGACCGAAATTTACGATTACCTTAAACTGCTTTTCTCGCGTATCGGTAAAACCATTTCACCTGTTTCGGGTAAAGAAGTAAAAAAGGATTCGGTTAGTACAGTGGTAGATTATGTAAATGCGATGCCCGAGGATACAACGGTTACTATTTTTTGTCCGTTGTACCCGCACAATAACCGTACGATTAAGGAAGAACTGGCTATTTTATTACAGAAAGGATTTTTACGTGTTCTGATTAACGATAAAATAGAAAAAATAGAAGCGGTTTTAGACGATGCTGATTTTAAAGATGCAGAACTTACAGATGATAAAACCGTTCAGATCCTGATCGACCGTATTGTAACCAACCAGGAAGAAGAAACATTAAGCAGATTGGCTGATTCGGCACAGACTGCTTTTTTTGAAGGTAAAGGCGATTGTTATGTAGAAGCTCAGGGCATAACGAAACATTTTAGCGACCGTTTTGAACTGGATGGAATAAAATTTGAAGAACCTACGCCGAACTTTTTCTCTTTCAATAACCCTTATGGTGCGTGTAAACGTTGTGAAGGTTATGGAAACGTAATCGGCATTGATGAAGACCTGGTTATTCCTGATAAGAGCAAAAGTATTTACGATAATGCCATTGCACCCTGGCGTGGCGAAAAAATGAATGTGTGGTTGCAGAATTTTATTAAAGCTGCCCCAAAATTCGATTTTCCCATTCACCGGCCTTATAGTGCCTTAACAGAAACAGAGCAACGTTTGCTTTGGACAGGAAATAAATATTTTGCGGGCCTGGATGCTTTTTTCAAAGAGCTAGAAGAGCAGACCTACAAAATTCAGTACCGGGTAATGTTATCACGTTACAGGGGCAAAACCACCTGTCCGGATTGTAAAGGCTCGCGTTTGCGTAAGGATGCATCTTATGTAAAGATTGCTGAAAAATCGATTATCGATGTGGTGCTGATGCCATTGTCAAAAGCGCTGGTTTTCTTTAACGAGCTGAAGTTAAATGCTAACGATACCAAAATTGCCAAACGTTTATTGGCAGAGATTGATAACCGTTTCCTTTACTTAAATAATGTAGGTTTAGGCTACCTCACCTTAAACCGTTTATCGAATACGCTTTCGGGTGGAGAATCGCAAAGGATTAACCTGGCCACTTCATTGGGGAGTAGTTTGGTGGGGTCTATTTACGTTTTAGACGAACCGAGCATCGGTTTGCACCCACGTGATACCAATAAACTGATCGAAGTATTGATCTCGCTCCGTAATGTAGGCAATACCGTGTTGGTGGTAGAGCACGAAGAAGAAATGATGCGAGCAGCCGATTACATTATTGATATCGGTCCTGAGGCGGGTACCCATGGGGGTAATTTGGTTTTTAGTGGTAATTACGAAGAGATTTTAAAAGATCAAAATAGCTTAACAGGCCGTTACCTATCGGGAATAGAAAAAATTGCAATTCCGGATAAACGCCGTAAGTGGAAAGATCATATTCTGATTAAAGGAGCAAGGGAAAACAATCTGCAGAATATTGATGTGAAGTTTCCCTTAGGTGTTTTTACTGCTGTAAGTGGTGTTTCAGGGTCGGGTAAAACCAGTTTAGTTAAAAAAATCTTATATCCTGCACTGCAAAAAGCAATTGGAAACTACGCTGGTGAGCAAACGGGTGCTTATGACGGCATTTTTGGCAATTACGATCTGGTAAGTGCTGTAGAAATGGTTGATCAGAATCCGATTGGCCGTTCGAGCCGTTCTAATCCGGTTACTTATGTAAAGGCATGGGATGATATCCGTGCTTTGTTTTCGGGCCTTGCATCGGCAAAGGCTGCAGGCTTAAAACCAGCTGCATTCTCTTTCAACGTAGAAGGCGGCCGTTGCGATGTTTGCCAGGGTGAGGGTGAGGTGAAGATCGAGATGCAGTTTATGGCTGATATTTACCTGCCTTGCGAAGCCTGTAACGGTAAACGTTTTAAACAGCAGGTTTTAGATGTAACCTATAAGGAGAAAAACGTATCTGAAATTTTAGATATGACCATTGAAGAAGCGGTAGAATTTTTTAAGGATGAACAAAAGATCCTCAATAAATTAAATCCATTGGTTGATGTAGGCCTGGGTTATGTACATTTAGGTCAATCTTCAAATACCTTATCGGGTGGTGAGGCGCAGCGTATTAAACTCGCTTCGTTTTTGATTAAAGGGAACAATGCCAATAAAACGCTGTTTATTTTTGATGAGCCAACAACCGGTCTGCATTTTCATGATATTAAAAAACTGCTAAAGGCGCTGAATACCTTAATTGAACAAGGGAATACGATTTTGGTAATTGAACACAATATGGATATGATTAAATGTGCCGATTGGGTAATCGATATCGGCCCTGAAGGGGGCGATGGCGGCGGTCAGGTAGTATTTGAAGGTATACCAGAAGATTTAGCTGAGGTGGAAAAATCGTACACGGGAAAATATTTGGCATCGCATTTAAATTTAAATCCATAATTTCGGCAATGCTTTTTCTAACGTTTTTCATCGGCATCATTCTCAATGCCATGGGGTATATTCCCCCAGGTAATATTAATCTCACCGTTGCACAGCTCGCCATTAACAAGGGCATGCGGCAGGTTTGGTACTTTATTCTTTCCTTCTCTTGTGTAGAAGTGTTTTTTACCTTTGGGATGATGCGTTTTGCCCGCTGGGCCATGAGCGATATCAATCCGAACGAGGCGGTAAGCGAAGTGCGTTTAAGTACTTTAGTCGATTGTTTTATGATCGTGATGTTTTTGGTGATGGGTACCATCACCTGGAAAAACCGGAAAAAGGTGCCCAAAACAAGTAATACCAAAGAGGATAAACGAAGCGGAAGTGTTTTATACGGGTTAATTTTAGGGGTGTTAAATCCTGTTCAGATTCCATTCTGGTTGTTTTTTGGCAACTATGTAATTTTACACCAATGGATCGAAACGGATTACCTTTCATTGGTGATTTTTAGTTTGGGCTCGGGCGTTGGTTCTACACTCGCACTTTACTTATATGCGCATTTTGCCACTTATATTCAGGAGAAATTTGCCCTGAGTAGCTTAATTATCAATAAATCGATCGCGATATTTTTGTTCGCATTGGCGGCTTACCTGGTCATAAAGCAGGCAATCGTTATTCTATAAATCTAATCCAGGGTCTGTGTCGCCACAGGCCTTTTTGTTTTTTCTTCACTGAATTTTTCATTACAAAACTATTGTTTTTCGTTCAGTGCGTAGACAGACCGAGGAATGTCTTTATCTCCACGGGTGATTTGTTTTTGAATTTTCTATAGTTCTTTTTTTGCCACGGAGGCACGGAAAGCGCGGAATTAATATGATTGGTTTATGGTGTAGAATAAGGTTGTCAGTTTGAAAGGTAAATCTTATCGAAGTATCGTCATTTCGACCGGAGTGCAACGCAGTGGAGAAATCTTTGAATCTGAGTTCGATAATTATTTGCTGAAAATTATATCTTATTTACGCCTAATCCAGCTTAATCGTCATGCTGAATTTATTTTATTAGCAGTTTTCATTGTCTTAAAGGTCTAATAGCTACCCTCTTGGTCAGCATCTTTTTAGCGTGAAAGACCCTGAAATAAATTCAGGGTGACGACCACTTTAACAGAAAACTTGATTAAAACTGCACAAAATGAGATTTAATAATTGAACTCGGGTTTTTAGCATATTTAAAAGATTTCTCCATTTCGCTGCGCTTTAGTCGAAATGACGACGATTTTTAAATCTGTCATTTTATAATCCAGCCAATTTCTTTATCAGCGCTGCTGATGAGTTGATAATTGCCAAAAGTACCTAAAAGGCTTACCGTTTCCCCTCCTTTTAAAGTCGTTTTAATTGCCGCTAAACTATCGGGCTTATCATAAACTTTTTGCTGAAGTAAATTTATTTTAATTTTTTTTAATGGCTCAGTTGCCTGAACAAGGCTGCTGCTTTGAATAAAGCCAAGGCCGCCATCTGGCAGGTCTGCCTTGTAATAACTCCCTGTTGCAGCATTTGCCTGTACAATTGCTCCCCTATTAAGTGTAGCTAAAACCGTTGCTTTATTTTGTGGTGAAGAAAACATTTTAACGGCAGATTTGGTTCTTAAAGTTTTATTTAGCCTGTTACTGGAAGCGGTAACGGCAGCTGGAGTTTTGGTTACGGGATCAATAAAAGGAAGTGGATTTACAGCACTATTAAAGGTATAAATGCCAAAATGTAAATGCGTGGGTGTAGTACGGGCATTGCCGGTATTTCCCATAAGCCCCAAAGTATCACCAATTTTTACTTCCTGTCCTTCTACGGCGATTTGTTCATCTAAATGGGCATAATATAAAGTATAATCTTTACCTTTTGGGCGCATCCAAACCACTTTTCCACCGAGGTTATTTTCGTTAACCCGCGTTACCGTTCCTTCTGAAATTGCCAGAACAGGCGTTCTGAAATTGCCGAAAATGTCTACACCTTCATGTTTTCTCGCATCATTATCCCTGCCATCTCCCCAATAGCTTTTTATACTGTTAGTGTTTTTTGATTTAATAGGAAAAGCGAGAGATGGGCCAGCTGTAATTTCTAATTCGTAGGATACATTCTGCAACAGTTCTGGTTGCAGCCTGATCAGATAGGTGCCCGTCTCATCAATATCAAACGCAATAGGATTATTTAGCGTATCGGCAGAGGCAATAAGTTTTTGGGTTTGATCCGTGTTATACCAAACATCGATATAGATCAAAACACCAACCGAAGGCACTTTGGTAAGCTTTATATTTAATTTTTGTCCTTTGGTTGCATTGAATTTATAAGCAGTCGCCGGGACTTTATCAGC
Organism: Pedobacter sp. 22163; assembly: GCF_052045595.1. Taxonomy (NCBI): domain Bacteria; kingdom Pseudomonadati; phylum Bacteroidota; class Sphingobacteriia; order Sphingobacteriales; family Sphingobacteriaceae; genus Pedobacter; species Pedobacter sp. 22163. Next base: position 247,110 of record NZ_JBQEPM010000010.1, on the reverse strand, counting down.
AGCAAAATAACCGTTTTCTTTATAAGGAATATTAATGTTTAATGCTTTTTGTGTACTCATAGTAGCAGCATTTAACCATGCTGAACCCATTGCTGTTTTATCCAGGCCAGCATTCACTAATTTTTTTTGGTACTGCTCATGTGGGCTAGCGGCCTTAAATAGATTGACAGACCCTGTTTTGCAGGAAAGCATGCCCGTTGCAAAAGCAATGGAAAAAAGCCACAGAATGGATCGTGGGGTTTTCATTATGCTAAGTCTTTTTTAATCGGTTAAAAACCGCTGCCGTTACCAGCCCGCCTATAACATACCAGGCCACCGTTAATATCTTTGTTTTATGCGTTTTACTAACCGGAGTATCATCTAATCCCACTTTATCGGGAATGCTTATTGCGCCCAAACCAGCGGTAAAACCTGCTAATGCACCCTTTATATAAATATTTTTTTTGCTGCCAAAGCCTATAGCGCTATAATATAAACCATTACTCACTATATCGCCGGCAAGAGTGGCCAGGTAAAGATTGTTCCCCCCTGGCGTTTCAAGATTTAAACTTTTCATCGATCTTGAAAGGGCTTGTTCGCCTAAAAGATCAATTCTAGGTGCATCTGGATCAATCCGTCTTACACTTTCGTGCAATATATTTAATGCTCCGGCACCAGCGAAGCCCGCGAGTAAGGATTTGAGTAGTTTCATATTATGATAATCGCTGCTACACCTAAATTGTTTTGAAACTGCCAAAATTGTATAGTCAAAAACAGCTGCTAAAATCACTATTCTGTTATAAAATTGATACACATTTATGCTTCGGTTAACTTAATCATAACATTAAATTTATGTTTAAGAAGCCTGGTCACCCTAATATTGGACTTTAATACAAAACATATCTTATCCTTATGTCTAACAGACGATTTTTTTTGAAAAATAGTTTGGCTGCTGCTGTGGTGGCCAGTATTTCGCCGGTTCTTTCTTCATTTGCTGAAGAACACACCGCACCTGCCAGATCGGGCAAAGCTCCTAAATTGCGTTTCGCCATCGCATCCGATGGACATTATGGTCAGCCTGGAACAGAGTACAAACTGCACCACGAGAATATTGTGAAGTGGTTAAATGAATCGCATGATAAAAATCCACTCAACTTTGTGATCATTAACGGAGATCTTGTTCACGATCGTCCGCAACTGTTATCTGAAGTAAAAAAAGAATATTACGATAAACTCAAAGTTCCTTTTTATGCCATTCCAGGTAATCACGATCATGCCGATGCAAAGATCTGGAAAGCGGTTTTTGGTTACGAGGATAACTTTTCTTTTGAAAAAAATGGAGTAGGTTTTGTTTTGGCCAATACTTCTGATACCAAAGGCACTTATTTATGCCCTAACAACGATTTTTTAAAGCAGGAACTCGATAAGTTTAAAAATCTGAAAACAGTTTTCGTGGTGTTGCATATTCCACCTCATTTCTGGGTACCTGAAAGTCCTTTTGTCGAATGTCCGGATACGATTAAACTGTTGCACAGTTATGCCAACGTAAAAGCGGTATTTCATGGACACGACCACAGCCTTGACGCCGTGTTTTATACCGATAAACTGCCACACTTTTTCGATGCACACATCGGTGGAAACTGGGGCACAGCCTATAAAGGTTACCGGATTGTAGAGGTTGATGAAAATGATAAGATCCAGACTTATCAGGTAAATGCAAGTCAATCGCCATTATTAAATGAAACCAAATTTTAATTGATAGATTATCGCAATGAAAAAGACATTTTTGATGCTCATTTTTGCTGGTGCCGTTTTAAACTGTGCCGCACAGAAAATAAATGAAACCAAGCCTGAAATCAAAACAGGAACCGATGCCGCTCAGCCCTTTCTGTTTTCGCTGAATACCTTAACGGCAGAAAACCCCCGTTGGAATATTCATTATTCAGGAAGTTATGGTGAAAGAACCAACGGACAGTTCGGTTATGATGGTTTAGGGCAACAGTTTGGTGTTAAGGGCTATTTAGGCAGCAGGCTTACCTTGTACGCTACCGCGGCAATCGGTTTTGCCAATTCTGGAGGTATAACCTCTGCGCAACAGGCTGAAGTGATCAGGGATTTAGTGGGTGGCAAGGGCATTACTGGTTTTAGGTTAGGTGCAGGTTTAGGTTTAAGCAGAGATTGGTCGAGTGTTGGTTCGGCAATTAGCCGGATTACCGCTTCCTTCGATCAGACAAACTGGAGAATGGCAGGTAACCTTCGCTTTGAAAAAGCTTTTGATAAAACCAGGGATAAACTTGATTTTATAAGCAGTATTGGCTATCAGCATCGTGTTTCTAACGTTTTATACCTTGGCTTTGAAGCTTTAGGTCAAGATTTAGAAGGCTTTTGGGAAAAAGATGAAGCAGAAGGTGGCGCAAAGGTGATGATTGGGCCATCAATCAATCTGGAACCAAACCATTCAAAGCTTTCGTTCTCTCTTTCTGGCGGACCTGTTTTTTATGCAACCCGCAGTCAGTTAATCCCATCAGAGGCTATCCGCGAAATCGGTTCGGTAGCCTCAGGAAATGGCTATACCATCAGGGCGCTGGTTAATTTTAATCTTCATCGATAGTACCACTATCTTTAATTTAAGAAAATGAAAAAATCATACCTATTTATATTATTCGGTCTGCTGTTCATCCAAAAAGGATTTGCACAATGGCCAGGCAAAAACGAAAGCACACAGCAGATTTTACTGCCTAATGGGTGGAAGCTAAGCCCGGCGGGACATTCGCTGCAATTGGGCGATTTGCCTTTAAACATGCAACTTAGTGCCTCGGGTAAATATCTTGCCATTACCAACAACGGACAAAGCACACAATCGCTGCAATTGCTCGATGCCAAAACAGAAAAGATTATTGATGAAAAAGTGCTAAGTAAATCTTGGTACGGCATTGCTTTTAGTAAAGACGAAAAACACCTGTATGCCTCAGGTGGTAACGACAACTGGATTTTGGATTTTAATATCCTGAACAATAAACTTGGCAAAAGCGATACAATCAAATTAGGCCCCATTTGGCCAAAGGGAAAAATCAGTCCGGCGGGGATTGTGGTAAACAAAAACAACAGTAAGTTATATACGGTAACCAAAGAAGACAGCAGTTTATACATTATCAACCCCACAGATAGGCAAATTCTGAAAAAAATCCAGCTACCTGCAATTGCCTACAGTTGTGTTTTATCTGCAGATGAAAGTAAGTTATACGTTTCGCTCTGGGGTGGCAAATCTATAGCGGTTATCGATTTAGTTTCAGAAAGCATTTTACAGCGCATTCCTGTTGGCGATCACCCAAACGAACTATTGCTTAATAAAAAAGGAAATATTTTATACGTAGCCAATGCGAACGATAATACCGTTTCGGTAATTAATACTTTGAACAATAAGGTGGTCGAAACCATTGCTACTACCCTTTACGCTACACAGTTAACAGGTTCTACCACTAATGGTTTAGCTCTAAGTGCCAACGAGAAAACTTTGTACATAGCCAATGCAGATAACAACTGTTTGGCAGTTTTTGATGTGAGCAAACCTGGATTAAGTTTAAGTCAGGGTTTTATCCCGGTAGGTTGGTACCCAACAAGTGTTAAGGTTTTGGGATCGAAAATTTTGGTTACAAACGGTAAGGGTAATACACCTATGGCTAACCCACAAGGGCCACAACCGATTTCTAAAGTCGACAATAGTGGTTACCACATGGGCAGTACAGCCAATAGCCGACTGCAATATATTGCCGGTTTGTTTAAAGGAACCTTATCGTTTATTGATGCACCGAAGCCTGAGCAGTTAAAAGCATATACTAAACAGGTGTATGCCAATACGCCTTTTACGGATAAGCGGACGATCATGGCCGATGGTGAAGCCGGAAATCCTATTCCACGTAAACAGGGCGAAAAATCACCGATTAAACATGTTTTTTATATCATTAAAGAAAACAGGACATACGACCAGGTGCTTGGCGATATGCCAAAAGGAAACGGCGATTCTACGTTAACACTTTTCGGTAGAAAAATTACACCAAACCAGCACGCTATTGCCGAAAACTATGTACTGCTCGATAATTTCTATGTTGATGCTGAGGTAAGTGCCGACGGACACAACTGGAGCATGGCCGCTTACGCTACAGATGTGGTAGAGAAAACATGGCCTACCAGTTACGGTGCTCGCGGCGGAAGTACCACCTTCGAAGGCGGCAGGCCCGTTACCTATCCTAAAGGTGGTTTTATCTGGGATTACTGCCAAAGGGCAGGGGTAAGCTACCGCAGTTATGGTGAGTTTGGCGATTATGGGAAAGCGAATATTAAATCGCTACAGGGCCATATGTGCGCCGCTTCGCCGGGTTTTGATATGGATATTAAAGATCAGGTTCGGGTTGATGCCTGGCAACATGATTTCGATTCGTTACTGGTTGCAGGCGTTGTACCACAGTTTAATACTTTAAGAATATCTAACGATCATACCAGCGGACAAAAGAAAGGTAAATATTCGCCACAGGCCGCAGTTGCCGATAACGATTTAGCAGTCGGTCGTATTTTGGAGCATTTATCGCATAGTAAAATCTGGAAAAAATCAGTTGTTTTTATTTTGGAAGATGATGCACAGAATGGGCCAGATCATGTTGATGCACACCGTTCGCCAGCCTATGTAGTTGGGCCTTATGTTAAGCGGAATACACCTGTTCATACGATGTATTCTACTTCCGGGTTTTTAAGAACAATGGAACTTATTTTAGGTTTACCGCCAATGAGCCAGTACGATGCTGCAGCCATGCCATTATACGAGTGTTTTACCGCTACGCCTGATTTTACGCCTTATAATGTGATTCAGCCGCTTATTGATTTAGATACAAGGAATGTGGCGGTGAATGAAAGCAGCAGACGTTCCGAACTGTTCAATTTTGCAAAAGAAGATTCGGCGCCGGATTTAGATTTAAACGAGGTGGTGTGGAAATCGGTTAAAGGAGAACAATCGGTAATGCCAGCGCCAAAACGAAGTGCTTTTGTGATTTTGGAGAAGAAGAAAAAAGATGATGATGATTAGCGATCTGTCATGATTATGTTTTAAACAAAAGGCAATTTTCGATTAAGAAAATTGCCTTTTTTATTTAAGGTTGTTATTGTTTTAAGAGCTTGTCAGGCTGAGCGGGGCCGAATGAATCGAAATGCTACTGTATTTGATTTCCAGGAAACAAAACTGACTCTCCAGTTTTCTGCCAAATTGCTTTTGCCTTTTAATAGCGACCTTATTTACAATTTCCAATCAGGCCTTTCAAAGTGGCAGGTATAACCGTAAGGGTTTTTCTGTAAATAATCCTGGTGTTCTTCTTCAGCATTCCAGAAATCTGTTTCAGGTACTACCTCGGTTACAATTTTGCCTGGCCATTTGCCAGACGCATCTAACTCGGCAATTAATGCAATTGCGGTGTTTTTCTGTTCTTCACTGTTGTAAAAAATAGCTGAACGGTACGAGGTGCCCACATCATTTCCCTGTCTGTTGCGTGTACTCGGATCGTGGATCTGGAAGAAATATTCTAATAATTTGCGGTAGGTTAAAACAGTTGGATCAAAAGTAACTTCAATGGCTTCGGCATGTGTACCATGGTTTCTATAGGTTGCGTTTGGAACATCGCCACCAGTATAGCCTACCACGGTAGAGGTAACACCTGGGTAATGACGGAGCAGTTCTTCTACTCCCCAAAAGCAGCCGCCTGCAAGAATGGCTTTTTCAGTATTCATATATCTTCCTTTTTTTGATTAATTTTGATTAATAAAGATACGACGAAGATGTGTAAAGGGAAAGTAAAGAAGGGAATGATAAATTACGGGATCGCATTACAAATGCGAATCTCAATAATCCTCGTTACAAACGAGGACTATAAGGGGTTAATTTATTTTATAAAAATCAATATTAATAAAAGAAGAATTTTAACGAGATAAGTTGATTAGAAGTATCGTCATCTCGATCCCCAAGATTCGGGAAGAGATCTTTAAATTTGATTTCAATAACGTAGTTCAAAGATCTCTCCACTCCGCAGTGCTTCGGTCGAGATGACGATTTTCTACTGGGATTTGTCAATGGCAGCGTAGTAAAAGGATCATTTTCTACATAAACTTACATGGTCTTATATTCCTTCTATGGTTAAACGCATCCAGGGGATTAGACTTCGCTCAGACTGACAAACTGAGGGAGCTGCAAGCTTATATTTTGGAGCGCAGGGCTTCTGTAACAAACTAAGTTTCCTCCCGTCTTCCGCTTTTACGCTTTGCTTCCTCGTACCTCGTTGCTGCAGGGTAACGCTGCAGCCGGGGCTAAGCAGCTAAGACAGTATTTCATTTTTAGGGTTGTAGGGTGCATAAACCCTTGTTCCTAAACCTGACAGCAGCGACAGCCTCCGATTTTTATCTATCGGAGCTATAGCGAATGGCGGGACGGCAAACCGCCAAGAACTACAAGCCATTCGTTTCCTAATTTTGAATATGCAATGTCGGTCGGTGAGATACTAACCGATAGGACAAAATTCATTGCTGTATTGTTTTATTGTTGAGCTTACCGCCAACCGCTTAGCGCTAACCGCCAACGGCAAAATCCATAAAACTTACATTGTTTTTGCGGGAAGAACTTACGGCGATCCCTTTATTGGCCTTATCGGTAAAGGTAAAACCTTCCAGTTCATCCGGTTTATCAGTGTCTATAACTTTGATGACCGATTCCTGACCGCTGGCAAGCGATTTTTCGAGGTCAAGAAAAGTCAGTCTCCATTTACGTCCTTCAATTTGATTCTGGATTAAAACCAAAATACCTTTATCTGCAATCCAGTGTAAATTTTGGACCCATGGCGAACAGGTGAATTTTTTAAAGAGAATTCCCTTTTCACTTGTTTTATGTGCTTTTGATAAGGCTTCGGGATTGTATAAACGTACTTCATTGGCTTTATTGCCATAATCGGCTGTAGCTACAAACCATTTGCCTTTGTAATTTACATATTCTGGTCGCGTACCCTGGATACAGGCATCATCTTCAATGCTTTTGATCAGGTTTCCATCTAATTTTCTGGTCTTTAAAAAACCTTCCCAGTTGATGCAGTTAATTACCGCTTTCCAAATGGTGCCTGCTGCATTTTGCTTTACCGAGTTGCCTACAAATGTAGGTAAGCCCTTGTGGAAAGCAATACCGGTGGGATGTTTGATGATATTTTCGCCTTTAAAGGTGAATTTGTATTCCTTATGCTGATCAATCAACAAATCTTTCTTGAGCTGGTATTCGCGCATGATGCCCACTTCTCTATCGCCGTAAAGGTAATACCTTCCTTTCTGGTAAGAAATACCCTGACAGGCACCCAACGAATCAATTGTAATTGTTTTTGTGATCTTTCCTTCTGTTTTATTGTACCTGGCCACAAAAAACATCACGATCAGTACTAAAATTGGATTCAATATTTTCATAAACTAAGGATCTAAGGGTTCATCAAAATCAATTTGTAAGGATGCTGTATTTAAGTAGAATTCTGATTCGGTAGCACTTAAACGTTTTCCGTTTTTATAAGGGTAGTAGCCGAGTTCTTTTTTGCAACGCTCGGGGAGCAGATTGGTAATGTTGTAACTCTGCGATTTTACGGTACAAGCTAAACCCGGTTTATCTATCGGCATACCGTACCTAAACATTAATCTTGCACAGTTGCGCAGGTTGGTGGTGGTATGGCGGGCATGTGGTTCCATAATAATGGCACTTTCCGGTATCTGAAGGGTTTCCATTAAAAATTTCTTCATTTCATAGGCTTCGCTGAATTTGGTTTTGTATGGATGTACCCGTCCGCCCGAAACCACGATAAATGGTGCCATACCTTTCTGATATTGCAAAGCCGCTAACCTGCAACGGATCATTCCACCCGGACTTAAGGCTACTTCTTTTTCCTCCGGGCCAGCACCTGGAACCAGGATTACGCTGTAAGGGTATTTCTTCCATTCTGTTTTCTTGATCTGGTTAATCGCCGAAAGGTTTACGCCTTTAGCCATCGGTTCATAATCGGCGGCCTCATTGCGTTCATTCAGTTCTAAAGCTTCTAATGCAAATAACATGGCAGGTTCGAAAAAGAGCTTATTATTGCCCTGCAAGGCCAACCATGCACTTGCCGAAGTAAGTTCTGCAAAGGTTTTATCTGTTAAGCTAAAGCTGATCGAATCTATTTTCGGATAATTGGGCTTGTTTCCTTCTACGTAAACACCAATTGCATAATTAATGGCATGGGCATCTTGTTCCCAGGCTTTAATTAAAAGGGTTTTGTGTTGTTCTTTGGCAAACATGGCATAACAACCAGAGGGGATGAGGTGATTTCTTACCAAATTTCCCAAGGGATTATTTTCTTTGTAAAACAGCGCCAAACGGGTTCCAATATTAGCTATTTCATCATTGGTGAATTTTAAGGCTTTGGCGTAACATGTAATGTCTGTTTTGCAGGTTGCAACTGCTTCATTTACCTGCGCCGTTTTTGATTTATAGATGTTGCTGAACGCCGTATCTGTGCTAAGCATTTTGCGCAGTTCGGGCAATTGTTCAAAAAGAGAAAGCAGGTAATAATTTTTGTATTGTACTTCGTTCCTGGTCTTAATTAATTGATAAGACTGTTGTGGTACATCCTGTGCAGCTAAGCCTTTGCAAAACAGGCAGAGCAAAAGGAAGGGATAGAGGGATTTCATTGAAAAGTTTTGGTAACAAAATTAAAGACAGGCTATTAAATAAAGATTAAGTGGATGTTATACTTTAATCTTCTAGTAAAACGATTTATTTGATATTTAATTAAGCTTAATATTAATTTAAACTACATCTTCTAATTGGTGTGGAGAGTTAACACAGGGGATACATAGTGTTAAAGATACACTTATACTTTTGTCGCCGTAGAACGCTCCATAAATTAACCTGTTAACTATAAAAGGATAAGCCTATGTAAATGTGAAAATCTACGCTTCTACTTAAAATAAAACCCCAATTATATTTCAAAACCATTACTAAGAACAAAAAGATGACATCATTTTTTTTAACCGCAAGTATAAAAAGTGCTTGCAGGAAATTGCTTTTGCCTTTAGGCTTACTGGCCATCTGTAATTCCAGTGCAACAGCGATTAATCATGAAGTAACTGCTTCGGGCTTGCATCATAAAGCATTTGCCACGGTAAGCGGAACAGTTACCGATCAAAATAACCAACCCTTACCAGGTGTAAGTGTTTTCGAAAAGAAAACAAAAAAAACAACCGTTACCGATCCCAATGGTAAATATTCAATTAATGTAGAAGAGGGTGCGATTCTGGTATTTTCTTATATCGGTTACGATAACCAGGAAGTTGCGGTTAACGGCCGCTCCAATATTAATGTTGCTTTAAAAGAAAGCAGCAATACACTAAATGAGGTTGTTGCTATTGGTTACCAGAAGATCAGAAAATCGGATGTAACCGGTGCCATCAGCAGTGTTAAGGCTAGCGAAATGAATTTAACTTCTCCCACTGTTGGTCAGGCTCTGGTTGGTAAAGTTGCGGGTGTACAGGTATCGCAAACCAGTGGTGCGCCATATTCGGGTACCAAAATCAGGGTGAGGGGTATCGGTTCCATTAACGCCAGTTCTGATCCCTTATACGTGATTGATGGTTATCCGGCAGGAAACAACGTATCCATTAATCCGGAGGATATCGAAACCATCGACATTTTGAAAGATGCGGCTTCTGCAGCCATTTATGGTTCAAGAGCATCAGGCGGGGTAGTGTTAATCACCACCAAAAGAGGTGCCGATGGAAAAGGGAAGTTTGAGTACGATGTTCAGGGCGGTATTTCTCAATTGGCCAAAAAAGTAAAACTATTGGATGCCAACCAGTTTATCCAGCTTTTAATTGACGGACGTAACAATGCTTATAAAGATTTATGGGTAAACTCAGGTAAAACCTGGAATGATGCGATGTTCAGTGATAATAACACTACCCGCATTGCCAATGTGGGCAATGGAAGTAGTGTAAGCATTCCGGCCGATCTTTATAATTTCAGCACACAACAGGCCATTCCTGCAGCTTATAATACCGACTGGCAGGATGAACTGTACCGCAATGCAGCCTTTCAACGCCATAACCTTTCATTTTCTGGCGGTACCAAAGATGTAAAATACTTTTTAAGCGGTGGTTACCAGAATAACGATGGTATTGTAACCAACACCAATCAAAAGGTAACCAACTTCAGGGGTAATATTGATGGCAAGGTGAGCGAGCGTTTACGCGTAGGCGCAAATATTTCATATACGCAGAACGATAACCGCGAGGTTAGAGAAGGCCGTTACGATTTAAGTCCGATGATGTCGGCTTTGATTTATTTGCCTTACTTACCTGCGAAGGATGCTAACGGAAATCCAATCCAATTTGGCATGGGTGCTTTATCCTCTCAATACGGTATCCAAAACCCAGAGAATCCTTTGGCTACAGTTGAACAAGTGAAAATTACCAGAAAAGGGGCGAGAAGCACCTATAATGCCAACGCTACTTATAAAATATTGGAAGGATTAGATTTTAAAGCCAATTTAGGTACACAGACCTATAATGAGAAATATGATTTTTATCTGCCAACCAGCTTAAGTAGTGGTAACAACCCACCTTATTCTACTGCTGCGATAACGGCGGCGAATGCAATTGCGCAAACCCTTAGCCAGGTTGATCAGCTTGGTGAGTTTACCCTAAACTACAATAAAACCTTTGGTAAACATAAAATTGATGTGCTTGGAGGATATTCTGCGCAAAAAACAACCAGCGATCTGATCCGTATTTCTGCCAGTGGTTTCCAGAATGATAAAATTGGTGAAATTACAGATAAAGGCGCTGATGCAGGATTTTTAACTTTAATAACTGATGGAGCAAACAAAACAGCGAAGGCTACCAATACCTTACTTTCTTATTTCGGCCGTTTCAGTTATAACTATGCTGGCAAATACTTTTTAACAGGTTCATTTCGCCGCGATGGTTCATCAAGGTTTGGTCCGTTTAATAAATACGGTAATTTCCCTTCTGTAGCTGCAGGATGGAACCTTTCGGAAGAAGATTTCTACAACAGTTTTCTTGGTGAACAATCTACTGTTAAGTTAAGGGCGAGCTGGGGATTAAGCGGAAATAACAACATTCCGAATTACAGAACAGAACAGGAAATGAGTGCATCGGGTGGGGTGGTTTTTGGAAACGCGATTTCTACCGCCATCTGGCCAAATGCCATCCAGGATCCGAAGCTGGGGTGGGAATCTACTTCCCAGTATAATTTTGGTACCGATATCAGTCTGTTCAAAAACCGCTTAAGTATCATTGCCAATTATTACCTGAGTTATTCGTATAATTTGTTGTTCAACCAACCCATTTCTGCTGTATCGGGTACGTCGTCTATCCTGACCAATCTGGCCGACAGTAAAATCCGCAACAAAGGTTTTGATATCCAACTGGATGGAAGAATTATCCAAAAACAGGATTTTACATTGGGCCTTAGCGGAAACATTGCCTTAAACCGCAACAAAGTTTTAAATATGGGTGGTGCGAGTACCATTTTAACCAACGGTGCAGAACGTTCGTATTTAACACACATTACACAAGAAGGTCAGCCTGTAGGCATGTTCTACGGATTTAAGGCTTTGGGTAGAATTACTGCCGATAATCTGGGTAAGGTTGCCCCATCGGCATCTGCTACGAACCCAGCTAAAATTGGTGATTTATATTTTCAGGATACAGATGGTAACGGCATTGTAAACGATGCCGACAAAGCCGTTATCGGCACCCCGTACCCTAAATTCACCTATGGTTTTGCCTTAAACACCTCTTACAAAACGTTCGATTTAAGGGCATCTTTCAATGGATCGTACGGGAACCAGGTTTTAGATGGGCAGGATTATTACCTGTATAACTTTGAGGGTTCTGGAAATCAATATGTTGATGTTGCTGACCGTTACAGAAATGAAGCTAACCCTGGCAGTGGTTTAAACTACCGCGCATCGCGTGCAGGTACGCAAAGTAACAGTACCCGTTTATCATCATTCTATATTCAGGATGGATCTTACTTTAGATGTACCAATATTACTTTAGGTTATACCTTCCCTAAAATGCTCGCCAATGCGATAAAAGTGAGCAACATCCGCGTTTATGCCAGTGTTGATAATGCTTTTACGATTACCGATTACAAGGGCTATAACCCAGAGGTAGATTATAGTGGAGGTTCTAATTTAACTCCAGGTGTAGATTATGGTAACTATCCATTGGCAAGAGCCTATAACCTGGGTATTAAACTTACTTTTTAGCATTAAGAAAATGAAGAACAATATTTATACAATTCTGGCCCTTGGAGCAGTTTTAACCCTAAGTGCCTGTAAAAAAGATTTTTTAGCACAAAACAACCCAAACGCGGTTACCGTTGAAGATTATTTTAAAACTGAAAACGATGTGCTATTGGCAGTTAATGGTGCTTACCAGTCGTTAAGGAGTAGTAATACCCTGGGTGAGAACAGCGGATTGTTTACGGATGAGCGCTCGGACGATGCGGGTAGGAATGATAACCAAAGTAATGCAGGTGAGCCCTTCCAGTTTAACGATTTCTCTTTATTACCAAGTAACTCTTATTTAAAAGCACACTGGTTGGCGCTTTTCAACGCGATTACCCGGAGCAACGTAATTTTATCGAACGTTGACAAGGTAACATTTGTAACACCTGCAAACAAGGTAAACTACATTGCCGAAGCCAAATTTATCAGGGCGATAATGTATTTCGAATTGGTAAGGAAATGGGGCCCTGTACCCTTAGTTACCAAACAATTGAATAATACTGATGAGGTTACCGCCGCAACCTTCCGTGTACCTGAGGCTGATGTGTACAACCAGATTGTTGCCGATTTAAAAGACGGTTTAAACAGTACGCTGCCGAATTTTCAGAGCCCGGCAAACATCGGGAGGACTTCGAAAGCTGCAATTAATGCTTATCTAGGCAAGGTTTACTTAACGATGGCGGCAACATTACCGGCAAACAAAGCCGAAAACCTAACTAATGCCAATACTTATTTATTAGCAGCTTACAACATGAAAACTTTTGGGAATTTATCCGAAATCCCTTATGTTGATGTTTTTGATGTAGCTAAGAAAATGACTTGTAAAGAGCTGATTTTTCAGATATCATATAAACAAGGTGATGTGAATTACAGTTCGAGCATAGCTGCAAACAACCAGGCAAAAGGCGAATTGATTAATTCTCTAAAAGTATCAACCGGTATTGGTGGTAATGTAAAGCTAGACCTGATCAATGAGTATGAAACCAGCGATTTAAGGAAAGATTTCTCGGTAAAATACGCGAATGAGGCCACTGTAAAGGATTGGTTTATTACTAAATTCCGTGATGCGAGTGAATTGGCTACTAAAAACGGTTATGGAGGCAACGACTGGATTTTGATGCGTTATGCTGATGTAATTTTAATGCTTGCCGAGGTAAACATGTTGCAGGGCAACGATGCGGTGGCCATTCAATATTTAGATATGGTTAGGACAAGAGCTGGAATGCCATTATACGCTGTAGCTAAAACGGATGCCAATTATGCGGCAAAATTCCCTACTTTAAAATTGGCGATTTTGCACGAGCGCAGGGTAGAGTTTGCTTTCGAACACCAAAGGTGGTTTGATTTAATCAGGAATTTTACTGCTGCGGAGTTGGTTACTTACTTAAAAGCGAAACCACAGTCGTCGTATGGGATTGCCAAACTGGCTAATGTAACCTTAAAAGACAGGTATTATCCTATTCCTTTTGATGAGGTAAAATTAGATCCGGTTAAAATGTACCAGAATCCAGGATACTAAAAAGTTAATTTATATAATAAGCAAAGCGGGCTGATCATTGATCGGTCCGCTTTTTTAGTTTTCATTGACAGATTCTTAATAAGGGTCGTCATTGCGAGGAGGCTTTTTCAGCCGACGAAGCAATCTTTATAACAGGGGTCATTAGCATGAAAGATTGCTTCGTCGTTCCTTCTCGCAATGACGATTCATCTCAATAAATTATCGCTCAGGATGACAACTATAATACAGATTCAAACACTGCTTTTTACAATCTGCGAAAATCTGCTGATCTGCGGGAACCCTTTTTATATTCCCGCTGATTTAAGATGATTAACGCAGAATCGGGTTGGCAGTCTACAATTAACCAATTTAGACAGTTAACCAATTAACCCACATTATTAAATAACATTCCGTGTAATTTTTCCTTTAATAATATAAAGTGCCTGGATGTTTTTTTTACGGATTACGGTATCGCCTTTAAAATTTGGATTTGAAGAACGGAGGATTAGTTTGGTATTATCGGCGTGCTGAAAAATTAGTTTTATGGTACGTAAACTGTTGCTATCTGCATCCGTCATCACCACATAAGCTTCGCCCCACTGTAGAATTTCGTAATTGGTAATTTCTTTTATGGCAATAATTTCGCCTGCTGCGTATTTGGGGTACATGCTATCGCCATAAACAGGTAAATAAGCCGTGCAATCGTTAAAAGGGAGGTAATTTACCAGGTATTCTGCCCGCTGTTCTTCTACCAGGAGATCTTTAGCATCCGATAGACTCATATCGAAATAGGGAACGCCCTCTTTGCTTTCGCCAACAGCTCGTTTCTTTTTGAAAAAAGGTTCGCCCGTTCCGTTTTCAAGCCAGGTTAAATTTACGTCGAATTTAAGTTCGAGTTTATCTTTAATGGCGTTAGATACGTTAACTCTTTCTCTTAAAATATCCGATAAAGAGCCCTGTTTAATATTCAATGCGGTAGCAAAATCTTTTTGAGTTTTAAAATACAATAAATCCATTAATGACTTTAAGCGCTGATTCTCATTCATAGTAGTATGTTAATAAGTTTTGTGTATAAAATATAGTTAAACTTATTTTATTTTGCTAAATTCGTTAGCTAATATAATCATTTAAAAACTATACGCTATGGAAGGGAACTCAAATTTTAAAAAAGAAACGATGGCTTTTATTGATGCCATTGAAAGCTTTTTTTTATCAGATGGTGTAGGCCATCATTTAAATTTTTTAAAAAACTGGATAAACCCATCCCAAAACGAATTCGATTATTCGCCGCAAAAGCACCCTGCGAAGCTATTGGGTTTTTATGAAAAACTTGTGCCGCTGTTTGATTATTCGGATTTAATTTTTAACCGGATTGAAGCTGATACTGCATTTGTAAAAGCGATTGAGCTTGATGAATGTAATTTGGAACGCGAATCTGTTGTGCTAGATTATTGTCCGAAGTTGTTGAGCAAGGGTGAAATGAAAAATCCGAAATTTACTTTTTTAGATATTTTTATCTTCTTTGAATCGGATAGCTATAAGATGGTTTACAAGGAATGGTTACTGGCCGGATTGGAAAATAAGCTCGATCTGGATTGGGACCAGTATGTTGCTGCATTTTACGAAAATACCATGAAAATGCTGGAGGCCTGCTGGCTCATCCACGAAAGGCTCATCACTAAAAATAGTTTTAAAAGCATCGATCGCTATTACCATATGGCTATGTTCGAAAGCACATCACCTTTGGCCTTCGATCAGGAATTATTTGATGATCCATTTAAGGCAATTGAATTTTTCTTTAGTTTGGATAACCTTGCAGGGCACAAAACATACCTGAAAAAATGGTATAAAATGGCCTTATCAGAAGAACACCGTTTAAGTGATGTTGCCGATTATTTTTTCCTCTATAATCAGTTTACGAAATTACTTAATGCTGGTTATTTAATTGCAACCAAAAAACTGATTTATCAGGAAGCCTTGCCTGAAGGCTTAATTACTAAGGATCGTTTTATTACAAGCGAAATGTACAACAAAGGCCTTAGTGAAGTAAATACACTACCAGCCGAACACATCGAAAATCCTTATCGTTTTGTAGCGTCTTTTTTTGTTCCTGAAAAAATTAAACTATTGCGCTTAGGCCTTTTAGAGTGGTTGTATGCCGCATTTAGTACCGGGAGCAGCATTAAACTGATGGATAAAGAATTTTTATTTGAGCAATATGAAACCATGCTGATGATCATTGAAGCTTTCTTTATAATGATCGGTAATCCCTCACTAAGTGATGATATTAAAGATGAAAGGCGGTATTATGCGGAATAAATGCTTAAACCTTAACCATAGTGCCATAAAAGAAGAAAACGTAATGCGCTTATTAAAGGGGATTACGGCTGCGGTACCCATTCAATATATTTATCTCCATAACAATTTTTTTGCTGGTAGGGCGGTGCAGGAAATGCTGATTGTGGTTCAGTTTAAACATGTGCGTATTTTAAACGAATTAACGCCGGTATTAAATATTGTATTTAATGGGCAAACGGAATTCAGTTATCGGGTTTTCCATGTGCACGAAGTTGAGCGGGCTTTGCGAGAGGGGAGTTTGTTTTTTTACTATGCTACAGCAGCTCAAAATTGCTTATTTAGTAAATCTGGAAGTTTTCTTGAATGTGGGGCACCTGAATTCGTTGCAGATCGGGTGAGCAGCATCTATCAACACGAAACTAGTAAGGCCAACAAATTTCTGGCGGGAGCTAATTTCTATTTTAAACGGCGAAATTTCGAGCATTGTGCTTTTATGCTGCACCAGGTTTTCGATTTAATGTACAGAGCCGTTGAAATTTTGGTAATGGGAAAGGATAAAAAAACGCACCGCATCAGTGCCCATCAATTGTATGTTAAAGCCTATGTAAAACCGCTTTCTGAGTTGTTTAATGATGAAGAAGAACTTTGCCTGTTGCATTTGCTTGATGAAGCCTACCTGGCCGTTCGCTACGAAAACGATTATACAATCAGTGAGCCGGATGTGATGCGACTGTTTGAAAAAATAGATTTATTGTACTGTGTTGCAGAACAGGTTTATCAGGGGATTATGAACAATCATTTTGATCAGCAGGTTGTTGAAATGTTTTTAAAGCCGAAGCTGGTCTCTAAATAACTGGCCATCTGTAGTCCAAAGATCTCTCTTCTGAAGGAGTTCCTTTGGAACACTCCGCGGTGCTTCGGTCGAAATGACGATCTTTTTATTGGAGCCGGTGAATGGTAGGGTTAATTTATGGGATGAAATCAATATGAATGACATTTTGTGCATTTCATTTGCTAATAATACGTGAACGATAGCCCTGTTAAAGAAACGGTTTAAATGCTTCGCAAAGCGCTTGCAAACTAATCATTGCTCATGAACTCGCTCGGGGTTTTACCGAAATGTTTTTTAAACTCCGAACTAAAATATTTCCGATCGTTAAAACCTACTGCATATGCTATTTCGGCAATATTGCCTGAATTTTGCTTGAGTAATTGGGCTGCTCTTTTTATCCGTAACGATTTAATAAAGTCGTTCACCGAAAGGTCGGTCAGTGCCCTTATTTTTTTGTAGAGTACAGGTTGACTCATGCCAATTTCTGAAGATAGTGTGGGTACATCAAAATCGGGATCGGCAATCCGGTCTTCGATAATCTGGATAATTTTATTCAAAAAGTTTTGCTCGGTGGTGTTTATCACCATGTTTTTAGGCTCGAGCGTAATTACCTGTGCAAACTTTTGTTTAATGGTTTCTCTGGCATTTAACAGGTTATGGATGTTCAGCTCCAATATTTTTAAGTTAAATGGCTTCATGATATAAGCATCGGCACCGTTTTCGAAACCATTTACCTGGTGAACGTAAGCCGATCTTGCCGTTAATAAAACGACCGGTATGTGGCTGGTCCGTTCATCGGTTTTAAGTTTCCGGCATAATTCCAGGCCATCCATTATGGGCATCATTACATCGCTGATGATTAGATCAGGAATCAGATTTAATGCACAATCTAGCCCGCTAGCTCCATTTTCTCGCTCGTAAATCTGGTATGAGGGGCTTAAAGCTTGTTTAATAAAGGTTCTTACATCTTCATTATCTTCTACGAGTAAGATGCTGCGTTTCTCTTTTTCTACTGTTGGTGCCGCTTCGGCAAGTTCTTCTATTAATGATTCTGTTTCTTGCAAAGTGGGTATATTATAATTTGCCGCATCATCATAATAAACATAATCGGGAATAAAATCGGATGGATTAAAATGTGCTTTCCCTGTTTTTAAACTTACTGTAAAAGCCGTATTGCCAAAGGCTTTGTCGTTTTTTGGTATACTTTCGAAGCTGATCTCGCCATGATGCAGTTCTACAATGCTTTTAGAGAACGATAAGCCCAAACCTGTACCAATAGTTGTAGTGGCATTAGCCTGATAAAAATTAGTGAATAAATTAGCCTGGTTCTCTAAAGGAATACCCTTGCCGTTATCAGATATCTTAATATGAAGCAATTGTTTTTCTGTTTCTATTTTTAGGCTGATTTTTCCGCTTACAGGCGTAAATTTAAAGGCATTAGAAAGCAGGTTGAACAGTACTTTTTCCATCTGTACCTTATCAAAATAAAGCTCAATTTCTGCTTGTGCAGTTTCAAACTGGTAATCGATGTTTTTGGAAATGGCCATGTTCTGAAAAGCCAGAAATATTTCCCGGCAGAATTTTACCACATCACCAGGACTTATATGCAGTGCCATTTTTCCGCTTTCTGCCTTTCTAAAATCGAGCAGTTCGGTAACCAGGTTCATTAAACGGTCGGCATTATTTTTTATAGGTTGCAGATCCCGGTTCAGGGCAGGATCATCTTTTGCGTTTTCGATCAATTTATCCAACGGACCCACAATGAGGGTTAAAGGTGTGCGGATTTCGTGCGAAATATTGGTGAAAAACTCGAGCTTGTGCTCATTAATTTCCTTTTCTTTTTTTAGTACAGCTTTTATTAACAAATAGCGTATAAATACAATAGAGATGGCTGCAAAAGCACAAAAGTAAAACAGATAGGCCCACCAGGTTTTATAAAATGGGGGCAAAATCTGAATAGCTAGTGTACTCGTTTCTTTGGTCCAAAGGCCATCGTTATTACTTCCCTTTACCATAAGGGTATAGTTTCCGGGCGATAGGTTGGTATAGCTTGCTGATGGGATATCTACATAGTTCCAGTTTTTTTCGAAACCGTCTAGTTTATAGGCGAACCGGTTTTTATCAGATTTTATAAAGTTAAGCAGGGTAAAATCAATAGAAAATACATTCTGGTCTGATTCGAAGGTAAT
The DNA here is from genome assembly GCF_052045595.1 of Pedobacter sp. 22163. Classification (NCBI taxonomy): domain Bacteria; kingdom Pseudomonadati; phylum Bacteroidota; class Sphingobacteriia; order Sphingobacteriales; family Sphingobacteriaceae; genus Pedobacter; species Pedobacter sp. 22163. Next base: position 227,958 of record NZ_JBQEPM010000010.1, on the reverse strand, counting down.
TGATTTAATCGTGCTGATGTTTTGTTTAAGTAAACCATCGTCGGTATTTAGGGCTATTGGTTTATTAAACAATTTTAATCCGGTAAAAATAACAGGCGGCGTATTTTTATTCTCTTTAATCTCGTTGGGGAAAAAGCTCACCATCCCACTTAATCCACCAAAGAAAAAGGCACCTTTACTGTCTTTTAAAAATGATTTGTAATTAAATTCGTTGCCCGGCAGGCCATCTTTAACGTTGTAGGTTTTAAACGTTTTCTGCCTGGGGTTGTATTTACATAAACCTTTGTCTGTAGTTATCCATAGGTTATGAAAATCATCTTCAAGTATACCCATGATGGTATTGCTGGGCAAGCCATTAAAGGTGGTCATTCTGGTATAACTATGGCGATCGGGGTTGAGCTTAAATAAACCATTACGCATGGTACCCAGGAGTAAGTACCCTTCTTTATCTCCAGTTAAACAAGTGATTTCGTTATATTTTAAAATTTCAGGATCGGCAGCAACACGGCTCACAAATTGTTGATTACCTTTTTTTAACTGGTAAAGGCCTGAGTCGGTTGCCACCCACAGGTTTTGTTTGTCATCTTCAAAAATATAACGTATAGCTTTATTCAACCCGTTTACCCGATTACGGATAAACTTACCTGTAGCGCTATTAAATCTGTTTAAGCCACCGTTGGTACCTACCCAAAAGCGCCTGTAACTATCTTCAAAAACGGTCGTAATTTCATCACTGCTAATAGATGAGGTATCGTTTTTGCTACTGGTATATCTGACAAAAGTTTTGGTTTCTGGCTGAAAAAGGTTTAATCCTCCATAATGGGTTCCAACCCAAATTCTATTTTTTTTATCCCGTATAACCGATTTTACCAGGTTTGCACTTAAGCTTTTGGGATCGTTCGGGTTGTTTTTATATCGGGTAAAAGTGTTGTTTTTCCGGTCGTAATAATTAAGCCCTTCGCCTTCGGTACCAATCCAAAGGTTTTGGTGCTGATCTTCCATAATGGAGCTGACTACATTACTGCTTAAGCCATTTGTTGCAGTAGTGCTTCTGTAAACCTTAAAGGGCGTGTAGTTGGGGTAAGCCATGTTAATGGCGCCGTAATATGTACCTACCCATATTATTCCCTGTCGATCTTGATAAATATCGTAAACTGAGTTTTGGCTTAGGCTGGAAGGATCTTCGGGAATATTATGTAAGGAGCTGAAATTTTTGGTGGCGGGATTGTAAATGTTGATACCATGTAATGTTCCGATCCATAATTGACCTTCTTGGTCCATCATAATTTTGCGGACATTATTGCTGCTAATGCCCTCTTTGTTAAGACTGGAGTATCTGTAGCTTGTAATGTCTTCGGTGCTGAGGTTTAACTTGCTTACACCGGTTTGTTTGGTGCCGATCCATAAATTATTTTCACGGTCTTCAACCATGGTGGTAATGTGGTTATCTGTCGCTTTGTTTAACTCTTCGCTAAAGTCTTTAAAATACCTGAAATGTATTTTTCCTTCATTAAAGCTCATGTTCATCAAGCCATAAGTGGTACTTAGCCATAATGTTCCATTATGATCTTCTGTTATGGCATAAATTTGTTGACGTTGCTTTTGCCCATATAAAAAGCGCTTAAATTTATATTTTCCGTTGCTGTTGAGTAAATTTAAACCACTCGTTGTACCGATCCACACACGGCCCTTTTTATCCTGATAAATACAGCTTATATTGGAACTGCTAATGCTGTTCGGATCTTTGTTATTGTGTGCATAGCGGTCGAAGTTATCTTCACTTTCATTATATTTATTTAGCCCTTGTTGGGTGCCAACTAGTAATGTTCCATCCCTTAAGGCTAAAAGGGAAGAAAGATACGCCGGGCTACTCAGGCTTTTCTCATTGTTATTGTCGTGATTATATACTTTAAAAGATTGAGAGTCGTATTTGTTTAACCCGAACCGGGTGCCAAACCAGATAAAACCTCTGGCATCCTGCGCAATAGAGAGTACCGAACTCTGCGAAAGTCCGTTTTCTACATTGAGGTGTTTAAAAGCATATTTGTTTTGGGCATTACTTACAATGATAAAAAATACTAAAGTAAATGTTAGCAGGTATTTCATGTTGGCACAAAGTGAGGGATGGTTAGCTTTTACCTGATTAAAAGTACAAAATGTTTCTATTATAAAATCAAATACGTTTGGCACGGCAATTTTAATATTTTATCCGCTCATTTGCCCTATTTAATGCTTTTTTCTGCTTTTATTTAGGATTTTACACCTATTTGTTTAGGATTTTACCCCCTTCTTTTTTTCTCTTCTAAATAGATTTGGCATTATGCATTTGTAACTGATTGCATCGCGATAACCAGATATTTAATAGCCAAAATTAACCCGCACGCAAAGGGAGTATTCTGTCATTCCTTAGCCACGGACAAACAACCAGCCAACAAACAAGAAAATATGAGGAAAACTTACTTTAAGCAATTAATGCTTTTTTCGTTAACCGTATATGCTGTGTGCCCAAGTGTGGCCAATGCAAATACCATACGAGTCAAAAGCCATGTAACTGGCAAAATTGGGTTTACTAAAAACCATAGGTTGGAAGTAACGGGAACGGTGACCGATAATTTTGGGAATCCATTATTTGGGGTAAGGGTTTCGATTAAAGAAACCGGTACCAGTGTTTCTACCGATAAGAATGGGAAGTATAAAATTAGCGCAGTAGAAGGCGATATCTTAATCTTTACACTTAACGGCTATTTAGTAAAAGAAGTAGAGGCAAACCAGGCTTTATTGAACATTAGTTTAGGCGAAAGCCAGAAACGCCAGGCTACCACACCAGTATTGTATGGGGAGCAAAGCGTAACAACCAATCTGCAATCTACCTCGACCGTTTATAACAACGATTTGATTAAGGTTCCGGTAGCAGGAATAAATAATGCCCTATCGGGTAGGCTTGCAGGTTTGTATACGCTACAAAGCAGCGGTAGGCCAGGTGCCGATGGAACAAGTATTACCGTTAGGGGTAATACACCATTGGTTTTGGTAAATGGCGTGCCGAGAGATTATTCTTCTATCGATCCTGAAGAAATAGAATCGGTTACCATTCTAAAAGATGGTTTATCAACAGTAATGTTAGGACAGCAATCTTCTAACAGTGTAGTGATGATAACCACACGAAAAGGGGAGGTTGGAAAGCAGCGGATTTCGCTAACGGCTCAGGCGGGTTTGCAATCGGCTATTAAATTGCCTCAACCTCTCAGTGCTTTTGATTATGCTACTTTGTACAACGAAGCCCTGGCGAATGATGGTAAAGCACCACGTTATAGCGCGACTGATTTAAATGCCTGGGCAAACGGATCAGACCCTGTATTTCATCCCGATGTAGATTGGTACGGAACCATTTTAAAACCAAATACTGTTTTTAGCCGCTATAATTTAAATACCTACGGAGGGGGCAACTCAACAAGGTATTTTCTTGATGTAGATTACCTTAATCAGAGTGGCATTCTTAAACAGGATGATCAAAATACTTACAGCACCAATACCGATTACAAAAGGTATTTGGTCCGTACCAATATCGATATTGATATTACGCCAACCACTTTGTTAAACTTAAACTTATTTGGTCGCATCCAAAATGGTAATCAGCCGGGTGGAGCAGGTGCCAATACAGCCATTTTTACTACTGGAACAACCTTGTCAAACTTTGGCGGGAATAATATTTTTGCACAATTGGCAGCTACGCCAAATAATGCCTATCCTGTTTTTAACCCCAATGGCTCGCTGGCCGGTAGTTCCGATTATCAAACTAATTTGTGGGGCGCAACTACACGCTCAGGCTATTTTTACAACAGTACACGCGATGTTTCTGCTGATATTTCTTTACGGAAAACGCTGGATAATTTGACCAAAGGTTTATGGGTAAAAGCCCTGGCCAGTTTTAATACGAGTGTATCAGAAAACATTATCCGTACGAAACAATATGCTGTTTATAAGCTGGCGGGTACCAACCCTGATGTATATCAGAAATTTGGTGTAGATGGTCAGCAGATCAACCTTTCTACCAATTCTGGTCAGAGCAGAAATTTATTTGTTGATTTTTCTGCAGGCTTGGATAAAACCTATGGTAACCATAGCATTAACGCACTTTTAAAATACAATTCGCAAAGTGCACAAACGGCTAACCAGATTCCGATGATCTTCAGTAATTTATCGGGAAGGGTAGATTATAACTATAAAGAAAAGTATTTAGCCGAGGTTGCTTTAAGTTATAGCGGCTTAAATAGATACGAGGAGGGCAACCGTTTTGGTTTCTTTTATGGCTTTGGCTTGGGATGGAATATTGCTAAAGAAGATTTTTTAAAAGATACCAAATGGTTAAATGCACTTAAAGTAAGAGCTAATTATGCCTATACCGGTAATGCAAATGCTGGTTATTTTGCTTATAAACAATATTACGTAACAGGTGCCTCTTACAATTATGGTACTACGCCAACGGCAATTACCGGAACAATAGAAGGTACATTGGCCAATCCAAAAATTACCTGGGAGAAGGCAAACCAGTATAACCTGGGCATTGATGCAACTTTGTTTAACAACAAGCTGTCTATAGCTGCCGATTATTTCAATAATGAGAATTTTGATCTGATCCAAACCAGGGGAAGAAGTTCGGCATTATTGGGCACTGCCTATCCTGCAGAAAATATAGGAATAAGCAGGTATTCGGGTGTAGAGTTTGATCTGAAATACAGCAACAATGTGGGCAACTTTAATTATTACATTGCGCCAAATGTTTTCTCACTCCAAAAAATCATTCAATATCAGGATGAGATCGATAGGCCATATCCATGGATGGCTAGAACCGGACAGCGCGAAGATCAGACCTTTGGTTATATAGCCGATGGTTTATTTCAGAACCAGGCCGAGATTAACGCTGGTGCCAAAATACAAGGTTACAGCCCGGTACCAGGCGATATTAAATACAAAGATTTAAATAATGATGGCATTATCAACGAACTTGATATACAGTCGCTCAAAAACAATAATCCAATCTGGTTTTATGGTTTAAATTTAGGATTCAGCTATAAAGGTTTCGATTTTTCTGCATTGCTACAAGGTGTTCAAAACCGCTACATTTATGTGTCGGGTTCTACAGAATGGGCATTCCAGAACAATGGCTTAGGGCAGGCCTTTGAACAAAACCTTGGAAGATGGACACCTGCTACAGCGGCCGTTGCCACGCAGCCGCGCTTAACTATTGGTTCAAATCCGAATAACGAGGCCACCTCATCATACTGGCTGCACGATGGAAGTTATGTACGATTAAAAAATATTGAATTAGGGTATACATTGCCCAAGCCACTAACCAATAAGCTAAAACTTGCTTCTATCCGCTTCTTTGTAAATGCGGTAAACGCGGTTACATTATCGGGTTACGATAGGGTAGATCCTGAGGTTTATGGAAACGGTTACCCGCTGCAAAGGGTAGTTAACGCTGGTTTAAATGTTAAATTTTAATGCTGGGTTGATATGAAAAATCATGAAGATAAGTTGACCGCGTTCAGGGAAATTCTGCAATCATGATCGTCTTAAAGGGATGCCTTTGGCAACCATCACCATTAAAAACAAATTATAAACAGATGAAAATTAAGATAAAAGAAATAGTTGGTGTTTTAGCCATTACCATCATTGGTTTTTCGGCATGTAAGAAACCATTATATGAAACAGAGCCGACCAGTCAGGATATTACTTACGTTTTCGATAAAACAGACTCGCTGGGGATACAGGCTAAAACATTTTTGGCTGATATTTATTCCTATCTGCCAAATGGATACAATAGAATTGGCAATGATGTATTAGATGCTGCATCTGATGATGCGATTAGTTCATCGCCGGCAAGTACCATCGAGTATTTTGTTAACGGCCGTATTTCTGCGGTTGCTACGGTAGATAACTCTTGGGACAATAATTACAGAACCATTAGGAAAGCCAATATATTTCTGGCCAATATTGATGTGGTTCCTTTAAATCAAAAAGGATTAAAAGTGTACTGGAAATCAGAAGCCAGAATACTCAGGGCAATTGCCTATTTCGAACTGATTAAACGTTTTGGAGGGGTGCCATTATTGGGTGACAGGGTTTTAGGTTTGGATGATAATATTCAGCTGCCAAGAAATACCTACGCCGAATGCCTTAAATATGTGGTTGATGAATGTGATGCTTTAAAGGCTATCGCCAGACCTGATAATACGCTGGCTGCTGATGAAGATTACGGGAGAGTTACCCAGGGTGTTGCACTTGCCTTAAAAGCAAGGATTTTATTATACGATGCCAGTCCATTGAACAATCCAACAAACGATTTAACCAAATGGGCTTCGGCAGCGCAAGCCGCTAAAGATGTAATGAACCTGAATATATTTTCATTAACTACGGCTTATACTTCAGTTTTTAACACACGAAAAAATAGTGAGGTTATTCTTGCCTACCAGCGGGCGGTAACTTTCGATCTGGAGACCAGGAATGCTCCGGTGGGTTATACCGCCACCAATGCATCGGGCGCTGGTTACACTAGCCCAACCCAAGAGCTGGTTGATGCATTTGATATGAGCAACGGAAGAGCAATTAGCGATCCGGCATCGGGTTATAACGCTGCAGATCCTTACACAGGCAGAGATCCGAGGTTTTACAGGACTATTTTTCATAACAACGCAAAATGGTTAAATAGGATAATCCAAACTTATGATGGCGGTTTAGACAGACCAGGAAGTGCGGTAAACGTACAAACCCGAACTGGTTATTACATGCGTAAATTTTTGAACGAAACTTTTGAAAGTGCGTCAGTTTACAGCAATCAAACACACAACTTCCCCATTTTCAGGTATGCAGAGATTTTGCTCAATTATGCCGAGGCCATGAACGAAGCGGCAGATAATGCCGTAAACAGGACTGAAGCTTTTAACCAATTGAAAGCTTTAAGGTTAAGGGCGGGTATTGCAATAGGCAGTACAGTAGGTTATCAACATGGACTAAAAGCTACCATGACCCAGGCCGAAATGAGGGAGGCCATCAGGCACGAACGTAGGGTGGAAATGGCTTTCGAGGAGCAGCGTTTTTGGGATATACGCAGATGGAAAATTGCCGGGACGGTACTGAATGGCACTTTGCATGGCATGCAGATTATTAAAAATGCAAATGGCTCATTCTCTTATACCCAAACAAATGCCCTCAATGTATCTTTCGATGCTTCTAAAATGTATCGTTATCCAATTGCAGCCAGCGAGGTGAACAAGAACAGAAACTTAACGCAAAATCCAGGCTGGTAATTGGAGATTTTAAAAATTGTTAAATGATAACCATACATGTTATGCAAAAAATATTATATAAATTATTAATCCTTTTTATCCTCTTGCCCGGTATTTCTTTGGCGCAAACGGTTATTAGAGGAACTGTAGTCGACAATTCAGGGCCCTTGCCCGGCGCTACAATTGTAGAGAAAGGCTTAACCAATAATGGTGCCGTGAGCGATGGCGAAGGCAAATTTCAATTTACCTTAAAGGGAACCTCAAAAACCCTTATTGTTAAATCGATCGGATATTTAAACCAGGAGGTTAACGTAGCTGGAAAAACAGTAGTATCCATCAATTTAAAGGCCGATACCAAAGGCTTAGATGAAGTTTTGGTTGTTGGTTTTGGTAAGCAAAAGAAAATTACCAATACGGGGGCAATCAGTTCTATTTCGGCATCAGAGATTAAGCAAAACCCAAGTGCGAGTATCCAGAATACGCTTGCAGGCCGGTTACCAGGTTTTACTTCACAACAAAGAAGTGGCCAGCCAGGGGCAGATGGAGCTGCTTTCTTTATCCGGGGTGTAAGCACTTACGCGGGGAGTACCTCTCCTTTAATTATTGTCGATGATGTGGAATATGATTATAACCAGGTTTCTGATATCGATCCTAATGAAGTAGAAACTGTTTCCATTTTAAAAGATGCCTCAACTACTGCCGTTTACGGTATTAAAGGTGCTAATGGTGTATTGGTAATTACGACCAAAAGAGGATTAGCAGGTAAACCACGGATTAATTTAAAATCAGAGGCAGGTTATCAGATGGATGTAAATACCCCTGAATTCTTAAATTCATACGAGGCCAAATTACTGAACAATGAAGCACTAAGGAATTCGGGCGATTTAACCAACAAAGCTTTCGCAACCGAGGCAGATTTGGCCGCTTACCGGGATCATACCGATCCATACGGACACCCAGATATTGATTGGTGGAAAACTATTTTTAAACCAGGCGCGATGATTACCAGGCAAAATCTCGATTTTCAGGGCGGTACAGAAAGTGTAAAATATTTTGTATCGGCAGGTTATTTATGGCAGAACGGTAATGTCAGGGATTTTAGCTCGGATAACGGTGTAAACAGTAATTTCTATTACAAACGTTATAATTTTAGATCGAACTTAGATATTCAGGCAACGAAAACCTTAAGTATCCGCTTAGATTTAACCGGACGTTTCGGCGAAACCAACCAGCCTTTTAATTCGCAACAGGGCAACGCTTATTATGCAAATGGAAACGGTATTGTTGGCGAAATTTATAGCGGTGGTTATTTACCGCCCTGGGCTTTCCCGGTTACCAATCCAAATGGCTCTTATCCATATAATCCTCTATTAACCAATGCAAATACCAGTATTATCGGCCGTTTAGCAGAGTCAGGATATTCGAGAACTTTTGATAATGACCTGAATATTGTTTCGAGCGCCAGTCAGAAGTTAGATTTTATAACGCCTGGATTAGCAGCAAAAGTATTATTATCGTACGCAAGTGCACAAAGTTATAGTGTAAGTGCAAGTAGAACTGCTTTGCCATATTATTTATATAATTCGGCTACAGGGCTTTATCTGCCATTAAACGCTACGCAATACCGTACACCACCATTTGCAGCTGGGTATAGCAATACCAGTATTTTCCGTACCTTAAGTACACAATCATCTTTAAACTACGATCGTAATTTTGGCGACCACCGTGTATATGGTTTGGTTTTATATAACGATAACCGTGTAATTAATTCAACCACAACGGCTGATGCCAATCAGGGCCCGGGTGTACCAACAGTAATTACAGGGACGACCTTGAGGGGTGGTTACGATTACAAAAACAAATATCTGATTGAATTTAACGCTGCCTACAATGGTACTGACCGTTTTACCGGTTCTAAAACCAAAGGCTGGTTCCCAGCGGCATCGATAGGTTGGAATATTTCTGAAGAGAAGTTTTTCTCAGACAATATGAAATTTATAGATCTGTTTAAAATCAGGGCATCATATGGTATGGTGGGATCAGATGATATTGGTGGTGCGAAAAAATTTCTTCAATTATATACTTTAGGCTCTGGTTCTTACAATTTTGGTACAACAAGCACCTCATATAACGGAATTACCGAAGGTAGTTTAGGAAACCTGGATGTAACCTGGGAAAAGGAAAAGAAACTTGACGTAGGTATTGACCTGAATATGTTTAAAGGTAAACTTAAAATTACTGCCGATTATTTCAACAATGACAGGTACGATATTTTAACCACCAGACAAAGTGTTCCCTTTACTATTGGGGTAGGTTTACCACCAGTTAACCTGGGTAAGGTAAACAACAGAGGTTTTGATGGCGAGGTAAGTTACAACGAAAAAATTAACGATTTCTCAGCAGGTGTAAGGTTAACTTTCTCTTACGCCAAGAATAAAATCCTCTATCAGGATGAAGCACAGCCTGCTTACCCTTGGTTAGCGGCAACAGGCAATCCGATTGGACAGTATTTTGGCTGGCATTTTTTAGGCTTTTATACTGCAGCAGAAATTGCAGATCCCAATGTGGCCAAACCAACAACGGCTGTTGGACCCGGCGATATGAAATATCAGGACCTGAATGGTGATAAAATCATTGACGATTCCGATAAAGGAGTAATTGGCAAACCAAATCTGCCAAACACTACCTATGGTGCAAATTTTAATTTCGGGTATAAAAACTTTTACCTGAATGTATTTTTTCAAGGCTCTTACGGTTATAGTACCCGTTTTCACTCAGAGACTATTACGCCAGGAAACTCGAACTATCAACCGATACATTTGCAACGCTGGACGCCGGAAACAGCTGCTACAGCTATTTTTCCGAGATTGGGTGGCAATGCGGTAACCAATTTTCCAAATGCCACAAATAATTTCTCTGATTTTTGGACAAGAGACAATTATTATGTGCGTTTAAAAACGGCAGAAATCAGTTACCTGTTTCCAAACGCATTGGCTAAGAAACTTCGTCTTTCGGCGATAAGACTATATGCCAATGGAAACAACCTGCTTACCTGGACCAACGTAACTGACCTTTACCAGGTAGACCCCGAAAATGGAAACAGTACCACTACGGTAATCAGTGTTTATCCAACACAGCGTATTTATAATCTTGGATTAAATGTTACATTTTAATTAAAATGATCATGAAGAAGAAAATTTCTATCATAGCCTTATTTGCACTCATCATCATCAGCTATTCCTGTAAAAAAGGAGGCTTATTGGACGAGAGTACATTAACTACCTTAAACGAAGAAACCACTTTTGCCGATAGTATTAATACCCAGGCGTTTTTAACGCGTATTTATCAGCAGGTTGGTTTTCAATACGATATTCAATACCTGGATGCCGGGGGGCATGCAGGTGCGGCTGATGAAGGTGTTGCGGGCCGTTACAACGGTACCCAAAATTCGGCAGTAGTTATTGCTTTTGGGCTGATATCTAAAAGCTCAACCAACAGCGATTTTACCGGCATGTGGTCGGTTCCTTATCAAAATATCAGAAGGGTAAATGTGCTTCTGCAAAATATTGGGGGTGCACCGTTGAGTGCTGCAACTAAAAAAGGTATGATTGCCGAAGCCAGATATTTAAGGGCCTGGTATTATTTCCTATTGATCAGGGCATTTGGAGGTGTACCATTACTGGGCGATAAGGTTTATGATATTACCGAGGATTTTAATTTAAAAAGATCTACCTACCAGGAGTGCGTAAATTATATCGTTTCAGAATGCGAAGCTGCCAAAGCAGATTTACCAACCAATGTAACCATTTTGCCTCAAAATTACGGGCGTATTACGCAGGGAACTTGCATGGGATTAAAATCGCGTGTTTTATTATATGCTGCAAGCCCTTTATTTAACGGTGGCCAATTAGCCTCATCTGGCGAACTACACGATTTAACAGGTTATGCTGCTTACGATAAAGAACGCTGGAAAAAAGCTGCGGATGGCGCATCAGATATCATCAATACGGGTAACTATTCTTTATATGTAGATAACGGTGCACCAAGCGGTACAACCAATAGAAACGGATATGGTTTTTATAAGGTTTTTCAGATGCGGGTAAACAGCGAATACCTGTTTGCTGCAATGAGGGGTGCACAACGTGAGTTTGAATCTTTTTTATTGCCACAAAGCAGATCTGGTGGTTATGCCTTTACAGTAAGTCAGCAAACGGTAGATAAGTTTCCGATGATTAACGGGAAAGCCATTAATGAAGTGGGTTCTTTATACGATCCGGCCAATCCTTACGCCAACCGTGATCCCCGTTTTGCCAATTCTGTAATTTATAATGGTGCCCCATGGATTTTAAGTGGTAATAATGCTGCTCCGGTAAATACTTATGTAGGTTCTGGTACAACGGATGCTGTGAGTGGACCGCTTGGGTTTAATACAGGCTACTTTCCCCGTAAATATCTTTTAGAAAACTCTACAGGAAACGGTGAGCGATGCTGGGGACTGATTCGATATGCAGAAATTTTATTGAACTATGCTGAAGCACTTAACGAATACAGCGGACCAGTACCTGAAGTATATGCCCAATTAAGAAAAATAAGAGAACGTGCTGGTATTACCGCAGGTACAGATGGTAATTATGGAATTAAGGCCGATGCAACACAAGATGAAATGCGGACCATTATTCAAAAAGAACGTGATATAGAATTGTTTATGGAAGAACACCGTATGTGGGATGCGAGAAGATGGAAAACAGCTGTGGTTGATTTTGAAAAGCCAATACGGGGCGTTAAAATAACTAAAACGGGTAATGCCTATAGTTACGAATATGTAGATGTGCGCGAACATCATTTTCCTGCCAATTATGGTTTATTCCCAATGTTGGCTTCAGAAATAGCAAAAAATACAGCTTTGATCCAAAATCCAGGCTGGTAGAAAATAAAGAAACATCCGTTCGATCTGGTAAAAAAAATGGTTAGTATCGTTAGTTTGGGGCCACCTTGCCTAGCTTGGTGGCTTTTTTAAGGTTAAAATTTATTATTGAAACGAAATCAAATGGAAAATGTCGTTTAACAAGTTAAAATATACCTGCAGTATGCTGAAAGTATGCCTGCTGCTGCCTTTTTTAGTATTGCAGTTCATTATTTGTGCGGCTCAAATACCAGCCAGTAAGGTAAATTGGCCCATTTTTATGGCCAGGCAAAATTTAAAGTGGGATAGTCTTGGTAAAGATTATTACAGTGGTATTATCCTGGGTAACGGGCTGCTTGGTACCAATATTTATAAAGAAAACGACAGTTTGATCCGCTTCGATATCGGCAGGAGCGATGTAGTGGATCACCGTGAGAAATTAATGCCCGGCGCTGGTAAACTGTATACCCAGTCACGCCTGCCTATTGGCTATTTTACGCTTAAAACTGAGGGTAAAATAACAGGTGCTAAAATAGAACTTGATATTTACAATGCCGAAGCTAAAGGAAGTATATTCACTACAAAGGGAACAATCTCGTTTACAGCCTTTGTTGCAGCCAATCAAAATATAATTAGCATGTCGCTTAATGCAACCCAGCAAGAAAAGGTTTCAGCCTGGAAATGGAACCCTGGTAAAAGTATAAGCCCGAGGTACCTTCAGGCCTACCCAACAGATAAGCCTGCAAATTATCGGGAAAACCCTCCTGTAAAAGTAACTATTGATAACGGTTATACCTTTTGTAATCAACCCTTACTCAATAATGGTGGTTATACCACGGCTTATCAAATTAAAGGTAATAACAGCGCGGGCAAACTGCTCGTAAGTGTAGGTTATGATGGGTATAATAGTCTCGATGAAACCAAGGAAGCTTTAAATAACCTTAAAAACTTTAACACCGATAAAGAAAGTATTGCTGCACACCGCAATTGGTGGCACCGTTATTATCAGCAGAGTTTTGTTGCCCTGCCCGATAAACGCATGGAAAATTTTTATTGGATACAGCTTTATAAACTCGCCTCCATTACCCGTGCAGATAAACCCATTGCCGACTTAATGGGGCCGTGGACAGCTGCAACGCCCTGGCCGGCCATCTGGTGGAATTTAAATACCCAGCTTACTTATTCTCCAATTTTTACCGCCAACCATTTAGAACTCGGCGAATCGCTGTTTAAAACTTTAAATGTTCATCGGCAAAGTTTAATCAATAATGTTCCGGTGCAATGGCGTAATGATGCTGCTGCCATAGGCAGGAGCTCTTCTTACGATCTGGTAAGTCCAATAACTGAAGCAGAAATAAACAAGGGGACTTTTGAGCCTGCAAACCTTACCTGGATGTTATATTATTATTACCAATATTACACCTATACCAAAGATGAGCAGGCGCTCCGTACTAAAATTTACCCTTTACTGAAAAGATCGGCAAATTTTTTAATCCATCAGCTTAAACAGGATGAGAAAGGGATTTATCATTTTCCAATGTCTCACTCTCCTGAATACAAAAACGTAGAAGATGCAAACTATGCCCTATCGAGTTTAAGCTGGGCCCTGCAAACCTTAATTAAGGTGAATGGGGAGCAACAATTGAAAGATGCAGATGCCGGTAAATGGAGCCCGATATTGAAAAACCTGGCATCTTTTCCTGTAGGAGATACTGGTTTTTTAATCGGTAAAGATGTGCCATTAAATAGCTCACACAGGCATTATTCACATTTACTGATGATTTATCCATATAACCTGGTGAATTGGGAACAGCCAGAAAATAAGGAACTGATCAGTTTGTCTCTGAAAAACTGGCTTATGTACAAGAATGCGCTTGCAGGATTTTCTTTCAGTGGCGCGGCTTCTATTTACGCAGGTATGGAAAACGGTGATATGGCCTACCAATGGTTAAACGAACTGTTCGATCGTTTTATGCAGCCCAATACCCTTTATCGCGAATCGGGACCAGTGATCGAAACGCCATTGGCAGCAGCAACATCAATACAGGAAATGCTGATCCAAAGTTGGGGAGCTAAAATCAGGATTTTCCCGGCCATTCCATCCAGTTGGAAAGATGTATCGTTTAAACAACTTAGGGCAGAAGGCGCTTTTTTGGTTAGTGCAGATATGCAAAACGGGCAGACAAAAAATATTAGAATAACCAGTTTAAAGGGAGGAGCCTTAACGCTGGTGAGCAATATGGATAAATTTTCCATCCGATCGGATAAGCGGAGTAAAATAGATTATCAGCAGGATAAAGAAGGCGAAAAAATCAAAATTGAAATCAGTAAAACCATAATCGGAGAAACCTTACAACTGGTTTCTACAAGTTTTGAAGAAAAACAAGCGCCGGCTTTTCCTTATAGTGAATATCAGAACTGGTTTTGGGGCTTAAATAAAAAATAAAAGGATGTTTCCTGTAAATAAAAAAACAAACGGCAAAATAAAGGTTCACCGAAAGGTTAGACTTGGATTTTTGGTAGGAGGTCTGATGCTGATGGTAATATCGGCAAATGCCCAAAATGAACCTTTTAATGTCATCCTGCAACGTGTTAATAACGATTTGCAGACTTTTGTTAAAGATAAAGCCTTAGCAGAAGAGGTTACCAGTCATCTTAAAAATCTGAATGCCGATGGCAGCTGGCAGGATGTTAATTATACCGATGCGCAGTATGATCCTTTAAAACGGATCAAAGATATGGCAACGGTATACATCCGCACATCGAATAAATTTTATAATAACGCTGAGCTACACAGTGCCATTGTTAAATCTTTACGGAACTGGCTGGATAAAAACCCGAAGAACAAAAATTGGTGGTACAATGATATTTTTTACCCCCAAGCGATTGGGCAAACCTTAATATTAATGCGAAGTGCAAAGGAAGGGCTTCCTTCTGAGTTAGAAAAAGCGTTGATTAAAAGGATGATCAGAAAATTAAAGACTGGCGATGGTGCCAACACCTCTGATGAAGCACTACATTATTTATATCGTGCCTGCTTAACGCAGAATAAGGCAACGCTCGATTCTGCTGCAAAATACCTGTTCGAACCCATTGCCATAACCGATGGCAAGGAAGGTGTCCAGGTAGATGGTAGTTATTATCAGCATGGAAAACAGCAGGCCATTGCCAGTTATGGAAGGGTGTTTACCGGAAATTCGGTAAATGCGGCCTTCTATTTGCGTGGAACAGCATATGCTTTACCGAAAGATCAACTGGCTATTTTGGTAAATTACCTTAAAAATACTTTCTTAAAAACCATAAGAGGTTCGTTTTACGATTTTAATGTACGGGGGCGAGGCATTAGTCGTAAAGATTCGTTAAGTAGTGGAATGGGGGGGATGGTAGGAAAAATTAAACTATTTAATCCCGGAAATGCGGCTTACTGGGATGCTTCAACATTAAGGACATCAGGGAAAAAACCTGTTGATTATGGGATAACAGCTTCACATAACCAATATTGGAAAAGTGGTTACACCCTGCACCTTCGCCCTGCTTATACCTTTAGCGTGCAAACGGCATCAACGAGAACTTTACGGACAGAACGCGGTAACAATGAAAACATATTGGGGAAATTTCTCCCCGATGGGGCAACCAATATCCAGCGCAGCGGATCGGAGTATGCCAACCTCATGCCTGTTTGGGAATGGGATAAAATCCCTGGAACCACCAGTAGAGATTATCCTGATGATAATGGTGCAACAGTATTAAAGGAATGGGGAATTCCGGGTACAACCAAATTTGTTGGGGGAGTTAGCGACGGTATTTATGGCGTTTCATGTTATGATTTAAATTACGACAGTGTTCAGGCAAAAAAAGCATGGTTCTTTTTTGATAGGGAAGTGGTGTGCCTGGGTGCTGGGATTAAGAGCAGTACAAAAGAAAATATCACCACAACAGTCAATCAGGCCTGGTTAAGGGGCGATGTGCTTTCTCCCAAAGGAGCGCATGCCAATGCTAAAGGCGAGCGCTGGGCAGTTCATGATAGTATTGGGTATATTTTTCCACAGGGTGGGAATTTAGAAATCAGCAGTAAAGCACAAACCGGAAACTGGTACCGCATCAACCATTTTCAGCGTAAAACTGAACTTAAACATAACGTATTTAAAATCTGGTTAAATCATGGTATAAATCCTCAGAATGCCAGCTATCAATACATCGTAGTACCGGGAATTAACGCTGCGGGTTTAAAAAAATACAACCGATCGATGATACAGATATTAAAAAATACGGATGAACTGCAGGCTGTAAAACATACCGGACTGGATATGTTGCAGGCCGTTTTTTATAAAGCGGGAACACTGGCTGCCAATGGTCTTTCGCTTCAGGTAGATCAGCCATGTACGGTTTACATTAAAGATTTAAACGGTAAAAACCCTACGTTATATATCGCAGATCCCGCACAGGAAAATGCAACTATAAGCGTGTTGTTAAAGCTGCCTGGATTATCGAAACCAAAAAGTATAGATTGTAATCTGTCGGCTGGCGCCTTTGCAGGCGCTACGGCGAGTTTTAAAATTAAAGAATAATACACACATACTATTAAACTATGAAAAAAATCAATTTCGCTGTCGCATTGCTGATGCTTGGCAGTTCAGTTTCATTTGCGCAGACCGAGAAAAAGCCAATGGCTCAGTTAATTAACGATGAATTTAAATTCGCAGCTGATCAATATAAAATACTCGCTAAAAATATACCTGAAGGTAAAACACCTCAAAGTTTCGATAAGGGTAAATCCATCAATTATGACATTAAGTGGTGGTGCAGCGGCTTTTATTCTGGCAGTTTGTGGTACATATACGAACAGACCAAAAATGCGGAGATTAAGCAAGAGGCTGAGAAAGCTTTAAAGGTAATAGAGCCAAACCAGACCTATACAGGAAACCACGATTTAGGCTTTATGATGTACTGCAGCTTTGGCAATGCTTACCGCTTAACCGGGAAGCCAGAATATAAGGCCGTAATTCAGCGTTCGGCAGAATCTTTGGCGACGCGTTACCGCCCTGTTGTAAAATCTATCCAATCGTGGAATAAAAGCAAAATGTGGGAGTGCCCGGTAATTATTGATAATATGATGAATCTTGAAATGATGAACTGGGCAAGCGATAATGGAGGTGATAAGAAGTATAAAGAAATTTCGGTTATCCATGCGAATACTAGTTTAAAAAATCATTTCCGCCCTGATTTCAGCTCTTATCATGTGGTTGATTACAACCCTCAAACTGGTAAGGTCATTAAAAAAGTTACCTGGCAGGGTGCCGCAAACTGTTCTGCATGGTCGCGTGGGCAGGGCTGGGCTTTGTATGGTTACACCATGATGTACCGTTTTACCAAAAATCCCATCTATTTAAAACAGGCAAAAGGTATTGCGCACTTTATATTGAACCATCCAAATTTACCCGCCGATAAAATTCCTTTCTGGGATTTTGATGCACAGGGGATTCCCTTTGCCAAACGCGATGCTTCTGCAGGCGCACTGATGGCTTCGGCATTGTTAGAGCTTGGTCAGTACACTTCGGGGAGCGAAAAAACAGCATTCAAATCTGCGGCCGAAACCATGATCTATTCGCTTTCGAGCAGTGCTTATCATGCTAAATTAGGCGAAAACGGTGGCTTTTTGCTAATGCACAGCACAGGCGCTTACCCATTAAACAGCGAAATAGATGTACCTTTAATTTATGCCGATTATTATTATTTGGAAGCATTGGCCAGGTATAAAAAATGGTATTTATAGAAAATATTAAACATGAGATTTAGATGCTGTTTAGATTAGCCAAAACTTACATTAAATCTTAGTTTTTTATTTGGAAATGAAAGTTCTTAGTGCTTCGGAGGCAGCAGCCCCGTTATTCGCTTTATCCCGATAGAAAATAATCGGGATGCTCGCTACTACGGGTTTATGAACTGGGGCTTGTGCAAGGACTGCCAATAATAGTAATGCCTGCCGTACCACCTAGACCTGATCCGATAGCTATCGGATGGAGTGAGCATCCTGATCCTTCATCAGGATAAAACGGAAAGCGGAAAGAAACCTGAATCGTAGCACAGAAACCCGCTCTCCAAATAATTTATCTAACATTGAGTTTTAACACTCACATATATAATGAAAATGAAATATAAACTGATTTTTTCTGCCCTGCTGATTTTTTCTCAGTTGGCAAACGCACAAAAGAAACCTGCAACTGGTGCCGAAGACCGTGCTTTTTGGGTTAAAACCTTAAACCGCATTGCCTACCCGGTGATCCATAACCTGGCCAATGAAACTTTAAAAAAGAACATGCCATTAGAAAAAGCCCCTGGCTACGGCTTAAACGTAGCCAAAGTTACTTACCTCGAAGCCTTGGGCCGTACCATTGCAGGAGTTGCACCATGGTTGGCTTTGCCTGATGACAACTCTGCGGAAGGTAAACTTAGAAAAACCATGCGTACCGAGCTTTTAAAAGGTTTGGCCAATTCAGTAAACCCCGAAAGTCCTGATTATATTAGTTACAGGTCTGAAAGCCAACCTATTGTTGATGCAGCTTATGTTGCACATGCTTTTTTGCGTGCGCCAAAAGCGCTCTGGGAGCCGCTTGATGAAATCACCAAAAAAAGATTTATAGAAGAATTTAAGTCGTTGCGCACCAGAAGTGGTGCCTACAACAACTGGTTATTGTTTTCGGGCTTAACTGAAGGGTTTTTACTGAGCATTGGTGAACAGTACGATCCTGCCCGTGTTCAGTTCTCGATCAATAAAATGAAAGAATGGTATGTGGGCGATAGCTGGTACAGTGATGGCGAAAAATTTAGCATGGATTATTACAATTCATATGTGATCCACCCTATGCTGGTTGATCTTTTAAAGGTATTGGCCGATAAAAAAAGAGCATCTCAGGCCGATTATGATATAGCCTTGAAAAGGATGGTACGTTATTCTGAATATCTGGAAAGGATCATTTCACCGGAAGGCACTTATCCTGCCTATGGCCGTTCAATCACTTACCGTACGGCGGCCTTTCAGGCCCTGGCGCAAGCAGCGTTAATGGAGAAACTGCCAGAATATGTAAAACCATCACAAGTTCGTGGCGGCTTAACCGCAGTTATGCATAAACTGTATGATGGAAACCAGAATTTTGATGATAAAGGATGGTTGGTACTGGGTTTTAATGGTCATCAACCAGAAGTGGCTGATACCTATACTTCTACCGGAAGTTTATACATGGCCACCTTAGGCTTTTTAACCCTGGGTTTACCTGCCGATAATAAATTTTGGACAGATGCACCTGCACCTTGGACCAGTTTAAAAGCCTGGAGCGGAGAAACCATAAAAAAGGATTATAAAGTTGAGTATTAATACAAATAATAAGTATCGTATAAATATATTTGCGGATAGGATCTGATATCGGTTCAGGACCCATCGCAAAACTCAATTTTTAACCAATGAACAAATTCGAAAGCCGTTACGCGCAAAGCCCTAAAGAAGTTAAACAAATGGATACCGCAGCTTTGCGGGATAATTTCCTGATCGAAAACGTATTTGAGGCCAACCAGGTAAACCTAACCTTATCTCATTTTGACAGATATATTGTTGGGGGTGCAATGCCTGTTGATCAGAAAATAGCACTTCCAAACCCTGATGATTTAAAAGCAACCTACTTTTTAGAGCGTAGGGAACTGGGTATTATCAATGTTGGTGGAAAAGCAATAGTTACTGCTGACGGCGAAAAATACGAATTGGATTATAAAGAAGCTTTATACATTGGTAAGGGTACAAAAGAAGTATTTTTTGAATCTGCCACACCAGGTGAAGCAGCTAAATTATACATCAATTCTGCCCCTGCACACCATACTTACCCTAATAAAAAGGTAAGCAAGGCCGAAGCAGAGATTGTAGAATTGGGCACGCCTGAAACAGCGAACCATAGAATAATAAATAAGTTGTTGGTGAACAGTGTTTTGCCAACCTGCCAATTACAAATGGGTATGACCGAGTTAAAATCGGGCAGTGTTTGGAATACCATGCCTGCGCATACGCACGATAGGAGGATGGAAGCTTATTTCTATTTCGAAGTTCCAAAAGGGCAGAGTGTTTGTCATTTTATGGGGCAACCACAGGAAACCCGACACATCTGGATGCAGAACGATCAGGCGGTTATTTCGCCAAACTGGTCTATCCACTCAGGCGCAGGTACAAGCAACTATACCTTTATTTGGGGTATGGCTGGCGAAAACTTAGATTATGGCGATATGGATCATTGCGCCATTACTGAACTGAAATAAATTCTTATCGTTATCTCGGTCCTAGAACTATCGGATCGGGTACCGATTTCTGATCGGTAACGAAATGGCGAGATCTTTTAAATGCATCATAGAATAAAAACATGTCAAACATATTCAATTTAGCAGGTAAAACTGCATTAGTTACCGGCTGTAAAAGAGGAATAGGAAAAGCCATGGCTTTAGCTTTAGCCGAAGCTGGTGCCGATGTTATCGGTGTTTCTGCAAGTCTTGAACTGCAGGGTAGCGCTATAGAAAAAGAAATTTTAGCACTGGGTAGAAAGTTTTATGCTTATCAGTGCGATTTTGGTAAACGCGAAAATACCCTGGCATTTGCAGCTCAGGTTAAGGCCGATCATCCCGTTATCGATATTTTGGTAAATAATGCCGGAACGATTTTACGTCAGCCGATTGCTGAGCATTCGGATGAATATTGGGATGAAGTAATTGCGGTGAATCAAACAGCGCCATTTATCTTAACCCGCGAAATCGGAAGGGAAATGATAGCAAGAGGAAGCGGAAAAGTAATTTTCACTGCATCCCTATTATCATTTCAAGGTGGAATTACTGTTCCCGGTTATGCAGCGAGTAAAGGGGCAATAGCATCTTTAACCAAAGCGTTTGCAAACGAATGGGCATCAAAAGGCGTGAATGTAAATGCGATCGCACCAGGTTATATTGCAACAGATAATACTACAGCTTTACGCGAAGATCAGGATAGAAGCACGTCTATTTTATCGCGTATTCCTGCCGGAAGATGGGGAACACCAGAAGATTTTAAAGGACCAACATTATTTTTGGCATCATCTGCCAGCGATTATGTTCATGGAACAATTTTGACCGTTGACGGCGGTTGGATGGGACGATAGGGTAGTCCTTAGTCTGGAGTCCATAGTCCTAAGTCAATGATTTAAGACGATAAAACCTGTGAGGGTTATACCAAAGAAGTCAAGTTTTGAAAACTTGACTTCTTTATTTTAAATAACCTGCTAGTTTTTATGCGCCTTAGACTCCAAACGCGTAACGCCAAACTTTTTAAAACCTACTGGTTTTTTTATTCACTTTGGACTCCAAACGCTCAACGCCAAACGCCCAGCTATTAATAAAGGTTATAAATCTCTTTAATATCTTTCAAAATCTTTTCGAAATCGATTTTCAGGTCAATTAACCGGCCGGTGTGGATATCAAATACCCATCCCTGAACGGTTAATCCGCGATTAGTAATCGCTTCTTGCACTGCTGCGGTTTTTAACAAGTTTACGCATTGTTCCTGCACATTAAGCTCCACCAATCTATTATAACGAAGGCTTTCATCTCCAATGGCATTCAGCTCATCTTTATGGATGCGGTATACATCGCGGATGTTTCTTAACCAAGGGTTTAATATGCCCAAATCTGCAGGTTGCATGGCTGCTTTAACGCCACCGCAATTGTAATGGCCACAAACCACAATATGGTTTACTTTTAAATGGCGTACGGCGTAATTTAAAACGGTCATTACGTTTAAATCTACGTTGTTTACCAGATTGGCCACATTTCGGTGCACAAAAGCCTGCCCTGGTTGTATACCCATTAAATCTTCTGCTGTAACGCGACTATCTGAACAGCCGATGTACAAAAACTCAGGGCTTTGACCTTTCGATAATTCAGTGAAATAATCAGGATTAATGGCCAGTTTTTCGGCGATCCATTTTTCGTTGTTCTTAAAAACTTCTTCTACATTCATGCTTTTGCTTTAAATAGAATTTAGGGATATGTTATATTGGTAAATTGAGCATTTATTGTGCTGTAAAACTAAAAAAGATTCTCTCATTTCTTGGTCTTCCTTTTCGTTAGCTTAACTAACAACTTTTTCTGTTAAATGTTTAGTGGTTTGAGAGATATTGTGGAAGAAAACCAGCAATAAATAGTATAAATGTAATAAAGGCTGTGAAAAATAAAAAAGGCTTAAGGCCATCGTTACTGCTACCATTCTTTAGCATCAGTTGCCTGGCCAAGCGTGAAGTGAGCAATGATATGCAAATTAAAAATACGAAAGCAAGCGCTAAGCCAACCCCAATACCAAATATTTCTGTCTCTTTTCTGGTGTAAAATATGTTGAAAAAATCGGATAGGAAAAGTAAGTTCCAGATTGCCACTACACCTACGGCAACTGGAATTTTAATCGGGAAACCAGTTTGAGCCTGAAGCTGGCTGATCTCTTGGTCAATGTAATTTGGAGTAGGTTCGGTATCATTAAGAAAACCGGTTTTTATGATCTCTGTCATCCGCTCCTCTGCATTTCCCAGAAAGGTAAAGAAAATGTCTTTATTATATTTTTCAACACGATGGGTAATCCTAATTGAACTACCTAACAGAGAAGTGTTGGGCGTAATGGCGATAATATCTGAGCGTTTAAAAACAAAATTACCCCTGATGGATGCATTAAGTTCGAGTTTAAATTCGCTTACTTTTAAAGTGGCAAAAGGCCAGGTTGCCTTAAAGCCGCCTATTCTAACACCACCTGTTTCTTCAAATGTATTCATTTATCGAGCAGTTAATCTGTTCGAATATATCCCATTTAATCTGATTTTTATAGTCACGATTAAATTTAAATATGAAGAAAAATAAAAGCCAATATCAATCACCGTTATTGTTTAACGCAGATTAACATTGGCTTTAAAAATGTTTTTAACTGGCAACTGCTACCGCATTCTTGTTAATGTGGTTAGGCAGTTCTTCAAGTGTGTATAAGTTAACCAATGATTCTCTTAATACATTTTTAGCATCATACCAGATATTTTCCTGGGTAAAATGACAAACGCCATTGGTTAGTTCGGTAATAATTGCACCTATTAAGGTTGCAAAGTGATTTTCGAAAACATCGCCCGAATGATATTTTAAGGAAAATACTTTGTTATAATTTTGAAGCTGAGCTTCAACCGCTGCGCTCAGTTTTATAGGTTTTGCAACCTTTCTTTTTTTCTTTTTAAATAATCCCAGTATCTTTTGTACAAAACTCTGTTTGATAATTTTGTCTTTAAAGAGCTTTTTTTTGTACTCCTTAAGGTCGAATGATTTAAGGGATACGCCAAAATTTAGTTTTAGGTTATTTTCGTTAAATATTTCCAAACTGGGTTTGTCCCATTTAAAAACGATTGGCAAGTTTCCATTCGGATTTCTAAATGAAAAAGAGGAATTAATATCCAGAACATTTTCATGTTCATTTAAACGTTTTAAAATTGTTGGGATAAGATCGTCTGTTAATGAATTGGTGTAAATGTTTATATAAGCACTCATGTTTTGTTAAGATTAGCTGAAATCAATTATCGCAAATGGCAATTGCCACAGGCTTTATTAAATGATAATTAAGGATATCATTACATTGCAGAGTGATCCATTCTAAATGGATGCCACTCCTCAATATTGATTAACTTGGAAATCTCAAAGTGAATTGGTGGTTGTAGTTTTTCATTTGTATATATATGGTTATTTGTGTGTCATCAGATGCGCAAAAAGAGCGCTTAATTTTTTTCTACATAAACGGGTCGAATTATCGAAACGTTACAGCTAATTGTAAAAATATCTTCAAAGCAATAATTATACCACAAATACGTTGATTATTTTAATCTTTCCAGCAGCGTTTTCATGTTGGTTAGCTGTAGGATGTTTTTAAATTCGGGCGTATCAAAACCACCTTTATCGATCACCTGCTTTAAGCTTCTGTTAAAGCTTCTTACGGAGATGCCCAGATAGGCAGCCATGTCTTCTTTGGAGATGGAAATATGCTCATCAGCCTGTAGTTTGAGCAATTTCAAAAGTGCATATTCTAAGGTATATAGCTGTTGAAAGGATGCCCGTGTACTGGTTTGTATAATTCTGGTAGACAGTTCCTGGAGTAAGATTGTAGTAAATTCACTACTTTTAGTAATCAAGGAAAGGAATAGATGGTCGGGAATAACATAAGCTGTAACATCACTTATTGCGGCTACGTTGCACAAACAATCAATCTTTTTTAAAGCTTCTAATTCGCCAACCACTTCGCCCTTACCTAAAAATTCGATAATAAAATCCTTACCGTTTTCCTCAGAGATGAAACACTTGCTTATTCCGTCTTTAATAATGTAGATATTGCTGATTTTTTCTCCCTGTTCAATAAATCTATACCCCGCTTTAAAGTTTTTAAGTGTTATGGTTCCCCCTTCACTTTCGGTACAAAAACGTTCGATAAAGGATAAGAAAGTAAGATTGGTCCGTAGCATATTTTTCAGTCAGGACAAATGTCCTTTTTTAGAAGTCTTGGTTGCGTTACTTTTGTCGCATTAAAAGTAAGCATAACAATGAAAAATCAAATTACCGTAATTGCTTTTGATGCTGATGATACCCTTTGGGTAAACGAACCTTATTTCCGCGAAACGGAAGAACAGTTTGCAGGTCTTTTAGAAGATTTTATGCCTCATCATAGCATTCTGGCTGAACTTTACAAAACTGAGATTGCCAATTTGCCACTTTACGGCTACGGGATCAAAGGTTTTGTTCTGAGCATGATCGAAACAGTTTTAAGAATAACTGAAGGTAAAATAGCCCCTGTTGTGATTAGTAAAGCGATAACACTTGGACAGGAAATGCTCAATAAACCAGTCGAATTGCTTGATGGGGTAGAAGAGGTACTTAAAGCCCTTCACGGAAAATACAGATTAGTGGTTGCGACGAAAGGCGATCTACTCGATCAACAGCGCAAGCTCACCAAATCAGGACTTGATCACTATTTTCACCATATTGAAATTATGAGCGATAAACAGGAAAAAGATTATCAAAAACTGATCAAACACCTGGATTGTAAACCTGAGGAGTTTTTAATGCTGGGCAACTCCTTAAAATCGGATATTTTACCGGTACTGAATATTGGCGGACATGCCGTTCACATCCCCTTCCATACCACATGGGTACATGAAAGTATCGACCATACCATTGAACATGCAAATTTTTATCAGATGGAAAGTCTATCTGAGGTTTTACCAAAATTAATTGAATGAAAGAAAAAATAGATATAAACACCTGGATCAGAAAAGATCATTTTAAATTTTTTAGCGCCTTTGAAGAACCTTTCTTTGGCGTAACCGTAGAGGTAGACTGTACTGCTACCTACGAAGAAGCAAAAGAACATAACGTTTCTTTTTTCCTGCTTTATCTGCACAAATCGCTGGTTGCTGCAAATCAGGTAGAGCCTTTTAGTTACCGCATTATTGATGGCGAAGTTTGGAAATACGATAGCGTGAATGCTGCAGCTACCATTAACAGACCAAATGGCACATTCGGATTTGGCTATATGGATTTCTACAGGGATTTTGAAGATTTTAGAACAGCAGCCAATAAGGAGATCGAAAAGGTACAGGCAGGTACGGGTTTAATCCCTTCCTCATCAGGCGAAAATGTGATCCACTATTCGGCAATGCCCTGGTTAAACTTCACATCCTTATCACATGCCCGCAATTTTGCTTATCAGGACAGCTGCCCTAAAATATCTTTTGGCAAGGTAAAAGATGAAAACGGAAGAAAAATAATGTCGGTTTCTATACATGTAAACCATGCTTTGATGGATGGTTATAACGTTGCACAGTTTGTAGATGCTTATCAGCAGCTGCTAAACAAAAAAGAGGTTAAGGAATATAGTAATTCAAAACTTTAAGGAATTAAACCTAAAGGATATTTAATGTTCGGTTAATATTAGGAATTTATTTTCGGTGATGTTTATAGCTGCCGTAATCATTCCTTTTTATCTTTTGGCCATTGTAGCCATGTGTTTTATGGATACCGTTTTTAAGGCCATTATGTTTTTTGTGCTGTTACTTATTGCCACATTTGTACTTTTTCTGTTCATCAATTATCCTATGCAATCGGCTTTTACGGTAATCTGTTTAATGGCCATATTTGCTTTTAAACCTAAAGATTAATTAAAAAATGAATTATGATTTGCATTCGAGAAAGTATTTGCTATTTTTGCTGCTCAGGCAGGAAGCTTGTTTCAATTACTGAATGATTATTTAATTTTTTGGTTATTGAATATTAAAAATTGGGGGATTAGCTCATTTGGCTAGAGCGCTTCGCTGGCAGTGAAGAGGTGATCGGTTCGAATCCGATATTCTCCACCCTTATTATTAAGCTCTTAAATTTAATTTAAGAGCTTTTTTTTTATTCCGTAATTTGAAAATTCAGGCGATTGGAACATAGAGACTGTGCATTGTGCAAACAATATCATGAGTGAAAATCCTGATAAATTAGTGGAAATCCTGAGTAGCCAAGCTGTTTGCGTCAGTAAATAAAGATAATTGTATATTCAAACAGTTATTTGTTTTGTATTCTACCTTTGGCTGCAGCAATAATGAGTTGGGCTACTTCTTTAGCGTGCGAGATGTAAACCGAATGGCTGGCACCTTCTATTTCTATTACCTGGCTTTTTGCACGCTTTGCATACATCCTTTCCAGATCCGGATTGATGATCCGGTCTGACTTAGCTACCATATACCAACTTGGCTTTGTTTTTCAGGCAGGGTTATGGATAATGGCATGAAATACGGAATCTGCTGTTGGCGTTTGCGAGTTGGCCATAAAATCAGCCTTTAATGCTGGTAGATCTGCTGAAAAATCGGCAGCGAAGAATTTCGGATCAATATAATCCCAGCCATCCTTTCCTTTGATCAGCGACTTATAAGCCGAAGGAGTCATCTTGCCGTTATTTGCCTCCGACTCGCCATCATCAGGGGCATGCGCAGCGATATATACCAAGCCGGTCACTTTTGAATCATTGCCGGCTACCGTGATAATGGCTCCTCCATAGCTATGGCCAACCAGGATACAGGGTCCGTCCTGCTGATCAATTATTCGCTTTACCGCTACTACATCATCCTCAAAAGCGGTAAGCGTATGTTGTGTTATACTCACTTTATATCCTTTTTTTGTAAGTATTTCGTAAACCGGCTGCCAGCCAGACCCGTCTACAAAAGCACCGTGAACCAGCACCACATTCCGGATGTGCGTGGTATCCTGCGCTTCTACGGGAATGGAAAATATAAATGATACGAACAGCAAAAGCGGCCAGATTGCTTTTGCCTGATGATGGATATTTAACGTTTTCATAGCTTTTTATTTATAGCCGTTGTTCTCCTCCATTCAGATTCCTGAATTCTTTCGGAGACTGCCCGACCTTGTTTTTAAAAATTTTGGTGAAATGAGAGGGGTGCTCAAAGCCGAGTCCATAAGCAATCTCGCTGATCGCGCTTTCTGTACTCCATAGTAAATGCTTTGCTTTATCAATTAATTTCAAATGGATCTGTTCCTGTGTTGACTTGCCGGTGTATTTACTTAATAGGTCGGATAGGTAATTGGCAGATAAATTTAAGTGCGAAGCGAAAAATTTTACATCCGGAATGCCGGTGTCAATCAGGGAGCCTTGAGCAAAATAATCATTCAAAAGTCTTTCAAATTTTTCAACTATATCATTTCCTGCTTTTACCCTGGTAAAAAACTGCCTGTCGTAAAACCTTGAACAGTAAGATAAAAGCAGTTCAAGGTTGGTCAGGATCAAATTATGCGAATGTTTATCAAGGTTGTTTCCAATTTCTTTACCAATGTTGCGCAAACAATCTTCCAAAACATCCTTTTCAGCATCTGAAATATGAAGGCATTCATTGGTGTCATAACCGAAGAAAGAATACTCGGACAATTTACGGCCTCTGGTGGTCGCATTTAAAAAATCAGGGTGTATATAAATTGCCCAGCCCTCCACCTTATTTTCGGCTCCTGGGGTTAGTACTTGATCAGGGGCGGTAAACATTAACGAACCCGCTGAAAAATCGTAACTGGTCCGACCGTATCTAAATATACCTTCGATCTTTTTACAGGCTATGGAATA
Source organism: Pedobacter sp. 22163 (assembly GCF_052045595.1). Lineage (NCBI taxonomy): Bacteria > Pseudomonadati > Bacteroidota > Sphingobacteriia > Sphingobacteriales > Sphingobacteriaceae > Pedobacter > Pedobacter sp. 22163. The sequence continues at coordinate 199,580 of NZ_JBQEPM010000010.1, read as the reverse complement.
CAGGTCAAGCCGGTAAGAAGCTCCCGGTTTTCTGTTCGAGCGGTCAACCCTGGCCAGGTCTATAACAGAAATAAGCGGGTGCAGCGGTTTATCGTAATGAAAAAAAACATGCAGTTCAGCAATTGATTTGATATCTATATAATCCATACAACCGTTGTCTAACCCTGATTCAAATTTAGTAAACATACCTGGCATTTTGCTGTTTCATATTTCATTTTCCCGTTTGAATAAGGAGAGGCATAAGTTTGCTATTAATAATTGGTCATATCATTATACCACCGCCCACTTCTATACGCTGGGCATTTACGTACCTGCTGTCATCCGATAATAGCGATGCAACAAAAAGACCTACATCATCAGCTACACCAAGGCGCCCCAGGGCTATGCCGGCTGCAATCTGATGCCTATGGTCCTCATCGCCTTTTCCACCGCCAAACTCGGTGTCGATCGCACCGGGCGCAACACTGTTCACCCGGATATTCCGGTCAGCATATTCCTTAGCGAAGTATCGGGTTAAACCTTCAGTAGCGGCTTTCAGTGCACCGTACACCGCCACACCAGGAAACGCGAACCTTGCCAGCCCGGAAGAAATGTTAATGATCTGGCCGCCGTCAGCGATGAAAGGAAGCAGCTTTTGTGTCAGAAAAAATACACCTTTAAAGTTGACGTTTACCAGTTGATCGAACAGTTCTTCGGTTGTATCTTTAATAAGTGTTCGTTGAGCTATTCCCGCATTGTTAACGAGATAGTCGAAGTCTTCCCGGCCCCATTCTGTTCTAAGCACTTGCATTACCTGTTTGCCGAAATCGCTGAATGATCCCGTATCGGCTGAGTTGAGCTGCAATGCAACCGCTTTACCACCATTTTGGTTGATCTCATCAGCCACCGCTTGTCCGTGTTCGGGCTGACTATTGTAAGTGAGGAGTACGCCAATGCCGCGTTTTGCTGCATTCAATGCAATGCTTTTTCCTATTCCCCTGCTACCGCCGGTTACCAGGACGATTTTCGATTGTTGATCTGTTGTGTTCATTGTTTTAATTTTTGATTACACAAAGTTCCATCATCAAATCGCTGCCCGCTTATACATTTAAGGGTAAGAATTATATATTTCTCATATATCGTACCGGATAAATACTACTCCCGTAAAAGTTTACCGTGGGGACACATCCTTTGGCTTTTTATATGGCCCGCAGGCCGTATAACTAAATGAAGAAGTCCCAACGATCAAACGACCTTGGGACTTCAGTTTATTGTTTAATTTTAGTAACCAAAAATGGTAGATAAATCCAGCTTAACCAATGTGCCGAGTTTTTCAAGATCGGTCGTTTTGATGGTTTTCTCTGAACCCACAACGCAGTAATTATAGTTTTTGCCAGAAATGTTCTGCTCATGGAAATGCTTGAGGTCATCGAAACCCAGCGGCTTCAGTGCAGAATAGACATCTATTCTTGAATCATAGTCATAGCCTAGTTTTTTATCCGCGAGATAGGTGTAAATTATCCCTTCTTTACTAATTCTTTCAGCCTCCAGTTCGCTCAATGCATTGTTTTTTGATAGGCTGAATGCTTTTTGCGATTCAGGCAGGCTGCTTAGTAATTCGTTCATCGCAGCAATTGCCTCATTCATTTTATCGGCTTGTGTACCTACATAGGCTACTACCGAATTTTGTTTATCTCTACTTTTAGGCGAGGAGTACATGGCAAACGTAGAGTAGGCTAAAGCCTTTGATTCCCTGATTGTCTGAAATACGATAGAGCCCATACCTCCGCCGAAATAATCATTAAATAAACTGATTTTCGCTTTTTGGGCCGGGTTGTACAATCCAGCATTACGGATCCATCGGATTTCTGCCTGAACCATATCATAATCGGCGAAGTACACTTTGTTGGCATTGGTAGGTTCATAGTTGAATTTTTTGATGGAAGGGATGTCGCTGAAAGACCCGGGTAACCTATGCAGCTTTGTTATCTGCGCTGTAAGGTCAGCCATTGGTTTGGGTCCATAGTAGATGATGGTGTGTTTAAAGTCTCCCAGCTTATGCAGGATATCAATTAGTTCGGCCGACTTCAAATTTTTGATTTCATCATTACTCAGCCCATAGTTAAATGGATTTTCCTTGCCATACTGCGCATAGCTCATCAGTCCTGAAAGTATGGAGTTCTTGTTTAGTTTTGCATTGTCCCTTGTTTTCAGCAGGCGGGCCTTAAAATCTTCAAGGGCGCCTTCATTCGGCTTACACGTGGAGAGCAGATGTTCTAACAAGCTTACTGCCCTGTTGAAATTCTCCTGTAGACCGCTGATGTAAACCATGGTTTCCTCTGTACCAACATTTACGCTGTAGCTGCAGGCGATATTGTAAAATGCTTTGCTGATATCTTCAGCAGTATATTCGTCACTGCTCAAAAAGGATAGGTACTGGGCGGCATAAGGCAAAAGTTTGGAATGGTATGAGCCTATTTCAAAGCGGTAACCCATGCGGAAAATGCTGTTATCGGTATTCTGTACGTACATCAGGTCGGCGATACCCACTTTGCCCTGCGCCAAATCCTTTTTGTAATCTAGAAACTTCGGGGCAATGGGTTTAACTGCTGAGGATATGATGTCCTTTGCGAAATTGGAAACTTCGTTTGCATTGGTTTTTACCGCTGTAATCACCGGTTTCTCCATTTTTTCAATGCTTTTGTCCTCGGCCTTATGTTTAAGCACGATTACATAGTTGTTGATGAAAAACCGGTTTGCAAAATCAACAATCTCCTTCTTGGTTATCCTGGCCATGGCATCAGTCGACGAAAGCATCTTGTCCCATTCCTTACCACGGTTTAAGATAAATGCTGTCATGGTTGCATCTGCACGTACATCGTTGCTGTCGTAAGCCTGTAACTCGCCCAGCCTGATGTTTGCAACGGTTGCTTTAATAAGCCCTTCATCGAAACTACCTTTTTTTAGCAGCTCGATCTGCCCGGTCAAAAGCTTTTGAGCATCCTCAAGGCTTTGTCCTGCTTTTGGCGATGCCGACAATATGAACATACCATAGTCTTTCATTTGGTTGTATCCGGCATTGGCCTTTAAAACCTTTTGTTGTTTGTTCAGATTTATATCAAGCATCCCTGCTTTCCCGTTCGATAAGATGCTGCCAATCAGATCCAATAATAAACTCTGATGACTGTTCTGCGGAAAACCCCGGTAAGCAATATATAAACTTTCTGCACTTGGGCCGTTTATGTCTATTTTTTGAATCTTTGTCAATGCTTTTTCCTGAGCAGGCTCATATGGCGCAAATGGTTTGGAAACCATGTAAGCGAAATTCCTGTCTATGACCTTAATTAGCGCATCATAATTAATATCGCCAGACATAATCAGCGCCATATTATTGGGTACATAATATCTGTTGTAATATTTTCTGATTTCTACCAGGGAAGGGTTTTTTAGGTGTGCAACTGTTCCGATGGTAGTTTGCTGACCATAGTTATGGGTTGGGAAGAGCGCATTCAACATGCCTTCGTACATTTTGGTGCCGTCATCATCAAGCCCTCTGTTTTTTTCTTCATAAACTGCTTCAAGCTCTGTGTGGAATATACGGAACACTGGCATGCGGAAACGTTCTGACTGTACAGCAAGGAATTTTTCTACCGCGTTGGATGGCAGGTTTTCTTCGTAAACAGTTTCTTCGCTGGTTGTGTGGGCATTTGTGCTTTGGCTACCCACCGCTTTCATCATTTTATCGTATTCATTGGCAATAGCGTAATTGGAGGCTACGCCAGATACGCTGTCGATTTCCTGATAGATCTTTTTTCGTGTCGGCCCGTCTTTGGTCTTATTGTAACGCTCATACAGATTCTCAATTTTATCAAGCAACGGCTTTTCTTTGGCGTAGTCCAGTGTGCCGAATTTATCTGTGCCTTTAAATAAAAGGTGCTCAAGATAATGTGCCAGACCGGTATTGGTTCTTGGATCGGTATTGCTGCCTGTTCTAACGGCCATTTTATACACAATATTTGGTTCTTTGTTGTTTTGGGACAGTATTACAGTCAACCCATTACTGAGCGTATAAAATCGGGAACGGGTCGGATCATTTGTTACATACTTATAGGTATAACCGCCACTGCTGGCCGTTTTCCACTGGTAAAGGGACTGTGCGTTGACAACCGTATTTGCTATTGATAATACAGCGGCAACAAAAATTTTAAGTTTCATGGTTTAGGTATTAAGGTGGGATTTAGGTGTGTCTTATCACACGCATCTGGTGGTAAAATGGGCATGCCATCCGGCAATGCCCATATCGTCGTCTTAACTATCACTAACTACTAGCCATACTTCTACAATGACCAGTATTTTTTATTTCTTATGAAAAGCGTTTAATCCGCTTTCTAAGAATTTTTTATAATTTGTAATTTCATAATCTGCACCCTGTGGTTGTGCCAGTAGTGCTTCTGTTTTGGGATCGAGCAATACATAAAAAGGCTGTGAGTTAGACTGGAATTTCCTGGCCTGCAGATCACTCCATTTTTTACCAATGGTATTGAGTTTTCTTCCCTCCGGTGTAATTACTACATCTGCTGGTGCCAGTTCCGATTTATCATCTACATACAACTGGATCAGTACATAATCATCGTTGATCATTTTGTACACATCCTTGTCTGGCCAAACATTAGCTTCCATTTTTCTACAGTTTACGCAGGCATGGCCGGTAAAATCAATCAGCACAGGTTTGTTTAGTTTTTTTGCTGCAGTTAAACCTTCGTTATAATCGAAATAAGCATTCAGCTTTAACGGCGCGTGGAACTTATCCGCATATTTATGCGGGCCATCATTTGTTGACGTTTGTTTTCCTGCCAGTAACCCAGTGGTGTACAGGTCAAAATCTTGTGTTTCCTGTGGTGGAAGAAAAGCCGATACACTGTGTAACGGTGCGCCCCACATACCAGGGATTAAGTAAATGGTAAAGGAAAGAACTATTGTTGCCAGAAAAAGCCTTGGTACAGAGATAAATGCCAGCGGACTATCATGCGAAAATTTCAGTTTGCCCAAAAGATACATGCCCATCATCCCGAAAATAACGATCCACAGGCTTAAGAATATTTCCCTATCAAACCACTCCCAATGGTAGGCCAGATCTACATTGCTTAAAAACTTTAATGCGAATGCAAGTTCAAGAAAACCCAATACTACTTTTACGCTGTTTAACCAACCACCAGATTTCGGCAGTTTGTTCATTGCCGATGGAAAGAGTGCAAACAGTGCAAAAGGAATGGCCAGGGCAAGGGAAAAACCGAACATGCCTATTGCAGGACCTAATAAAGCGCCTGTTGTTGCTGCCTGTACCAGTAGTGTGCCGATGATAGGGCCTGTGCAGGAGAAAGATACCAGGGCTAAAGTTCCGGCCATGAAAAATAATCCTGCAATGCCGCCTTTATCAGAATTGGCATCCATTTTATTTACCCAGGAAGAGGGCAGGGTAATTTCGAATGCCCCTAAAAACGAAGCTGCAAAAACAACCAGCAATAAGAAGAAGAAAAAGTTAAAAATACCATTGGTGGACAGGCTGTTCAGCGCATCGGCACCAAAAATTACCGTTACCAAAAGCCCAAGCACCACATAAATGAGGATAATGAAAAAACCATACAGTGCCGCACGCCGAAAAGCCCTTCCTTTTTCTGATCCCTTGGTGAAGAAACTTACTGTAAGGGGCAGCATGGGGAAGATACAGGGCATCAGCAAAGCTGCTAAACCGCCAACAAAACCTGCAATAAAAATTCCCCACAAGGTTTTTTGTTCTTCTTTCGGTTGGGCAATAGTTTTTTGAGTAACAGCAGGAGCAGCTATTTTAGCAACAGTATCAGTTGCTTTAATTGTGCTGTCAACCGCTTCTGGCTTAATCTCTGTAAAAGTCAGCTCTTCCGTATTTGTACTGTCCTGAGCATATCCATTTAAGGATATTGCACAACAGAACAGCAAACCGAGACAGATTTTCTTTAAGGATATCATATGCTTTGTTACGCTATTATTTTACAGGAATGCTAAAATCTACCTGTTCTGGCGGTAAACATTGTTTATCGTCGCATACCATAAACTCTACATTGCCTTTAATGGTTGCGGTTTTGCCTTTTAGCTTCACTTTTTGTTGAAACACTACTGATTTTTCAAAATAGCTTACATCCATTTTAAAAGTAGATTCGAATTTGGTTATGGCTTTTGGTTCGATGGTTTTTCCAACTAGGGTATAAGCACCCGATGCTGGAAAACTAAAGGTTGTTTTAACCGGACCGCCATCTTTAACAAATTGCGAATAAAGGTGCCAGCCCTGATCTATAGTGGCTTTAATGAAAACAGTGGCCGTATTAGGCCCGGTTTTTTTTGCTGCGTAACTCCAGGTTACAGGTTTTAAAATCTGGCTGTATGCGCTAAGGCTGATCAGGCATATGGCAAAGCATAAAATGGTGGTTTTTTTCATGTTGTGGTTTATTTGTTGATTATTTTGATTAATGTAATCTGCTAAAGGCCTGATAGTCGATAAAGTCTACTTCAGGGCTAATGTATCCGGTTTTAACAGGTTCTACCTTCATTAAATCGGTACTTAAATATTTCTTGTTGCTATCCGAAAAGATGGTCACCACACAGCTTTCTGTGCCCATTTTTTGTTGTTGCTTTATGGCGCCGATTACGTTTGCGCCTGATGATATGCCTACGGCTAAACCAAGTTTCTCGGCCAGTTTTTGTGCCATCAGTATGGCATCGCCATCGTTTACCTGTAGCACTTCATCAAGTTCGTTAAGCTTAACAATTTCGGGGATAAATTCATCAGAGATGCCCTGGATTCTATGACTACCTACTTTATAACCAGTAGTTAAGGTCGGCGATTCTGCAGGCTCCAGCGGATGTATCTTAGTGGCCGGATTTTGCTTTCTTAAGAAATTTCCTACCCCCATAATAGTTCCCCCGGTTCCTACTCCGGCAACAAAAGCATCGGGCGAAAGGTTTTTCAAGCGCAACTGCTCCCAGATTTCTTTCCCAGTGGTATGTTCATGTGCTTCCGGATTGGCGATATTCTCGAACTGCTTAGGCAGGAAAATATTTGGATCGCTTGCTGCCATCTGTTCTGCAAGTTTAATGCTGCCGATAAAACCGCCTTCTTCTTTGCTCACCAGAATAATCTCTGCACCTAAACTTTTAATAATATCCATGCGCTCTTTGCTCAACCAATTTGGCATAATGATGGTTACCGGATGGCCCAAAGCTTTACCGATGGCTGCAAATGCAATCCCGGTATTGCCACTGGTGGCTTCAACAATCCGATCACCAGCTTTGATTTTACCTTCGGCATACGCTTTTTTTAGCGTGTAAAGTGCCATCCGGTCTTTAATGCTGCCAGTTAGGTTGTAATGCTCGCATTTAACATAAATTTTACCTACACTCCCCTGGTAGGTGTAGGTGAGCTCAAGCATTGGTGTGTTACCAACCAGAAGCGATAAATGTTCGAATTTTCCCTCCATGGCAGAAGTCATTTTATTTGCTGTTATTGTGGTCATAACTGTTGATTACATCGGATAGCAATAGCTATTTTGATTGATTTTTATTTCGGTAAAATTCAGTATTATAATTTTTTATGTCAACACATGTTGTTTTTTACAGAAAATTTCTGCTTTTTTGATAAAAAATTAGTCTTTATTTTGGTTTTGACGCTTTTTTTGAATGTCCATTATATTTTTTTTCAATTTATTAACGTTTATGACCCACGGAGATTTAGATCAGGTTGATGTAGAAATACTAAAATTGTTGCAGCATGATGCCTCTTTAACCAATAAAGAAGTATCCTTGAAGCTGCATAAATCTATAGCCACTATCCATGAACGGATAAGGCGATTAAAGGAACAAGGCTATATTAAAAGGATTGTGGCTATTCTCGACCGGAAAAAGATCAACAGAAACCTGATCGCTTTTTCACATGTACTGCTGAAAGAACATACGGCTAAAACCCTGATCGAATTCGAAACAGAAGTTTCTAAGTTTGCTGAGGTAATGGAATGTTTGCAGATGACCGGTGCTCACGATTTTATCCTCCGTATCGCTACCAGGGATATGGATGATTACCACGAATTTCTGCGGAATAAACTCGCTACACTGCCCAATATCACAACTGTTCAAAGTTATTTTGTCCTCTCAGAACCTAAAAGCGAAACGGCATATCCTATCTGATCCCATTCGATAGTTTGTGACAAAGTTTGTCCTGAGCATGTAATCCCGGAAGCCGTTACCGGTAATCGGTTTAATGTAATTCTAATTATCAAAAATCATCTCGTTAAAACAAACAATTTCAGTAATTAAGGTTGGCAGGTAATTGAAAAGGCGGCGGTGCGAAAACTAAGTCAGGATTGCTCCATTCCAGCCACTGAAAATATAAATCCAACGCCATAAACATTGTTGATTTTTACATTTGAAGAAACAGCAAGCAATTTCCGTAGTCTGACGATAAAAACATCAAGGCTTCTTCCTAAAAAATAGTCGCTTTCTCCCCAGATCTGAACCAGAATCTCTTCCCGCTTGGTGATTACGTTCCGGTTTTTGTTTAGATATTCCAGCAACTCCGCTTCACGCTGTGTTAACGACATTGGGGTTTGCCCAGGTATGCTCAATTCCAGCAAGTCTTTATTGAGGCATAGGTCACCTATGTTCAGTATATTAGATACTAATTGCTTTTCACGCTGTGCCTTAGGGATTTGATGCCAGATAATGTTACGGATTCTTAATACCAGTTCATCAACGTCAAAAGGTTTACAGATATAATCTACTGCACCAAGTGTAAGTCCTTTCATCCTGTCGGGTTTCTCTTTGCGTGCGGTAAGAAAAAGAAAGTATACATCGGGGTTGCGTTCCCTGATTTTTCCAGCAACCCCGAACCCATCAATATCGGGAAGTTTAATATCTATGATAACCAGATTGTAATCAGCGTGATTTTTTTGGTATAGGCTAATAGCTTCTGCTCCGGAACAGCACCAATCCACCGAAAAATCCATCAGTTCAAGGTACTGTCGGGTTACATTACCCAGATCTGTTTCATCCTCCACATAAAGTAGTTTTCTCTTTACGGCCGACATTAGATCACAATTAAAATTTCGCTTCCCCGTCCGATGCTACTTTGCACTTCCAACTTCCAATTATGGATCTGGATGCATTGCTGCACATAATACATGCCAAGGCCTAAGCCGCTAACATGTTCCCGACCAGGATTTTTGCCCCTGTAAAACTTGTCGAAGAGATGTTTAACTGTGTATTCTTCCATTCCTATTCCATTATCTCTTATACTGATCCTCAAACCATTCGGTGTCCCATCAACGGTGATATGTATTTCCTTAGGCGTTTTATCACTGTACTTTATAGCGTTGTCGAAGATATTAGATAACATTGTCGTAACCCAGAATCTATTTAGGCATACCTGCGTTTCGTTGTTTATACCCTGAGTGTAAAAATAGAGATTTTTATCATTCGTTTTAACACGGTAGTCCTGTATTACCTCAGCTAAAAGTTGGCAGAAAATAACCTCTTTTTTTTCTATTTCGGTATTTACTCGGGTAATGTCCATCACCTGATCAAACAAGGTCTGTAACTGCTTGGTCTGTCTTGCAATGATTTCAGTAAATTCAGTAATACTTTCTTTGCTTTTAAATACTTTTTCATTCTGTATAGCCCGATTCGCAACCATAATTGTCGAAATAGGAGTGTTGAATTCGTGGGTAATGCCGTTGATGAAATCAGATTTCATGTCTGATATCTTTTTTTGTTTAGACCAGCTTTTAAATGTAAAATAATAAACAAAAAAGATTAACAGTAATGCGAACAGCGTAAGCAATAAAACCGGAATAGCACTTTTAAAGATTTCAGCTTGTCTGTCAATGCGATCGGCAAAGAAAGTGACAGTAATATCATAGGAATAAGGACTGGATGGCCCCATGGACATTGAAGTGACTATGTTTTGTGGTTTGGGAGACTTAAGTTTTCCGCTAACGATGTAGCCCTGTGGAGACTGTAGATTTGCTTTTAGATACGAATATTTTTTCTGATAGTGATATAAAGGGATTGGCTTGTTATCGCTGAACCGCAGGCTGATGCTGTTGATGACAATGAGGTATTCAAGTTGATCATCCAGTTTATATTGTTTTTTTATCTCTTGTATGAGAGAGTCAGTTGGATTTCTGGTTTGTAACTCCTCAAACATCATTGCAAGAAGTGAATCAGTGTACTGGTTTTTTATGGAACCGGATTTAAGATATTCACTTTCTAAGGATTCGATATTTTTAACGAGATAGCTGTCCAGGAGCGAAAACCCTCCGGCATAAATACTCTCCTTGCTGACGTTTTTTAAGTAAAACTGTTTCAGCTTTTGTTTCAAATCGACCTGATATTGCTTGTTCTTCAGTTCAAACGTATTATAAATCAGGTACAGCAGCACCCCAACAAGGATGATAAACCCCGTGAAGGCAGTCGTTTGATACTTTTTGAGCTCGGTCATTTTGCGCTAAAATAATAAAAAATTAAAGCGGTCTGGTTCCATTAACATTTCGTTATGATTTCATTAACAGGATTTACAAGAAGTGCCGGATAAATTTGCAGACTGATAAGGGCAAACCATATTGCCATTATTAACGATTCTTAAATATTATTTATAAAAATGAAAAATTTAACTTCAACAATCGGATTGCTGATCACATTATTGACTAGCGTTATTGCCTACGGACAAACAAACAGGCCTGCAGCTGCGTATGGGCGTGAGGAATACATAGAAGTTGAGAAAAATGTAAAACTTCACGTAACCGACCTGGGTGAAGGGCAGCCTTTAATCTTGATCCACGGATGGCCGTTAAGCGATGCCATGTACGAGTATCAGTATGCTTATTTTGTAGAAAAAGGCTTTAGGGTAATCGGCATTACGCTACGGGGATTTGGCCTTTCAGACAAACCGGGAGGCAAATACAATTACGATGTTTTTGCCGATGATATCAAAGTTATTCTTGATAAATTAAATATCAAAAATGCCACAATTGGTGGATTTTCGATGGGTGGGGCAACAGTGATTCATTATGTAGCTAAGTACAACGGCGCGCATGTATCAAAAATGGCCTTATTTGGAGCAGCTGCTCCAATATGGACAAAAAGAACGGATTTTAACTTCGGGCTTTGGACAAAAGAAGACGTAGACGGTTTAATCAAATTGAATAACACCGACAGGCCACAATTGCTTACTAATTTTGGGCAGATTTTTCCCGCAAACCAGACAAGTGTTGCGCCAGGTTATGGTGCGTGGTTGGGAACAATCCAGGCGCAGGCCTCGCCTTACGCAATGGCAGAAGGGCTTAAGACGTTAAGAGATACTGATCTGCGTGCCGACCTGAAAAAAATTCAATTACCTACACTGATTTTACATGGTAGATCAGATAAAATCTGTTCCTATGACCTGGCAGAACAAATGAATAAACTACTTAAAAATGCTAAACTGGTCCCTCTTGAAAAAAGCGGCCATGCACTGTTCATCGAGGAGATGGAAAAATTCAACTCAGAACTTTTAAGCTTTATTAAACAGTAAATATCATAAGACAGATGTAGAATTATTCTCTACATCTGTCTTAATACCTTAAAGGAAATGAAAATTGTATTTTGGCTATTTCTCGTGATATCTGTTTGCTCCTGTAAACCGTATGCTGGTGTAGTAAGGTATGCCTTGAGCGAAGAAAATGTGCCTTATTCAAAAGCTGTCATTGCCAATGGGATTCTATACGCTTCGGGCCAGTTAGGCATAAATCCAAAAACAAAATTGCTGCAGCCAGATCTGGATTCACAAACCAGGCAAATTATGGATAATCTCAGGATTTTATTGGAACAGCATCATTCGGACATGAAAGATTTGATCAAAGTAAATATATATCTGAAAGATATTTCACAGTTAAAGGAGGTAAATGAAATTTATACCAGTTACCTTTCAGAAAGAAGGCCCGCCAGAACTTCTGTTCAAATTAACGCTTTGCCTCTAGGTGCTTTAATCGAAATCGATTGTATAGCACTTGCTAAATAAATCTTTAAACCAAAAAAAAATGAAAACCTATCAACATTACTTCTTACACATCATTGCCATTTTAGGCATGCTTAGCTGCTTAATGTCAAATAAAGCAATAGCGCAACAATCTGGTATCAAGCGCACAGATCTTCAACGGCATGATCTTTCTGTGCCGGGATACGAAGCGATCCAGGTACGTGTTGACTTTGAGCCAGGCAAGGCATTTGGCCTGCATTCACATCCGGGCGAGGAAATTATTAATGTTTTAGAAGGGGAGCTGGAATATGTAATTGAGGGAGAGAAGCCTGTTGTAGTAAAAGCAGGTGGAGTACTTTTCATTCCCGCCGGAAAAAATCATTCCGCCAGGAATATTGGCAAATTAAAAGCCTCTGAACTGGCAACTTATATCGTAGTAAAAGGGAAACCGCTATTAACATTGAAAGCTGAGAAACCTTAACTATTTCGGGGATATGCAATTATAGGCGGAATTGCCATATCGAGATCAAGGATAAGATCGATCGGGTGTTGAAACGCATGCATTTTTCTTTTTTTCAGATTGATCCAGAACAGAACTGTATCGATTAAACAAAAAAGGCGGTCCGTAAACAGACCGCCTGAACCAAAATATAATTCTTTTTTTATTTGCTAAGGGAAGCTAGTGCATTTTCCGTGTTTAAGCTGGTTTTTGTATTAGCTGCAACGAATTTATCCATAGTCAGCTTTTGTCCTTTGCCCATTACGAGCATATGGTCGCCAGTTGAACCACTTAAGGTCAAATCAGCATGATCTTCGATCACAGTATACAAGCCTTCAGTCTGTGAGTTTAAGTCTAGTGATGCATTTCCGCTTAAGAAAACCTGCAGATATTGCGCATTGATTTTACCTTGTGTTTTTACTTTAGCGTTATCCATTGCATGGATGCGATAAATCTCATTTACATAAATGGTAAGTTTTGCGGTGCTGTTATCCAAAGAGGTAATCTCTAAACCATCTCCGCTCTGCATAACCTTAACTTTGCCGGTGTTTTCATCTGCGTAGCTGATACCGGTACGTTTTCCCTGGATGATCGTCAACTCTACATTTCCTTTTACTTGAATGCGTTTGAAGCTCAAAGCTTTTGAAGCGTAAACGGGTTTGATGGTTTCAGTTGCGTTAGCTGATAATACTGCTGAAGTACATAATGCCAATGCTAAAGATGATGCGAATAATGTTTTGAATAAAGTTTTCATATGCTTTGAGTTTTAATTTTTATAATGTTTTTATTGATTGTTCTGATGTTAAGACGTGCAACCACTGGAAACGTTTCAGCGCAAATCACAGCATTATACCAGCCTGGGAAGCTAATCGACCAACGCCAGAAATTCAGAGACAAAAAGACGGTTGTCGCTGTGAATTTTCAGGGTTTTCTTTCCTGAGCGTTGAATCGACAAAAGTTCGGACTAACTGCTTTTTAATCGCACTAACCACTTGTTGCATTACATACTCCGTTCTGGCATAATAATGGCTCCATAAATAAGATATGAAACCGGGGCACGTTATTAGGGATATCATCATCTTTTTTAACCAGCTCATGTTATAAATCGGATAATGCCGGCAACAGTAGAAATTTTCTCCCGGCCCGGCAAAAAAAGGAAGGGCTGTGTATGCCCCATCACATTTAAATTATTATTTGGCAACAAAAAATTCCTATTATTGTTATAAGGAGAAATATGAGTAAAGTATTTACAATTACAGAAGGGTTAGAGAATTTAGGAGCGCTGCGAACGGGCGGACAGGGATCGGTATATAAAGGGAAACGCATCGGTGCAATTTACTCCGCAGTAAAATTAATCCCTACTCCAATATACACCGAGAACCGCGACGATAAAAATTACCGCAATTTTGAAAACGAGGTGGCAAAGTTGCTCAAGGTAAATGAGAACCCCAGTCCCAATGTTGTAAAAATGCTCAGTTTTGGTATAACCGAAAGCGGATCCTTCCCATTTATAGAAATGGAGTATATAGAAGGACCTGACCTTTGTGAGCTGCTCCAACCCCCTCACCAAAAGATATTTACACTAAGCGAAGTTATAAAAGTTGCACAACATCTTGCTGCTGCCCTTGAGCACTGCCATAAACTTGGGGTAAAACATGGCGACGTGAAGAGCAATAACGTTAAATACAATTTGCACACAGCAAACTATGTACTGCTGGATTTCGGACTCGCCATTATGAGTGAGGAGCAGCGTAGAAGTAGCATCCGGCACGCAGGTGCGGTGGAGTTTATGGCACCCGAACAAAATGAAGGCAAAATGCTTCTGCAAACCGATGTTTACAGTTATGGTATCATCTTATATGAATTACTCGGAGGTGAGGTTCCCTTTCCTTTGCCTGGAAATAGCGATACCGGACGAAATTCGGTAATGATTAGTCATATGGAAAGCGAAGTGCCTGACGTGATTGCCCTGCGCAGGACAAACTTACCCACGAGCTGGACCGAGGAACAGAAAACCCGGGAGATGCAGGTTCCGGATTGGCTCCTAAAACTGATCGAAAAATGCCTGCAGAAAGATCCTCTGCTCAGATACAACGATGGAATGGCCTTGCATGAAGCAGTGCTTAGCGGAAGCTTATCGGGCAATGTTTTACCCATAGACAATAAAGCTATGGATTCGCTCAAAGCGGAGAACGAAATGCTTCGCAAACAGGTGTTAGCTCTGGAAAATACAGCGCTGGCCCCTGAAAGAAACGGTATACTGTTACCTCATTTTGCATTTGCGTTTATGATCATCTCAATTATCGGATTGATTGCTTTCTTGGGCTATTCACAGTTTCGCAGCGAGCCACAGGCACAGCAAGCCGTTCAAACCATCGATTCGATCCCACCGGCAGTTGATACCACAGCACAGGAAAGAAGGAGAATGGCGAATCAGCGCAAGATGGCTGAAGCAGCGGCAACAAAGCGGGCGGTGGATAGTGCAATTAATGCGGAGATCAAAAAAGCCAGAGATAAAGCTGCCGATAGCACAGAAGACCTTAACCCCGATACTGCAGCGAGTCCTGTACAGTTTTAATTTTTTAAAAAATTGCCCTTAACCGCCACATAGGCACCCTTACTTATGGAAACAAAATCAAATTTCTGGCAGCGTATAGGTATTCAGGATTGGTTTCTAACCGATGAAAACAAGAGCAGCGACCAAAAAGCACCGCAACTCACTCCGGAAACCATCTACAGCTTTATCGTTGATAAATTTAAGGAGTCCATCAGGGAATTATCTTTTGCCGATCGCATCGTTTTTTATCATGAATTCATTATCACCTTCAACGCTGAAGATTACCGTGAATTTATAGACAATAAACAAGGGATTTTAGGCTTAATCGTACAGGAAACTGTCAAAAAGTTCTATGCAATTTTAAGAGAACACCGGCAGGCCGGGAAAAATGTAGAGCCATCAGGCTCAAAATGGGTATTCCGGTTGGTATCACATCCGGATTACGCAAGGGGCGATAAGGGCTTTATCGGAAAATTGTTGCCAGACAACAATCAAAAATCGGAAAATCTCCGTGTAACATTCATTCCCCGACAAACCGGTATTGCGCAGACATTCGATATTAACAATGATATTTTAAAGGGCTTCACTTACTACAGCGAAGGCTATATGGAAATCCCATACGATGCGCAATTGGAATATGTTGAGGGTAATACGACCCCATCCAAGGACCAGGCCGTTCTTGGCCGGCTGGAAGCCATCATACCCGATAAGCAGTTTTCGGGCAAAAAAATAGAGTTCCTGATTAAAACAGAAGATACTATCGTTTCGGGTAACGATGAAGAGCGCGAAGATTCCAATATTTTCAAGATCGCCTCAGAATGGGCCAATTCACCGCACCTACACATCCGCTATAACAAAACAGATGGTAATTTCTATTTAGCTTCTTTCGGCGAACTGACTACTTTGAACGAGGTTTTGGTACAACGCAGCGAAATTAATTCGCCACAATGGGTTTCTTTGCCGCTGAACTCCAGGATGTTGCTCAACGGCATAATCGGTATAAACCTATTTAAATCCTAACTTATGTCGCAACTGCTATCAATTTTATTGTTATCGCTGGTCGTTGCGCTGATGATCGTTCATTTTAAAGACATTAAAAATTCCCGTAATAAAAATGGATAAACACTTTTTTGGCCTCACAGACACCGGCAAATCCAGAGACAACAACGAGGACAGCTTTATTGTTAAGTCCCTCACCAACGATCAATTGATTTTGGCAGCTGTAATAGATGGCGTAGGTGGCTATCATGGCGGCGAAGTAGCTGCAAGTATTGCTACGGAACAGATGTCGATGCAATTCTCAGATCGTCCGGCCGATCTAATCTCGCAGATGATCATGGCTTTCAGGAATACAAATGAAGTGATTATTGCCAAAAAGCAAACAGACGCAGGCCTTTCTGAAATGGCCTGTGTGGCCACTATGGTAATTGCGGATATTGAAAATAATCAATTTTATTATGCGCACGTTGGCGATACCCGATTATATCTGCTCCGGGACGGATCGCTGATCAAAATCTCTAAAGACCATTCATTTGTGGGCTTTCTGGAAGATTCTGGAAGGTTGGATGAGGCCGCTGCTATGCAGCATCCAAAACGTAATGAAATTAATAAGGCGATCGGTTTCAGTGATCAGATTGCTACCGACGAGAGTTACATCGAAACCGGTCAATCTCCTTTCCTGCCGGGCGATCTGCTCTTATTATGCAGTGATGGGCTGACCGATATGGTAAACAGGCAGGATATTACTACCCTGCTTCTACAAGGAGATACACTTGCTAAAAAAGCAGGCAATCTCATCTCGCTTGCCAATGAAAACGGCGGGCGTGACAACATCACCGTTGTGCTGCTGCAGAACAACAAAAAGCCTCAAGAGGTAAAACCCACCAGACCAGACTTTACACAACACGCCAAGGTAGCAGTAGGAGCAGAAAGAAATGAGGCCATACGGCCGCTTGAAAATCCACCACCAGAAACTCATGCAGCGCCCAAAAGAAATTATTGGTTCACTGCGTTGGTTATTTTATGCCTTATACTCCTTGGCACTACCGTATTTCTGTATCTGCAGCGCCAGCACGCAGCAGCCCCTGTTTCAACACTAAATCCATCACCAAAACAAAAAGTGAGAAACAGCCAGGAGCAGTTACTACAAGATGCATTTGACCATGCCCTGGGAGACACGCTGGTACTATCTGACTCGATTTTTAAAAGTCCGGTACTCATCAGCGATACTTTACGCCTGCGGAAAGACACCTTGTATGTTATCGCAAAGGGCATTGTGCTGCAAGCGGATAGCGGATACAAAGGTGCAGCCATAACGATGCTGTCTCAATCCAGGCTATTGAAACTGGACAGCCTGCAGTTTAAAGGCTTCGCTACCGCTATCGCCATTTCAAACCAGGCATTGTTACTCAAAAATGTCACTTTTACCAATTGTTTGCTTCCCTTACAGAATAGCATCCACTTCCCTGACCGGAAACCGGTAAATGCAGCACTAATGAAGATTGGTGCACTAAAAGGTAACACCCCTAAAACCGCAGATTCAAAAAATGGAGCAGAATAAAGGAACTGTCAAAGTTAGCCGGACCCAGGAACGGATCTTCATATTAGCAACCGCAACTGTTCTCGCGCTCTTCTTCTACCAATTATACGCGATCATTCAGCCAAGGTTTGCAGAAGTTGCGCCACGCTTAAACGCCGGTACAATGGTTAACCTGAATGCCGAAAAACCTGCCGAACATATCCGCAACCTACTTAAAAAAGGTTACTATTTTGAAGATCGGCGAGATATTGATCTGATAGAAAAAACCATTGCATCTGCAACGCCTAATGGCCAAGAACTCGACAACATTGGCGAAGTGAATAAACGCAGGTATTTTTTACCTGCAGATAAGGCCTATGAAAAAGGAGGTAAATCATTTAAAACAAGGGTGCTGGCATCCCGGGCATTGCTTGGTTATACCGGTGATGATTCGCTTAAATTCGATCAGGAGCAAAGTAATCCCCGCCCTTACTCTTCCCAGCTAAATCTCGGCATGGGCGAGCACAATATTAGTGGGAGAATCGTAGAAAATAAAAAAGCTGCGCCAGGTGTTTTAGTTCGTTTAGAAATGATATTGCCGCAGGACAGTATTTACAATGACGAGCCGACAGAAACCATTAAAAATATAACTGAAAAAGCAAATGGCATTATAAAGGTTTATACTTTGGATACTGCCGGTAAAAGGAAATTAATCCAGCTTACTGCCTATGCCCGTACCGGTACTGCCGGAGAATTCACTTTTGCCAAGTTGCCTGGCAACCAGGCATTCAAGGTATTGCCTTTAAAACCAGGTTTTCAGTTTGGCGCCTCAAAGGGTGTACAAAACCTTGATGAAAATACTGCCTTTACATTTGAACAGCGGCCACATACGATAAAGCTTTTTTCTACCAGGGATTTCAATATTCTCAAAAAGGAAAAATCACTGATTATCAGAACGCCTGAAGAATTCAACAAGTGGTTTATGATCATCTGCGGAAGCCTGATTGGTGGGTTTTTACTTGTCCACTTCATCCTGTCATGGAAATTCAGTACTGCTGATCAGGTGATATTGCCCGTAGTGATGATGCTTACTGGCATATCATTCCTGATGCTGCTGAGTTTGCAGGATCCGCTGCGCGACCGTTTTTTAGCTAAAGATTCCCTTTTATACCTGCTAATGGGTTTTGGAGGTATCTTATTGATGCTGTGCATTAAACTGCGCCGTTTCAATACCGATACCTGGGTTTATCGCCTGCTTTTATTTAAGAACATCCGATCAGCCGCAAACGGCTGGCCCTGGGCCCTGGCCGCTATTGGATTACTGGCACTCACTATCTTATTCGGAACCGGGCCAGAAGGGAGTGGTGTAAAGGTAAACCTGTTCGGATTTCAGCCCAGTGAAGTGGTGAAGTATCTGATCATTTTTTTTCTTGCAGGATTTTTTGCCGTAAACGAGAAACTGATCAGTGAATATATGAGCTGGAAAAAAAGATGGTCATTTTTCTCCTTTGCCCTATTGGCGATACTGTTAACGCTCATGTTATTTCTGATATTGGGAGACCTTGGTCCGGCGATGGTGGTTTGTTTCACCTTTATTATACTATTTTCATTCTCCCGGGGCGATTTTATGTTCATGGCAGGCGCTATCATATTGTACGTATTAGCCTCATGGATTTTTGAAAATGTATGGATATCCACCGCAATTACCTTGCTTTTGGTCGGTATGCTGATGTTTTTTGGTCGCAGGCAGCTCAGTGAGTCCGCCATCATGGTACTCGTGATCATGTCTGCTTTTTTAACGATTGATCAGATTCCATATCTGGACCGCGTCTTCCCTGGGCCTGTGCAGCGCCTGGGAGATCGCAAAGCCATCTGGCAGGATGCCTGGAATAATGAGGTTTATGGCGGCGACCAGGTGGCCAACGGCCTGTGGGCCATGTCTACAGGCGGTGCAACTGGCCAGGGCGTAGGGCAGGGCTTTGCCAAAACCATTCCTGAAGCACATACCGATATGATCTTACCTTCGATAGGTGAAGAATTTGGATTAACAGGCATATTGTGCATCTTCCTGCTGTTCCTGTTGTACCTTCACCGATCCATTATTATCGGGAGGAGAACCGGATCACCATTTCTCTTTTACTTAAGTGCAGGGGTCGGCGTATCTACCTTTGTACAGTTTCTGCTCATCGCAGGTGGTTCTACAGGAGCGCTACCGCTATCGGGGGTATCCCTCCCCTTTCAAAGTTATGGGGGATCATCTCTTGTACTCAATTTTTTAGCCGCCGGATTTTTATTGTCGGTATCTGCTGTCCGGGGCAGCGAAGTACAGATGCAGTATATCGCCAAAGCGCAGGACAAAAACCTGGTACCGGCCCTAATTGCTGCCTGTTTGGGCATCCTGCTATTGGGCGCTAATGTAGCGGGTTATGTGCTAAACAACCGGAAATGGGTGGTACAACCGGCCTTGGTAGCCGACCGTAGCGGCGCGAGAATGTTCAGTTACAATCCGCGTATCGCGATATTGATGAACCGTTTAAAAGCCGGAACCATACACGACCGCAAGGGAATTTTAATGGCAACCAGCAATGTCGACAGTGTGAGGGCGCAACATTTCAAACTCATCGGTGCAGGTATCCCGAATTACAATCTCGATTCGGCGGTACATCAGCGTTTAGACCGGTATTATCCTTTCGAAGAACAACTGTTTTTTTGGACAGGTGATGCAAATTCAGGCATATTTAACGGAAGTGTTAACGGCTATTTTGCTGATTATGAACACGCGGCCGAACTCCGCGGCTTTAAACTGCCTCAAAAGAGTTTTACAGTTCTTGCAAAGCGATATAGCGAAAACCGTTTCCTGGTACGGGGAGTTAAGGAAATGACGGTCGTGAAAAAAGATTACGCCGCACTTTCTCCATTACTCCTTGCCGGAATCAGCAGCAAAGAAGTTGAAGATTTTAAAAATAAAAATCGCGATGTACAATTAACCATGGATGCCGGCCTGCAGACCAAGATCCAAAAGTCAATTGCCCGCGACACTTCATTATTGGATAACCGGGTTTCTGTAGTGATCATGGAAGCAAGTTCTGGTGATGTCCTTACTTCAGCCGTATATCCACTGCCACCCATACATGATTGGGAACGGTTAACCATGACCAATGCAGAACAGAACCAGCTTTCCGGGTGGACAACGACCGCTGACCTTGGCTTTACCAATTTCACACAGCCAGGCTCAACCGCTAAGCTGATTACCGCCATGGCATCCTTCAATAAACTGGGCATGGCCGCTGCCGAAAAAAAATACCAGGTGGCCTCCTGGGAGCGTATCCGGACAAAAGGTATCGAGCCTGATGAAACGGGATGGATTGATCTGGAACGTGCGGTGGTGAAATCCAACAACGTCTATTTCATCAAGCTTGCAAACCAGGAGCAGCTGCAGGAAAACATGGGCGAGCTGTACTTAAAAACAGGCATGTTCCTACATGGTGCCGGAGGGTATTATTACAATAAGCCCAGCGAAAATGCAGCACAGGAAGAAAAATGGAAACAGCTTTGGCGCAGGACCGAATTTAACACCAAACCAAAGTATGATCCCAACAATATCCGAAAGACCAGGGCAAAGGGAATTTCCGGAATGTCTTGGGGGCAGGGCGCACTTATTGCAACCCCAGCGGCAGTGGCAAGAATGGCTGCCGGGATTGCAAATAATGGAAATATGATTGCAAACAGGTTTGTACTTAAAGTAAGCGATCAGCCACAGGCGATAAAAACTGGTACGAAATTAGTAAACAATCCGGCATACGCCAGGTTGATGCAGGAGTATATGATCAAACAGAGCAGTCCAAAAGTGCAAACGCTTGGACTAGCCGTAGCCGGTAAAACCGGTACGCCGGAGCGGATCTGGAAAAAACAGCAAATTAATGATGGCTGGTATGTGTTTTTTGCACCGACTGCAACTGGCAATGGCCATATTGTAGTCTGTATACGCATTGAGGCTACCAAAGGATCATCAGATGCTGTAAGACTGGCCGGCAAACATGTAATACCGTTCTTAAAAGAGGGCGGCTACATTAAAAGTATTGTTCCTTCGGTCAAAAATGATCAAGATGCAGCTATACCGGAATTTAATTGAAGAAATGAAGTATTTTAACTAAAACCATCAATCAATAGTTGTATATCTTCACCACATTGAGGAAAAACGCAGGTGTTGAACTCGACATTTTTAATAACACAGTAGCAAGCACTAACATAACATACAGATGAAAATGATATTCGACCTCTTCAAAAGTGCAAGTGGGGAACATCCCGATGATGTGAAGGGAATCAGACACGCATTACTACAATTTATAAAACAGGAGTTGCAAAAAGCGGAGGGAGGAGAAGGCGCAAATATCAAAGGTTTGGGTATTTTTATCTACTGCAGCCCTGCAGCGCGCCATGTATATGAAGCTGCGGTGTTTACCGAGGATCCCGATCAGTTAAAAAACGAAATACAACGCATTAGCGATGATTATTCTTTGGACCTGCCCTCAGGATGGTCACTCACAGTTGCTTTCGACGAAGCTATTCCGGACGACGCGGTTCAAATGCAAAATCTGCCGGTAGCACTATTGGTTAAAACCAAAACCCATTTTGTTATGCAACAGGCTAAAGCTTACCTGAAAGCACTTAGCGGCAAGACTTTACAGCCAATCTACGAAATAACATCCTCGGGTGGAAAATACAATATCGGTAGAGATGAAAGGGCACAGTCTGATGAAGGTTATTTCCGCACCAACCACATTGCATTTCCATCTGAAAGTGATGATGAACGAAATAAGTACATCAGCAGACAGCATGCGCACATCGAATGGGATACCAGCATAGCCAAATTTGTAATCTTCGCAGATGAAGGTGGAATACCACCCCGAAATAAGGTTAAACTGCGTTCAGCGCTTACCGAAAAGACCGTAAAGCTCCATGCTACCCAGATCGGGCAAGAATTAGCCGAGGGAGATCAGATTATCTTAGGCGAATCGGTCGTACTGGAGTTTAGCTTTAAGCCGCAGCATCATGAGTAAAATTTTTACAATTACAGAAGGGCTACAAAACCTCGGTGCATTAAAAACCGGTGGACAGGGATCTGTTTACAAAGGGATGCGCATGGGACCGGTTTATTCTGCCATCAAACTCATTCCTACGCCAATCTACGTGGAGGATGAAAGCGATAAAAACTACCGGAATTTTCTCAATGAAGTGAATAAGCTGCAGCAGGTGAACATCCATCCCAGCCCGAATGTGGTGAAGATACTCAGTTCAGGGATCACCGATAGCGGATCCTTTCCTTATATAGAAATGGAATACATCGAAGGCCCTGAACTTAGCGAACTGCTATTGCCTCCGCATCAAAAAGTTTTCACCGTAAAAGAACTGTTAAAAGTCGCTGAACAATTGGCTGCGGCACTTGCACACTGTCATCAGTTTGGGGTCAAACACGGCGATGTTAAAAGCAATAATGTGAAGTACAATACGCAGACCGCCAATTATGTGCTATTGGATTTTGGCCTGGCCATTATGAGTGAAGAGCAGCGCAGGACAAGCATTCGCCATGCCGGGGCTGTAGAATTTATGGCACCGGAACAGCATGAGGGGGAAATGCTGCTACAAACAGATATCTATAGTTACGGTATCATCCTGTATGAACTCCTGGCCGGACGGGTTCCTTTTCCGCTCGAAGAAGGAGGCGATACCGCCCGCAATACGGTCATGATATCACACCTCGAAAAGGAAATCCCAGATGCCATGTTACTGCGTAAAAGCAATCTGGAAGATAAATTTCAGGATGATATTCTGCATGCGGAAATGCAGATACCTCACTGGTTGATTGAGCTGATCGGGCGATGCCTGCAAAAAAATCCAGATGACCGATATGCGAATGGAATGGAACTGCAGAAGGCAGTTACTGCCGGGATATTGTCGGCACCACAAGACAGCAGAGACAGAGAAAACACCATGCCTAACGAAGCCCTGCGTTATGCCGCCTTATATGGTGAGACACAGCAAAAGAACGAAAAACTTGAAAAAGAGCTGGCCACATTAAAACCCCTGGCCCTGAAGGCCGGAATAAAATACAATACTTCTACCGGTGAGTATCACCAGGAAAATTACATCCATGCGCCAAGAAAGGCTTTTTTAGGTTACGCTGCCGCCTGTGCCTTAGTTGTTGCCTTTGTAGTTTACAGCCTAGCTAAGACAGAAAATAATAATATCACAGCCTCTCCGGCAACCCCATATCGGTCACCATTTGAAATTGCAAATCAGCAATACAGACAAGTGCTGCAAACAGCGAGGGAAGACAGCATCCGGAAAGCAAAAATGCAATGGGCCCAGCAAGTAAAAGCAACAGAAAAAGCCAGGAAACAGAACGGTAAAAAGAAGAAGAAATTTTTGGGAATATTCTGAGAAGCGAGTTACATCGTACCTTTCGAAATTTAATGCTTAATGTGGCCTTTTTATTTTAAGGAAGGATTAACATAAAGTTAAATTTTATGAATCAAAGCCCTGGCATCCTCCTAAATTGCTGATATAGCATAGTAATAGATTCTAACTATTCCATTATAGAATTAAATGATTGTGATTAGTTCTTTCAATTCTCTAAATTTATAATAATCTGATTAAGTTTTAACAACGGATCGGATTTCACTAACAAATTAATATATGGAAAAAGAATCGAACGATATTAGCAAGTGCCCGTTTCATAATGGCAGCATGAAGAGTAATGTAGGTGGTGGTGGTACCAGAAATGGCGACTGGTGGCCAAAGCAGTTAAAACTGAGTATTTTGCGCCAGCATTCTAACTTATCCAACCCAATGGATGGTGAATTTAGTTATGCCGAAGCTTTTAAAAGTTTAGATTTAGCCGCATTAAAGGCAGACCTTCATGCACTGATGACCGATTCGCAAGAGTGGTGGCCGGCAGATTTCGGTCACTATGGAGGTTTATTTATCCGCATGGCATGGCATAGTGCCGGAACCTACAGAGTGGGCGATGGCCGTGGTGGTGCCGGTGCCGGATTACAACGTTTTGCACCACTGAATAGCTGGCCGGATAATGTGAGCCTTGATAAAGCCCGCAGATTACTTTGGCCGATTAAACGAAAATACGGGCGCAAAATTTCGTGGGCAGATTTAATGATCTTAACAGGAAATATCGCCTTAGAATCGATGGGTTTTAAAACCTTTGGTTTTGCAGGTGGGCGTGAGGACGTTTGGGAGGCTGATGAATCGGTATATTGGGGTTCGGAAACCACCTGGCTGGGTGGCGATCTCCGTTATGCACACGGTTCTGATGGCGCACATAA
This sequence comes from Pedobacter sp. 22163, assembly GCF_052045595.1. Classification (NCBI taxonomy): domain Bacteria; kingdom Pseudomonadati; phylum Bacteroidota; class Sphingobacteriia; order Sphingobacteriales; family Sphingobacteriaceae; genus Pedobacter; species Pedobacter sp. 22163. Next base: position 174,647 of record NZ_JBQEPM010000010.1, on the reverse strand, counting down.
AGCGCATGGTGTAGTGGTTACTGATGACGATGCCGATGGAGATATTCACTCCCGTAATCTAGAAAAACCACTTGCAGCAGTGCAGATGGGATTAATATATGTAAACCCTGAAGGCCCGGATGGAAACCCAGATCCAATTCTTGCTGCGAAAGATATCCGAGATACTTTTGGTCGCATGGCAATGGATGATGAAGAAACGGTCGCATTAATTGCTGGCGGACACACTTTTGGTAAAACCCATGGTGCTGCTTCAGCAGATCACGTGGGCAAAGAGCCTGAAGCCGCTGGTATCGAAAGCCAGGGTTTAGGATGGAACAATAGTTACGCTTCTGGCAAAGGTGCTGATACGATTACGAGTGGATTAGAAGTAACCTGGACCACAACACCAACGCAATGGAGCAATAATTTCTTCGAAAACCTGTTTGGATTTGAGTGGGAATTATCGAAAAGCCCTGCCGGTGCACATCAATGGAAAGCTATAAATGCTGAGGCTATTATTCCTGATGCATTTGATGGATCGAAAAAACACCTGCCAACGATGCTTACCACCGATCTTTCTTTAAGGTTCGATCCGGCTTATGAAAAAATATCAAGACGTTTTTTAGAAAATCCAGATCAGTTTGCTGATGCATTTGCCAGGGCATGGTTTAAATTAACCCATCGCGATATGGGGCCTTTGGCACGTTACCTGGGCCCAGATGTACCGCAGGAAGAATTGCTTTGGCAAGATCCAATACCGGCTGTTAACCATGCATTGATCAATGAAACTGATATTGCCGCATTAAAAGTAAAAGTACTGGCTTCAGGATTGAGTGTGGCCGAACTGGTTTCTACTGCCTGGGCTTCGGCTTCTACTTTCCGTGGTTCTGATAAACGTGGTGGTGCCAATGGTGCACGGATCCGTTTGGCTCCTCAAAAAGATTGGGCCATTAATAATCCTCCACAATTGCAAAAAGTATTGGGTGTATTAGCGGATATTCAAAATGAATTTAATGCAGCACAAATTGATGGCAAAAAAGTTTCACTGGCCGATTTAATTGTATTGGCAGGTGCCGCTGCGGTAGAAAAAGCTGCTGCTGCTGCCGGTCATTCAGTTACAGTACCTTTTGCACCAGGGCGAATGGATGCTTCACAAGAGCAAACCGATGTAGAATCTTTTGGTTATTTAGAGCCGGCTGCTGATGGTTTCCGTAACTACCGTAATTCAAAATCTCCGGTTCCTACTGAAGAATTCCTGATTGATAAAGCACAGTTGCTAACGTTAACAGCACCTGAACTGACGGTGTTGGTAGGTGGTTTACGTGCGTTGGATACAAATTTCGACGGTTCGAAAAATGGTGTCTTAACCGTAAAACCCGGCCAGTTAACTAACGATTTTTTTGTAAACCTATTGGATATGGAAACCGCATGGAAAGCCGTCGGAGAAGATAAAGAACTCTATATCGGAAGCAGCCGTTCAACTGGTCAGCCAAAATGGACTGCGACCCGTGCCGATCTGGTATTTGGTTCTAATGCAGAACTTAGGGCAATAGCAGAGGTGTATGCAAGCTCGGATGCACAAGGTAAATTTGTGAAAGACTTTGTGGCCACCTGGAATAAAGTAATGAATTTAGATCGTTTTGATTTAAATTAATTAGAATTACAGCGCAACATTTAAAGGCACCGGAAATTTCGGTGCTTTTTTTGTACTATCGATTTTTATCATGGTCTGATACCGATATCAATATGCAGCATCTGTTTTTCTCCCTACAACCAAATAAAAAATATTGAAAGTTTTTCTTATTTATTAAAAACAATTCTCAAACTTATTTGTCTTTTAATTTCATTAGTTTGTTTGGTTTAGTTTTATTGGTGGATGCGAATAAAACAAAATAATTGGCCTCATAGAAATATGGGGCTTTCTCGTTTATATAAGGCACTAGACCAAATACAATATTGGTAACAGCAATGCTGATCAATGTTACGATAAGAAACCTGATGTATTTTCTCTAGATAAAAAAAATAATTTTTTTATCAAATTCTTTAAAAGATACTTAAGTAGGTGAGACATAATGGATTTCAGCCTGTCTATTTTTTATTTACCTGAAATATTTATTCAAAAATTTTTGTACCTGTAAAAGTAATCATACTGTAATCTGATTTATACGTTGGCGTACTTCTAATGATCAAAATAATATTCTTGATTTTGTGATAAAATATTTAATATTGAATTGATAAATCGATTTATCAGTAACCAAATATGATGATGAGCTTAGGAATATTTGCGCCCTGTGGTACAGTATATGTCTGTGTAGTTTATTTGTGTGTAGTTTTTAACCCGTTTAAAAATACGATCTCCCATCACACAATTGCTTTTAACTCAAAGCCTTCTGATTAAAAATGACTATTTGTCATCAGTTGTTATTTATAGAATAATTGATAAAACGTTTTAGCTGCTAGCAGTTGAATTATATATTATTAACTAACCATTTACTAAACCTAAACCAATGAAAATCAATCTACTAAAGATTTCAGGGCTTTCTGTGCTTTTTTTGCTCAATAGTCCTGCTTTTTCGATGGCTGAGAAATCCGAGGGATTTTCCGGGCCAGATATGCCTTTAGTGCATATCCAAAACCGAAAAGTAATTACAGGAACCGTATTAGACGAAAAAAACATGCCTATTCCTGGTGTTGGCATTAAAAACATTTCGTCAGGCAAAACCGCTGTAACTGATGAAGCTGGTAAGTTCAGCATTGAGGCCAACCCAAACGATGTAATCCGTTTTTCTTATGTGGGCTATCAAAATAAAGATGTAACAGTAGGCAATGAAGCCAACATAAGCGTTAAAATGGCACCTGCCGAAGCCAATAAGTTAGATGAAGTAGTGGTAATTGGTTATGGTTCGGTGAAAAAAACAGACCTTACGGGTTCTGTTGGTGTGGTTAAAGCAAGCGAACTTCAGGAACGTCCGTCTTCATCTCTAAACCAGGCACTGGCTGGCCGTATTTCCGGCGTACAGGTAAACACCAATTCGGGAAGACCCGGCGGACAGACGAATATCAAAATCCGTGGATTTAGTTCAATCAATACAAGCAACAATCCACTTTATGTAGTAGATGGTGTAGCTTTGCCAGTGGGGTCGCAAACACAGAACAGTAACGCTATCGATTACATTAACCCAAGCGACATCGCTTCAGTAGAGGTGTTAAAAGACGCTTCTTCTACGGCTATATACGGTGCAAGAGGTGCAAACGGGGTAATTTTAATCACCACCAAAAAAGGAACAGCAAATGCCCAACGCATTACCTACGATGCAGATTTCGGCATCAATACATTGGCCGCACACCATGTCGAGATGCTTGATGCCTTTGAGTATGTTAAGGTACAGGATCTGGCTTACGAGAATATTAAAGTTTACGATCCGGTAGGTTGGGCAGCGGGAAGTTACGCATCCACACCTGTGCCAAAAGCAGCCAGAATTGCTTTGCCTCAATTTTTCGATAGCAATGGAAATCCATTATATAATACCGATTGGTTAAAAGAATCTACACAGAATAAACTTTCGCAAAATCACCAGCTGGGTTTTACAGGTGGAAACGAAAATAGCACTTACGGTGTTTTTGCAGGCTATCGCGATGACCAGGGACTTTTATTAAACTCTTATTTAAAACGTTATTCGGGCAGGTTTAATTTCGATAGTAAAATTAAACCCTGGTTAAAGGTAGGCGGTAATTTGAGCTACAATAACCAAAATGAAAACATTGTTGATCAGGGAACAGGCGGTTTAAATTCAGTCCGTATGATTACAGAAGCATTTCCTTTTCTACCGATTAAACTGGCAGATGGCAAGTGGGGCGATAATAAACTGATTCCGTGGGCAGAAGGAGGCTCCAATCCGGTACACATCCTAACCGATCAAAAATATGGAATGGTCACCCAAACTGCTTTGGGGAGTATTTATTCTACCATTAGCTTTAGCAAAGATTTAGAGTTCCGTACCCAGCTAGGGGCCAATATTGTGAGCCGTAACATTAACGAGTACAATGCCAAACAATTATACGGGATCTCTGATGGACAGAATGGAACGGCGAATGTAACCGATGATCGGGAAACCTTCTGGTCTTTGGAAAATTATTTAACCTATAACAAACGTTTTGCCGAATCGCATGCCATTAATGCGTTATTAGGTATCTCCTGGCAGGCCACCAGCTTTTTTAGCAATACCAGCCATGCCGAGAATTTTGTGACCGATTTTTACGGAAACAATAACATGGGCTCTGGAAGTAAATCGATTACCGTAGGCTCTAGCCGGAACAGGTCAGCTTTTAACTCTTATTTTGGAAGGTTAAACTATGCTTTTAAAGATAAATACCTGGTTACCTTTACAGGGAGGGTAGATGGGTCATCCAAATTCGGGGAGAACCATAAATTCGCCTTTTTCCCTTCGGCAGCATTGGCCTGGAAAGCCTCAGATGAAGATTTTCTCAAAGGAAACAAAACCATTTCTAACTTAAAACTAAGAGCCAGTTATGGTTTAAGCGGTAACTCAGAGCTTCCTGCCTATCAGTCGCTTGCCACATTGGTTAATAATGCTGCTATTATTAACGATAGCAGGGTAACCGGTATTGGTATAGGGAGGTTAGCTAATCCGGACCTGGTTTGGGAAAAAACAGCACAGGTTGATGCGGGTTTAGAATTAGGCTTATTTAACAACCGCATTAATTTAGAAGCCGATCTTTATTACAGAAAAACAACCGATATGTTATTGGATGCCCCGGTTCCACGTACCACAGGATACGCAGTGATCAGAAAAAATATCGGTTCTATGCAGAACAAAGGTTTAGATTTAGGGATTAATACGATAAACGTACAAACCGATAATTTTACCTGGAAAACCAGTTTCAATATCTCACTTAACCGCAACAAGGTACTTTCTTTGGCCACTCCTGATGATATTTTTGGTGTGGGTAACCCAAATTTCACCAATCAAACTGGTATTATCAGGGTAGGTGAGCCTGTGGGTTCATTCTGGGGGCTTGTACGTTTAGGAACCTGGAGCGAGGCAGAAAGGGCAGAAGCCGCTAAATATGTAAGTTACCGGGGTGGTAAAACTTTGCTTCCGGGCGATATTAAATATTTAGACGTAAACGGCGATCATGCCATTACGGATGCCGACCGTCAGATTATTGGTAATGGAACGCCAAAAGGCTGGGGATCGTTTGGTAACTCATTCCGTTACAAAAACTTAGAGCTCATTGTAGAACTTCAATACTCATATGGTAATGATGTGTTGAATATGACGCATCACTCGGGTGAAGACAGACAGGTACAGGCCAATAGTTTTGCCAGTGTATTAAATGCCTGGACTCCTCAGAATCAAAATACACCGATTGCCGCAATCAGGGATCAATCTGCCGGATATGTTACCAACGTAGATACCCACTGGTTAGAAGACGGTTCTTTCATTCGTGGAAAAAACCTTTTATTAGGTTATACCTTTGATAAGACACTTGTCGAAAAATTACGCTTAAGCAAACTCCGTGTTTATGCATCTGTTCAAAATTTCTTCCTGGCAACCAAGTATACAGGTAACGATCCTGAGGTAACGACTTATGGAAATGCATTTGCACAAGGTCAAACATTTTTCGATTATCCAAAGCCAACTACTTTCATGGTAGGTTTAAACATTGGATTATAAACATTAACTAAAGAAAGGATATCAAAATGAAAATAAACATAAAAAATATCGCTGCTTTGTTGTTGCTAGGCGGCGCTATACTGGGAAACTCGGGGTGTAAGAAGTTTTTAGATGAAACAGATCCCACTAATCTTTCGCCCGATAATTTTTATACTTTACCAGAACATGCGGAAGCAGGTATTGCTGCTGTTTATGCAGAGATCCGGTTTATTGGAAACGGTGCCGGTATTTATTCGAACAACTGGCAGATGCTTGATGCGCCAACCGGCATACAATCTACCGAAACCGCACAAAACTCTGATCTGAACAATTTGTATTCACTAATTTATGATGGTACAAACCTGCATGTTAACCAAAACTGGAACGGACTTTATAAAGTAATTGCACAAACCAACCTGGTGTTGGATAAAGTTCCGGGCATTAACCCGATGGACAATGCCCAGAAAAAAAGGATTTTAGGAGAGGCTGCTTTCATCAGGGCATGGGCCTATTTTTACCTGGTGCGTTTATGGGGCGATGTGCCTTTAATTACTAAACCGATTACCAGCCCTAACGATCCCAATTTTTCTCCTTCCCGTACGCCACAAGAACAGGTTTACAAACTCATTGTCGACGATCTGGTTGCTGCAGAAGCGGCTGGTTTGCCTTTTATGGATGCAAGTGGACGTGTTTCTACAGCAGCAATTAAATCTGAACTGGCAAAAGTATATTTAACCATGGCCGGACAGCCACTTAACAAAGGAGCAGCTTATTATAAATTAGCTGCAGATAAGGCCAAAGAGGTAATCGATTATTCAACGGGGAATCCAGCATCACTTAGCTTGTTCCCCGGTTATGGGGCTTTGCACGATGCAAAGAATGACAATAAAGTAGAGCATTTATTCGGCATCCAGTACAATGACGCTGCCGGATCTGGCAACCCCTTACAGTCTTCATATCTACCATTACATCAGCCATTGGTTTCTAAAATTGATGGGATTGGAACAGCTATTCCAACTGCAGGTTTTTATGGTTCGTATGAGGCAGGAGATTTAAGGGCTAAAAACAGAGAAGGTTATTTCTTTACCGATTATTATACCGATGGATTTAAAATGCCGCTGATTAACCGAGGTAAGCCTTATGTTTTTAAACACTTCGATCTGATTGCAAATGGAACACTAGGTGTAGAAGGTACCAGCAGGAGTGATCTGAACATTCCACAGATCCGTTATGCTGAAACCTTATTAATTTATGCCGAAGCACAGAACAGGGCAGATGGTAGTCCGAATGTTGCTGCCTATGCTGCGGTAAATGCAGTACGAAAAAGAGCGCAATTGGCTGATCTTGCAGGTTTGAGCCAAACACAGTTTGAAGAGGCTGTTTGGAGAGAGCGCTGGCACGAGCTGTGTTACGAAGGCGTTACCTGGTTCGATATGGTCCGCTTGCGTAAAGTGTACAATGAAAGTACCAATGGTTTTGATAATTTTGTTGGTCACATTAATCAAAGTGTAAACCAACCTTTGCAAACCAAACATTTATTGTTCCCGATTCCTACTCCAGAAATCAAAAATAACCCTAACCTGACACCAAATCCAGGTTATTAAACTAAAAATTTCAATAAGAAAATGGTGCCGAAAATATTTTCAGGCACCATTTTTTGTTTAGAGGGGTTTAATGAACGTTTCGTCATTCCCGCGCAGGCGGGAATCTTAAAGCTTTATTGCATTACGATTCCCAATCAACCTGATAGCTATCGGGTTGGGAATGACGATTCTGCGCAATATATTACTTCTACAAAACCTCTTTTCATTCATATCGGTTTTTATACATAAATAACCCTAAGGATAACAGTGCTAGAAGGCACCTATTGTTAAATATCCAAATCATGAAATTAATTACATCGTTGTAAATGCAATCTGAGGCACATTTTTAGCTTATTTGAATGATAGTCCTTTACATCTGGTTCTACAGATTTTTATATTAGATAAAATAAGTCTAACCAAATTATCCATGTTTAAGAGTCAATCAAGGCCACCATTCGCTGGCATTATCATTTTTTTTTCAGGCTAATATTCCAGTTAATTTTCAGCAGCAAGTTGCCATTTACCTATTGCGATCTAAATTTTACAAATAGGCATTTGGCAGATGCCGATCAGATCATTTAACAGATAATCATTAACTAAACTATAATTATGAATAAAATTTACAACCAAAAAGCAATATTGCTATACTTCAGGCGCATCTGTGCGGGTAAGGCAAAAATTTTAGCGGTATTACTTTTAACGCTGTTCGGGAGTTTTAGTGCTTTCGCTCAAACCGTCATTGTGGGTACCATTAAAGATAACAAAGGCATAACGCTTCCTGGCGTAAGTGTAAGGGTAAAAAATACATCGGTTGGCACCTTAACAGATGCTTCGGGTAAGTATACTATAAAAGTTCCTGATGGCAATCAAACCCTGGTATTCACGTTTATAGGCTTTACTACACAAGAAGTTACTATAAACGGGAGAAGCACTATCAATATTACTATGGACGATGGTGCGCAAGGCCTTAACGATGTGGTGGTAATTGGATATGGTACTGCACAGAAAAAAGATGTTACCGGTGCTGTTTCGAGTATTAAAGCTACGCAGCTGGAAAACGAAAATCCAAATAGTGTTACCGATATCCTTCGTGGCAATATCCCAGGCTTAAGTGTTGGCTTTAATAACAGTGCTAAAGGCGGAGGAGATCTGCTTGTACGTGGGAAGACAACACTTACAGGTACTACAACGCCCCTGATTGTGTTAGATGGCGTTATTTTTATCGGTCAGCTGTCTGATATTAATCCCAACGATATCGAATCGGTTGATGTACTTAAGGATGCAAGTTCGCTTGCGGTTTACGGTGCAAAAGCAGCAACCGGTGTAGTAGCCATTACCACTAAAAAAGGAAAAAGCGGCGCACCAACCATTACCGTAAATACAAACTTCGGAATGGCTACCCTGGCCCAGAATCAACCTGTGTATGATGGACCGGGTTTTTTAAACTGGCGTGCTGATGTACAGCGCAGTGGCGGGGTAAATCCACCTTATATCTACAATGATCCCAATAACCTACCAGAGGGTATAACACTTACCCAATGGTTAAATGGCCAAACTACCACCAATCCAACTGATCTTTGGTTAAGCCGTCTTGGTCTTTTGGCCAACGAGAAGGCCAATTACCTTGCCGGAAAAACAACAGACTGGTACGATATGCTTTTTGCTACCGGGCAACGCCAGGACCATACCTTAAGCCTCAGCGGGAAAAAAGAAGAAGTTTCTTATTACATGTCGCTTGGTTATCTTAAAAACGAAAGCATTATTGCTGGAGGCGGCTTCAGTACTTTCCGTACCCGGTTAAACCTGGAAGGTAAAGCAGCTAAGTTTTTAACCCTTGGCATGAACCTGCAATTTGCCGACCGTGATGAGGGCGCTATCGAAGCGCAGTTTTCGCAACTGCCAGATTTATCTCCTTACGGCGATTTTTATAATGCGGATGGTTCTTTAAGAAGAATCCCTACCGATGATAACGGCCTCAATGCCCGTAATCCTTTTCTTGACCGAACTTATAATTCGAGGTTGCAAAAACAGAGTACTTTGTTTGGTAGTCTTTATGCCAAAGTACAATTGCCTTTTGGCATTACTTATCAGGCTAATTTTAGTCCGGGTTTAGATCAGTACCGCACCTTTAACCATCAATCTTCTAAAAATCCAAATGTTACCATCCCAGGCGGTTCAGCATCAAGAGCGCAGGAAACCAGATACAACTGGCAGTTGGATAACCTCTTAAAGTGGAACAAGACTATTGCAACAGATCATAACATTGATGTAACGCTTTTGGTTAATGCCGAAAAATATTCTACCTGGTATACCATTGCAAGTAATGAAGGTTTTGCGCCAACAGATATACTGGGTTATCACAACATTCAAAGTGGTAACAAACCAACGGTAAGCAGCGATGATAAGGTGTACACCGGCGATGCTTTGCTAGCCAGGGTAAATTATTCCTACAAAGGCAGGTATGCTTTAACGGGCTCTGTTCGTAGAGACGGATACTCTGCTTTTGGGGCTTCTAAAAAACGTGCTAATTTCCCTGCCGCTGCGGTGGCCTGGACCGTAAGTGAAGAAAGCTTTTTGAAACCCGTTAAATGGATCGACTTTTTAAAACTGCGTTTATCTTATGGGATTAATGGAAACAGAGAAATCAGGGATGCTAACAACGTGATTGATCCTTATGTAGCTATCCAGACTTTAACTGGAGGTAAGTATCAATCGGTTAACGGCAGTGGTACACCAGGAGAGGTGAATACGGTTGTAAATAGTTCGCGTTTGGGTAATCCAAACCTGGAGTGGGAGAAGACAAAGTCGTTAAATCTTGGTTTGGATTTTGGATTTTTGAACAACCGCATCAGTGGCTCGCTTGAACTTTATGATAAGAAAACATCAGATCTCTTGATTGGTCAAACTTTACCGAATGTTTCGGGCTATGTAAATGTTATTGCCAATTTGGGCCGCGTAAATAACAGAGGATTTGAGTTTAGCATCACCAGTAAAAACTTAACAGGCGGAAATATTACATGGAGCACATCTGCAAACCTTTCACTTAACCGCAATAAAATTGTAGGACTGGCTACACCAAATGATGATCCGGGTAACGGATGGTTTATCGGTAAAGACATTGATGTGATCTGGGAGTATAAAATTTTAGGGGTATGGCAGGAAAACGAAATGACAGAGGCTAAAAAATATGAAAAAGCTGGAATTAAACCCGGGGATTTTAAACTTCTCGATGTTGACGGGAATTATGTATATAATGACCTGGATAAACAATTTATAGGCTACAGAAGTCCAAGGTTCAATTGGTCGTTCCGCAATGATTTTAACATCTATAAAAATTTCGATTTTTCATTCCAGCTCATCTCAAGCTGGGGGCAGCTTAGGGCCGATAACCAGACCAAAAACCAGCCCGGAAGTGTAGGTTTTGGCAGGTCGAGCTCATATGTTTTACCTTATTGGACACCAGGTAATCCTATTAATGATTATGCCCGCCTAAATTCGGGTTTAAGTGGCGTAAGTTTCAATTCGTATCGTAAAAGCTCGTTCATCCGGTTAAATACCATTGCACTTGCCTACAGCCTGCCGAAAGATTTTCTGGGTAAATTGAGGGTACAGGGTGCAAAAATATACGCCAATGTAAGTAATGCTGGTGTATATGCGCCAAACTGGAACCAATGGGACCCGCAAACTGCAGATAATAATGGAAATCCGGTTCCAACACCAAGAGTTTACACTTTCGGACTGAATGTTACCCTTTAAAAAATGACAAAGATGAATATTACATATAAAAAGATAATTCCGTTTGTGGCCCTGGCCGTCCTATTATCAGCAAATGGATGTAAAAAATCAAATCTCGATTCAGAATTATTATCGCAATTAGAGCCTCAAACCGCTTTAACCAGTGTACCAGCTATGAAAGCGGCTATAGCAGCGATCGGAGCCAATGTAAGAAGAGAATTTACCGGCGATATGGCACCCATTGTTACCGAATCTATATTTTCGGAAGTAGCTGTAGACGGAACCACCGATAAAACCACGCAGGCCCAGGATATGGATACGCGGGTAACACCCGATGCCAATCTGGACAACCCTGATTTCAACAGGATTGGGTTTTACTGGACAGAAGGTTTTAGAGGAGTACGTATGGCCAATACCGTGATTACCTATATCGATAATGTAACTTTTAAAGATGAAGCCGAAAGAAATGCCATTCTTAGTGCCGCCTATTTTTACCGGGCCTATTATTATTATCGCCTGGTACACCAATTTGGCGATGTACCATTGAATTTAAAAGATATCACATCTCCTAAACTGGATTATTTTTCGACCAGGCGTGAGGTGATATTGAAAAAAATGCAGGAAGACCTTTTATTTGCCGAGAAGTGGTTAAAGGATAATGTAGACCGTGGCGATGTAACCAAAGGCGCCTGTAGCCATCTGCTAACCAAAGTTAATCTTGCACTTGGCGATTTTGATGCCGCCATTACATCGGCCAATAACGTAATCAACAGTGGAACATATAGCTTAATGCGGAACCGTTTCGGGAGTACCGCCGGTGATGCAAGTAAAAACGTGGTTTGGGATTTGCACCGTATGGATAATAAGGCCATTGCGGCTAACAGGGAGACACTTTTTTTAACCATTGACAGAGAAACACTTGCCGGGGCTACCGATTTGGGATCGCAGGTAATGCGTAACTGCGTACCTGCCTGGCATTTTGCTAACTTGAAAACGCCATCTGGTGCCACCCAGGCCATTGTTGATGGGGTAAATGTAGAAATACCTTTAACTTTAATGTATGGCAGGGGAATCGGGCGCTACCGCGGTACCGCATACAGCACTAAAAATATCTGGACAGACAATACCGATTACCGCCATGCACAAGGCATGTGGATGAATATGACCGATCTGGTATATAACAACCCTGCTATTAAAACAGGAAGTAATGTTGCCGAAAGAGCGTTATATGGCAAACCTTTGGTAGATGTTACCCCTGCGAATGTAAACAACATGTTTTTGAACAAGGGGCTAGATACCATCCGTCATTTTTTCGGTTGGCCACACTATAAAACTTTTATCAATTCTACCAATGCACTTGCGGTTGATAAATATTGGACGCCGCCAAGAGGAACCAATACCGACTGGTATATCTTCCGTTTGGCCGAAACCTATCTACTACGGGCCGAAGCCTACTATTGGAAAGGGAATTTAGCTCTGGCGATGGCCGATTTAAACCAAGTGCGTTCAAGGGCCAATGCAGCACTGCTGACTGATGCCTCAGCAGTTACTATTGGAACAATATTAGACGAAAGAGCGAGAGAATTGTTTTACGAAGAACCACGTAAAACCGAGCTTACCCGCATAGCCTATATCTTTGCAACAACCGGTAAGCCTGCCTATAATGGAAAAACCTATAGTCTTGCAACCTTTTCTGATAATAATTTCTTTTACGACAGGATTATCGAAAAGAACGATTTTTACCGCAACAAAGTACCAACAGTATTGGGGGTAAACTTCAGGATTTCTCCATACCATGTGCTTTGGCCTGTTCCGGCAGCAGCGCAGCGCTTTAATACAGCGGGCCGTATCAATCAAAATAAAGGATATACAGGTTACGAAAACAATGTTCCGGCCCTGGATAAGATTCAATAGTTAATTGGCTTAATGTCATACAGTTTAGTGGGTTAGGGGTTAGTTTATAAAAGCTAACCCCAAATGTCATTAAGTTAAGCGCCGCGGTTGTCAGTCTGAGCGTAGTCGAAGACTTCTTGAGGTTGATAAATCGCAAATAAATGCCCTTCGACTACACTCAGGGTGACATCTTTTTGCGATTTATCCCTTAATTTAAAGACGTTGCGCTAAACTCTAATTTCCTAACCTTAAAGATTACGAGGCGCTAAACCCCAAACGCTCACCGCTTACCACATTGTAACGCTTAACCTCCTTTACCTATGGAAAATAAACCTGTTACATTAAAATTAATTGCAAAAGAGTTAAAGCTATCTATTTCTACCGTTTCCAAATCGTTAAAAGATTATCCACGGATTAAAGAAAGTACAAAGTTGAGGGTGAAGGAGCTTGCCGCCAGGTTAAATTTTACACCCGATATTTCTGCGCTAAGGCTTAGAGACCGTAAATCGAGGATTATCGGTATTATACTGCCAAATCTTTCCGACCATTTTTTTACACGCAGCATTTATGGCATGGAACAGTTGGCTACAGCGAACGGTTATAATATTATTATCAGCCAATCGCACGATAATTTTGAAATGGAAGTAACCGCTGCCGCCACACTTTTAGGCTCGAGAGTAGATGGGTTAATTGTAGCCATCTCCAAACATACTTCCGATTTCGCCCATCTCGATCAATTCGAGAAAATCGGGATTCCTGTGGTTTATTATACCCGTAATCCAAGCTTTAACCTTAACTGTCATAAAGTGTTAGGGAATACGCATCAGGGCTGCTATATGGCCACCGAATATCTGATTAGCCGCGGACATAAAAGAGTAGCCTATCTCGGTGGGCCAAAAATGGTCAATTTCAGTCACGATCGCTTCTCCGGATACATTAATGCACTTAAGGATAACGATATCCCTTTTAATGCTAATCATGTAGCTTATACCGATTTTGATGATGAAAATACCCGCGTAGCCATTAAAAACCTTTTTAGCGATCCTGAAAACGGACCCACAGCTTTAGTGGCTTTTAAAGAGAAGTTATTATTCGATACAATTAAATTTTTGCGTTCAGTTGAACATCCTTATGCTAAAAAGCTCGAATGTATAGGTTTCGGTAACGATCCTATTATTACCTATCTCAGTACTCCACCAATTGCATCAATCGAAGAAAACCCTGAGGCCTTGGGCGAACAGGCTGTTACGTTGCTGGTTAAACTTATTAATGGCGATATTGAAGCCAGAGATTATAAAAAAGTAATTGTGAACTGCAGCTTAAAGATTCACGAATCTTGGGGCCTGTTATAAAATAGGGTTTCCCAATAATTTGTCCTAAATATTTCAATCGTTGTAACATCAATTAAATCGCATTTAGCTGTTTTTAAGATAGTTGTCGTCTATTTTGAATTACATTTTTGATTAGGTTAGTGTATCAGATCAAGCTAACCAAAAAGAATAAAAAAACAGCTGCCAAATCAAATCAGTAATAAACTGTCAAGGATAGGGGATTACACCTTACTTAAAAAATAATACTAACCAAATTTTAAATCTAACTAAAATTAACATGAGTCAGAAAATGAATTCAATGCATTTTATTGCATCACTAATGCTTGTATTTTCCCTTAGCCTTTATGGTTGCCAGAAAGAGAAAGTAGCAGAACCAGTTCCAGAAAATATTGATGTTGTATCGCAATCAAACACCAAAGCAACCACAGAGGCCATTCCAAGTAATATCAATACTGGTTTTACCCATGCCGATGGCACCTACACCTACGGCGAAGCCAGTGCCGATTTTGGTGGGGCAACCTTAACAGGCTGGAACGAAAGCAGGGCCTATATTTCAGGCAATTGGGCCAGGGCTACCCTTGCACCTAATTCTGTTTCGAATGGTTTAATTGCTGGTGCTGATATATCAGACGGATCAGCATACGAAGCTACCTTTAAAGTACGTTTTCATAGCCAGTTCGATTGGAGTAGAGGCGGTAAAGTTGGCTTCGGCTTCTTAATTGGCGAAGGGAATACCGGATGCGACATTGCCAGCGATGGTAACGGAGGAAGTTTGCGTTTAATGTGGTACAATACCGGTAGCCGCGTGTTTTTTCAACCCTATGTTTACCACAGAGATATGGCTGGTCCTTGCGGCGATACCTTTGGCAAGTCTTACCCTTCATCGGGTAGCCTGGTAAAAGGCGATACTTATACAGTTCATCTATATGTAAAAAGCAATACCGGATCGAATAAAAATGGCCAGGTACAGGTCATCATCAACGGAACTACCGTATTGGATCAAGCTATCCGTTGGACAACCAACGATGCACAACGTTTGATTAAGCGGCTGTCATTCCACAATTTCAGAGGAGGAAAAGATGTTGCCGTTTGGGGCTCAAGCCAAACAAGCTACATTTATTTTGATGATCTTGTGGTAAATAAGGTTCAGTAATTAAAAAAAGCTAAAACATCGTGAGATAGGTTTGATCTATTTCATGATGTTTTTAAAAAGAGGTTCGTTATGCTGAATTTATTTTATCAGCAGTTTTTGTTATTTTAAAGGCCTAATAGCTACTTCGTGGTCAGCATCTTTCCTGTTATGAAGACCCTGAAATAAATTCAGGGTGACGTACTAATGGTTACTTCTTAACCACCTGAGCCTTTACATTCTCGAAACGGTTATTCACAATCGTATTGTTAAGAGGAGCAACACTTTGCATCACCGGTGAGGGGTACCTTTTAGTGTCGAATTTTCCAGTCCAGTCGGCATCTTTGCTATCGCCAAGCAATATCCCTGTTGTAGCATTTGATATGGTATTGTTTTTTATTGTACAATCGCTTGCAGCAATATAAAAACCGATTTCATCTTTTCCTTTTGCCATGCCGTACATTAACCGAATAGCCGTTTGGATGCCATCAATTTTATTATTGATCACCATGTGCTCCGTTCCATTAATTCTGATACCACCTGTACCTCCTTTAAATATATTACCGGCAATTATACAATCATGTCCGCCACGCATCACCAATTCCCCATCGTTATCTTCGAAATAATTGTTCAGGTATTTATTACCGCTACTTTTATTGCTAATTACTTCATTTTCGCCATTACAACGGATAAATCTGTTTTTGCGTACGGTACTTTCCGGACGCTGATTGCCCAGTAATACCGGATCTTGACCTACCTGTACACACTCACCACCATTACCATTTTGCCAGCTCACTTTCACTTTATCACTAAAAACATTATTTTCGATCAGCGTAAATTTCGGATAAGATTCTTTGGCGATTTTAACCTGCACATCCTGGTTATCTACATTTGCTGCGAAACTACAGCCTTCAATAACATTATGACTGCCATTTCCTGATACAACAACTAATGGCGTAAACTGTGAGGTGACCCTATTTCCAGAAAAGCTGCAGTTGGATATCTGGCAACTATTCGTAGCGCTGAACTCGATTAACACACTTGCTTTAGTTAATTCACAATTTTTAAAGCTGACGCCTTTGATAAAAATATAATCTCCCGAAACTTTAAATACAGCTGTAGTAACTTTTCCCGAAAAAATAACCATTCGCGGTTTTTCGGCCCTGATGATGATTGGTTTTGCCGCTGTTCCTTTTGAGTTGATCGCTAAAGCCCAATCGGCATAATTTCCATTTTTGATTTCTACTTCATCGCCAGGAACCAAAATAGATTCTATTGCCTTAAATTCTTTTTCACTGCCTATACGGTAAACTTTTGCGTTGATTTTTTGGGTAAAAATGAGCAAGAGGAAAATATAAATCGTTAGTTTTCGGATCATTTTAATGCTATTCTAGTGTTTGTCAAACATACTAAAGCTAAGGGGCATATTAAGGCACAGTCTGGTCTTTTATAAGCCTTTTTTTTAGGTATTCTAATTTTTACGGATTCTTAAAAAGTGTGCATTTTTCATTTCACAGGTGGCAATTAATTGTACAATTTAAAACCTTACTCCTTATTGGGTTGCGATTATTCTAATTTTACTTTAAAAAAAAGCCTTATGAAAAAAATCATGCTAACCATATGTGCGGTAATGGTAATGTTTTCGTCATGTATAAAAGGTCTTGGTGGACAAGTGGAATCTATGAAAAAGAACAAAATAGGCTTCAAACTTGGTGGAGTAAACCACAATGTAGGAGAGCCTAATGTTGGTTTTCCGACCGAGCCACTTAGAAATTTCATTGCACAGTTAACTATTATAGCTTACAACACAGCAGATGGTACTGAGGTGGCCAGGCAAACACAACTGGCTACAAGTTCTACATTTGGCCAGATCAACTTTGAGCTGCCTAATGGAACCTATAATTTTGTGGCAATTGGATCGAATAGCGAATTTGGCATCAATCAATTTTATGATGCGGATAAAGATAAGCCTGTTTATTTGCCCTACGCAGAGGCGAACTTTCAATATTGGCAACCAACACAGTTTTTTTTGGATAAGTTTTATAAAACATCTGATACATTTTTCGCAAAAAGGGTGGGCATCGCTGTAAATAATGATCAAACTATAGAGGTGATAATGGAAAGGATTGTAGGATTATTGAATGTTGTGGTAACCGATCTCCCAAATTACATTATCGACCTTCAAAATGATTACACTGCATATAGAATTGATACTCAAATTTCTTATAATGCAATGGAGAATGATTTTGGATCGGCACTAAAATATAGTAAAGATGGCCCCATAAGTTACTACATCATCAGAACTCATGTTCCTGTAGGCATACGGATTAGGTATGGCAGTACAGAAAAATATGTTGAGGTTAGTGTTCCCAAAAATAAGCGCACAACCTTAACTGGGCAGTTCGCGACGATGATCTTTACATCTGTTACGGAATAGTTATACTCATTTCATACGCCTGGTTAATGCAGTAAATAGGACGCTTAATTTCTGAAACAAAAAAATAAAGAGCCCGAATGGGCTTTTTTAATTTATTAGGCTTATTTTTGCGGCAAATTATAGAACCACACAGGTAAATAAATTAATGCCTGTGAACCTCGACAATCATTAGAAAACTAATATTTTATCAATGACAAACGACAAAAAAGAAATATTTGAAAGCGTAGCACAACGTTTAAAAATTGAAGGTTTTAATGTAGTAAACCGTGATGAAACGCGCCCGTGGGGTGGTTTCTTTGTAATAGATGAAGCGCAGGCGCAACAATTTGCCGATACTTATTTTGATGGATTAAACGTTGAAGATCTTAAAATTGGCGGTAAATTAAGCCCTAAAATTTTAATCGTTGCACCGAATACACGTCTTTCGTGGCAATATCACCACCGCAGAGCGGAAATCTGGCAGGTGGTAACCGGTACTGTTGGCATTAAAACCAGCCAAACTGATGAAGAAGGTGAAGTGAAAAAATATGCTCCAAAAGATCAGATCAAATTACAACAAGGCGAACGCCACCGTTTAATCGGTTTAGAAGATTGGGGGGTTGTAGCAGAAATATGGCAACATACCGATGCTTCAAACCCATCAGATGAAAGCGATATCGTACGTGTTCAAGACGATTTCGGTAGATAATAAATAATTTAAAAAAGAATCCTGTTCTATGCATTGGAACAGGATTCTTTTTATCTAAACGCTTAATTTAAAGCTTTTTTTCCACGCGATTAAAAACTAAACGCCCTCAAACTACGTTTATAAAGCATACACCCTATACATGATTATCTTCATTTTTTTTCTTTGCCATTGGTTTTTATCCCTGTTTAGCCAAACCTTTTTCCTTCACCGTTACTCGTCGCACAAGATGTTTAAAATGGAGCTTTTTTGGGAGCGGTTTTTCTACCTGATATTACTGATCTCGCAGGGCTCATCATTTTTAAATCCCAGGGCTTATGCCATCCTGCACCGGATGCACCATGCTTATAGCGATACTGAAAAAGATCCGCACTCTCCACATTTTTTTAAGGATGTTTTCGGGATGATGATAGCAACGAAAAATATGTACATGAATTATCTGCAATTTAAAATACAGCCAGAGCCAGCTTTTCAGGGTAATTATCCCGAATGGCCAATCGTTGATAAGATTGGAAATTCATGGGCCTGGAGAATTGCGTGCGGGCTGTTTTATATTGGTTTTTATGTTGCTTTTGCCAACCATTGGTGGCTGTTTATCTTATTACCGATCCACTTTTTGATGGGGCCTTTACATGGCGCAATTGTTAACTGGTGTGGTCATAAATATGGCTATTCTAACCATGATAATGATGATCATAGCAAAAACTCATTACCTTGGGATTTCTTATTAATGGGCGAGCTTTTTCAGAATAACCACCACAAAAAACCAAACAGTCCTAACTTTGCTACCAAATGGTGGGAATTCGATCCAACCTATCCGGTAATGAAGGTATTGCACTGGATGCGTATTATAAAAATCAGAAAAGTTTAAGGGAAGACTAAAGCTCAAAGCTAAGTACTCCGTTATACTATCCCGAATGTTGGGGATTTATTCCATGGTCTGTGTTCTGACAGATCATTTATTTTTTCCTGTTTGGTTTACTAAACTAACCATGGCTTTTTTCGCCGCGGAAGCACTGAAATCACGGAATTAATCTTTACAATTTGCCATCCTTTCTAATTAAGAAATATATTCTGCTTCTTGAAGCATTCATTTTAATGAGTAAACCCTGAGTGTAATCAGCGCGCATAAGGGGAAATACTGTCATCTATAATTCCTTTTACCGATGAAAGCGGAGTGTTTGCCGATAAATTAGAAGAGTTAGGGTAAAAAGTATAGGTTATAATTGTAACAAAATGCAATTTGCGTAGACTAATTACAAAAGACTAACTCTTAACATGAAAAAACTTCTACTACTTACCTTCATCCTTGGATTATTTTTTACCGCACAGGCCCAGTTTACTGGCGGCTTGGGAGGAGGACCAAAAAAATCTACCGTTACCGGACGTATCACCGCAACTATACTTGATTCTTTAACCAAAAAACCGATTGATTATGCTACTGTATCGTTGGTTAATACAAAGGATAATAAATCAGTTAATGGTGGTGTAACCGATGCAAAGGGAAAATTATCCTTACAAAATGTCTCGCCTGATTCTTATAAGTTAATGATCGGTTTTATGGGCTACAAAACAAAATCTGTTTTGGTTACCACCACACCCTCAAAACCAGATAATAATATAGGTACAATCTATATCTCATCAAGCGAAAATACACTGGCCGATGTTCAGGTTCAGGGAACAAAAGCGGTTATTGAAAATAAAATCGATAGAATGGTTTATAACGCAGAAGCCGATGGAACGAATGCCGGCGGCGATGCTACTGATGTAATGCGTAAAGTGCCGATGTTATCGGTTGATGTAGATGGTAATGTTCAGTTACGCGGTGGTGCTGTTCGTGTATTAATTAATGGTAAACCATCTGGAACTATGGCCAGTAGCGTTTCTGATGCCTTAAAAATGATCCCTGCAGAGCAGATTAAAAGTGTAGAGGTAATTACCAGTCCATCTGCCAAGTATGATGCAGAAGGCTCGGGTGGTATCATCAATATCATTACCAAAAAATCTAATGCACAGGGCGTAAGCGGAACAGTTAATGCTTCGGCAGGTACACGCCAAAATAATGGTGCATTTAATTTAACCGCAAAAACAGGCCGCTTAAGTGTAAATGCAAGTTTGGGTACAAACCTGGCCTATGCTCAGGATTCAAGAGTTTTATTTGAAAATACTACCCGTACTGATACCATTGGTAAAACAACGATAACTAATATCATGCAGGATGGGGTTTCTAAATGGAGCCGTAAAGGGTATAATGGAAGTTTTGGTGTTGATTATGATTTTAATGCCTATAATAACGTGAGCTCCAATATAAAGTACAATAACTTTTCAAATGGTGGCCCCGGAGAAGCAGATTATGTTTTAAATAATGTGCCGTTTAAAAATATCAGTGATATGGATATGGGCTTTAATAACTTCGACTGGAATGTAGACTATAAACATACTACTAAAAAAGAGGGAGAGGAGTTTACCATGTCTGGTCAATTATCATCAGGAAGAAATACAACGGATTTTCAAAACGAAATTATCGGCAGCTCATTCCCTGCTGTAAACAATAACAATACAGGTAAAAATCAAGAGTACACTATACAATCAGATTATACTTATCCATTTAGCAAATCGACAATTTTAGAGGTAGGTGCAAAGGGGATTTTCAGAAACATCAACAGTGAATTTTCCAATAATGCAAACCAGGATTTTGAATATAAACAAGATGTAGCCTCAGCATATGGTGTAATCAGTTTCAAATTGAGTAAAAAATTAAATTTTAAAGGTGGTTTAAGGTCAGAATATACAGATATCAGTTTTAATACCGAAAAAGCAGGGATACAGAAAAATGATTATTTTAATGTGTTTCCCAGTGCAATCATTTCACAAACACTCAAAGGTAATGCAACTTTGAAATTAAGCTATAACCGTAGGGTACAAAGACCAAGTTTAGCTTATTTAAATCCTTTCCGTAATGAAAGCGATCAGTTTAATATCAGACAGGGAGAACCAACATTACGCCCTGAGTTAAGCGATAACTTAGAACTGGGTTATTCAACTTTTATTAAAGGATCTGTGATCAATGCATCGGTATTTTACCGTCGCACAGGCGGGGTAATCGAAAGTTCTATCACTCCATTAAAAGAAAATGGGTTTGAAAAAACATTATCCACCTATATTAATGTCGGTGTAGCACAAACTTATGGTGCAAATGTTTTTGCCTCATACAATCCAAAACCGAAATGGACTTTGATGACCAACCTTGGCGTGAATACTTACGAGGTAAGTAATACACAAACAGGTTTAAGTACCGGAACGTTTTTAAACTATAATATATTTGGCCGTTCTGCCTACGGATTTGGTAAAGGTTATAATTTCGAATTGTTTGGTGTGGTAAACTCGCCAAGAAGAACTTATCAGGGTAAAACAGATGCGATGGTATTTTATGGTGCTTCGTTCAAGAAAGATATCCTAAACAAAAAAGGGTCGATCGGTATTAATACCCTGAATCCTTTTACAAAAGATCTGCATATTAAAACGGTTAATAACTCGGTTACAACACTCGGAAATAAGGTAAGTACCCTTTATCAAAGTACTAACATTTATTACCCATTGCGTTCTTTTGGTGTTAACTTTAGTTATTCTTTCGGTAAGCTTAAATTTACAGAAAAGAAGAAAATCAAAAACGACGATGTGAAGCAAGATCAGCAACAAGGAGGTGGAATGGGCGGTGGCGTTCAGCAATAAAACCCAATCTAAATATACAGTTCAGGCTTCCCGATCAATCGGGAGGCTTTTTTTGTAAAATTTAATTAAATATCTAGAGGCTCTTGCTGATTATTCCAGAAAAACAATATATGGATAGCATTATTAGTGACGCGATAAAAGACCGAAGTTTGTTTTGTAATCAGACCAATCCTTACATTTACTTCAAATGAGGACTCTTTAAACATATAAGGGTGTTCTGAAATTAATTTTATTGTTTTTTCTGCTTTTTTGATAAACTTATCAGCAACGCTATCCTCAAACTTTTGTTGTATGAAAAGATAAACCGAGGTAATTGTTTCTTTTGCTCTTTTTGTGTAAAAACATTTAAAGCCATTAATTGCCTATCATTTCCTTTATACCTTTATATGGTGTTAGGTCACCTGAGTCAGCCTGTTGCAAAGATTCTTTAACGCCCTTTATTACCGCTTTGGGTATTACCTCACTTTTTTGTTCAAAAGCGATTTTCATAACTTTCATAACCGCTTTTAAAGCAGTCAACTGTTCTTTATTCTCAGGGTAAACAATTAAAGCATCCATATTCAAAATTAAAGATAATTATTGCCATTAGCAATAAAGCTTTGTCATTCTCCAATTGATAAAGTTTCTCTATACAGCGAAAATGAAAAATAACGTTTGTTTCTAAGTTTTCCTTATCCGCTTCAAAATCATCAGACTCAACGGATTAAAAGAATATCCGCTAATGTTGTTTTGAAGCATCACTACAGATTGATCGTAGAACAACGGAACAACCGGCGCATAATCCATTACCATCTGATCCATTTTGCGGTACAGCTCAAAGCGTTTTTCGTTATCGGTTTCATAATAGCTTTTCTCAAACAGCTGATCGAATTCTTTATTGTAAAAAGCAGTATAATTTGGTCCATAAGGGACTTTGTTTTTTGAGTAAAACATAGAAAGGAAATTCTCTCCATCGCCATAATCGGCCAGCCAGGAACCACGGAAAAAGTTTACGCTGTTTTTCGACATTAAATCCCTTAAACTAGCACTTGGGCTTACATCAATTTTAACTTTAATACCTACGGCAGTAAGCTCGCCCTGAATAAATTCGATCAGGTCTTTATAAGTTGTGGTTGTATTAAGGGTTACTTCTCCCATACCTTTACCTTCCGGGAAGCCAGCTTCCGCTAAAAGTTTAGCAGCAAGTTTTGGGTTATAAGCATACCCTTTAACAGCCAAACTATCAAAACCAGGCATGCCTTTAGGAATGAAACCAGATGTTGCCGCTATGCCAATGCCATTTCTTAGGTATTTAATCAATCGGTCACGATCTATTGAATAATTAATAGCCTGCCTGATTTTTTTTAAGCGCAATGGCGATTTCTTCACAATCGAAAGATTGGTATCAACCAATATACCAACATACTCGGTACACAGGTATGGGCTTTTGGTTAATGTAAATTTTCCTTTGTACTTCGAGGTCATCTTTCCGCTTTTGGTCAGGATATCGTCGCGGTAACTGCCGTCTACATTATAGTAGAAATCCAGATCCTTTTTCAGGAAACTCATGAAACCACTTTGTTTATCGGTGATGAAGCTGGCTTTTATGGCATCAAGATAGGGTAGTGCAATCCCTTTGGCATCTTTTTCAAAATAATGCTCGTTTTTTAAAAGCACTAATATTTCACCTTCTTTCCAGTATTTAAATTTAAAAGGGCCGGTACCAACAGGATGGCTTCTAAAATCTTTACCATAATGTTCTACAACTTCTTTGGGTACAACAGAGCAGTATTGCGTAGTGAGTAAACTCATAAACGGCGGGAAAGGACGCACCAGTTTGATCTGGAAAGTAGAATCATTTAACGCGATAAAATTATGCTTATCCTTCACTTTGTCACTAAAAATCCACCCGCCCGATGAGGCGACCTTTGGGTCAATTAAACGATAAAAACTATATACAAAATCACTTGCAGTTACCTTTCGGCCTTTGCCATTTTTAAAAATAGGATCATCATGAAAGTAAACATCGTTGCGCAGGTTAAAAGTGTAAGTTAAGGCATCTTTCGAAACCTGCCAGCTTTTGGCTATGCAGGGCAGTGTTTGCAAGGATGAATCGATCTGTACCAAACCATTAAAAATCTGGTTGGTCATCCAGATCGCATTCTGGTTGCGCGCAAAGGCCGGATCAATAGAGGTTAAACCCTGATCAAGATTAATATTAAAGACTTTTTTGTCCTGATGATCAGCATTCTCCTGACATGAAAAGAATAAGCTTACACAAAAAAACCAAAATATATAATTAAATGAGCTTCGCATGCGATTAGGAATGTTATTTTTGCACAAATTAATAAATTTAATGCAGATGTCTTTTTTAAACGATTTATTTATCGGCCTCGATGCTGTTCAACAAGAAGAATTACAGGAACGTTTAGATTTAGTGGAGCATAAGATTAAGTTTATGGATAAAATGCCTGTAGTCTGCTTAGATACGAGCAACAATCCGGAATATTTTTTATCAGAAGAAATTTCGCTGGCAGGTGGAATGATAGAGACTGACATACTAAGCGCTGTTTTTATTATTTATTATCAGCCGGGTAAAACTCTAACCGATTTAATGAGAGAAGTTCCTGCGGCATTAAATACCGATTGGCAAGCGGTGCAGAACAACAGAATCATTTTATTGAATGACGATGTTAACCGCGAAAGAACTGCCGAAAATGCCGTTTCGCTAATAGAAGATATCGCCGAAATGTTACACCCGGGTTCTTTTATCTTTGGCCACGAAGGTGATAAATGGATCAGGTTTGGCGCATAGAGATTCTGAGATTTGAGATGTTAGATTTGAGATTGGAGACGAAAACTTTGCAACTTCACAACATTCCATGCTTCCATGCTTGCGCTCGTTTCCAAACGAGTGCATAAATAGTAAAGCGATTTAGTCGTTTGAGACGATAAGCAATTCAACGCTTGTGGCCTAATCTTATGGGTAGGTTGGCAGCCTGTTAGCTAAAAGATTGGTTTTTCTGTCAGATAGAAATATCTGACAGCACCAGAAAATTTTACAACTTCCAGCCTGTAAACCTTCCAATTTTTACCTTTAACCTTCCGGCCCTCTACCTTCCAGCCTTTAAATTTCCTTAATCTGGTACTCTTCTATTTTGCGGTAAAGTGTGGTTAAACCGATTCCCAGCAATCGCGAGGTTTCTGTTTTATTCCCTTTGGTATGGATGAGCACTTTTTGAATGTGCTGCTTTTCTATCTGTTGTAGATTATAATCGTTTTCTATTGGTGCAAATTCAAAAAATTCAGGAGGTAAGGCGGTAGGGCTTAAAGTATCTCCATCTGAAAGGATTACCAAACGTTCGATCACATTTTTAAGTTCCCGGATATTTCCTTTCCAGCTATGATCACCGAATATTGATAATATCTTATCATCCATTTTTGGTGCTGATCGGTTTACCTTATCTGCAAATTCTTTCAGGTAAAACTTAGCCAATGCAGGGATGTCTGCTTTGCGCTCGCGTAGCGGAGGTAAGGTAATGGTGAAAACCGAGAGCCGGTAATAAAGATCGGAGCGGAATTTTCCAGAAGTTGCGTCAGCTTTTAAATCTTTATTTGTGGCGGCTAAAATCCGAACGTTTACCTGCTGCGTTTGCGTATCGCCTACTTTGATAAAAGTCTGGCTTTCGAGTACACGCAACAACTTTGCCTGTAAATCGAGGTTCATCTCGCCGATTTCATCCAGTAATAATGTGCCACCATTAGCCTCTTCCAATAGACCTTTCTTGTCTTTATTGGCGCCTGTAAAAGCCCCGGCTTTATATCCGAAGAGTTCGCTTTCCAATAAATCAGGGCTAAAGCCGCTGCAGTTTAAGGCCACAAATGGTTTTGCTGCTCTAGGGCTTTCGTAATGGATAGATTGAGCGAAAACTTCCTTCCCGGTTCCGGTTTCGCCCAATAACAAAACAGTAGTATCAGTTGCACTTACTTTCTTAGCCAGATCAATCGCTTCCTTTAAAGCTTTTGATTGACCGATTATGGTTTCGAAGCTGTGTTTTTTAGCAATTTTGTTTTCAAGATCGGAAACCCTGCGCTGCAGATTTGATTTATCCATCGCCTTGTACAAAAGCGGAATAATTTTGTCGTTATCATCGCCTTTTACCAGATAATCAAATGCCCCGTTTTTAATTGCCAAAACGCCATCGGCAATGGTGCCATAAGCGGTAAGATTTATAATTTCGACATAAGATTTTATGGCTTTGATATCTTTAACCAGCGCTACTCCATTAACATCGGGTAGTTTAACATCACTGATTACAATGCTGACATCGTTATCTTTAAGCAATTTAAGGCCTTCTTTTCCAGTATTGGCCTGTAAGGTCTTAAATCCTTCTAATTCTATAATCCTGGAAAGTAAACTGCAGATTTTCTTTTCATCATCGATGATGAGCACCATGCCATTCATAGGTAAAATTTATGCTGCAATATTAAGTATAAAAATATCGAAAGATGACGGGGTGGATAAAATAAACGGCTTTGGTTTTTATGCTTCAGACTCTGGACTCCCGACTCCGGACTTATTTTTCTTCCTCCGGTCTGTGTCCCACAGAACGAAAGGATAAATATTGCAAATTGGATTTGCAAAAGAAAGAGGGGCTGTGGTGATATAGACCAAGGGTTGAGATTAATCGAATTTTCGAAAAACAGCGTAAGGGTCTTCGACTACGTTCAGACTGACAAATGCATGGTTATTTTTGATCTTTAAGCTTTGGTCTTTGGACTTCCGACTCTGGACTCCCGACTCCGGACTTATTTTGTACCTTTTTCGTTTCCGAAGCATTAAAGTAAAAGCTTTTTGAGCATATTTGGTTTTTGCAAAACAAATTCTATGTTTAAGAGACTAACCGCAATATTTATATTTTGCTTTCCAGCAGTTTTTTGTGCTGCCCAACAAGTACGCCCAGCCAAATCATCTGAAATTTATAGAGAGATAAAAACGTTAAAACACCTTCCAAAAGTTTTATATCTCGCTGCTCACCCCGATGATGAAAATACTGGTTTATTATCTTGGTTGATCAACGATCAAAATGTAGAAACGGCTTATTTGTCGCTTACCAGGGGAGATGGCGGACAAAACCTTTTGGGCACAGAACAAGGTGCTGCCTTAGGACTGATCAGGACACACGAACTTTTGGAAGCCCGTAGATTGGACGGTGCACAACAATTTTTCACCAGGGCAATCGATTTCGGCTTCTCTAAAAATACCAACGATACTTTTAAACAGTGGGATGCCGATAGCATTACCGCCGATGTGGTTTGGGTGATCAGAAAATTTAGGCCCGATGTGATTATCTGCCGATTCCCACCAACTGCTGCTGCGGGTCACGGACAACATGCAGCTTCGGCTGTTGTTGCAGAGAAGGCATTTAAGGCTGCTGCCGATAAGAACATGTTTCCAAACCAGCTTAAATATGTTTCTGTTTGGCAGCCAAAAAGATTGTTATGGAACACCTTTAGGTTTGGTTCTGTTAATACCACAGCCGAAAATCAATTAAAGGCAACTGTTGGGCAATACGACGCACAACTGGGAATGGGCTATGGTGAATTGGCAGGATTAAGCCGAAGTTTACACAAAAGCCAGGGAGCAGGAACGCAGTCGGTGGCTGGTGTACGTTCCGATTATTTTACAAATGTTTTAGGCGAGCCTGCTAAAAAAACTTTGTTTGATGGCTTAAGCCTTAACTGGTCAGACAAAGGCATAGGCGATATTGATGAACTGATTGATATTATACTATTATCTTTCAATTATAACCAACCCGATAAGAGTCTGCACGGACTGTTGATGCTGAGAAAGAGAATTGCTGAATTGCAGGATGCAGCCCTGAGAAAAGATAAACTTGCGGCTATCGATAACATCATTTTAAGCAGTGTAGGTTTTATGGGCGAGGTAGTAACCAATCAACCCGAAGCAATTGCCGGCAACAGTTATAATTTCCGTTTAAACTTAATTTCAAGATCGGCCACCCCCGTTACGATTGAAAATGTAAACTGGTTAAACCAGACGGATAATTTAAATAGAAAGCTCGCTAACGACTCGTTGATTACCATTGAACGCAAGATTCAGATTCCTGCTGATGCGGCAATTACTGAACCTTATTGGTTAGCCAAGCCTGCAAAAGATGCGGCAACATTCAGCGTAGCCAATGATACTTTAATCGGGCTTCCGGAAATGCAATCGCCCGTTAACGTGCGGTTGTCACTAAAAATAGAATCGGAAAAATTTGAAATCAAATTGCCTTTATCCTATAAAAAATTAGATCCTGTTAAAGGTGATGTTGTAGAAGCGCTCAGGATCATCCCTGCGCTCGATTTAAGTTTTAGCGAGCCGGTTTATTTCGCTAAAGAAAAAGAAGCTTTAAATGTTAGCCTTCGTTTACGGGCAAATAAGAATATTAATTATGGTAAGGTAAGTTTCAAGATCGGCAATCAGGTAGTGAAAACCTTTCAAGGGATTAACCTGGCCGAGAACACCATCAATACAATGAATTTTCTTCTCCCGGTTGAAGATTTAGCAAAAATTAAAACCAGCCAGAATAAATTAGAAGCTGTTTTTTCATCAGAATCGAATGAATATTCAAAAGGCCAGGTATTAATTCAGTATCCGCATTTGCCCACCCTACAGTATTTTGTTCCGGCCACAACCTGGTTGATTAAGGGAGACGTAAAGGTGCTGGCGAAAAAAGTTGGGTATATTGAAGGGGCTGGAGATCTGATCCCTGAGTTTTTAAGACAGGCAGGCTTGCAGGTTGATGTATTAACAGAAGCTGATATTCTTAACTCAGCAAAACTGGCAAGTTACGATGCCGTGGTAACAGGAGTAAGGGTAATCAATACCGAAAAAAGAATTAAAAACTGGCAAACTGCTTTACGCGGTTATGTAGAAAACGGTGGAACCATTGTAATGCAGTACAACACCACACAAGATATGGCGCTACAGGATTTTGGTGTTTATCCGTTTAGCATCAGTGGTAAAAGGGTGACCGAAGAAAATGCAGAAGTTAAATTTTTAAAACCTGAACATAAACTGTTAAACTACCCAAATAAAATTACTGCTGAGGATTTTAAAGGATGGGTGCAGGAGCGCGGTGCTTATTTCCCTGATAAATGGGATGCTAAGTACGAACCGCTTTTCGAGATGCACGATACCGATGAAGAGCCGCTTCAAGGATCGACCCTGTATGCAAAATATGGTAAAGGGAATTTTATTTATACGCCTTTAGCTTTTTTCAGGCAATTGCCTGCCGGAAATGTTGGTGCAGCCAGATTGTTTTTTAATTTTTTATCGGTTGGAAAATAGACGACAACTAAACGCCGCAAACAATGAAAATTGGTTTCTTTTATTTAAATTTGATATATGGACACTATGCGAATTAACATATTAAACCCAAAAGCTACTAAATTATTGAAAGACTTAGCTGCTTTAAAACTTATTGCTATTCAAGATGTTTCCAAAAATGGATTTGCAGAGGTATTGAAAAAACTACGTGCTAAATCTCAAACCATCCCTACATTCGAAGATATAACAAATGAAGTAGAGTTGGTTAGATCTAAGCGTTATGCAAAATCTGAAAAGTAGGATAATTCTCGATACTAATCTTTGGATTAGCTTTCTAATCTCAAAAGATTTTTCCAAGCTTGATGAAATAATTTTCTCGAAAAAGAGCATTTTAATCTTTAGCCAAGAACTATTAGAAGAATTTCTTGAAGTTGCTAAGCGCCCAAAGTTTAGGCGTTATTTTGCGCAAACAGACATTGAAGAATTACTTGAAACTATAGATGAGTATGGAGAATTCATTGTAGTCAAATCTAAAATTGAAATTTGTCGGGATGCAAAGGACAATTTTTTACTTTCACTCGCTGTTGATGGGAAAGCTGACTTCTTGTTAACTGGCGATCAAGATTTATTGATGATAGAAAAGATCGGCAAGACAAATATTAAAACAATTTCATCATTTTTTGAAGATGAGGTTAACAAAGTATAACAAATCAGGAACTTTTGATATAGTTGTCATTTTGTGATCTAATTTTTCGGAATGTGTCCTTAAAAATGAAAAATCAATTCAAAAACTGGAATACCTGGTATATTTTACTCGCTTTGGCGCTGGTATTTCAGATTGTATTTTATTACCTGTTTACTAAATTCTGGGCATGAGTAATATCGATTGGGCAGTACTGATATTTACTTTGCTTGCTGTGGTAACCTATGGC
The DNA here is from genome assembly GCF_052045595.1 of Pedobacter sp. 22163. NCBI lineage: Bacteria > Pseudomonadati > Bacteroidota > Sphingobacteriia > Sphingobacteriales > Sphingobacteriaceae > Pedobacter > Pedobacter sp. 22163. The sequence goes on along the minus strand of NZ_JBQEPM010000010.1, from coordinate 144,218 downwards.
GTTTTTATTGGTCGTGGACAAAAAAGCAATGCTTCTTATTTAAAGGCCGATAATAAAATGCCCTGGTACATTGTGCTATTGGGTATTATGGCTACGCAGGCCAGTGCCATTACTTTTTTATCAGCACCAGGGCAGGCTTATACCGATGGCATGCGTTTCGTGCAGTACTATTTTGGTCTTCCATTGGCAATGATTGTCATTTGCATTACTTTCATCCCGATTTTTCAAAGATTGAATGTATATACGGCCTACGAATACTTAGAGAACCGTTTCGATAAAAAAACAAGGGTTTTAACTTCGTTGCTGTTCCTGTTCTCGCGGGGGTTGTCGACAGGGATCAGCATTTATGCACCAAGTATCATCCTCTCCAGTGTTTTAAACTGGAATATTTATTTAACCAATATCCTTACTGGTGGGATTCTATTAATTTATACCTATGTTGGTGGTGCAAAGGCAATTGCACATACACAGAAACTGCAGTTTTTGATTATTTTGGGAACAATGGCTTTTGCTGGGTACCTTCTGGTGCAGAATATGCCTAATGGAATCGGATTTAAAGATGCACTTTACCTGGCCGGGAAATCGGGTAAATTAAATGTAATTACCACCGAATTCGATTGGAAGGATAAATACAATATCTGGAGCGGTTTAATTGGAGGCTTTTTCCTCGCGCTTTCTTACTTCGGGACAGATCAGAGCCAGGTGGGAAGGTACATTACCGCGAAAGACAATACCAATGCTAAAATGGGATTACTGTTAAATGGACTGGTTAAAATTCCGATGCAGTTCGCTATCCTGTTAATCGGCGCATTATTGTTTGCTTTCTTCTCATTAAAGCCGGCACCGATTTATTTCAATGAACGATCCTACCAGTATTTAAAAGAAACACAGCCACAGCAGGCGGCTGCTTTCGAGAAAGAACATACCGCTTTAGCGCAGAAATTTAACCAGCAATCAAAAAATATCCTGGTAGAAAAGAAAAAGCAATTACCATCTTTAAATGCTTCAATAGCGGATTTTAAATCGACCCAGAAACAGGTGAAAGAACTGCATGGCAGGGTAGAAGAGGCAATCAATAAGTCGAATTACAATGCGGAGAAAACCGATACCAATTATATCTTTTTATACTTTGTAAAGAATACCCTTCCGGTTGGGATGATCGGCTTGCTTTTCGCCGTTATCTTTTTGGCTAGTTGGGGCTCTATTTCTGCTGCATTAAATTCGCTGGCGGCATGCTCATTAAAAGATGTACACCTCATTTTTGGTAAAAAAGAAGTAGACGACGAAACTGAGCTGAAATATAGCCGTTTACATACTTTGGCCTGGGGTATTTTTTCAATAGCTGTTGCCATGTTTGCTACACAGATGGGGTCGTTAATCGAAGCTGTTAATGTACTGGGCTCGCTCTTTTATGGGCCAATTCTTGGTATTTTTTTAGTAGCATTTTATTTTAAAAAGATAAACGGACCTATCGTATTTATTGCGGCCATCTTATCCGAAATTGCCGTTATCGCTGTATATGAGTTCGATATTGTTTCATTCCTTTGGCTCAATGTAATTGGCGCAGCAGCAGTAATTATGTTTTCGGTAATTGGCCTCTTGTTTTCTAATCCAAAAACAGTAGTCGACAAATAATTTAATTTTTACGTGCAGCAGATATTTGCTCCCGGGCACGAGCCTAAAATTTAATACCTTTATTTTGGACAAAATAGATAACACTAAATATGAACGAAGCTTGGGTTGACAGGTGGAATGACCGATACAGTACCGATGAGTTTGCTTATGGCGAACAGCCGAATAACTATCTAAAAGAGCAGTTGATGCAGCTCAATACCGGAGCAATACTTTTTCCGGCAGAAGGGGAAGGCCGAAATGCTGTTTTTGCCGCTAAACTCGGCTGGAAGGTTTCGGCCTTTGATATCAGTATTGAAGGAAAGAATAAAGCACTTCAACTCGCAGAAAACAACAATGTTAGTATTGATTACCAGGTGGGAGAACTCCAGGAACTAGACTATAAAGCTGAACAGTTTGATGCCATTGCCTTAATTTATGCACACTTTCCATCGGCAATTAAATCAACTTACCACAAAACATTAAGTAACTATTTATGCAAGGGCGGTTTGCTTATTTTCGAAGCTTTTAGCAAGAAACACCTTGATTATCTTGCCAAAAACGAAAAAGTTGGCGGACCAAAAGAAATAGATATGCTGTTTTCGATCGAGGAAATAAGAGCCGATTTCGAAAATTATGAGATTCTGGTGCTGGAAGAAAAAGAAATTGAACTGAATGAGGGTTTGTTTCATAACGGCCTGGGCTCAGTAATCAGATTTGTTGGAAGAAAGAAATAAAACGGTTTGATCTATAACCCAGAGACAGTAAATTTTCGCTCAATTTTTTTCGACACTTGCATTATAGTTTTTATCAACCTAAAGCCATAAATTCGTAAAATCAAAAACAACAAAAACAGATAAATATAATACTATGAAAACGATGATTAAATCAATCGCATTGCTATTTACAGCAATTACTATTTCTGTAAGTGCAATGGCACAAGATGCTCAGCCTAAGCCAAGTCCAGCGGCTACAGCAACGGGAAAAGTTAAAGGTGCAACCATTACCATCACCTACAGCAGCCCTGCTGTAAAAGGACGTAAAATCTGGGGCGGTTTAGAAGCCTTTGATAAAGTATGGCGTGCAGGTGCAAACGAGGCGACTACTTTCGAAACCGATAAAGATATCATGGTTGAAGGTAAACCTTTGGCAGCTGGAAAATACAGCTTCTTTTTAATCCCTAAAGAAAGCGGAACCTGGACTGCTATTTTTAACAAAGAACCAAAACAATGGGGTGCTTACAAATACGAAGAAGCTAAAGATGCTTTGCGTGTTGATGTTAAAACCAAAGCTTTGAAAGCTACACAAGAACGTTTGGTTTATAAAATTACCAAAGGCGGATTCGCTTTAGAATGGGATAAAATTTCTGTTCCGGTTAACATTAAATAATTAGATAAAATTACATTAGAGCCGTCCAGATTTCATATTTGGACGGCTTTTTTATGTATTATTTTTTTTGAAGATGACTTTGCAGTTGTTTCTGATGGTTTGTGCACCCAGCAGCCCAACCAATGAAACACTGCTGTAGCCACTTAGCCCCGGTTGAAGCGTTACCCTGCAGCAACGAGGTACGAGGAAGCGAAGCGTAAAAGCGCAAAACGGGAGGAAACTTCTTGTTTAGTACAGGCTTCGCGCTTCAATTGAAAACGATCGTTTTTTAATAGGAAAAGAATGGACTGTGGTTCTTGGCGGTTTGCAGTCCCGCCATTCGCTATAGTTCCGATGAAGAATCGGGAGCTGCCGCTGCTGTCGGGTTTAAGGATAAAGGTTTCTGCACCCTGCAACCCAACAAATGAAATACTGCAGTAGCCACCTGGCCCGGTTGTAGTGTTACCAATGTAATTAAGTCAAACCATTCGACACAAGCAAATTTAACCACAGATAGGAAGGATGCACACAGATATGAAAATCCGTGTTTATCTGTGCTCATCTGTGGTTAAAAACGCTTAACTTAATGACATTGAGCGTTGCCTTGCAGCAACGAGGTACGAGGCAGTGAAGCGTAAAAGCAAAAGAAAAAGGAAAGAAACTTCTTATGCTTTACAGCCCTTGCGCTCTAAAAAACATATTTTGTTAAAGCGTTTTCTCCCCTTCTGTAAAGAACTTAAAACATAATATCTACTTCATGTTAAAATGCTATTTTAGGCCGATTTAAAAACCAAACATTATAATGAAGCTTACCATTAAACTATTGGCTTTATTGCCGCTTCTTTCGTTAAACGTTTTAGCGCAACAAAAAACACAGCGTTTTTCTGTTAAAATGGCAAAGCCTGTAGATCAGGTTAATGTTTTTTTAGGATCTTCAGCAGATCATGGGCAGATGTCGCCAGCTGCATCGGCCCCTTTTAGCATGTTGAGTATTGGCCCTCAAACTTATCCTAAAACACACACCGGTTACGAGTACCTGGCTAAGAAATTTGAAGGCTTTACCCACAACCGTTTCGAAGGAGTAGGCTGTCAGGGTTCGGGTGGTAATATTTTCATCAAACCGTTTTTAGGTAGTGATCCAACGAAGTCAGAACTGATCAAGATTGCTGAAAAAGCCAGTCCGGGTTATTATGAAGTGGGTTTTGAAAATAAAATTAAAGCCAGTTTTACTGTATTGGGCAAAGCCGGGAAGCATGCCTACCAATTCCCGAAAGGAGCAAAAGGTTTTTATCTCGATTTGGGTTATGCTTTTAATGGTGCTTTTGTAGCCGAATCTCACGAGGTAAATGGTAATGCCCTAAGCGGATGGATTACCTCGAAAACCACTTGTGGTGCAGGTAAATACAAGCTGTTTTATTATATGGAAATCGGCGATAATGTATCATGGAAAGTAATAGACGATCATAAAATGATGGCCATGCTCAAAGGGGAGGTAACTTCGGTAGGAATCAACATTGCACTTTCGTCGGTAAGTGTCGAAGCCGCAAAAGCTTCTGTCAATAAAAACCCTTTCAATACTGTAAAAGAACAAAGCAAAGCCGATTGGAATACAAATCTTTCAAAAATTGCCGTAAATGGCGATCTGGAAAGTGCAAAGCTATTCTACTCGCTTTTATACCGTACCATGCAATCGCCTTATGTAATTTCCGAAACTGATGGAACATATCGCAATACGAAGGGTGAAATTCAGAAAGATAAAGAAATCCGCTACAACGGCTGGGCCATTTGGGACAATTACCGTACGCAGTTACCTTTGCTTTCGCTAATTGAACAAGATAGGTATGCCGGAATGGTCAGTTCTATCGCTGATCTGTATAACTCGGGCAAAAAAGATTATGCCGGGCAGAATGAGCCATCAAATACCGTGCGTTCTGAACATGCCATTGTGGTTTTGCTTGATGCCTATCGCAAGGGTTATCCGGTAGCTTTTAACAAGATTGCCGATTCGTTAGTGAAAGAGGTTAATGGTCTGGATTATAAATCTCCAGATAAAGCACTGGAATCGAGTTACGATAACTGGGCATTGGCAGAAATCTTCAAGATTTTAAAGAATAAAGAAAAATCTGATTTTTATCTCGGTAAAGCGCTAGAATACAAGAAATATTGGAATAAAGATTTTAAAGATATGACCAAAAACGATGTCGACCGTATGCAGGCCCGAGGGTTATACCAGGGTACCATTTGGCAATATCGGTGGTTTGTGCCTTATGATTTTAAAGGATTGATTGAATTGGACGGGGGAGAGGAATCTTATCTGGCAAAACTCGACGAGTTTTTTGCACGTGATTTATACAACCATGCCAATGAACCAGATTTGCAGGTACCACTGATGTATAATGTTACCAAGTCTGGTTATAAATCGCAGTATTGGATGCATCAATTGGCTGCTGATACGGTAATCCAGAATTATTTTAACGATAACAGCCGTGGAATCGGTAGTTATATCGGTAAAATTTACAGAAACCAGCCACATGCCTATTTGCGCACGATGGACGATGATGCTGGTGCCATGAGTGCCTGGTATGTGTTTGCGGCAAGTGGTTTTTCTCCTGCCTGTGTAGGTTGGCCAATTTATTATTTAAATGTGCCATTATTTCCATCGCTAAGTTATAACCTGCCGAAAGGAAAGACTTTTACGATCGAAACTGAAAATTTTAGCCTGAAAAACAAATATATCAAGGCTGTTTTCCTAAACGGAAAGCCTTTTAAAAGGAACTATATTACCCAAGAAGATATTAATGCCGGAGGGGTGCTAAAAATCGTTAGTTCGGCCGTGCCGGTTAAAATTTCGGATACCGAAAACTGGATTTCGAGTCTTGGACAATAATTTTAAAAATTTACAAAAAACTGCAAACTTATTCCAGACAATCCTGTTGTTCTAGTATAAATTTCAAGATCATGGCACCTTTAAAATTAAGCGAAGAACAGCATGCTACATTAAGCAATAGAAACACATTAGAACAAATTAACGAACAACCTTTAGAACTTCATCCAGAAGCCTATAAAGTGAAAGGCCCATCTCCGGATAAGATGAAGACGGTATCCTCTTCATTAAGGAATTACGCCCATGGTTTGTACGGGTTGTTGTAAAACGCCTCCAATAAAATCTCATCATACCAGATTATATAAAGCAGCCAGGACTTAAAAAAAACTGGCTGCTTTTTTTATTGAGTTTTAAAGAAGTCAAGTTTTTAAAACTTGACTTCTTCGGATATATTGAATTCTATAGCAGCTATTCGATTTGATGATTGCAGATATAGAAGTATTGGCTTTGAATTTGATGCTGTTTAGCAAAATTATCCTTACCACCAAAAAAAATCTAATACCTCTTCTCTTTTCAATATTGTCTTTTTCTCGGACAAAATCGATTGATAAGATGACCATTTGTAATTCTCAAATTCTGTACAGATGCCATGTTTTAATACATTTGCATGGATATAAATAACCAATTGATGTAAATGCATTTCGTCAATAATTCTCACTCTTCGAAAGGGATTGACAAACAAAGATCCAGATCTGTCATTTTTCTTATTAAACGCCATTGCATAGGCAATGAAAAAATCCTTCATCTGAAATTCAAGAGCTTCGCTATAACAGATTTCATTAGCTAAGTATTTTTTCTGGTGCGTTTTTAAAGAATCTTCATTCAAAGATTCTAAATGCAATTTAAGTTCATCTGAACTTGTGTTTTTTATCAAGAAATGAGAGTGATTATCCAATAGGATATAAGCATAAGTGTTTAAATAGCCTGTAGAATACTGAGCATATTTTAGCAGAAAATATAACCTATTGTCGTCGTCTTTAAATAATTTGGAGCCACTAACGGATTTGCAGATAATATGCATAAATTCCTCTTCGACAAAATCTTCAATGTATTTTTCATTAATTGGCATAATTGAATTTATCAATTTTTTTTAGAGCATCAAATTTTCATTAATTCAATTTGATAGAAGTCAAGTTTTTAAAACTTGACTTCTATGTATACAATCCCTACCTTACCCTTATGAAACAAAGTGCCGGAATATTACTCTTCAGAAGAAAAGATCAGCAGGTGGAATTTTTTCTGGTTCATCCGGGCGGGCCGTTCTTTGCCAAAAAAGATATTGGCTTCTGGACAGTACCTAAAGGGGAATTAAATGAAGATGAAGAGCCGTTAAAGGCTGCTATCCGCGAATTTAAAGAGGAAACAGGTCAAAGCTTAACCGGCAACTTCATCGAATTAACTTCAGTTGTGCAAAAGGGAGGTAAAAAAGTATTGTGCTGGGCTGTGGAAGGAGATCTTGATCCTTCAACAATTGTTAGTAATACCTTCGAAATAGAATGGCCGCCGAGATCGGGTAAAAGGCAAAGTTTTGCTGAAATAGATAAAGCCCGGTGGTTTGCCTATCCCGATGCTGTTAAATACATAAATGAAAAGCAGATTGCTTTGCTCGATGAAGTAAAATCCAAACTAAGCCTTTAATTCGAAGTGTGAAATTTCCTTCTCGGCACCATTGATGATCATCGAAATCTGATGATCGCCCAGATGAAATTTACGCGTAGTAATCAACACGAATTTTTGTTTACGGATAATGTTTACTGTTGCACCTGCAGGATAAATGCGCTCAGAAATTTTATACACTTTTTTGGTGTTCTGCCCGTTTTGCTTTTTATAGTAAATGGCGTATTCTAACCTCACTTTTTGTTCAGTCGGGTTTTCGTTCAGAATAGAAAATGAAAATTCCAGACTTTCGCCAATTTTAATCTGGGGCGTTAAGATTTTGAAATCTTTTAATAAAATCCCTGTGTCATCTAAGCCATAATGTTTAAGGATATCGGCATGGCCTTGTTTAAGTAATGTACGGCTGCCATGTTTAATAATGGCATCTGTTTCGGCACCCAAACCCGACCAGCTTTTAGCAACATTTAAAACAACCTGAGGATGATCTTTTGCAATATCGTTTAAGCTATTGGCAACGCTCCGCCTTACGTATTCTGATGGATCTGTTTTAAGGTTTTCCAGTATCGGTAAAATGGATGTCGGGTCTTTTTTCAGAAAGGGGATACCCATGGCCCAGGGTAATCGCGGACGGCTTCCTTCACTCGCAAGTCTCCGCACTTTATGGCTTTCGTGCAACGACCATTGCTGCATCTTTAAAATCATCTCATTTTCGTATTTTAAAATAAAAGGACGAACGGCAAACTCGCAGCTTACAAACTGCGTAACAAATTCGAGCGCTTCAACGGAGCCTTCGAAATCATTAATACCATAGGTTTCGATATAATCAGGTATAAACATATAGGCCAGGCCATCTTCTCCAATACCCTGAATCCTTAATTGTGCGATAGTTTTTTTAATCAACGCTATCGTTTGAGAATAATCTTCAGGCAAAAAATCATGTAATAACTTTGAGGTGTGTTTCATCCGCTCTTTTAATTCTTTTGATTCAAATTCAGCAGTAAAAACCTTTTTAACAAATTTTCCTTTGTCGAAACCTGGAACGGTAACCGTTAGTGCATGGGCTAATCTATCGTAAAAGGCTGGAGAATATAAATCTTTAAGGGGGCTGGCCATATGGTTTGATAATTACAAAGAGGAAAATTATTTTAATGCGGCGCTAATTTACTAAAAATATTAGTATGTCAGGGCTGCTCATTCAAATAATTATTTTCATCTTATCATTTTTACGTAGCGTTTAAGAATTTCAGCTTTTTCTTTGGCACATTTGCTTATTATAAAAATAACAAAATGAATACAACAAAAATAGGTTGGATCGGATTAGGGAATATGGGGATCCCGATGGCAGCGCAATTGATAAAAGCAGAATATGAGGTTACAGTTTATAACAGGAGCAAGGGCAAGGAAGCTTCTTTGAAAGAAATTGGTGCATCAATCGCTGAAACACCTAAAGAGCTGATTGCAGCTACTGATGTGGTAATTGTTATGGTTTCTGATGATGCCGCAATAGAACAGATTTTTAATGGAGAAGAGGGTCTTTTTAGTGAAGATACTTCCGGTAAGATCATCATCAATATGAGTACGGTTTCTCCTTCAATTTCAAAAGAAATGGCCAGGCAGTGTAAAGCAAAAGGAAACTTTTATTTAGACGCACCAGTTTCAGGGAGTGTGAAGCAGGCAGAAACCGGTCAGTTGGTTATCATGGTTGGCGGTGAAGAAGCTGCTTTTAGTCAGGTAAAACCCATTCTGGTAAAAATGGGCAAACTTGCCAAACTTGTTGGCGGTAGTGGTGCGGGTAACAGTGCAAAACTGGCTATCAATTCACTTTTGGCCTTATATGCACAGGGCTTGGCCGAAACTGTTTTGTTCGCCAATGAACAAGGAATTAGAACAGCGGATTTGTTAGAATTGATCAACAATGCAGCCATTGGCAATATTTTTACCAAAATTAAAGGTGATGCCATTATTGCGGATAATTACAAAGCTGCTTTTGCCCTTAAACATATTGTAAAAGATCTTAACCTGGCAAAAGCCGAAGGTATTTCATCGCCATTGGCTAAAACAGCACTAAATACTTTCGAAGTGGCAGCCTCAAAATATGGAGAAGAAGATATTATTGCGGTAATTAAACAGCTTAAAGAATAAAGCGATCCTTTTTAATACTAAAGTTGATAACCATAGGAGATTTTTGCTTTTCCTATGGTTATTTATTTAAATAATTCATCTAACTTATTAGTTGTCGCTCTGTTCAGATAAGAATTCTAGTAGGTTTTTCTGCATTATACCGTCTTTGTTTTGCCCGAATATGGTATCATTTAAAGTAATAACATATTTTGGATAGTTGTCTTCTATTTTTAAAAGATTTCCAAATTCCCGGGCTGCAGTATTCTCGCTCTGTATGGTCAAGCAAACTTGTATGTATATCTTTTTGCCGTTTTTTTCTGCTACAAAATCAATTTCGTTGTCGCCTAGTTTACCAACAAAAATATTAAAGTTCTGTTGTCTTAAATGTAAGTAAACTGCGTTTTCCATCAATTTATGAATATCCGCCAATTGATTAAAACCAATAATGGCATTTCGGAGGCCTAAATCTTCAAAATAATATTTTTCTCCGATTTCAAATATTTTTAGCCCCCCAACTTCAGAGCGCTGAACTTTATGTACAAAAAAAGTATTGCTTAATGCCCGTAAGTAATTTATGGTTAGCTGCGTAGAAATATCTACTTTTTGGGATTTTAGATATTTGCTGATATTGTTGGCCGAGAATAAACTGCCTGTATTATCTGCGAGATAGGTAACTAGGTTTTCTAAAAAGGAAACATTACGGATATTCTCTCTGGCCACAACATCTTTTAGCAATATTGTAGCGTAAACACTTCGAAGATATTCATAAGGCAGGTTTTCTTGTAATCCAATATTTGGTAAAAATGGCATTCCCCCATACTTAAGATAAAGCATGAGTGACTCTGATTTATTTTCAAGCTGATGAAATTCAAGGAATTCAAGAAAGCTTAAGGCATGGATCTGAAAAACCATATACCTACCTGATAAATGGGTAGCAAGTTCACCAGAAAGCATATTGGCATTGCTACCGGTACAATAAATATCGCAGGTGTTTTTTGCCAGTAAACTCCGTAAAGTCCGTTCAAATTCTTTTACTTCCTGAACCTCATCAATAAAGAAATAGTTGTTTTTATCTGATGGAAATTTGTCTTTAAGATAAGCAGATAAATCTTCATGTGTTTTAATGTGCGAAAAATCACTCACCTCCATATTGATATATACGATGTTAGCATTGTTATCTGCGGTCTCGATATTTTCCATCAACTGAAGCATAACATAACTTTTGCCTACACGCCTTTGACCAGTAAGTACCTTTATTACTTGTTTATTGATAAACGGAATAATCCGGTTCGTATATATTGATCTTTTTATAAGTTTCATGTATATCGTATATTTTTATCAAAAGACAATAGGTTTCATGTATGTCGTATTCTTTTGTCAAAAATACAAAAAGTTTCATGTATATCGTATAAATGTTAGATGGGTATATTCTAGACCGCCAAAAGTGCTGTATAGAATTGCCAGTACAATTATGGTAAGTTTATCCTTTTCGAGTATAAATGCAAACAGCTGATGATTAACGAATGTTGATTAATTTTAGTTAGACCTGCTGTTGAATAGATACGGTTATATGCTGCATTATTCAACAGCTTTTTTGCGATTGCCTAACAGAAAATTGCTCTTTCTTAATACGTGATCTTAAAAATTAGCAAGTATATCCTTGCTATATACGCTATTTATTTGCAAGTTTTGCTTAGGTGTTAAGCTTAAATCAATATCGAGATAAGAGAGAAGCAGGTCAGTAGGGATCTGGTCAAATAGTCCAGGATAAATACGTTTAAATAGCGATATTCTGTTTTCAGTATTCTGCAGTCTAAATAAGACGTTTCTATTGTTTACATCAGATATGGCAGTTTGGAGGAGATAAGTATTAAATAAAGAATCAAGAACAGGATACCATTCGCAGCCTTCCTCCAGCTCAGATTTGTCTATCAAAAAAACGATAGTATCCTTTATGACAAAAAGATTGAAATTACCGTCTGCTTGTTTAAAACCATTCGGGATATATACGCTACCTTTCGTGCCCAACCATATATTGGCCTGCTCGGCCTCTTCATTCACTAAATAGCCATTAACCAGGCCATCTGCTACAATTATAATGTTATCGTTAGCAACTGAACTGTTTGGCTTAAAAAGCGTTTTTCCTTTGCGAATGCTGAGAAAGGCTGTATGTCTGTACATAAAGCGAATAGCTGCCCTATCTTTCTTCCGATCTAACAATGGAAGAAATACCTTTAAAAAATATCTGATGTAGCCTACTTCCATGTTGATTTAATTAGTTTTGTGATTAACATATTGATTTGTTTTTTATTGGGTAAATCGCATCTACAAACCGATCATGCTCAAGGCTCCAATCCTCACCCGAATTAAAAGGGTATAATTTCCTGTCAGTTACCAATCATCGGCTCTTTCTTTTTCGTAGGTTTTAACGGCACTGCAAGGTGCTATGGGCTAAGACCAGTAGAAAACTAATTCATCTACCCGAAGCATCAGCATTGGAACATCTCCGCACATGAATAAATCGATTTAGTATTTTTGTGCGGCGATCGTTTTTTTGGTATTGCGCTAATCTTACTTAAGATCGGCTACAACTAAATTCTATATTAAAAATTAATTTTCCTCTGATTTTGATCAAGAAATATCTTGATTTTACTCATCGCTAAAACTAGGCAGTAATGTGAGCAGAGCGATAAGTTTCTAAGTGGATATTTCAGGTAAGGATATACTAATTTTTCATCGTTTTCAAAGCGTTCATATCCAGTATAATAATATTATTGCCGTCTTTTTCAATTAACCCTGCTCTTGTGAAATCTCCAAGCACCCTACTCAGTGTTTCGGTTGCAATGCCTATGAAGCATGCCAGATCATATCTGGGGAGTATAAATCTATTATGCTCTTCAGACTCATGGTTTAGTTTAGTCAGTTCAACAATTGCTTTTGCTATCCTCTTCCTTACAGAGTAATAGGCGATGTTCAGTAGCTTTTCATCACGGTTGCTTAAGCCATGGGCAAGCGCTTTAGCAAAAAAGCTGAACATGTCTGGATAGTCTGTAATTAAATTCTGGAGATCGGTATAAGGGATGGTCAGTATTTCAACACTATCAATGGCTTCTGCAATTTCCTTATTTTCAGTGCCCAATAGCGCACTCTGAAGTCCGAAATATTCATGCGGGCCATAAATGCCAGTGATAAATATGTTGCCGGCGGAATCAACTACATAGGTTTTTATCTTTCCTGATATAATGTAATGTAATCCAAGCGATCGTCTCTCTCCCTTATGATAAAGAACCTGGTTTTTTTTTAAAGATCTGGGTAAACAACCTTCAAACCTTGATCTTAACCAGGATAACTCATCGCCGCTTTTGTGGATATTCTTTAATTGAGTATGCCTTTTTAAAAATAATTCATGTTGAAGCCTTTTTTTTCTGAGCTTTACTTCTACATGATTAAGCAGCTCGCCATCATCAAAAGGAGCCATGAGGTAGCCATCAGCGCCCAATTCCATTACTCTGCGGGCAAGGTCATAATCCTGATTGTTCAATATCATAATAAAACTGATGCTCGCAGTTTCCATAAATTTATTAACAACACGCAATACCCCAATTCCGTCCATTTCAGCTACATTTACCTCCGAAATAATTACATCTACCGGACTTTTTCTGAGAATGTCGATTGCTTGCTTACCGCTATTTGTTGATTTTACATGGTATTTTCCGATTGTTAGTATTTCGGTGATTTTTATCCTTAGATCGAAATCCTCAAGTATAATCAAGATTTTAGATCCCTCCATTTAAATTTTATGTTTAATCCTGAAGGCAATAGTTTCCTTTAGATTGGCAAAACAGGTGTTAACCCTGATTTCTGGACCTTGTTGTTACGTTGTTAAAGCTTTTCGATAGACTAAATTAAGGTCTGTGAGAAAAGAAGATAGACAATTGGAATAATAGGGGTAGCAAAAAACTCAAGTCGCTGGGCGGAAAAATTATCTTGACGGAAGTGAAGATAATACTACAGGCTTTATTAAAAAAATGATGCAGTTTTTTAATAAGCATTTTTAGAGAAGGCATTTATTAGGTTTTTATAGGGATTAATAGACAAATATCCAATAAAAATCGTTATTCTGACGGATAAACAGGTTGATAATTATCAATTATATTTTTGATTGTAGTCAAGATGGCAAAAACAACCAATTAAAAAGTCTGCTTAGTGCTAGAAATTAACCTAAATAACCGTTTTTTAGTTTGTTTTAGGGAGGATAATACTTCTTTGCTGAGTACGTGAGTAATAAAACTCAAAAGATGTTGTGTTGCCAATGAAAATAATACTGTTATCAACCGATGATGTGTTTAAGTTTTTAAGGATGTTTGTGTTTTTTTTGTTGTTTAAACAATTCTGTGCTTCCAGATCGATTCTTGCAAGTACAACAAAGGTTGTGATCAGGCAGCAGGTGATGAACAAATGAAATGACAAATAGCTGAACTGAAACATCCTAACATGGAAAAGAATAATCCATAACAACAATAAAAGAAAAAGGACGATGCCAAACAGCACCAATAAAAGCTTAGTATCCTGAAAGCTGATGAGGAACGGTAAAAATGTAAATGGCAATATGCCGATCATAAAGGCAAGATTTCTGGTAAATAGCTGGTTGGTTGTATCGTAAATCCAGTAGTGAATGATAAAACCTATGGTAATGATAAATGGTATAAAGATTAAAAAAGCGCATTTTTCCCAATGTGAAAGCCCTCTTTGTGATAATAAAAGGTCGGCAATGCCATCAAGGTTTAAAATCTCGATATTAAACTTGGTAAAAAAATAATATTCACCAAAAATGGCCAGCAGCACGAGGTAAATTACTGTTAATATCAAATATTTGATAAACAGAATATGAATGGCATTTCTTTTATCTGCCATCTTAATTATTATAAGCGATAAAATGTAACCATAAAACAAAAATGCGCGACATAGGATAGATTTTGATTCCCAAATTTGCTTAAGCCTTAACTTATATCCATTGATAAGAATTAATGCGATTAATGATTGTTGTCAAAGCATATTCTTTTCGAGCCTTGTTTATACTTTCTGGATCCGGTTGAATTATAAAATTGTCTGGTTCTAAAGAGGTAATACCTGCCTGTCGGGATTTAAATAATAAATAATTTTTAATTAATTGGTAATGAGTGTTTTAATTATATTTTTAGAAAATAATAAACATAATATTTGTATCGTACGAAAAATATCGTACCTTTAGAATATGAAAAGTAATCAACCCGAAAATAATCTGCCTGAGCCTACAAAAGCTGAATTAGAAATTCTTCAGGTACTATGGGAATTCGGGCCATCTACCGTTCGGTTTGTGAACGATAAATTGAACGAACAGCGGGAGGTGAATTATACCTCAACTTTAAAGCAGATGCAGATCTTAACCGAAAAGGGAATATTAAAACGTGATGAAAGCCAAATGAAGCACATTTATATTCCTGTTGAAGCTGAGGAGAAAACCAAAGTACAGTTGTTAGACCGTTTTGTAAATACCTTATATAAAGGGTCTGCCTCACAGTTAATGATGCAGCTTCTGGGTAACGAAAAAACCTCTAAACAAGAAATAGAAGAGATAAAGCGGCTATTGGATAGCATGGAATAATTAATCATAACAGATTCTAAAGAACCATAATGATGGAATTTAAGTTAATTAACCTTTTACCCGAAAACTGGCTTCATGCCCTTGGTGCTACTTTGTTCCACTCGCTATGGCTTGGGGTAATATTGGCCTTGCTTGCTGGTTTGGTTATGTTTACTACCCGAAAAGCAAGTGCGGCAATGCGCTATAACCTCCTCACTATATGTTTGGCGTTGTTTGTTGTAGCCATATTCTTCACCTTTTACAAAGAACTGCAAAAGCCTATAGGTTCTATAGCCGGTCAGGTGACAATTAATCTCCCTGGTGGGACCACCGATCAGGCCGAAATTACAAACGTACAGCATGATATGTATTCGGGACTGACCAAAATTCTTTCGTTATGGAATGCCTATGCCTATCAGATTGTACTGATCTGGTTTTTAATTATATGCGGAAAAAGCATTCAGTTAATGGTGGGTTTAAATGGCGTATATCATTTGCGTAAACATAAAACCTATGCTGCAGGTAAACAGTGGGATGAAAAGTTAGCCATGCTGGCCGAAAAATTAGGTTTAAATCAGTCCGTTAAAATTATGCAGTCGGGTATTGCGCAGGCGCCAATGGTTGTGGGGCATTTTAAACCTTTAATTCTGGTTCCACTAGGTTTGCTTACCGGCCTGTCAAATACAGAGGTTGAGGCTATTCTTTCTCACGAACTGGCCCACATTAAACGTAAAGATTACCTGGTAAACCTATTGCAAAGTTTTATCGAAATCGTTTTCTTCTTTAACCCAGCGGTACTTTGGGTATCACAATTAATAAAAACAGAACGCGAACATTGCTGTGATGATTTGGCCATTACCTGTGTAAGCGATCGGAAAAACTACGTTCAGGCCCTCATATTCTGTCAGGAGTTTAAGCAGCGTGCACCTGCTTATGCCATGGCGATAACGGGTAAGAAAGGTAGCCTGCTGCATAGAGCAAGCAGGATGTTATTCAATACCAATTCAACTTTAAACAAAATGGAAAAGACAATATTAACCATCGCCCTGGTATCGGTTGTGGTTTGTAGTGCTGCGTTCAAGAGCGTGGGCAATGCAAAAACAGTTACCAGAAAAAAAATATCCACTTCAATACAAGTTTTGCAGGATACGGCGAAAAAGGCTAAGCCTATTGAAGCGAAATCTGCCGATCAATTGGAAAAGGAGATCAATTCGAAAATGGATCGTCAATTGAAACAGTTAAACGAAAAACGCAAAAGCAGCGAAACGAATGAAGATGTAAAGGCAAGAATTGCTGACCAGCAAGCCAGAAAAGATGATGCTGGAAAGGCAGCAGCGGATGAGCGAATGCAGAAGGAAGATGCCAAAGCAAAGATAGCCGATGAAAAACTCCGTATTGCGGATGAGAAACTTGCAAAAGAAGATGCTAAATTAGCAAAGGAAGACGCCAAATGGGCAAAAGAAGATGCCAAATGGGCAAAGGAAGACAGTAAATGGACCCAGGATGATAAAGAGGGTAGAGGAAACCGCGTACCAAGAGCACCACGTCCGCCGCGCCCCCCTAGAGCACCAAGAGCGCCCCGTGCTGCGTATGCCGTACCAGCAACCCCACCGTTGCCTTCGGTTCCTCAAACCCCAACCATTCCACCAACCCCACCAACGCCACCTGTATATAACCGAAAAACAAGTACCAGAACGGGCGTACAGCGAACGGTTACTTCGAAAAGCGTAACCAATGGAGACGGTCACGATTATACCAACGAAATCAATCAGCAATTGATGAAAGACGGTATCATCAACAGTACCAATAAATTGTCGTACAAACTCAATAAAGACGATTTAATTGTAAATGGCGTAAAACAAAATGCTGATGTGCAGAAAAAATACAAGCAAAGATTTTTGAAAAATGAAAATCATTCGCTGATGTATAATTTCCTGATCGAAAACAATAAAAACTAAGTTCTAAGCGCTAACCCAATTCACATCATGAAATTTAAGCTCATGGCTTTTTTAGCCGTATGGATGAATATTGCCCTTACCTTTGCTCAAGCCCAAACTCCTCAATCCAGAATTTACGGTCGTGTATTGGATGCCGATGGAAAAAATATAGAATTTGCCACTGCTGCACTGCTTAAAGATTCGGTATTGGTTAAAACAACCTTCACCGAAAAGGACGGGCTGTTTAGTTTCGATAAGATCAGTTATGGAAAATACCTCATCAAGGTATCGGTTGTAGGTTCGCCTATTTATCAGACCGATACCTTGGTTTTAACTGCCGATCGTGCCGTGATCAATTTGGCCGACATCAAGATCAAAGCTGGAGCAACCAATTTAAAAGATGTGAATATTTCAGGCCAAAAGGCTTTTGTAGAACGAAAGATAGACCGTACGGTGGTTAATGTTGATGCTTTGATCTCCAACGCGGGTACAACCGCAATGGATGTGCTAAGTAAATCGCCTGGGGTAAATGTAGATCAGAATGGGGTAATCTCGCTCAAAGGCAAGAGTGGGGTGGCTATTTTCATTGATGATAAACCAACCTATTTATCAGGTGCCGACCTCGATAATTACCTGCGTTCGTTGCCTTCCTCTTCGCTTGACCAGATTGAACTGATGACCAATCCACCTGCCAGGTACGATGCTGCTGGCAATGGAGGCGTAATTAATATCAAAACCAAGAAAACCAAAATCGCTGGGTTTAATGGAGGGATTAACCTGAGTTTAAATCAAGGTAAATTAAGTCGCTCGAACAACAGTTTCAACTTTAATTACCGCAAGGATAAAATCAATGTTTTCGGAAACCTGAGTTATAATTTAAATAACAGTTTTACTGATCTTGATCTGAACCGGAAATATAAAAATGACGATGGTAGTGCCAAATCCTACTTCAATCAGAATTCTTATTTCCGCAGGCACGGCAATACTTTTAATTTGAAAACTGGGCTTGATTATTATGCATCAGACCGCACAACCTGGGGTGTGGTACTTACCGGAATGAACCGGATTTCCAAACAGGTAAACAACAATACCAGTAACCTGTCTAATGCTTCGATGCAGTTAGATTCGGTCATCAGGGCTGAAAATATCGATCAGATCAAATATCAAAATGCAGGTGTAAATTTAAATTACAGGCACAAATTTAAGCAGGCAGGACGAGAATTGACCTTTGATGCGGATTACCTGCTTTACCGAAATCAAACCGATCAAACTTATTACAATTTCAGTTACCTGCCCAGTGGAGCCTTAAAATACCAGGACATTTTAACAGGTAACCTGCCTTCAAATATTGATATCTATACCGCAAAAGCAGATTATTCACATCCACTGGAAAATAAGTGGAAGCTTGATGCGGGTGTTAAAACCGCTTATACCAAAACCGATAACATTGCCGATTACTTTAATACGGCAAACGGGAAAACCAATGCCGATTATGAAAAGAGCAATCACTTTTTATATGAAGAAAACATCAATGCGGTTTACCTAAATATGAGCCGGGAAGGAAAGCGGTTTTCGCTTCAGGCTGGCTTGAGGTATGAAAACACGGTTTCTAATGGCCATCAATTAGGGAATCTAATTAAACCCGATTCGAGTTTTAAAAGAACCTATAACAGTTTATTTCCAACGCTTTATTTCTCCTATAAACTCGATACTACAGGTAACAATCAACTGGGACTTAATTATGGGAGAAGGATCGATCGGCCATATTATCAGGATCTTAATCCGTTCTTTTCTCCTTTGGATAAGTTTACTTATTATGTTGGTAATCCTTTTTTAAAGCCTTCTTTTACCCAAAGTATCGAACTGTCGCATACTTATAAAAGTAAGATTACCACAACATTTGGTTACAGCTGGGTGAGAGATGAGGTGAACGAAACCATCGAAATTTTAAATGGCACCTATTATAGCAGGCCAGCAAATGTGGGCAAAACAAGAGTGGCCAATGTTTCGGTAAATGCAGAGATCGACCTCACCAAGTGGGTTAAACTGAATGCTTATGTTGAGTATGCAAAAATAGTTTCGAAAACAGATTTCTACACAGGCTTTTTGGTCACTAATGGAAGTTATTTAAGGGCGAATCCAAATTTGCAGTTCAAAATCAGTCCGACCTGGAATGCAGAGGTAAATATGCGTTACCAGAGTAAGCTATCTAATGTACAGTTTTTATTGGGCGAAGTACATGAGTTCGGTGCAGCGGTGCAGAAAAAACTTTCAGCAAAAAGTACATTGAAATTAACCGCTAACGACATTTTCAGAACCCGGATTTATAATGGTATAATCAATAATCTGGCGAATACAGAAGCAAATTGGGTTAACCGTCAGGATTCGAGATCGGTTGTGGTGAGTTATAGTTACCGTTTTGGTAAAGCATTTTCTTCGCCGGCTAAACACGAGTCTTCTGGTGCCGATGCAGAAAAGAACAGGGTAAAGAATTAATGGAACAATTCGTCATTCCGACTGGAGCGTAGCGAAATGGAGGGATCTATAGCGTTGACCATTTTTTTTGAAAAGCAATGTCTGTGGTGCTTTGGTTCCGCTAGCCCCGCCCTTTGCTTAATTCCTTTGAATCCCGATGTAAAATCTGGAGGAATAACGCTGTCGGTCGGGTTTATTTTACCCTGGATAGTAGCATTGTTTAAGATCACTAAACCCGATCTGAGCGGGATGCCAATTTCTTCTAATTGGCAGAAGCGGGAGCGGGGCTGTTTCTGCCTAAACGCTTCTGCCGATGCTTTCCAAAAAAAATAATGCATGTGATAGGTCGTCATCCCGACTGGAGCAAAGTGTAATGGGGGATAAGCGCTTGACAAGCGTTGTCAACTTACTGGCGAGATGGCTATTAAAAGTTTACAACGCTATCTTCCCCTTACACAAACTGATTAAGTACCAACACCCCAATAAGCCCTAAAACCGAAACCAGGCTTTCCATCATAGTCCAGGTGCTAAAGGTTTCTTTAAGGCTTAGGTTAAAGTATTCTTTAAACATCCAGAAACCTGTATCATTTACGTGAGAAAACATCAAACTCCCTGCACCGACTGATAATACCATTAACTCTGGTGGTACGCCAGGCCCTATTAAAGGCAATACCATACCAGATGCGGTTAGTGCGGCCACTGTTGCTGAACCCAAGGTTACCCTAAGCGATGCGGTGATTAGCCATGCGAGTAATAATGGCGATAAATTTAGACCGCCAGTAAGCTGTTTTACGGTTTCGCCCACCCCACTATCGATCAAAATCTGTTTAAAGGCACCGCCAGCTGCAATAATGAGGATAATCATGGCAATACTCTTAACACCTTCCGCGCACGATTCCATTGCTTTTGTAATGGAAGTTTTTTGAACGGCTAAAGCAATAATAACAGAGATTAAAAGGGCTGCCGTTGGATCGGCTAAAAATATAAACAGCGGTTTACCGATATAATCTATTTGGAAGCTGCTTCCTATTGTTCCGGCAATGATTAAGAATACCGGCAATAATGCGGTAATAAAACTCCTCGAAGCAGAAGGGAGATTTTCTTCTTCGTTGATACTGAAGTGCTGAACAGTTACCGATTGATCCCGTTTGAGAATCAACCTTGGGAAATAGATTCCGGCAATAACCGCAATAGGTACGCTTAAAGTTAAACCGTAAATTAGTGTTTTACCAATATCGGCATGAAAAATACCAGCTAATGCAACTGGACCAGGGTGGGGCGGTAAAAAACCATGTGTTACCGAAAGGGCTGTGGCCATCGGGATGCCAATGTATAATTTTGATACTCCTGTTGTGGCAGAAATGGCAAAAACTAAAGGGATTAACACCACAAAACCAGCATTATAAAACAAAGGAATGCCCACCAATAAACCGGTTAACAGCACAGCCCATTGAATGTTCTTTTTGCCAAAGGCCCCGATTAATATGAAAACGATCTTTTTTGCCGATCCGCTATCTTCAATTAATTTGCCCATCATCGCACCGAGTGCCAAAACCATTACCATGCTGCCCAGCGTGCTCCCAATACCATTGCTGATGGAGCTCATTACCTTTGTGGCAGGCATGCCCAATAAAAGACCAGTAATAATTGCCACAGCAATTAGGGCAATCATTGGATTGATCTTTTTCAAGATCAGCACGAAAAGCAACAGGATGCCGAAGAGTAGGATAAGTAATGACATTTGGTTAGGGCTTAGGTTATGTGATTAAATGTAGCTTTTGCCACGGATGCACACAGATTAACACTGATTTTAATATTATCTATGCCTATCCTTTTTATATGTGGTTAATTTTTCATTTTTTAGCGCTTTTACTTTTTAACGGTAATGGTTCTTCCGGTAACGAGATGAAACTCGTAAACGCGGTATAGGCCATCGTCGCTAATCTCTATATTTTCAACAAGGCCGGTTTTGCTAAAAGTATCGGTTACCATATCGCCGATTTTTACATCTTGGAGAATATCGTTAGGCGTATCGTTGTTTAATCTGATCATGATGTAAAAGTATTATAATTTGCCAAAAGCTGTATAAAAGAAAAACTTTAACGGGGCCGCCAAGTTAAAATCAAAACAAAAAATCCGTTAAACCAGTGTATTAAATTTTGATTCGATGTGGTTTCTGGCCTCTTTTTGAAACGCTTCGGGCGTTTGACCTGTTTGTTTTTTAAAGAAACGGCTAAAATAAGGCCGATCCGAAAAACCCAGTTCGTATGCAATTTCTTTAATGGTATGCGCACTATGGATGATTTTCCTTTTTGCCTCCAGGATGATGCGATCGTGGATGATCTGCATTCCTGTTTTATTTAGTTTTTCTTTTAAAATCTGATTTAATCTTTTAGAACTGATGCCGATTTTGCCGGCATAGAAATCGGTATTCCTAACCTGCTGATAATTGCTTTCAAGTAACATCAAAAATTCGTAGACTCTTTTTTGCTGTACATCATGGCTGGTAAATTCATGTTCTTTTACCTGGATCAGTTTTAATAAAAATACTTTTAGCAGTGCCCTGGTAATGATAAAAGTATTACCTGCTTTCTGGTATTCACCCTCAATTAATTTGTAAATATCGCTAAGCTCAGAAGCGGTTTCCTGGTTTAACCTTAAACAGGAAAATTCGCCCTGAACATTAAAGATCTTAAACAGATCGAGGAGGAATTCTTTTTCTTCCCCTTCAAGAACAGATCTTTTAAAGGAGATTAATACACCGTTTTTACCGGCTTTGTTAAGCTGATGCACGCGGTACGGAGGAATGAGATAAATCCAGTCTCCTTTACTGTCGAATGCTGATTCTTGCAGGGCGTGTAAGGGCTCTTCATTTTTTAACCAAACGATTTCGAAGAACTCTTTTCTGCCCGGGTCATTAAGATAACTGGGTGGGCAATTGCTCAGATCGCGGATATAGATAATAGATTTTTCCAGATGGGTTACTTCGGGGGATAAACTCATGATGTTAAAGTTAAACACTTAATTTTTTAGCGATTGGATTAACTGGTAATAATGGTGGACTATTCGGAAACCATGCCTTTAATATGGCTAATTGATGACTTTTGTAGTTATATATTTCCTGATTGTCCCATATAAGTAGCTAAATGTATAACCATAATGCTAAGGGGCGCCCATACCTTTGGGCCAATAAACAGCGCGTATAAAATGGACTTAAAAGCCCCAATAGCAATTACAGACAGCCAGTTAGCAATAGATAGCCTTGATAATCAGCAGCTGGCCTGGGATCTGCAAATGAACCTGGATAAGATTATTGAGGAGAATACCCGATTGGCCAGACAGATGGGGTTAGACCAGTTAATCCCTTTTGTATATCACATTCAGCGGGCAAAACGGATTTTTATTACTGCCGCAGGCCGTTCCGGTTTCGCCATGCAATCGGCAGCAATGCGTTTAATGCATCTTGGTCTTACTGTTTACTATGTTGGAGATACCACAAGTCCGGCCATTGAAGCGGGCGATTTATTAATTGCTGCCTCGGGTTCAGGAACAACCGGATCGATTGTAAGGGCGGCCGAAAAATCGAAAGCGGTAGGTGCTGAAGTGGTAGCCATTACAACGAATGCCGGATCGTTACTGGCAAAACTAGCCAGCCACGTGGTATGGGTGCCAGCGGCAGAAAAAGAAGACCACAGTGCAAAAGTATCTACTCAATATGCAGGAAGCCTATTCGAGCAGTTTTTGCTTTTACTCAATGATGCCGTTTTTCAATCACTTTGGAAAATGAGCGGACAAGCTGCAGAAACACTATGGAAGAGACACGCCAACCTTGAATAACAATTAATTTAATTATAGATAAAATAGAAACATGGCAAAATTACAAGTAGCAATAGATTTATTAACAACTGAAGAAGCCTTAGTTTTGGCAGCAAAAGTAGCTCCATACGTAGATATTATTGAATTGGGCACTCCGCTGATCAAGAATATGGGCGCTACAGTAATTACCGCAATGAAAGCTGCACATCCTGATAAACTGGTTTTTGCAGATTTAAAAACGGCAGATGCGGGTGAACTGGAAGCTGATATCGCTTTTAAAGCAGGAGCTGATTTGGTTACCGTAATGGGTGCTGCAGGAAATGCAACGATTATTGGTGCGGTTAAAGCGGCAAAAGCACATGGAAAAGGCGTAGTGGTTGACACCATTGGTTATCCTGACCGTGTTAAAAGAGCCCAAGAGGTTACTGCATTAGGTGTCGAATTTGTAGAACTACACGCAGGTTTAGATGAACAGTGGACGGCTGGTTACTCTATTCAGGTGCTTATCGATGAAGCTGCAAGCGCTGGAGTTCCGGTTTCTATTGCTGGTGGGGTAAATATTGATAACGTTACTGCTGTTATCCAGGCAGGTGCTATAGTTGCCGTTGCAGGTGCTGCAATTTATGGCGCTGAAGATCCTGCTGCTGCTGCAAAGGCACTTCGCGAAGCAATTGATGCTGCATAGTTATTCAGTTATAGTCTGTTACCATAGGTACTTGGTTTATGGTAACAGATTATATTTTACTTCCTGTCTATTAATCGTGTTTGGTCCAGACCAAAGTGGCGGTGTCATAACCTAAGCTTTCTGCCTTTCTCAAATATTGCTGTTTAATGTTTTCCGGAATGCTTTTGTTTCTGGATAAAATCCAGAGGTATTTTAGGTTGTTGCCGGCTATCAAAGCAAATTGATAATCCGTGTCGATCTCGATTACATTATAGCCTGCATAAAAAGGACCAAAGAACGAAACTTTTAATCTTCCTTCGTTGCTTTCATTTACAAATTTTGCTTTACCAATACTCTGTTTCCATTCCTTTTTAACATAATTATAACCGCGGTTATCTACCTTGATACTGCCGTCATCTTTAAGCGAGTAGGTAGCCGTTACATTATTAAGATCTTTTTCGAACTTAAAATCCATTCGTGCAATCTCATACCACTTGCCCAGGTATTTATCTTTTTTAAATGGCTTAACAGCAGTGGCTCCCTTTGGAATAGACACACAGGAAATTAGGTTTATCGCTATAACACCAACGCCTAAAGCCAAAAATAATATCGGATATCTTTTATTCATCTTTAAATTCTTTTGAAAAGGAACAAAGCTATTATCATATAGTTTGTTTAGGGGAATCAAATTTAAAAGCTCATTTTCCTAAACCTGGAAGTAGTTATTAAGTTTGGTCTATTTATAGGTTAGCCTTAACATAACCTAACTTTCTGTCCTTAAAATCTTTAACGGTGGTTGGTTCAGGATACTCCTGGTACTTAATACACCCGTAATTACCACAAGTAATACAATTGAGCCAAATAACAATAAGGTTGGTACAAATGGAGGTACAAAGGTTGCATCGAAAGTGAATTTAGCCAATGCCCAGCTTCCGCTAATGGCTAAAATTAGTCCTGCGCCTGCGGCAAAAGCACCTAAAAAGAAATATTCAATCGCATTTATCGCTAAAATCTGCTTCCTGCTCGCACCCATTGTCCGCAATAAAATACTTTCTTTTATCCGCTGGTTTTTACTGGTTAATACCGAAGATATTAAAACAATCCAACCGGTAACCATGCTAAAGCCAGCCATAAACTGAATCACAAAACCGATTTTGCTTAACAGCTCATCCAAGAGTTTTAATACCAGATCTAAATCGATTACTGAAACATTTGGAAATTTTTGCACCACTTCTCCCTGGAAACGAGCTGAAACTTCGCCCGATGGTACCCTGGTCATCAGCACGTGAAATTGTGGTGCTTCTTCTAATACGCCTGCCGGAAAAACAACCCTGAAATTGGTCTGCATCCTGCTCCAGTTTACTTCCCTCAAACTTCCAACAACCGTTGGAATCATCATACCCTGCACATTAAAAAGAATTTTGTCATTCAGCTCAACATGAATCTGCTGGGCATAACGCTGATCCAGTGAAATATAAACGGTTTCATTGGGTTTTATTTTTCCCGTCCATTTGCCCGATGTAATTTTCTCTGCTGCGGTTAAAGTATCCTGGTAGGTAGCCCTGATTTCGTTGCGATAAGCCCTTCTGTTATTGGTATCGGCACTGGCTTTCTTTCCGTTAATTTCTTCAATGCGCATGGTAATTACAGGCACCTGGTTCATTAGCGGCAATTTGAAAGCTTTGGTTAAACTGTCCAATCCTTCTTTTTGCGTATTTTGGATATCGAACATCACCATATTGGGCTGATTGGCGCCTGATGAAAGTGTAACGCGGCTCATTAAGATTCCCTGAACAAAAAATAGGGTGCAGATAAATGCGGTTGATAAACCTATAGAAACGGTAAGCATCAGGGTTTGGTTATTCGGCCGGTAAAGGTTGGCAAATCCCTGTCGCCATAAATAAGGGGATGAATTGGGCAAAAGTTTTCTCACCAGGAACATCAGTATTTTAGACAGTATAATCAACAGCACAAAAGCGATGGCAATACTTGCGGTAAAAGCCAGCGTTTGTATCCATGTTTTCATCTGCAAGTGCGTAAAAGCTGTAATAAAGATTGCCATAAGCAGGTATACCAACCAGGTTAGCGGATCTCTATTTCCAGTTGCTTTTTCGAAAGATATCCGGATGGCATTTAATGGCGAAATTCTTCTAACGGATAGGAGTGAGGGAAGGGCAAAGAGGATCGAGATGATGAGACCAAGTAACAGCCCCTGGCCAACAGCAGGCCACGAAACCTGCATGGTGATCTCTACAGGTAAAAAATCTTTGAGTACCAAAGGGAGCAAAAATTGTATACCTGTGCCTAAAACTGCCCCTAAAACAGCCGCAATTAGGCCAATGAAAAAGACCTGGATAAGGTAAATTAAAAAGGCATGACGCGATTTTAACCCTAAACACCTCAACGTAGCAATAGCGCTTAGTTTTTCCTGAATGTATACGTGGATAGCGCTGCCTACACCAACGCAACCCAGCAACAAAGCGATAAAACCAGATAAAGCCAGAAAACGGTTTACATCTTTAAATGATCTTCCGGTCTGTTCTTTTCTCGATTCAACTGTATCGGCATCGAAACCTTCTTTTTCTAATTTACTGTCCTGTTTTTTTACCCATTCATCTATCTTGGACGGATCGTTGTACCTGAAATAAAATTTATTGTTGATCCGGCTTCCGGTTTTAATCAGATTGGTTTTATCGAGGATTTGTAATGGAATATAAACGGTAGGCGCGATACTTGCACCAATACCGGTTTGGCCCGGAGCTTTGGTTAAAGTGCCCAGTATATTGAAATACAGATCGCCGATTTTTACCGAATCGCCAACTTTTGCATTAAACTGCAGCATTAGGGTTTGATCTACCAATGCATTTCTTCCCGATTGAAAGTTTTTTGCTGCGGCTAAAGGAATGGTTTCTATTGTGCCATAATAGGGGTAATTTCCCTCTAGCGCTTTCATCTGTACCAAACGGCTGCCCCCGCCTTTCTGGAAATAGATCATCGAAGCAAAGGTTTTCTCCTGCGATCGTTCATCGCCAAGTGTATCGAGCATTTTTTGCATCGCTTTGCTTACGCCCTTCCGGCTATCTAAAACCAGATCGGCTCCTGTAAGTTCTTTTGCCTGTGCATCGATATCTTTTTGAAGATTATCTTTAAACGAATAAACTGCAACGAGGGCTGCAATCCCCAAAACGATGGATGAGATAAAGAGCAACAAACGTGTACGGTTTTTCCTGCTATCCCGCCAGGCCATTTTAAACAGCCACGAAAACTTAATAGATTGTTTTGGGGTGATATTAGGCATAAGTAGGGTTTTCGTCTGAAATGATTACGCCACCTTTAATTTTAATGCTCCTTGCCGTTCTGGCAGCCAGTTCAAGATCGTGTGTTACGATAATCAATGTGGTTCCCGCATCTTTATTTAAATCAAAAAGCAACTTGATCACTTTTTCACTGGTTTCTGCATCAAGGTTTCCGGTAGGTTCATCTGCAAAAAGAATAGCCGGTTGGTTCGAAAATGCCCTTGCCAATGAAACGCGTTGCTGCTCCCCACCTGATAGTTGTACTGGATAGTGATGCGAACGGTCGGCAAGGCCAACTTTATCCAGCAGTTCTAGTGCATGTGCACGGATGTTTTTTGCTCCCCTTAATTCTAAAGGTACCATTACATTTTCGAGTGCCGTTAAAGTGGGCAACAGTTGAAAGTTCTGAAAAATGAAACCCACATATTGATTTCTGATCGCAGCCCTTTCATCTTCATTCAGTTTCTCTAAAGCAATACCATTCAGTTCAACCGTTCCGCTGCTGGCCCTGTCCAATCCGGCACATAAACCAAGTAAGGTTGTTTTCCCGCTTCCCGAAGGACCTGTTATGGCCACAGTTGAGCCAGCTGCTATCGAAAAATTAATGTTATCCAAAACGGTGAGTTCCCGTCCGGCACTTTGGTAAATTTTGCTTACATTTCGGATGTTCAATATGCTTTCCAATAGCTGAATTTTTAAGGGTTGCGTATAGATTGTGGCCAAACATAACGAGGCACTGCCTGTTAAGATAATGGTTTAAACAATAATTAGATATAGATTAATTAGATATGTTACGAAAACGATTAATGGGGCTATTTGTTTTGAGCCTTGTACTGCTGAGCTGCGGAAACCGCGAAAATAAAAGCAATACCGATAAAACTTTAGATTCAACTGACCAAAAAACGGCTGCTGTAGTTACTGAGCAGAAGAATATCCTCTTTTTTGGTACCAGTTTAACCGCAGGTTATGGACTCGATCCAACGGAAGCTTACCCTGCATTGATCCAAAATCGGATCGATTCTTTACAAATGCCTTACAAAGTAATTAATGGTGGCTTAAGTGGGGAAACTTCTGCTGGTGGAAAAGGGCGGATTGATTGGTTACTTAAACAGCGTGTGGATATTTTCGTGCTCGAACTTGGCGCCAATGATGGATTGCGTGGGTTCCCTGTATCGCAAACCATTAAAAACCTTCAGGCGATTATTGATCGGGTAAAAGCTAAATACCCTGATGCTAAAATGGTGCTGGCCGGTATGCAGGTTCCACCAAATATGGGGGCCAAATATGCTGCAGACTTTAAAAACATGTTTCCTGATCTGGCAAAGAAAAACCAGATGGTGCTGATCCCTTTTTTATTGGATAAGGTTGGCGGTGTTCCTGAATTAAACCAGGCCGATGGCATACATCCAACTGCCGAAGGGGATAAGATCCTGGCCGAAAACGTGTGGGCAGTGCTGAAGGATTTGTTGTAGTTACAGTTTTAACTGCAGTTAGTCTTCAGAATTAATTCCATTTTTTTAACCACAGAGGCCACAAAGAGAAAGGCGCAGAGGGAACAGAGTTGGTGTGAGGGCCGAGGTCGATCATCATTCCCACGCAGCTGGGAATCTTATTTAAGATAGATCATCGTCCTCGTTTGTAACGAGGATGGGAGGAGAAAGGCGATTTTATCGCTTCTAAACTCTTGTTGTGCATTAAATGCATATCTCGCTAATGCTCGTCGCAAACGAAGATTATTTTATGGTAGTGTTGAAGGATTTGTTGTAGTTACAGTTTTAACTGCAGTTAGTCTTCAGAATTAATTCCATTTTTTAACCACAGAGGCCACAAAGAGAAAGGCGCAGAGTGAACAGAGTTGGTGTGAGGGCCGAAGTCGATCATCATTCCCACGCAAGGGGAGCTTCTGGCGATGGAGTCCAAGATCCGTAATCATTTGCCAAATAACACATTGTAAATGAGTTTTTTCGACTGGAGCGTAGCGAACGGAAAAATCTTTGAACGATGTTTATTTGATAGTTTTAAATATTTCTCTACTGCGGTCGAATGCTATTAAATGCTATTACTTTAATCTTTAATTATCATCCCATTCATATTTTCACTCCTGCCTAAAACTTTTAAGCGTTCCATCATTGTTAAACTGAAGATCGTAGCGTTCGCGGCTGCCATTTATTGTTGATGGAAACCACCGCATGCCATCATCCCAAATTGAAATGTAGGCCGTGGTGGTGGGTTTTGCACCTTCAACCTGGACGGCTTTATCGTTATAAATCTGCATTACTTTTTGCGCATCTGCAAAATTTATTTTACTTAAAGGAAATGTCCTTCGCTCGATATTCCTGGCCTGTAAAGGTTTCGGGGAAGACCAGATGCCATCTTTGTATGAATATTCATCCACATATTTAGGGTTTTCGGGATGCTGTAAGGCCAGTTTAATGGAGCCATCTTCGTAAAAATGTACAGATTCATATATCACAATTTCTCTATCACGGTATTGTGGTAGCTGTCTTAGTTTCTCTTCTGCCTGTGCTAATGCTGAAGCACTTAACATCCCTTTTCTGACTTTTGCTGTTGATTTTTCTCTATTGCTGTTTTTCGCCCCTGGCTGAGGCAGGTTCATATCCTTTAAAAATTCATTTACCCTTTTTTGGATTTCCTTGCTATCTGCTGGTGTTTGCTTTTGTTTTAAAAGTTCCAGGTCATGAAAAAGTTCTTTTGCCTTGTCCTGAAGTTCTGGTGTTTTAACCGTATCACCGTTTATCACTACAAATTTTTCCTGATGATGCTGTGTAGAAGTTGTCGTTGTTGTTTTAGTGGTTCCGGTATATTCGCCCTCTGATTGGATACGGTTTTCTTTATTGTATTTATTAGCCAAAGAATCGTTTGGATGAAAGGTTTCGTCTACACTTTTTGTGATTTGTTTACAGCCCGAGCCAAAGAAGCAGCAAAGTATCATCAGCCAGGAGATATGGGTTAAGTTTTTCATCAGAATTCTCCTTTAATTTCGTTCAGGTCTTTTTCAAGGGCAATTTTCTGTGGATTTTCTTTGAGGTAAAAAATGGATACATGTTCCTGTTTGGTTATATCCAGATCGAGCAGATCAACAATCATTTTTAGGTTTGCCCTATGCTTTTGGCTATGTTGATCGGTAAATTCCACCTCAAAATTAATCATTGGCTGTTCGTTAATAAAGGTTCCCGTTTGGCTAGCCTTAATCAACCTGGCGGTTGTCCGGATACCTTTAAATTTGATCAGGAACAATTCATTTGGTTTACCCCAAAATTTGCTTTGGATAATAGCGCCTAAAAACCGGTAAAAAAGAAGTCCTGCAGGGCAAACCAACAACGGATGGCCTAAGCTCATAAAACGCCAGCCCATGCCTTCGCTTTCTGAGGAATAGGAATAAACAAAATAGCCTGCAACAATACAGGTAAAAGCGAGCCAACCCAGGTTAACCAGCATTACTATGGTTTTGTTTATGCTCACTTCTGTACTGGCGATAATGAGATAAGGGACTTTGTTTGCTTCCTTATCCAACAGTATGCCCACCGTTTTACCAACCTCATAGCGGCGTTCGTAAGGTTTTGAATCATTTATTATGGTTTTTTGCCTGATTTCACTACCTGCCAGATTTTTAAACTGGAGTGTGAGTTCATAGGTATCATAAGCTGCATTTGGTTCTGACATTTTTACAGCGGCAATAATTTTGGCCTCACGGGGCTCACCGGTATTTTTGAGTTTTTCTATATTGCGCTTCATCAAAAAAGTACGGATTACCCATTTGCGGTAATAGCCTGTTAAGAGAATAATCCATAACAACACAGAAACTGCTACCAAACTTAACGATAGCCATGGGTTTCTTTCCATCAGGTTCGGCATGTTTTCGCTCTTAATGTTGTAATATAACAACATAGGGAAGGGAATGGCAAAAAACAACATGTAAAGTATCCAGAATATCGAAAGTCTTTGTTTCATAGTAATCCGGTTGAGATATTGAGTGACTGACTAATAACAATTAAAAAAGCATCTTTTCTACTGCAATGTAATTTTTCAGGTATTCTTCGCAATTGGTAACTTTGCCTGGACCAGATACGTTTTTAAGATATTCTTGATAACCTTAAATAGTAAGTGCCAAAACGCGATATATCATTGGCATTTAAGGCTGCCTGGTCAAAATATTCTTCGGGGGTATTTACGGTAAGGTTGCATGCGGTGATGGTCGAAACCATCACCATTAGCATGACATTTTTGATGTTGAGGCGCATAAACTTCTTTTTAGTATTTACCAACAAATGAAGACTTGTCTTCGAACCATTTACCGATAAGTGGAACAGGTTTTAATGCACCATTGGCCGCATTGATAATCCCCATAATCCAAAGAATGATAAATGCATAACCAACAAAGCCCAAAAAAGATAAACTAGGCACTATAAGGGCAATGATGGTAAATGCTATGTTGAAAATGATACTCACAATGGCGAGGCCTAACGACTGTCTTAAGTGATATTTAAGCAAGGTGTCAGCTTTATCTTTTCCCATAAAATAAGCTATTATCCAACCTATAAGGGTGATGTAAGAAATGATTGAAAGGGTTTTGTTGTCCATGGTTTCTGTTTTTTAGATTAAAAAATTATTTAGGTCAAATTTGGAGTTAATGATCATTCTTTAAAAGAATTTGCCGCCTACAGAACATCTACTGTATTTTTTAAAAACGTCTACAATACATCTACAGATGTTATTAAGTTGTTGTTAATTAGTATTTTATGTTTTTTGGTTGTTTTTAGCTTTTGTCTACAATTTTACCCAAGCTCCAATCTTTATACTAATTTTACGATATGAAGCGTCTGGTTTTTAAAAACATATTACTCTTGATTGGGATCGTTATAGGATGTTATACGGTCCAGGCGCAAAGCTTATTGGATAGTACAGCGCTCGATAATTTAAGTGAGAAGGATAAACCAGCCCTGCTTACGCAACTGGCAGAAAGATATAGGACTAATGCAAATTATGCAGCCGCAATTGCAAAGGCGCAACAAAGTGTAAGTTTGGCCATAAAACTCAAAAACTTTACCGAAGCCACAAAAGCATATACCATGCTGGCTAATGTTTATGCAAATATGAAGCAGTTTGCTTTGTTGAAAAAAACAAGCGATACCACTTTAACTATCGGGCAAAAGGCACAACAGCCTATTGCCTTAGCTTATGCTTATTACGCGCAGGCTTTATTCTACAATGCTATCGATAATAACGAATTGGTAACTAAGTATTGCCAGATGGGGCTTAAAATGTTGGAGAAAAAATACGATCCTTACCTTACTGCCAAAATATATTACCAGCTATATGCACTGAATACCAGGTGGGACGATGTAAAAAATGTAAATAAATATGCTCGAGAGGCTACTGAAAGTGCAATTAAAACTACCGACTATAACCTATTGAGTAACTGTTATATTGCCCTGTCGGTAGCTGCTGATTACAATTTTGTAGCAACAAAAAGAGAATTACAGCGGGATAGTATTATTTACTACTTAAATAAAGTACAGGATCTTTATAAACAGTACCCTCAATACGTTGCCAGAAAAACATACGCTATGGCTTGTATCAATAGCGCAGATTATTATTTGAAATACTTTCCTGATACGGATCAGGCTGCGAAAGCAAATGCCATTCGGTATGCAAGCATGGCCAACGAGGTAATGAAAGGAGTGCTGAATGGGGAAGAGGTTAGGGCGAGCAGTTTGGGGATTTTGAGCGAATACGCCAAAAGAGATAAAAATACGGTCATGACTGAAGGGTATTTACAGGAGGCCTATAGTATGATGAAAGACCAGCAGGCGCCTTATTATTACACGCTGATCAATATTGTAACGGCATTGTCCAGCTTTTATGAGCAAAATGGCCATTACGAAAAGGCACTTGAGTTTCAGAAAAAAGCAACAGCATACAATAGTAAACTTTTCGATCAGAAGCAGGCTTTAAATGCTCAAAAACTAGAAGTACAGTACGAAGCGGAAAAAAAAAACAATGAAGTGAAGCTGTTAAAACAGAGCGAAAAATATGCGCAGCAGCAAAAGTATCTTTACATTGGTATTGCCATTGCCTCGCTGTTGGGGCTAATATTCATGTTCAGGTCTTACCATTTTAGGTTAAGGTATTCATTGCAGCGCGAAAAACAGCTGCACTTGGAAAAACAGGATGCTGAATTGCAGATGAAACTCGAAAAAGAAGAGCAGGCAAGGTTAAAAGCTGAGCAGCAATTATTGGAAAGTCAACAACAGCAGTTACAGAAAGAAGTAATGGCCAGCCAATTGCAGCTGGAACATAAAAAAGAGATGCTTTTTCAGATCAAAGAAAAATTTAATGACAACCATCAACTGAATATTAATAAAATCTGGAATGAAGAACTGCTTTTGGACAATGACTTTGAAGAAGCAAAATTTCAGATTCAACAGGTACATCCAGAATTTTTCGCTCTGTTAAATCAAAGGGCACAACAAAAACTCACTGCACTCGATCTTAAACTCTGCGCTTATCTGCACTTGAAGATGGATACCAAAAAAATTGCCCAGCTGATGCATATCGAAGCCAAAAGTGTGCGAATGAGCCGTTACCGCGTTAAACAAAAACTGGGACTTGACAAAGATGAGGATTTGAACTTATTTTTGCGGAACATGGCTTAAAGTTTTTCTAAGTGTTTATCAAGGCAAAAAACAGGTTAGTTTAAATGATTAAGTAAATTGAACTGTTTTTGTGCTTCGGCCAATACCTGTTCTTTTTTACTGATTGCTTTGCTCATTTCCAGCTTGTCTCTTGATAATTGCCCTTGTTGGTGTATTGCAGCATCCCGTATTTTTTCAGTATTTGTTTTATTTTGACTGATCTGTTGCTGGGCAATAACTAAGCGGTCAAAAATTTCGGATTCTTTAACAGCCTTATAATAGTTGCTTGTTGCCGATTTTAGTTCGTTGCCATATTTAATATCTCCTGTTTCCAATGCATTTATTTCACTGATGATTTTATCGAATGCCCGTTCCTCTTCGGTTATTGCCTGCTGGGCGCATTTAAAATCGCCATCAATCAGGCACTTGAGTTTCTGTTCATTAGGGCCGTTTTTGCCCCGCATTATATTGAAAACGCCCCGTTTCTTTTGCTCCAGGACTGTTTTCAAATGAACTGCTTTTTCAGACTGGCAAGAGGAAACAATCAAAATCAGCAAGACTAAAAGGACATTTCTTGGTATCATAACGTTATGGAGGATTTTTAAATTATTTTCTGGTCAGATCTGTAATTAACAGCGGATTATCCTTTTTCAGTTTTTCGATCAGTTCTTGTACAGCACCTATTGTAGGGCTTTTTTTCAAATCTTCTACTTCTGCATTGGTAATGCCAACCAACTGTAAAAAGCTTACTTCGCCATGAGGGGTGTCCATTTTTCCCAGTTCGGGATCTAAGGCAAAAACAAAGCCCGTTATTGCTGTTTCTGTATTTAATCTTATTGGCCCATTAGCTGGAATAAAATGATTTTCTTCAAACCATTTACCGCTCGAAAATACGTACCGGGCGAGGTTATTCATTACGTTTATTGCCCAGATAGGATCATTTTCATCATCTTTAAAAGGCGCCAATCTAAATGTAAATTCAAAGCCCCATCTGCTAAATTCGCCTCCAGCTTTTTCTTCGTTATAATACAGTTCGCTCATGCCATAACTGATCATGTGCCGATGAAAGGTTTGGTGGCTGCTATCATAAACGCTGATACCATCTATTGGGTCTGTTCCACCGGCTGCATAATGGATTCCGCACAATGGTGGATAATGACGTGGTTCCGTATTGCCATATATCTTTTCCAATTGATCATCTATCGCCTGCCATCCGGGTGTATCTTCTGTGGTAAACCGTTGTTTGTAGATTTCGGGATTCATTATCGTTTTTATTGAATGTGATTTTGTTAAGCCGGCTCAAAGATTTTGCCATTTATTCCTATAACAATTGTATGGGGGCATCATAACACGTTTTTCTGCAGTTGGCCACTGCTTTTATTGGGAAAATATCGTAGTGCCGTCAATGGTCAGCGTTTTTGCGTAAAGACTCATCTGCAGAGCGGTGCTGCCGTTGGTAATGTAAACTTTCAGACGAAGGCGCAAGCTGCCCATCTGTAAATTGATGTTAAGAAGCGAAATTGAATTTTCCTTCAAATATTTTTCCGATGAGTGGGACAGGTTTTTCCAGTTCGTTGTTGGCCGCTATGATGCCAAGCAATAATAATACAAATGGAATGAATAAAATGAGGTAAAAAATAGCACCTAAAGATGGAATAATTACTAAAATAACACTGCTCAAAATGCTTAAAAGAATAGATGTGATGATCAGTCCAAGCGATTGCCCAAGATGATAATTAACCAGTTTACTTTTTTCTGTTGATTTTTTGAACTCCAGGTAAGAAATGATCCAACCGATTAGTGTAATGTAGGCCACAATAGCCATTGTTTTCTGTCTCATGTGATTAAATTTTTTGGTGAATTGAATAATTCAAAGTTATAGGCGTTTAAACCGTCAGCCAAGAAAAGACAGGCTACACAGCAACTACCTGTTTTTAAAATAGCGTCTACAAGGAGACTACAAAAGCCGTTTAAAGAGCTATATCCCATTTATTTGTTGTACTTCTGCTTTTATAAAAGTGTTTCTTTTCTATTTTTGAATATGCAGCTACCACTGAAAACTTTATTAAGCCTGTTTATTTGTTTTTTCCTTTTTTTTAAAAGTGCAGAGGCCCAAAAAATCTATATCGATTCGTTAAACCATTTACTTGCACAAAAGGGTACAACCAAAGAGCTGCGTGTAAATGTATTGTGCAAGCTGGCGAAGGCCAATTTTGAAAAAGACCTTCCATTATCTTTCAAGTTGGCTAATCAGGCCCTTCAGATTAGTGCGGGCCTAAAGGATGGGAAAAGTAAAGCGATGACCTATGCCACCCTGGTACATTTATATGTTTGGAAAAAAGACATGAAAAATGCTTATCAAAGCCTTGATAGCGCCATGTACTATGCAAAGAAAACGAAAGATAGCGTTACCCTAGGTTTTGTATGGTTTAGAAATGGCTGGTTAGACCTTGTTAATGATGAGAATGATAAATCTATTACCAAAATGTTTAAAGCACTCGATTTTTTTAGGGGAGAAAATGCTTACGAATATGAGAGTACGATATATCATTACCTGGCCAGCTTTTATGGATATGGGAACAACCCATCTAAACAACAAAAATATGCCGATCTATGCTATCTAACGGCAGTAAAAAGCCAGCAAGTGGATCTGTTGAATAACGCTTATTTTACCATAGGACAAACCTTTTTTGATCGCTTTAAGCTAGATACCACAAAACGTAATCTGCTTGATTCGACTTTAAAGGTTTACAAAAAAGCACTTTGGCTCTCTAAAAAACAAGAAGGACGTTTGCTCGTATACAGCAATACCGCGGCAGTAGCGCTAAATACTGCCAATACCTATTTTCAGTACTTTCCGGCAAGCTATCGCGATAGCGCCGAAAAATATGTGGATGTGGCGATTGAAATTGCTACAAAAACGAATTTACAGGAGATTTTATTAAATTGTTACGGGTTAAAAAGTGAATATTACCTGCGGGATGGCAATTATGACCAGGCTGAAAAAATATTATTAACTGGTTTAGGCAAAATAGAAGATGGAGTGGTTAAAATGCCGCTCACAAAGTCCAGGATATTTCAGGGACTGTCTAATATCGCTGAGAAAAAAGGAGATAAGGCAGCAGCGCTAAATTATCTAAAAGCGTACATTACGAATTATAAAAAAGCTTTCGACGAAGAGAAAATAAATAACACCGTCAGGATTGAGGCACAATATCAGTCTGAAAAAAAAGAACAGGAAATTGCATATCTCCATCAACAAAGTGCTTACACGAAAAAATTAAATGTTTTCTATATCATTTCAGGGCTTGCCGGAATACTAGCCTTACTTTTGCTGTTGATCTCCTACAACTACAAACTCAAAGCCTCAGTCAGGAAACAGGAATTAATCGATCAGCAAAAGGATGCTGCAGAACTAAAAGCACAATTAAAAGAAGCCGAAGCCTTGCAGTTAAAGGCCGAGCAAGCTTTACTTAAAGAACGGCAGGAACGACTGGAAAAAGAGTTATTAGCCGGAAATTTACAGATTGAAGAAAAAAATGAGCTGCTGGAACTCATATCAGACAAGGTAAACAGTGAGAGCCATCTTTCGCTTGATGAACAGATTAAACGGATTGTGAATCAACAGAAAAGGATGGATAAAGAGTTTGAAGAATATAAAATAGATTTTTTTGATGCCAATCCTGCTTTTTTTGAACGTCTGCAGGACAAAGCAAATCACGCACTAACGCGGCTCGATTTAAAATACTGCTCATATATGTTGATGGGGTTGACCAATAAAGAGGTTTCCATCCGTTTGGGCATCGAACCCAAGAGCGTACGTATGAGCCGCTACCGGATTAAACAAAAACTGGGCTTGGGAAAAGACGACGATCTTAATCTGTTTCTTCAACATTTAGGCCATTAATGCTTTAGGCAATATAGCTGTTTGTCCTGTAGAATCGGAATATGCTTCGAACCACAATCCTTCCGGCAGCACGCCCAATGTTATTATTTTAGCCCTCTGGATAGATCGATATAATTTTGACACAGATGGCTCTGATCTTAAGGAGATAGAGAATGCACCTGGATGTAAAATCTGTATTTATCTGTGTGCATCAGTGGTTAAAAAGTAAAGTTCTCTTCTTCAAAGTATCATCCATCTTTCTCTTTTCTGTATGATTAGGGGGTGTTTATAGTTTTTGTCAAAAGCCATTCATGCCTTAAAATAAAATTTAGGACTTCACCAAATAAACATCAGTAAGGAGTAATTATTCTAAGTTTTTTAATCTTGGTGTCGAGGAGGACATTCTAATTTCTTTACGCTCTTTAGGAGAGGAGAGCCTGTAAAACAGCAGCCAATAAGTGATGGCCATAATCAATATACCTAAGAGCGCACTGATTATATCATTCCTTTTCATACTTGTTTCATAACAAAAAAAATGCCGATACGCCTATATCAGTCTTAATAATCGGATTTTTCCTGTTTTTTAATCATTTCTTAATTTTTTAAGAACAATTTACAAATCTGCTATTCGGAAATGAGGAGCGCTTTGGATACAGTGTAAACAAAAAAAGCCAAAATAATAGGGCATTTTTTGTTGCATAATATATTCGCTACACTCAGAGAAAATAAAGTTTTATTTCTTTGGTAGTGCGTTAGGGTTATCGTTATTTTGGTTGATATTTTCTGTCCTAAATAATGGTGCCTGATAATCTTTAGGTAAGTAGTCTGCTGGAATGGTGGTTGCATTACCATCTCTGAGCGCTTTATAATGTGGCGACATAATTTCCACTCCGGCCTGGTTAAACTGATCCTGTATGTTTGCATGCAAAGCAGAATAGATTACGGCCTGCCGGTTTGGCGATTTAGTAAAGGCATTTAATCTATAGCTTACATAATAATCGTCGAGGCTGGTTTGGAGCACGTATGGCTTCGGTTCAGCATCAACAAGCTCTGTAGCAAGTGCGGCATTAGTGAGCAGTTCATGTACTTGCCTCCAGGGCACATCATAACCAATCGTTACTGTGGTATGGATGATGAGTCCCTTTTCCTGCGCTTCAATACTAAAATTTACGGTATGGTTGTTCATTACAGTAGAATTTGGAATAGAAACAACTTCGTTTTGGATCGTTCGCACTCTTGTAACCAGCAGAGTTTTTTCAATAATATCTCCTGTAACCTCTCCGATTTTTACGCGGTCGCCAATTCTGAAGGCCCGCATATAGGTGAGCACCAGGCCTGCAACAACATTACCTAGTGCACCAGCTGATCCGAAAGTGAAAAGAACACCCATGAAAACCGAAACCCCTTTAAAAACACCAGAATCAGATCCCGGGAGATAAGGGAAAATGACAATAAGCATAAAAGCCAGAATTAACACACGGATAATCTGATAGGTAGGGTTGGCCCAATCTTTATAAAAACCTGGTATAGTGAGTTTGCCCCGTTCGATCTCCACTTTGATAAACCTAACAAAGCGGATCACATATCTGAATACCACCAGAAGAACCAATATGGTCATCAGGTCGGGAAAATAGTTCCATATCGATATGCCGATCTTTTTAAGTGGGCTGAGGATATAGTTTAACAGGTTAACCGATAGATCGCGGGTAAAAGGAAAAATCCCAAAAAGCACAGGGAAAGCCAGATAAATTACCGCCAGAATAACCCCATAGCGAATGATTTTCAATAATATTGCGATTATTGCCAATTGACGGCCCGCATCCAGAAGTTCATAATTTTTAATCTTTAGTCCCTCTTTAAAGCGTCCTTCAGTAGAGAAAAATTTGCTTGATATCTTCCTGAAGAGCTTATTAATAAAGTAGATCAGGCCAACTACCACTGTAATAACCAATATCGTCAATAAAATTTCCCTCAATAGCACTTGCCAGCTTGTATCGTGAACATATTTATCAAGGGCGGCCACCACCCTTTTTTTGATTGCTGAAGTATAAAGCGGCCGATCGCTTCTGGCCCATAGTGCATCCTGATCGGTTATAGAAAGCAATAAGGTATTACCATAGAGCAGGTCGGTAGTTTGTTCGGCAGGAATAAGCTTAAGTGAATCAGATGAAAAATTCGCACCATCGCCAACTCCTTCTAGCCTTTCAGCCACAGCTTTTGCCCTGTCGGCGGCACTAAAACTACCAAGTTTGGCATAAATAAAATAAAGCGTGTCGCCATTAAATACAACCGGTACACCTTTGATTATTTTGCGTAAAGAATCTATCTGACTTATCTGACGGAAACGATGAATGGAATCTCTTTTTTTGAGTGATTTTAATTCAGCCATTAAACTTTCCCGCTGTAATTTGTCAGCTATCCCTAAAGAACTTACACGTTGCTCAAGATCAGCTCGCTTAAGCGAATCAGAAAGCCGTTCTGCAGAAAGTTGATTTACCTTATTGAACTCTTTTTCTAACCTTCCATTCTTTAAACTGTCTGATTTTAAAGTTGTACTGTCTTGTCCAAAAGCGTAAATAGATATGGCAGCATTTAGGAGAAAAATAGATAATGTGAAAAATTTCTTCATGTTAGTTCATCTTAGACCAGTCTAACGAAAATAGCTAAAAATAATTGGGAAATAAGGTGAGATGCTGTAAATAGTCTACGTTTCATCAGCAATATCAGGGCCCGTTTAATCACCCATGTTAAAAAAAATAGAATGTCTCTGCTCATTATAGTTGCCCATTCCTTACTAGTGCAAGTCTTAATTGGGAGGCAGCTGGGGCGGATGACTTGTGCATTCCCTATATTTAACTAGCTGAGATTTTTTTAGAGATTAATGTATTTATTTAACGAAAGCCCAAGTCGATCCTTTGCTCAGGCTGGGGCACTAAGACTTGCGCTTACTAGTGCAAGTCTTAGTGGGAGGCAGCTAGGTGGATGACTTGTGCATTCCCTGTATTTAACTAGCGGAGATTTTTTTTGGAGATTAATGCATTGATTTAACGAAAGCCCAAATTAAGCTTTTGCTAAGGGCTTGGGCGCTAAAACTTGTGCCAGATGGAGTACCCAGGCTTAAATTTCATTATACTTCCATACGCCGGAAATGGTCAGCAAAGTCAGTCCGGGTTGTTTTTCGCCATAGCTAAAAACACAAATATATTTTGAATGACAAGACGAACAATCTGTTCCAAAGTACAATGTCGGTAAATCATTTACGGTCAGTTCTCCAAAGTGAAGTAAATTTATGGAGGTTTCGGAGACAATTTTATTTTTTAACAATTCATTTTTAGCTAAAACCTTTTCGTTATTGTACAATTGAAAAATCGGAAAGCCTGATTCATATGGCGTTATTTTAACGATATTTTCATGACCACAGTTACAACATTTGAATTTTACTTCTGCTGAGTTACCGATCTCTGCATTGCTGAACGTATTTTTGGCAACAGAAACCTGTTTTTCAATGAATATTTTTTTTGAAATGGAATACATCTAAATGATTTTATTGTGCAATAACAACGCCCACAGCTCCCGGGTATTTTCCACTCGGGTTTTTCTTAATTGTTACTTTAATATACCCTTCCTGGGCCAATTTATTCCAGGTTTTTTGGTAGCCAGTCGCTGGGTCGATGGGGATTTTCCACATGGTCTGCTTACCATAGCCCACCTGATTAAACCATGGAATAATATCTGCTGTTTGGCCTTTGAAAGTTAATGAATTATTTAAAACTTCGATTTCATAATAAAAATCATAAGTATTTTCTGGTTGATTCAAGGCTCTTTGACCAAAGGTGTACACGATTCCATTGATGATTGGACTGGTGAAACTTCCTCCCAAGGTTGGAGCTCCTGTTCCGCTGTAGGTTCCGATCGCACCACTATATCTATCGTATTTTTGGCCCATCATGATTGGTGTATCATCTACTGTATTGAAACCTCCGTTTGCGGGTGGCCATTTTCCGTTTAAATTGTTGTTTATAAATAGTGTTTCCAGTTCGCCCCACTTTTGTTTCTTGTATAAATCGTAAATCTGATCCCTCATTGCCTGGCTTACGGTGTTTGAAGGATCATAAGTCGCAGCCAGTTGGTTTGCGTTTTTGTAGAAGTCAGTGGTTGCCGTAATTGGTGGTTCGTCTAAAAGACCATCCTTATCTGAGCGACAAGCCACAGAGAATAATGCAATGTTTAAAATTAGTAAGTACTTTAATAAATTTTTCATAGCTGTTAATTTAGTTTAGTAAAATTTGATTTTAAAATAGAGTGACATTGACAGTGTAATAAGACATTAAAATGCATTACGAATCTAATATTTTTTAATGATAAAAAATACAATTGAGTAAGAATATTTGATACATATCACCTCCTTGCTAGTGCAAGTGGGAGTGAGTTTGGTGGATGACTTGTATATTCGCTATATTTAACTAGCTGAGACTTTTATAGGTTTTAATGTATCAGGCGAACGCTCAAAACAATTTTCAAAGAGAAGACGATTTCAGTCAGGCTTGCACTAGGCCCTTGCTGCACAATCGCGTGGGCAATATTCGCCTGCCAACTGCTAGGAAAATGCAAGTGATTTTGCCCATAAATTATCGCAACCTCGTCAGACAGAGAGCAAAAACCTAACATTTTTTAGTGCTTAATTTCCATCTCCACGATAAGTTTTCGCTGGAATCGCCTAGCCGATGATTGCTGCGTTTACAAAGATGAAAGCAAGTCTAGATTACATTGCA
The DNA here is from genome assembly GCF_052045595.1 of Pedobacter sp. 22163. NCBI lineage: Bacteria > Pseudomonadati > Bacteroidota > Sphingobacteriia > Sphingobacteriales > Sphingobacteriaceae > Pedobacter > Pedobacter sp. 22163. Next base: position 101,492 of record NZ_JBQEPM010000010.1, on the reverse strand, counting down.
CTAGTAAGGACTTTATTTATTTTGGTCTGGGACAGTCTCGGCGCATTGATAGCATCCACTCAGAATTGCATGAATCATTTCAAGTTGATTTGGTACCATCCTTCGTCCGAGAACTTGATCAAACGGTGTTAAACGTTTTTGTTATCAAGCAAACGCCGATAATTGACAGCACACCACAAGACTATTCCAAATAGGGTAATATTCTGGAAGGGGACCGCTCATTTTGCAAATCTATGCGATGCGCGCTATCGAACGGGTTGCGTTTGGCATCGAAATATTTGCCAAGGGTATCTAGGGTAAGGTATATTCCTGGGGAAACAGCAGTATCAAAATAATCCTCTTGCTCCATGTTCTCGAAGTCGAGGTACTTTATTTTAAGAAAACTCTTTAGCTTAAAACTCACATAGGCATGGCGAAATCTTGCTGTCTCTTCAATATAATCTTCCAGGGCAAATTCCTTTGCCTGGTTTTTTTCTGCCGAAATTGTCGCAATTAACCCATTGCCATCAGCGGATAAAATCGCGTGATCATAATAACCGTCAAGCCTGAACCTGGACGACCTGCTGTTGCCATCGCTATTACTGTAGTCGATTTCCAGCCAGGTAACCGTCTCTACTTCCGTGTTTTTTGCCCTACCCGCCCTTTCGTACACTTCCATCCTTGAAGCTTCCCACATCCTTGTCCGTTTATCGATCACCGGAGTTGTTGTCACCCTGAATTCGGCGAGCCGGTCCTGATGATCCATATCGGATTGCCTTTGCGCGATTTTATTGGCGTTCGATGAGACAATAATGGCCATAACTGAAAGCGCCGTTGTACAGCCAACGGTAAAAAACACGTCATTGCGTTTGAGCCACACCCTGATGCAATCAATGACTTTAAAAACCGGTCTGGACAAGCGGATAATGGTTTGTTTAATGGTATACAGCATGAGCGAATTAGCTATCGTGGAGCAAAAGATCCGTATAAAAAGCAATGAGTTCTGTAGTCGGATAGGGACAGGCACTAGAGGTAGAGGGCAACACGACAATGGTAATTTGCCGATTCGCAATCTTTAATTTCAGTTGGTGGGGATAGGTAACGCTATCATTGATCTTAACCTCTAATCCATTCAATTTGCAGTAAGCCCTGAACCAACTGGTGGCACTGTTGCCCTTACCCTTGCTGGTCAATACGATATAAGTGATCGTTGGATGGTCTTCAATCAGTCCGAAGATATCCTGAAACTCAACCGGAAAGATATTGATATCCATTGAACTGTCCCCCTGCCGAAGAACCTTTTTGCCAAGGTCTGCAAGGCCAAGTCGGAGTTTATCGAGTATTTTTTTTCGCTCCATCCCAGCCTCCGGGTCGGTAAAAACAGTAGGGGTCAGCCCGGATACCTTAGCCATCACCTCCCAGAAACGATTTCTGCCACTGGGGTAGAAAAAGTTGAATCGCCGGTCTTTTTTCTTGGCCGGGAACGTACCAAGAAGTAGAAAACGGCAGTTTTCAGGGACATAAACATCAAAGGGGTGGGGTTCTTCCAGATAATTGCAGCGGGTAATATTGGTCATTGTCGGAGCGTTGAAGGACAAATATAAGCGCAGAAAACAAAAAATAAAATTTTGAAAGCCTGAATATCAAACGATTTTGACCACTTCACAAATTTAGGTTTTTTTTATCATTCCTCAACTGTTTAAGAACTCATGATTTTCTCCACTGTGCTTCTGTTCAGGGGGTCCACAAGTTTTTGTGAGCAATGCGATTTTTTTTAATGTCTTACTGGCGCAAAATGCCATTAATTGATATGTTAGATGGTTTAGTTGCCCGCCTGGATATGTTATTGGGTTTTTCCTGCTGGATATGAAATGGTATAAAATCAGGCATTTCAAAAATAATTGGAATTTTATTTGTTTTGTACGTAAATAATACGTACATTCGTTATTGTTAATGCGATGCATCCGTCACCCAGTTGGTGGCGACTATCGGAATCACTAGAATAAAACAAAATACAATAAGAAACAGAAAGTACGACAGATACAGAAAACCCAAATCCGCATCAAAAACAATTAGATGATACAGGTCAAAGATTTTGCTATGATAGGAAAGTTCTTTATATACTTTGACCATTGCTTGCCAAGCAAACCAACCAGGTGGTAAGCAGAGAGAGAATTAACATGTTTAACTTAAATTATACGATTAAAACAGAACAAATAAGATTAGTCGTTCGCAATTGGAGATACAAGGCGACGACACATTTAGAAAATTCAAGAGAAACAATATATATACTAGAAAATAATAAAAAAATACTTAGATAAGCATTATGGCTATAACAATTAACGATAGAATTGATGTTCGCATTAACAAGGAACAAAAAGAGTTAATTAAGTACGCTGCGGAATTAAGCGGGTTTAAAAGCCTTTCTGAATTTATTGTTTATCACGTCCAGGCGCAGGCCCATAAGATCATTAAGGATAGCAACATTATCCTGAGTTCTATGCAGGACAAAAGGATATTTTTAGAGGCCCTTCTCAACCCTGCGGAACCAAATGCCGCACTTAAGCAAGCTCGATTAAATTATCAAAAATTCAAATCAGCTCAGGGCGATGAAAATACAACTATTAGAAAAAAAACACGATAAGGAGGGTTTTGACAGTGAGACCCCACTTTTAGATAATTACATAAGAAGACAAGCTTCACAGGATGTGAAGAAAGACCTGTCAGCGGTTTATGTGCTGCCAGATGAAAACGACAAGGTTTTAGGATATTACACCTTATCAAGCAGTTCAATATCAAGAATGGATATGCCAGTGGATCTTATCCGTAAGTTCCCACCGTCTTACGCCGACCTTCCAGCCGTGTTATTGGGGAGATTGGCTGTCGATAAAGACAGTAAAGGAAATGGTTACGGCCCACATCTACTGATGGACGCCATGGAAAGAACGCTGGGACTGGCCGATCAACTGGGTGTCCTGGCACTTATCGTCGATCCGATTGATCAAAAGGCAGTCGATTTTTATCAGAAATATGGTTTTATTTTACTCCCTGATATTAACAAAATGTTTATTGCGGTCGATACCATCCGCAAGTCTTAATTCTTCAATATAAGGGTGCCCGGTTTTATTTGCCGGGCATTTTTATTTTTGGAATTTGTCATTCCCGCCCGCACAAGCCCACCCCTTCATTGAAACATATTTTGGAATAGTGGCCACTGATTTTCGTCCATCGTGGCCATCTTTTTCGGCCTATATTTGATTCTTCCCCAATTATTGCATTTCCGGACTGATCTTAGGTAAAAATCGTATTCTGTTATAAACTCATGATTTACTTTTCGTAGATCCATATCTGCTGCAGAATATTTCCATTGCAAAAAGTCTATAGCGTGCTTTAACGATGTGCGATATCGCTCAGCGGTTCCCTTCGTATATTCTGACCCTATGAGGATCTCCAACTTTCTGTTATGTTCCTTGAATACGCCTATTATAGTATGATGGCTTCCTTGTTTTCCAAGAAATCTATCTCTGATAGAGATTGCTGTGACTTCTTCATTATGAAGTGTTAATTGACGATGGGCCTCATGGATCTTAAATTGAAGATCATCCAGATAGGCATTGAGGGATTTCGAATCTTCTTTCTTTCCACTGCTTCGGCCATTTACAGTATTCCATTGCCTGGGTTCGCAGGATCTTCCGGAAGTCATTTCCACCCGTTTTCCGTTGACAGTAATCCGCATGTAGATAGCTACAGGTCCAGATTGATAGTTTTTTTTCCTCTTTAAATAAAAGAGTAAGCTAAAATTAGTTTTCATAATACTCACCTTAATGGTTAACAAATCTAACTTTACAGGCAAATCAAATCAAGATGTTTAACCGCTAAACAGCTTGATATTTAATGGTTTAAGTCATATTCGGTGAGTATTCTGACTTTCCCTTTGGAACTCACCGCATCTCTCACTTTAACTATCTGATTGAGTGAATGGAATGATATTCCGGAAAAGCAAAAAGCCCGCTATTATAATTTGCGGGCTTTCGAAGCACTTTAAAACTAATTTGGCGGAGAGCGAGGGATTCGAACCCCCGGACCTGTTACAGTCAACAGTTTTCAAGACTGCCGCATTCGACCACTCTGCCAGCTCTCCGCTGCAAAAGTACGAACTTGGCGCAAATCTGCAAATGATTTCCATTCAAATATTTGCATAAATATTTTAAGCGTTGCTAATCATTTAGTTAGCTCGCATAAAAACTTTCAAAAAAACATATAAAGGCTCAATAAAGGCCATTTTAGCTGCAATTTTAGCTTTAGGTTTAAACTAAAGCGCCTCTTTGGGATAAATTTTTTCTCGGTCTACCGATAAAACACCATTTCCCTCAATTGCAAAACAAACGAGTCCGATTAATACAGAGACCGAAAACCAAAATTCTGAATAGGGTTTAAAAATTCCACCAGAAATATTTACAAAAAATACCGCCCCAATCAATATTGGTAAATTAACCAGGCAAAATACGCGGGTATGTGTGCCCAGGGTAATGGCTAAGCCCCCAATTAAGTGTAACATAATAATCAGGTGTGCCAGTAAGCTAATGCTCACAGCCGTGCCTAAAAAAGCACCCCTCATTAAATTACTAAAGGCTGGCATATTGATGTAAAAATCAATTCCCTTCCAAATTAAAATAAGGCCTAATAAGATTCTAAAATAGTCTAACCATTTTGGGTGATGGTGATCGCCCCAGATCTGGATTTTCTTAAGCATGTTCATAACTTCTATATTTTGGTTATGACAATTTACGGAAAAATTAAGAAAATAACAATGCTTAACTAATTGATTTTAAGGCTTTTTTTTATCAATAATTTTACTGTTTACATAGTCGGTTGGCGACATGCCGAACTGTTTGGCAAAGTTTCTTCCAAAGTGCGATTGAGAGCTATAACCAACCATTTCTGATATTTCGTAAATTTTCAGTAACCCTTCATTTAAAAACTCGGCAGCTTTTTTTAGTCTTGCCAAATTAATCAGTTCGTTTGGACTAAGGTTAGAAATGGATTTAATTTTCCGGTATAAGGTTGGCCGGCTCATATTCATCTTTTCTGCCAGATGCTCTACATCCAGATCCTGATTGTTGATGTTTTTGTTGATGGTATCCTGTAATTTTTCCAAAAACAGTTCGTCTGCCTTTGAATAAGCAATACTTTTAAGGTGGAGCAGGGGAGAGCTCGCGAAATACGCTTTGATCTTGTTCCTGTTTTTAATCAGGCTCGAAATCTGTACCTGTAAAAACTCCGGAGAAAAGGGCTTTTCTACATAGGCATCGGCACCCAGTTCTAAACCTTCAATTTTAGATTGCAAAGAATTTTTTGCGGTAAGCAGGATAACGGGGATATGGCTGAATTCTAAGGTAGATTTTACTTTTGCGCAAAATTCGAAACCGTCCATTTCTGGCATCATTACATCGCTGATGATGAGCTGAACAATTTCACGCTGTAATATTGCTAATGCTTCTATACCGTTTCTGGCCTGTAGTACATGGTATTTTTCTTCCAGATCGTCTGAAATGAAATCAAGAATATCTTCATTATCATCAACCAGTAACACTACAGATTTTTCCATATCTTCAGTATCTTTTATGGTCAGCTTGCCTACAATTTCTTCCATTTTCCGTTCAGGTTAAATTCTATAAGTTGATGGATAGGCAATTCCAATACAAATATATTAAAATCATGATCATTAAAATCTAAATAAAGCTCCCCGCTATGCAGTTGAGCAAGCGATTTTGAAATCGATAAACCTATTCCCGTTCCTGCCTTTATTTCTGTTTCTTTGCCCCTAAAAAAAGGTTCAAATATCTTCTCTTTAATTTCAATGGGGATTCTATGTCCGTCGTTTTTTACCCGCACAGCAAACTTATCGCCTTCCTGCAATAATAGGTTGATCTGTACCACGGTTTTTCCATATTTAATGGCATTGTCTATCAAATTGCTGATCATTTTGTAAAAAGCCTCAACATCAATATAAGCATAGAGTTTTTTCTCAGGTAAATCAAGGTTATACTTAATGTCTTGCTGTTCTGCAGCAGGTTGAAACTGAAGAAATACATCTTTCATGATCTCTGAAATATCGGCCTTGACGAAGTTTAATGAAAATTCGCTGGTTTCCGTTTTTCTGAAATCCAGTAACTGATTGGTCAATTTGAGCAACCTATCAGTGTTCCGCCCCATAATCCGTAAATTCTTTTCTATCGCGGGCACGGCATCCGCCTGTTTAATCAGTTTCTCCATCGGGCCGATAATCAGCGTGAGCGGTGTTCTGATTTCGTGGGCAACATTGGTAAAGAATTCGATTTTCGCCTGATATACTTCTTTTTGTTTTTCATGCTCAAAAACTTCCATCCGCCTGCTGTTTTTTAACGCGATTTTTCGGTGATAACTTCGTACCAGAAAGAAGAAAATTCCACCTGCCGCGATCAGATAAAGCAGATAGGCGATAGGACTGAGGTAAAAAGGAGGTCGGATTTTAATCAGTAACTTCGCGTTTTTGGTACTCCAGCTACTACTTCCCTCAACCAGTGCTTTCACTTCAAAAATATAATTCCCGGGGGCAAGTTTGGTAAAATAGACCTTCCTGTTTGTTTTTAAATATTCCCAGTTTTTATAAAGCCCGGTCATTTTATAGGCATACTCTGTCATTTCGGGAGAGAGATAACTTAATGCCGCAAAATCGATACTAAAAGAAGATTGGTTGTAGTTAAGTTCAATGGTATCGGCATAAACGATCGATTGATCAGAAACAGCATCTGCTCCATTTAAACCGAGTTCTGAACTGTTGATCTGAAACCCGGTTAAAAATACAGGGGTTTCGTATGATGTTGCTTTTAAGTTGGCCGGATTAAAGCTGACCAGCCCTTTTACGCTTCCAAAATAAGTTCGGCCATCCTCATCCTGATAGGCAGAACTGTAATTGAACTGGTCGGTAAGCAAACCGTTGGCTTTAGTATAGGTTTTGTTTAAACCTGTGGAAGGGTCAAAATGGATAAGTCCCCTGGTACTGCTTATCCAGAACTTATTTGCGGCATCTTCCTCAATGCGGAAAAGGTAATTGCTGGGAAAACCATTTTTTATGCCGTAACGCTTAAATTGATGCGTTTTCTGATCAAACCTGCAAAGTCCGCCGCCGTCTGTGGTTACCCAAATGCGTTGTTTACGATCTTCAAAAACACTATTTACGGTGTTATGACTTAAGCTTTTCGCATCTGTCGGCATATTTCGGTAGTTCACATAGCCCGATTTGGATAAGTTAAACTGAAATAAGCCATCGTTAAAGCTACCTGCCCAGATATTACCCTTACTGTCTTCGATAACCGAATAGTAAAAAATAAAGGGGAGGCCGGCAACAGGTTCAAAATCATCGCGTTTTCGGTTATAACGGTAAATCCCGTTAATGGTTCCCACTAAAATTTCACCAGCCCGTGTTTTACAAAAAGTAACAATAAAGTTGGTGCGTAAAGCATTTCCAGCACCTGCCTGGTAATGTTTAATTACCTTTTCTGTTTTCAGGTCTAAAACATCCAGTCCATGTTCGAAAGTGCCAACCCAGAGTTTGTCACCATCAACCAATAAACCGTGAATATTGGAATAAGCAATGCTTCCGGGTTTTCCATCCGGTAAGAAGTGTTTAAATATTCCTGTTTTTACATCAAGTTTGTTCAGCCCGGCATCTTCCGTACCGATCCAGAAATTTCCGTTGCCATCCCTTGTAATTTCCCTTACATCGCTTCCGCTGATCGAGTTAGTACCTTTTTGCGGAAAGTATTTGGTAAAGAGTGAAGTATGGCTCGAATAGTAATTTACACCTCCAAAATAGGTGCCGGCCCAAACGCCTCCTTCGCGGTCAAGGCAAATGGTATAAACAGCATTATCGCTTAAAGAATAATCGTTATTGTATTGTTTTTTGATATGGATAATCGCTCCACTTTCGTCATTGTAAATGTAAATGCCCGATTCGGTGGCAATCCAAAATTCATGAGGGCCTGTTTTTTTGATATCCCGGACAAAAATTGGCGTCTGGTCGTCGTTTAACCGGAGTATATTTTTCGATGCTAAAGTAACCGGATTAAAGAGCTTAACGCCTTGATTTGTGGTGCCTACCAGTAAATTGCCATTTTCGGTTTCTGCAATTCTGGCTACCCAGCCGTATTCCGTTTTTGCATTTTTACCGTTGATGTTAAAACGCTGAAAATTATTCGCTTTGGGATTGTATTTTTCAAGCGTTCCCCTTCCGGTACTGATCCATACGCTGCCATCTTTTAAAACCGTTACCAGCGAGGCATCGAAAGGTGCATTATGGGTAAAAGCCTGTACTTTCTTGGTGCGCTTTTGATATAGGTATATTTTAAATGAAGACAAGATCCATAAATTTCCATGCTGATCGCTGGCCAGATCTATAATCCGCATCCCTTTGGTTTCTTTAATGATGCTGAAGCTTTCTTTTGCCGGATGGTATTGGTAAACGCCGCTGTTGGTGCCTACCCAAAGTGTTTGCTCCCGGTCGTGGTGAAGTGCGTAGATTAAATCGTTGCCTAAACTGCCAGCCTGGTCTGGGTCGTGGCGATAGGTTTTAAAAGAATAACCATCAAACCGGTTTAAGCCATCTTTTGTGCCAAACCACATAAAACCGTTACCATCCTGCACACTACAAAAGGCTGTATTGTTAGAAAGTCCGTTTTCTACCTGATAATGCCTGAAATAATAAGGTTGCCCCCACAGCAGGTGGACCGAAAACAAAAGACATAAAAGGATGAAGATTTTTTTCAAGATATCTTGGTCAGCTGCATCAAATATATTAAAGAAATGCTTTGCTTTCAGGCTAAATTGAATTTGAGCGGATAAGTAGAAAGATTGAGACAGATTCGATTTTTATTTGGTAAAGCCTTAATGGTTTAAGTAGCTCAATTTTATAGGCCTGAAAACTGTCAACTGCTAATTGCAAACTAATCTGAGTGTACGCTTTTTATAGACCTGAAAACTTCCTACTGCCAATTGCAAACTAATCTGGGCGTTACCTAAGCTGCGCAAAGGTCGGGCTTTTCAGGGCTGCGCTTCGCTCCGGTACCGATGAAGGATCGGTACTGAACCCTTACAATCCCTAACGCGAAGCTACTGCATTAAGACTTTGCTCGTAATTGCTTGCGCTCGTTTCCTAACGAGTGCTTAAATAGATAAACGATTTTATCGTTTGTAAACGACACTATTCAACGCTCGTTAGAAACGAGCGTTAGCCCAGTTTCAATAGCACTACAGGCCTGCGTTAATAAACCTGATAAAACGTAAAGCCCGGATCCCGATTTTTTCTATCGGGAGAGGACTTGGAGTGATAGCAGGACTTCCCTAACCGAAGTATGGCAGCCCCATCGTTTCCAAAAAACTGTTGCTTAAGATCCTGAGCTAAACTCAGGATGACGCAATGAATGGCATTTTCCGTGTTTCTGAGTTTCCGTGGTTAAACAGACCCCTTAAATACGAATCGAGACAAAATGAAGAAAGATTGATACAAATGCGTATCCCTCTGAAAAGCTAAAAACCGAATCTTTGGATAAGAATTAAATAGAACTAAATCCATTTAGCGCTTTAACTAACCAAATCCCTAACCTAATATGAAAAGAAGTTTATTCTCTTATGGCGGCTTTGTCTGCCTGGATTGGTACCCGCTTCAAAAAATGTTTTTGAAACGCAAAGTCCTCTCCGCTATTTTTACTTCCATCACCTTAATCTTACTTTCCTTTCAGCTCAGTGCCCAGGAGCAAATAGCTGTTACCGGAACCGTAACTGATGAAAAGGGCGAAACAGTTGTTGGTGCTAGTATTAAAGTTAAGGGTACCAACACAGGAGTGACTACCGATGGCAATGGAAAATTCAAAATTCAGGTAAGCGATAAAAATGCTACCCTGATCTTTATTTATGTGGGCTATGCCAATCAGGAAGTTGGATTGGCTGGTCGTACGCAAATCAATGTTAGCCTTAAACCATCCAATAACGATCTGTCAGAGGTTATTGTGGTAGGCTACAACACGCAGAAAAAGGAAGCCATTACGGGTGCCATTTCATCAATTAGCAGTAAAGACCTCGAAAAAGTGCACGGCGGTTCTACAGTAAGTACAGGTTTGGCCGGAAAGCTGCCAGGTGTATCTTTCAGGATGCCTGACGGCAGACCTGGTGCGAGCGCCAATATCCAGATCCGTAACATGGGTAACCCGCTTTATGTTATCGACGGGATTCAACAGGATGCCGGCCAGTTCAATAATATTTCACCTAACGATATCGAAAGTATCAGTGTGCTTAAAGATGCATCGGCTGCTATTTATGGTAGCAGGGCATCAAACGGTGTAATTTTGGTTACCACTAAAAGGGGGAAAAACAGTACCCGCAATACTTTTAGTGTTGATGCTTACACGGGCTGGCAGAACTGGGTGCGTTTCCCGGAAACAACTAATGCTTACCAATGGAAAGTGGGACAGGCTACTGCAGAAATGAACCAGAACGGCGCAACCAGTATTACCCAGGCAGAACTGGATAAATGGAAAGCAGGAACAGAATATGGCTACCAAAGCCAGAACTGGAAAGACATTATCATTGCACCTAACGCACCCCAAACTTCAGTAAATCTAAGTGCTTCAGGTGGAAGTGACAGGGTAAACTATTACTTTTCTGCTACCCGTTTAAATCAGAAGGGCGTATATGGCACAGCAAGAGAATTTGATTTTAACCGGACCAACATCCAGAGTAATATCGAAGCTAAAATAACCGATCGTTTTAAGGTGGGTATGCTCATCAACGGCCGTATCGAAAGCCGCGATCAGCCAGGTGTACCGGGAGGAGATGATTATTGGGCTGCCCGTTTTGCCTTATTGAGAAACAGACCCACCGAACAGGCTTATGCCAATGGCAATCCGAATTACCCGAACGATATTGGGCACAATACGGAGCAGTTCGCTGTACAGAGTAAAGCCTTAAGCGGTTACTGGAAATCAGACTGGAGAGTTTTGCAGACCAATTTATCAGCCTCTTATGAAACACCGATCAAAGGTTTAGAAATAAAAGGTTTATATTCTTATTACATTGCCGATAACGTAATCAATGGGCATGAGTATACCTATAATGTATATACCTATCACCCTGAAACAGGTATTTATGAACAAAAAGTAGGCAGTTCAAACCCATACAGAGAGCGTAGAAACGAAAAAGTATACACCAATACCTATCAGCTTCAGGCCAATTATAACCGCACTTTTGGCAAACATACCGTTGGTGGGGTATTGGTAGCTGAGCGCTTGGATCGTTTTAGAACTTATACCTTTCAGCACGCTGTACCACAGACTAATATTTTACCTGTGCTTCAGTTTGCCGATATGGATGGGCAGGATTTTGCTGATATACAGGAAGAGCAGGCCCGTATCGGTTACGTGGGTAGGTTAAATTACAACTACGATAATAAATATTACCTGGAGCTTTCGGGCCGTAGAGATGCCTCCTGGAAATTTGCACCAGATAGGCGTGTGGGTTATTTCCCATCAGCATCAATTGGATGGAGAATTACGCAAGAGAAATTTATGAAATCGCTTTTAGGCGAAAGCAATATCTTAAACGATTTGAAACTCCGTGCTTCTTATGGGGTATTGGGGGATGATGATGTGGGTATAGATCCTTTTGCCTATATCCCGGGTTATAACTACAATCAGGGCAGCGTGATATTGGATGGAAAAAACATCACCACTTCGAGGGATAAAGGTCCTATTATCAATAACCTGAGTTGGTTTAAAAGTAAAATTACCGACATCGGTCTGGATTTTACGATGTTCGGAAGCAAACTTTCGGGAACGGCAGATTATTTTTATAGAAAACGTTCTGGTTTACCGGCCATTAAAAATGATGTAATTGTACCTATTGAACTGGGCTATCCTTTAAATGTTGAAAACCTGGAGAGCGATGCCCAATTTGGAGGCGAATTCTCTTTAAACTACAGAGATAAAATTGGTGAATTTAACTACAATGTTGGCGGAAACATTTCCATCAGCAGAAAAAAACTTTTAGAAAGATATAAGCCACGTTTTGGCAACTCATGGGAGAACTACCGAAGTAATGGTACCGATAGATATGCCGATATTTTTTGGGGTTATGAAGTAACAGGACAATTTCAGAGTATCGATGAAATCAACAATTATAATGTTAATATTGATGGAAAAGGTAACCGATCTTTATTGCCTGGCGATTTAATTTACAAAGATCAGAACGGCGACGGGATTATTGATGGTTTAGATGAAAGACCGATTGGTTATACCACAGCGGGGCAGCCTAACGTTGGCTTTGGTTTCACCATTGGTGGCTCTTATAAAAACTTCGATTTTACCGCCGATTTTTCTGGTGGTGCCATGTACTCCTGGAACCAGAATTGGGAACAGCGCTGGGCATTCCAGAACGGAGGCGCTTTGTTGCAGAACTTTGCTGATGACAGTTGGCACCGCACTAATCTTTACGACCTGAACAGCCCCTGGGTGGCCGGCAAATATCCTGCAATCCGTTTTAACGACCGCGACCATAGTAACAATACCCGAAACTCGACCTTCTGGTTGCACAATGTGAGGTACCTAAGAGCACGTACACTTGAAATTGGTTATACCTTGCCAAAAAGATGGGCAGAAAAAATCAAGATCCAGAATGCAAGGGTATATGTAAACGGATATAACCTGTTCTCTATCGATAACCTGAAAGAATATGGTGTAGATCCTGAAATTGCCGATGATAATGGATTGCAATATCCACAGAACAAGTTCTTTAACATAGGTCTTAAATTATCGCTATAACATGAAAAAGACTAATCAAATGAAAAAATATATATACGCATTTGCTGCCATTGCATGTTTAAGTTTTGCGCAGTCGTGTAAAAAAGATTCCGAATTTTTGGATAAACAACCAACCAGTACCCTGCCCATTGATGCCGTATGGAAAGACCCTAACCTGGTGCTTACTGTAGTTGGCGATCTGTACGATCGTTTCCCTGATTTTCAGCGTATCGAATCGTGGTGGTTATTTGCCGATTTTGATGAGGGGTTTGCCTCAGCTGGGGGCGATTATGGTCGCCATCAGAACCTGGAATACGGATACGATGCATGGAGATACTGGGATATGGGCGTTTACAGACTGGTGAACGACCTGAATCTGTTTATTAAACGTGGACAGGAAGCGACCGCTTTAAAAGCCGAAGACCGCGATCGTTTTTTAGCTGAGGCGCGTTTTATCAGGGCCGGTGTATACTTTGAAATGGTAAAAAGAATGGGCGGTGTTCCGCTTATTACTGTTCCCCTGGCCTATGATTATAGCGGAGACCCAAGTTCCCTGCAATACCCAAGGGCAAAAGAATCTGAAATTTACGATTTTGTAATTGCTGAACTGGAAGCTGTTAAAACCATACTTCCGGATAACGCAACCATTCAGAGCAGGGCTACAAAAGCTGCGGCCCTGGCCATGGAATCGAGAGCGGCACTATACGCTGGTTCTATTGCCAAATATAGCAATGCCCAATTAACCCTTCCGGGTGGAGAGGTTGGTATTCCTGCTGCAATGGCTAACGGTTATTTTACCAAATCGCTAAATGCAGCTAAAGAAATTATCGATGGCGGTAAATATTCGCTTTACAAAAAGAACCCAAACCTGTCTGATAATTTTGCAGCCCTTTTTACCGATAAAGGCAGCAATCCAGAGGTAATATTTGCTAAAGATTTTAAATTGAAAACCAATAAAGTTCATGGTTTTACAATCGATAACCAACCGCGTTCTTCTGCCGAAGAGGCACAGGGCGGAAGGTTAAACCCTTCATTAAATCTGGTGCAATCTTTCGAAAAGCTCGATAATACCTATGCCTCTTTAGCTGCTGTTGATGCTAGTGGAAATCCTGTTTATTACACCAATATTACCGATATTTTTGCTGGGCGTGACGCACGTTTAGCCGGTACGGTAATTCTTCCCGGAACACAGTTTAAAGCAAAAACAGTTGATATATGGGCGGGTTATCAATTGGCCGATGGTACAATTGTAACCGGCGATAATTTTGCGCAGAGTAAAAGCAATGTACTTCCTGGTAACCCAGGTTCGGTGCAGGTAGTGGGCGGTGATGGTCCTGTTGATGGGCTTGAATTCAGCGCACAATCGGGATTTTACGTGCGTAAATATTTAGATCCTGCTACAGGCTCAGGTCAGATTGGTACCCGGAGTGATGTATGGTGGATCCGTTACCGATATGCCGAAGTATTGTTAAATGCTGCCGAAGCCGCTTTTGAATTGGGCGATGCCGCTACTGCAGCCAATTATATTAAACCCGTAAGAGACCGTGCGGGATTAACCACGGCACTAAGTTCGGCCGATATTACCTTCGATCGTATCGTACACGAACGTAAAGTGGAATTTGCTTTTGAAGGACATCAGCTTTGGGATATGAAACGTTGGAGACTGGCCGATAAAGTATGGAACGGCAACAACATGTCGGCGGCCGATTTTACCAACGCAACAAATATTGGAAGCGCAACACGCACCAGTACACAAGTGTTCGGTTTGTGGCCATATAAATACTATAATCCGGGTAATGCGAATCATTTAAAGTATATTTTTAAAGTGATTAAACCTAGTCGTGTAACTGCAGCGCACCGTTTCCGTATCGGTAATTACTACTCTTCAATCGGGCAGGATGTACTTAATGGCAATCCGAAAATTATCAGAAACCCTAATCAATAATCAGATATAGACATGAAAAATAGATTTTATTTCATTATAGGGGCAATTATAGCCGTGTTATTCTCCTCTTGTAAAAAAGATAATTACGAAGGACCTGCGTCCGATTTTACAGGAAGGATCGTATATAAGGGCGAAGCAATCAATGTGCAGTACGGCCAGGTAAATTTCGAACTTTGGCAGTCGGGCTTTGGCAACTATTCTGCACTAAACGTAAACGTTAACCAGGACGGTAATTATTCAGCTAAGTTATTTGATGGGAACTATAAACTGGTTTTCTCACCAAACCAGGGGCCGTTTTTGTGGAAAAAAAATGCAGCTGGTAAACAAGACACCATAGCGGTAAACATTAGCGGTAACAAGGTGATGGATATAGAAGTAATGCCTTATTACATGATCCGTGGCGCTAGTTTAACAACTGCATCTGGAAAGGTGAACGGGTTCTGCAAACTGGAAAAAATTATCACTGATGCCAATGCAAAGGACATAGAAAGTGTATCGCTTTATATCAACAAAACGCAGTTTGTAGATGGAGGCAACAATATTGCGATACAGCAACTTACGGGGGCAGCGCTTGCCGACCTGAATAACTTAAATATGAGTGTAAGTATCCCTACAATTGTACCTGCACAAAATTATGTTTTTGCCAGAATAGGAGTTAAAATTGCAGGAGTAGACGACCTGATTTTTACGCCCGTAACCAAAATAAGTTTTTAACCAAGGAAGGTGTTTTAGAAGGTAAATCTAAATGGAATTTGTCACGTTGTCCAAAGGACTCCTACAGAGAGCTTGTCGAAACGCTTTAATAAATATATTTAAGCCAGTACTTCGGCAAGCGATCATTGACAGATTCCAGTATAAGGGTCGTCATTGCGAGGAGGAACGACGAAGCAATCTTTCATGCTAGCAATTTCTGCTATAAAGATTGCTTCGTCGGCTGAAAAAGCCTTCTCGCAATGACGACACTTCGAGGTTATTCATTCTCTTAAAACTATGTCAATAATATTGATTTTTATAAAATAAATTATTTCTCAGGATGGCATTTATACCATGAAAATTCTGGCTTATCAGTATCTTACCCTTAGCAAATCATTATTAATGAAATATCTTTTCGCCTTTTTTTTAAGCACGTCAGTGTTTTTTATAGACCAGCAAGCATTTGCTAATCCGTACAAAAAGGCATTGAACGATACCATTTATCTAGCCGATCCGACTATTTTCTTAGATAAAGGCGTATACTATTTATATGGTACAAGTGGCAATGAAGGTTTCCTGGTTTATGCTTCCAGCGACCTTAAAAACTGGACTAAACCGACCGGAAAAAATAAAGGATTTGCATTAAAAAAGGGCGATGCCTTTGGAAACAAGGGTTTTTGGGCGCCGCAGGTATTTAAAAGAGGCAAAAACTATTTTATGGCCTATACCGCAGATGAGCAGATTGCCATTGCGCATAGTAGAAGCCCGACAGGACCTTTTGTTCAGGAAGAATTAAAAGCAATTTCGGGTACAGGCAAGCAGATCGACCCTTTTGTATTTACCGATACTGATGGGAAGAACTACCTCTACCATGTAAAGCTCGATCATGGCAACAGGATTTTTGTAACACAACTGAAGGCTGATTTTTCTGATGTAATACCTGAAACCACAAAATTTTGTTTATCAGGAACAACACCCTGGGAGAATACAGCGAAAACCGATTGGCCGGTAACCGAAGGACCAACGGTAATCAAAAAAGAAAATCTTTACTATCTTTTTTATTCGGCTAATGATTTCAGAAATCCTGACTATGCTGTGGGATATGCTACTTCAAGCTCTGCTACCGGTCCCTGGATCAAGTATCAGGGCAACCCCATCATCAGTAAAAAATTATTAAAAATAAATGGCACCGGGCACGGCGATTTCTTTATGGATAAAAACGGCGCATTACAATATGTTTTCCATACGCATTATTCAAATTATAAAGTATCGCCAAGAGCTACGGCTATAGTCAAAGCTGCTTTTGTAAAAGGCAAAAATGGTAGTTACCGCATGGAGGTCGAGCCTGAAAGTTTTCGGTTTTTAATGCAAAGCGCAGCAAAAAAAAATAAAGATTAATTGATTGCATTTGTAGAAATATTGAGATAAAAGTAGGCCGATTTAAGAAAAGAAATCGCTTTTTTTAAAGATTAAGGAACGCCGTTAATCAAAAAACATAAAAGACGTAAAGATTTAAAAATGAATGCTTTGAAATTAAGATATCTGTTTGTCGCATTGTGTCTGTTAAACGTAGCAGGTTTACATGCACAAACATTTACCAATCCTTTATTGCCATCGGGTGCCGATCCTTATAGCTTTTACAAAGATGGTTTCTATTACTATACCCATACTACCGGAAACCGCGTAGATCTTTGGAAAACCAAAACCCTGGATGGCTTAAAAGACGCGGAGCGGAAAACCATATGGAAAGCACCTATAGGAACCAAGTACAGTAAAGAAATCTGGGCACCAGAAGTGATGTTTTTAAGGGGCAAATGGTACGCTTACTTTGCAGCAGATGATGGGAGAAACGAAAACCACCGCATGTACGTTTTGGAAAATGCTTCGGCCGATCCGATGAAAGGCGAGTGGGTATTTAAAGGCAAAATCACCGATCCGACAGATAAATGGGCCATTGATGGAGATGTGATCGATTTTAAAGGCCAGTTGTATATGATCTGGTCTGGATGGGAGGGAGATGAAAACGGCAAGCAGGAAATTTTTATAGCCAAACTTAAAAACCCCTGGACAGTAGAAGGTAAACGGGTGAAAATTTCTACACCTAAATTTAGCTGGGAAAAAATCGGGGACCTTGGTGGAGGAGCGCATGTGGATGTAAACGAAGGACCTCAGTTTTTGCCGCACGGTGATAAAATATTTGTCATTTATTCGGCCAGTGGCTGTTGGACAGATTTTTATGCTTTGGGTATGCTTTCAGCTTCGGCTAAAAGCAATCTGCTCGACCCTGCTTCCTGGACAAAATCCGATCAACCTGTTTTTCAGCAATCGCCAAAAGATGGCGTTTATGCGCCAGGCCATAACTCATTTTTTAAATCGCCAGATGGAAAAGAAGACTGGATCCTATATCACGCCAATGATAAACCGGGCCAGGGCTGCGGAGGTTTCCGCTCGCCCCGTACCCAAAAGTTCAGCTGGAATAACGACGGGACACCAAATTTTGGAACTCCGGTAAAAGCAGGACTGAACATAATATCACCAGCTAACCACAATAAAAACTAATCAGATATATACCAATATGAACTTAAAAAACTACGCACTACTTGCCGTCTTGAGCTTTAACATCAGCTTGGGTTTTGCGCAAAAAACAAAAAAAAGTGCCGAGCCTGCAAAGGTTTGGTCGATAGAAAAAGCCAATGCCTGGTACAAAGAACATAAATGGTTAACAGGTGCCAACTACATTCCTTCCAATGCAATTAATCAGCTGGAAATGTGGCAGGCCGATACTTTTTCACCCGATCTCATCGATAAAGAACTGGGCTGGGCCGAAGGAATTGGTTTTAACACACTACGCGTATTCTTGTTCAGTAAAGCCTGGAGTCAGGATCCTGAAGGTTTTAAAAAGAGAATGGACCAATTTTTAACCATTACCCAAAAACATGGTATTAAACCGATGTTTGTCTTTTTCGACGATTGCTGGAATAAAACTTCGGCCATTGGTAAACAGCCCGAGCCTAAAACGGGTATTCACAATTCGGGCTGGTTGCAAGATCCTGGCGATCCTGCTTTTAAGGAAGAGGCCAATTTTCCTGAACTCGAAAAATATGTAAAGGATGTACTTACCCATTTTGCGCACGATAAAAGGATTTTGCTTTGGGATTTATACAATGAACCCGGAAATAGCGGAAAGTTAGAAGCCACCATACCTTTGTTAACCAAAACCATTAGCTGGGCAAGATCGGTTAATCCCGATCAGCCGATTTCTATCGGATTGTGGAGCTGGGGTTTCGAAAAGCTTAACGAGATACAGCTTGCCAACTCAGATATTGTAACCTACCATAACTATGAAGCACCAGATTGGCACCAAAGAACCATCGACCTGTTAAAAGCGAGCGGCCGTCCATTAATCTGTACCGAATATATGGCCCGATCGCGCAACAGCCGATTCGCTAATATTTTGCCCATGCTAAAAAGCGAAAATGTAGGCGCCATTAACTGGGGTTTTGCTGCGGGTAAAACCAACACCAAATATGCCTGGGATACCCCGCTTGCCGATGGATCTGATCCGATTGAGTGGTTTCACGAAATCTTTCAGCCCGATGGTACCCCTTACCGTTTAGATGAAGTTAACCTGATTAAAAAACTTAACAGCAAATAAATTATTACTAGTAGGGAGTTAATTTATTGTATAAAAATCGATATAAATAACGGAAGATTAGCAAATTGTAGGGTAGCAGGCATCGTCATTGCGAGAAGGCTTTTTCAGCCGACGAAGCAATCTTACAACGATCGCTATTAGCGTGCGCATTAAGATTGCTTCGTTCCTCGCAATGACGACCTTTCTATAAGAATCTGTCCTTGATCCTTTGGACAGACTGAAACTAGTTAATACTTAAGTTAACACATTTGACGAAACCCTAACTTTAACACACAAATTTAAACCAATGAACAAAAAAGTATCCATCCTTTTCTCGCTGCTGGGGCTCTCGCTTTCCCTTTCTGCGCAGCAGCAGGACAAATCGTGGTCGATGGTAAAAGGGAAAATCTCTTCACCATGGGCCCAGGAAGTTAATCTTAAAAATGTATTGCCAGAATATCCGCGGCCACAGTTTGAGCGTAGCGGCAACTGGAAAAACCTGAACGGGCTTTGGGATTATGCCATTTCTGCAAAATCACAACAACCTGCAATCAACCAGGGTAAAATCCTTGTGCCTTTCGCGGTAGAGTCTTCACTTTCTGGTGTTGGCAAAACAGTAGGTAAAGATAGCTTACTGTGGTATAAAACCAGCTTCACTGTACCCGCAAACATGAAGGGCAAAGAAATTTTGCTTCATTTCGGCGCGGTTGACTGGAGAAGTACAGTGAGCATCAACGGTAAAGCGGTTGGTAAACATGAAGGCGGTTTCGATCCTTTCAGTTTTAATATTACGCCGTTTTTAAACAAGAGTGGAAACCAGATTTTAACGGTAGAAGTTTGGGACCCTACAGATGAAGGCCCTCAACCAAGGGGAAAACAGGTAAAAAAACCGGAAGGTATCTGGTATACCCCGGTAACCGGTATCTGGCAAACGGTGTGGATTGAGGCGGTAAATAAAGCTCATGTCGATCACATTAAAATAACACCGGATATCGATCAGCAAACCGTATCGGTTACCCCGTTTTTAACAGGTGCCGCCGCAGGCGATCAGGTTAAGGTTTCAGCATGGGATGGTACTAAGAAAGTGGCTGAGCAGACTGCAGATGGCACTGGCGCAATCAGTTTAAAAATACCGGATCCTAAACTTTGGAATACTAAAAACCCATTTTTATACGACCTGAAAGTGGAGCTGATCTCTAAAAACAAAAAGGTAGATGAGGTGAAAAGTTATTTTGCCATGCGCAAAACCTCAATGGGCAAAGATCAGAACGGTATTCAGCGTATGCTCTTAAACAATGAATTTGTTTTTCAGTATGGCCCGCTAGATCAGGGTTGGTGGCCAGATGGACTTTACACGGCACCAACAGATGCCGCTTTAAAGTTCGATATCGATAAAACCAAAGAAATGGGTTTTAATATGATCAGAAAGCACATTAAAGTTGAACCCGCACGTTGGTATTACTACTGCGATAAAGCAGGTATGCTGGTTTGGCAGGATATGCCAAGCGGCGACCTGGGTAACGGCTGGGAAAACCGCCCTGGTGTTTTAGACCATGGATCGGATCAAAACAGAAGCGCCGAATCTGAAGGATATTACAAAAAAGAATGGAATGCCATTATCGATGCACTTTATAACGTGCCTTCTATCGTGGTATGGACACCTTTCAACGAGGCCTGGGGGCAGTTTAAAACAGTAGAAATTGCCAAATGGACAAAAGAGAAAGATCCTTCAAGATTGGTGAATACGGCCAGTGGAGGTAATTTTTATCCGGTTGGCGATATTATCGATTTACATAATTACCCGCATCCGGCTATGCCTAGCCCTGATTATTTTGGAAAAGATTATGCCCTTGTACTGGGCGAGTTTGGTGGGCTTGGCCTGCCTATTGATGGCCATGTGTGGCAACAGAAAAATAACTGGGGTTATCAGAGTTTTAAAAACAAAACCGATTTATTTAATAAATATGACCAGTTTACCAAACGTTTAGCAGAATTAATCCCATTAGGGCTTTCTGCCGGAGTGTATACTCAAACTACCGATGTAGAAGTAGAAACCAATGGTTTAATGACCTATGATCGAAAAGATATCAAGTTTTCTGAAGCACAGATGAAAGCTTTGCACGATAAGCTTTATCAGATAAATGTGACGGTAAAGCAATAGCTTATCATTTAACGCTTTTTGTTTTATCAGCATAATAAGGCGCTGCAATTGTGTCTGTAGATTAGACAGAATGCCATTGACAGATCTCTTAAGAAAAGTCGTCATTGCGAGGAGGAACGACGAAGCAATCTTTCATGCGAGTGATCCTTGCCATAAAGATTGCTTCGTCGACTGAAAAAGCCTTCTCGCAATGACGATTTTTCGAAGCCTATCACCGCAAAATAAAATGCCTCTGTCATTTATATGGATTTTTATAAAATAAATTACTCCTATCAATGACAAATTTCTAAAATTGGGCCGTCATCTCGACTGTAGCGCAGCGAAATGGAGAGATCTTTGTACCAGGTTATTGAAATCAGATTTAAAAGATCTCTCCTCCGAAGGAGTTCCTTTGGAACACTACGGTCGAGATGACGATACCTTCATTAGTGATTTTTAAGAAAATTCTTATAAATGAGGGTTAAGCAGCCCGCAAACCCAAAGGGTACCTGGTATAGGCAATCAAAAAAGAACTCAAATTTCCCTTACCCATTCTGTACCTGTTGTTTACCCTTTCTCTATACCAAGTTAACCCCAAGTTAACCCCTGGGTTACCTTTTCTTTACCTTTTGGTTACCTAAAAGGTAAAGCCAGGCTCTCCTTTTGGGCTTTTTGTGGTGAGTCGATGTCGATGTTCCCCGCCAGCAAGTACCTTTAAGTGGTAATGAGTTATATTCGCCTTGCGCCGATTGAGAAACTTTAATTCATATAGAAAAAATCGTTATCTTCCGCTAGATAATAATCTTTGATTGCAGCAATTCTTCCTTAAGTTAACCAGATGAAACCACTCGATTTTTCCACTTTCCCTGTACTCGAAACCGAGAGATTAATCCTTCGCAGACTTTCATTGGAAGATGCTCCGGTAATTTATCAGTTGCGCTCTGATGTTGAAGTGGCTGCTTTAACGGGCAAGGCGCCCTTTCTTCATATTAACGAAGCCATTGCATACATCAATAAAATTGATCATCTGATCAATAATGATCAGTCTATATACTGGGTTGCTTCTTATAAAGGCGATAACGCTATGATAGGTGCAGCCTGCCTATGGAATTTTGATATCCAGAACGAGACTGTGGAATTGGGATATGAGCTGCTTCCTGAGTTTCAAGGTAAAGGGTTCATGGTAGAGATTATTACCTGTATACTCAGGTATGCATTTGAGGTAATGGGCATTAAAACCATTATTGCTTGCCCATCAAGCGATAACCCGCCTTCTGTAAAACTACTCGAAAAAATGGGTTTTGAAATTGCCTCAAGCGATCATCAAAATATGCATGCAAATGTTCCGGGCATGCTTACATTTATCCTTACAAGTTATCCATAATAATAAAGGATGATTGTATCATCTAGGCCCTCGCCAGCCTAAACTCATTGTAACACATTACAATGTTAAAGCCAAGAAAAAGTATCGCTTCCGAACTTACTTTAAGTTTATTAATATCTGCACCAACAGCTGTAGAAATAACCAAGGTGGAGAAAACCAGGATGGCACTTACGAAAATGCTCACAAAGGCCGACCGCAGTAACATCGTTATCCTAAACAGGTTTTTTTTAAAAAAAACTTCAGGCCTACGAATCATTTCCACCAGATTAATAAAGATAAAGAGACCGATAATGAAAATATATGCATTCATATAAGGCGCTGTATTATCCCATACCAAAAGGTCAAAATAGCCATGGAAAATGAAGTATAAAATAATACCCAGGCAGATCAGACTTTTTAAAACTGTCCAGAATTTTTTGCCTGAAAGTATGAGGTAGAGTTTAGGGTATTTAAGGCTGTCAATATGGTTGGCAATGCTTAATAACCTTAACGAGGCGGGGACAAAGGGATTAAATAGACCTAGCAGCATAAGCATAATTGTACTCGAAAACTGAAAAACAGCATCACTGATCAATCTGTCCATTTTTGCCTGGTCCAATATAGTATCATCGGCATAGGTAAATATAGACAAGCAGATAAGAACAATAATCACAAAGTGAAATACCACACCTACGTAACTGCTGAAAGCTGTGTTGTTAAGCCGCAGATCTTCATTGCTTTGTGTTTTGTTGTCGCCAGATGAGAACTTGGCTGAAAGCGATTTGAGCGAATCGGCTGTACCTCTTACTATGAGTGCTATAGCGAGAATAAAAATCCCTATACCAATAATAAAACAACCTATGCCTGCAGCCTCAAAACTGTACAGGCCTAATAGAAATAGAACTAAAGCGATAGAGATGGCTACATATTTATACTTCACTCTGGTAAAACCGTGCAGATTTAGCAGGAGCGTATAAAACAGCCCAAATGCACTGCCAACTACAATAGCCATTAATATTTTAGAAATAATAGTTCCACTCATGTTTCCCGATTAAAAACTTATGCGATGTTAGCAAAAAAAACTGATGGATTGTTTACCAAGCCGGTTATCAAATAATTGAGCAGGACGATTAATAAAGGGATTAAATATCTATGTGTTATGCGATAAGAAGTATTAGTTTTTCCAGTCTACAACCTTTACCTCATCGCCAACACGGATAATCCCCAATTGCTGATGAAGCAGGTTTTGGCCGAACATGATTTTTTTACCTACCGTACGGTAGCTGGCCAATGTTCTTAATGGTTCCTGCCCTTTCTCGCCGGTTTGCTGATTGATGGTAATGAGCACGCATCTGGCACATGGTTTTACAGCAGAAAATAAAACTTCGCCGATGTAAAAATCGTTAAAACTATCCTCAATATGTGGCTCACCGCCTGTAAAAACAAAATTTGGGCGGAAACGGTCCATTCGGATTGGGTCGTCGAGCTTTTCATTAAGCCCATCAAGCGAAGATTGGCCGATAAGCAGGCAAGGATAACCATCGGCAAAACTGACCACTTCATCATTCGTAGCATAATCCCGATCTACCAATCTTTTTTCAGTTAAAGGCATTTTTACCAATCTCACCTTAAATTTTAGGAAATTGGAAAACCAATCGCTAACAGTTTTATTTACTTCTAGCGCAATGGCGGTATCATTCCATATTACAACAGATAACTCTTCTCCCGTATTTTCATCCAAAGAGAAGGATATACATTGCCCGGGTGTTGTTTTATGGGAAACGGTTAATTTACCATCGCCAATATTTACTTGAAGCATTGCCAGTTCAAAATGTTTCCGTTGGGTAATAAATATACCTTCCTCATCAACAAGCATCCATCTTCTATCGTATTGCAGGCCTCTTTCTTCAAGCTGTGCTTTTTCAAGCCGGATACCACCCAATGATTTAATTGGATAGATATTAATTTCAGAAAGGAGAAGTTTGTTCATGCATTAAAGATAAAAAGACATTTTGGATTTAGCTGTTTAGCGGAATTGAATTATCTTAGGGAATAAGAATATTAGAAAACCAACTTATTACTTAAAAACAAGCGGTGTAACAACAAATGGGTATTAAGAAAACTTTAGTCAGGCAGATACTGGTTCGGCTGGCTTTTTTGGTATTGCCCTTACTAGCGATATATCTGTTAATGGAGTTTACCTACAATCCCCATGCGCTTTGCACTGCAAATGAACACCGCCATACCATGGGGCCAGTTGGTTATATCATTTTGGCCGCTGCAGTAGTAGTGATCTGGTTTTTGGCCATTATTTTTGAACAGATATGGCGGTATTTTAAGAAGGACAGAAAAATTTCTTTTTTTGTTGTGCTTTTATTCGCACTAACGGTCGTTTGTTTTTTTTGTTTCTTCTTATAGGGAAGCGTATAGCCGAATCATTTTTCAAACACTTATCTCAGTCCCGTTAAATTACCATCATCCTGAAATTTATAGAAGATCAACCCGGCATTTATCCTGCCTCAATTAGTGTAGTTAAAGGATTTCGATCCCTTTCTGTTCAAATGCCTCAAATATCTGCGCATTGATCATGCTTCTGGTCAGATCGGCTTTGGATATATCCTTGCACCAGAAATAAATATTGATGGTACTGTTGAGCTTACTCACCGGGCTGATCATAATAATAGGTTCTTTGCTGATAAAAACATTGCTGTTCTCTACAATAATTTCTCTGATCAGGTTTACCACTTCAGTAGAATTAAAGGGCTTTGCAATCAATAAAGAAATATCTATTCGCATCTGGTTGTTACTCAGCGTCCAGTTGATGATGTTGTTCGATAAAATAGAACCGTTAGGGATAATAATTTCGGCGCCTTCATCGCTAAGTAAAGTGCTGGACCGTACGCCGATTTCCTTTACCCTTCCTTTTTTATTGCTCAGCTCCACAATGTCGCCTATTCGGATGGTTTTATCAAAAATAAGGATAATCCCCGATACAAAATTGCTTACAATATTCTGCAAGCCCAACCCGATCCCAACACCCAATGCACCAAGAATAACCGTTATTTTATCAATTGGCAGTCCGGAGGCTGCAACGGCGATTAAAAAGCCGCCAATTAATAATACCAAACGGGTTACAAGTAATTTCGAACGCTCCCCTTTGTTATCATCAAAACTGTCGTCGCCTGTATCACCAAAGAAATAGGCAATGTACTTCTGCAAAAAGTTGGCAACCCAGATAATGCCCAAAAACAATACGATACCGCCAAAGGTAAAAGAAAAGTTGCCTATGGTTCTTTTTTGGGTGAGGATTTCCATTACCGATTCGTATAGTCCATTAAAAATATTCAGGTTGGTGGTAAATATGACAAACCAGATTATGGTAGCACCAATACCTGTTAGCCTTTTAAGTCCGGTAATTACAGGCTGCCAATCAAAATACTCAGGAAATCCTTTACGGATCCTGCTGCTTTTCATCTGTAGCAAAAAGGCCTCTACCAATACTTTGGCCAGGATGGTTAGCGATATGGCATTTAAAAGCGAGCTTACCCCGGTAGAATAAAAAATCTGCGTGAGGGTAAAGCGGCCAAATAGATTACAAAAGGTGGCAATAATGGAAAAGCCAACGTAAATAAAACCCGTGGTGAGGATCATTCTGTATCTTTTGGTTTTCTCATCGAGCATTTTCCATACCATAATGCCATAGGCAACCGAGCTGGTGGTTAAGAACAGCAGCAGCCAACGCTGGTATCTTGGCGGCATACCCAAAAGGCGTAAAAAAACCGGAGCAAGAAGAAGCACCAGAAATATGCACCAATAGTAAAATAACTTTGAGTCTAGCTTTTTGCGGAAAAACACAGTGAGCAAAATGGCCAGTATAATCTCAACAGCTTCGATGTAAAGCGCAGGCGCCCTCAGATCGAATATTGGGGCCAATGCAAAGAGCATGATAAAAGTAATTAAATAAGGCTGCGGACTAACCAGTGAAAAACCATCAAGGGTTTCTAAACGGCCCCGCTGTTTTACGCTTCTAAAATTGAAAAATACCCAAAGGAAGAATATGGTACAGGTAAAAAGCAATAACAATCTGCTGCTCCTGGTGTACACAAAATAATAACCCGATATTTCTTGTTCTCCTTTTATAAACCTACGGAAGCCCATGCTTTTATTGGCCCGTCTGTTTACCGTTTCCCACAAATAACGGCGCTCTTTACCAAAAGCTTTAATGCTTACGGCATCGAGCTGGCTATCGGTAAGGTACATTAACTCTTTAATATTGATGAGGTTAGAAGAGGTTCTGGCTTGCAGATTATTGATTGATAAGGTGGTGGTTTTTAGTAAGCTATCCATCACTATACGTTTCTTCCTTAGCTCTGCAAACTGTTCTTTAAACATAACCTGTATGGCAGGCACTGTAAACAATTTAATCAGTACGGTATCTTTACGCAGGTTAAGAATTTCTGTTTTTAAAGCCCGCAATTCCTTTTCATACTCATCAAGGTCTGCCAAACAATCCCTGTTATTGCTCTGTAGTTCCTCCAGCAGGGTTTGATCCATCTGCAGGTTTTGCAGGTTAGGTGATCTGTCGCTTTGTGTTAACCGGCTTTTAAGCAGCGCCAGTGCAGCTTCATCCTGCGTTAAATGTGCTTCTATTGGCTTAAGTTTCTTAAATGAGCCAACAGTTACCGGAACTTTATTTACGGTTTCAAATACTTTTTCCAGGTGCGCCAGATAATCGCCTTTGGTTAATGTAGCAGAATCTGAAAGAATAGATACATCCTGCCCTTTATCTACAGGCTTATCTTTCTGTGCAAACACATGGCCAGAAAAAAATAGGATAAGGAGTAAAGATATTAAGTTCCGGATGGCTGGGTAAAAAGAATTTCGTGTTATCATTGAGCTTAAGCAGTATTGAATATTATCCTTTATGGGAATATAGGTTTTCAAAAATAGGGATTAGGATTGATTTTATAGCCGGCGGTTTTGGCTATTTCATTTACAATCAAACTTAAAAAATACGAGCACATGAATGCCAGAGAGAATTTAATGAAAATTTATACTGTTGTTCAATAAAAATTAAATAATTTCAATTCAGCATTTGCTATTTTCAGGCTTTAAAGCATACAAATGACCTATCGTGAATAAATTTTTAATGAAATGCAGTTTTACTTTGTTTATCAGGCTTTTTCATTACGGTAACTGCACAGGCCGTACTGCGGATTGTGAAAGATTTTGATTCCGACCTGAAAAATAAATAAAAACTGCAGGAGATTAACCATAAACAATTGATGAAGAAACAAACTAAAATTATCCTTACTTTTTTAGCATGCATAACGATAATAGCCATTGCGTTTATTTATAAACTGCATTGGTTTGGTGCAGGTATGAAACCTCAGCATGCAGCAATCAGCAACCCTGAGCATGTTGTTGAGGCTGCGCGCGATACACAGGAAGTACTACTTAACCCTAAAACTGAAAGTCCGAAAGAAGCGACGCAGACCGAATTTTCACCAAGCGGAAACACTGTTGAAGATTTTGTTCCCGGATCGTATAAAATTGCAATGGATACCAAGGGCCTTTTAAATAATGACGAACTGGAAGATGTAGTGTTAGTGCTCCAGAATAAGACAGACAGTACAGATTTGCGCCCTACCTTAATTTTATTGAAACAGCCAGAAGGTGGGTACCGTTTATACGCCAGCTCCTGGCTGGCCGTTGGCGCTGCCTATATTAATGGCGATTACCAGCAATATGACAGTGAAGACATCAGCATAGATCAAAAAAGAAATTTAATTATATCAACTTATGGCAGCGGTCCGGTAGGTAACCGCGAAACCAGGTACCGCTTTATAGATAACGAACTTGTTTTTACCTATATGGAAACGTTTAACGCAGGTGCCGGACAGCATACCAGAGCAACCTATGATGTTTTAAACCGAAAGGTAACGGTTGAAGATACTAATACCATGAAAGAGGATATGCCTGCTGCAGTTAGCCATGGTACTTTGCCACAACACCCGCTTTATCTTTTTAAAGAGATTGATCCGACAACTGTTTTCTCTGAATAAGCAACCAAATATTGCTAATCGTTTAACTGGAGATGATCAGATTTATTCCTTTGTGAGGTAGATATTCATCACGCCTCTTGCAGCAATTTGGTTAGTTCCGTAAATAAGCGATTGTTTATCGGTTACATCAGCACTAATCCGCATGTACTGGTCAGTCTGTGCTACAATGCTCCAGGTGCTCTGTGCGGCAAAATTAGGATTGCTGAAAGTGAGGATACGGTTATCTGCATTTCGTCTCAGAATATAGTCTGAAAACTTTACCGATGTATTAACATCAGTAGAAACTTTAACCTGTTTATCATCAAATGTCCAGTAGGATTTTACGGCATCTGCCACGATATGGCTAACTTTGATTCCAGAAGAGTTGTAAAGCTCGAGGTCATACCCCCCTGTCGACCATTTGCCATTCAAGGTTTCATTCGTGGTATTATCGGTGTCTTTTTTGCAACCCGATATATTGATGATGATACATAACAGAAATAAAATGCGTTTCATGCCTGGCCTTTAGATGATTGAAGTTAAATAAACCAAAAGGAATTCGCAAATCGAATATACGCTAGCCCGGCTATTTGTAATTTGAGCTGAATTGGCACATTTAAATTTATTTGCCTTAGCTTGTAGCAGGTAACGCTATATACACGTTTATACCTTAAATTAACACTAAACATTAATGAAAAAAATCTTGCCAATTTTGCTCGTATTATTTTGCATCGCCGGATGTAAAAAGGAAAAACAGGGAAATTATTCTGAAACCATAACAAAGGGAGAAAAATGGGGAATAAAGATCGGCAGCTCACATGCTGAAGTATATACCCAACTGCAAAAGGCAGGACCAAGCCTCGACTTTCAGCATGTGGCAATTTTTGGCCACAAGCCTTACAGTTCGCCAGAAAGTCTGGGCCAGCTTCTTCCTTATTATTATGCGCTCACTATTTATAACAATACCGGAACTTTAGATCGTGTAGTGCTGCTTTTTAGCGGAGATAAAGTGCAGCAGATTGCCACAGGCGGTGGCCTCACCACACCAGTAAGCAAATGGCCAGAAAATGTGGCTGATGATATCGCGATAAAAGTTGACGACCCAGTTGCAGGTTTAACAGCAAAGCTGATCAAAATCCATCAGTTACCAGCCTATACAGCTTATGGATTTGTACTTTCGGATAAGCCTTTAAACAAACCATACGATCCGGATATGAATAATCACGATGACTGGCAGTTTGGTTTTTCAGACTTTGTAAGTGCAAGCATCAGTGGATCTTCAACAGTAACCCTTCATTTCAAGGCAGGTAAGCTGGAAAGTATAGACCACGACTATCGCGAAGGGCAAATATTTAATTGATTTGAAAGTATCGTCATCTCGATCCCGAAGATTCGAGAAGAGATCTTTAATTTGATTTTAATAACATGGTTCAAAGATCTCTCCACTCCGCAGTGCTTCGGTCGAGATGACGATCATTCCATTGGAGTCTGTGGTAGCTTGTCGAAGGGTCTTAAGATGTTTCGATAAGCTCTCCGTAGGAGTCCTTCGGACAACATAACATCATCTGAGGTGAAATCGCCTTTATGATACAACCTCGTTTTTTTGAATGTAAACTATACTCGCGATGCATGTGCATCATTTATAAATTTAATGTATCCATTAAATTAACGGGTCGGGATCCTGATTGCGGGGATTGTGCTCCGGAAAACTATTCTTATCGAAATGATGGTGACGATAAAAGTTTGCACGGTCAATCTCTACAATTTCATCTTCCATCCGCAACGCCGCCGGACTTCCAATTACCCTGCGGATCTGGTTCTCCAATTCAGGGGTAACCTCACCAATAATATATCTTGGCATTGCCCTGAACTGATCTTGGTGGATATCGGGTAAAATAACTTCTTTTTTATCTTCGCCTAAATTTGCGAGCCCGATGGGGATCAGCACAGCCTTTTCCTCCAAATCTTCGCCCATATCCGCAAGCTCCACAATAACGTAGCGTATCGCATTTTGCTCGGGATCAAATAGGAGGTCGCGCACCTTTCCAACTGAATCGCCAGCTTCATTTCTTACTGGCCAACCTTTAATGTTTGCCTCGCCGTCTGTTAATTGATAACTACTTTTTGAGAGCTCTTCTAAATTGCTGTATACAATAGTTCCTGAATCCATAATTGCTTTTTTTAAAGGGGCCATTAATAAAGATGCCCATTTTTACAACAAGTTTTTCAGGAGATGGTTTTTATGCTAAGATGCCAGGGTGCAAAAATTGGGCGGCTAAAACAAATAGCGTAAAGGTGGTAATTAACGATAAATATTTGTGATCTAGTGTTTTGTGCTAACATTAAAAGATGTGGAAAGCAACAAAAATATTAATCGAAATATTTTTTTTTTATCAGGCGGCAAGCATGCTGTTTAACGATTATTTTGTATAATCGTTAAAATACACTCAGAACTTAATGAAGAATATAGCTGAATTTAGAATGTCATTAAAAGAAGATGGGCCTGATCGTAACATGTCGGTTCAATTGCGCGCACTTTGGTACGATGCAAAAGGAGACTGGCATACGGCACATAACCAGGTAGACCATTTAGGCGATGTTGCTTCTGCCCGCATCCATGCCTACCTGCACCGCAAAGAAGGCGATAGTTGGAATGCCGATTATTGGTATGCTAAAGCCGGAGAGAAAAGACCACAATTATCATTAGACCAGGAGTGGGAAGAACTGGTACAGCGTTTTTTATGATGATGGGGATAAATCACCTCTCATTTAGCTCCAGTAATCACTAATGGTATGCTGGGGAGATAATACCTGAAAACAATATTAATCTCCCAAAATCTCAGTCATTTTTATTTCGCAGGCATTTTAAATGAAGGGGGAAGTGACGCTTCATCCGCCGCCCATAGTTTATTTGGACGTTTGCCCATTACCAGCTCCAATTTGCCTCCTTTCATTAAATCCTCGTGAGCAAACCACGATTTATTCCATACTTGCCCGTTCAGTTTAGCCGATTGAATGTATTTATTTTCAGGAGAATAATTTATACAGTTTAACTCAAACTTTTTGCCATTTCCCAGATCAAGTTTTACGTTGGCAAAAGTGGGACTGCCAATTACATACATGGGCAAGCCTGGGGTTATCGGGTAAAAACCCATCTGCGAAAATACTACAAAAGAAGTAAGGCCACCGCCATCTTCATCGCCAGGAATACCCATTAAATCGTTACGGAACCACTGACTTAATAAACTCCTTACTCTTTTTTGCGTGCGCCAGGGCTGTCCGGCATAATTGTACAAATAAGGAATATGCATGGCAGGTTCATTACCCATAGAAAACTGTCCAACATTACCTGTATGATCAGGCAACTGCGAATAAAAATCAAATCTGCTTTTCCCAAGCGGTGTATTATACATTTTCTCCAGTTCATCAACAAAAGCCTGTTTGCCGCCAATCATATTTACCAAATCGCCCAGGTTGTGCAACACATCCCATCGGTAAAGCCAGCCATTGTTTTCGTCGTAAGTTTCTCTGGCACCAAGTCCGCCCGAAAAGCGGTAATCCAGCGGTTTAATAAATTTACCTTCTGCATCTTTCGGATGAAAAAATCTGGTGTCCGGATTAAACACTGTATGGTAACTGCTGCTTTTATCTAAAAAGTATTTTGCTTCATCGGTTTTACCCAATTGCTGAGCAATATTGCCCAGGCACCATTCATCATAAACCGTACCCAGGGTAACGGCTATCGGCTGGCGTTTTTCAAAACCATGAACTTCTGCTGCGGTTTCTTTTTCGCCTTCAGGTAAAGCAGGGAAATAGCCCTTATCTTTAAAAAACTGATCTAAAACACCTGCTTTTTTTGAAGACCACGGGGCCAGGGTTTTTTCGGTAATGGCTGCTTTACAATACTGATAAGCTTCATCAAGATTAAAATTTCTCAAACCCTTGTTATAAGCATCAATTACGGTGGCCACGCCATGATTGCTGTTCATCCTTCGGCTATCACCTGTTACCTCCGGAAAGGTTGGCATCCAATGGTCTTTCATCTGTTGTGCCATTCGCAGGTAAGAATTAATCATATCGCCTTCCATTTTTGGCTCAATAATCACACGGAGTGGATGTGTTGCCCGGTAGGTATCCCAAATCCAGTCGTCAGTAAAAAATGGCATACCATTATCGTTGTGCACTTTTCCGTCGAAGGCACTAAAATATTTTCCATCTTCAGATAAGCTGATCATTCTTTCGTAAGTGCGATAAAGGGAAGTGTAAAATATGGTTTTGGCTGTTTCATCAGTGCCTGTTACCATGATCTTTCCAAGCGTGGTATTCCAGATATTCTTTCCTGTCTGCGCCACCTGGTTCAGGTTATAATCCTTGACTTCTCGACGGAGATTGTGTTTTGCCTGTTCTTCACTGATAAATGATATCCCATAACGGGCCTTAATCTGTCTGGTTTGAGCAGGAAATTTTAAAATAAGATAAGCATCACGGCCGGAAGCAGATGTTTCTCTGGAATCAATTTTAGTTCCATCATGCCTGCCTGATTCAACGGGTGTTAAATCAGTTTCGAAGTATAGGTAAACCCTGGTATTATTGTCTAGTTTCTGAAAACCACTTACCACATTTTGGCTCACCTTTAGCGCCCCGTTTCTGGTGTTTAAAACAAGATAAGCCGGAGCATTTGCCTGCGAAAAGCTGAGCGCATATATTCCCGATTGGTGCGATGGCGCAAATTGTACATTTATCCCAAAATCATCGAGGTCAACCTCATAATAATAGGGTTTAATCACCTCATTGTCGTAGCCATAAGAAATTACGTTACCCACATTTTTGAGGTCGCCCTGAAAAGGGCTCAAATTAAAGGCCGAACTGCCCCGGTGGCTGGTAACCACAACAGGCAAACCAGCTATAGTATTACTGGTAAAATTATCACGCTCCGGATAAACCCGCAATAAGCTGTTAGGTAAATGAACAGTAGGGTAAGTGGGTACAAGTAAATGGCTAATGTTACCAATGTACGGGTTAACATAGTCTACGGGTTGTTTTTTAGCTTGTGCATGTGCAAAATTGATACAAGCTATTAGCAGAAATATTGCGCTCAATAAACAATATGTATATTTTTTCATTTCAAGAATTTCGATTAGATGTGGCAAACATAACATTTTTCAAAAACGATATTTAGCGCTGACGGGTTGCCGTCTGTATCATTAATGATGTAAATCTTTTTAATCTGCTTATAACGGTAAAACGATTTATCAAATCTAAAGGAAATGATCAGTTTACCAAAAAATCAACAGCAGAAAAGTCCTTTCCCATTTAGCATATTGCCTCTTAATCGGTAAAATTACAATGCTAAAAAATGATGTTACAGCTTACAATTTAGCGCTGTAAGAACAAAAAAAGAGCGATGAATAGATTTCATCGCTCTTAGAATGTTAAATTTTTATTTATTATTTTGCTAATGAAGCAGTTTGTTCTGTACCAGCTACAGGTGAGCTCATTTGTGTTTTCATTGCAGCAAATTTATCTAGATTCAATTTGGGTGTGCTTCCCATTACTAATATATGTTCTCCGGTAGCTCCGCTTAATTTTAAATCTGCACGGCCTTCAATTACGGTATATAAACTTTCTGTGTCTGAATCGATTTCGGCAACCGCATTTCCTTTTAAGAATAACTGAAGATATTTAGCATCCAATTTGCCTGCTGTTTTTACTACGGCATTTTCAGAAGCCTGTACTCTGAAAATATTTTTTACATAAACGGTAATCTTAGCCGTATTTCTATCTGCCGAACTGATTTTTAATGCATGTCCATCCTGGATCACTTTTACTTTACCAGTGTTATCATCATTGTAGCTTACACTTTCTTTTTCTCCTTGTATCAACGTAATTTCTACATTTCCGCTTACAACAACCTGGCTGATGTTTTTAGGTGCCGAAATTTTGATTGGCTGTTTCTCGCCTGCCATTACACTTGTTGAGAAAATAGCAGAAGTTAAAACGATAGCTGCCAGTACTGATTTTGTTAGGGTTTTGATTGAGGTTTTCATAATGCTGTTATTTATATTTTTGGATTATTATTTTGTGATTGTTTTGTAGATAAGACACCACCATGGCCAAAACGTTGCAGCAGAAAACACTCAATTATACCAACACAGCTTAATTCTCGACGAACGGGTCTAAAAATCGGGCGAAAAAGAGTTCATTTTTATGGATACTTCCATGCCTATCGCTTAATTCCTGTATGTGATCTTAATCTTGTTGGCTTAGCATTAACAACAGCTGACCATTTGCTTTAAAGGCCTGTTAATTTTTGCGGTAAGTTCCGGTAAATTGAGGTCATGGGAATGACCCTATGGTTGAGAAAAATGAAAGAAAAAAGTAGCGCTGGTTAATCAGCTATGAACTGTGATACGCTAAACAGATAGACTGGGGGAGCTAATACCTGCCTGGAAAGTGGTCTAAGTCAATTATTAAAAAGATGTGCTAAATCAATATTACCCAAGCTCAGAACCTGGGTTTAAATGGGCAGATGCTTCACATTCTGCCCGTTGGGGATCGCTATAATGCCTAAAATTTAATCGATAGTTTTTCGGAAACAAGAACATTGTTTTTGTAATAATCGAAGAACCAGGTTCCATTCTTTTTTAAAACTATACCATTCGTGTTCCCATTGTTAGAAATATAACAATCCTCTAGAGATGTTTTGAGTAAGGTCATTACAATTTTGGGCGTTGCATCTATCAGTTGGTAGCCATTGCTTATGGCTTGGGCATACAATAGCCCCTCTTGTTGTTCTGTTTTGGCAACGATTGGCTGATTAACAGGCACTGGCACTGTTTTAGCCGCTACGTTTGCCGGGGCAGGTGTTGGATTGGTAGCCATTGTAGGGTTGCCTGTTACATATTTAAAATCATTAAAAGACGTAAATGCATCTTTTAATGCCAAATTGTAAGCGGTCTCGTATTCTTTCTCTCTGCTTTTACCTGCCTTGCTTTTTATCACTACTGCGCCCTTACAATCCTTAAGTAAAAGGGTAAGATTGGTAACAAACATGCTGTTGTTTTCCTGCAATTCTACTACCAGGGCCTTGCATCTGTCTGTTGCAATTTCTTCTGGTATTTCAGCATTATCAAAATACACCGTAAAACCCTTTTCTTCAAAAAAAGCTTTGGTAAGGGTATTTAAGCCATATTGATTAATCTGTTTGAGAAAACTAAATTTCTCAGGTACAATGATGTATTTGTAATTGGCAGCATTAGACTGTGCCTGTACAGAAAAAGAGATTGCTAAAAAGAGAATAAAAAGATATCTTTTCATAACGGTTAATGGAGCTTGGATAAGATTCCGCCTCAATTTATAGAATGAAACGGAGAAAATCAAATTTATCGTTCAGCAACACAATCCAAATTAATCAATTACTTGCGGTAGGGCGTAAGCCAGTGGACTACATCAGATTACACTAGTGAAAAAAGAACAACTATTTATCACAAAAATTTTTAATTTTAGAAAAAAACCTTTTTTTTATTCTAAAATTAAAACCAATATAAACCAAACATATGCTTAACATTCAAAAAACCAAACTATTCTGGGCAAGCTGCCTGGCGTTGTTGGTTACCTCTCTTTCCTTCGGCATCCGCGCCGGGATAATGAACCAGCTCGGAATAGATTTTCAATTGAGTACCTCCCAATTGGGCACCATTACGGCAGCTGCCTTCTGGGGATTTCCGCTGGCTATTGTGGTCGGAGGATTTGTAGTCGATATGATCGGCATGAAACGTTTGCTGGTAATGGCCTTTATCTTCCATCTGGCCGGCATTGTGCTTACCATTTTTGCCCAAGGCTACTGGAGCCTGTTTTTATCAACGCTGTTAATCGGGATTGCCAACGGTACTGTAGAGGCCGCATGTAATCCATTGGTAGCCGCTTTATATCCCGAAAATAAAACCACCCGTTTAAATCATTTTCACCTATGGTTTCCAGGGGGTATTGTAATCGGCACCTTGCTGGTTACCTTGTTTGTTCAGCTTGGCCTGGGTTGGAAGGTGCAGGTGGCCATGATGATTATTCCGACTTTAATTTACGGATACCTGTTTTCAAAGTTAGATTTTCCGGTTACCGAAAGGGTATCATCCGGTTACTCCAGTTCGGATATGTATAAAGCAGTACTTTCTCCATTGTTTATCTTTATGTTCATCTGTATGTTCGGTACGGCCATTACCGAGTTATTTACCGGTCAATGGATAGGTTTATTACTGAAAAATGTAACGGATAATGCCATTTTATTGCTTACGCTAACTACGGGGATTATGGTAATTGGCAGGGGTTTTGCCGAACCTGTGGTTCACCGTCTTGCTCCTCAGGGCGTACTGCTCTTATCTGCAATATTTGCTGCAGCCGGACTTTACATGCTGAGCACTTTTACCGGAAATTCTATTTTCTTCGCTGCAATTATTTTCGGTATAGGCGTTTGTTATTTCTGGCCAACTATGATCGGTTTTGTGGCGGAAAATGTTCCTAAATCTGGAGCACTTGGACTAAACCTAATGGGGGGTGCAGGGATGTTTGCTGTTTCTATTTATACCATGTTTATGGGGAGCTTTTACGATAACCTGATTGTTAAACATTTACCTGCCGGCGCCTCGTTAAGCGCTTATTTAAAAGCTCCGGAAAATTCGGAACCAGCACAGGCGCTTGCCAATGCCAAAAATCTGGCAGGTCCTGAAATTCTGCAGGCTACACTGATTATTCCTATCATATTGATTGTGGCTTTCGGTGGATTGGTTATCTACCTACGTTCACGAAAAAAGAGCACTTCTGTAGCTTTGTAACCTGGAGTTTGCGTTATGCTGTCCCGAATGTTCGGGATCAGTATCTTTCCTGCTATTAAGACCCTGAAATGAATTTATAAGAAGAATAATATCTGTAAGTTTATGATGCTAAATCCATCATAACTTGCAGATATTTAGGTTTTAATTTTGATCGCTGTATTATTCTTCAATAAACTATTATAACAAAGAACTGCCTGGCGGGAGTTCATAGGGGGTTTTGCCTGCTTCAAAAATCCTTGTATCTTCGCTCCCCTGCGTGGTGATTTTATTATCCAATATCCTAATCCAATTGCCTTCGCGCAGCCCCACCACCTTTATGTTATTCTGCGTTAGAAATTCCATAATCCTGGTTTCCCTTGTTTCTCCATTATGTTTTAACTCCGGATTTGGGTCGAGGTAATGGGGATTGAGGTTAAAAGGAACGAGTTCCATGCAATCGAAAGAGGGCGGATATACAATAGGCATGTCATTGGTGGTTTTCATATTCATGCCACCGATGTTACTTCCTGCGCTGCAGCCCAGATAAGCTTTCCCCGCTTTGATATTTTCACTTAAGGGTTTCATCATTCCCAATTCGTGAAGTGTTTTTACCAAAAGAAAAGTATTGCCTCCCCCGGTAAAAAAACCTTTGGCGGTACGGATCGCCTCAATGGGGTTGTTAAATTCGTGCAGGCCTTTAACGCTGATATTTAGCTGTGCGAAAAAATCGCGGGCTTTGGCCGTATATTTTTCATGCGAAATGCCTCCCGGCCTTGCAAAAGGGATAAATATAATTTCATCTATCCCGGCAAAGAGCGTAATGAGCTCATCTTTTAGGTATTCCAGATAATTGCCGCCAAATAGCGTAGAAGTAGAGGCCAGGATAACATTCATTTGGTTTAATTCTGCTCTAGTTTAAGTAGCATGTTCTGCAAAGTTAAAAAATGAATAGACTATTTGTTCATCCAAAGCCGCCAAACTTGATAATATCAACCATAAAGCCGGCATTTTATTCTGATCAACTACTTTTTTTCATATTCTGGCTTTAAGGAAAAGTTGTAGAAGCAAGAAAATTTCAAATGGCATACCTTACTACAAGGTTTGTTTGAGTTTTTATGATAGGATTGTTGTATTATTAATAATGCAAAAATTAATAAAATTGTTTTTAATTCTTCATCCTTCATCAGGAAAATTATATTTGTTCATTATTTATGATCGTCACATATATCCTTTCGAAGAATTATAGGCCTATGCATCCCGATTTTAACATGAAGCTCCTTTTTGATAAGATTAAAAATAAATTCAGGCGTTTGCTTTACACATTCGTATTATCTAGATATGGCTTTGGCAATAGGGTATCGAAATCAATATGGGAAAAACAGTTTGGAGGGAAAGATTGGGATTATCTCTATACTGAAGTTGAGAAAGATCATTATTTAGCTATTGTAGATCTGTTTAAAAAGTATGGATCGGGTAAAATTTTAGATGTGGGGTGTGGACAAGGGGTTCTTTATAGTTACTTGAAACTGGGAGTAGAACTGGTAAATTATGTAGGAATCGATATTTCGGACAATGCTATAACTAAAGCCAAGGCTGCATTTCCAGATATTAGCTTTGAACAGCTAGATTTTGATTACCGAAATTTAGAAGGAAAATTTGATGTTATTATCTTCAGCGAGACCCTCTACTATTTCAACAGGCCATTGGATACCATTCAGAAATGTATCGATCAGAATTTGAATAAAGGAGGCTGTTTTATAGTTTCCATGTGCGATTATATTGGCCATGAAATAATTTGGCAGAAATTAAAACAGCAATATAATTTTCTTTCCATCGAAGAAATAATAAACCTGAATCAACAGAAATGGAAAGTAGGTCTTTTCAGGCCCTGAAAAATTTGAGAAGGAATAGGAGTGGGTCGAGGAAAATCCGCATCAGCTGATAACTTTGGCCAAGTTTGAAGGAAATAGATTTTGAAGTATCGGATTGATGGATACCTATTCGGCGCAATGCAAAATTGTTCTCTTTTGGGTGGTAGATAGAGATGCCATATGCGTAACAAGCATCTTTTAACAATTGTTGATGATTTTCGGGTACTTCTCCATAGGGATAGGCTAATGTATAGATTTTTTTGCCGATTAGCTTTTCGAGCAACTGTTTTGATGCTGAAATTTCTTCAACGAATTGCTGTGCACTGATCTTGCTTGCCCGTAAATGGTGTTTGCCATGGCTCGCAATTTCCATACCCAGGCTGGAAAGGTATTGTAATTGTTCTGCACTCATCAGTGCTACACTTGCGAAACCCTGTTCTGTTACATCCCATTGGTTAAATCCTCCGATTTGTGCAGTTGGGATAGAAAATACTGCTTTCATTTTCCGTTTCAACAATTCAGGTATGGCAAATTCAAAAAGTGAATTTGGGCAGTCATCAAAACTCAGGATAACCTTGTTAGCGTAGTCTTGGAGTTTACCATTGCTTATTTCTTCGAAGGTAGTGGTGGTAAATCCTTTTTGCTCAATCAGATCTAATAACAAGCTGAATTTTTGTGCTGTAATACTCCAACTTTCCAATCCGGCGCCAGTAGGCTTACCGATATGATGCAGCATAATAATTGGAATATTCATGCTTTAAAGAATTTCGCGCTCCTTTACTTTTGTAGCTGGATTTCCCTGATAGATACCATAAGCATCAAGCGCTTTTGTCGCTACGCTTCCCATAGTAAGTACAGCATGGTTATGGATATTAACTCCAGGACATACCTTGGCACAGGCTCCAACCCAGGCCCCTTCTTCAATATTGATTGGACCAATTAGTAGATCAAAGCTGATTTTACTGTAATTATGATTGCCTGTTATCAGCATGGCCTGCTGAGAAATGCAGCAGTTCTCTCCAATAGTCACCAGATCCAGGTTCTCAATATAACAGTCAGCCAGCCAACTAAAATCTCCAATAATCAGCTTCCAGGGGTATTTTACATGGATACCAGGTTTGATCCTTACCTGTTTTCCGATTCTGGCACCAAAAAGCCTTAAAAGGAAAACAAGGACAGAACTGATGGGCATGATCCGGCTTTTAAAAAAGAACACGTCTGTAAAATACCATAAAAACTGTTTCAAAACGGAAGCTTCGATCTGGAAGCCGCCCGTATCAAAGTTCTTATTTAGCTGCGTTTTATTCAAGGTATAATTAGTCTTGCTTTGGTTGAATAGTATCTTCGGTTTTTGCCTTTCTGATACCTTTGGTGTTGTTCTTGATCCAGATATATAACATTACAAAAATGCAGATGTAGACAATTACATTGAAAACCTCGTGATGATACGTAAAGTTCTGTCGCTGTGATTCAAACAAACCGAGCAGAACGCCTAAACCCGCTATCCGGCAAACATTTAAAACATAGATGGTGAGAATCCCAATGGCTAACATCTTAAATGTCGATTTCCAGGGGGCGGGGAAGGCAAGGACAAAGGCAGCCAAAAAACTCATCACTCCAAGCCCCAAACAGGAATAATTAATCCTGAGATATGGACCTGCTACAACCATCACATCCGATTCATTGTAAATGGCGTAAAACCCGAAAGCTTTGATAATCCACACTGCAGGAACAATTAATGCTGTCTTTAATCCTTGGATATAATTGAAATGTTCAGCAAGGCCTGCATTATAAAACCTTGCACCTGGAGTCATTACGCTATTCATAAACAAGTTTCCCTGACTGAATAGGATATAGAGTACAAAAAGGGCAATTACGAATTTGATTGCTTTTAAATCTGCTTGTTTCTTGGCCTGTTTGATCTGGATTTCGTTCATATCATTATTGCTATTCTGGATAAATGTAGGATTTTTCTTGATCTAATTATTACCTTTAATGGCTAGGGATTTTTGAGTTTGTTTATTTTTTTGTCCACCAACTTTCTAAACCAAAGGCCCTGCAGATAATGAAAACGACGTGCAGTCTCATTATCTAAAATACCCAATTTAAAAATCATCCGGTAACTATAATATAAATACGGCCTTAAACCCAGCGGCAGTTTCCACCACAATCTCTTTAGCCAGGCCTTTTTTTCATCAGGATTGCCCCAAAGGTTGGGGTTTAACGATTGCTTGCGTAAGTTTTGCATGCGTTCAATCTCTTCCTGAGCAATCAGATCGCTATATTTTTCATGTTTTTTTAACCAGAAATCGATGTCGTTTTCTTTAAGATTTTCTTCTAACAAATGTCCCTTCTTCCAAATTAGGGTTTTACCAGGAACAATAAAACGATGATCCATATTTTCGTTCAGATCAGAATAACCGGTTCCTGTCCTGAACATTTTCAATAGATAAATAGGGTAGTAGCCGCCATAGCGGATCCAACTTCCCTGAAAATAGTTTTTGCGGTTAAAATAGATTCCGTTTATGCCTTCGAAATTAGTATCCTTAAATTTTTGGAGCATCGCGAAGAGTTCTGGGGTTACAATCTGGTCGGCATCTAAACCAATAGTCCAGGGTGTTTTAACAGCAAAGTTTTTTAGTGCAAAATCCCACTGTTGGGGATGATTAACAAAAGGATTGCTTTGTACTTCAGCTCCATAAGCCTGCGCAATTTTTAAAGTATCATCAGTACTGCCGCTATCGAGAATAAAAACTTCGGCATGCAGATCTTTAATAGATTCCAACAATCGGGGCAAATGCACTTCCTCGTTGAAGGTTAAAATAATAAAGCTGAAATTCCTGTTCATTACATCAGTCCTTTATACATTTCCAGGTACCTGTTGGCCAAAATCTGGTCATCAAAATCTTTTCTGATTATTTCCGGTGCCATTTGCCCGATCTTTTTCCTTTTTTCCTGATCATGAAAGGCGTTCAATATCGTTACTTTGATATCATTTGCATCCAGTTTACAGATCCAACCCAACTGCTTTTCACTTACATA
This sequence comes from Pedobacter sp. 22163, assembly GCF_052045595.1. Taxonomy (NCBI): domain Bacteria; kingdom Pseudomonadati; phylum Bacteroidota; class Sphingobacteriia; order Sphingobacteriales; family Sphingobacteriaceae; genus Pedobacter; species Pedobacter sp. 22163. Next base: position 59,144 of record NZ_JBQEPM010000010.1, on the reverse strand, counting down.
ATCTGACAGGCCAACTTTGTCCGAAACCAAAACAGGGGTTCCAATGCTTAAACTTTCAATTACTACATTCGCAAAATTTTCATTGAAAGAAGTGAGGACCAATAAATCGTGTTTGGCTATCAAGTTATACTTATCTTGGTCAGTAACTTGTCCTATCCAATTAATACGTGGATTTAGCTTAAGTTTTTCCGCTTTTAGCTTTAAACTTTCAACATAGCCTTCTTTTCCCGAACCTGCAATGCTCAGTTGCCAGTTAATATCCAGCAAGGATAAAGCGTCAAACAGCAGCTCAAGTCCTTTTTTTTCTTCAATACGTGACAGGAAAATCAAGCGGAAAACTGGTGTATCGTAATTGTCAATAGCCAGTTGAGAACTGCTAACCGATTCCTTTATACTAACCAGATTTGGGATTACCGTAATGCTTTTCGGCATAACAATTTTAAGTATATCCTGTTTCTCCTGTTCGCTGGTAGCGTGGATGTGGCAATATTGTAGAAGTTTTTTCCCGATTGATCGATGAAGAAGTTGTTTGAAAAATGAATGGCGATTATGCTGTGTGTAAGCTGTGAGCATCCCTCTTGGCGAGAGCACTACAGGCACTTTGTAGCATTTCGCTATCCAGCAACTTAAAACAGAAACCAAATTCCACCAGGCATGAATGTGTACAATATTCCCCTCCTTTGGAGGGGTGTCTGCAAGACGGGGTGGACCTTTTAGGTGTCGATTGTCCGTGTTTATTTCGTCATCCTGAGTGTAACGAAGGATCTTTCTCAGACTCAGTAACAACCCAGGCGAAAAATGACTATGATCTTTAGTCCAGCGTTTAAAATAGCTAACTTTTACCCCATCGACTAAAGTAGTTTTGCCTATGATTACGTCTAGTTCAGATGTTCCATTTGCCGTAGTTGTTAATACCTGTACATCATGAATCCCTAACCCCTCAACGCTAACCGTTAACCTTACCAATGCTTCACACAGTTTCGCAACGCTTTGTATAGGCCCCCCATAAATGTAGGCCGGTTTGTAAGAAGCGGAAATATGGATGATTTTCACTTAAATTTTAATCTGTTGCAAAAACCTTTTAAGCGCAAAACGACGGATAAGTTCATAGATAAGTAGATACATAAATAGCCCCCCTATTAATTTGTTTAACGCAGATTCAAACATATATATCAATATGAATAATGGAATTGTCATGGCGGTTCCAATTAGTTTATCTGGACTGCTGGTCATTACATATTTGTAAGCAATTCCAATAATTAAACCGTAGATAAATAGACTAACAAACATTCCTGGAATGCCAAAATCAATATAGTTTTCAGTCATGTAACCCAAGCTTATGGAGGTAGCAGATTCTGCGCCAGCTACCTGCATACCTGAGTATTTTCTTGTTGTTTCAGAATCGTCAATGATTTCTTTATTTGGAAAAAAAAGCCGTGGTTGCAATACACGCGCCACCGCATCTCCCCATAACCGTCCGTGTGTATGTGGAACTACTCTTGGTACATAGTCTATTGTTGCGGAAAAGAAATCTATGTAAGAAATCCGGTCGATCGTCTGTTTAAACCCGGCATCAATATTACTTTGGTTAACATTTCCAACCAGCTCTTGTAGCTTAGATAGCGACTCACTGTTTGTTCTGATGGAGTTTTGAGAAATAGTTCCCCCATTTAGGTAACTTCTGTATTCTGGTTTAATATATTGCCAGATAACAATCATATAAAAGAATGTAATGGCTAGGCCTGCAAGGGGAATTATTTGTTTAAACTTTATTTTTTTTGAAAATATAACCGTTAAACCACCAAATAAAACCAAAAAATAATCCTTAAAACTAGAAAAGAAGCCTGTAAGACTTAATATAACTTCAAGGCCTGTAATTAAAAAAAACAATTTATATTGTTTAGTAAAAAAGGTACTCATCATGAAGATGAAAAAAATCATCCATTTAAAGTCGGCAAGTTTTGCTATGGGTTGTTGAAATCCGCCCATAGAGTAAGAATTATTTAATAATATTGGATAAAGTATGGTTACAATAAGATATAATGGCACTAATCTCCTTGAATCGTATCTTAATGCGATTTCTGCATAATCTTCTTTTTCGACAGCGTATCGCCTGATTATTATATGAATACCCAATGCAACCGATATTATTCCAATTAAACTCACATAATAAGTTTTTTCAATTTCTTTATAATTTTCAAAAACTTCCTGAAATTCAAGTCCCATGAAATTTGAATAAAATACTTTAATTGTTATAGAAAGCCATTGTAGTAATGAAGCGACGAAAAGATATGGGCTTTCATCTTCTTTCCATAATAATTTAATTAGTAGAAAAGGTGTTAAAACGGCACAGCTTGTTGCAAGAGGATTATAACTCGTGATCGCGTATAGCAACAGTAAAAACATTAATATAATTTCTACTTTACCGATTTTTCGAAAATTTGCCATTTATTTTTCTAAAAAAATCTGATAAAATTTTATATCCAGTTTAAATGCACGAAGTAGCCGAACCACAGACCATCTCATAAACAAACCAAATAAATTTGTTTCAGACTTCAACAATAACATTAGTTTTTTACCTTCATTATATTCCTTAACATAAAATAAAAATAATAGATCATTAAAGTAACTTGGTTGAGTTTTCCATCGCCAATAGCGCCTGGCTATTCTGTATTGATCTTCATTTTTTATCAGCAATGAAGATATTTTTTTTTGTATGGGTATATCTTCTTTAATTCTTAAGGCAATGCTTCCATAATTTCTACTAAGTTGACCACCATGCAAACGGAGAAAGGTTAGTTTTTCAGTCATTCTTCCTATACTTCCTTTTGAGGCAAGTTTTGTCCACAAATCAAAATCAGCACTTAAAATCATTTCATCGTTAAATAATCCGACAGCATAAGCATGTACTGAGCTAATAGTCACATTTGAAATATTCCCTGGAATACAACCCCATTTAGAGGACATACTGGCATAACTATCAGTGTCTATTATAATTGGGGTACCGTCAATTTTTTCAAATGGTTTAACGGTTCCATTTTCATCTATATATTCAACACCATGATAGCTCATTGTTATATCTGCATGCAGGTCATGAAATATTATACATTTTTCTAAACAATCTGGCATCATAATGTCGTCTTGTGCCCATAAGTGAATTAACGGAGAGCTGGTAAAGCTAATCAGTTTATTAAGGGTTTTGAATAGACCAAGGTTTACATTATTATAAATAACCTTTACTTTTTGTGAATATTTTTTTTCGATTTCTCTTAAAAATTTAGTACTCTCGTCAGTTGAGCAATCATCACATATTATAAATTCATAGTGAAATATATTTTGATTTATCACGGATAATACTGATTTCTCAAGATATTTCATGCCATTATAAACGGGTAATATAACGCTAATTTTAAGATCCGGAGTCATTAAATTTCAGAGAGTAGTAGCCTTCTTATTCTTTTTAGTTTCGTTAAAAAAGAGTTTCCAAAACCAGTAAAAGCAACTTTTCTTGTCGATAGAAAAAATACTAAACCAGACTCAATTTTTTGTTTTTGGATAATAGCGTTTTTAAGATTTTTAAAGTCATCGACGCTCCAACTAGAAATATGATTCTCATATATACTTTCGTAAAGCTCCTGTTGAAAAAAATCTTTTGGTGTTGCAATAAGGATATCTATATTCTGGTCCAAAAAATGTTGCAGCATTTTAAGTGATTTATCTTTGCTAAGATGCTCAATAACATCAATCATAAGTATAAGATCATAATCTTCAGTTAATTTCTGATATAAATCGAAAATATCAGAAAAAAATATGTTTCTATAAATGTGGCTAATGTGCTTAAGCATCAATGTTTTATCAACTTCAACACAATCTATTATAATATTGCTTTGTTCTTTAAGGGTAAGGTCTGAGTCTATTTTCTTATCAGAAGGTATTCCTACATATTCATGAATTAAAAATCCATATTTTCCAAATCCCTTCCCAATATCTAAAATTTTTAACGGCTTTAATTGTCGTATAATATTTATTATTGTCGGTATCTGGTCTGAAAAGCTACTCGCCATTTTTATATAAATGTTTAATTAGTGGATCAATGATGTTTTTTATCGTTCTAGAAGAAGCTTTAATTAAAGATGCTTTTCCAAGAGTAGTAAGTTTTTTCTTTTCTAATATATTTATAATACCGGTTATCTCCGTTAAATCTCTTGATTTAAAAATATATCCATTTTCAGGAGAAACTAAATCTTTCGTACAACCAACTTTATCGGAAACCAAAATTGCCTTCCCCGAAGCCATAGCTTCACTAACCGCCAGCCCCCAAGTTTCATTTGGGCCTTTCGATGGTAAGCAAAATAAATCGCAGGTTTGATAAACGACAGGCATTTGAGTTTGGTTCTGGAAATCCATAAAATGAATTCTTTTTGCAAGCCTATGCCTCCTATCCATTTCTTTAGTACTTATCCCATCTTCATACTTCCCTAAATCATTGACCTTTAATTTTAAACTTTTTTCCAACTCGCCATTACCCACAAAAAGTAGGTGGGTAAGCGGACGGTCTGATTTTATAAAGGCTTCTAATAAAATGACAGGGTCTTTTTTCGCTTCAAATTTTCCGGCAAAAAGGATTAAAATTTCCTCGTTTGATATACCAAAGCGCTGTCTTAACTCAATAGCTTCAGTTGATCGATCCTCAGAAAATCGTTCATTATCAACTGCATGAGGTGCGAAAATCAATTTATTTTCTTTTAGCCCATATCTTTTAAAATAGCTTTTGTTTTCCTGGCCTACAAAAAAAGCTAAATCTAAATGCCTGTAAACCCAATTTAAGAAAATATCTTTTATCCATTTTTTCCAAAACGGTAAAGGATCAAGTAGGGTACTGTCTCCTCTAAACCATACGGGTACTTTCCCTTTAAATGATCTTATCGCTTTTAGGTGACTTCGATAAGACCATCCATAAATTAAAATAGCATGAGGTTGGAATGCTCTTATGTCATTTATTAAGGTTGGATTTTTAATCCCATTAAAATAGTGTCCTGGTATTTTAGCTTTATTTTCGACAAAATAATAATTATAGTTTTCCAAAATTGGTAAATCCCAGCTTATTTTTTTCTTGAAACCTTCGTCAAATATCTCTTTCTCGCTATGCTTACCGAAAGTATAAAATACCATTAATTCACATTGTAAAGCGAGCAGCTGGAATAGCGGTGCATAATATTGTATTGGGTGGCTAACAATTATTGCTAATTTTTTCAATTTATTGATTTTTTCTCCAGGCAGCTATCTAAAAACTCACATTGTTTTTGAGTAGTTGCCCTGGCCCGATACTTTTCGAATTCTCTCCAGTCAGTTTCTCCTACAGGCAAATTGTTTTCTGCTACTCCTGTTAAGAAACACCTAATAACTTCCATTGACTTTTTAAAATTCAGAATATTTGCCACATAGCCTGCTTTGCAATCAAGCAAGGATTGTGCAGCACTGCTCTCCATGTTAAAAATAGCCAAAATTGGTTTCTCAGTCATGATGTAAGGATATATTTTGGAGGCTGTGTATGCTGGTTTTTCATGCCCGGGGATAAATAAGGCATCGGCAGACTGTAAATTATACAAACTATCGTAGAAAGAAATCCGATCTGTTTGTTCGGATACATACTGTTCTACGTCCAGCCTTTCTGCTACGCTATAAAGTGTTTTTTGCCCGCTACCCAATGGGGCATAACTGGTGCCTATAAAATGAAATCTTAGCTTATCGAATAGATTTTGGTTAGATTGTAAACACTTTTTAAACGCTTTAAACAAAAGGCTAACAGCCTTTTGCATATCAAAGCCGCCCCTACCTACGTATACAATATGTTTGAATTCCTTATTGTTATCAAATGCAAGTTTAAGCAGATCTGCATTTTCGTTGGCAATATCTAAGTCTCTCCTAAATCCGCCAAATGTTATCGTTGCTTTTGGTATCTTTTCAAGATGGGGGTATCGAAGGACTAAATCATCCAGATAAGCATCTGAAACGGCCATTAAACCACTAACATCTTTCATAGCGATTGGTTCAAAATATTTATCGAGCCGATAGGAAAACCAATATTTTTTTGGCCTTTTATACTTTGGTTTATCTTCGTAATAACTGGTAAACCAAGGGTCCTGCATGTCAATGATGTATGGAATATCAAATTTCTTTTTCCAATACGGGCCTAAAACGCATACTGGAAATTGAGTTGTTGAGAAGAAGATGAGGTCAAATTTTTCTCTTTTTAATAAACGATTAACATATTGCTTATAATGCCAGAGCGACCTCAATGCAATACTGCCCAAACCGAACTTGTAAGTTAATTTTTTATCTAATGCTTTTATCCGATGAATCTTGATGTTTTCCGGAATTGATTTATCCAATAAATAATCGAAAACTGCATCTGTATATTTTTCTGCTACACAAACAACCTCTACATGCCAGTCAAAATCTTGATAAAATGGCAAACTCATCCTTACTCTATGAATTTCCGCAGCGTTAGCTGGGGTAAAGTATGGTGAAATGATTAGCGCTTTTTTCAAAATATAAGTGTTTTATTGATTACCTCTATAAATTTTTTGCTTTCGGTCTCCCAATTTAATGCATCTTGACCTAAATTGTAATTGTATTTTTTTGTATTTATTAATAATTCAGGGGAATCAATATAGTGATTGATGGCATTGCTTAGAGATTGCCTGTCTCCCCGAATGTAAACTTTTCCAGATTTCGGATATTCATTTATAAACATCGTCTGTGCACTAGTATTGCTTGCTATAATTGGCAATCCGCATTGAATATATGTAAATATCTTATTGGTTAAACAAATATCCCTGTTAAGTGGAGTACCTATTTCGGTAGCCAATCCAAGATCAAAACCTGCAGCAAATTTGAAAATATCTTTTGCCGGAATTGGTCGATAGAAGATGATCTGTTTGGGGGTGAGGTTTTCATCTGTAGCGATTTTTGTGAAAAGGGATCTTGTTTCTTCATCATAATCTCCCAGTAAATGTAATTCCACTGGTTTTTTAATATCACTCATTGCCCTAATTACCTCTTCAATCCCTCTATGTGTTCCTACAGTTTGAGAAAACCAAAAAAGTTTTAAGGTTCCTTTTGCTGTATTTTGGATAGGTAATAATTTTGTTTTAGGGAAAACATTGTTGATCACTACCGGTTTCAAAAAAGAATATTTTTTTTTATAATTATTGGCAATCAATGGGCTGGCTGCAGTAAAGTATTCTGTTTTTGAAAAGTACTTTTGCTCAATCAATAAATTAAGTAAGTACATATAGTCATTCCTGGAAAGATATTGCCCTGAATCCATATCTTCAGCATCGTAACCAACTTTGGCAGCGCAAAAAGTTGCGGCAATGGCGGCAGCGGGTAAAGCACCTAAGTTATGTGCAATAAATAAATCTGCATTCGTACTTTTTGCTGCACGTAAGGATTCGGCATGCGCCCTGCTAATTGCGTTTTCTGCAAATCTCCCATTTTTGGTCAATCTGAATATTTCCTTCCAAACTTTTTGACGTAAACGCGTTTTATAATAGGTTAGTTTTTCAAGAATATTGCCGAAAGGTGACCCCCCACAAAAAATATACATCCCTGGGTTCTTTGAAATGATGTCCAAATCAAATTGATCTGCCCATCTCTCGTAAAAACAAACAATTGCTTTTACCTCAAATCCTAAACTCTTGAGGTATTCGGCTTCTTTAACCAGTCTGGGATTCGTTGTGGGTTGCGCTGTTGTAATGAAAGTTATCTTTTTCATTAAATTTTCAATGCACGTTTATATAAGCGCTCATATTGATCAGCAATTACCTGCGCAGAAAATTTTTCTTCCAGTACTTTCCTGCAGTTTTCCCTATTTATTTTTTTTATATGATTAACGGCAATAATCATTTGTTCAACGTTTTCACATACGTAACCATTATAACCATCTACTACAACTTCTGGTATAGCTCCTCTTTTAAAACCAATTACAGGGGTGCCACAAGCTAATGCTTCTGTCATGACGATACCAAATGGTTCATCCCATGTTACGGGCATTAAAAAGGCTTTGGCATTACCAAGTAATATATTTTTCTCTTTATTATTTACCGGCCCGATGTACGTGATATCCTGATTATTGAGATGGGGCTTTACTTGGGAATTGAAATAGTCTATGTGCAACTTTTCGTTAGGAATATTTCCAGCAATGATTAACCTGTTTTTCGTTTTTTTAGCAACCTCTATTGCCAGGTGTGTACCCTTATCGCATTGAATGCGCCCAAGAAAAACGAGAGGTGCCTGATCGTTTATTTTCGGGTTAAATTGATATTCATCACTATTCACTCCATTGTAAACTGTAGTTATATCACAAAATTTACTGATTTGATCTGCAATGTAATTGCTACAGGCCGAAAAGTATAAAGAATTTCTATTAGCCAATAAAACTGCTTTTTTAACTTGCGAAACGGTAGGAGGAAGTTGGTAGGATACGATCTTAATTGTCTTTTTTGGCATTAAAAAAGCAATATTATTCATTCTTCCAAAGGTGTGGACCAAATCGAATTTTTTATTTTTAGATGTTAAAAGATTTATTTTAATAAAATCCTTAAAGGTATATTTTTTAGATTCTTGATAAGGGATCAATTTACAGTCTACTTTAGAATCGGGATGAGCGAATAAGGTAATGTCGTGTCCTTTTTTGTTAAGTTCTTGGATCAACATATATATAATCCGCTCTATTCCTCCATATTGATCTGGTGGAACAGGGATGTTTGGACTGGCTATGATAGCTATTTTCAAATTATCGATTGGGGTTCTAAAGATTAATTAACAGCCTTTATTAGGATTTATATTAATTAAATAATGAAAATGTTCTTTATTATTATGAACTGCATTAATTGTTGTATAACTGGTAATGGGTTTTTTAAGCCATGTTAGCAAGTACCGTAATATTTCGGGTAGAGTTGCCATATAGAATATTGCCCTGGCACTTTTATCAGCCAATGCCGCATGTAATAAGGTCGTTTTATAAGGGCTATTGCCATCTTTTCTGGCTTTTAAGAATAAATCATAGGCTAATTTACTCCGTTCTATACCGTGTATTTTCCTAAATGCAGAAGCTACCAATAATACTTGGTAAGATCCCCATAAAGAAGGATTTTGAGATCTGGCTGTTGCAATAGTTTGTGAAAAATTTACGAGTGGTTTATTAACCAAAAGTATTGGATGCGGTATAACCCTTTCCCTAAAATGTTCAGTTACATCAACCGGTAAATCATTAGGTGTTAACCAAGAATTTGAACAGGAAGTTCTCCACAGCATAGCACTATTGCATATTTTAGCTGAGCCACACTTATCCCTTAAATTAAATTCCAGTAATTCTGTACCTGTTTTTTTATCCCAAACTGTTCGATTTGCATCAAGCCACTTACCATCGTTTTGTTCGATCCATATTTTCTCATTTGACACTACCATCTGTGCGTTTAAGTAGCCATTAATGGCTGCAACCATTTTATCTAAAAAATCCTCTTCCCACCAGTTATCATCCTCTAAAATGGAAGCATAAGGTTCATCCGTTTTTTTACTAAAGCAGTAGTTGAAGTTTCTGGTAGCACCAAAATTTGTAGGATGATCTTTTAGAGCTATTCTTTCATCAGCGAGTGCCCTTAGTAATTCATTAACCTCGGTATCCAATGGATCATCATTTATTACCTCTGCAACCCAATTTGTATAAGTTTGATTGATAAGAGAATTTAAAGCGCGTTTAAGTAACGCAGCTCTCTTATAGGTAATTACGAAAACCCGAATGGTTTCATTTTTCATTTTAGTCAAATGATATAGACAATCAATTAGCTTTCTAAAATATTACTATAGTTAATTATTCCTTTTCACTAAGTTTAAAGAGCGCATTAAAGTAACCCAGTCTAACGGGGTTTTGAAACATTACCTGATCGTAGATGCCAACTAAACTAAAATTATGATCATTTAACAGGTTTTGAAGTGTTATAAGTTGAGAGTGAATTTGGTCATGCATATCGAGGCTTGCTTCTACAAAAATTATTTTGACCTTATATTTTTCGAGCGTATTCTTCGATCCTTTTAAGACCTCCTTTTCAAATCCTTCTACATCTATTTTGAGTAGGTCTATTTCAGTAATTTCATTTTGTTCCAAATAATGATCTAATGTTGTAATCTTTACAGATTCATTTTTAGTTTCTTTATTTACGATTTCTCTGAGACTGTTAGTTTGGGAATCTCTTTGTAATGATACCAACTGTTCGCCAATAAAAGAAGATAAGGCATATTTTACAATCTTTACTTTCTTCCAGCCCTTTTCTTTTCTTTTTAAAATATTAAAGTTTTCTGTTATAGGTTCAAAAGCTATGATTGAACATTTAGGATAATAAAGTTTAAAACTTTCTATTGTTTCTCCGTGATGAGAACCTACATCTATCAAAGTTTTGATATCTATCTTTAGTTTATATTTTAAATCAAAGAATAGATCTGTACCGATTCCAAGACCCAGAGATTTTCTTATAAACCACCCTCTTGAATGGAGAAATAATTTTAATTTATTTTTCATCTTTTTAAGAGTTTTCTGATTCTTTTGGACATTTTCCAACCTACGATTCTAGAGAGCACTGACATAATTCCGCCAGTAGAAAACTTTATATCAGATCCGCCGTATTCGAACACCTTTTTTTCTGCTAAATTTATGAGGTCAGGAAATTCTGGATAATAATCATAAATAAAATTCTGGAAAGTATTGGCCGCTATTTTTTTTATCTGGATACTGTTATCTTTCGCCAGCATACTATCTATACCAAAAGTTAAAGATGTAAACGCAGATAGCGCCGCTTTTCTTGTAACTTGAGAAGACAAAGAATCCAAAACGCCACTTCGGTAATATAATATGGAATTTGGTGAAAAATATAGATATTCGGCTTTTAATAATACCCTGATAAAAAAATCAAAGTCGTTTATTAATGATAACTTCTCATTCCACAATCCTGATTTCAGCAAAATATTCCTTGGGATTAACCATAACGCACATTGTAACATCACATGGCCATCACGCATAGAATTAATTAACCATTCAAAAGGTTGTTGATCATAATCGTTTTGATTGGCATTAAGTTCAAATGTTGAAAGATCATTTCCATAAAAACGCCCCCAAGAGGCGCACGCTATGCAGCCCGGCTTATTATGAATCAATTTTATTTGTTCTTCAACGAAATTTTCAGATAAAATATCATCCGAGTCAAAAAATTTAATGAATTTACCTTTACTTAACCTAAAAGCTTCATTTGCGGCCGCGCATTGTCCACGGTTATCAGTTGTATATACTGCAATTCTATCATCGTCGAAATTGTTGGCAATGCTAAATGTCTCATCTGTAGAACCATCATTTACGATAATTAATTCCAGGTTTTTGTAAGATTGATTTATGACAGAATTAATTGCGGCTGCAATGTAATTGGCCGAATTATAAGCCGGCATACAGATAGAAACTAATGGACTAGTTTCTTCCATTCAGCGGTTAAATAAGCATATTTTGCTTTGTATATATAGTGCCTTAATGTGTTATCTTTTAGGTCAATATGTTCACTTTCATAGTATATTTTATATTCATGTTTATTTAATCCAAATGCGTTTTGTTTATAAAGCAGATAACTCATTAACGTTTGTTCGATTTCTGCTGGTGATGCTTTACTATAATTTATCATTAGTGTTTTAGCAACTTTTTCTAAATCTACATAATCTACTAAACTGCCATTATATGCAACTACACCACCATTAACCTTTTCAACCAAATCAATTCCGAATTTATCCTTGATTATTTTACTATCGTCAACAAAATACGAACTGTTAAGTTGCTCAAACATATAAATCGCACTCTTATTGGTGTACGCCTCAAAAATTTCAGTTGGAAGCTTTAAAAATAACATGTCACTATCTAAATGTATTTTCCAGGAACTTTCTGCATGTATGTCAATAAGACGCCTAAAAAATGGGTGCCAGTTTCTTAAATAATTAAGTGTTGGGAACATGCTTACTGGTAAAACCTCATTTAATTTTTCTTTTATCTCTTCATCTTTTACAATTATTATTTCATTACAATATTTTTTAAAAATAGTTGTGATCTCTTTATTGATAGATCCATCGGAATAAATTTTTACTGCGATATTGTTCCCGTAGCTTTTTATAAAAGATTCTATGCAGAAAATAGTTTGATGCCAATAGTTCTTCCCAGTTAAAAAGTTTAATTCTATATTTTGATATAATGGTTTTTGAAGTTGATTTCTAAGCTTAAGGGCTGCTTTTTTCATAGCCTTTTCACCCTGGTGCATTTTAAACCAGCCCCTAAAGCCAAAATGTGTAATGTTGTACCTATACTTTAGCGTAGGTTGAAAATATAATCGGTATAAAAATTTTCCAAGCTGTAATTTCATAACATTATTTTTTTCCAGGCTAAATTAAAATAATGCACTTTAGATAGGTCGACATAATGGTGTAGAATTCCGTTAGCCTTTTCAACCTGCTTAGCAGTTGGATTTACGATATATGTTTGCGGCGACAAGGCTACTCCAGGGTTTCTTGATAAGAGCATAGCTGTTATTGCCTGTTCAAGGTAATAGGAGGTACCTTCATTTTCTTCCAGGTTTTTACACCATACTTCTAAATCTTCCCAGTCAATATCATTGGAATTTAATCCGATAATACCAACATTAACCAATTCTGGCACGCGATTACCACATAACTTTTCCATAAGTCGCGTGCTATATCCATAAGATTGCACACAGTCTCTCATATAAATATTACAACCTGGGGCTTTTATCCAATCGATCAATTCGGATGGAGAATCCCAAAATAACATATCAGAGTCCAGCACAATTTTCCAATCACCATCTAAAGTATGTATATCTGTTAACTTTTTAATATGTGGGTATTCTTCCCGTTTTTTATGCAATAAAGGGTATTGGCTTTTAGGCAATTTTACCTCAATGTTTTTACTTATTAGTTCTTGATCTATAATGATTACATTATGGATTTGATGCTCAATTTCTTTTATCATTGCAGAATCGAAGCTGCCGTCGTCTACCAGTATAAATTTGAATTTTTCACTAGATACCGTAATAAGAGACCTGATGCAGTAAATTGTTTGGTAGTAATATTTATTGCCGGTTAAAAAGTATATAGGGTGACCATCATCATAAGAAACAACCTTAGAAATTTTATGTGAACTTTTTTCCATTAATTTAGTATTCCAAAGCAATATTAAATAGGACCTTAACCCTCCAAGTTTTTGTATGTATTGGATTTTAGATCTTGGAAACCGATATATATTATTAATAAGGTTTTGGTAAGTTAACCAAATCATATTACCCTTAAATTTTTTATCATTATTTGGAAATAATTAACGCAATTGCTTTGTAAAATTTCTCTTCAGGTTGTTGTAGTTGATCTCGAAATTTTAGACTAGCTGATTGCTGTCACTCATTTAAATTTCTGATAATCCTTTATACATGCCACAATCACTTCGCCACATAATAAAATTTTTTCCGCCTATCCAGGCCTTATTCTTAACCCAGGCCTTTGCAAATCTGGGTAATAAGGTAATGGGATGAATTTTTTTCCAGGGATTAATTCCATGGTTTTCTAATATTTTTATCCATGAAATATTTGAGTCATAAACCAGTTTAGACATGTAGCCGGCCTGCATTCTTTCCTTTGGGATAATATGCTGCAAGCAGAGTTTTGGGAAGTAACCGACCAACCAGCCAGACTTTATAATTTCCAAAACAATATCATTATCGCCTCCTGAGCTGAGTTTAGTTCCGGTGCGATCTAAAATCAGATGATTTACATCTGTTATTTTATTGATATAGTTATTCAGTGCCTTTTTTCTGATTACCATCCCGGCACCGATTGGGGCATATTCTGGATATCGGCTATCCCATTTCTCAATAATAACATCTTGACCATAATTTCTCAGCGCCAAATTTTTGGCGAAATGGGTTAACCATAATGGTGGATCTGAAAGATAATAGGGTGCAGAAATTCCTCCAGCACAACCAAGTTGAATATTATTGGATAAAATATCTATAGCTTGTTCAAGATAGTTCTCATTCACGATATTGTCATCATCAATCATCACTATAATATTACCTTTAGCTTCTAAAAAACCCTTTAATCGCGCAAAAGTTAAACCTTGCTTTGGTTGTTTGATTATTTTTGCATTAATATGCCAACCCAAATTCAGACTTTTATCAAATAGGTTTGAAGAATTATTGTCAACAATAATTAACTCCCATAATTTAGTTGGCAAAGTTTGATGCATCAAACCTTCAAGTGTTAATCTCAACCGTTCTTCGTTTGGATTATAAGTTGGTATAATAACGGAAACGAAATTTAACATTTCTTAATTTCCTTTTTTAATACTAAAAACATTTTTCCATTTTTTAATTACTTTTTTTCTAGAAGATTGATTAACAAAAGTAACGCCTTTATCTCCATTTGTAACAAATGTATCAATGAACTGAAGTAAGCTATAATTTGCAATTCCAGAAAAATAAGGATGACAGTAACTCAAAATTACCATCATTATGGCAATTTTTCTCAAAGAGTATGTATTGATTTAATAATAATTTGTTATTAATTAAGGGGAAATTTTCAATCAATAATGATTTATAATAGTCAACTGACTTTGATGAAAGAATTTCTTTAGTAAAGTAATTTCAATTTTTTGCCTTGCGTTATAATCTTGCTTACTTCTAATATCTTCATTATTTATTAAGAAAATTATCATCGCCTTTATATACACTAATCCACAAGACTCATATCGAGAGGGGGCAACGAAAATTTCACAATCATTATTGACTCTTTTTAAAACTTTGTCATTTACTATACCTATTTGAAAACTACTTTATTCATGTAATCCAAATAAACGATAAATCTTAACCCTTACCCTATTTAGAAAAAATATCCATTTCCATTCGTATACTCTACCATGTGCATTTTCTGCCCATATTTTTTCATGGTCTTCTGCCCATTTATCCTGCATGTTTTTATCGAAGGTTTTTGCCTGTGGATGCTCGTTAGCAACAGAAAGTGGAAGCTTAATAAGAGATTTTTTCTTACCCTTTGCAAGTCTCATCCAAAGTTCAAAATCTAACGAGCAGTGTAATTCTTCCCATATTGGTTGATGGATAGAAGATGCCCAGAAGGTTGATGGTTGTATAATGCCAGGTATTTTTATAAAAAAATCTAAAAATGGAAGTATCTTAACAAAATGGTATTGTTTTCTTTCGATACTATAATTATAGGCGTACCCATATACGAATTTGCTTTTTGTTTTTATAAAGTTGTTTATAACTAAGCTAAAAACATCTTTAAGATAATAATCATCACTGTTAATCCAAGCGTAATACTCGCCTGAAGAAAGGCTGAAACCTTTATTGATTGCGTGACCTTGTCCGCGATCTGATTCACTTTCCCAATAGCTAATGTGAGATGAATACTTTTTGATAATTTCTACTGAACCATCGGTGCTCCCTCCATCCATTACAATATATTCGAGATTTGGATAATTTTGTAGCAATATTGATCTAATTGTTTGCTCTAAAAAAGCTGCCTGATTGTATGATGGTGTTACAATGGTTATTTTAGGCCAATTTTTATTGTTGTTATAAATATTCGGATCAGTTTCTTCATCCCATGGCCAGCCCGTACTTTGTTCAGCTGGATCGGGCAGTTTATTTAATAGACCCGTTGTTGAATAGGATAAAGGATCTAAAGGGTAACGAACGCCTTTTTTTATAAACTCTTCTAAATATTGCTTTAAATTAGGTAAGTGCATTACTTTGATTGTTCGTAAAAGTATTCGACATATCTTTTTAGATAAGACCTATCAACTAATTTCATCAATTTAGGGTATAATAATTTTAAGATCCTATATTTTACTTTGCGGAAAAGTGCGAACTCCGCTAATATATATGCTCTGAAGAAGTCGTTTTTCAGTTTTTTGTCTATATAAACAAATTTGTCTGGATTAAACTGTTTTTCTATTCCTATTAATTCCTTAAAACGCTCAATATTTTCATTGTTGGATTTTTGTTCGCCATGTATTCTGTAAACTGATAAAAATCGCGTAGTTGAAATGAAATTAACCCCTACCGAATTAGCCCTTGCAAACCATTCCCAATCAAACCCAAAGTGTAAGTCTTCCCTTAAAGTACCGGTTAGTTCAAAAGTCCTTCTGGTCCAAAAACTGCTGGGTTGAAGAATGTAATCACCATGATTAATATCCCACTTCTTTTCCAGGTCGAAATAGCTTCCATGGGTAAAATTACTTTTTTCATTAATATGGATGCAATTGCCATGTAAAAGATCTGCTTTGCTATTTGTTAATATAGATGCTACTGTGAATAATGTTTCAGGTAGATAGTAATCATCAGAATTTAACCAACATAAAATATCGCCTGTTGCAACTTTAAATCCTTTGTTTATGGCATTACTTTGACCAGCGTCTTTCTCACTTACCCAATAATGTATGTTTTTCTCATATTTTTTAATTATTTCGAGTGTGCCATCTGTGCTGCCACCATCAATAACGATATATTCTAGATTGGGATATTGCTGCCCGATGACAGACAAAATTGTTTGCTCGATAAATTCAGCCTGATTAAATGAAGGGGTTATTACGGAGATTTTAGGGAGTTTTACCAAATCTTTATTTAATTTTAAGCAGAAATGAAGTTGCTGACCTGATTTTTTCTTTAATTGTTTTTAATAAAGAAATTATCTTATTCTTATCTCTATAGTAATTTCTTATAACTTTCCAATCTTCGCTTGCCGGATTTTCATTTTCATCTATTCTTTCGCCAATAAAGCGATAACCGGTTCTTTTAATGGGAAATGGTTTGTTTGAAAAAAAATCATCATGTATTATTATTGATGTTTTTAATTTGTGGTACACATCATTCAAAAATATTTGATCACTACCATAGGCAAGTGTTCTACCTAGGCTATAGTGTTTGATCATTTTTTTCATTTCAATCACGTTGCCTTTAATGCCCCACATACCCCCTAAAATAAAATGAGGGATATTGTTTACCGGATCTTGGTGGTAGGGATGATCCCGCATGATGTGCAAAGCATTATTGCTAATCATCCACTCATTTACGGCCATTTTTTCTCTTATTGATAGTCTTGAATCACTATCTCTAAAAACAACATAATTACAATCTGGTAAATCTGCTGCGTAAAACCTCCAAAACATTCCATAAATGTCGCCGGTTACATCAATAGTAATTGCTCCTAGCTGCTGTAGTCTTAGGATGGTTTCTATTGGTACACTACTGTCGTGATAAACGATTGTTTTCCATCCAGGATAAATTTTTTCAGCAAGCTCAACATTCACAACTATACCTGCCAGATAAATTTTATCACATCCCCACAAGCTGTACGATATATAATTCATAACGACTATATAGTTTTAGAATTTAATTTTGGATGTTTAATTAGAAAAGAGGGAAGATATTTCCCCGTTATTTTAAAAAGCAATAAAATATATAACAAGGAAAACTGTATTCCAGAAATTAAATTCTTTATAAGAAATGGGATATTGTTAACAAAAACCATCCTGAAATAATCGCGATCTGCTTTCGTGAGCAACCTTGCGGTATAATTCTTATTTAAAACATAAAGGTTTGCAATACGCATTCGAACCGATTTTTGAGACATTGAATGCTCATGTACCCTATACTCAAATAACTTTTCCTCCAATCCTAAAAACAGCGCATTTTCTTTACTTGCTCTTAGCCAATAATCCCAATCTTCATTTCCGAAAGCTAATACATTGGTATCCTGTAAACCAATTTTTTCTGCAAGACTTTTTTTTATCAGTACAGAAAGAACAGGTATATTGTTATGTCGCAGTAGCATAGGATATAACTCTTGCCCACTAAATATCCCTATCCAGCTATTGTAAGGACTTAAAACCTGGGTTTTTTCATTCAAATAATAACCGCTCGAAAATATAATATCAGTATCAATTCTTTGAGATGCGTTAATCTGTACTTCAAGTTTATTTGGCTTCCACAAATCGTCTGAATCTAAAAAAGCTATCCACCGTCCTGTTGCTGTTTTAATCCCATAGTTTCGGGCTGAACCTAAACCTTTGTTTTTTTGATGCACGTATATAATATTTCCGTGAGAAAGTTGTATCTTTTTAACAATGTTAGCGGTTGAATCATTAGAACCATCATCCACAACAATGAGCTCCCAATTAAGGTAAGATTGCTTGATTACAGCGTTAATTGCCTCTTCGATAAAAGATTCGGCATTATATGCTGGCATTATGATACTTACTAATTCAGTCATTAAATAATTATCCAATCACTAGGGATTAAATTTGAAAAGATTGGGCTAGGCGGATTAACAAACCAATTCTTTGGCGCAATTACAGTTTTTTTTTTCGATTTATTTAGCCACGCTGCCCACCAGCTGAATGAGCTATTTGCTATAATTTGATGGGAGCATTTACTCATTAAGCACATATCTACCCAAGCGGCTTCACTAGTTGAAACAAAGGTGAGGTTTGAGCTTACGCATGATAGTTTGTCTTTACACCATGATATATCATCAGAAAAAACAAAATAATGTAAGCTACTAAGTTTTTGTTCCAAAGCTTTAATGGCTTTAGTATAAAACTCTATATCTAAAATGCCATGAAAACTTAGATTCGGCGATTTTAGGTAATCACCCCGTCTTACGTGGATGCCTACGGAATTGTTAAAACTTATAATTTTAAGCATTAATGGCGTAACACTTTCAGGAAGCTTTGGGAAGTTAAATTCTTCCAATAGTTCATCTCGGATATGTTTAAAGTATTGTTCACTTTGGAAGTACCCATCCATGTATATAAATCTTTCATTATTGTAGCTTGAGCAGTTTTGATCGCATTTGTCAAAATCAGATATTACCCTAACATTTAAATGAAAAATTCTTTTTAAAATCCTTAAGAGGAGATTTTTTGATATTATTGAGGTCAAAAATAGATTATTTATTTTTTCTGTTCTTAAGTTTTTAAAAATGCCTAATTCAAATTTTCTGGCAGTGAATATCTCGTTGTTTTTATTGTATTTATTCAAAAAAGTATGATCAAAACTGATGGATTGTTCTTTAAAAGTGCCTCTAGCTGCAGCATACTGAAACATTTGATTTCCTAAACCACCCTTAAGGTTGCATAAAACTAATCTCTTTCCCACTTTTCTTTCAAAACGAATATAGTATTAACATTTGTATCGGCATATTTAATATAACCTTGGTTTTCTAAATAACTTATAATGTCATGATTTTTTTCGCCTCTTCCTGTTTCTGAATATGAAATTGTTTCAAGACAAATCACAATTGGTTTACCCTCATTAAAATCAATAGATTTGATTACTTCCTCTTCTAATCCTTCAATATCTATGCTTAGAAAATCAGGAAATTTATAGATTTGGTATTTGTCTAGTATGGACTTAATCGTTTGAATTTTTATCATCACTTGCGTTTCAATTTTAAAACCGAAATCGGTCTGAAAACGATTGGCTTCAAAAGAAGAAAAAGTGTTTAGTGTTGCAGAGCTCATAACATTTAGTTCGAGTTCACCTTCAGTTGCGCCAATACCATAGTTTAAATTCAAATCTCTTTTTCGGTATTTTGGAAATAGCTTAAACAGCGAAGGGTCAGGCTCAATATTAATTCCAACACAACCTTTCTCATAAAACATTTGTGTATTATTAAGATAGAAAGGATGATGCGCACCAATGTCCAAATAGCTTGGTCTTGTTATTCCGATTTGTTCGAAGATATAATTAACAATTATATCTTCTCCACATTGTGAGAATGATTTTTTCACAAACATTTGTTTTTCTGGTGTCAGAGCATGTTTTGTCGATCTTAATAGTAGAATAATTTTGTTTTTTAGGCTACTAATCATTGCTGAGTCATTGTGAATATTAATGATAGTTTCTAGACGAAATCTCAATCTTCATTGGGTTAAGTAAAATACCATTCGATGTTCTTAATATAGTATTATCTAAATCAGTTACTGCTATATCTGAGATGATAATAGATGCCACATTTTCAATGTAGTGAATTGTCCTTTCATAAGTAGATAGGCCAAGCGTTAATTTATATTCACCTGCAGAGAATAATAAATTAGTTTCTTTAAAAATAGCTTCATAAAAACCTTCATCTAGATCTGTTTTCTCGCTCCATGAAGTTCGAATATCTAAATCTAATACTGTATTTATTCCTAAAGCTATGATAAAGTGGTTAACTCTTTTATTTAATTTGAATTTTACTCTTATTTGCCAAGGATGCCCTACATGTATTTCATTAATTAAATTTTCGTTGAGATCCTCGACACTCAGAGAGTAAGCATAAGCTTCTAGCTCTTTGTCGTTATGAGAAGTCTCTATGTGGTATAAGGCTTGTATTGACGAGCCCATAGAAAGATATTTACTAGTAACAATATCTATCGACGAAGACGATTCAATTAATCCATCTCGTAATAGAATACCATTATTACATAATTTCTGCACCGCGCCCATATTATGGCTCACAAACAGTACAGTCCTTCCTTCACCTTTACTCACTTCGCCCATCTTGCCCAAACACTTTTTCTGGAATTCTATGTCGCCCACAGCTAATACCTCATCAACAATCAAAATCTCAGATTCTAAATGTGCGGCTACGGCGAAAGCCAAACGTACGTACATTCCTGATGAGTATCTTTTAACAGGTGTATCCAGATAGCGTTCAATTCCAGCGAAATCAACAATTTCATCAAGTTTACGTTGGATTTCTTTTTTACGCATGCCTAAAATAGCGCCATTCAGAAAAATGTTTTCTCTCCCTGAAAGTTCGGGATGAAATCCTGTTCCCACTTCCAATAAACTTGCAATTCTGCCTTTACCAGATATTTTGCCTTTAGTTGGCGCAGTAACCTTACTTAGTATTTTTAAAAGTGTACTCTTCCCTGCACCATTTCTTCCAATGATACCTACTGCATCACCCTGCTCAATTTCGAAGTTAATATCTTTTAAACTCCAAACCGCATCGCTTGTACTTTTGGTATTTTGATTGCTTTCGTCGATCCGTAAAAATGGATCTTCCTTTCCACGAATGCGTGCGTACCAACGCTCCAGGTCGCGACTAATTGTACCCGTGCCGATTTGGCCCAGTTGATAAACTTTACTGAGATTTTCTACACGGATAGCAATATTATTTTTTCTTGTTGACATTAATAAACAACTTGGTTAACCTAGTAGAAATGTTTTTTTCGATTTTTGTGTAGTATATTATGCTCATAATTATAAAACTTATTATAATCATTAATGGAGCAATGAATGTCGGATGTAAGTATCCACCCCAATTATGGATGATAAGCACACCTATGTGTTCGTGTATCAGATATAAGAAGTAGGAGCTTACACCAATTTTTTTAACAATCGGATATTGTGCGAAAAATAGATACTTTGGTTGAAATATGAATAATACAAACATTATAATAATCAAGAAATTAATCAATCCAATAGTTAAATCATTAGCAAGATAAAACTGTAGCAAAATTAAAGGGATTATTATGTATCGACTTGGCGATTCTGTTTCTTTTATAGCTAGGTTTTTATCTGTATAAACTTGACATAATAGCGTTCCAATTGCAAAATAGGATAAATAAGCCGCAAGATTGAAGTGATAGAATAAAAATACCCGTAATATTTCTAATAACTTCTTTAGATAATAAACATTAACTAACCCTAAATCCATTTCTTTAAAAAAGATATAAATAATTATAAGTGCAACGGATATTAAAGAAAAGTTTCTAATGAAATGAACCTTATTAGTATAATAAATTATACTGGCAAATAGGTAGAATTGAACTTCTGGCCACAGGCTCCAGTACGAACCACTCAAGTATGAAGTACTAATGTTGAAGCCAAGGCGATGTATTAGCAGATTAAATGTAACCGGATTAATAAATGTAATACTTGGTAAGAAATTTTTGATTTCATGGCTATCTTTAAGGATAAATGCGTTATCGAAAAAATTGAATACGCCAAATGTGAATATGGATGCCACTAGCATAGATGGAAACAAACGTATAAATCTTTTTTTCCAGAATATTAAAAATGACTTTGTACTGGTAAGTGAATAATAAATTACAAACCCACTTATCGTAAAAAAAAACTGTACACCGTATTTTCCTAAAGAAAAATAGTCGAAATTGTTTTTATAAGGATAGTACTGTGGCCAGCGAGAATAAAAATGGAAAAGTAGCACAAATAAGATTGCAATGGCTCTAAACCCATCAAGTATCCCAATTCTATTTTTTAAGTCTTCCACCTTTTGATTTAAGCAGTTTTAAACAGTATCAACAAAATTCCGTTCCACTTTATTAAAAACCACAGTACCAATTAACAGTAAAACTATCGTAACAATTGTAGCGTAACCCAAACTAAACCAGCTAAAGCTCCCTTCACCTAAAAATCCATATCTAAAAGTTTCTATAATAGGGGTCATCGGGTTATATTTAATAATCCAGGCATATTTTGGATATTTTTCTAATGCAGTAGATAGGGGGTAAATTACGGTGGTGGCATACATCAATAGCTGCACACCAAATCCTACCAAAAATGCCAGATCCCGATATTTTGTGGTCATGGCCGAGATAATCATCCCACTTCCCAAGCCCAATAAAGCCATTAAGATTACTACAACGGGAACTAGTGTAATGGTCCACGCGGGTTGAAAACTTGCATCAGTTAAATAATAATAGAGAAACATGATGAGGAAAAGGATCATTTGTACGCCAAAACGTACCAAATTGCTCACCACTATGCTAAGTGGCATGATTAAGCGAGGAAAATAAACCTTCCCAAAAATCGCAGCATTATCCCTGAAAACAGTTGATGTTTTGGTTAAACAATCTGCAAAATAGTTCCAGGCCGTAATTCCTGCCATATAAAATAGCGGCTTAGGCAGACCGTCAGTAGAGATTCCCGCTAAATTCCCGAAAATAAAGGTAAAAATGATAGTGGTAAATAAGGGCTGAATAAAAAACCACAATGGGCCTAATATGGTTTGTTTATAGAAAGAAACAAAATCCCGCCGAACCAATAACCAAAGCAGATCGCGGTAAGCCCAAATTTCGTTAAGCTTTAGATCAAATAAGGAAGCTTTAGCCTCAATGGTCCAGGTGTGCTCGTCGTTATGCATGCTTATTTATATTTATCACCTTATACTAATAGCAAGTTCGATACTTTTTCCTGATACTGGCTGTATCCAAATGTTTCAAAACACATGGTTTGGATTACTTTAGATTCATGTTTTTCTTTTTGTAAAGTCGTGATAATCGCTTCACCCATTGCTGCAGTGTCATTAGGATTTAAAAGGGTACCTAGTTTGCCGTCCATTAACGCATCCCTGCTGCCATCAGCATTGCCACCAATTATAGCGCAACCATAGGCTGCAGCTTCAATAAAAACGAGTCCAAATCCTTCTGCCTTACTCGGCATAACAAATACATCTGCTAATTGATAATGCAAAATAAGTTCATTATCTGTTATAAAGCCCGTAAGTATCACGTTTTTTTGCAGGTTATAATTAGTGATGAGCTTTTGAATACGCGCTAATTCTGCCCCATCTGCTTTTCCAGCTAACAAGTAAACCAAATCTGGATAAATTTTAACTACCTGCTCTAAGCATTCGATAACCAGGTCGTAACCTTTATATTGTTCTGATGAAGATAAACGACAGATCGTTAACATCACTTTTTGATTGCTATTAAGGCCATATTTAGCGAGAAGCGTAGCAGGTTTTGAAACCGATTCGTCTAATTTAAAATATGGGTCTAAACAGTTGTTTAACACTTTGACCTTGCTTGCAGTTATTCCATGACGATGTATAATCTGATCTGCTGTATATCGGCTCACCGCCCAGATCTCTGTTTTGCTCAGCATTTGCTTTTTCCAGCCAGCTAAGGCATTCCAAATCTCTATCCCATGAGCAAAGAGCACGATACGGATACTCGGTTTTAGTATTTTGATAATCCGTGCAAAAAGCAATAAGTGTACATGACTTAAAATAACCACATTTGCTTTTAATCCTTCTTTGATGGCAGCTAAACCAAAAGTTGTTCTTTTGCCATGATATCCTTTAAATGAGCCTTGTGATACATAACCCAGATCAGGTTCATCATCATACATCGACAATACTCGATAAGACTGGATTTGCGCACTGGTTTTCAGGTCATCAAGCGTTTTCGCAAAGGCTTTGCTCACTTTTTCTATACCTCCGGTTAAACTGAACGTATGTAAAGTAAGAAATAGAACTTTTTTGTTTTTCAAATTTGTTTCCCCTAAACCCTAAACCCTAAACCCTAAACCCTAAACCCTAAACCCTAAACCCTAAACCCTAAACCCTAAACCTTGTGAATACCTGATAAAGTGCAATCACTTTACTCCAATGTAAATTCCCATGCCTAAAATCATCAACCATAGTTGAGGCGAATGTATTCTCACTGGTTTTTATCGAATGGAGAAAATGTTCATCTTTTCTCAACCAATGTTGAAAAGGGAAGGTGAAGCCCATTTTTTTGCGGTCCCAGATCGATCGGGGAAGAATGTCTGTAAAAGCATCAATTAGAAGTGATTTAGCATAATTACCTTTAAACTTTAAGTCAGCATCCATAGCAGCTAACGTGCCCAGTAAATGCTGATCTAAAAAAGGAACCCTGACCTCTACACCATGTTGCATGCTCATGGTATCGGTATCTTTAAGCAATTGATTTTGCATGTATAAATTACATTCTAACCAACTGGCTCTTTCACCATCTTTTAAATGATTAGGAATAGGGCTGATCGATATATTTTGAAGTACCTGGTCAATCTGTGCAATTGAGCACGATAATAACCTGCCGATTTCTTCAGGAGTGAATATGCCCCTCAAGAAAAGATACTCGCCAACTGTATTCCGGTAACTTAAATAATATGCCCGTTTTAAGGATGCTTTTTTAAAGCGCAGGCTTTTTCTAAGAATGAACTTAGGCAATCTTTTCAATTGTTTAACCCATCCCATCCGTTTAAAAGAAGGATAGCCCCCAAACAGTTCATCTGCACCTATGCCAGATAAAACAGCTTTTAAGCCATTTTCTTTAGCGAAATAGTTAACAAACCACGAATTAATGCCATCAGCAGAGGGCTGATCCATGGCTTTTAAAGCTGCGGGGAAATGTTTGGAAAAGAGGGCAGGAGTGATGGTATACTCTGAATGATTTCCATGAAGTTGTTGAACAACAATATCCTGAAAGACTTTCTCAGAAAATGCTGTTTCCTCAAAATTGATCGATACGGTATTGAGCTTGCTCAACTCAGTAGGCTCGGCTAGAATTTTATCAGCAAGTAATGTCAAAATACTACTATCGATCCCACCACTTAAAAAAACACCAATTTTAGCGTCAGATAAAAGATGTTTTTTAACCGAGACATATAAACTTTGTTGCACCGTAGTTTTGGCTTCCTGGTAATTTGTGATTTCTTTTATGGAGTGCTGCTGCACGTAATTTTTAATCTCGAAAGTATCCGATTGATGTTGCCAGGTCAGATAGTGGCCTTTAGCTAACATCATCACTTCGCTAAAAGTGGTATAAGGCTCTGGCAAATGTCCAAAAGCCAGAAAAAGAATTTTCCAATCTGGGTGTTCAGTATAAATGTAATCTGTCTCCGCAAAGGCTTTAACTTCCGATGAAAAAACGAGATGGTTTTCGATAGCGCGGAAGTATAAGGGTTTAATACCCGATGGGTCACGTACCAGGTAGCTATGTCGCCGATCAGCATCATACAAACAAAAAGCAAACATGCCTTTAAATTTGTCGAAACTTTCAACGCCCCATGCAGCATAGCTGGCTAAAATAACTTCGGTATCACTCTCGGTCTTAAACTGAAAGCCCAGGTCTTGAAGTTCTTTTTTCAAGAGCAAATAATTGTAAATCTCCCCATTAAAAGAAATCACCAGTTTTCCATTGTGATAAAACATGGGCTGATGTCCTTTAGGAGATAAATCGATCAGAGCAAGACGCCTATGGCCCATTACAATTCCATCACAGTCATTGGCGTAAAAACCTTCATCATCTGGGCCACCATGTGCCATTATGGTACACATGCCTTTAACCTCGTTCTGAAGCAGATCGATCGGCCTGCTGCTATCTATAATTCCCGCTATGCGGCACACGTGTAAACAGTAATGGTCATTTAATATTCTTGGCTGGGCACAGCTTCGCCCTCTCAGTCACATTTTGTTTTTAAAAATGAACTGATTATTTTTTTATATATTTTGCTGAGTCCTTTCTCACATCTCAGGACTCAAATCTCACGTTTTATAGCGGTTCCACAAAAGCTATCGATGTATTGATATTTATTGCATAGCCCATATTTTGTAAACGTAAAATAATACGTTGTTTATTCTGTATCGATACCAGTTCAGCCAGGATTCCTTTAAATGGACCTGCTTTAATCAGCACACGCTCACCAGGTTTGATGTCGTATTCAAAAACCTCAAGATCTGCATCGGTAGCGAGCAAAAGTTTAAGATCATTGATTTGTTGTTCGGGTATAGACGCTATTTGGCTGGAGAAATAGATGAACCTGGCGATGCCATTGGTCATCAAAACTTCAGCATATTCTTTGGCCGAAATATACACAAACAGGTACGACTTAATCAAAGCCTCTTCAATAATTTTTCTACGGTCGCTCCATTGTTTAACCGTCTTTTTTAGAGGGAGATAAGAAGAGATACCCTTTCTCGTTAACTCCTCATACGCCTTTTTTTCAGCCCTCGAACGCGTATAAACCGGATACCACCTGTAATTTTGATCGATCATTAACTAATCTATTTCAACAATTAAACACATCATCTCATCTTTCCCATGTCTCTTTTACCAATCGCAGTTAACCGATTTAAAATTAATCGATTAAGTCTATTTCTTTTTCCAAAACATCCACCATTTCCGGTTCTCATCATCATAGTAGCCCGAACCCGAGTAGCCCGAATAATCAGAATAATAATAGGTACTGTTGCCACCACCACGGCTATAATCGGTAGTATAATAATTAGCATAAAGGGCATCATCGCCAAATGCATTCAACACAATGGCCATATTGCTCAATCCATACTCACGTGATAATCTTTCTGGAATAGCTGCCGCTCTTGTTTGCGAAACGCCCGAGCGGATGACAAAAAGATTTACATCTGAATTTCTAATCAGCGGTATTGCATCCGAAACCAGACCAACAGGAGCAGTATCGACCAAAACATAATCATATTCTTTTTCCAGGGCTTTCAACAAATCGCGCATGGCGGCGGTGTGCAAAAGCTCTGAAGGATTGGGCGGTACAGGGCCAGATGGAATAAAGTCGATATGGTGTACCTCATCGTGCATCAGTACATCTTCCAAGCTATGTTGTCCGGATAAAATGGAACTCAAGCCTTTACGGTTATCACTTCCAAAAACTTTGTGTAACCTCGATTTGCGTAGATCGGCAGCAATTAAGATCACTTTTTTCTCAATTAGCGCCAGCGTACCGGCCAGATTTACGGTAACAAATGATTTGCCCTCTCCCGATATCTCAGAGGTGATACAGATCACTTTGCTTTTTTTATGGCTGGCCATAAAACTTAAGTTGGTCCGGACAGACCTTACCGACTCGGCGAAAACTGATTTTGGTTTCGCAATGGATAGCGCCTGACGGTTATCCTGATCAATATAGTCCGGAAATTTGCGGATTACGCCTATAATTGGGGTATTGGTTAAACCTTCGACAGTTTCTTTGTCGTAGATGTAAGGATTTAGAAACCTGACCAATAGGATCAAACCCATTCCGGCGCCTAAGCCGAATAAAATGGCAAAAGTGTAAACCTTATTCGTATTCGCAGAAATGGAGTAATAGGATGGATAAGCTAAATTTACAATGGCCGCACCGGAAACAGTGGCGGCAGCATTCATTTCGGCTTCCAACTTTTTCTCAGATAAATAAGAACGTACTTTGTTATTCACCTCAAAGTTAGTACTGAGTTTTACAAAGTTTTGTTCTTTGGCAGGAATGGTACTGATATTCTGGTTTACACCGGAAATTTGACTGTCGATATAACGAATGGTCTCTTCGTTATTTTTACGCATGGCCTGTACATTGCTTCTTATGCTCGCTTTTACATTGGCAATCTGTTGGTCTATCTGTCTTACAGGTTGCGAATCTGCATTAAACTGACTTAATTTTTGTATTCTGTTGGCCAGCAAAGCATTAAGCTGAGTAACCAATGTGCCTAGTCCGCTATTTAAATCGCCTTCAATATCCAAACCAATTTCTACCTTCGATCGGTTATTGTTAACCTGGTCTTCCAGTTGTTTAATCGCCAGTTGTTTAATATTGAGCTCAGTTTTCTGCTTCTCGAAATCAGATAATTTACCGATTGTTGTAGTGGTGGCAGATCCGAGATCGACCATATTATTTTTAGTTTTATAATTAGCCAGCGTATTGCCAGATTTGCCGGCTTCAGTATTGATAAAACCCAATTGAGTATCGATAAATTGTACTGTCTGTTTGGCTGAACGCTGTCTTTGGATCAGGTCATAACGGACATATTCTTTCATAATGGCGTTAAGCATATCGGCAGCAAAAACAGGATTGCCATCCGTTAAACTTAAGCTCATTACATTGGTAAATCGGGCAGCTTCTGCCACATTTAGGCCCATCGCCCGTCCAATAAAATCTTCTTTTGTATTAAATTTAAAACTATAATCTCCTTTAGGCACTGTAGATTTAATGCGGAATTGCATATTACCCATATGGAGTACTTCTCCATAACGGTGAATGGTCTGTTTGGCTTTTTCGTCATTGGGATCGCTAATACTAAAACTTTTATTATCAATGGCTTCGATATTATATAATCCCCGACTAAAATTAATTGAGTCCTGTTGTATAATTTCGATCTGAAAAGGAATATTTGGGTAGAGTTCTGTTGTCCTGATCCTGCCTTTTAAATAGTAAGAAATTTTGTAATCAAGGTTGGCAATGGCATTGAGTACGACATCGTTACTGCGGATCACAAAGCTTTCTGCCTGAATTTTATCGGTATAATTATAAACTTGTGTAGGCATCTGGTTGTTTGTACTCACACTTGGGTTACTGTCCTGCAGTTTAAGCGACGCTCCGGTTTGATAAACAGGTAATGTATAAAGTACCTTTATTTTAGCAATAGCCAATGCAATGGCAATGCAGCCGGCAATCCAATACCACCTGCTCCAAAATACCCTGAATATTTTGTAAAAATCAATTTGTTGATTAACAGCCTTAACTTCTAAATCTTCTGCTTTTTCCATTAGCGGGTTACGGTAAAAATTAACACGGCAAGGTTAACAACAACAAGTAAAGGCTGTACAATGTTATTAAAACTCTGAAGTTTTTCACTTAGTGCGGAGCCTTTGGTGGGCTGTAGCACAATGATGTCGTTATTCTGCAAGACCAGCTTTTTACTCGCCAGACTATTAATGTCGGTTAAGTTTACATAAATAATTTCAGGATGGCTGCGGTCACCACGGATAATCTTTAAAGTTTTAGGATCTGCAGTTTTCGTAATGCCACCGGCCTCACCAATGATTTCGATTAGGCTGGTATTGTCTTTCTCAAGCAGAAAGTTACCTTGTTTACTAAACTCCCCTAGTAAGGTTACCTTTAAATTAACAACAGTTAACTCGATAATCGGATCTTTTAATAATTTTTGTTTGTAAAGATCTTGAATTTTGATTGTAGCCTCCCGCCTGGTTAAACCCACAACTTCTACTTTTCCAATGGCGGGTAGATTAACCATGCCATCAGGCTCTACCGGATAAGAAAGAATATTTTGTGAAGTTCCTGCTGCTGCAACATTATTTGTTGAAGCACCCGAAACACCTGTACTCAATGTAGCCCCGAACTCAGGGTTTTGAACATTCCTAATAGCCAACTGATCGCTAATTTTGATTTTATAATAAGCATCGCTTATGCCCTGATCATTCACTACATAAACCCGTTTAATGGTATCTGTAACAATATCACTGGGTGCATTGAATAAGCTATGTTGCTTGCGGACTGAACAACTAGTAAGAATTAGGGTAAAAATAATAACGAAAAACGATAGTAGTGAGATGTAATTATAACGAGTCATGGTTTTAAAGGTACAGGAATAGGTCTAGATATTAAAACATATCGAGAGCAAAAATACATTTTATAAACGCTGAACAAAAATGGTTTCAGATCATTTTGCTGGCAATTGTACTAATATTCCTGCTAGTTTTACGGAGTCATCTGCTAAAGAGTCGATGAGTTAAGTCCTGTTACTGTCAATCTTATTGATAGCCAGTTTGATATGACGCTTAAGTCTTTTGAAATATAGGCGTTAATATTTATCAATTACATCTATTTTTGTAATATTTATTATACGATTTTTGCGCATTATTGTTGAAAAAATTGTTCTCGAAAATAAATGAAAAGTATACTATTAAGTATCGTTGCCTTTTTCTTAAGCTTTAGTGGCTTTTGTTCCGTTGTAGGTTGTAGCGTCCCAAGCGCAATCTTGAGAGATCAAATCGGGGGAGGACAGAATTGGGAATTTGATTTAAACATAGTGTGCTCCACTGGCACAGCTTCATATGCAAATATTTCAACAACTCCAGTAAGCTCTGGTGGAACATGTAAACGGCAAGGAGGAGAGAACGGAACATTAGTCTACTATGATATGGCAAATTGCCCTATTGATGATTATATTTGGTGTTTGATTTTGCCACTAGCGGCTTTTAGTTATTTCTATATTAGAATTAATGGACTTTATCTTAAAATAGTTTAGTATACACTGTATTTATACTTTAATTAAAATTCTGCTATTGTATGTAATGGTCTCCTTTTTTCTAGCGTTTTTTCGAGTAGATCAACTCTGTTTTTTGTTTAAAGATAGCTGAATGACAAGGACAATCAATTTTAATAAATTCGATCTTTTAGCTTACTCTTAGGGAATTATTACTGGACGAGAAATGGTAGAAAAGTTAAAGATTTCTTTCAATTTTCATTGATTTTTTACTTTGAATCTCATGGATAAATATATAACTCATTGTACGTTTTATATAGGATTTGAAAAACTGTTTAGGAAGTACACTGGATTTATACGTCTCCGTGCCTGCCTATCTTTGAATTAAACTAAATCAAACATTGCGGGACAAATATTTTAATACTCATAATTAGTGTCAAAATAGTATTTTTTGTATGATTATACATCTTTAGTAGTGTCTTTTGTTAGGGATTTATACTTTTGTATAAGTCTTATCCCTAGTTTTAATGAAGTATCGCATAATAGTCTTTGTCTTAATATTGCTATCTGCATCATACTCCTATGGTGCAATTGTTACAGGATGCCAGGCTACACTTGGGTCCAATACTATATATTATGTGCGTGATGGTTCAATTTTGTTTAATGGTGTTCCTCAGTATCGCAATGATAATTTTACGAATAGATATACATTGTCTCAGGTCTATTGTTATGGTGGGCTTGGCAATGGCCAGGGGTCTTGTTATATCAAAGGGTATAATGGCCCAGGCGACGATTTTGGCACACTGGTTTCTTTTTCTACTACCCCTACTGATTGCCCAATAGATGACTATGCTCCCTTTGCATTGTTTGCGTTAGCTGGGATTGGCTCGTTTTCTCTGACACGTTTCAAGTTTAAAAACATTTAACCATTTAGGTTTTTATTAAAATTATTTAGTCTCGTTCATTTTGTTCATGACAATTGTCAAGGATTTCTGATTTTGTTTCAAACGAATTCTTTATCTTTTCTTTGTTTAAGCATTTCCTGGGGCGTTTTTGCCAAATTATAGCGTGAAATAAGAGTGTCATATTCTATTCATATTCATTTCGTTAGGTAATTTAATTATACCTTTTTGGTTAATTTTGTAATATTAATCTTACGATTATTTAGGAATTGTGTTGATTTACTTCGTCACTTTGTTCCAAAATTTAGTTGTCTATTATTTAATTTTTTTGTCGCAGAACATCTCTGATAGTGGGAGTTACGTATGTGCCCCCATTAGTACCAAACAACAATGTCGAAACATCTCTTTTTAACTGTCTTATCAACAGTTTTATTTTTTTCCTATTCATTCGGAGCCCTAGGCTGTAGGACCGGAAATGATATTTATACCATACAAAAACCGGGTGCTTTCATCTCAGAGGGAACACAATTGATCCCGATTTATTATGCGTCAAGCGGGATTCATATTCGAAATGGGGTTACTGACACTCAATGTGGAATTTTAAGAATAAAATCAAATAATTACGCAACTTATCCTGGAACTTCATCTAACATGAGTTCCAAATGTGCTTATGATTCCAATCCGGGCGATCAAGGTACATTGGTGGATTACTTACCGTCAGATAACAATTGTATGGCATTACCATTAGATGATTATATGCCATATTTAATAAGCTCCATCGGATTTCTTGGTCTTATCATAATTCGTAAAAAGAGCTCAGTTTATTTATAGTCTTTATGTAGTTGCTTTTGTTATTCCTTCGTGGTAAGTTGTATCACTAAGAGCTATAGCGTTAATATCGTATTGAACAAAACGAACGAGTTTTTTAGTTTATAAGCTTAGTAGCTTCGTGTATCACATTAATGATATATGAGATATTATGTCTTTTTAATTATGTTATCTTGTTCAGTGCCTTTTCTCAGTAAGGCAGATGGATGTCGGATAAATACCACTTTTTATAATATCCCGGCTAGTGTACTACTTGGAATAAACTTGGGTGGTACAATCATTCCTTATACTACACCCGGAACTAACAGTAATGGCTGTTATACGGGTACTGTTAGTTCAGCTAAATCTTGCTATGTTTGTACCAATGGTGGAGGTGTAGTCTTGGCAGTGGGGGTAGGTACAGCTCTAGAGGTTATAACCTGCTCAACAGGTATTGCTACTAAAGGTACTTACTATTCGGATTATGTACTTGAATGCAACCTCGACGACTATTCCTGGACTCTTGGCGCCGCCGCAGGTCTCTTTGGTGTGTTCATCATCAGAAGAAGAAATAATCTATAGATTATCTTTGTCTGCTCGAATAGGAGACTATTTCGGTATATGTAAAGCTATTCTTTATCTTTACCACAGTTTTCAGCTTAAAAAGGCCGAAGAATCGCTGTTTGGTAACCATGAAGATATCTCTTATTACAGTCGTTTACAATGGAGAAACATTCTTGCAAGCGTGTTTTAATTCTGTAGTGGCGCAAACCTATCCAGACGTGGAGTACCTGGTGATTGATGGGGGATCGACAGACGGGACATTGGATATTATTCAGGAGAACCAACATCATATTGATTATTTTGTTTCAGAAAAAGATAAAGGTTTATACGATGCCATTAATAAGGGGATTAAGAGGGCGACGGGAGAGGTGATCGGAATTTTAAATGCCGATGATTTATTTGCACACCCTGATGTGTTGGCATCAATAGCCAAAGCTTTCATTGATCAACCGAACATAGATGGACTTTATGGCGACCTCAATTATATCCATCCTACAACACATAAAACGATCAGGACGTGGAAATCACGACAAAACACTTTTCAGGATCTTAAAAAAGGCTGGATGCCCGCTCACCCTACACTGTATTTGAAAAGATCGTTGTTTGAAAAAAATGGAGATTATGCCTTAGACCTGGGTACCGCTGCCGATTATGAATTGATATTACGTTACTTTTATACCCATAAAATAAAAGCGCTTTACCTGCCTATCTTAATGGTAAATATGCGCATGGGAGGCCTAAGCAACCAATCTGTGATGAGCCGGGTCTCTGCTTTTATTAATGATTATAAAGCCTTAAAAAGAAATAAGATGCCCTTGCCTTTTTGGGTATTGCTGCAGAAAAAGTTGAGCAAACTCAGCCAGTTTTAGTGTTATTAATCAGTTTTTTAGTGTCATTTAATGGTTGCTGGCTTAACATCTGGAATATTTTTTGTCTGTTTAGTACGACGTAAGTCGATTATTTTGATAAATGTCATGTCAAACATTTTGCATCACAATTTTGTTTAGCTTACTATGATTATATTTGCCCGCAAGTCGTTATAAGTTTTGCTAAAAGATATTCTGAATACCAGCCCTGACTATTTATGCATAGCCATATTTATTTTGGCCTTTTCAATCGTAATTATTAGTATTCCGAGTATAATCTATACTTCTTTAAAGTATGGTCTTTTTGATAAGAATGACCTTTACCGTAAAAACCATAAACGCAATATTTCACGTTTAGGCGGTTTGGCCATAGTGGGTAGTTTTACCGTATGTATCTTGCTTTTTTCTGCCATTATTAATTTTAAAGAAGCTAATTTTTTAATTGCATCGTGCATTATCCTTGCGGCACTTGGCTTAAAAGACGATGTTTATGGCACCAATACCAGTACAAAATTTATTCTGCAGATCGTAGTAGCCTTTATCCTGGTTTTTTTTGGTGCCTTCCGTTTAACAAGTTTGTACGGTGTTTTGGGTATAGGAGATATGGCGCCTTTATGGGGAAGCCTTTTTTCGATTGCACTAATTATTTTTCTGAATAATGCGTTTAATTTAATAGATGGCATTGATGGATTGGCAGGTGGAATTGGCATTTTAACGAGCCTGGTTTTCGGTATTTTGTTTTCTTCTATGGGGCAGGTGCCTTATGCATTTATTGCCTTTGCGTTGGCAGGTGCCATAGCGGGCTTTTTAAAGTACAATTGGTTTCCTGCAAAAATATTTATGGGCGATACCGGTGCACTGATCATCGGGCTTATTTCTGCTGCATTAGCCATTAAGTTTATCGAGCTCAATAAGTTTACCGGAGGAAGCAGGCCGGCTTTTTATTCTGCGCCGGCAATAGCGGTAGCAATACTGATTGTACCCATTTTCGACTCATTACGAGTTTTTACCATCCGTATTTTAAAAGGAAGTTCTCCGTTTAAGGGAGACCGTAACCACATCCACCACCGTTTAGAGCAGTTAGGGTTTAAGCCCAGCTGGATCGTAATTTCTACTGCTGGGTTTAATCTGGCTGCAATAGCTGCCACCATTTTCCTTCAGCATCTTGGAAATTTTGTATTGATTTTGCTCATTATTGGTCTCTGCATTGCGTTTAATACCTTGCTTACCTTAAGCCTGCTAAAAAAGAAAGGCAGGTAAAATTAATTTAGCATATGTTCCCGTACTCCAAAAAAAAGAACCTTTTTAAAAAAGCAGGTGACTTTGCGCTCCAGATGTTAATTACTTTTTTAGTAAAGCTAATGTAGTGCCTATCGGTTTGGGTAGTCCTTCTTTTCGCTCCTATCTTTTTGTGGTGGTTGGCGCTAGTCGAAGTCAATGCTAATAGGTTAGGGCAAAACGAGAAAGGTGCCACCTTGAGGGTTAATTTATTGTATAAAAATCAATATTAATAACGTAAATAGTTGATTGTTTTTTTTCCTACTGCTCATGCTTTCCTCGGCTCACCGCCGCCGATGGGCTCTTCCTTTTTGGTGTCAAAAAGGAACAAAAAACACCGGCTGAAAATTTATTCATTCGTATTATAGTTTTCAGCCGCATTCATGAGGGCTTCGCCGTTTTCTTTCTAAGGTAGTGGTTTGGCCTGGTTAGTACTGCCCGAAAAATTTGTTAGACCGGATTTAAGTAGAACGGAGATAATGTGCTACGGCCTAGCTGGATGGAAATACAAAAACGAATTAAATCCTCTTAATAATTAATTACGTAATAACGTCAATGGTAGCGTAGTCGAAGCGTCTCTCTTTTAATTTATCAGACTCTAAAAGTCTTCGACTACGCTCAGACTGACCACCTCGGTATTAACTTTGTTTTAATTTATCGGTTTCCTTGCAGGTTAGAAGTTGCCTAGCCCCGGTCGCAGCGGCATCACCGGAGCGCAGCGCAGGGATATAGCGAAGAACGGGAACAAACCTTAATAGCTGTGCAGGCGCTGCGCTCCTAAAAAAAACTTATTGTTTTAAAAAAGCAGATGACTTTGCGCTCCAGAAGTAAATTACTTTTTTAGTAAAGCTAATGTAGTGCCTATCGGTTAGGACAGTCCTTCTTTCCGCTCCTATCTTTTTGTGAAGGCTAGCAGAATGTTGTTGGTTGGTGCAACAAAAAGGATAGCCGCTGCAATAAGGTTTATTGAACCAAGGCCTGTATGTCAAAACTTCGGACAGCTTTGCATCGGTTTCCTTGCAGGTTAGAAGTTGCCGAGCCCCGGTCGCAGCGGCATCCCCGGAGCGCAGCATAGGGATACAGCGGAGAACGGGAACAAACCTTAATAGCTGTACAGGCGCTGCGCTCCTAAAAAAGAACCTCATTTTTTTTAAAGCAGATGAAAAAAATAGCCGCTGCAATAAGGTTTCATCATCACTTTTCCATCTTATATAATGAGGTCTTTGCTTTGATAAATAAATACTAATTTTGCGCTCTAATTTTTATAATAATGAGGCTGGCAATAAATGGTTTTGGTAGAATAGGAAGAACATTTTTACGCTTAGCATTGGCTGAGGGATTTGAAGTAGTGGCAATTAACGACCTGGCAGATGCCAAAACGATGGCTCATTTATTTAAATACGATACTGTTCACGGTGTTTTCGCAGGTAATGTTTCTGCAAAACCCGATGCATTGGTAATCAATCAGCTTTCTATTCCGGTCTTCGCTATCAAGGATGCCGATGAATTGCCTTGGTCGGCACTTAGGGTGGATCTGGTTATCGATTGTACGGGTAAAAACCTAACCAAATCATTAGCAGAAAAACACATCACATCAGGCGCAAAACAGGTACTCATCTCAGCCCCGGCTGCTGATGATATTCCGATGGTGGTATTAGGTGTAAACGACCATCAGATTGATTTAAGTAGCCCTGTACTATCAAATGCCAGTTGTACAACGAATAATATTGCCCCGATGATTAAGATTTTGAACGATAACTGGGGTGTTGAAGAAGGTTATATTACAACCATCCACTCGATGACAGGCGATCAGAATCTGCATGATGCAAACCATAAAGATCTGCGCAGGGCAAGGGCAGCTTCATCCTCTATTATTCCAACTACAACAGGAGCAGCAAAAGCCATTACCCATATTTTTCCGGAACTGGATGGCCGTTTAGGTGGAGCAGGAATCAGGGTTCCGGTTTTAAACGGATCGTTAACCGATTTTACCTGTTTGCTAAAGAAAAAGACAAGCATAGAAGAAATTAATGCAGCTTTTCAACATGCTGCACAAAACGAATTGAAAGGCCTTATTGAATATACTGAAGATCCAATTGTATCAGTCGATATTATCGACAATCCACATTCCTGTATTTTCGATTCGCTATTAACCTCTATCGTTGGCGATCTGGTTAAAGTGGTAGGATGGTACGATAACGAATTTGGTTACAGCAGCCGTTTGATCGATGTGGTGAAAAAAATTAATCAGCTTGGTAAAGGCTAAAACGTAGGGCTGGTTCATTGGTCATTGGTTTATTGGTCATTGGTTCATTAGTCATTAGTCAATAGTTCATGGTTAATTACCTAATGCAATCGTTAATTTATTCCTGACCACCAGTTCAAATTCCCAACTCAAAAGGTTAATTGCTTAAATCGGTTAACTGATGCCAAAAGCATAGTTCCAAACGAAACATGATCCAGTATACCAGATGATGGCCAGGAAAAAAGCTGGATAGTTATTTTGAAACCATTAAACTTACCGTAACTGCTTAGGCTGCGTGGCTTTTAATGCCCAGTACACGAGTACGGGCTGAAAGAATAAACGCAGGAATCGCTTTCCATCGGTATTTAGCCCAAAAGCACTTCGTTTATGTGTAAACTGAGCGATATTTCCCGGGAACACACTCACAAATAACCCAGCTGCAATTTTGCCAATGGTACTTTCATATTTTTTTGGTGTAAGTATTAAGGCGCTTCCCAAAGCAATTTCAACCAAACCAGAATATACTACGGTATCATCTTTTTTCAAGGGCACCCAATCGGGTACCTGGGCCTGAAAAGGCTTACGCGCAAAAGTTAAATGTCCAATTCCTGCTGTAATTAAACCTGCGCCCAACAATATCCTGGCGGCTTTTTTTATGTTTTCCTCTTTCATAATATTGCGGATCAGATCAAAATGAGAATATATCCATTCAACAAGCGATCAGTAAATCTGTTTCATTTAATTAAATAATGGAATTTACCCGGGTTAGGCTGATGGTTGGATAATTCTAATTAATTACATTTTTATCTGTATTAAATCTATAGATTTGGTAGTATCATTTTTGATTTCTAAATTTTTCGTTCAATAGGTTTCCGGAATAAACGATAAGATATATGAGTAGATATATTACCTGTAGCGCGATATTGGCCATTGGACTTTTAACAGTGGGCTTAAGCGCCGCTGCGCAAAGCAAAAGGAACCATGCAGGCAGGCAGCCCAACATCATTGTTATCTTGACCGATGATATGGGTTTTAGTGATGTGGGTACCTTTGGCGGTAAATTTGTGCCCACCCCAAATATCGACCGCCTTGCGGAAAACGGCTTAAAGCTAAATCAATACTACAGTGCAGCGCCGATTTGCTCACCATCAAGGGTGGGCATGCTTACCGGGATGTATCCGGGCAGGTGGAATTTTAGTACCTATCTGGACAATAAAAAACATAACAGGGAAGCCGAACAGGCCGATTTCCTTGACCCAGGGGCACCCACCATTGCGAAGTTTTTTAAAAATGCAGGTTATGCCACAGCGCACTTTGGCAAGTGGCACATGGGAGGTGGAAGGGATGTTAAAAATGCACCTGGATTTGAACAGTACGGTTTCGATGTCCACGCCAGCACCTATGAAAGCCCTGATCCCGATCCGGCCATTACCGCAACAGACTGGATTTGGTCTGACAAGGACAGTATTAAGCGCTGGGACCGGACAAAATATTTTGTAGACAAAACACTCGGTTTTCTTTCAAAACATAAAGATCAGCCTTGTTTTATAAACCTATGGCCTGACGATGTGCATACGCCCTGGGTACCGAGGAACCAAAGCGAGTACACTGGCCAATTCCCGATGAACCCGCAGGAAGAGGCGGCTTTTAAACTGGTATTGAAAGAATATGACATTCAGATCGGAAGGCTTTTAGACGGTCTGAAGCAATCAGGTGCAGATAAAAATACCATTATCATCTTCACCAGTGATAATGGCCCTTTGCCCAGTTTTCGCGGGAGCAGGGCAGAAGGATTGAGGGGATCAAAACTCTCGCTTTATGAAGGTGGTACGAGAATGCCCTTTATCATCAGCTGGCCGGGGCACATTGGTAAGGGTAAAATAGATGAAAATTCTGTTGTAAACGCATTGGATCTTTTGCCTTCTCTTGCTAAAATGGCTGGGATTTCACTGCCGGGCGGTTATAAAGGAGACGGTGTGGATCGAAGTCAGGTTTTTAATGGAACACCATCAGCCAGGGGAAAAGAAATATTTTGGGAATATGGGCGCAACGATATTGCCTTTAAATTTCCCAGACCAATTGATAAAAGCCCGAATCTGGCTGTCAGGTCGGGCCAATGGAAACTGCTGATGAACAGCAACGGAAGTGATATCCAGTTGTACAATGTCTTTAAGGACAAAAAAGAAAGCCTAAATCTGGCAGAACAGGAACCAAAAGTTACCACTGAACTAAAAGAAAAATTACTGGCCTGGTGGAAATCCCTCCCAAAACTTACATCCCGATAATTACTGAAAGATGATTGATCCGTTTTACAGAATCGGCTGTTATCTACAGCCATAAAGACCTTTTTTTTTTCGCTTTCAAAACCTTTTTAGGTACTGTTGGTTGTATTTGCCAATACCTGACCAAATAATGCCATTGGTAAAATGCCTTTTAAAATTTACCGATGTTTAAACGGGTAAGAAAATAGAACAGCGGTAAGCATGTAAAGTAATCGGCTTGGAAACACAAAAAACACACATAAGAGAAAGAAAGTCTTTGCTCCCTAAATTTCTGCTCATCCTCTCCCTTTCCATACTCCTTGGCACGGAGGCTTATTTCGGATTTAGGCTGCACGAGCTTTCTGATCAGCAGGAGCGCATTAAGGAAGATTATGCTGATATCAACAACATTACCTATGGGCTGTTTTCGGTGCAGCAATGGAAAGATAATGTATCCAGGATTGTGCATCACCAGGTCCGCAACCTGAAGATGACCAGAAAACAAAAAAAAATATTGCAAAGAGAGGTAGAGCAGGTGCTGCTTGCGCTCATTAATAAGGCAGAGGCCTTAGTGAATAAGCCAAAAAAGACTTTAAGCGGAAAGATCCAGAAGTTTGCGATCCGCAATTTTGTGAACCCTGATAGCATACGGGCGCAGGTGCCTGATTTTGCCAGAAAAATTATAGCCGAGGTGGATAATCCGAAGAACAAGCGGCAGTTAAGCAAAATGGCTATGGGCGAGTTTAACGAATTGGCCGACGAGGAAAAGCTCGATAGTGCCTTCGTTGCTAACGGTGCTTCTGTAAAGGCGATGTACCGTAAATATCAGGTATCCTCTACCGGGCTGCTCAATAAAAAGCTCAGTGCCTCACT
Organism: Pedobacter sp. 22163; assembly: GCF_052045595.1. Lineage (NCBI taxonomy): Bacteria > Pseudomonadati > Bacteroidota > Sphingobacteriia > Sphingobacteriales > Sphingobacteriaceae > Pedobacter > Pedobacter sp. 22163. The sequence goes on along the minus strand of NZ_JBQEPM010000010.1, from coordinate 18,460 downwards.
CGCCGATATCCGCACAAAAACTTATGGCTATTCCTTTGGTATGCTTGCCTGCGTAGTGGTTGTTCTTGGTTTTTGGTGGGGGCTCCGCAAACGCAGGGATCTTCATGTTACACTCTTTGTAATGTCGCTGCTATTTGCGTTCATTCTCCTTTTCGTAGGCCTTACCGCCTCGATGATCGAGGTGGATGCCCGGATCCGTTCGCTCGATTTTGTGCTGCTTGGCGAACATGTGGTGTTTAAAGATCAGGTGCTGTTTTTTCAGAGTAAAAGTATTATGGATGTTGTGAGGGTGCTTATTAGCCAGCCCGGAATTGATTCTATCCTGGTGGGGGTGCTGATATTGGTATTTAGCATCCTTTTCCCGGTAGTTAAACTGAGCTCAACTGGGGTGCATCTTTTGGGCAGTAAACGTCTGGCTGAAAATGGGATTATTAAGTACTTCGCTTTCCAATCGGGCAAGTGGAGTATGGCCGATGTGATTGTAATCGCTATCCTAATGGCTTACATCGGACTGAACGGCCTGCTCGAAGGTCAGCTCCAGGCGCTCAATATCAAAAATGATTCACTTACCATCTTAACCACTAATAATACAGCCCTGCAGCCGGGATATATCATATTCATCAGTTTTGTACTTTATGGCCTCATTCTTTCTACGATATTGAAGTTTATTACCCCACATGATGCCCACTAACCTGTTTATTAAAGCTGACTGATTTATTATGGCAACTACAACAAATACTCCTAAAAATATCCACGCAAAAAAGAACTGGTTTGCACCACTTGCACTTATCGTTGGTCTCAGCATCCTTTTGCTGGGCGAGGCCTATTTTGGCTACCGCTTCCATTCACTTTCTTACGAACAGAAACGGATCAAAGAAGATTACAGCTTGTCGAACAACATCACTTTTGGTATATTCTCGGTTGACCGTTGGGGAGAAAAAATTTCGGCAGTTGTTGACAGAAGGGTAAGAGGTTTCAGCTTAACTGCAAAACAGAAAAAAGACATGCGCAAGGAGGTTGAAAAAGAGCTGCATGGCTTGGTAAACAAGGCCGTGTCGGAGGTTACCAAGCCTCAGAAAACCCTTGGCGGTAAACTGAAAAAACTGGCCTTTAACAGTTTTGTTGATGTAGATGAGCTCCATGCCCAGGTTCCTTCTTTTGCGAAAACTATTGTGGCTAAAATTACCAGTCCAACAAGCCTTAAAAGGCTTAAAAGTGTAGCAACAAGTAAGTTAGATGAACTGGAAAATCAGACCTACGACAGCACCGATACCACCATTACTACTGTAGAACAGAACATCTACCGTAAATATCATGTTGCTAATGCAACCGCGTACGACCGTTTGGTAAACTCAAGGCTTACACAGATTAAAAAAGAGACTCTTCAATGTGGCTTGGGGATGCTGGGCTGCATAGCTATTGCACTCATATTATGGCTTTTTTTAAGAAAATCGGTGCAGTTGCATGTACCACTATTTATCATGTCGCTTTTGTTTGCCGTGATTTTGCTCACTGTTGGCGTTACTTCGCCGATTATAGAGGTTGATGCGCGTATCCAGTCACTCGAATTTAGCCTTTTAGGCGATAAGATTGCTTTTAATAACCAGGTGCTGTTCTTTCAGAGCAAAAGCATACTGGGTATTATAGGAACGCTGATTGAACAACCAAAGCCTGATGCGGTACTAGTTGGTGTACTGTTGCTTGTTTTTGTGGTGGTATTGCCTTTGCTGCGAATTATCGCCAGAGGGGTTCATGTGTCTTGCGGACATCTTTTTGGCAGCAGAAAAGTATTGCGCTTCCTCGCCTTCGACCTTGGTAAATGGGATATGGCAGATGTAATGGTGGTTGGCATTGCCATGACCTATATTGGCCTGAACGGTATATTGAAGAGCCAGCTTTCAGGATTGAATGTACAAAGTGGAACGCTTAGAACCGTAACAGCCAACAATTCAGCGCTTCAGCTTGGTTTTTTTGTATTTGTGGCCTATGTGGCTTATGCCATGGTACTATCTTTTATATTGAAGCGGATAGATGAAAGGAATGGACCTTGTGAGTAATTGGAACATTTTATATGAGGCTTTAATTTTTTTGGTGCACAGAACTAGTACAGCCATTAGTGTCTGTTTCCGTTTTTCGTATATTCTTCCGCTGCGCTTCATAGATGCCGCTCAATTGTAGTTAAGTGAAGCTTTTAACCACAGATGCACACAGATAAACACGAATTTCCATATCTGTGTGCATCCCTTCTATCTGTGGTTAAATTATTTTTGCCTGTGCTGATGGCTTAACTTAATGACATTGGAGATGCCGCTACGCCCGGGGCTAAACACTTCTTGTCTGCAAGCAAACCGATGCAAAAACAACCCTTAGTTTTAAAGTTGATATCTGGCTGTGGTCTTAATGCACAAACCTTGGTTCAATAAACCTTATTGCAGCGGTTATCCTTTTTGTTGCAGCGCCAATCATCATTTGCTTACGATCACAAAGATAGGAGCGGAAAGAAGGACTACAGTAACCTACAGGCAATGAACCTGCTTTACAAAAAATAGTATCGGTTTTTGGAGCGCAAGGTCTGATCTACGATTAAAGATTGTTCCCGTTCTTCGCTTTATCCTTTCGCTGCGCTTCAGGGATGCCGCTATGCCCGGGGCTAAACACTTTGGCAGTGCAAGGAAATATAAAAACGCCAGTTTAATTCCTTGGTAGAATTCATTTTTAGTTTTCTTGCACTATCTTCTGTTAAATGAACGTAGCCAACCAGTAATGAACTTGCTTTACAAAAAACAAAACATAATCTATTTGTTTTTAAAGTCTGTTGGATCAGCATTTAAAATGTTAAAAAATCAGGTCGATATTATTATCGGGTTTCAATTGCTTTATTAACTTTGCAAACGTTTGCGGTGCATCCTATGGCGGTGTCTTGATACTCGATACAAGCTAATGATACTAAAAATATGGTCAAATTTATTCTTCCCGAAGAAGTTCTGCCTTTAAGAAGCCTGGTTTTGCGCAATGGCAAACCATTTGAAGCATGCATTTTTGAAGGCGATACCGCTTATGATACCTTTCACCTGGGTTTTTTAAAAGATGGAGAAATAAAATCGATAGCCACATTTATGCGGAACGATTTTTTTCCTGAAGAAGGAGAAGGCTATCAGCTTAGGGGTATGGCCACCCATCCTGATGCAGTTGGAAATGGTTATGGTGCTGCACTGGTTACTTTTGCAATTGAGTATCTAAAAGAATATAAAACCGATTATTTATGGTGTAATGCCCGTTCAACGGCGGCAGCTTTTTACAAAAAAATCGGCTTCACTACCGAATCTCCAGAGTTCGATATCCCAGGCATCGGGTTCCATTACGAAATGAAATTAAACTTAAATCAAAAATAATTAAACATGAATACAATTGACCAGTTTGACTTTAAAGATAAAAAAGCATTAATCAGGGTAGATTTTAATGTGCCTTTAGATGACGAATTTAAAATTACAGATGATAAAAGAATCAGGGCGGCTTTGCCAACCATTTCTAAAATCTTAAAAGATGGTGGTGCGGTTATTTTAATGTCTCACTTAGGCCGCCCGAAAGATGGCCCTACCGATAAATATTCTTTAAAACACATCTTATCTGATCTATCTGCTCTTGTTTGTGTTGAAGTTAAGTTTGCTGATGATTGTATCGGCGAAAGCGCAGCAAAACAGGCAGCTGATTTAAAACCAGGTGAAGTTTTATTGTTAGAAAATCTTCGTTTTTACAAAGAGGAAGAAAAAGGTGATGTTGCCTTTGCAGAGAAATTATCAAAATTAGGCGATGTTTATGTAAACGATGCTTTTGGTACTGCTCACCGTGCACATGCTTCAACTTCAATTATTGCCCAGTTTTTTCCAGATGCAAAATACTTTGGTTATTTAATGGCCTCAGAAGTAGAAAATGCAGAGAAAATATTGAACCATGCAGAAAGACCTTTTACTGCCATTATGGGCGGTGCCAAGGTATCTGATAAAATCCTTTTAATCGAAAAATTGCTGGATAAGGTAGATAACCTGATTATTGGTGGTGGTATGGCTTACACTTTTGCTAAAGCACAAGGAGGAGAAATCGGTACTTCATTATTAGAAGCTGATAAACAAGCACTTTCTTTAGAACTGATTGAAAAAGCAAAAGCAAAAGGTGTAAACCTGATTTTACCTGTAGACACGGTAATTGCTGATAAATTTGCAAATGATGCCGATAAAAAAGATGTAGACTCTGGTCAGATTCCTGCAGATTGGATGGGACTGGATATCGGTCCAAAATCGGTTGCTTTATTCCAGGATGTGATTAAAAATTCTAAGACCTTATTGTGGAACGGACCGATGGGCGTTTTTGAAATGGAAAGTTTTCAGGTAGGTACTAAAGCTGTTGCAGAGGCAGTTGTAGCGGCTACTAAAGATAATGGCGCATTCTCTTTAATAGGTGGTGGCGATTCTGCTGCAGCAATTGCAAAATTCGGGATGGAAGATGAAGTAAGTTATGTTTCTACCGGTGGTGGTGCTTTACTCGAATATATGGAAGGTAAAGAATTGCCAGGTGTTAAAGCCATTAATGGATAAAATATCAATCTTAAAAATAAAAGAGGCCCTTGCAGATCAGTTTGCAAGGGCCTTTGTTTTAGATGATTTCAACCCGCACAGCTATATGTTTGCCTGGCACACTTGTTTTTTAAGATTTATGGTTATAATGATACAGCAATATCTTGTAACGATACTGTGCAGGAGACAGGTGCTACTTGCGCTTAAAACAAATAAATCATACCTTACTGGCAATTTACCTTGGCCTGTAACTTAGTGGTGGCCCTGGGTTAGAAAACATCAGGTACATAATAAATCAAATTACATCTATGAGAAAAAAAATCTTTTTGTTTAGTATAAGCTGTCTGCTCCTCGCAGGTCTGTCTCAAAAAACATTTGCTTCGTCAGTAACTATACCTGGTAATATTAAACTTGCTATTGAGCCTGCAGCATTGATTGGCCGATGGGACATTACCGTTGATGTAAACGGAAAACCAGCACCTGCCTGGCTGGAAGTAAAACTATCTGGCGTGAAAACATTGGTTGGTTATTTTGTATCTACTGCCGGTAGTGCGCGTCCGGTATCGGAAGTGAAGTTTGACAATGGAAAGTTTAGGTTCGAAATTCCGCCACAATGGGAAAGTGGTACCTCGAATCTGATTATTGATGGCACTGTAGCCGATACCGGAATTCAAGGAACAATGATAGATTGCAATGGTAAACAATATAGCTGGAAAGGTGTTAAGGCACCTTATCTGAAAAGGACTGTTGCACCCGCCTGGGGTAAACCCATCAATTTGTTCAATGGTAAGGATCTATCTGGCTGGAAAACCAATGGACCAAACCAATGGGTAGTTAAAAACGGTATTTTAACCAGTCCGAAAGCAGGTTCAAATCTCATTTCCGAACAGAAGTTTAATGATTTTAAGCTCCATGTAGAATTCAAATATGCCAAAGGGGGAAACAGTGGGGTATACTTAAGAGGCCGTTACGAGGTGCAGATTGAGGACAGCAAAAAAGATGCGCACCCTAACAGCGTGCTATTCGGTGGTGTTTATGGATTTTTAACAGCCAATGAAATGGTTACACTCGGGCCTGGTGAATGGCAGCGCTACGATATTACCCTTGTTGGCCGTTTGGTAACAGTGGTAGCCAATGGCAAAACCATCATCAGTAACCAGGAAATTCCGGGTATTACCGGAGGAGCATTGGATAGTAATGAGGGAGAGCCCGGGCCTATTTATCTTCAGGGAGATCATGAACCGATCGAATACCGGAAAATTGTAATTACACCAGCAAAATAATTATCTTTTATAGGAGAGGCTGTACCGAGGTGTTGTTTGCAGTGATTATGCTTCATATTGAAAAAGAAATAACAGTAATGTCCAGGTCTGTATCATGGTGATTTTAATCTATGGTACAGGCCCTTTTTATTTTAACAGTGATGTCAGATGTTACCATCTGACACGATAAGAATTTACAATTTTTGAGTTATCAATCGGATGGTAACATCAAGCCTTAGGCAGGGTGCCAGTAACTTAGAAGATTTCCAGACCAGTATTGAGCAGAACGACATACACAGCCAGGTAACAAACAAAAAATGCAGTTGATAAAGCAAAATAACTTGTTACCCTATGGCTTCCCCTTTTAAAAGGAAGTAGAAAAAGAATATTGAATATTTCTGATAACAATGCGCATATAAAATTCAAACAGACCATCACGCAGCTAAAAGCCACTACGAAAATGGCCGGCTGGATAACAATTCCTGAAGGGAGGCCATAGAGTGCACCCATAATAAAACTAATCGGAAGGATAATCATTGCATATTTTAATCCCGATTTAAACTGTAAAAGGAAATAACTGCCCAGTTTCGGAAGCGGTGTTGTTGTTTTCGCAGGTTTTAATTCTTTTTCAATCGTCGGAGTTTCCAATGCCTCATCTAAAGCTGCTTCATTCGTTTTTCGTTTTTTGCCTTTCTTTTGTTTCTTATAACGTGGCCACCAGATAATAAAACCAGTAATAAATAAGGCAAGTGGCATTAAGCCGGCAATGATGGCAATAATCTGTGTTGGCCTGCCGCCAAAGCTTCCATAGTGGATTGGCGTTAACCAGCTAAGATAAGCATTGCCAACATTAGGGAAATCCTTCCGGCTGTTCAATAACACTTTTCCCGTATATTGATCAACAATAAGCATTTCTCTTTTTCCAACTTTAGGCAGGTTTCCAGTCACTACATCTAAGCGGTAGGCGCCTGTTTTATCGGCCGGAAAAGAAATCCCACCAATGTAACCATTGGGCATTTTTTCTTTCGCTGCGGCAACAATCTCTTTAAGTGGAAGGGGTACAGCTTGTGCATGCCATGCAGATTTTGCACCCAATAACGCAGCTACGCCCTGAGGAGATTTCCCGCTAAGCAAAAATAACAGTGGAATAACAAGCGTAGAAAAAGTAATCGAAAAACCGGTAAGGCTCAATATTGCTACGATGGGAGAGGAGTAAAACCCGAGTGAATTGTGCCAATCGTAATTTTGCCGCTTAAATGAGCCGCTAAACCTTACGGTAAGTGCCGATTTTAGTTGTTTCCATTTTTTTGGGATCCATAAACGCAGGCCAGAAATGGTTAAAATTAAAAGGCAGAGAGAAGCTAAACCACAGATGTAACGGCCTGCTACAGGAATAAGCAAAGTTCGGTGCAGCTCGGTAACCACATGGATAAAAGAACTGGTGTGTATTCGTTTACCAGTTGTTTTTCCAGTATATGGATTAATAAAAGTTTCTCCACCACTTTTTAAATTCAGAACGCTGTATGCTTCATTGGGATTTTTGAAGTTGTTAAGCATCAGGTAATCAATTTTTAAGCTGGGATAGTTTTTTCTGATCAAAGGCACAATTTCCTCAATTGGCATTTTTTGTTTCTGCGCAATTACTTCGAACAGATTAGGGTTCAGCGCGCGGTCTATCTCATCCTGAAAAACCAGGATACTTCCTGTAACACCTACAAAGGCTACAATTGCGCCGGCAATAATACCAACATAAAGATGCCATTTACCGAACCACCTTTTTTGGTGTTTTGCCCAATTTAATTTTTTGGAGGTGTTTTCTGATTTCATTTTTGAGCGTAGCATCTCGTTGTGCAATATTGGTTTACGCTTACAAAGAAATCGTTTTAAATGCTTTCCTCCAAATTATTTTTAATAAGTCTAAATAAGTGATATTTTGAGTTGGACCTGAATAAATTCAAACCGCGCAGTGATTACCGGAACCTCAGCTATCCGTACAAAAGGCTTTAAAGACGAATCCATCAAAAAAGAATATCAGCATCTGGTTGCGAGTCTTCAAGCAGATTTCTTAAAACTCTCTACGGACAGCTGGTTAGTCAGCGCAGAGAAAAGCGGTCATGTGATCCAAGCCAGCGAATCACAGCTTATAGTCGGACAGATCAGGAAAGTACTGGCTATGAAAAAGTAGTATCTTTCTCTTCTGATTTTTTTGCAAAAATTATGGTAAATAAATAAAAAAGTGGGAGGTTCTCCCACTTTTTAAAAGCTATTAATGAGTGCTTTTGGAGAAAAATCCAATAAATATAGTAGAAATTGGGCGAGTGTGACACTTCTCGTTATTTTTATTTTAATGGCCTTATTATCAATTGTTAAGGCTTTTTGTTTTGTGCTGATCTACTTATTCTAGGTATATTGCAGCATCATAATTGTAACAAAAAAGATGTGGAAAACTTTTTTGTGGTAAAAAGTGGTAAAAAGTGGTAGAACTCTTTACTTTTACACTAGATATAAAGTGTAGATACCACTATGACCCAACTTTTAGGAGAATTTGATTGTAAACTTGACGCAAAGGGACGCCTTATGGTACCTGCTGCGCTTAAGAAACAATTGCCTAATGCCGAAAATGATGGGCTCATTATTAACCGGGGTTTTGAAAAAAACCTGGTGATCTATCCTAAAAAAGTATGGGATGCTGTTGTGGCCGATCTTGCCAAGCTTAATATTTACGATCAGGAAAACAGGGCCTTTGTACGAGCTTTTACGCGTGGGGCAACCGAGCTTTCGCTTGATGCTGCCGGCCGGGTGCTTTTGCCGAAATCTTTGGTAGAATATGCGGGCATCGGCAGTGATCTTGTTCTGGCCTGTCAGTTGGATCGTATCGAGGTGTGGGATAAAAAAGCATACGAAGATATTTTTGATGATGTTCCGGCCAATTTTGCAAGCCTTGCCCAGAAAGTAATGGGTGATAAGAAAGGAGTAGTAGATGGCGAATAATTACCATGTTCCTGTAATGTTGCAGCCTTGCATTGATGGTTTGAATATCAAGCCTGACGGCGTGTATGTGGATGTTACTTTTGGCGGCGGTGGTCATTCGAGAGAGATTTTGAAACATCTTGGTCCGAAAGGAAGATTGATTGCTTTTGATCAGGATCCTGACGCACAAGCGAATGTTCCTGCTGACGATCGCTTTATTTTCATAGATCAGAACTTTGGGTTTTTAAAAAACAATCTCCGCTTAAAAGGTTTTAAGCAGGTGGATGGTATTCTGGCTGATCTTGGGGTTTCTTCGCATCAGTTCGATGTGCCGCAGCGAGGTTTCTCTATCCGTCATAATGCCGATCTGGATATGCGTATGGATCAGCACCGTGACTTAACGGCTGCCGAAATATTGAATACCTATACAGAGGATAAACTGCATAAAATCTTTGGGATTTATGGAGAAGTGAAGAATGCTAAATCGCTGGCCCGTGCCATCGTGACTTCACGTTTAGAGCAGCCTTTTACTGATATCGACAGCTTGAAGGAGGCGATTGCCGGTTATATCCCAAAAGGAAAAGAGAATAAATATCTGGCGCAGGTGTTTCAGGCGTTACGTATAGAGGTGAATGCCGAAATCCAGGTGCTTGAAGATTTTCTGCTACAGGCTGCTGATGTGTTGAAGCCTGGCGGTCATTTAGTGGTCATGTCTTATCATTCTTTAGAAGATAGGCCGGTTAAGAACTTTATGGCGAAAGGCAAATTTCAGGGTGAAGTAGAAAAGGATTTCTTCGGAAACCAGCAAAAGCCATTTAATGTAATTACACGAAAAGCGATAATTGCCACTGATGAGGAGATTGCTCAAAACAATAGGGCCCGCAGTGCGAAACTAAGAATTGCAGAAAAGATATGAACAGGTTTAGGGAAGAGATAGAGGAGGAAGAAGTTGGGCCTGAACCAGAATTAAAAGCTGCGCCCAAAAGGCCAAAAACTGCTGAAGAAAAAATGGATAGCAATTCATTTATCAGCAAGCTTTTTAATGATGGATTAGTAAGTAAAGAGGCGGCAACTGATGCTTTGCCTTATTTGTGTTTTCTGGCACTTTTGGGAATGATTTACATTGCCAATAGTCACTTTGCGGTAAACAATGTTCGCCGGATTGATAAATTAAATAAAGAAGTAAAAGAATTAAGATGGGAGTATAAATCCCTCAAGGCCGACCTGATGTTCAAGAGTAAATTGACAGAGGTTGCCAAAAAGGTAGATACCCTTGGGATAAAAGAACTGATTGAACCACCAAAAAAAATAATTGTTAAAAGCGATGAATATTAGAGCAAACATCTTGCTTCGTGTATATCTGGCATTTGGCTTAATTGTGCTTTTTGCTTTCGCGGTGTTTTTACGCCTAGGTCAGGTACAGTATGTGCAAGGGAAAAAATGGAAAGCTATGGCAGATAGTCTTTCTACACGATATGTAAATGTGGAGGCTACCCGTGGGAATATTTATTCTAACGATGGCAGTTTACTGGCTACTTCGATACCAGAATACGAACTGCGTATGGATATGTTTGCTGGTGGTATTGCCGATGATAAAGTATTTAACGAGAAAGTAGATTCACTGGGTTATAAATTAGCTCAGCTCTTTCAGGATAAAACGGCTAAGGAATATGCTAGATACCTGCGTAAAGGTCGTCAGGATAGCTCGCGCTATTTACTGATCCACCGTAAAGTGGGTTATGCTGATCTTAAAACCATCAGGACTTTTCCGTTATATAACATCGGTAAGTTTAGCGGCGGTTTAATTGCTGTTCAGCAGAATAAACGGATTCTTCCTTTTCAGGCTTTGGCTGCCCGTACCATTGGGTATAAAAACGAAAATGTTAAAAACGGTGTGGGTTTAGAAGGAGCGTATAAAGAATATATCAACGGAGAAACCGGGAAAAGATTAATGCAGCGTATCGCTGGGGGTGTATATATCCCAGTAAACGAGGAGGCTGAGGTGGCTCCGAAAGATGGTGCTGATATTATTTCAACCATTGATATCAATATGCAGGATCTGGCGCAAAGTGCTTTAGAGAAGCAGTTGATTAAGTACGATGCCGACCACGGTGCGGTAATTGTAATGGAGGTTGCTACCGGCGAAATCAGAGCAGTAGCCAATTATTCTAAAGTGGAAGAGGGTGTTTACAAAGAAAAATTTAATTACGCGATTGCAGGTAACCAGGATCCGGGTTCAACTTTTAAACTAGCCTCTTATATGGCGCTTTTGGAAGATGAGCTGGTGGATACCAATACAATGGTGGGCACAGGTAATTATAAAATACCCGGTCACATGATCAAGGATTCGCACGGCAGCATTGGTGTGGTAACCGTTAAAAAAGCATTCGAACAATCATCAAACGCAGCTGTGTCTTATCTTGTGAATAGTAAATATGGTGCTAATCCTAAAAAGTTTACCGATCATTTATATAATTGGCATCTGAATGAAAGTATGGATTTACAAATACCAGGTGAAGCAAAACCTGTAGTAAAAAATCCATCAAATAAAAGTTGGAACAAAAACATGACTTTGCCGCAAATGGCCTATGGGTACGAGATGCAGTTGACCCCATTAAAGATGTTGTCATTTTATAATGCGGTTGCAAATAATGGAAAATATATTGCGCCAATTTTTGTAAAAGAGATCAGAAGGTTAGGTAACCCGATTGAGCAGTTTAAAGCCAGGGTGATTAAAGATAAGATCTGTTCAGATGTTACTTTGAGTAAAATCAAAAACATGCTGGAAGGGGTGGTTACTGAAGGAAGCGGTAAACAATATGTTCACAACCCGCTTTATAAAATTGCCGGTAAAACAGGTACTGCTCAGGTAGCTGATGCAAACAAAGGGTATAAGGCTAAAAGACAATACCAGGCCTCGTTTGTGGGGTACTTTCCTGCAGATAAACCAAAATATTCGATGATTGTGGTAATTAATGATCCAAAAGGAGGGTATTATGGTGCTTTGGTTTCTGGACCTGTTTTTAGGGAAGTGGCCGACCGTATTTATGCCAGCGATATGCAGATGTATAACGATATGCCGACCCGTTTGGTAGGTAATACAGGTAACCCACCAACAAAAGCAGGACAGAGTAAAGCGACTCAGAAAGTGTATAAAGCATTTGGTTTTAAACCGCTTTTTGCTTCAAAATCTGAATATTACAATATTATAGATACCAGTGCAGGAACAGTTTTTCAAGAAAATAACGAGCGTAAAGGTGTGATGCCAAATGTGGCGGGAATGGGATTAAAAGATGCACTGTACCTTTTAGGGAATGCGGGCTTGAAAACAAAGGTTTCGGGTTCTGGAAAAGTGGTCAGTCAATCCATAATCGCCGGAACAAAGGTGGGTAAAGGATTGGGTGTACAGATAGAGTTAAATTAATACATGATTGAATGAGTGAATTTTGAGTGAATGAATGTTGTAGGCGATCGCCCCATTCTATCATTCTCTAATTCAATCATTCAATAATTAATAAGATATGATAAAATGAGAGAATTTTGAATGAGTGAATGTTTAAAGGCTATAGCCACATTCTATCATTCTCTAATTCAATCATTCAATAATTAATATGATGCAATTACAGGATTTACTTTATGGCGTAACGATTAAAGAATTGGTTGGTAAAACCGATAGGGAAATCAATGCGCTGAATTTCGATTCGCGTAAAGTAAGTAAAGATGATATCTTTTTTGCTGTAGTGGGTACTGTGGCTGATGGACACCAGTTTATTGAGCAGACCATTGAGCAGGGGGCAGGTGTAATTATCTGCGAGAATTTGCCAGAGATCCAGGACTTTACGGTTACCTACATCAAAGTAGAAAACACTGCGGTGGCTTTGGGTATCATTGCCGGGAATTATTTTGGAAATCCATCAGCAGATCTGAAACTCATCGGCATAACAGGAACCAACGGAAAAACCACCATTGCTACTATTCTTTTTAAATTATTTAAAGATTTAGGTTACAAAACCGGGCTCTTATCAACGGTAGAGAATTATATCAATGATACGGTAGTGGCGGCAACACATACCACACCAAATCCGATCGCATTAAATCAGCTCCTAAGAGAAATGGTCGATGCAGGTTGCGATTACTGTTTTATGGAAGTAAGCTCACATGCGGTTTCTCAACACCGGATCGAAGGTTTAACTTTTTCTGGTGGTGTGTTTTCAAATTTAACACACGATCATTTAGATTTTCATAAAACTTTTGATGCTTACCTGAAAGCAAAAAAAGCATTTTTTGATGTTTTGCCTAAATCGGCATTTGCATTGACCAACATTGACGATAAAAACGGTGTGGTAATGCTGCAGAACACTAAAGCGCATAAAAAGACTTATGCACTTAAACAACTGGCTGATTTCAAAGCAAAAATTATTGAGAACCAGTTTAGTGGCCTGCATTTAGATATCGATAACGAAGACGTTTACTTCAAGCTTGTAGGCTCTTTCAATGCGTACAATTTATTGGCCGTGTATGGAACAGCGATTTTGTTGGAGCAGGATAAGTTAAAGGTGCTGACTTTGTTGAGCCGTTTATCAGGCGCTGAAGGAAGATTTGATTACATCACCTCTGCAGATAAGATTATAGGTATTGTAGATTATGCGCATACGCCAGATGCTGTTCAGAATGTATTGAGCACTATTGCCAATATCCGCAAAGGAACCGAACAGGTAATCACGGTGATTGGATGTGGGGGAGATCGTGATAAAACCAAACGCCCTATTATGGCTCAGGTAGCCTGCGATTGGAGCGATAAAGTGATCCTAACCTCCGACAATCCCAGAACGGAAGATCCACAGGCGATTATCAGCGAAATGGAAGCAGGTGTGTCACCAACCAATAAGCGTAAAACGCTATCCATTTTAGATAGAAAAGAGGCAATAAAAACAGCCTGCCATTTAGCGCAACCAGGAGATATTATTCTTGTTGCTGGTAAAGGGCATGAGAAATACCAGGAAATTAATGGCGTAAGGAACCATTTTGATGATAAAGAAATTTTACTTGAACAATTAAAACCAATCAGCTAATGTTATATTTATTATTCGAATACCTGCATAAGCATTATGATATACCTGGGTTAAGGTTGTTTCAGTACATCACTTTCCGTGCATCTATCTCTATTATTTTATCATTAGTAATTACTACCGTTTACGGACGTAGGTTAATTGATTACCTGCATAAAAAACAGGTTGGAGAAATAGTAAGAAATTTAGGTTTAGAAGGACAGATGCAAAAACAAGGTACGCCAACAATGGGGGGTATCATTATTTTGCTTGGTATTCTTATTCCGACCCTGTTATTTGCCAATATCTCCAATATCTATGTGATTTTAATGATCATCACCACGATCTGGATGGGGGCTGTAGGTTTTCTAGATGATTATATCAAAGTTTTCAAAAAGAATAAAGAAGGTTTAGCAGGTCGTTTTAAAGTTGTTGGTCAGGTTGGTTTAGGCTTAATTGTAGGTTGCACCATGTACTTTCATCCAAATATTGTGGTAAGGGAAACTGTACAGGACGATGTAAAAAGCACTTCTACGGTTCCGATGGTATTGCGCCAAAAGGGAGAAACCTTTTATTATACACAAGATGTAAAATCGACTAAAACCAATATGCCTTTTTATAAGAACAATGAGTTCGATTATGCAAAAGTATTGAAGTTTTTGGGTACCGATTACCAGAAATATGCATTTTTTATCTTCCTGATTGTAACGGTATTTATTATCACGGCGGTATCGAACGGGGCAAACATTACCGACGGGATTGATGGTTTAGCTACTGGAACTTCGGCAGTAATCGGGATCACCCTAGGTATTTTGGCTTATGTATCCGGTAATACCATTATGGCCGATTACCTCAATATTATGTATATCCCAAATTCTGCAGAGCTGATGATTTTTGCAGGTGCATTTGTGGGTTCCTGCGTAGGTTTCCTTTGGTACAACTCTTACCCTGCGCAGATTTTTATGGGCGATACCGGAAGTTTGGCCATTGGGGGAATCATCGCCTCATTTGCCATCATGATCCGCAAGGAGCTGTTGATTCCGATTTTATGTGGAATATTCCTGGTAGAACTGGTGTCGGTAATTATGCAGGTATCTTATTTTAAATATACCAAGAAGAAATTTGGCGAAGGCCGCAGGATTTTCCTGATGTCGCCTTTACATCACCATTATCAGAAAAAGGGATATCATGAAGCCAAAATTGTAACCCGCTTCTGGATTATCGGAATCATGCTTGCAATTATGACCATTGTAACATTGAAGTTAAGGTAGTTCAAGGTGGAAGGTTTAAAGGCTGAGGGTGTAAGGTTTCAACTTTAAAAGAAAAATAACTAAGGTGCCTTCAGGTGTCTAAGGTGGTAAAAAGAAGAGATTGAGATCTCTTAGGTAGTAAAAATTGATAAAAATAAATAATGAGCACGAATAACATCACATCAAGCAATACTAAGTCAGCGATGACCGGGCAGGGCCGTGTGGTTATTCTTGGTGCCGGCGAAAGTGGGGTTGGTGCCGCAAAATTGGCCCAGGCAAAAGGTTTCGATGTTTTTGTTTCCGATTATGGCGTAATTACCGATAAATATAAAGCTGCATTAGAAAAACTTTCCATTCCGTTCGAATATGAAAAACATACCGAAGAACTGATCTTAAATGCAACAGAGGTAATTAAAAGTCCGGGTATTCCGCCTACAGCGCCAATTATTAAAAAATTGGTTGCAAAAGGGATTCCTGTGGTTTCGGAAATTGAATTTGCCAAAAGATATACCAATGCAAAAACCATCTGTATTACGGGGTCAAACGGTAAGTCGACTACAAGTTTATTAACTTATCATATCCTGAAAAATGCGGGTTTAAATGCGGGCCTGGCAGGTAATATCGGACAGAGTTTTGCTGCACAGGTGGCTACGGAAGATTACGAATATTATGTGCTGGAAATCTCAAGCTTCATGCTTGATGATATGTTCGCTTTTAAAGCAGATATTGCTGTTTTGCTCAACATTACTCCAGATCATTTAGACCGTTACGATTATAAACTGGAAAAATATGCTGCATCTAAAATGCGGATTGTTCAAAACCAGACAGCGCAAGATGTTTTCATTTATTGTGCAGATGACGAAGAGAGCCTAAAAGCTATCGCGCTGATTAAGCCTGTGGCGAAAGCCTATCCCTTTTCAATTACTAAAAAAGTAGAACTGGGTGCTTATTTAGAAGAAACTACTATACATATCCTTACAGAACCAAATAACCAACTAACCATGTCTATTTCAGATTTAGCCTTACAGGGCAAGCACAACATTTACAATTCTATGGCCTCAGGCATTGTGTCTAAAGTTTTAGAATTAAGAAATGAGACCATCCGCGAAAGCATGGGCAATTTCAAAAATATTGAGCACAGGTTAGAGCATGTGGCCAAAATTTCGGGGATCGATTTTATCAACGACAGTAAAGCCACCAATGTGAACTCTACCTGGTATGCTTTAGAGAGTATGACCAGCGATGTAGTGCTGATTATGGGCGGTGTTGATAAAGGAAACGATTACAACATGCTTAAAGATCTGGTTAAAAGCAAGGTTAAGGCTATCGTTTGTTTGGGTAAGGACAACAAACGTATCCACGATGCTTTCGAGGATGATGTAGAAGTAATTGTAAATACTTTTTCAGCTGATGAAGCAGCGCAGATTGCTTTCCATTTGGCTAAACGTGGTGATGCAGTATTATTATCGCCAGCCTGTGCAAGTTTCGATCTGTTCAAAAATTATGAAGACCGCGGCAACCAGTTTAAAGCGGCAGTTAGAGAATTATAATAGGAGGTACAATATATGTTCCAGGCACTACTTAATAAAACAAAAGGCGATAGATGGATCTGGCTGATCATCATCCTGCTTTCGCTTATATCCGTAATGGCGGTGTACAGTGCAACAGGTACCTTGGCATATAAAAAAGGAGAAGCGGTAGAAAAGCTTTTACTTACCAAACACTTAATTTTTGTGCTGATGGGTATCGGGATGATCTATATTGCCCACCTGCTCGATTATCGCTATTATGCGGGTATTTCAAAGGTACTGATGATCGTTACCATTCCGTTGCTGTTTTATACGCTAATATTCGGAACGAATTTGAACGATGCATCAAGATGGGTTAAAATACCGGTAATCGGATTAACCTTTCAAACTTCGGATTTGGCTAAACTGGCATTGATTACCTTTTTGGCCAGGATGCTAACCAAAAAGCAAGAAAATATTAAAAATGTTAAAGAGTCATTTATACCAATTATGGGCTCGGTTTGTGTGGTGTTTGTTTTAATCGCACTAGCCAACCTATCTACAGCATTAATGCTGTTTGGTGTAAGTATTTTGCTGTTAATTATCGGTAGGATCAGTATTAAACAGATCGCGATTGTTTGTGCAGGCGGTTTCGTACTCCTGCTCTTTGTTTTCTTTTTGGGTCCAAGGAGAAAAACATACATGTCGCGTATTAATACGTTTATACATCCTGAAATGCAGCATTCAGATAAAACTTTCCAGGCAGATCAGGCAAAAATTGCCTTAGCTACTGGTGGTGTTTTTGGTAAAGGACCAGGTAATAGTACACAACGCAATTTCCTACCACATCCGTATTCCGATTTTATTTTCGCCATTATTATTGAAGAATGGGGAACTGTGGGAGGAATTGTAATCATGATACTATACCTGGTGCTTTTATACCGATGTATCAAGATCGTAACACGGGCACCCAAGGCCTTCGGTGCATTGCTTGCGGCCGGACTGAGTTTCAGTCTGACCATACAGGCCTTTGCAAACATGGCGGTAGCTGTAGGGTTGGGTCCGGTAACAGGGGTTCCGCTGCCATTGGTAAGTATGGGCGGTACATCAATGATTTTTACCAGTGTGGCTTTCGGGATTATACTAAGCGTAAGCCGCGATGTAGAAGAAAATGCAAATGCGTTAACAAAAGAAGAAAAAGATAAAGTAAAAAATAAAATAATAATAGGTGAAATACCTGCAATAGCTTAAGATGAATCGTCATTGCGAGGAAGTATGACGAAGCAATCTATTTAAAAAAATAATAAAGTAAAAAATTTAACCACAGAGGACACGGAGGTTGGCACAGAGATTACAAAGAAATTGTTTATCAATTGCCCAACCTTAAGTGTGAAATCCGATAGAAAAACCTTGGTGCCCTTCGCGCCTTTGTGGTAAACAAAAAAATAGAACTCAGTGCCCTCTGTGAAAACTTAGTGTACTCGGTGGTAAAAAAAACAAAATGCTTAGCGTGCTTTGCGAAAAACTAGCGCTCTTTGCGGTTAAAAATAATAAAAACGCAGTGCCCTCCGTGAAAACTTTGTGCACTCGGTGGTAAAAAGACAAAATGCTTAGCGTGCTTTGCGAAAACTCAGCGCTCTTTGCGGTTAAAAATAATAAAAACTCAGTGCCCTCTGTGAAAACTTTGTGCACTCGGTGGTAAAAAAACAAAATGCTTAGCGTGCTTTGCGAAAAACTCAGCGCTCTTTGCGGTTAAAAATAATAAAAACTCAGTGCCCTCTGTGAAAACTTTGTGCACTCGGTGGTAAAAAAACAAAATGCTTAGCGTGCTTTGCGAAAAACTCAGCGCTC